>NZ_JAQTOD010000005.1 GCF_028713515.1 Sulfurimonas sp. | reverse complement strand
TTAGTTTTCAATGATCTCAAACGAAGTTATTTCGGCTCTTCTAGAGCGTTACACCTAAACTTTAGGTCGCTTTGTTTGTGGATGGGAATTATAGGTAAGAGTTGCTTAGAGAGGGCTTAATTGGTGGATAAATTTAGAAAAAGTCTAAAGACAATCTGTTCCAGCATTATTCAATATACAAGCATATCCTGTTTCTGGGTGCACTCTTATTTTTGCTGTCCCCTCTGGACTTGTTAACGTTATGTCGCAATTTGACAGCAACAAGTATGTATAGATATTTGAGGTAGGTGGGTTTGCGCTGGTAATATAAAAATATGGTCGTCCTATAACATCAAAAGATAATTCTTTTCCCGTACCATTTCCACTACAACTTGGTGAAAAAGCAACACTAGAAATAGAGAATGTTTTTTTAAGATCTGTAATGTTGCTATTTCCATCCAAAGTAGAACCAGTCATAGAATCTACTGCAGCTTCTCTGTTTATAACATCACAATTTCCATTATGATCCCTGTCTGAATATATTTGATAGTACACATTTGCTGCAGACTTAAACTCAATTTGCCAATTTTCTCGAAACCACAACGGATTACCTGCATTAAATCTATCGTCTACCATAGCCAAATGCTGTGTGTATCTTATATGAGAAAGAACCTGAAGTGCCGCTTCGTTGAGTTTATTTGAACCTGTTCTTGGAATTACAACAGCAGCTATTATGCCGATGACTATTATGACAAAAATTAGCTCTAACATCGTGAATGCTTTTTTCATATGTAATCCAGTCAACTATATTTGATATAAGTATATCAAAAAAGGTAATAAAGTAGAGGGGTTTTAACTGAAATAATTTTATGGAATGAGCAGTTAAACTTCAAGAAACTCAGTTCTTAAAGTTTAACTTTCGAGTAGTGTTTTTAAATTTTCTCTGCCATTGGAACATCATACAAGATATCATCCATTGGGTGTCTATACATTGGCATTGCAAGGCGTTTCTCATCTAAGATATGGCCAACAAACCCGATACTTCTTCCAACAATAAAGAATGAGTTTAGAGTACCTGAGTCAATAAACTCATTAATCTCTTCTTCACTATATCCTAATGCTCTCCACATATCTACCATTAAAATACCAATAGTTCCATCAACATTAAGAATTAGATTCTCTTTTTTTGATGTTGTTAACTGTTCAACTGTTAGTGCATAATCAAGTAGTGAAGTTGATGGGAAATATTCGCGTGCGAATTTTTTAAGACCTTCTACTCTTAAATCTGGATTCTTAAGTGATTTGATTCTATGACCAATACCTGGGATTGGAACACCCTCTTTTTTCATATGATTTAAAAACTCTGCTGGAGAGAGTTTGTTGTCATCTGCATATTTGAAATACTTAGCAGCGCCGTCAATTGCTCCACCAAATCTTGGTCCAATTGTAAGAAGTCCTGTTACAAGTGCTTCAACAACTGATTTTCCAGCTCTTGCTGTAACTTTTGAGTTATGTGCACCTGAAACTGCTGGACCATGATCTGCTACAGTTTTAATAACTGTCTCAATAAACTGAGTTGCCCATTGTGGATACTGTTTTTTAAACCATAAAAGCGATATAACATCACCGATTCCTTTGCCAGTATCTGGGGTTGCAAGTGAAGAGATTGGGAAGCCGGCATAAGTTGCTTCGTCACCTCTGTCATCAGAAATAGTACAGATAAACTCTTTACTTCTTCTAACTTTAGGGCATACATTCATTGCAGGCTCTTTTATATCTTTAACAATACCCTCAGCATGAAGTGCATGATAAACAGCACTGATAATTTCCGGTAAATCGTTAAATGATGTAGGTACATGAATACCAACCTCTTTCATCGCTCTATTTTTTGCTTCAGCTGTTTCCATGTCGCCATTTGCAGATGCGCCAGCGTGACCAAACTGAACACCACTATCATAATACTTAGCGATTGTACCGATACACCAAGCAATAATTGGCTTTTTGATTTGACCTGATTTTACAGCTTCTATAACTTTGTACTCTTCAGTACCGCCAACTTCACCTAAAAGTAACATATATTTAACTTCTGGATTAGCTTCCATTCTTAGTAAATTATCAATAAATACAGATCCTACAAATCTATCTCCACCGATAGCAACACCCTCGGCGATACCATCAGCATTGATTGCAATGATGTTTGAGAGTTCGTTGAATAGTCCACCTGAACGAGTTACAAGCCCACATGAGCCGGCACGGTGAAGTTTTGAACTAATAATATTCTCAATCGTTCCACCAATATTTGCAATTTTAAATGCACCTGGAGCGATAGCACCTACTGTTGCAGGTCCGATTACTGTTACACCTTTATCTCTTGCATGTTGATTCATAGCACGAGCAAGTCTCTCAGGAATTCCCTCTGCTGTTATCATAATAGAGCTAAAACCACCAAGGTTTAATGCTTCCATAGTTACTTCATAAGCAGTTCTAAAAGATGCAAAGTTTAGTAAAACATCAGCTTTTGGTAGTGCAGCTTTAGCTTCTGGTGTACTTTTAAAAACAGGAATCATTATCTCGTTTGGTCCATAAAAGAACTTCTCAAATTTATTTCCGCTTGTTGGAGCAACAATTGCAGCTACTGAAGGAGTTTCTCTTTGGATTGTATAATCATAATCCAACATTCTTTGTATTGCCGTTGTGTTGTTGTTCCAAAAAATTGCTTGTGTTGTTTTAGTAAATAGTTGTGCCATTTTCTCCCCTTACTTCGCTAGTGCCATACGCACGATGTCTGTAACATGTGTTTCTGGTCCATAAACTTCAATATAAAGTCCCAATCTATCCGCAGCCTCTTTGATATCTTTAAGACCTTTTTCATAGTTTGGTCCACCACGACGAACATAGATTTTGATACCAACTTCTTTCATCTTTTCAGCATAGTTTTCAAATGCTTGAATAATTCCCGTAAAAGTTTTTGCAACATCTGTAAAGTTTGCAATAGCTCCACCAATGATTAGAACTTTATCTCTATCTTTTGCGTCTTTTGCTTTTGTCATAAGACCTAAAATAGTCTCAGCATAAAATTTTGTCTCACCAGTAGTTGGTCCACCACTATACTCGCCATAGTTTGCCAAATCTTCGATTCCAGCCAAGTCAGCGATAGTATCAGCGTAAACAACTGAAGCACCACCACCTGCAACCATAGTCCAGATTCTAGCATCTGGCTTTAAGAGTGTAAGTTTTAGTGAAGCACCTGTCTTAGCATCAGCAGCTTCAATAGCCTCAACTTCTGGAGATTTTGCTTCCATTCCAAATGATGTAGGATATTCAACATCTCCCCAATCTTTTGCCATCATAAAACCAGCTGTATCGTCAAGTTTTGCAACCATATCAAGAAGTTCTATTTTTTTACCCTGCATTACAAACGGGTTAATTTCAAGATATGCAAAATTCAGTTCTCTATATGCTCTAAAAAAGCCGATTGCAAACTCAGCAAATGCCTTTTTATCTTTTTCTGCAACATCTTTTGGGATATTTGCTTTGATTCTCTCGGCAATTACCTCTTCACTATCAGTTATTTTAAAAGCAACCTCCGTAACTTTATCCCAGTTTTCTTCAACTTCCATGCCGCCCTCAGCCGACATATAAAGCATATCATCATCGCCAACACATGTAGCAGAGATATAGTACTCTTCCTCTTGGGCATGTGGAGTAAATGGCTCAACAATAAAGTGAGTTAACATATCTACTTTTGCTTCACCATGTGGAGTGTCACCCTCAAATGAAAAGTATACAGATTGTTTTGATGAAGATTTCTCATCAATCCAACTAGCAGCTTTTTCTAATGATACATCACCAGGTTTTGTATCTCTAAAAAGAACTAAACCATTCTTGCCTCTTTTTCCAAAAAGCATATCTGGTTTAGCAACAAGTGCTTTACTCTTTATCCAAGACTTGCTCTTGGCAGCCTCTTTTAACTCTGATCCATTTTGAACCATTATAGTTTCATAAGCATAAGTAAAATCTGGAAAGTATTTTTTCCAATGTTTTGCCAAGATTGACTTTGCGTCATACTCTCTAATCGCTTTTTGAGCCATTGCAACTCCCTATTAATAATATTTGCGGAATACTAACATAAGGTTAATTAATTAACTGTTCTCTACTGGTGCAAAGCACTCGATTGCTTTAATTTTTGTTTATCTTTGTAACATCTGCAGAATATACAACTCTATTTTTGTAACGAATCGTTACATCACTTCTTTTTTTATTACTTAAAGAATTCTCTTCTAGTTCATACTTATTACATTTTGTTACACCGTAGAATTCTAGTCTTAAAGACATTTTTTTTGTTGCGCTAACACAATTTATATCTCTTTTTTTAAGCTCTTTTGCTAGCTCTTTTGTCACATGCATATTGTATGCGAAATGTTTTTTTGGATTATCAATAAAAACATATAAATATTTATTAAAAAAAACTACTGAGCTGTTTATGAAAAGAATTACTAATGCTAGAATGAATATAAATCTATAATTTTTTCTAAAAATCTTCAGACGAACTCTATATGAGTGCTCAAAGGTCTGTGCAGCCAAAGGAAGTGCTAAAATAAGGTATGGTGCAAAAAGCTCAATATCGAGTCGCTGCCTAAACGATAATAGAAGTGAGATAATCAATGCGGTAGATGAAATAAACCACAATACAGAAATATCTTTTGTTAAGTATTTTCTATAGAGCACATAAAAGAGATATACAAAAATTATAGGAGTAAAAATTGCTGCATACACTCCAAGCAGGTCTAGAAAATGTCCACTTGGGGAGCCATGCAGGTCAATCTTATATAGATAAATTGATATAGCAAATAGAGATAAATTATAGATAAAAAACAGTCTATTTTTTGTGAATATTGAAAAAAATATCAGAGCCAAAAAGAGATAAACAAAACCACCACTCACTAACGAATAAACCGCCAAAAGTGGATATATGTATTTTATGTGATAATTTTCATATAAATAAACAAATAACAAGAGTCCAAAGATAACTAATCCGGCACTATTTACTATTAATGCTGAACTAATAACTCCTGGAAGTAAAATAAAAATAAGTGTTATCCAGACTCTACTGCTTGGTTTTTTTAGATATTTTTTAGTTATTTTATAAAGAAGAGTGACACTTAACAAATGTAGAAAAATCATAGGGAGTCGTAGCGCTAAGTCGTTTTGCCCAAGAAAATATATTGAAGCTTTTACGATTGTTTGTAAAAATGAGAAATCACCAAATAGAAGAAGCGCCTCATTGTAAGATATAGAGAGCTCACTACTCTGAAAGATTAGTATAAGAGCATCTATTCCCAATACAAAGAATAGAATGTAGCGAGCGTTCATATTTTTAAAAAGTTTCCTAATATCTCATGACCATATTCACTCATGATAGATTCTGGATGAAACTGCACACCATAAATCTCTCTGTCTTTGATTTTTAGCGACATTATCTCATTGTCATCTTCACTGTATGAGGTTGGTTCTATCACTTCTGGTAAATTATCTTTTTTTACGATTAGAGAGTGGTATCTTGTTGCAACAAATTCTTTAGGCAAGCCTTTAAAAATCTCGCTCTCTCCAACCCTCTGCATTTTAGATGTTTTTCCATGCATCATATTTTTAGCACGAACAACATCGCCACCAAATACCTGAGCTATACTCTGATGACCCAAACATATACCTAAAATTGGCACTTTATCCTTAAAATGTCTTATAACTTCAAGGGTAATTCCTGCATCATCAGGAGTAGCCGGACCAGGAGAGATAATAATCTTCTCTGGATTTAAAGCTTCAATCTCCTCTATGCCCATCTCATCATTTCTAATTATTTTAAGATCAGCCCCAAGTTCTCTGCAGTACTGAACTATATTGTAAGTAAAACTATCATAATTATCTATCATTAATATCATTATATTTTAACTCCTTTTATGGGTTCTAAACTCAAACAACACATAAACTTATTTTTTGTGTCACAATCTAGGAAAAATTTATATATTTTATTTCAATTTTCAGTAACATTATTTATGCAAAATTAGCTCAGAAATTATACCATTCGTTTTTGCTTCATATTATTAATTGACTTCTATCTATACAAAATATGCAATAAAAGTAAAAGTATATTTTTTATGAATAAACTATAGCTGATTGGTATTTATCAAAACTCACAATAGTTAAAAAGTATTTTATATAACTAAAATTACTTTTTTATGATAAATATATTTTTAAGAGACAAACAGTGTAAAAGCACCTACAATTGTAATAAATCATCAAGAGGGGTATATATTGAAAAAAAATTCTGTTATTTTGTTTTTGTTAAGCACACTGCTATCCGCAAGAGAAGCTAGTAGCATCGTCTCTTCTGTATGTTCTGAGTGCCATGGCACAAAAATGCAAGAGAGTGGTTTAGGCGCAAGCCTTATTGTTGGCGCACTAGATTCGCAAACTATCTACAAGTCACTCAAAGGCTACAAGTATGACAAAAGAGATAGTCATGGCATGGGTTCAACAATGCAAGAAAAGGCATCAGAGCTAAGTGACGACGAGATTAAAGCACTCTCAGAATATATACCAACACTGCGCTAGCAATAAAGCAAACATAAAAACAAGGGACTATCTAGCTCTGTAGTAGATTAAGTATTTTAGATATAAATATTTAAAAACTCTAAAAGAGCTAGTTTAATACTTCTACTCTGCTCATTTATCTAGTTTTGAATCTGCTTTTGGTTTGTTAGTTGTTGCAGATAATTTGAGATGTTTATAAGCGAAAGCGTTATCAAAAAAATCATAAGTCCAGGGAAGAAACTAACCCACCAAGCTATCTCAATCACATCTTTTCCATCACTTAAAATTGTTCCCCAGCTCATCTGAGGAGCTACAATGCCAAGACCTAAAAAACTAAGAGCTGATTCTGAGAGTATCGCTCCGCCGACTCCAAATGTAAATCCAACCAAAAATATAGGTGCTAAAATAGGTGTGTAATACTTAAAAAGTATCTTTATCTTGCTTATTTTTGCTATGTTTAGTATCTTTATGAACGGTTGTGATGTGATTTTAAAACTCTCCGAACGAACCAATCTAGCCGTCGTCATCCATCCAGTTACGGAGATTATAAATATCAAAACCCAAGTTGAGGCGTTTACATAACTCACAAGAGCTAAAAGTAGAAAAAATGTTGGAAATGTTAAAAATAAATCAACCACAATAACAAAACCTTTATCCACGCCACCTCTAAAATATCCAGCCATCGAGCCAATAATCAGACCAACAAAGGACGCTATAAAAGCACTTCCGACACCTATAATAAGTGAAATTTTGCCACCTTCTATTAGTCTTGCAAGCATATCTCTTCCCAACCTGTCTGTGCCAAAAATGTGCTCTTGTGATGGTGGAAGCAGTATTGAACCTGCATTAAGATGATATGCATCTGTTGTATAAAAAAATGATCCGAAAAACGATACAAAAAAGAGAAGCACTAAGACCGATATACTAAATTTTGGCATATATATTTTATGATTTTATGCCAAGTAGCGTCTGCATCATCTGATCAATTGTAGATATAACTTTAGCGGCAGCACCGTAAGATGTTTGGTATTTGATTAGGTTCGCCATCTCTTCATCCATGTTTACTTTTGAAACAGATGAGTACTCCTGTTCCGTTGCATTAAACTGTGCCGTAATGGTGTCATTTCTTATCTTAGAACCGTTTGTCTGTGTTCCAACTCCAGTTGCAACAATATCATACATTCCGTACATGGTTGCATTATAAGTCTTGCCATCCATTTTAAAATCATATTTTTCAAACTGTTGCTGAATAGCATCCATTGCTAATCTGTTATCTCCAGAAACAGCTGTGTATCCAGCCGACATTAGCGTTGAGTTCACTTTAAACTCACTTTTTAGATCTATATCTCTAGCATTTTTCCCATCAAAAAATCTATTCATGCCAAGTGCACCGGCAAAGTTTGTACCAGAATCAAATGAGGTTGTAGCTAGATTATCTTGGATACTAAATTTATATCCTTTTGCTTCTGATTGCGGATTCATTGTAAACGAGAGAGAACTATCCCCATTTATAAAGTTTCCAAGATTAAATTTAATAAAATTATCAATATCATTATTTAAGTTTCCATCACCATTATCATCACTATTTGCTTCCATTTGCCCCTGAATTGAGTTAGAACCGGGGACTCCTCTCATTACCGTAGAAGAGTTTATGGTTATGCTTTTTCTTGCAGTTTCATTTCCATCAATATCATAAACAACTAGGTCAAATGTACCTGTTTTTATGTTTAAAGATGAGTTTACTAAGGCAGTGTTATCGCTAACTCCAACAAAGGTATTTGAATCCATTCTATTTGTTGATGCTTTGGCGTAAAGATTATTTGTTGACTCTATGAGCTTACTAGCAAAAGCATCTAGTTCTGATACAACACCTTGCAAAATACCATCTGATGGCATTCCCGTGGTTGTATCAATCGCTCCACCTCTTAACTCTAAAATTGCACCTATTTTCCCACCACTTATCTTCTCAGACATTGGTATCAAGGTTCCATCTTGTCTCTCATATGAGATATCATAGAGTCCAAACGCGTTGTCTTTATTTGATATATGAATTGGATGATACGAGCTTCCATCAACAATGTTAAAGCCATTTACGCTAAGAGTATAACTTCCGGATGTTTTTGTTGTTCCATCAATTTGAGTATCTGATGTGGTTTTTCCAGAGTTTACATCAGCTCCAATAAGTTTGGACAAATCTCTCTCAATTACATTTCTTTTATCTCTTAAATCATTTGCTGTATAACCACCAGCTGCTTCGGCTGCATCTATACTTTTGTTTAATTGTGCGAGTTCTTTTGCTAAAGAGTTTACTTCATCTATATTGGTTGATAACTCACTATTTATTTGTGATTGTAGAGATAAAACTTGGTCTTGTGTCTGTTTTATATGGTCTGAAAGAATCTCTGTCTGCTTTGCAAGAGCTAGTTTCATTGAGGCATTGTCAGGATTATCTGCAAAACTTTGCCACATATTATAATACTCCTGCATATCTGCTTTTATGCCAACACCATCTACTTCAGGGAAATATGAAGAGAGCTCATTCAGTGTTTTTTTCTCATAATCACTATACTCTTTGTCGCCAGAAAGTTTAGTGTATCTATCAAAAACAAAGTCATCAAATATTCTCTCAGTTGCTGTAACTTCAGCGCCATTGCCTATATTTCCCTTTACACTATTTAAGGGAGTAGCAGCACTAGTAACCACCCTTTGTCTTGTATATCCATCGCTGTCTGCATTTGCGACATTATGACTGGTGGCTTCAATTGCCAATTGGGAAACATTAAGCCCCGAATACCCTATGTGAAGTGAATTAAATAGTGACCCCATTTTAGACTCTTATTTGTAAAATCGCAGAATTTTTTGAGGCAACTTTTGTATACCCTTGCATCTCTGTTGGTACTATTTTTTCTAAAAATGAGTTATATAAGTTACTAACAGCTAGAACTAATCTTGCATATTTTTTATTTACATCACGAAGATTAGAGAGTTCTACCTTCATCTCTTCTAGATAGTTATGTTGCTCTTCATCGAGCAATTCTGGAAGGTTTTTTTGTGGATTTTTAACAACTAAAGAGGAAATCTCATGGTCAATCATCGCTTTTTTTGATTCAAAACTCTTAAGCTTTTCCTCTTTTAGTTTTAGTCTATCAAATTGAGGAGTGTTATCTGCCTTCTTTATATCTTCTACATCAAACTCTGTTATTTTTATTAAATCTCTTAAGTCGTTTAGTGCACCCTGTAGATGATATGAAAGCATTTTAAATCCTTTTTTTATGGTTACATAAGCTCATCTGCTATTTTTTTAGACAAAGCCTGTAAATTAATTTTATATTCTCCGGAGTCAAGAGCGTCTTTTATCTCTTGAACCCTACTTGTATCGCCCTGCTTAGAAATCTTCAACTCCTGCTTTTCTGAAGTATTTAAATCTTTTGCAACTGTGCTCGCGTATCCGTTGAAAACATTCGCGTTATTTACCTGTGGTATCATAATCTTTCCTTTTTCTCTATTTTTAAAGTCTATTCATATCCAATCATATCGGCAAATAGATAGAAAAATTTAGGATAAACTATTTTTTTTGACTCAGATACTCGTAAAGCATCTGAGAAAATCCAAACCCTCCTGCGCTAGCTTTTGCAAGCTCTTCTCTGTACATTGACTTGTAGATTTTATCACCTGGATCTTTCTGCTGTGAGAAGATATTTTTCTCATCACTCATAGCAGTATCAAGTAACATTTTTAGTATGACTGACTCAAAAGCGTCTGTCTGCTCTCTTAATTTTGAATCTTCTGGCTTTGGTGTTATTTTCGGAAGCTGATGCTGTTGGGAAACAAATCCAGCTTGTAAATCCTTAGCGCTATAGTTGTACATTATATCAACTTCAACTCTGCGGAGATACTGCCAGCGCTTTTCATAGCTTCTAAAATCGAGATGATATCTTTTGGTTTAGCGCCCATCTTTTGGAGTGAGCGAACCAAATTTGCCACCGTCATTGTTCCGGATTTTGCATACAGTTCATTCTCTTTTAGACCAACTACAAGATTTTCATCCACAACCATTGAACCATCTGGCTTGCTCACATCGTCTTGTTCAGAAATTTTTATTGTTATATCACCATGTGTCATAACGATTGGCTTTACCATAATCCCGATACCAGAGACTATTGTCCCTGTTCTTTCATTAATGATAATTCTGTTTTGAACATCAAAATCCATATCTATATCTTGAACTTCTGCTAAAAACTCTATCATGCTTTTATCTTTTGGTTTTTGAAGCTTAATAGTTCTTGAATCCATAGCAACTGCCAGCTGTGAACTATAAAAAGAGTTTACGGCTGACTGAACAGAGACACTATTTTTAAAATTTGCCTCTTTTAGAGATAGCGTTATATAGTCTTGATGATACAAATCTATATCTATTTCTCTCTCAACAAGTCCACCATCATAAATAAGTCCAGCAGTTGAGTGCGTTATAGAATCTCCTTTGCCGTTTCGTCCACCAATACTAAGGGCGCCCTGAGCAAGCGCATAAATCTTTCCATCCACCCCTTTTAAAGGAGTCATAAGAAGAGTTCCGCCCTCTAGTGAAGTAGAATCGCCGATTGATGATACTGTTATATTAAATTTATCACCCTGTCTGGCAAATGGTGCTAGTTCTGCCGTTACAACAACTGCTGCAACATTTTTTGATCTTATATCAATTGGTTGCATATCCACATTCATGGCTCTAAGCATATTTGCGATTGACTGGAGAGTGAATTTTGAGGTTGTTCCATCGCCGGTTTTTTTAAGACCAACAACGAGAGAATAGCCTATAAGATGATTGTCCCTGACCCCGACAACACTTGCAACATCATTTATCTTTGCAGCATAAATAGTTGTGCAAATAAGCAAAAATAAAATATATTTCTTCATAACAATCCTTGATATTCTCTTATCAAAGCAATTGTTATTCCAATTCGATAAAATAGGAAAATTTGTTATTGAAGTTTAGATAATCTAGTTGCAGTCCATGTAAGTTAAAGTTGTATTTCCAAATTTCTTAGATTTTTTTATAAAAAACTGCTCAATTTTTTCTGGGATTTCAAGAGTACTCATGTGCTCTATAATTATCTGTTTTGTGTACTCTTTTGGCAAAGAAGCTATTAAATTTATAGTTTTTTCATAAATATCTTCCATACCTTCTCTTATGCTAAAAGGAGGATCTATGTAAAAATACGCAACTTCATCTCTTGTTTGCAGTTTTTTTACAACACTGCCAATATTAACGAAACTATCGCCTCGAACAATCTCGCACATCGATGGGTCGGTCTGTTCAATATTTTCTCTTAAAACAGCTAGAGCTTCTCTGTCTTGCTCCATAAAGATAACTTTTTTTGCGCCACGACTAAGTGCTTCTAGTCCAACAGAGCCACTTCCAGAAAATACCTCAATGAACACCGAATCAACTATATCAAACTGTAGTGTATTAAAAAAAGACTCTAAAACTATCGCTTTTGATGTTCTGGTTGTCTCCTTTGATGGAAGTTTTAAAACTCTGTTTTTAAATTTTCCAGAGATAATTTTTTTTGTGATTGGTTTAGTTTTCATAAAATGCTTTAATTACTTTCAGAAGATTAGCTTGATACTCGGCAGTTAAGGACTCTATTCGTCTCTCTAAAATATCAAAACTCATATAGTTGCCGATTGGCTCATTTTTTATCTCTTTTTTCATACTTTTATATCGTTTTTCTAGTGCCAATATAAGTTGTGATTTTGAAAAAGGTTTGATTAAATCAGAACTTTTGTCACTCGATACATAAAAACACCTCTTATCATCCATGCACTCTGTATCTCTAATAACAATATCACACTGCTTTAATGAACAGAGATATTGATCTAAAAAAAGTTCTAATGATTTTTGAAGTAGTGGGGATTTACACTCAACAGCTATTTTCAAACTTGCCCCTATTTGTTAATTTTTAAAGAAGTATAACACATCATCTAATCTAAATAATACTCTATCGTATATCTCAAATCTTCATCCAACTCAGCAATATTACAAAGCATCCACTCCAGATAAGCTCTATCATACATACTTATCTCTTCAATGTGCTTATCGGCATATTTCCCAAATCCAAACTTTTGCATCAAAACTTTTTTTTCACTAAGCTCAAGAAGCCTATTTTGTGGCTCTATTTCTAAAAGATATTTATACAAAAGTTTAGTAATTAGCGCGTCATGAAGCGCTTTTCGTTCAAGAATGTTATTTTCAAACAAAGCAGTCTCTCTGCTCTCATCTCTGTAAAGCTTTAGTTCGTATCTCAAAAATTGCAGTGAAAAATATTCACATTCAGGAATAAGATGTTTTGTAGTTCTTAGCGTATCTATGGCCTTCCCGTGCCAAATAAATCCACCAAGTTCAAGCATTTTAATGCCAAATTTTGCATTGTGAGCGACAATTATTGAATCTTCATGGTTATGCTCTTCTAAAAACTTATACGCATCAGAATCTTTTAGTTTTGGCTTCTGCTTTAGCATCTCGTTGGTTATATGATTTACGCTTGAAGCTTTGGAAGATATTTTCTTTGCCTCATTTACTAGGTCATATTTCACAATCATTTTTGCGTCATCAACAGCAATGATTCCAACTGCACAAATCTTATCTATATCCTCAAGCCCCGTTGTTTCTAAATCTAAAAATATTAACATTTGCTAGTTTGTGTTTTGTTTTTCTTCTGTCTTAAAGCTCTCAAGCATTATGTGATAGTGTTCAAGAGTCATAAAACTTTTCTCAAATCTAAATCTTATAATAAACTCAACGACCTTATCTTTTAAGGCACCATCTACATTTTCAGCTTTTCCAAAATAGGCTAAAGAGATATTTTTGTTTTTTACTGTAGCTTCTTTGTCGTAGCTTATCGCTAAAATTTGAAGATATTTACCTTTTTTTATTTCACCTAAATTTTCCATAAGAAGTGAAGCGCCAGATAAGTTTATGGCTTTATAGTTAAAAAGTTCACTAAAATCTTCAACTTTTTTATTGATACTTAGTTCAAAAAACAGGTTTTCTAAAATCTCCATATTGCTTTTTCTAGCTCTCTCGTAACCTGAGATTTTATTTGTTAAATTTTTTAGCTTGTCTAATGCTGAGCTCATTCTTTTCCCTATTTTTATCTACTTAGATTATATCAAAACTCCTACTTTATTTGTTCATAATGGTACAAAAGATATAATCCACAACTATAAAAACCAAAATAAAAGATAAAAATGAACTATCTACAAATCAACAGAGCCAACACTCTAAATGGCAACATTAAAATCTCCGGTGCAAAAAACGCTGCTCTTCCGCTAATTGCTATGACAATACTTGCAAAAAATAGGGTTGACATAAAAAATCTGCCTCATGTTGTAGATATAAAAACTCTCCTAAAACTGCTCTCAAATCTAGGAGCTTCATGCTCTGACCTTAGCAACGGTAGCGACATCATAAGCATAAACACTTCTGCTCTTCATGAGACCAAAGCAACATACGATATAGTAAGAACTATGCGCGCTTCCATCCTTGTTTTGGGTCCAATTTTAGCTAGATTTGGGCATTGTGAAGTATCTTTACCAGGTGGTTGTGCTATCGGCCAACGCCCAGTTGATTTGCACTTAAAAGCACTAGAGCAGATGGGAGCAGTTATAAATATAGAAGCTGGCTACATCCACGCTACTGCACCAGATGGATTAAAAGGGTGTCAGATTATTTTTGATAAAATAACTGTTACAGGAACGGCAAATATAGTTATGGCGGCGGCTTTGGCAAAAGGCATCACTACAATCACAAACGCAGCAAGAGAACCTGAAGTTGTCCAACTTTGTGAAATTTTAAATGCGAGTGGAGTCAAAATTGATGGAATTTCAACAGGCGTACTGACTATCCATGGAACAGATGGAAAACTTGTTGACATTGCCGAATTTAGCGTTATTCCTGATAGAATCGAAGCTGGGACTTATCTTTGTGCTGGCGCAATTACAAACTCAGAACTAACACTTGAAAATGCAAACCACAAGCACTTGGGTGCTGTTATAGCAAAACTTGAAGAGATGGGAAACAAAATCTCATTTACAGACACCACAATAACAATCCATCCATCAAAAGTACAAAAACATGTAAAGATTGTAACGCAAGAGTATCCAGGATTTCCAACAGATATGCAAGCTCAATTTTTAGCTCTTACAACCCAAGCTGATGGCACTTCTATCATTGAAGAGAGACTTTTTGAGAACAGATTTATGCATGTTAGTGAGCTTCAAAGAATGGGTGCCGATATCTCTTTAAGTGGGCATACTGCAACAATCGTTGGTGGAACAAAGCTTAGTGGTACTGATGTTATGGCTACAGACCTAAGAGCTTCTAGTGCATTGGTTTTAGCTGGACTTATAGCAGACGGAGTCACAAATGTGCACCGCATCTACCATCTTGACCGTGGTTATGATTCTCTTGAAGTGAAGTTACAAAATGTTGGTGCCGATATAAAAAGACTTAACGAGTAGAAAATAAAACTAGCTCCCAGATCAGAGAGCTAGTTTGTAGCTATTTTTATTTTTCAAAAATTACCATATCATAAATACTTTTTTTAGTCACAAGCGCTTTATCGGACACCGCAGAGTGTGAACTTTTGGCTTTTAAAACTTCTTGCCTAAGTGAGATAATATCTTGTTCCATCTCATCAACATTAACTTTCAGTCTAAGAATAATATCAACACCAGCCAAATTTACACCAAGCTCACGAGTTAATCTCAAAATCAACTTTATTCTATCTATGTCTTTTTGAGAATATAGCCTTATTTTTCCGCTTGAACGCATTGGCGTGAGAAGGTTTTCTCTCTCGTACTGTCTAAGTGTTTGAGGATGGATATCTAAAATCTTTGCGACTATACTTATTAGATATACTGGTTCGTCGTATTGGTGAATCATATTATTCTCCCTTAATTTTGTTTTACAAAATGAAGGAGAACCCCTCATTTGATTTTAAACGCAAGAGGAACCAGTCCCTCGTGCTACGCTAGCCGCTATGGCACTAAAGCCTGCCTCTTGCAAGGCAGTTTGTTTTACAAAATGAAGGGAACCCCTCATTTGATTTTAAACGCAAGAGGAACCAGTCCCTCCTGCTACGCTAGCCGCTATGGCACTAAAGCCTGCCTCTTGCGAGGCAGAGAAACCCAAGCAGTAGTTTTCTCTTTTTTATGGTTACTCTTTTGGTAATTTTTCTCTCATAATCTCAACTAACTTTTCATCCAAATCATCAATATTTGGCAGAATTATATTTGCTTCAAGATATAAATTTCCACGAACTTTTGTGCTTCTATTCATAGCACCTTTCTCTTTTACGCGAAATCTCTGTCCATTTTTAGTATTTTGTGGAACTTTTAGTTTTATCTCGCCATCAAGAGTTTTTATCTCTATTTTCTCACCAAACAGTGCAGCATGAAGAGGTAGGTTGAAAATCTTGATGAGGTCATCATCTTCTCTAACATACTCTGGATTTGCGGCTACATTTATCTTTAGAAACAGATCACCTGCTCTTCCATTTTGAGCATGTCCTTTTCCCTTTACCCGCATTTTTTCGCCACTTTTTACACCTGCTGGGATTTTAATATCAAATCTATCTCCATTAACTGCAACGGAGTGAGAACCTCCAAGGATGGCGACACTAAAAGGTATCACAACGCTTGTCTCAATATCTAAATCTGGCTGTTGCTGCGGGCGACCTCCACTGCTATATCCGCCAAATCCGCCACCGCCACCAAATCCGCCACCGCCAGAGAACATACTTCTTAGTATCTCATCCAAATCGTTGCCTCCACCGTATGAGCGAGAGAAATCATGGAAGTTCTGTCCTCCAAACATACTGTCGCCCTGCGCATCATACTGAGCTTTTTTCTTTTTATCGCTAAGAATTTCGTATGCCGAATTTATCTCTTTAAATTTATCTTCTGCACCCTTCTCTTTATTGACATCAGGATGGTACTTTCTTGCTAATTTTCTATATGCTTTTTTAATCTCTGCTTCTGTTGCATTATCGCTTATTTCAAGCGTTTCGTAAAGTGATTTAGCCATTTTAAATTCCTAAAATTTGATTATTTGTTAAGTGCGATTATATCATAAGGGTTGAGCGGATGTCAATCAAGGTTTGGAGTGAATATTACTACTCTATTGGTCATGTCCAATAGAGTAGTAATATTTTTAATGTAAAAAGTGTCTCACTTCTGAGAAATAAAGGCTCATACCAAACTCATTGGCAGCTTCTATAATCTCTTCGTCTCTTATGCTTCCTCCTGGCTCAATTACGCTCTTAACTCCAGCTGCTGCAGCTGCATCGATGCTATCACGGAATGGGAAAAATGCTTCACTTGCTAGTGCTGCGCCTGCTACATCAAGCCCCATCTCTTTAGCTTTTTTAAGTGCACACTGACTTGCATCTACACGGCTTGTCATGCCCATTCCAACGGCTACCATCGCAGAATTTTTAACATACACAACACAGTTTGATTTTGTAAGAGATGCTACTTTATAAGCTATCTCCATATCTTTTTTCTCCTGCGGTGTCGCCTCTTTAGCACTCATAAGTTTTGCGTTTTTAACTTCATCATCATTAACTTTATCGGCATCTTGATATACAAACCCGCCATCTATATGTTTGAAATCTTTAATATCGTTTGCTAAAACGAGCTTGTCATGTCCCATCTCAAAAAGCTTGATTCGTTTCTTGCTATCAAAAACTTCTTGTGCTTCTTCTGTTATACGCCCAGCTATGATAACTTCTAAGAATATCTCATTCATTTTAAGTGCCAACTCTTTTGTTACAACACCATTTACTGCAACAACTCCGCCAAACGCCGAAACAGGGTCACATTTTAGAGCTTCTTCGTAAGCCTCTAGCAAAGTATCTTTGATAGCAAAACCACAAGGATTTCCATGTTTTGTGATACAAACTGCATTTTCCACCCCAAAAGCAGAAGCGATTTTTACAGCACCACTTAAGTCATTTAGGTTGTTAAAACTCGCCTCACCTTTTAGAGTTTTAAAGTTGTCCGAGTAATGTTTGTCAAACTCATATAGCGCTCCATTTTGATGAGGATTTTCGCCATAACGAGTGTTCATAACTTTGTTTCCAACTATAAACTGTTTCTCTCCAAAACCGCCATTGAAACGACTGTTCATATAGTTTGCTATCATTGAGTCATACGCCGCTGTGTGCTCAAACGCTTTTATCATAAGATTACGACGAAACTCTAGTGTATTTTTCTCATTTTCAAGCGCATCTATAACCTTTGCGTAATCATTTACATCAGTTACTATCATAACGCTATCAAAGTTTTTAGAAGCCGAACGAACCATTGCAGGTCCACCAATGTCGATATTTTCTATAATCTCTTCAAAATCATCAGTTTTTTCAATTGTCGCCTTAAATGGATAGAGATTCACACAAACCAAATCAATAGCTTCAACGCCAAGCTCTTTTGCTTGGTTTAGGTGTGACTGCTTATCACGGCGATGAAGAATTCCACCATGAACGAATGGATTTAAAGTCTTGACGCGTCCTTCAAAACACTCTGGAAATTTTGTAACTTCATCTATTTCGATGGCTTTTATCCCATTTTCTACTAGTATCTTATATGTTCCACCAGTTGAGATAACTTCAAAACCATTTTTTACAAGTGATTTACAAAAATCAACTATGCCACTCTTATCACTTACACTTACTAAAGCTCTTTTTACCACTCTTTTCTCCTTCTCTAAGGAAGTGAATTCCTTAGATAATTCCTCTCACTAAAGCTATACCTTTCGGCAAGAAAACGAGGGGAAAATTTTAAATTATGTGATTTTAGCTAACAAGAGATAAGAAGATGGTAAACTTTAAAAAACTAAAAAGAGATTTGATATGAAAAACATAGCTATTTTATGCTCTGGTGGCGATGTGAGCGGCATGAATCCAGCACTAAAACACTTTGTTGAATACTCTATAAAAATGGGACTATCTCCATATTTTATATTTGATGGATTTGAGGGATTGATTGACAATAAAATCAAAAAAGCCTCTTATGATGATGTTGCTGGAATCTTGACTCGTGGCGGAACAAAAATAGGGAGTGCAAGAAGTAAGAGGTTTATGACAAAAGAGTCAAGAGCAGTTGCAAAGAAAAATCTTGATAACTCAAAAATAGATATGCTTGTGGTTTTAGGCGGTGATGGCTCATTTAGAGGAATTCATGAGCTGCATAAAGAGCATGGGATAAAATTTTGTGCAATCCCTTCCACAATCGATAATGATATAAGCCAAAATGAGTATTGTCTAGGGGTTGACACCGCCCTCAATATCATAAAGAGTTCCATTGATGCGATTAGAGATACAGCTTCCTCATTCTCGCGTGCATTTGTAATTGAGACAATGGGGAGAGATTGTGGCTATTTAGCACTTATTTCACACTTAACTTCCGGTTCGGAGCTTTGCCTTATCCCAGAGGTAGAGTATGATTTAAACAGCTATAAAAATGATTTCAAAAAGCAGATAAAAAATGGAAGAAGGTATTTTATAGCGGTAGTGTCTGAGGGAATAAAACAAGAGACAAAAGAGATAGCTGAGTGGTTCGAGAATGAAGTTGGCGTTGAGAGCAAAATCTGTGTTTTGGGTCATATCCAAAGAGGCGGAAACCCAACAGTTTACGATAGGCTTATGGCTTATAAATTTGTAAATCACGCGGTTGATGCCCTTCTTGGTGGAATAAATTCAAGTGTTGTCTGTTATACAAAAAATGGTTTTATTCATAAAGAGATAGATGAAGTAACAAGTCAAAAATATAAAATAGACCAAAAACTTCTTAATTATATAAAAAAATCTTAATTTCCTTGGGCTTGGTCATATTGCTATGAAATAATTTTTTTTTGCTTTTTTGCTACAATAATCTTTTTTACAAGGTTGTATTTATGAAGAGCAGAGTTATATCTATTCAAGTCGGCAAAGCAAAAGCCTATGGCGATAAACAGAGTGGTGAATTCTTAGAAAAATATTGGGAAAGTGCTTCATTTAAGGAAGTAGTTAATTCAAAAGTTTTTGTTGGTAGGTATGGTATAGATGGTGATGAAGTGGCAGATAAAACCCATCACGGTGGGTTAGAAAAAGCGGTTTTTGCAAACAGCCATGAAAATTACAAGGAGTGGGCTGAGTTCTTAGATGTCAATGAGTTACCATTTGGTGCGCTAGCTGAAAATCTTACTATTTCAGGACTGCATGAAAGCAGTGTGTTCTTGGGCGATATACATAAAATTGGCTCAACTATTATGCAAGTATCTCAAGTGAGAAAACCATGCTATAAAATTGCCAAAAGATGGAACAACAAAAAATTCACAAATGAAATTTACATAACTGGACATACTGGATGGTACTATAGAGTGCTTAAAGAGGGGGAGATAGTTGCCGGTGATGAAGTAGTAGTACAAAAGAGTGATGAGAGCAGAGTCTCAATTCTTGACGCAAATATGGCATTTGCAAATCCTATAAAACATAGGGATATCTTAGATGAAATTCTTACAATCTACTCAATCGCTCCAAACTATAGGGCAAGTATTGAAAAAAGAATCTCGGGAGAGCTTGGACTTGAATACATGAGAGTAGATTAAACATCTCTCTCAACTGCATTGCTGAATATATTAAAACGGTTACTAACGGCTAAGTAAAATAAATATTTGTTTTATTTAAAAAAACTTACACTATAATATCAAGATAATTTATATCACAAAATAATTACTTAGGCTACTTATGACAAAACATTCTGTTATTATTGTTGAAGATGACGAGGTTACAGCCCTAAACTTAAAACTGTCGTTGCAAAAATACAATTATGAGATTGTAGCCATTTGCGATAATTCTGCTGATGCCAAAGATAGTGTCAACCTGCACAATCCTAGTATCATTCTTATAGATATCTCTCTTCAAGAGAGCAACGATGGAATAGCTCTTGCAAAATTTATAAGAAATAATCACCCTATACCCTTTATATACCTAACTTCACATAGTGACAATGAGATTATTTCAGAGGCCGTTCAAACTGAGCCGTATGGCTATATTGTAAAACCTTTTGATCCAGCATCACTTCACGCAACCATCCAAACCGCTATTTTTAAATTTGATATGGAAAATCAAAGATATGATGAGTTAGCTGGATCAAAAATTGATGACAAAAGCTTAGAAAAAATGTTATATCTAAAAAAAGAACCAAACAAGCCAATTGTCTGTTTTGGGGATGGATACACTATTGACATCATAAAAAGTGAAGTGTTTTACAATGATGAAAAACTAAAACTTACAAAAAAAGAGAGTGCAATTTTAAGGCTACTTGTCGCCAAGCTTGGACATATAATCAGCTTCAGTCAGGCTCTTGATTATGTGTGGAAAGAAAATACAGCAACAGAAAACAGCATAAGAACACTTGTTTGGAGGCTTAGAAATAAGCTTCCGAGTGATATTATAAAAAATGCTTCTGGGATAGGTTATTTTATAGAGGATGATAAAACTAAATAATTTTTATCATCTCGATTCTCTCTTTTATATTCTCAAATGTCATATCATAATCAAAAAAATCGCTCTCTTGTTTTGCCATATCTTCCATTCTAGATGCATCTTTTTGGACTGACTCTATTCTAAAATTTGCACTTGAGCCTTTAATACTATGAGAAATCATGGCAATTTTTTTATAATCCCTATCTCTTATTGCGGCGCTTAGTTCTGGGAGTTGCTTTAACATTTTTTTTATAAAAAGTTCTATCAATAAGATAAGCTCATCTTTATCAAGTGTCAACTCTTTTGACAAACAAACAATATCCAATCCTAACACTTTTTCGTTTGAGGGTAATGATAAAAAACTCTCAGTAGCAACCGCTAAACCCTCCAGATAAGTATAAAAAACTCTCTCTAGTTCTTTTATAACTATTGGTTTTCCTAAAAACGAGTCAAATCCACTTTTTAATCCTCTCTCTTTTGCACCCTTTATAACATTTGCAGTAAGTGCTGAAACTGGGGTATGTCTTAATTTGTGCTGTGATTCATAAGCCAAAATATGCGCTATTGCTTCATTTCCATCCATAATCGGCATCTGTTCATCCATGAGTATGAGATCATATTTATTTGTTTTATAGAGTTCAACCGCTTCTGCTCCATTGTTTGCTAAGTCATAGGTAAGTCCGTACTTGGTCAATAAAATTTTTATAAGTTCCTGATTTGCTTCATTATCCTCTGCAACCAAGACATGTCCTGAAAACTTTTTGTTATTTTTTTTAGACCGCTCACACAGTAGTGCCTCTGGATGCAAAAGCTCATCAAATGAGTTTTTTATCTTTGAGCAATATAATGGAAAAATTAGAGAGGAGATATTTGGATATTTTTTATATTTTTCGCTTGGCTTACTCGTTATGGATATATATTTTTTATTTGGATCAAGAATTTTATTTTCTAATTTTTCGTCAAAACTCTCTTCTAAAAAAATTGCTACATCAAAATCTATATCAAGAGTATCGCTAAGCTCAATATTTATATTAAATAGTTCGGAGTATTTTAAAAATGAACCTGCTTTATAGTTCATCTGTCCATCTTTGAGATAAAATATAATTCTTAGCTCTTTAACTTCGTCTAAGTCACTAAATACTTGACACTCGCTGTTATATATCTCTACTGGTATCTCAATCCAGAATATACTTCCAACTCCAAGACTAGACTTTACAAAGATGTCTCCACCCATATGCTTCGATAATTGATTGCAGATTGAAAGACCAAGTCCAGTTCCGCCAAACTTTCCAACTCCGTTATAATTTACCTGCATAAACGGTGAAAATATGCTTTTTATATCATCTTGTGATATACCAATGCCATTATCACTTACGCTGACTTTAAGGATTTTGTTATTACAAGTTGCATTAACATGAATATGTCCATCACTTTTTACAAATTTAATTGCATTACTTAAAAAATTAGATAATATCTGTTTTAGTCTAAGCGAATCCGCATATAGCTCTTTTGGTATTGATGGGTCTATAAATGAGGTTAATGTTATATCTTTTGCATTAGCAGAGGCAACAAAAAGCTCTAGAGTATGGCTAATATCACTATGAATGGAAAAAATTCTAGGCTCAACAGTAAATTCACCACTTCTTATCTTTGAAAAATCTAAAATATCATTGATAATACTAAGTAAGTTCTCTCCACTATTTAAGATAATCTCCAAATATTTTCTCTGCTGTTTAGATACATCCTCCCCTATCAGAAGATCTACAAAACCTAAAATAGCATTTAGTGGGGTTCTTATCTCATGTGACATATTGGATAAAAAATACTCTTTTGCCTGAGAGGCCATTTGTGCTTCAACTCTTGCATCTATAAGCTTTGTCACATCTGTTGCGATTGACATATACTCTATCACATCGTCATAAGGATCAGTTATTTTTACTATCGTTACATCAATATAAAAATATTCACCGTTCTTTTTTAGATTTTTAAGGGTTCCTCTAAAGACGCCACTATTTACCAACTGAAACCACAAATCATCAAAATACTCTTGTGGCATATCGTCATGCTTAACAATGCCATGCTTACTGCCTATAAGTTCCTCGGCACTATATCCACTTAATTTTATATACTTTTCATTTACATATGTAATAATTCCATCTCTATCTGTCTTTGAAACGATAGTACTCTCGTCAAGCGCTCTTTGATACTCAAGAAGAAGTTTTACATGTCTATCTATCTCTTTCTCTTTTTGAAAAATAGTATCTGTGTAAAACTTCAATACTCCTTGAAAGTTTTTATCAAAAAGATACGATATCTCATCAAATATTTCTTTAGAATTTATTTTTGTATCATATGTAAAGTCTATCATCGAGCGTCTAAAGTGACTACATATCTCAAACAGCTCATCTGCCCTAATCTCTTTATCTTTGAGATAAGCCATTAGCTCTTGCATTACAGGGCAGTCACCTATTTTTACCTTGTTTGCAATTATGTCAATGAAGTAATCAAATACACCGTTTGCATAATTATCTAGAAAATATTTTGTTTCTATATTGTGAAGTTTTAGTATCTTTTTTGGAGAGTCATACGAGAACCATTGAGAGAGTATTTTGTCTTTTGAAGATGTAAAGATAGCTTCTGCTTTTACCAAATAAGGAACTCTACTTCTCATCTATCCTGCTTTTAGCTTAGAATAAAGTAGGATATGAGCGTTATTATAGAGAGCTTTATAAGAAGAATTACTGCTGTTCCGATTATGTTTCCGATTTGACAACTTGTACAAGATGTAAATCGCTTCCCTTCGTATTGTGCATAAAAGAAGTAGACTATGCTTAAGCTAACTGCCAGGAAAGAAGCATAAAGTTGATAGCTCCAGAAATTTTCAGTCGTTTCTTTACTTAAAAAAAGCGAAGAAACAAGCAAGATAACCATAGCAATCAGCACTATATTTATAGCTTTGATAATATAGTCTCTTTTAAAGGTTGTAGGACAAACTTCAGAAATTGCAATATTTGCTCCAAATTTTAATTTTCTCTCAAAAAGTTTTTTCTCTTTTTTTGATAGTTTATTTATAAAGCTTGAGCCATGCGTGTAATCAATCTTTCTTTGAAGTAAAATAGCAAATGCGCCATCTGCTTTAAGAGAGTGTTGATTACCATCCCTATCTTGATAGACAACACTGATTGTTTCATACCTTGTTATTTCTGCGGTTAAATCTGGAAAATATGCTGTTTTTTCAACAGTCGTAACCCTACCGCTGTTGCTTATCAATCTTGGATTGATAAGCTCTAAAAATTCACCATTTTCTTGCTTTACAACAACAATATTAAAGTAGCTACCAATCTGAAATGCACTAAGTCCATCCAACGAATTTGCCTCAATAGTATCTTTCATATCTTGAATTAAGGAGAATATCTCTTCATTAAAAACTCTTACATCCGTACCATATGCTACACTTGGAGGAGTTGGATAAGTTATTATTTCTTTGATCATAATTTTCGCCTTAATTAAAAATATGGATGGGATTTAATTCACCCCAAAATGAGGTGAACTATATGCCGTAGGGCATCTTTGTAGATTAGTGACTTTTTCTTACTACAACTATCATCTTGATGTTAATTGCAAGAAATCTTAAAAACTGCCAAATAACGCAAGTTCTCATTTTTACCGCGAATGGCCCAGGTGTCATTGTAGTAAAATTGTTTCCATACGCTTTAATGTTGTGCTCTGGTTTCTTTTCCATGATGTTTCCTTTATGTTTTTTTTATTATTAAAAACTAAAACGAACAGGTTCGTTTTAGTGGGAGAAACCCCTCGTCCTTCCCAATCCCCTAAAGCTACGAAAAACTAGTTTTTCGAGAATCAGAGAATGCCTTACACTTTTTTATAATCACTCCCTAAAACGAACTTATTCTGGAATTAATGTCCAGCCTGGCTTAAGCTTAGCTTTCCAGATAAATAGATGATGAAGAATATGCTTAATCCAGTGACCAGCAAGACCGATTTCACCAAAAGTATAATCTAAGTCACGACCAGTTCCTGGATATTTTTCAAAATCTGGAACAACAGGATATATTGTCATCGCAGCAGCAGTACCAGTGAAAAGACCTTTACCTGCAGATGCAACACAAGCAGCACCCATGTGAGCCATTGAAGCTTCATGAAGTGGTGCATCTGCACCATGTAAGATTCTATCGCAAACGCTTTGCGCAACAACTTTACCCATAATTCCCGATGGCATACCAGTTCTTGGAGGAGTTGGAGTAATCGGAGTTCCGTTTGGTGAACTCATTGGTTTAGAGATTGGATGTGGTGGTGCAAATGCAATTCCACAAGCAAACATATTTTTGTAAGTTGGATTTTGGTATGTTTTTGGCCAGTCAGATGCTTTCCAATTCTCATAACTGCCAGCATTATAGTTTGCATCAACTTTCATAAATCCGTTTGGAGCAAAAACTGTTGTAGTTATATCTTCACCAGTCTTACTGATTGCTTTTAAGCCAACACCAGCAAAAGGAGGGATAAGCATTGCAAAGTCAAAACTCTCTTCGCCCATAGTGCCATCAAGAAGCTCGTAGTGTGCTTTACCAGCTTCTACTTTATTAACATGAGCGCCGATTACCCAATCAATATTTCTCTCCGTATAAAGGGACTCAGCGAATATTTTTGAACTAACAGCAAATCCCATAGTGTTCATATGTAGTCCACCAACACCGAAGTCGCCTAAAAATGACTCGTTTGAAATCCACTTTAAGTCAGCCATATTACGAACACCAGCTTTATTTAACTCATGTTCAATATTGAAAATATACTCGAATGCAGCACCTTGACAAGTACACATACCGTGACCCGTACCAACTAAAAACTTTTGTCTCTCGCCTTTTCTCATCTTCTCTATACATTTTTGAAGTTCATGAGATGCGTGGACAGCATGATCTGCAGTACAAACCGAAACAGTAAATTCACCCAAGCCATTAGCATCACCAAGACCTGGAGTTGCAGCAAAGTTAAGCTTTGGTCCAGTTGCATTAATCAAGTAATCATACTCGATATTCTCAATTTTGCCTACTTTACCAGCTTCTGTAGACTCAACAACAACATAAGGCTTATCGCTTGTCTCATTGCCTTCTGGATGAATACCGAGCGCTTTTGCTTGATGATATATAATCCCAGCTTTTGCATAAACAGGAGCTAAATCAAATGTAACTTCCTCTTTACTCATCTCACCAACACCAACCCAAATATTCGATGGAATCCAATTCCATTTCGCATTTGGTGTTACTACCACAACTTCATGAGCTGAACCTAACCATTTTGCCGCAAAAGTAGCAGCAGTGTGACCTGACACACCACCACCAAGAACAACTAATCTTGCCATATCTATTCCTTTTCTGAAAAGTTAAAAACTTTGTGATAATAATATCTTAAAACTTATAAAATTTTTATAACTTCATAATTTATTTTTTAATATTTTACTAGTTAACTCATATACATTTTTTGAAATTGATTCAGCAGAAAGAATCCTTTCCAACTCTTCTCTCATCAAAGTCCTATTTAGTGGGCTTAGCTTCTCATATATTTTAAATGCGCCCAGAAGCCCAGAAGCTATTTGTGGATTTATTTTATCAATATCAATAATTTTATCTGCTACAAATTTATAGCCACTTGCATCTTTTGCATGAAAATGTATGTAGTTTTTGCTGAATGAACCTATAAGTGAACGAACTAGATTTGGTACAAGCACATCATATGCCTCATCTTCTTGAAGTTTTATCACTCTACTTAATGTGCCATTTCTAAGTGAAGATGCAAAAATTGAGAAGTATTTGTTCATAACCAACGAATCGTTTTTATATTTATGATGAAAATCCGCAAGTGCAATTTTTGCCAATCCTGGTGCACTGTTTTCTAAAACATTAAGTGCCGTAACTCTGTCCGTCATAGTGACTGAAGAGTCGTACTGCTCTTTTGCAAGGATAGCTATTTCATCATTTTTTAACATGGACAATAAGTTTAAGACGCGATTTTTTATAGCTCTTTGCCCAATATTTTTCGCATCAATCACTTTTGATTCTGGTTTATGGTTTTCGCTGTAAATTTCTAAAAGCTTATCTTTAAAAGTAGTTGCTAAATATTTTTGCAACTTCTCTTTAGCTTTATGTATAACATCAAAATCTATCTCATTTTGTCTTTGCATAATTTCGGAAGTGCTTGGAAGCTCTAGCAGTAGGGCTTTATACGATAAATCTAAACCAGATTCTAAAATATGTCCGAAAGATTTTACAAACTCTTCATCTATCTCTTCACCACTCATAATACGCTCTATTGTCTGGATACCAAAAGATTGCGCGGATTCATACTTTACAAAACTATTTTTATCATGCTTCATCAAAAATGAGTAGTGATTCTCCTCTTGCTTGACTATAATTGGTGCTGAAAAATCACGGTTTATCGATAAAATCGGTTTTGCTTTAACGCTAAAAACAAACTCCTCTTTATCTTTTGAAACTATCACTGTTTTTTCTTGAATCTCTTTGCCGTTCTCATCCAAAAGAGCGATTTTTAATGGAAAGAGATATGGTTTTTGCTCGCTTCCATCAACTGCATTCGGAACTCTCTGTGTTAAAGCTACCCTAAACTCCCCACCTTCAAAACTCTCTTGCACAAGAAGTGTTGGTGTGCCTGATTGATGATACCATCTTTTAAACTGGCTCAGATCAATCTCGCCGGCACTGCTCATTGCCCATAAGAAATCATCTGTCCTAACCGCTTGACCATCAAATGTTTCAAAGTACAAATCCATACCTTTTCTGTATCTCTCTTCCCCCAAAAGAGTGTGAATCATACGAATTACCTCAGCGCCTTTCTCATAAACGGTTGCGGTGTAGAAGTTATTTATCGCCATATATGAATCTGGTTGAATTGGATGAGCCGTAGGCGAGCCATCCTCAACAAACTGTCTCTCTCTAAGGGATTTTACTTCATCAAGGCGCACAACCTCTTTTGAGTTCAAATCTGCCGAGAAACATTGGTCTCGAAATACAGTTAAACCCTCTTTTAAAGTGAGCTGAAACCAGTCCCTACATGTTATTCTATTCCCAGTCCAGTTGTGAAAATACTCATGAGCAATAACGCTTTGTATGCCCATAAAATCAGTATCTGTGGCACTATCTTCATCTGCTAAAACATAGCTAGAGTTAAATATATTTAGCCCTTTATTTTCCATAGCACCCATGTTGAAACTATCAACCGCAACTATGTTATAGAGACTCAAATCATACTCTCTGCCATAAACTCTCTCATCCCACTCCATCGCCTCTTTGAGGGATTTCATAGCATGTTTGCACTTGGATTCGTTTCCTTTGTCAGTGTAGATATTTAGTCTTACCAACTTGCCACTCTTTGTTACAAACTTATCTTTTGTAACTCCCAAATCCCCAGCCACTAATGCAAAAAGATACGATGGCTTTGGATGTGGGTCAAACCAAGTTACCCCATGCCTTCCATCATTAAGTCTAAAATTTGTCTCTGTATTTCCATTACTAAGCAGTAGTGGATACTTTTCTCTATCAGCCACAACGGTCGTCTTAAACACAGCCATTACATCTGGGCGGTCAATGTATGGAGTAATCCTTCTAAAGCCCTCTGGTTCATTTTGTGTACAAAAAATATCTCCAGATTTATATAGTCCCTCAAGCTCGCTGTTTAGGTGTGGATATATTTTATTTAAAATAATAAGTTTGAATTTTTTTGGAATATTTAAAATTATGAGTTTATCTTTGGCGATTATATAGTTCTGGCTTTGTAGTTTCACATCATCGAGATAGATATCAACCAAATCAAGCTCTAAGCTATCCAAAACCAAATCATGGCAACTATCGTCCTCTTTCGTTATGCTCATCATATTTGTAACCAAAGTATGATCTTCAAACAGCTCAAAAACTAAGTCACAATTGCTAATTTTAAACTCTGGCGTTTTATAATCTTTCAAATATATTGTTTCAATTTTATTCATATTTTTTCTCTACTTTTTAGCAATAATACCACAGCGAGACTAAGATTGTAACTATTTATATAAGTAAAACTATCTAAAACTACTCTTTTATCTTTTCAAAATAAGCCAACAGAGCCGTATATTCCAAAGGCTTACTATGCCAGTATCCTTGTATGTTATAACACCCCAAACTATTTAGAGCATCAACTTGTTCGCGTGTTTCAGCTCCTTCGGCAATAGTGTCAATATTGAATGATTTTGCAAGAGTAACAATCGCCTGTATGATTGCTCGATCATGTGGATCATCAATGATATCATCAACAAACGACTTATCTATTTTCAATGTTGAAACCGGAAATTTTTTAAGATATGACATTGATGAGTAGCCTGTTCCAAAATCATCAATTGAAAAACTTACTCCATAATTGCATAAATCAGTCATCTTTTCAATCGAAGCAACTGGATTATTTACAAGTGCTCCTTCGGTAATCTCAAGCTCAAGTTGCTCAGGAGGGAAATTGGTTTTCTCTAAAGAATCCTTAACCATTGCGTTTAATCCCTCACTTTTGAACTGTACCGGAGAGAGGTTGACAGAAATTTTTGGTACAAACCCTACAACCAAAGAGAGTCTCATCATAGCTACAAGTGATTCTCTAAGTATCCATTCACCTAAAATAACAATAAGATCGGTCTCTTCAGCAATATGAATAAACTTCGCTGGATTCATAAAACCTAGCGTTTTACTTTGCCATCGAACCAATACCTCCAAACCTATAAATCTATTCTCTTTGGTGTCCCATTTCGGCTGATAAACGAGAAAAAGCTCACTATTTTCAATTGCCTTATGTAAACCACTCTCAATCTCTAAAATCTCTGATGCAAAATCACCATGTACCGGCTCAAAGAAAAGATGGGTATTTTTACCATTTATTTTTGCTCCATACATTGCCATGTCTGCTGATCTAATTAAGATTTCGGCATCTATGCCATCTTGAGGATAGATAGTCACTCCGATACTAGCGGTCACAAAAATATCATGTTCTTGGATAAAGAATGGTTTTCTAATAATTTGTTTAATCTTTTCAATATAATTTTCTATGATTTTTTTGGAGTCTGTCAGTGGGGTTATAATGGCGAACTCATCGCCACCAAGACGAGAAATAAAGAGTCCATTTTTACTCTCATGTATAAATCGCTCAGAGAGAGATTGAAGCAATATATCTCCAATCAGATGACCTAGTGCGTCATTGATCATTTTAAAACGGTCAATATCAAGAAAAATAAGACCAAATATCCTGCTTTCTACAGAAGCATTAAGGAGTTGTGCATCTAGTTTTTCGCGGAAATAGTTACGATTAGGAAGGTTTGTTAGCGCATCATATTGCATCAACTGCTTAATATGCTCCTCTGCCAATTTCCGATTTTCAATATCTTCAACTACTCCAATATAGTGAGTTATTTTACCACCAGGAGCAATAACTGGAGAGATTGTTTCATAGCACCAGTAGACAGAACCATCTTTCTTTCTATTTCTCAGCTCTCCTCTCCATGTCTGTCCATTGGAAATTTTAGACCACATATCATCATACAGCACAGATGGATTGAGATTTGATTTAATCTTATAGAGTGATTGCCCGACTAGCTCATCTCGCATATATCCACTGATTCTCTCAAACCCACCGTTAGTATACTGAATTATTCCATTTTGGTCTGCAACTAAAATACCATTGGCACTCTGTTCAAGTGCTTTATAAACAATACGCAAATGCTCCTGATTCTCCTTAATTTTCTGTTCGCGTTTATTAAGTTGGCGTCCTAGAAAAAAAATGCTTCCAATACCTATTAGCCATAAAATAGTGTGAGTAAATATAAGCTTGTTGATACTTTGCTGTTTGAGTGCTTCATATTTCTCCATAGAGATAGAAATGTCAGTAGCGCCACGCAATCCGCCGACTTTTATTCCCGTCCAGGCATGACACTTCAAGCACCCATCCTCCATGTACATTGGTTGCATAACGCGCAGATAATCTTTCCCCTCTATAGTCGTTATCTCTTTAAACTCTTTTTTTCCTCGCTTGAGCTCTTTAAGTGCTTTTGCCTCCCACGCATCAGGAGCATTTTCGGGATTCAAATAGAGCTCTGCAGTGATACGGGCTTTAACTCCATAGAGTTTAGAGTAATCATTCATGATTTCACGAAGCATAGTTGCGGGATTATAGAGAGTTAATGTTTTACCTGATGTTGTTTTAACATCACGCTCAGAAACATGTGCCAAAAAAACACTAGGCTGCGTCTGCTCATCTACAATAAGATAAGCACCCCCATGCCGTGTTCCCCACAGACGAAATGCAAGATCTTTGTTTAAGCTAGTGGTTGCTTCCATTTCAGCTAGTCGCTGAGTCTCTTTTTTGACATTACCAATATTCCAAAAAAGAGACAAGGCAATTAAGATTGAAAAAAACAGAATAAATGCTTTAGTATACTTTGAAATCAATGTTAAGGTCGTACTGCTTTTCATTAAAAAATCCTCAATATTACAGAAACGAGATAATTATACAATTATAGTAAGGTAAAAATAAAGATAGGCAAAATATTTAGAGATATCAAATCAGTATCTGCTTGATTGATAGCAAGCAACTTTCACATATATATGTTCAAAAGATTTTTATTAGTTTCTTTAAGGTTATTTATTTTAACATAACTATTATTATTTTTTATAGTAGAAATAACCACAATAGGTAATGTAGACGGTTCAATTTACAGACAGGAGTTTTCATGAATTTCACAATAAAAATTAGGTTAATTATTATCAATCTAACGGTATTTTTAGGAATTACAGTTGCTACAATTGTAGCAGTTAGTGGCTATACATCACTGCAAAAAGATCTTTTAGCACAATCATCATCAGCGATAGAATCGGTAAATATTGCTCGTTCAGCACAAGTAGCATTCAAAATACAAGTTCAAGAATGGAAAAATATTCTTCTTCGCGGCTATAATCCTGAAAAATTAAATAAATATCTAAGTGGATTTACAAGAGAAGAAGAAAAAGTACAAAAACTCATGCTCTCTCTTAAAAAAATTAGCTCTACGCCTGACCTGCAGCTACAGATTGATAGGTTTTTAGAGATACATAAAACAATGGGGCAGAAATATCGTGAAGGATTAGAGGCATATAAAAAAGCGACAATAGACAGCTACAAGGTGGGCGACAAGACCGTCAATGGAATCGACAGACAACCAACTGATGATCTTGATGCCATCGTAGGAAATGTTCAAAAAGAGTATGATCAAAAGCGCAAATCAATCAGCGATAATGGAGAAAAATTAACCACCTCTATTATTATATTTACCTTTATAATAATCACAGTAGTTATAGGATTAGTTACTATTATAGGACGAACAATTCTTAAGTCTATTCATAACATCTCTTCTATTTCAGATTTTTCTGATGCTATTCACCAAGGCAAAGGTGATCTTAGCCGAAGAATAACTATTATAGGTAATGATGAATTAAGCGAAGCCTCTCGCTCAATTAATCTATTTATTGAAACAACCGAGCAAATGGTCAACGAGGCTAAAAATACGGCCCTATCTAACGCCGATGTGTCAATACTTCTTCTGAAAACAACAAAGACAATCAGTGGGCAAATGGAAAAAGATAATACCACAGCACTCACTGCAACTAAAAGAGCTTCTGAGATAAGCTCCAGTATGCAAGAATCAGCAGAAGCTACAAAAGAGAGTCAAAAAACAGCAGAAGAAGCAAATAAAACACTCAAGCTCGCTCAGCTAGAGATTCAAGCAATGATTGGCTCTCTGCGAGAGAGTGCAATATTAGAAGAAGAGTTTTCAGCACGCTTGCGTCATCTCACACAAGAAACGCAACAAATTAAAGATGTCCTCTCTGTTATTGGCGATATAGCTGATCAAACCAATCTATTGGCGCTCAATGCTGCCATAGAAGCGGCTCGTGCTGGAGAACACGGAAGAGGGTTTGCCGTAGTTGCCGATGAAGTACGCAAACTCGCCGAACGAACACAGCATAGTTTAATAGAGAGCAATACAACCATAAGCACAATTGTTCAATCAATTAATGATGCAGCTGAAGAGATGGGAGCAAATGCAGAAAATATCAAAAAACTTAGTAATAATTCCCAAAAATTAGAGCAAACCATTCATGTCACAGTTGATATAATTAACCAGAGTTTTTCACTTATTCAATCACTTGCAAATAATGCCGACAAAGATAGCAAAGGTGCAGAAATGATTACTTCACAGATGAATGAAATAGTTGAAAATATTCAAACTACAACAAACAATATCCATGAGATTAGTATATCAGCCGAACATCTACAGCTTACAGCTGAAAAACTGAGTGAGACTCTAAAACGGTTTAATGCTTAGTGTTTTTTTTACTAAAAAACAGAAATCAGAGAAGTGTTACAACAAAAAATTTGTTCAAAACAGTAGTGATTAGCACTGAGTAACTTTTGATTAAAATTGCATTATTTCATCTCCTTAGTAACTGTCAGATATAAAGTTCTTCATAAGAGAGCTAAAGATACAATTCGTATTATGAAAAAAATAGAAAATAGATTTTTTACTAGCCTAAATAAAAAGCAAAAAAAGCTTAGGCTTAAATTTCTTATATCTCTATTTGTTATGTTTGCGTTTTTTATAAGCCACAACTATATCCACAATCCATACCATGCCTCGCACGATAGCAGTTGTAGCGTTTATGTTTTAGAAGAGTTCTTTTTTGCTGGTGATCTTGAAATAGCGCCACCAGTAATTCTGCTTTTTATCCCATTTTTTCAGATTTTCTTTATAGCAAAAAAATATAACTTTAAACGGTTAACTTATGCAAACATCCGTGCTCCTCCTCTCCAATAATAAACACTAATTTTCTAAATCATCAATAAAAAAATTATATATTATTGGAAAAACTATGATTAAAAAATCATTGCTCTCGCTTGTATGTGCAACTGCCCTGTTTGCGCAAAACAATGAAGTCGAGCAGCTTAAAAAAGATATGGCACAGTTACAACAACAGCTATCAAACATGCAAAAACGCATTCAAACATTAGAGGCAACTAAGCCTGTAGTCGAAGAAAAAGAGGAGACGCTTGAGAGCATGGCACAAGAGACGCATAGCGTACCGGTTGCTACTCTACTTCCAGATATCTCTTTAATCTTAAATGGTGGATACACATCCAGAAACAAAAGTAACACACAGTATGCAAAAAAGACTTCAATCCCTGGATTTGTAGATGAAGGGGATATGGAGATTCAAAACAATGCAAAAGATGGATTTAACTTTAACTACGCGGAAGTTGCTATGGGCGCCACTGTTGATCCGTACTTTAATGCAAGTGCTATTTTTCATATCCACGGAGATGGAACGCTAGAGGTTGAAGAGGCTTACTTTGTTACTCGCGCTCTGGATTATGGACTTAGAGTTAAAGCCGGTAAATTTAAAAGTGCATTCGGTAGAGCAAACGAGAAGCATCATCATGCGTGGAATTTTGAAGATCAAGAGCTGATTAACAACACTCTTTTTGGTCTTGATGGTTTAGGTGGCGAGGGAGCACAACTTCAATGGGTTGCACCAACACCATTTTATCTTATGGCAGGGTTTGAACTCTTTAATGGTAATCCAAATCAAGGATTTAGTGCAAAAGAGTCAGCTTCAACTGCGGTTGGATATCTGAAAACTAGCACGAGCATAAAAGATTTGACACTTCTAGCAGGGGTTAGTTATGCGAATGGAAAATCAGAGATTCAAAATCTCGATGGACTTGGAGATCCTATCCCAGATAGCTTCACAAACTTTGGACAAACAAATATTTATGGTGCAGATTTTACTTTAGAGTACCCACTTGGCAACCAAAGTTCTCTGATTTGGCAAAATGAGTGGATACAAAGAGATATGGATGTTGCTATAACAACTAAAAAACAAGCAGGATATTACAGCGAGCTACTCTATAAAATTAATGGAAATTGGGCAACTGGTATTCGATACGATGATATAACCAAAAATCACGCCGAGCTTTCCGCTGATAGTGTAAATAACCTTCATCGTTCAAGCATAAAACTGGACTACAAACCGTTTGAATTCTCAAGATTTCGCCTGCAATATAACAAAGATGACTCTAAATTTATTGACGGTGAAGCAAAAACAATAAACGAAATAATACTTAACTACACGCTAGAGCTAGGTGCTCACGGCGCTCACTCTTTTTAAGGAGAGCATGATGAAAAAAATTATAATAGCCCTATTTTGCTCACTTCCTATCTTTGCTTCAGTTCATGTAACTGCGGCTTATCCATATATTGGGGAGCTAGTAAAAACAATCGCTAAAGACAAAGTGGAAGTTAGCGTTATCGCTCAAGCCTCATCTGATCCTCATTTTGTGACTCCTAGACCTTCATATATTGGAATTTTACGAAATAGCGATTTGCTGATTTTAAATGGTGGCGACCTTGAGATTGGTTGGATTCCACCACTTTTAGCGCAGTCAAACAACCCTAAAATTATTCAAGGAGCATCAGGTTATCTTGATCTCTCAAAATATATCAAACTAATTGATAAACCAACAAACTTATCTCGCGCTGGAGGCGATGTTCATGGGGATGGAAACCCACACTACTCGCTAGACCCTCACAATATGCTAACTTTAGCAAAAGTGATTATGCTAAAACTCTCAAACTTAGATTCTGCAAATAAAAATAGTTATCATGCAAATTATGACGCATTTGCTCTGCACTGGGGCGAAAAACTAGCACAATGGGATAGTAAAATGGGGTCTTGCAGAAACAGTAAACTAGTGCAGTATCATGAACTCTTCAGCTATTTTTTAAATCGCTACTCCATAAGCACAGCCTCTACTATTGAGCCACTTCCAGGAATATCGCCAAACTCTAAACACTCAATGGAGCTAATCGGATTGATTAGAAATGAGAAGATAAAACTAATCATCCAAGATGATTATCATGAGACAAAATCAGCACAATTTATAGCTGAAAAGTCAGGCGCGAAAGCGGTTATCCTGCCTCATGATGTTGGAGCATTGCCAAATACAGCATCACTTGAAGCGCTATTTGATACGATTGTTGCAAAAATATGTCAACCATAGAAATCCTACTCCCTGCACTAGGCTTAGCGTTTTTACTTGTTGGAATTCATACCATTTTTGGGCTTGAGATAATAAAAAGAGGAGTTATCTTTACAGACTTAGCCGTTGGTCAGCTCTCAGCAGTTGGAATCGCCGTAAGTGCTACTTTTTTTAGTGGAGAAAAACAGGTCTTGCTGAGTCTTATTTTTGCACTCACTGGAGCACTACTCATTACATACGCCAATCGAAACACTCGCCATGTTGAGGCTTTTATAGGCCTTCTTTATGCGCTTGGCGCATCTGCGGTGATGATTGTTCTTAGCTCTGGAAGTGGTGGGGATGAGCTGTTTAAACAGTTGATGGCAAATGATATTTTATTTGTTAGTAGCGGTGAAGTTACAAAGTCAGCACTGACATACGGCGCTGTCGCCCTGCTCTACTACACGCTCTATCCAAGGCTAAGTGGATTCTTTAAAGAGCTATTCTTCTTCTCGCTTTTATCAGTTACGGTAACCTCATCTGTACAACTAGCTGGTGTTTTAGTTGTGTTTACACTCTTAATTGCCCCGGCACTAGTTGCTCTTTTGCAAAAGCGACTTAATCCACTGCTTTTTGGCTGGATTTACGGATGGTTTTTCATCTCACTAGCACTTTTTTTATCCTACCATTACGACTGGCCAACTGGATATAGCATTGTATTTGTAGGTACGCTTATAACGCTAATCTTGGTTTTGTTTATGGAAAAAAAGAGAGAGGTTAATAATTAAGGGTGCACACCCTTAATGCTAAAAATTGGCCTTAATTGTTAAGTCAACTTCATCACGAACACACATAAAAACCATACACGGCATCTTCATGCCATAATCGCTAAATAACATTTTTGACTTTGCTTCTATAGTTAGCCCGCCATCTTTTGCACTGATTTTTGCATCAGCACTCATTGGTTTTTCTACTCCATGAAAATTCATAACTCCATTGATTGCGTAGCCATCACCTTTCTTAACAACTGAAGAGATTGTAAAAGATGCTACTTTAAACTTGTCAGTTGCCATATCTTTGTACATATTTGTATCTCTTTTGCTGTTATCACTCTTAAAAAGAGTCAAATCAACCCAAAACTTTCCCTTTAGTGATGTTACATCCTCGCCATCCATACTAACTTCTCCATGAAGAGAATTGCTCGATGGATCAATTGTCTTATCCATTGCCATCTCTGTGTGAGCCGCAACTGAACCTTTTTTAAGTTCTAAATTTCCAGCCAGAAGCGGAAATACCAAAAATAATGCTAAAACTAAATATCTCATTTTTATCCTTTAAATTTAAACTGCAACTCAATGGAAAAATCCACCGAGGGCAATCGCTAAACCAGCACCAGATGCAACCCAGCCAACAAAAATCATCATAAAAGAGAGCTTCGTTAAACTCATCTCTTTTGTCAGCGTAGTAAAAACAACAACATTATAATAAGAGATAACAAACGGATAAACCATTGCAAGCGCAAGAGGCAATTCAAGATATGAAACAGAGTAACTCCCCACAAAAAGTAGAGCTATAAATATATGTTTTTTGTAATTTGGCATCTTTATAAAGTAGCCACCAAGAAGCCCTAAAATATGAAAAGCTATGATAACAAAAGTGTAGTTTGACCATATATTTATGTTGCTGTGTCTTAATAGCGTCTCAAAAAGATTAGAATCCAGAAGTATCCATAACATTAAAAGCAGGTATGAAGCTATAGGAAATGACTCTCTCTTATTTTCTGTTTGAACTCTATATTTTCGCAACACAACCGCACTAAAGAGTGGAATTAGCGTAAAGCAAACCGCCATCCAAATTCTGCCGTCTGCGCTAGTCTTAAAAAGATATGTACCTGTTGAATAAGCAATTGCCAGAGCAAAAAAGAGCTCTTTTTGCTGATGTGACTTAAAGAGATAAATCCCCAAAGGAGCCATCATTCCAACAGAGAGACCAAGCAAAACAAGAGTGAAAAGGTTGTATTCTGGGTATGAAAAAGAGAGTAGTAGTTGCAGAAGAAGAGCCAGCATGATTTTATGAATTGGATTTGTTATCTTCCCCCAAGAAAAACCACTCATAATCGTACCTGCTACACCGCCCATAAACATTGGAAAAAGAGTCAGCATATCTGAGTGAAAATGCGCCACTACTCCAGTTTGAATGATTAGAAGATAGTAGCTTAGCTCAAATCCTAAAAGAAGTGCTAAAGCGCTCGAGTATATCATAGGCGATTTCTAAAAAGCATATAAATTAGTGCGTAAGATACATCATAAAAACCGACAAGCAGACCTAATATATCAATAGTGTGAAGATAAAAGAGAGATAAGAAAATAGTTCCTGTGATAAGACGAGCTATTGAGGTGAGCCATGCAAAAAGATGTGCATCTCTATAGACTCCAACCAGATGCAAGATACCGACAAAACCCATAAAACCAAAGACAAGATAATACTCTTGAGCAAATTTAAACCCTAAAAAATCAAACAAAAACGGCGCAGATAAAAACAAAATCATGGCACCCAAACCATCAGAGGCAAAACCGTTTAGATGGTAAAGTGTCAGTGCGTTTGCTTTTGGTAGTTTCATCTCTTTAGTTATAAAATAAAAAAGCCCTCCAACAGCTAAAACTCCGCCTACAAAGCGTATTTGAAGCATCAAAACTATGTCAAGATTTATATATCCCGCTTCACTAAAACCAGCAATTGTTAGCGAGAAAAATATAACTCCCACAACTAAAAACCAAAAATTTGCAAACTTTTGAGGCAGTTTGTAGAAGTAACTAAGCAGACTAAGCGCCATAAAAAAGATACCAACTCCGATGGCGACATGAGCATGTGCCACAACCAGATCATTTCTGTGAAAAACCCAACGAATCTCCGGGATAAAGAGAATATTTCCTTGAATCATGACAAATAAAAACGCCCAGATAGAGATGATGAGATAAGCATCTGACCTAAGAGTAAGCTTGGCATCTATGCACCACTTCACAAGCAGAGGCAAATAAGCAAAAGTCAGCCACTGATAAACCCACTCTTCACCATAAGATAGCTCACCTCTAAAAATACGAGTTGCGATAGATGCAGCATAAGCAACCAGCGGTAAAACCCAAAATATATGCCATTTTGGAATAAATTTCTCTTTTGTGTGAAGTTTTATAAGAAGATAAAAAAGAGGAATCAGCGTAAAACTCATACCCAGCGTATTGTCGCCATGAGGACCTGATAGTGTTTTTTCAACTTGACCAAAAGTTGGATTCATTAAAACTAAAAGCGAAATTGGAGCTATAAAAAGCAGTGTTTTAGAGACTTTTACCCAAAGTGGCACTACCTTGTATTGCTTAATGATTTTAAATATTGCAACAATATAAAAAATACCAGAAGATGCTAGGATAAAGTTGAGCTCATAAGCAAAATCATAAAATGGCAAACCTCTCTGCACGCCAAGCAAAATTGATACAACAGCCATAAATAAAAATAGATGCCATAAAAAGAAGTAGGTTTTTAGTGGCAAAACAGCGCCATCAAGATTTAAACCATCTCTGCTAAAAAGCGCAAAAGGAAGGAGCGAAAGAGCGAGCATAACGGGACCATAAAGCATAAGCGTTATATGCAAAGAGCGAGCAGTTGTTGGCTCAAGAAGCGTTTTGTCAAAAAGAGTAAAACCGATGAGTTGCGCCGAATAGAGCGCTCCAACAAAAACAGATGCTAAAAATATCCATGCCCAAATAGGAACAATGTCATGAATAAGCTTATTGAATTTTTCCATCTATTAGCCTTACTGTTTTAGTTGCGTACTTTTGGACTTTTAAATCATGTGAAGCGACAACAACGGTCGTGCCCTGCTTTAAAGCTCTTGCCAAAAGCTCATACACAATTTTGCTATTTTTAGAATCCAAACTCCCAGTCGGTTCATCAGCAAAGATAATTTTTGGTTCATTAATAAGTGCCCTTGCAAGAGCGACTCTCTGCCTCTGACCACCTGAAATCTCATTTGGATAGCGGGCGGAGAGTTCCAAAATACCCAAATCACTCAAAAGAGCATTTATGTTTTGCTTTTTATCATCAAGTGCCGCAAGGGCAATATTTTCATAAATGCTAAGATAGTTTATGAGGTAGTGAAACTGAAAAACAAAACCTATCTTGTTTTGACGAAATTTGTCAATATCTGCAATTTGCCCAACCGGAGTGTTATCCAAAAAAAGCTCTCCATGAGATGGCTTTAGAAGCGTGGAGAGAATAGAGAGAAGTGTAGATTTGCCACTTCCGCTATCTCCGCTCAAAAAAACAAACTCGCCATCTTTTACTTCAAAAGATATATCATAAAGCACTTGCTCAGAACCATAAAAGTGCGAAATATTGGAAACTTTTATCATGAGCATCCTTGATTTATTAGCAAAATAGGGTCTGTCTTAGAAGCAATCCACGCAGGAATCAAAGAGCCCAGAAGTGCCATAACAAGAGTAGAAATAAGAACTAAAAGTGCCGTTTGCATAGAGAGCGTGCCATTTACATACCCTTGAAGCATCTCGATGTGTGGGAGCATTGTCAATATTATTAGACTAAGGATGAGAGCAAAAATATATGCCGAAATACTCATAATCAGAGTCTCAAAAAAGAGATTCTTGATAATAAAAAATCTACTTTTCCCGAGTGCCCGCATAATACCAAACTCCTCTTTTCGAGAGTTTACTATCATACTCATAACCGAAGCAATCCCCATAAGCCCCATACTGAAGGCTAAAAATGAGATAACAAAAGATGAATTTTCAATAATCTTAAACTGGTTGTACTCTTTTATAAAGCTCTTTGTTGTTTTTGCCTCAATGTCACTACTCAACAATGAGATGCTCTTTACTAAATCATCTATCTCTTTTGGCTCTTTTACAGATACCAAAATAAACGACGCAGAGCGGTTAAAAAGCAAGCCAGCATCCTCTATATTCATGACAACACCGCCATCTTCAAAACCAATATCGCTATTGTAAACGCCAGAGATTTTAAAGTTCTTGCTTCCAACATTTATGCTTTTAGTGACAAAATGTTTAGACAGCCCTTTTCCTAAAATTACCTCGCCATCTTTTGGGTACTCTCCGCTCTCAAGCCTATAGTGAGAAAAGTGATTTTTAGTGGTTCCGTAAATCCCAGCAATGGGAATATGCCCGATAGGAGAAGCTCCGACAATCATCGCATAACTGCCAGATACCCCTTTTATGCCATTTACTTTATCCAGAAGTGAGATATCTACATTTGAGAAAAAAGTGTCTGAGATACCCTTTTGGGTTATGATGATATCCCCATCAGTTTTAATCATCTTCGAGTACATCCCGATTATGCCAGCAGAAACGGAACTAATAAGAAAAATTGCCATCACCGCAATAGTGATGGATGAAAATATTAGCAGACTCTTAAATGGATTTTTACTAAGTGCTTTTAGTGAAATCATTTTTCAATAGCTGATTGCAACTCTTGTTTTGTAGAGATATATGAGATGCTCTTAATTTTATCTCCATCTATAAAAAGAAGTGTTACTTTATCTTTTTTGTTCGGAACAACCTTATGAAATTTCTCATCATAATGAAGATAGATAAGATGCTTATACTTTTTTAGTTTTGGCAGAGCAAACATATTTGTAACAAGTGTCGGCATCTCATGAATATCAGCTATAAAAGTGGAGCCATTTTTCATAAGATAAAATGGCTCTTTCGTTGCCAAAAATTCATTTACAAGCGCTCCGGTATCCTTTTCAAAAGCAACAATAATAAGTTTTGGTTTTTTAGAGATCTTCATCTCTCGCCCTTGTGGGGTCTCAAACTTAAATTCATTTAAAGCACCAAGAGGCGAACCAACAACAAGCTCTCCTGCGCTCAGAGCCATAACACTTAAACATAAAGCTAGTAGAAACTTCTTCATTTTTTTATTTCCTTTTGATAACTGTTTTTTAAAAAATAAACACAATGTATATTGGTTTATTGTACAACATAAATATTAATTAAACACAAATGATAGAGTTTTCTCTTACTGCCACTGCTCTTGAGTTATCGTCACATCGCCCTTATCACTATGCAAACTCAACTCCTTATCGCTGATATTGCACTGAAGACGCATTGACCTCTCATAAAGTTTTTCGATTCCCTCTGCGTGCAAATGGATAACGCTTAAATTTTTAAATCGTGCAAAAGTTGCCGCGTTTTGCTTCCACCACGCTGTTGCGCTGTTAGTGTTGTAGGTATAAACGATTACTTTTTTGCTTCTGCCGCAAGCTTTTCGCAACCGCTTCTCATCGACCTGCCCCAAATCTATCCACAACTCTATCTCGCCGCCGTAGTTTTTCTCCCACAGTTCAGGTTCATCATCGCCTCCGATACCTTTAGTAATTACCAATCTCTCGGATGCATTAAGAGCAAAAGCCGCAAGACGAATCATAAGCCTCAAATCAGTCTCTGATGGGTGCTGTGCTATCGTGACATCATGTGTCTCATAATAGTTCCTATCCATATCAGCAATACTAAGTTGCGCCTTGCATATCGTAGAACCTGCCGCCATATTAACTCCTTTTTATTGTGAAACTATGACATAAGGGGGCTTAGAGGTAGGCTAATTAATCGTTAAAACTGGGATTTGACTTGAGGCTTTATATCTAGCTTTTATACCCCAATATCCCAAGCCATTTGTAACATATAGGTTTGTTTTATTGTATCTATAGAGTCCTGAAAAATATGGTTGAAAGAGTTTTACAAGAATGGTAAATGGGAAAAATTGCCCGCCGTGTGTGTGTCCGCTTAGTTGGATATCCACACGATAAGAGCCAATATGCTCTACATCTTTTGGTTGATGGGCTAAAAGAATTGTCGGTAAATCTGGATTTAATTTCAAAAAGAGCTCTTTTGGCATTCGTTTTATACCTTTTAAAAAACCATATCTATCACTTAGTCCAACCAACTGTATCAATAATTCTTTGATTTTTATTGTAACTATGGCATTATCTAGACAGACGATGCCACTTTTTTCCATGAGCTCCTCTAGCTGTTTTACCCCATAAATAATGTCATGATTTCCGCTAACAAAATAGGCTGGAGAGTTTAGTGAAGCAAATGTCTTTATCTGCTCTTTTACACCAAATGCATTGACTTCCAATATGTCGCCAGTAAAAACAACCAAATCTGGAGCTAGCTCATTTATTTTTTCAACTAACTCTGCAAGGTACTTCACACTTACTTTTTTTGTCAAATGCAGATCTGATAGCTGGACAATCTTTATACCACCAAAGACCAAATCATCGCTATCTATAAAAACGCTCTTAAATGGAAAGTATCTCCATCCTACCTGCAGGGACATCTTCTATTTGCCTATTTTATGTGCATTATCCACTCATTAAGCGCTGGTTTAAGATCTTCAAGCTCCAACTCATCACCTTTTGGTATTATCTTTATATCTTTTATTACACTCATGCTTTGTGAAATAACCTCTTTTGTTTGAGCATCAACTAACCGTTTTTCACCCAAAAGTCTAACATCGCCATCCATATAAACATTAGCAGAAACTACGCTAAGCCCCAACGATACTGGCGAAAATTGACTCCATTTTTCATCATCTGGATGAACCTCAACAACAGAAATTGCACTCTCTAACACCAAAGTATCCTCATCGCTTTTCTCAACCAATCTATATTTACCGCTGTTTTGGATGCTTTTTTTATACTCCGCATTCAAATAGTCGCCTATCTCTTTATAAAGTTTTTTCTGTAACGCAGTTTGCTGTTCTGGCTCAATTGTCGAAATTACCTGCACGGCAGAAACGATAACATTTTTATACTCTTTTGCACTCTTTTTCAGAACTATCTCATGGTCTGATTTTTTGTTAAAATCTACAAGTTTCTCAAACGATTTATAATCTTTAAAAAAGCCAGAATTCTTTGCCTGTGGACTTCTGCTCATACATCCACTCATAAAAAAAGCAAGTAAGGCAACTGTCAATATAAACGACAATCTCATATTTTTATCCTTTTTTATAAAATAATATCATTATATTTTAATAATATGCGATTTACTGTAAAATTGCACCAACAAATTTAAAGGCTATAAATTATGAGCATTTACAGAGAGTATGATATTCGAGGGATTTTTGAGCAGGAACTAAACGAACAAAGTGTTACAAAAATCGGCTATGCGTTAGCTGGCAAAATAGATGGCGAATTTGTTGCGGTTGGATACGATGCAAGAAGTCACTCTCCTATCCTCTTTGAGTACCTTATCTCTGGACTTAATGCCGGTGGCAAGAAAGTTCTGGATATGGGGATGGTTCCAACTCCTGTGAACTACTTTACAAACTATCAGGAATGGAGCGGTATTACTCCATCGGCATCAGTCATGATAACAGGCTCTCACAACCCAAGTGAGTACAACGGTTTTAAAATCACAATTGACAAAGCTCCATTTTTCGGCGAAGATATTTATGCTCTGGGAAGAGAATGCGATATCATTAATTTTCCGCCAAAGGCTCCAAGAGAAGTTATTAAAATAGATGCTCTCTCAAAATATGTTGATTTTTTAGTTAGTGAATTTTCCCATCTTGCAAGTATGCCGACCCGCATTGTTTATGATTGCGGAAACGGCGTTGCTGGTGTTGTAACCGAGAGAATTTTTAGTGCTCTAAAACTCAATGCAAAAGGGTTATTTGTCAATCCTGATGGTACATTTCCAAATCACCATCCAGACCCATCGGATGAACACAACCTAGAAGATATAAAAAAACTTTTAGCATCTGATGGCGATATCGCTTTTGCTTATGACGGTGATGCCGATAGAATCGCAGTTTTAACTCACAAAAACAACATAAAGGGCGATATGATGGCTCTTTTGTACGCTATGAAAATGGACAAGCCGACAGTAATCGGAGAGGTAAAATGCTCTCAGGTTATGTATGATGAATTAGAAAAAAGAGGCGCTAAAGCCATTATGTATAAAACTGGTCACTCAAATTTAAAGGTAAAAATGAGAGAGACAAACGCAGATTTGGCTTGTGAAGTTAGTGGACATATCTTTTTCAAAAATCGCTACTTTGGCTATGATGATGCCATTTACGCAACGCTTAGAATGTTAGAGTTAGTTCATGATGGAATTGATTTGGATGCAGAGCTAGCAAAACTGCCTCTTGTTTTCTCAACCGAAGAGATAAAAGTAAAAACAACCGAAGCAGAGAAGTTTAAACTTATGGATAGAGTAAAAGAGCTTTTAAAAGCTCCTCCTGCCTATCTTCCAGCTATAAAAGATATTATAACTGTTGATGGTGTTCGTATAAACTTTGAAAATGGCTGGGGCTTGGTGCGAGCTAGCAATACAACACCCATCTTAGTAACTCGCTTTGAATCGACCTCGCAAGAGGATGTAGGACTTTATGAAAAAACCATAAATAAACTAATTTTACAAGCCAAGGAAACCCTATGAAAACTCACACTCTGCTAATGCCTCTAGATATGCACCTTCATCTTCGCGATGGCGTGATGCTAGAGACCGTCGCACCATTAAGTGCTTATAGTTTTAGCGGTGGAATAGTTATGCCAAACTTAGTTCCACCGGTTGAGACGCTAGAGGATGTTAGAGCCTATAAAGAGCGGATTATGGCGACGATTCCAAATGACTATTTTGAGCCGTACATGACACTCTTTTACAAAAATTATGATAAAAAGTTTTTAGCTTCCGTGTCTAACGACATTATGGCAATAAAACTCTATCCAGCTGGTATTACCACTAATTCTGAAGGAGGCGTTTCATCTTTTAATATTGAGGAGATGCGTGAGACTCTTGAAGCTATGAGTATTTTAGGGATTCCTCTTTGCGTTCACGGCGAGAGCGATGGTTTTGTTATGGATAGAGAAGCAGAGTTTATGAGCGTTTATGAACTTTTGGCTAAAAACTTTCCTGATTTGAAAATTATTATGGAGCATATCACGACAAAAGAGGCTGTTGAGATGCTGGATAAGTATAAAAATCTCTACGCTACCATAACTGTTCATCATCTCATCATAACGCTTGATGATGTTGTCGGCGGAATGATGATGCCACATAACTTCTGTAAACCAATCGCCAAGCGACCAGAGGACAAAGAGGCGCTTCTGAGTGTAGCACTAAACGCTCATCCCAAAGTAATGTTTGGTTCAGATTCAGCGCCTCATCCTCAAGATAAAAAAGAGTCCGCTGGATGTGCAGCTGGAGTTTTTAGCGCTCCCATCGCTCTTCAACTACTATGTGATGTTTTTGAAAAGCATAACAAACTAGAAAATCTTCAAACTTTTGTGAGCGATAATGCACAAAGCATCTATAAAATCTGCCCAGAGTTCAAAGAGATAATCTTAGAAAAAAGAGACTTTATTGTACCAAATATCTATGGAACTGTTGTTCCGATGTACGCTGGAAAAACCATCAACTGGGCAATCCAAAGCGTTGAATAAAATCTTACTTCTTGAAGATGATGTCCTTTTTGCAGAGACTCTTGTAGATTTTTTAGAAGAGAGTGGCTTTGGTGTTATTCATTGCGCAAATGGTCAAAGTGCTCTAGATACAACATTTGAGCAAAAGTTTGACCTCTATCTACTGGACATAGCCGTTCCCCTTGTGGACGGCGTAACCCTCCTAAGAGAGCTAAGAGAATCAAACGACACAACTCCTACTATCTTTTTAACATCCCACAAAGACAAAGAAGTTTTAAAAAAGAGCTATGAGAGCGGCGGCGATGATTTTGTTACGAAGCCATTTGATGCAAATGAACTTATATTTCGCATAAATGCGATTTTAAAACGAACAAATAAGATAAATAGATTCTCAGACTTACTTTATCACGACGAAACTCATAAACGAATTCTATATAAAAATACGGAGATTGAGCTCTCTAAAAAAGAGTACGACCTTCTTCTTCTACTTATGAAACACTCTGGCAAAACTGTACCAAAAGAGCTTATCTTAAACGAACTATGGAGCAGTTCACAAAGCACTAGCGATGGAGCAGTAAGGGTTTACATCAACCGCATCAAACAGCTTCTGCCTGAGATAAACATAGAAAATATCCGTGGAATCGGTTACAAACTTGTTTCATAACCACCGCATAAATATTTTTATCTACTACACCCTAACGGCTGTTTCACTTTTGGGTATTTTATACTACTCTTTGATAGTTTTAGAGACAAAAAACTACCCAGTTCTACTTCTTGTTTTAATAAACCTAGTTATTTTTGCTGGAGTTATTATCTCCAAGCTATCAGTTGACCCACTTTTAGAGCATATTACAAACCTGCAAAACCTCTCAAAAGAGACTCTTCATGAGTTAAATCTTCCAATCAGCACCATCACAACAAACATAGAGATGATAAAAAAGAGCCTAAATGACCCAAAAGATTTGAAGCGGATTCAGCGGATTCAGAGTGCTTGTGATATGCTAAAAGAGCGTTACAATGAACTTGACTACATGATAAAACTCCAAAGTTCAAGTGTGGTTCACGAGGAGATTCAACTTTGTAAGCTCGTTCAAAGCAGAGTTGATTTTCTCTCTCCTATCTACTCTCAAGTAGAGTTTGAGCTAAATCTAACCTCAACAAAGGTACTAAACGATAAGATTGGATTATCAAAAGTCATAGATAATCTTATTGACAATGGTATCAAATTTTCACAAAGCGTTAATAAAATCAGTGTAAAATTAGAGGCAAATACTCTATCCATACAAGATTATGGTTGCGGGATGGACGAAGTAGAGCTTTTGAGTGTTTTTGACAGCTACTATCAAAACAATAAAGATATACGAGGTTTTGGTATTGGACTTAGCATGGTAAAGAGATTTTGTGACACAAACGACATTTTATTGAACTTCAAATCAAAACCAAATGTTGGTACAACAGTTACACTTAAATTTAAGGAGAGTTAATGCAGGATAATTTTTTAGTTTACGCAGAAAAAGGTATTGATTACGGAGTTATGGGGCTTTTAGTGCTTATGAGCGTTGTCACGGTTTGGCTTTTTATAGAGAGAATGATGTTTTATGCAAGCATTCGTTCAAGCGACTATGAACACAGAGACACTCTCGAGATGGATTTAACGGACAACATTAGCGTCATCAGCACCATCGGCTCAAATGCTCCCTATGTCGGACTCTTAGGAACGGTTCTTGGAATTATGCTTACTTTTTACACAATGGGTGACGCCGGAGCAGTTGATGCCAAAAAAATTATGACAGGCCTAGCTCTTGCTCTAAAAGCCACCGCCATGGGTCTTGTTGTTGCTATGCCAGCCATCGTTGCTTACTCTATACTTCTGCGAAAAGTGGAAAAAATACTCACAGTTTTTGATGTAGCTCAAGATAAAAAAAGCAACTAAAATGGTGAAATTTAAAAAACAGCGAAAAAGATTTGATGAGATAAATGTTATTCCGTTCATTGACATTATGCTCGTTCTTTTAGTTATGGTTTTAACAACAGCGACGTTCATAAACCAAGGCATCATTCCAGTTGATCTACCAACCGCAAAAGGCAGCACAAAAGAAGAAAACAAAAAAGAGGTAACTATTTATGTTGATGCAAAAGGCGAGATTCATTTTCAGAATGAAAAAGTTGATTTAGTGGCACTAGAGAAGAGACTCTCCGATATCTCAAGAGATCAAACGGTAATTTTAAGAAGCGATAAAGAGTCTAAATTTCAAGATTTTGTGAGTGTTATGGATATACTCAAGCGCTTAAAGCACGAACAGCTCTACATAGTGACAAAAGAGAATTAGTAGCAAAAAATTAACATATAATTTTCACTACGAGTCCATTTTACCAATAGCACACGAGACAAAACTTTTTGCACCCATAGTAAATTTTTCTATTTTGCTTAACTCATCCGTAGTGAGCGGATAACCGAGTGCTCTTAGCTTTTGGCTTAGCATTTGTATCTCACTCTCTTTTACCTCCAGAGTAATCTTTCTTGGATCAGACTCCAAATCAACCTCAACCTCTCCAAAATCCTCAGCCAAACTTTTTTTAAGGGTATTGGCACATCCACCACACTTAACATTTAGTATCTCAAAAGTTTGTCTCATAATCTATCCTTTGTTGGTATTGTAAGAGCTAGTAAGCTTTATCCAACAGCTTTAGCTTATTACTTAAGTTATCATCTTTTTGTATAACCTGCTCTCTTTTTTCTATCTTTGCTGTGTTGTTTTGCTCAATACTAAAAACTTTTTTTTCAACCTTAGAGACATCATAAAAAAGCGTACTTGCTATAAAAAAAAGTATCATAATAACCACAACGCTAACATAAAGCAGTATGTAGTTTTTTATGTGACCTGACTCAAATGGATTTTGCATTTTCTCTCTTTTTCTGTTTCTGTAAGATTATACAAAAAAAGAACGGCGAAGCAGGTTAATCAAAGATTAAAAACCAATTCTTAAGATTGTATAATCGGTTTGGTTTGGTATAATATAATTCAAAAAAAATTAAGGAATATTGATGCAAACAACTCTATTTAAAGGCACGACAGTAAAATTAGCTGGAAACGCAATCAGTGTAGGGGACAAAGCACCAGTTGTTAGTGCAGTTGGAACTGATTTAAAAGCTGTTTTTGTTGGAGGAGCAAAAGATAAAATTCAACTCATCATCACACTGCCTTCGCTTGACACGGATATATGCGCCTCAGAGACAAGAAGATTTAATGAAGATGTAAACAATCTTGATATTTGCGAAACAACAGTTATATCAATGGATTTACCTTTCGCATCAGAGAGATTTTGCACAACAAGCGGCATTGAAAATCTAACTGTTGCAAGCGATTATATAGATAAAGATGTCAGCAGAGCGTATGGGGTTTTGATGGATGACAACGCATTAAAAGGGTTAAGCGCAAGAGCTGTTTTTGTAGTTGATAGAAGCGGAGTCATTGTCTACAAAGAGATTGTAAAAGAGGTAACCTCTGAGCCAAACTATGAAGCGGCTCTTGAAGCTATAAAAGAAGCTAGATAAAAAAATTAAGCCACATTTTGTGTGGCTTAAAACTACATCATTCCAGGCATACCCTGCATTCCAGCATTCATATCATTTTTAGATTTGTCTTCAGGTATCTCAAAAATTGCCGCTTCGGTTGTTAAAAGCAGGCTTGAAACAGAAGTAGCATTCACAAGAGCAACACGAGCAACTTTTAGTGGGTCAATGATTCCTGCTTCAAACATATCAACATATTCGCCTGTTGCTGCATTAAAACCTACATTTGCACTTGTTGCATTCTCAACCGCATTCACAACTACGCCGGCATCATATCCAGCGTTCTGCGCAATCTGCTTCATAGGCGCTTTGATGGCACGAAGAATGATTTCACAACCTATCTTCTGGTCTCCAGAAAGTTCAAGATTAACTTTGGCGCCAGCACGAACAAGAGCAGCTCCACCACCAATAATAATTCCCTCTTCAACAGCCGCTTTTGTAGCTGATAGCGCATCATCAACGCGATCTTTTCTCTCTTTCATCTCAGTCTCAGTCGCAGCGCCAACTTTTATAACAGCCACACCACCGCTAAGTTTTGCCAATCGCTCTTGAAGTTTCTCTTTGTCATACTCACTGCTTGTTGCATCTATTTGAACTTTAATCTCTGCTATTCTTGATTTTACTGACTCAGATGAACCAGCACCATTTACTATAACAGTATTATCTTTATCAATAATAATACGAGAAGCTTGACCCAACATTGCTATTGTAGCGCCCTCAAGCGTGTGCCCCGTCTCCTCAGAGATTACCACACCAGCAGTTAAAATCGCAATATCTTGAAGCATCGCCTTTCTTCTATCGCCAAAACCAGGGGCTTTAACGGCAGATATATTTAAAACTCCACGAAGTTTATTTACAACCAAAGTTGAGAGAGCCTCGCCCTCAACATCCTCAGCAATTATCAAAAGTGGACGAGAAGTTTTTTGAACCTGCTCTAAAACTGGAAGCAGATCTTTGAGTGAAGATACTTTACTGTCGCAGAGTAAAACCCAAGGATTATCAATCTCAGCAACCATCTTTTCTGTATTTGTTATGAAATATGGACTCAAATAACCTCTATCAAACTGCATACCCTCAACAACGATAAGCTCATCAGAGATACCTTTAGCTTCCTCAACAGTTATAACGCCATCTTGACCAACTTTTTCCATAGCTTCTGCAATCATATTTCCAATTTGCTCATCAGAGTTTGCAGAGATTGAAGCAACTTGTGCTATATCTTGTTTACCATTTACAGCTTTTGAAGATGCTTTTAGATTCACTAAGATTGCTTCGCAAGCCTTATCCATACCACGCTTTATCTCAACTGGATTTGCTCCGGCAGTTATATTTCTAAGTCCTTCAGTAAATATTGCATTTGCTAGAACAGTAGCCGTTGTTGTGCCATCTCCTGCCTCATCAGCAGTATTTGAAGCAACCTGCTTTACAAGCTGAGCACCCATGTTTTCCATCGTGTCTTTAAGCTCAATCTCACGAGCAACAGTAACACCATCTTTTGTTATTATCGGACTCCCGTAACTTTTTTGTATTAAAACATTACGACCACGAGGCCCCATCGTTACTTTAACGGCATCTGTTAATTTCGCAACTCCACGAGCAAGAGCATTTCTTGCATTATCTGAAAATATTATCTCTTTTGACATATTGATTCCTTTATTTTATTATTATTTACAAGAGAACAGCCGCCATAAATGAGCAGCAAATCCCCGTCTTTTTAACATCTAGCAAATGTAACCCAAACTTTGAACTGCTTTATGCCTATCGGCCAATCTCTAAAAATTATTTTACTATTCCAAAAACATCTTCCGTGTTTATTACTATAAATTTTTCGCCATTCAATGATATTTCACTGCCTGAATATTTTGCAAAAACTACTATATTGCCGCATGAAATATCACTTACCTCTTGACTAACTGCCACAACTTCACCTCTTGACGGTTTTTCTTGAGCATTATCAGGAATAATGATACCGCTAGCCGTAGTGTTTGACTCTTCGATTCTTTTTATTAAAACTCTTTTACCTAATGGTTGAAAATTCATATAAACTCCTTATGAAATATAATTTACAAGCGCAATACTACTCAAAAAAAGGCAACAATGTCAATATCTTTAGCCTTAAAGACTAAAGGTTACTAACAAAATACACTCAATAAACTTTAGTATATTAAATATACATAATTAATATATATGAAATTTTTATTAATTTAATTATTTCTATATAGTCTTAGGTAAGTTAAAGTTTAGCAAATGTATAATTCCGCTCTTACAAACAGATGTCAGGGTAGCTCAGCTGGTTAGAGCACTGGTCTCATAAGCCGGGGGTCGGGGGTTCGAGTCCCCCCTCTGACACCACTTGTTAGTATTGTTAAACATTCCGAATTAGCTCAGCGGTAGAGTAGGTGACTGTTAATCACTTGGCCACTGGTTCGAATCCAGTATTCGGAGCCACCACATTTATAACCTCACAAACAAGCACTTTTAATCAATTAACTCGGCTCTCGGTGTCGTTTTAGTGCTATTTAGTGCACTACTATTTTCCAAGAATGTAACCCTTTTCTTATTGTGTTTTTTAATATCTAAACAGTAATCTTGATACCATTTCAAAAGTAAAATTATACATTGTGGGAGCTGATGATAAAAACTACCTTCTTAATCTTTTTTACCATATTTGCAACAATAAGTTTATGTTCAGATGTAAAGTGGATTCCCATCAAACCAATAAGCACAAATGAGTCTCAAAAACAAGATACAAATAAATCTAAAACTGGGACAGTGCTCACAAATGGTTCCATTAGCGGAATCAAAGTTATTGAGTATCTGCTGGATTATAAAAAAGGCAAAGAGAGTCTAGATGAGAGAAATAACAAAAATTGGTATATTCTTGACACAAAAGAAGAAAATTAATTGATTTAGATTTTTAAAACAGCATCGAGACACTCCTTTAAACAAGGAGCGTTTATCCTATGGTGCTTGATGTTTAATATTTAATTTTATGAGATAAATCGTACTCACCAAAGAGTGGTGAGCAGTTAGAAAAAAGGTTTAATTACTAAATATCTCTCTCTATAACTCTTTTAAATGTATTGAAATAGTTATCTTTTAGCTCTTCCATACTCATCTCCAAGTTGTTGATTATGATACTATCTCCGCCGACTATACCGATTTTATGATTTGGTAAAATTCCTGCCATTGATTCAAAATCAGCACAATTTTCCTGTTTTACTTCTATAATTGCTCTACTCATGCTCTCTGCAAAAATATCTCTCTCATCATTTACAGGCATTCTAACATCACAGCCAAATCCAGATACCGCAGCCATTTTAGCAAGTGTGATAGCCACACCGCCACTGCTTACATCTTTTGCGGACTCTAGCATGCCTTTTTTGTTTGCTTCTATAACCAAATCCCAAAGAGCAAGTTCATTTTCGTAGTCTATCACAGGGATTTTGCCAGCAACAGCGCCACAAATCTCTTTCATGTAAAGTGAACCACCAAATTCAGAGTTTGATTCGCCGACAAGATAAAGAGTGTTTCCCTCTCCTTGAAAACTTGACATCAAAACTTTGTTTGCATCATCGTTAACACCAACAGTCGCTATTGAGGGAGTTGGAAAAACAGAAACGCCATTTGTTTCGTTATAAAGAGACACATTTCCACCGATTACTGGCGTTGTAAGTTCCAAACAAGCCTCTTTTATACCCAAACAACTCTCTGCAAACTGCCACATAACTTCTGGATTTTCTGGATTTCCAAAGTTTAGACAATCCGTAATAGCAAGTGGTCTAGCTCCACTCATAGCAACATTTCTACCGCTCTCAATAACAGCAGCTGCAGCTCCAGCTTTTGGGTCGATATAACAGTAGCGAACATTACAATCAGCGCTCATAGCAAGCGCTTTTCCATTCTCTTTTACTCTGATAACAGAAGCATCAAGCATTCCGCCTTTTTTTATAGTGTTTGTTTGTACCATTGAGTCATATTGAGTGTAAATCCACGATTTATCTACAACTTCCATAGATTTGGTAAGCTTACTAAATGCCTCTTTGTTTGACACTCTCTCAAAATCATCAATTGTAACATCCGCAATTTTGTCCAAATACGCTGGGCGACTCATTGGACGGTTCAGAACTGGGGCTTCTTCACTAACAGGATCCACTGGAACCTCAGCCACTCTCTCTCCATGCCAGAAAAGCTCCATTTTTCCAGTTGCAGTTACTTCGCCAACAACAGCAACATCCAAATCCCACTTTTCAAAGATTTTTATAATCTCTGATTCACTCCCTTTTTTTGCACAAAGCAACATTCTCTCTTGGGATTCACTTAACATAAACTCATAAGGAGTCATTCCCTCTTCACGAGCCGGAATGCGGTCAAGGTGCATTATCATACCGCTGCCGCTTCTTCCCGCCATCTCAAAAGATGAAGAGGTAAGTCCAGCAGCTCCCATATCTTGAATACCCACAACATGTTCAGTTTTAAACAGCTCTAGACAAGCTTCGAGCAAAAGTTTTTCAGTAAATGGATCGCCTACTTGAACGGTTGGGCGAAGAGATTTGCTCTCCTCTGTAAAACTATCACTGCTCATGACAGCTCCACCTAAACCATCTCGTCCTGTTTTAGCACCGACATAAATTACCGGATTTCCTATACCGTCAGCTCTTCCATAAAAAATCTCATCAGATTTTGCAAGCCCCAAAGTAAAAGCATTTACAAGAATGTTACCGTTATAGCACTCGTCAAAACTGGTTTCACCGCCGATAGTCGGAACACCCATACAGTTTCCGTAACCACCGATTCCCTCTACAACACCGCGAACAAGATACCTCTGATGAGCAGAAATTTTATCATCATTTAAAACATTACCGAATCTAAGAGCATTTAAGTTTGCAATAGGTCTTGCTCCCATAGTGAAAACATCTCTCATGATTCCACCAACACCAGTTGCGGCACCTTGATATGGCTCTATAAAACTTGGATGATTATGTGACTCCATCTTAAAAACAGCAGCATATCCGCCACCAATATCAATTACTCCAGCATTTTCACCAGGACCCTGAATTACCCATGGAGCCTTTGTTGGAAAACCACTTAAATGAACTTTTGAAGATTTATATGAGCAGTGTTCGCTCCACATCGCAGAGAAAATACCAATCTCCACCAAGTTTGGTTCACGACCTAATATTTTTTTTATATGTGTGTAATCTTCATTTGAAAGCTTGTGTGATTTAAGTACTTTTTCTATATCTTGAAGTTGTTGGCTCACGGATAGTTCCTGAAATTTTGGTTTTACCAATGTCATGCACCAAAACGAACTAGTACATAACATCAGTTTTTAAGGGTGGATTATATCTAAATGGGTGTAAAAAGAGTTTTAATGAAAAGAAAAATCAGCTTTTGTTTTTATATTTTTCTTCAAAGAGAATATATTTTTATAGAAAATTTCCAATATTTCATACTCTTTTTTACCACTTGGAATTTTAACTATAAAGTCATCGCCACACTCTTTTCCTATCATGGCACGAGAGAGTGGAGCATGTACAGAAATAAGACAATTTTCTGGCTCAGACTCTAAAACTCCGCAGATAGTGTATGTAAACTCCTCATTACTGCTAATATCTAGGAGTTTTACACTACTTCCAAAGCCTACTTTGTTGTGTGAGTGTTTTGATGGGTCTATGATTTGTGATTTTTGAATCATGGAGTTTAGATAAAAAAGTCTCTTATCTATAAATCTAAGCTTCTCTTTTGCTGCCTGATAATCAGCATTTTCACTTCTGTCACCAAGCGCGGCAGCTACCAATTTTTCTTGCGCTGTCTTTGGTTTTTCAACCTCTAGTAAGAACTTAAATTCTGCTATTATAAGGTCGTATCCCTCTTGACTTATGGGTTCTTGCACTCTGAAAATTAACCCTCAAACCCTATGATATAATATGTCTCTTTGTCTTTGACTTTTTCAATTTTTATTTTAAATTTATCACTAAATCTCTGCACTTTCTCATGCGCTTCTTCACTTAATTCTGGAGTAATAGAGTCAATTTTGATTTTAAAATAGTCGTTTGAGTTTGAAAGAGCGACATAGGCACCATTTACTTTTAGGTGGTCATGCAAATCCATAATATGTTTTTGTATCTTCTCATAACCAATCGTGTTCTTTTCAATTTTTTCAAGCTGCTTCAATAAAGCATCATTTGGAACATATCCTAATTGTGTAAGCATGGCATCTCTTTGCATTTCTGTCCTTTTTTTTAAAAAATGATAGCAATATTTTGTAAACACGATAAATATTCAGTCATTTGTTTATATAGATTTACTATAATAATGTTAATTTTAACAGTCTACAAAGAGAGAAAAACATAATGACAGAAGATATACTCAAGCAGATTAAACAACTTCCACCCCTTCCGGAGTCTGCTATGCAGATAGAAGCTGTTTATCAAAATCCAGATAGTAATTTCAATGATATGGTAAAAATATTGGAGACTGATCCTCTTTTAACGGCTGATATTTTAAAAGCTGCTAACTCCCCGCTTTATGGATTCTCTAGAGAGATAAATGCTATAAGTCAAGCGGTTGGTCTTTTTGGAATGGGCACAATCAGGGGCTTTGCGCTTGCAAGTATTATAAAAAAAAGTTTTGCCCTCAATCTATCTCCTTATGGAATTGATAGCGATACATTCTCTATATTATCAAAAAGACAACATGCGCTTGTGACTGCATGGTGCCTAAGAAAAGAACCTAAGCTTCTAGGAATTCTCTCTCCTGCTGCTTTTCTTGTGGAGATTGGTAAAGTTTTAATATCTCAGCATATGCTCATAAATAATCTTCAAGAGCAGTTTAAAGAGGCCCTCAAAGAACTTCAGGATGTGGAAGCAGCAGAGAGAGCAATTGTTGGTGTTGATACTCCGGAAGTTAGTGCTTCAATATTTGAGCAGTGGAAATTTGAACCTAGTCTAGTAAACACAATTCGTCATTGTCTAAATCCTGATAAAGCACAAGATGCTGATAGAAAAGCAGCGCAGATACTGCATGTAACAAGAACAGCTGTTCCTTTAAATGGTGTTATCACAGAGGAGAGCTTAGTTGCCGCAAGAGAACTAATCAACAAATATTCACTCGATATAGAAAGCTTTGAAAAAGCTGCTCTACTTATCTAGATGAAATCTCTTCTTATAAGGCTTACTCACGGCTTGAGTGAGCAAGATATCTCCGCGGACGAACTTGTGCGCGTCAACAGCTTTTTCGCAAAAAATTACATTACAAAAAAAGACAATATTTATAAATTCAACTCCAAGTATCGTGCTGGCACACTAGGGCTTGTTCAAAAAGGTACAGCGTACCTTAATGTTATTGGCGAAAATGTTCATGACCTCTTTATCGGCGAGGGTGATTTAGGAAATGCGACTGAAGGAGATCTTATAATAGCTCAAAGATTATTAGGCGTCAGAGGAACCCCCAGTGCAAAAATTGTTGAAATTGTTGGTAGAGCACAGACATTTAGCGTGGCTTACATAATCACAAGAGATGGTAAAAAATCTCTAGTCAATCTAAAAAATGACCATCCAATAGGCGCAGAACAAGAACTTAACAGCTATAGCGATGGTGATGTTTTTAAAGTAGAAAATCAGACTTATACCATTATGGAGAAGCTAGGAAATATCGCAGATCCACTCGTTGATGAAAAAATAGTTCTTGCACAATTTAACAAACACGATGAATTTGATAGTGAAGTTCTAGAAATCGCAAAATCTTTTAAAGAGGTAGATGCTTCAAACTATCCAACTAGAGTTGATTTGAGGTATCTCAATTTTTGTACGATCGATCCAGTAACAGCAAAAGATTTTGATGATGCAATCTGTTGGGATGATGAAAACAGCACTCTTTATGTTGCTATTGCCGATGTTAGCGAGTATGTCACGCCATTTGGCGCGATTGATAACGAGGCAATTTATAGAAGTTTCTCTATCTATCTTCCGCATCGTTCTATCCCGATGCTCCCTCGTGAGCTAAGTGAAACACTCTGCTCACTTCAGGCTCATGTCGATAGATTGGCGTATGTTTTTGAGATAAAACTTGACATTAACACTCTTGAAGTTACTAAATCAAAAGTTTATGAGGCAATAATCCACTCTGATAGAAGATTTAACTATGAAGAGATAGATAGTTTTTTTGATGGGAAACTAGAAGCAAAAAATCCAGAAGAAGAGAAGATTTTTGAGTATATCAAAAAACTTAGAGTAGTGACTGATAGGCTAAAGGCAAAAAGACTAAAGGTTGGCTATGACTTCCGCTCAGAAGAGATTGAGATGGTGATTGATGAAAACTCAAATCTCGTCTCAACTGCTTTTGCAAAAGAGACTCCCTCTCACGCACTTATAGAAGATTGTATGTTGCTTGCAAACAAAGAGGCGGCTGCGCAGTTTAAAAGAGGGATTTTCAGAATACATGAACCTCCAAGCCAGTTAAAACTTCAAAAACTTTATCAAGAACTAGCTGGAGTTGGAATATTTGTAGATATAAAAAGTTCCATAAAAGAGACAATCACAAACATTCAAGATCAAGCAAGAGCAATGAATTTAGAAGCAGAGGTCGATACTCTCATTATTCGCTCACAGATGCAAGCTAGATATGCACCAATAAACGCAGGACACTTTGGACTTGGATTTGAGCAGTACACACACTTTACCTCTCCTATCCGAAGATATAGTGATTTGATAGTCCATAGATTACTAAAAGCAATTGCAAATCATGATACTATTGAAGGTTCGTATGTTCTTCGAAATATAGAATCGTTGAGTATGACAATAAGCGAAAAAGAGAGAGAAGCCAGCACGATAGAAGTTGAATTTATGGCGAGAAAATTTGCTAGATGGGCAGAGACAAATATAGGCAAAGAACTTAAAGCTCGAATCATAGAGACTCTGCCAGAACTTAAAGCTGAGCTTCATGATGAAGTGCAAGGTGCGAAAATACATATCGTATCTGCTTCAAAAGCGACTCTATTTGAAGATGTGATAATTAGCATTACTAAAGTTGACATACCAAAAGCCAAAATATTTGCAGAAATACTTAAGATTGTTGATGTATAAAAACGAGCTAGACAAGCACATACAAAACGGTTCCGTTTCAAACAGCTTCGTTTTTTTTGGAGAGAGCAGTTTTTTGATCGATGCCTACACAAACAGAGTTACAGACATCGCAGATGCTTCACTTCTGAAGTTTTATCATGATGAGTACAACTTTGAATCAGCAAAAGCGCATCTATCACAATCTTCACTTTTTGGCGGACAAAATGTACTAATCATTAAAAGTGAAAAAAAGATTCCAAAAAAAGATTTGGATATTTTTATAAACTATTGTGAAAAAAACTCTGACAACATTTTCGTTTACGCCTATTATGGGGACGATTACACCACTTATGCAAAAGCATTTGCCAAAACAAAAGCTATGAGCGTTAGGTTTTTCAATCCAAATTTGGGTGAGTCTATTTTCATAGTCTCTCAGATGGCGAAAGAGAAAAAAGTTAATATCGACAACTCCACCATTTCTCATCTTCTAAATATTCATAACACAGATGTAGCGCTTGCCTGCAATGAGATAGAAAAATTCAGAATTTTTGATAGAGCCATAACGACAAAAGATGTGGATAATCTAGTTTTTGGATTGGCCCAAATCAACATAGATGAGCTTATAAAAAACATACTAAACAAAAAAGATTTTAAAGACGAGCTCTTAAACATCCTAGGACATGGAGAAAATGAGATAAGAGTAATTAGTGCGATAACCTCATATATCACGACGCTTTATATGTTTAACATCTACATTCGCGTAAATGGTGTGGCAAATGCGCTTGACATATTAGGATACCCTGCCCCAAAATTTGTAGTTGATGAAAAAGCTGCTCTCTCTTTAAAGTTTAAACCACAAACTTACCATAAACTACATAATCTCTTGCTTGATAGCGAGTTAAAGATGAAGAGTTCTGGTGTTGACAAAAGTGCTATTTTGCTCTCATCGCTCATCAGATTACAAACAATTATTTAATTTACAGATAACATTTTAGCAATAAATGCGATAGTACATTTTTTTATAAGCTTGAAAAATTGTAAAAGATTTGTTTGGAGCAGAGTGCAACTCAACCAATAAAAGCTGAGTTGCGAAGATTTAAAAATATTAGTTTTTAGAAGTATCTACTATCTTATTTGCAGAGATCCATGGCATCATAGATCTTAGTTTAACACCAGTTTGCTCAATCAATGAAGCTTTTGCATTTGCACGCTCAGCGTTCATTCTTGGGTATCCTGCTTGACCTTCTAGAATGAAATCTTTTGCAAATCTTCCATCTTGTATCTCTTTTAAAATCTCTCTCATCGCAGCTTTAGACTCTGCATTGATAACGCGCTTACCTGAAACATAGTCACCATACTCAGCAGTGTTAGAGATCGAGTATCTCATATCTGCGATTCCGCCTTGGAACATTAGGTCAACTATAAGTTTTAACTCATGTAAACACTCAAAATATGCAAGTTCTGGAGCATAGCCAGCTTCAGTTAGTGTCTCAAATCCAGCTTGAACAAGAGAAACGGCACCACCACAAAGAACAGCTTGCTCTCCAAAAAGGTCAGTTTCTGTCTCATCTTTGAAAGTTGTTTCGATGATCGCAGTTCTACCACCACCGATAGCAGAAGCGTAAGAAAGTGCTAACTCTCTAGTTTTCCCACTTGGGTTTTGTCCAACAGCGATTAAGTCTGGAATACCGCCGCCTCTTACAAACTCTGAACGAACAGTGTGTCCTGGAGCTTTTGGAGCAATCATAGTAACATTGATATCAGCTCTTGGGTGGATTCTTCCGTAGTGAATGTTAAAACCGTGTCCAAATGCGATAGTTGCGCCGTTTTTAAGGTTTGGCTCAATCTCGTTTTTGTAAATCTCAGCTTGATTTTCATCTGGAAGTAAAATCATAACCAAATCAGCATATGCAGCCGCATCACCAACAGTCATTACTTTAAAACCCTTTGCTTCTGCTTTTGCCCATGAAGAGCCACTTTTTCTAAGACCAACAACAACCTCAACACCGCTATCTCTTAGATTTTCAGCATGTGCGTGACCTTGAGAACCAAAACCAATCATAGCAACTTTTTTGCTCTTGATCAGTTCAATGTTACAATCTTTGTCGTAGTAAACAGTTAATGACATTTAATTTCCTTGTTTTATATTAAGCTTAAATGCTTAAAAAATTTTCGGCATTATACTAAAATAAAGCAAAAACTTTTATAATGCCCTCGAAATAAAAGGAAGTATGTATGAAAAAATTCAATCTTTTTAAAGAAATTATTGTTGTCGACAAAAGTAAACTCTTAGAAGCCATAGAGTCTCAAAAACATTTTGGAATAAGGATTGATGGGGCAATACGCCATGAACCTTTTACCATAGAAGATATACTTATCTACAGTGGTGTAGCCGAGATGAACGCACACCTTGAGGGTGCTCTTGGAAAAAACTATCAACTAGTAGTGGATGCGAACAGAGTTTTGATAAAAGCTTTTTCAAACTGGCAAGAGATTATAGGATACAACACTCCAAGAGCATCTTACGACGACACAACTGCCGATGGAGTTGATGAGTTTTCAACAAAAGAGATGGAGGAGATTGGATGGAATGCTACGGAGTTTAACATCTCATACAGAGACCTTGTGGATATGCTAGAGGATAAGTGTGATGGCACGATTATCTGTCTTGAACAAGAGTCACCATATATGTTTAGTGGTTTAGGTTTTATAGCAAACTTGGATGATGCAAAAAATATGTTGTTTGACTATTGTCAAAAAGAGATAAAAAAACTTATGTCTGAAGATGAGGATTTTGCGCTAGAAAACTTAAATGATGATGAGCTACAAGCCACTAGATTTTTCAATCTCTTACCACAGTAACGCTAAAATAAACAACTCCACTTTAGTGGGAGGAACTTATCGTCCACTCCAACTCACTAAAACTATGAAAAACTACTTTTTCGAGAATTGCAAGGTATGCTACTTCTCTTTTTTACTTCTTATTTTTGAAACTAAAATATAAAAAAGAGGGATAAACACTATCGCCAAGAATGTAGCCGATAGCATCCCGCCAACAACTCCAGTTCCTATGGAGTGTCTACTTGCTGCTCCTGCTCCACTGCTTATTGCAAGAGGGATAACTCCCAGGGTAAATGCCAACGAGGTCATAATAATAGGACGCAGACGAATCTTTGCGGCTTCTAAAACAGCCTCAACAAGTTCCATACCTTGCGCTCTTTTTTGCATCGCAAACTCAACAATCAAAATAGCATTTTTAGCGCTAAGACCAGCTAAAACAAGGATTCCTATCTGGAAGTAGATATCGTTATCAAGCCCTCTTAGATGATTTGCAACAACGGCTCCAAACACACCAAATGGAACAGCTAAAATAACAGCTATTGGCATAAGCCATCTCTCATATTGGGCAGCTAAAATCAGATATAAAAATATAATTCCAAAGATAAATGCCAGATTTCCAGCACTTGATATCTGCTTCTCTTGATAAGCCGTACCTATCCAACTGATGCTATAACCCTCTGGAAGAACCTCTTTTGAAACCTCTTCCATCACTCTTAGTGCATCTCCAGAGCTATATCCAAGAGAGGCTTGTCCTGATATTTTTGCTGCATTAAAGAGGTTAAATCTCTCAACCAAATCAGCACCAACACTCTCTTTTAGTGTTACAAACGAGCTAAGAGGAATCATTTCGCCTTTTTTATTTCTAACAAATATTTTCTCTAAATCTTGTGGCGTTTTTCTAAAAGACTCCTCTGCTTGCATATTTACCATATATGTTCTACCTAGCATGTTAAAATCGTTTACATAAAAACTTCCAAAAGTTGCATTTAGAGTTTGGTAAATATCATCAGCATTTACCCCTTTTGCTTTTGCTTTTGCCGTATCTACATCTATCTTATATTTTGGAACAGAGGTGTTTAGCGTTGTTCTAACACCCTCTAATTCTGGTCTCGCATTGGCTCTTTTGATAATCTCATCAACATTTTTTTGCAACTCTGCCAGATCTGCGCCTGTTCTATTTTGAACATACATCTCAAATCCGCCAGCTATTCCCATACCCCTAATCGGAGGAGGAACAACCCCAAAAGAGAATCCATCGCTTGTGCGTGATAGTTTTTTACCCATCTCAGACGCTATATAACTTGCCTGCTGCGTTGGATCTTTTCTCTGCTCCCATGGTTTAAGTTTTAAGATAGTAGCTGCAGAGTTCGTTCTTTGTGAGAAAGTGACAAAGTCTATTCCAGCAAACTGGATTATATCTTTTACACTCGCTTTATCTTTTGAGGCTATATCATAAATCTCCGAGGTAAGAGCATCCGTTCTGCTGAGCGAAGCAGATGGAGGGTTATAGCTAAAGACAAAAACAGTCCCTTTGTCTTCGGTCGGAACAAGTCCAGTTTTTAGGGTTGTAAACATGTTATATGTGACAAATAGAAGCCCACCAAAGAGTAACATACTCAAAAGAGAGTATCGGATAGTTAACTTTAAAGTATTTGAGTAACCTCTTGTTGCGCTCTCAAAAAAACCATTAAACCATTTGAAGAAATACTTTGGTTCTTTATGATCTGGTTTTAAGATCAAAGCACATAACGAAGGCGTAAGTGTAAGCGCGACAAGCCCAGAGATAGCGAGCGACATAACAATAGTAATGGCAAATTGCTTATACATCTCTCCACTAAGCCCACCTAAAAAAGCAACTGGAAGAAAAACTGCCGAGAGCACTAAAACAATAGCAATCAGCGCACCAGAAACCTCTTGCATCGCTTTCATGGAGGCATCTTTGGGCGAGAGCCCCTCTTTTATATGTCTCTCAACATTTTCAATAACAATAATCGCATCATCAACAACTATTCCAATAGCAAGAACTAGCCCAAAAAGAGTAAGCAGATTGATGCTAAAACCTAGGACATACATACCTGCAAATGCCCCAATAATGGATACAGGAACAGCTAAAATGGGTATAAGCGTTGCTCTAAAATTTTGTAAAAACAGAAATATTATAAGAATAACTAAAATGATAGCCTCTATGAAAGTTTTAATAACCTCTTGAATGGAAATCTCAACAAAATCAGTAATATCGTAAGGAATGACATACTCAACATCATCAACAAAATGCCCACTGATTGAAGCAATCGTTTTGCGGACCTCTTTTGCGGTCTCTATCGCATTTGCACCACTTTGTAAAAATATCATAATTGGCACAGCAGGGACATTGTTTAGCTTATTTTTCATATCATAACTTTGAGAACCAAGCTCAATTGTTGCTACATCTTTTAACTTTAGCGAACTTCCATCTTCGTTGGCTCTTACAATAATCTCTGAAAACTGCGATGGATTATCAAATCTTTGTGGTGTCTCGATAGTATATGTAAACATCTCTTTGTTCGAGATCGGTTCTGCTGCGAGCTTTCCGGCGGCGTATTGCTCATTTTGTTCTCTGATGGTAGCAACTAAATCATTAACCGTAAGAGAGTATTTTTTAAGCTTTGATGGATCTATCCAGACTCTGATTGAGTAATCTTTTGCGCCAAATATAGTTACATCTCCGATACCCTTAACCCTCTTTAAGTCATCAACTATATTCATAAGAGCGTAGTTTGACAAGAAGCTAACATCACGCGTCTGTTTAGGAGAGTTTAAAATAATAACCTGAAGCATATCCGGTGACTTTTCATCTACTCTAACGCCCTGCCTTCTAACTTGCTCAGGCAATCTTGAGAGAGCTGCTTGAACACGGTTGTTTACATCTATCTTTGCATCATCAGGATTTGTGCCAACTCTGAAAAATATACTTATATTAAGTGAACCGTTATCAGCTGCGATTGAGTTCATATAGAGCATATCTTTAGCGCCGTTTATTTGCTCCTCGAGGGGTGCGGCAACAGTTTTTGAGATAGTCTGTGCACTAGCACCCTGATAAGATGCAGTAACTACGATTTGCGGCGGAATAACCCTTGGATACTCTCCAACAGGCAAAGAGCGCATAGCAATAACACCTGCCAAAACGATAAGTATCGAGATAACAGATGCGAAGATAGGTCTTTTTATGAAAAAGGCAGAAAACATTTTAGTTGCCTTTCATAATAGTAACTTTTGAGTTTGGTTTTAGTTTTGCAATATTGCTTATAACGATATCCTCTCCCTCTTGTACACCCTCCTCAACATAAGCGATACCATCTTGAACATGTGCACTTTTGATTGGTCTCATAGAAACAGCCCCATCTTTTATAATGTACACGATTGTTGCATCTTGGGTTTTAACAAGAGCATTTTGAGGAACTTTTGCAACATGCGCATAACTAAGTCCATCTATTTTTAATTCAGCATAAGAGCCAACCACTAGCTCTCTGTTTTTATTTTGAAACTTTGCTCTAAGCTTTAAAGTATCTGTTTGCGCATCTACCATAGAAGAGATAAAGTCCATCTCTCCGCTGTAGCTTTTTGCTCCAACGCTTAGTGTTACCTTTGTGCCGTTTTTAATCTTAGATATATATTTTGCAATATCATCGCTTGGCAGGGAAAACTCGGCATATATTGGCTCCAATGCAGTAATCGTTGCTAATTTTGCATTTTGTCCCTCTATATTTATATAAGAGCCAGCATCACTGTTGCTCATCCCTATTATTCCACTCATTGGTGCTCTTATGGTTGTGTAGTCAAACTTGATTTGAGCATTTTGGACTACTGCTTTTGCTCTGCTTATATCTGCTTTTGCATCTTCATAGGCATAAAAAAGCTGGTCTCTTTGTTGTGCAGAAATTGCACTGTTTTTAAAGAGAAACTCGTTGCGTTCCCAATCTTTATGAGCTTTGTTGAAATTTGCTTCTGTTTTTAGCAGAGCCGCCTTTGCCTCATTCAAAGATGCTCTATACTCATCTTTTTGAATCTCATAAAGCACATCACCTTTTTTTACATATGCGCCCTCTTTAAAGTTCTCACTTAAAAGCAGCCCACTTACTCGTGCAATTATATCAACCTCGTTAAAAGGTTTAAGTAGAGCAGAGTAACTCTTAACCAAAGGTGCACTCTCGAACTTTACACTATAAGCTTTTACTGGCAACGGTGGCATTTTAGCTACCGCAGGTGTATCTGATGCGCCTTTTTTCTCATCACCACAACCAGCTAAAAACATGGATAAAATCACTACTAAAATTGTTAAATTTTTCATCTATAAAAACTCCTTAATATCTTTTCCACTAAAATAAATCAGCTCTGCTTTTTTAACCTCAAACTCATAAAGAGCTCTCTGAGCATCTCTTTGAGCACTAAACTTCTCACTGAGCGCTGCAAGATAGGCGACATTGTCAATAGTGCTATTTTGGTACTTGAACTTTATAAGCTCATACGCCAATGACGCCGCCTCAAAAGCTGCCTTTGTTGATTCCACTTTTGCTTGTGATATAACTAGTGATTTTTTTGCAAGACGATACTCAACATCTGCTCTATTTTTTTCGTACTCAATTGTAGATTTTTTACTCAAATACTCTTGGAGCTTAGACTCATAAGCTTTAGTTCTTGAGCCAAAATCAAAAATATTCCATGAGACATTTACCATAGCTATATTTTGATTCTCCACTAAAAAACCGTTATCTAGAGCTTTGTTATCAAAAAAATAATTACTATGACTTAGCGTATCGTCCAGATAAACAACGGGCATATTTTGACTTTTTTTTACATTTGCCTCATGCAGTACCGAGGTTGCATCGTACTCAAGAGCCTTTATATCCGCTCTTAAAGCCCCATTTTCCTCTTTTGGTAATTTTATAGTTGCATTGCCGTCAATATGCTCAACACTTTTAGATACATAATACTCAAGCGTATAGATTACTTTTTGGCTCTTTAACTCTATCTCTTGAAGTAAAACAAGAGCATTTTTTACTCTTGAGTCAATTTTTGCAACCTCATCTCTCGTAACAGATCCGGCTGTATAAAAAAGCTCAACTCTTTTAAGCTCCTCTTTTAGTTGTCCTATCTCTTGCATCGTTGCCTCTTTGTCGGCTTCAAGTGAAAAATACTCAAAGTAAAGCTTCGATATATCAAGTGAAATAGAGTTTTTGGTAGCTTCAATCGTGCTTTTACTTGAGTCAATAGATGATTCGAGCTGATTGTATAAACTCTGTTTTTTTCCACCATCATATATGGTGTATTTTAGAGATGCTTGAAATTTTAGTGAATTTTTTGCAGCAGCACCTGTCTCTTTATATGTATTTTGATAATTTGCACCTATATCTATGCTAGGTAGATATGAGCCTTTAGAACTCTCGTATTGTTGTTTTTTTGAGGTTAGCGTGTGTGTTGCAGACTCTACAACTCTATTTTTATGAGATAGTTCAAGTAGTTCATCTAGCGAATAAGAGTAGAGAAAAATAGGCAAGCATAGTATCGGCAAAAAAAATCTCAACTGCACTCCTTATTGGTGATTTTACAAAATATTACCAAAAAGAGTCTTAAGTATGTCTTGCTAGAAAGATATAATTTTTGCTACAATTTTACTATGAAAAAAAACAGAGTAAACAGCAATCTTATAACCAATTTCTATGACAAAGTTGAAGCAAAAGAGCTTCCAGAGATTTTTTTGATGACTTTCCCAATAGCACTTATTCATAAAACCATCTTCTCGCACTCAGAGAGTTTTTTTAAAGAACAATATGATCTGCTAAACTCAGAGATAGATGTGCTGGCGTCACTTTATACTCATGGCAAAATTCTCTCGCCTACTCAGCTTTATGATTTGACTATATTTTCATCAGGCGGCATGACAAAGGTTTTAAAAAGGCTTCAAGAGAGAAGTCTAATCTACAGAAAAGAGGATTCAGCCGACAAAAGGTGTATGCTTGTATGTTTAACGCAGAGCGGGGAAGAGCTTATTATAAAATCTTTAAATGATATCTCAAAAGAGTGTAGTAAATATTTTGAAGCATTTACTCAAGAAGAGGCGGAGCTATTCTCAACCCTTCTCAAAAAAGTACTTTTAAATATCAATAGAGCTTAAATATCTTTTGGTTTCTTAGTCAAAAATCTCTGCAGAATTATCATAGCCGAAATTGAGTCTATACGCCCATCGCGGATATATTTTATTTCGCCCCGCATCATGGACTCTGCTTCGATTGATGAGTTGCTCTCATCTTGAAAAAAAATCTCGCCCTCAAATGCAACCAAATTCATAAAATGAGCAACTCGTCTTCGCATCTCATCTTCGCTACTCCCACCCATAGGAATACCAACTACAACTGCATCAACATTCCACTCATCAATCACTTTTTTAACATCTCTTGAGGCTTGGTCTCTATTTTTTCGCTCTACGGCTTTTAACGGAGTGGCTAAATCTTTATGAGCAGAATATGCCAAACCAATGCGCTTTAACCCTAAATCAATTGCAATATATTTCACTATTTCCCCAGACAAAAAGAGCCAAACATTTTGTCTAGCATCTCGTTATTTTCAAATGGTCTTGTAATATTTGCCATCTCTTTCGCTGCTTCAATCAGATGAAAAGAGAAAATCTCAAGCTCCTGCTCTTGTAACGGAAAAAATGACTCCTCTATATTTTTTAAACTATTTTCAACCGCAGATATCTGCCTTTGAGATATAAGCATCATCTCATCAGAACTATTAGTCGAATCCATAATGCTTTCTAGCGCATCTATTAGCGCATCTACACTATCCTTTGTATTTAACTCTATATCAAAATCAATCTCTTTATGTGTGAATTTTGAAATCAAATCTATCTTATTTTTTACATACAAAACTTTTTTTTGCTCGGCATAAGATTTAACCAAAGATATAATCTGCTCATCCTCACTATCTGCCTCTCTTGAGCTATCAAAAAGCGCTATAACGATATTGCTCTGCTCAATTGCCTCTAATGAGCGTTCTATTCCAATCTTCTCTATCTCATCATCTGATTCACGGATTCCTGCAGTATCAACAAGGCGAATAAGATGCGTTCCAATTTTTATCTGCTCTTCAATGGTATCTCTTGTCGTTCCTGCAATATCACTAATAATAGCGCGATTAAAATTTAAAATAGAGTTTAAAAGTGAACTTTTCCCAACATTTGGCTTACCAACAATAGCGACTTTAAAGCCCTGCATTAAGCCTTCTCTAGCTCTACTTGCTCTAAGTGTTGACTCTAGGGAACTTTTTAAAATAGTGAGTCTATCTTTTATTTGTGAGATAAGATTTTCAGGCAGATCTTCTTCTGCGTAATCTATACTAACCTCAGAGTAAGCCAATATATGAATTATCTCATCACGGATTTTCTCGACATACTCTTTAAGTGAGCCCTTCATCTGTGAAGCTAAAATTTTTGCAGCATCTTCACTTTTTGCCTCAATCAAACCAGCGATTGCTTCTGCTTCACTTAGATCAATTCTGCCATTTAAAAAAGCTCTTTTTGAAAACTCTCCAGGAGTCGCAACTCTAGCACCAAGAGCGATAGTCGTACGCAAAATATTTTGAGCAACAATAAAGCCACCATGACACTGAATCTCAACAACATCTTCTGCCGTAAAAGAAAATGGTGCCCTAAAATATATAACAATCGCCTCATCTAAAAGCTCATTTTTGTCGCTATATATATCCGTTAGCGTTGCGTATCTTGGAGTGAGTTTTTTATCTTTTGTAAGAACAGAGGAGATTTGAAGCGCTCTATCGCCACTGATCCTGATTATAGAGATAGAGCCTATACCATTTGCAGTCGCTATTGCGCTGATTGTATCATTCATTATTAGTTGTGATAATCATTTATGATAATAAATTTCAAACCATCGCGAGTTGAGCGGATTGCTACATATTTGTTTGCGTATCTACTTCTAAGTTCTCGTAGTGCTATCTGTATAAGGACGCCATCAAGTATTTTTGTTTGAGCTTTTCCATCTCTATCAATACTCTCATAGATACCCATTAGATATCTGCCAACTGATTCCTCTTGATTTTTTAAAAATTCCGCTATCTCTAAACGAAGTTGCAGTTGATATTTTGAGTTAATCCAGTTAAATATCATGTATGAAAGAGCTTTGTATCTATATCCCTCTTTGCCAATAAGAAGCGCCGCATCTTCTCCCTTAAACTCTACAAAAAGCGTTGTCTCATCATAAACACTAACTTCAATTTTATCAATACTAAAGCACGCAAAAGCAAAAAGTTGGTTTATCTCTTTCTCTACAATTTTAGCTAATTCAGAGAGCTGTTTCATATTTTTTAAAGGTTCTTTATTAACAACTGCATTATCATTTTGTACTAAAGTATCGTGTCCTTCTTCTTCATAATCTGCTGTAAAGTTTATATCAGCCATATCATAATCTTCATCATCTTGCATGCTTACAAATGTCTGTGGCATTATCACATCATTCAAATAATGATGTTTAGGCTTTTGTTCAATAACTTTTTTAGTCCGTAATTCCTCTTCTGTCTTCTCTTTTATCTCTTGTTTTACTTCAGCAATATTTTGCTGTAATACTTCTTTAGTTTGTGTAACAACCGGCTCATTGACCACTTTTATAGAGACAATATCTGCCTTATTCTCTTTTTTCGCAGCAACTATGATTGCATTTTTTTTAAAAAGACCTAAAAAACCACTATTTGGTGCTTGAACAACTTCCACAATCAACTCAGTTACGGAGCACCCTAGAGTTAGTGATGCTTTTTTGTAAGCATCTTCTAAAGTAGTCGACTCTATCCTAACCATCACTCTTCTCCATATGTTTTGCAATAGCTATCTCTGCCTCTTTTGCATTTTTAAACTGTTGATTAACAACAAATTGCTGAGCAATAGAGAAAAGGTTATTAACAAACCAATACAAAACCAATCCTGATGGGAATGTAAGGAAGAAAAATGTAAAGATTACTGGTAAATACTTAAATATTTTCTCTTGTAATGGGTCAGTAAAATTACTAGGAGTAAGCTTTTGTTGGTAAAACATCGAAGCGCCCATAAGGATTGGTAAGATATATGTATGATCCATTCTTGAGAGATCTTGTACCCAGAACATCCATGGAGCACCTTGAAGCTCAACTGCGTTTAGTAAAACACGATATATTGCAAAAAATATTGGGATTTGAAGCAGCATTGGTAAACATCCGCCAAGTGGATTTGCTCCATGTTTTTTATACATATCCATAACAGCAGAGTTCATTCTTTGTGGATCACCCTTATATTTAGCCTGAAGCTCTTTTATCTTAGGTGCGATATCCTTCATTTTCTGCATAGAGACCATGCCTTTGTATGTCAAAGGGTAAAGAATTAGTCTAATTGTTAAAGTAAGTGCAATAATTGACCACCCCCAGTTGCCAAATAGTCCATGAAGCCATGACAAAAACTTAAAGAGTGGTTTTGATGCAAATGTAAACCAACCGTACTCTATTGCGTTTGTTAATATAGGGTTTATATTCTTTAGCGTCTCATATCTTTTTTGCCCAATATATCCATTAAAACTCATATTTTTTGTGGCTTCAAAATATACTACAGGATTACTTTCTCTATCTTTTTCTACTATTATATTTGTTGTTTTATCAAATCCATACATAATTGTTGCGGAGTATTGATCAAATGCTGAAATAAGCTCAACACCAGAAAAGGATTTTCTCTCATCTGCTTTTCCATCGGCTATAACTGTGGAAATTCCATCATTAGTATAAACCATAGCTCCAGCTACTGTCATCATCTGTTTTGAAATCGTAGGTCTCTGTCCAAGGTATATAAAATATCTCTTATCCTCAGAGAGCGAAACTTTTGCATCATAATGTCCATCAGCATAAAAAGTCAGCTCTTTTGTAACGACTACACCTGAGAGCTGTTGAGTTAGCGTAACTTTTTGTGCTTGACTACCCAAAGAGAGCTCACTTGTGCTTGCCGTATATGCCACTTGTGTTGTTTGCTCATTCAGCGATGGCTCCAAGAATCTAACAAGCAGTGGCTTCATTGCATCCTGAGGAATTAGCTGCGCATGCTGATCATCTTTATCATTATATTTAGCTTGAAGTAACTCTTTTGAGGATATACGGCCAAGAGTATCAATTTTAAGTATAAAATCACTGCTTTTTACAGTAACTAATGTGTTTTGACTATTTTCATTAATTTTCTCTTGAGTAGAAACTTCATGATTAACTAACTTTCTTTGGGGTTGAGCAGTCTCTGAACTTGCTGTGTTTTGCAAAGAATTTTCATTTAATGCTATTTTATTTTCATTTTTTGCCGATGCTGGCTCTGCTGGTGGAAAAATTGCTGTATAAGCTACGAAAAAAACTATTGATAATGCGGCTGCGAGCATTAATCTTTGATTTGGCGTCATTTTATCTAACACGATTTGCCTTTATAGTAAAAATTTTTTATAATATAGAACTTGTTTTTTTTGGCTGGAACTAACCAATACTTTATTGAATCAATACCCATTTTTGTGGGCTTAAGTGATAGCTTATCTAAGGTCGGATACTCTATTCCACCATCAAATAATTGATTACATCGCAGTATTCTAGTAAAAGAGTGGTAAAAAGCACTTGAAATTGAGTTGTTTTCAAAATTTATTCTTGCATATTCACTACAAGTTGGGTAATATCTACAACTTCCATAGCCAATCAGCGTAAAAAATTTCTGGTAAAGCCACAATAGCTTTAGTAGTTGCTTCTTAATCATTACTATTTTTTATAGAACCAGAGCGATTTAAAGTTTTAAGGAAGTCGGTTTTAAGATTTGCATAGCTTATCTCATTGATTGCTTCTTTTGCCACAAATATATATGTACCATCATTTAGCAGGGATGAAAATTCACAAAAAAGTGCTCTAAGCCTTCGCTTTGCTCTATTTCTTTTAACAGCGTTTCCAATTTTTTTAGTAGCGGTAAACCCGATTTTATGAGTGTTTGTTGCGGGGAGAAAAAAGAGCACTACACTACCAGTGTGGGTGTCTTTTCCTTTTCTATACACATATTGAAACTCACGATGCTGCTTCAGTGTATAAAAATTATTTAAACTGACAATTTTTTACGACCTTTTGCACGACGGCGATTTATTATATTGCGACCATTTTTTGTTGCCATTCTCAATCTGAAGCCATGAGTTCTTTTTCTTGGCGTGCTATGGGCTTGGTATGTTCTTTTCATAGACATATCCTTTCTTAAAATAAAGTTCGCAATGTTACATAAAAGTTACTTAAAGCGTTGTTAAGCTTTTCTCACTTAAGGATAAAATCCTTCAAAGTATCTTTTTTTGATCTATCAAACCTATTGCTTGGGTCAAAAAGCTTCTCTTTCTCTCCAACATGGCAATCTCTACACTCTTGAATAACATCATGTTCTCTAAGATTTGACTTGTTTATTTTCGACATCGGATGACACGCAAAACAGTCATTGCCGCACTCAGCCATAGAGTTTGGATTTGCTGAATGACAGTTTATACATGTGAGCATTGGTTTATGCCTCAGATCTTTATTTATTATTGGCAAAAGTCTAGGATGACAAGTCAAACAATCACCAGTACAAGCAAAAACACTAAAGGCAAGCATCATGATAAAAACTAAATATTTCATATAATAATAACCTCAATTTATGACAAAATAACCTCAATTTCCCCATTTTTTATATCAAAGAGAACTTTAGAGCCCTCAATTATTTTACCCTCAAGTATCAAGTCAGCCAAACGATCTTCTACAATCTCGTATAGAGCTCTCTTAAGTGGTCTAGCGCCATAAATTGGGTCAAATCCAGCTTCTGCAATGTAGGCTTTTGCGCTATCACTCAAAGTTAGCTCAATATCCCTCTGTTCAACTTTTTTCGCAATCTCTTTAAAGAAAATATCTACAATCCCAACAATTTGCTCTTTACCAAGAGCATTAAAGATAACGATATCATCTAGTCTATTTAAAAACTCTGGCTTAAATGCTTGCTTTAGCTCACTCATAACCATATCTTCAAGCTCTGCGGAGTTTTTATTATTTATAATCTTATCGCTTGCAATATTTGAGGTAAGAATTATTATTGTGTTACTAAAATCTACTGTAACGCCTTTGTTGTCAGTCAACCTTCCATCATCTAAAACCTGCAGTAAAACATTAAAAACATCAGGGTGAGCTTTTTCTACCTCATCAAAAAGTACAACACTGTATGGTTTTCTTCTAACCGCTTCAGTCAGTTGTCCACCCTCATCGTATCCAACATATCCAGGAGCCGCACCAACCAATCTTGAGACCGCATGTTTCTCCATATACTCGCTCATATCTATTCTTATCAATGCATCTTGTGAATCAAATAAAAATTTCGCCAGTGTTTTGGCAGTTTGTGTTTTACCTACACCAGTTGGACCTAAAAACAGAAAACTTCCAATAGGTGTCGATTCGCTTGAAAGACCTGCTTTATTTCTTTTTATGGCTCTAGCTATCGCATGAGTCGCCTTTGTTTGACCAACAACCTCTTTGTTTAACTCATCCTCGACATTTAATATTTTATCTTTTTCGCCTTGAAGCATTTTATTTACTGGGATATGCGTCCATCTTGAGACGACTGAAGCGATTGACTCTTCATCAACGCTATTTTTTAGCAGCGTCCCAGCCTCTTTTAGTTTTTCCCACTTTAGATTTACATTTTTCTCTTCTTGTTGCAGTGCTGGTATTTCGCCATACTCTATCTCTGCTGCACGATTGTATTCTGAAGCATTTTTTGCATTTTGAGCTTCTCGTTTTTTTGCTTCTATATCATTTTTTATACTTGATATCTTCTCAAAGACTTCTTTCTCAGTAGCAAATTGCGCCTCTAAAGATCTAACTTTTTCTTCTGTATCAGCCAACTCTTTTTCTATCTCTTTCAATCTTTTTGTGTTCGCAACAGACTCTTCCATCCTCAAGGCTTCTCGCTCAACATGCAACTCTGAACTTTTTCTTTTTTCGGCACTTAGGGCATTTGGCTCAGACTCTATCTGCATCTTAAGTTCAGCCGCAGCTTCATCAATCAAGTCAATCGCTTTGTCTGGCAAAAATCTATCTGCAATATATCTATCCGAGAGTTTCGCAGCCGCAACAAGTGCGCTATCTGTAATAGTTACATTATGATGAGTCTCCAATCTTCCCTTTATACCTCTTAAAATCTGAAGCGTTTGGTTTACAGTCGGCTCATCTAGATTGATTGGCAAAAATCTTCTTTGAAGTGCTGCATCTTTTTCAAAGTATTTTCTATACTCTTTTAAAGTTGTAGCACCAATTGTGTGAAGTTCTCCTCTTGCAAGGGCTGGCTTTAGTATATTTGCAGCGTCCATACTACCCTCGCTCGCCCCAGCTCCAACAATCGTATGAATTTCATCAATAAACAAAATAACATTTCCACTTTTTTTCACTTCATCAACTACAGCTTTTAGTCTATCTTCAAACTCTCCCCTATATTTCGCTCCAGCAATCAAAGCACTCATGTCAAGTGCAACTACTTTTTTGTTTCTTAGCGAAGTTGGAACATTTCCATCATAAATTTTCTGTGCTAAACCCTCAACCAATGCAGTTTTTCCAACTCCAGGTTCTCCTAAAAGTATCGGATTATTTTTAGTTTTACGGATAAGTATCTGCATCATTCTAGTGATCTCTTCATCGCGCCCAATCACAGGAGATAGTTTCCCCTCTGCCGCTTCTCTCGTTAAATCAATCCCATATTTTGCTAAACTCTCCAGCGTTTCATCGGAGCTTTGCGAGTCAATTTTTGCTCCACCACGAGACTCTTCAAGATTTTTTATAAGACTTTTAACATCCAAATATTTAGAAAAAATCCCAGAGAAAGGCTCATTTTTTATATTGGCAAGAATATATGTATCTACCGCCAAATATGAGTCTCCACTTTTCGTCATGTAGCCAATTCCAAGCTCAAGCGACTCAACAAATTTTCTAGATATTTTAATGCTCTCTTTTGAAACACTTGAAGATTTTGGAAGTTTTTCTGATAGGCTTCTTACATCTAGCTCAATTGCCGTTTTATCAATGTTCATTTTGTTAAATGATTGATTTAAAACAGAGTTTGAATTTGTTAAAAGTGCCCACAAAAAGTGTATAGGCTCTACCTCTTGATTCTTGTTATGTAGAGCCAGAGATACTGAAGACTCTATCGTTTCACTCATATTATTTGTTAGTTTTTCAAAAATAGCGTTCATCTTATTTCTCCGTTGTTGATATGAAATTATTATATCTAATTATCTCTAAATGATATTGACACTTTTACTAAGCGCATGTCAATATAAATCATTTAGTTTATATTGATTAAATTTATATTTTTGATTTTTTAATGTATGTGAAAATTAGTATTTTTATCTAAGCGAGAAAAATTATCCCGCTTAATTATGAAGTTTTATAAGACTATTTAGTTACGATTGTTGCTTTTTTCTGTAACTCTTTCATTTTAGCAAGCATTATGCTTTTAGCTTTTTCCATTTTAAGTCTATTGCTGATTGTCGGCTTCGCTTCCGCTAGCGTAATTTTTTTATTAACTCTTGAGTCTAAGTAGATTAGATGATAACCAAACTGAGTTTTTACAGGGTCAGAAATAGTTTTTTCTTTCATGCTAAATGCTTCTTTGCTAAACTCTGGAACCATATCTTTTGGTGCAAATTTAGGCAATTTTCCACCATCTGCAGAACTTGGACAGCTTGATTTACTTTTTGCCAAAGCAGCAAATTTATCAACAAGAGCAGCCCCACTCATTCCTTTCATCTCTTTTGCTAACTCTTTGGCTTCACCTTCTGTTGCAACTAAAATATGGCGAACCTCAGCACTTTTTTCATCAAACTCTTCTGCGTTATTGTCGTAGTAGCTTTTTATCTCGGCATCAGTTAGAGCAATTTTATTCATAACTTGTTTTTGCCAAATTTGAATAGCTATCTCTTTTTTTATCTTTGAAGTTACCTCTTCATATTTATCTTTATACTCTTTCGAGTTTGTGATACCAATTTTTTTAGCATCGTCATACACTAGCTCTTTTGCAATAAGTTGCTCTAACATCTGCTTTCTAAATTCAGCTTGCTTATCAGCTGGAACTTGGTTGAATCTACCTTGTGTTGCCACCATAAGCTCTTTATCAACATCAGCTTTTGTAATAACCGCCCCATTTACGGTAGTTTGAGCTTGACTCATTGTAGATATAAGAGCAAGAGATAATACTATTTTTGTTACTGTTTTCATTATGATTCCTTGATTTAATAAAAAATTCTATTATCTTAATACTAATGGTTATTAAACAACCTATTTTTTTATATAATCCGCATATGAAAAAAGCATCAAAACAAGAGATTTTAGAGATTCATCAACTTTTTATTGAGAGATATAAAGATGCGGTAACAGAACTTAGCTATAAAAATAGTTATGAGTTAATAATCGCGGTTGCACTCTCTGCGCAATGCACAGATAAGCGAGTAAATATTATTACACCTGAACTTTTTAAAAAGTACCCAACTCCAAAAGCCCTAGCAGAGGCAGATATAGATGATATAAAAAAGTTAATTAACAGTTGTTCATTTTTCAATAATAAAGCAAAAAATATACTTTTAATGGCAAAAAGAGTCGTAGAAGTCTATGGCGGAGAAGTGCCGATGGAAGAAAAAGAACTTATAACTTTGACGGGGGTTGGTCAAAAAACAGCGCATGTGGTGATGATAGAATACACGAACGCAAATCTAATGGCAGTAGATACTCATGTTTTTCGAGTTTCCCATAGACTCGGACTTAGCGATGACAATAGTGCCACAAAAACAGAAGCAACGCTCGTAAAAAAGTTTAAAAACAATCTTCACAGACTTCATCAAGGAATGGTTCTGTTTGGTCGTTATATTTGTAAAGCAAAAAACCCGGCTTGTGAAGAGTGTTTTATGGCGAGTTACTGTAAAACCAAGGAGAGCTTTAAGCCATCATGAAAGTGGATTGGTTTTTGCTTGGTCTATATTATGATTAAATTTTTATTACTTATCATGGCGTTGCTGTTATCTTCTGGATGTGTAAATAAACATGGGATATCCGCAAAATATTATAGTGACTGCAAAGAGTATTATGACCTTCAAGGTTACTACCACAACGAGTGTGGTGAGGATGATATTGTTACTTATGAAGAGATAAAAGAAAAAGGACAAAAAGCTATTGACTCCATAAATGGCAAGAAAGAGGAGCCAAAAGGAAATGTTTGGTAGAAATTACAAAATAGTTTTAAGTGTCTTTTTTGAAAATTGGGTAGTGCCAATTGAAAAAAGACAACAATAAAATGTAAAGTGAGATTTTTATTTTATAGCTATAAATGTTGCGAAGTTTGCCCAGCGGAATACCACCTCACAATGCGAGAAACCGCAGTTTTTTGCCATCTTTATATTTTCATCTTCACTATAGGGAACAAGCACATTCTCTAGCGCTTCCCTTTTTTGAACTATTTCATACTCTGAGTAACCCTGCTCTTTTTTAAAAGCATAATAACACTCAATCAAATCTTTATTTAATTTTTGTTGATGACTTATAACTTTTTCACTAAAGACAAACAGACCATCTTTTTTAAGTGAAGTTGATATTTTTTTAACAAGCTCTTCTCGAACCAATGGGCGGACAAACTGCAGAGTATAGTTACTGACAAAAACATCTGCTTCTTTATAATCAAACTCTAAAATATTTGCATTTTCCAACTCCACATCCGCACCAAAAGCTTCGCATTTTTTTCTAGCTTGCTTTAGCATCGCCTCCGAGTTATCAAGTCCTATTAGCCTTGCAGTTGAGTTCAATTTTCTACTAATATCTATAAGCAACGATGCAGTAGAGCAACCCAAATCATAAAGCACCCCGCCATTCTCAAGCTGTTTTAATGCGAAAAATTGTGTGATTTCTTGAGACTCTCTATAAAAAGGAACACTCCTTTTTAGCATATCATCAAAAACAGCAGCAACTTCTTCGTCAAACTCAAACTGCTTTTTGATGGGCTTTGTAAATACTTTATCGTTCATAAGTCCACTGCTTTAGTTTCTGTTTTTTGCGTTTAGATCAGTATACGCCTCTTCCACCCTTGCTATAAGCGTCTTTTGCCCACTTCTTAACCATTTTCTTGGGTCATAATATTTTTTATTTGGCTTATCTTCCCCATCTGGATTTCCGATTTGACCTTGAAGATACTCTCTGTTTTTTTCATAATAATCTTTAACGCCAATCCAAGTAGCCCACTGCGTATCTGTATCGATATTCATTTTTATAACACCATATCCAATTGCTTCCATAATCTCACTAGGCTGCGAACCTGATCCGCCGTGAAAAACAAAGTTTACAGGTTTCTCATTGGTACCAAATTTTTCTTGAATATATTTTTGAGAGTTATCTAATATTTTTGGAGTAAGTTGAACATTTCCGGGCTTATAAACACCATGAACATTCCCAAAAGATGCGGCAATCGTGAAGTTTGGAGAGATTTCACTAAGTTCTTTGTAGGCGAGTGATACATCTTGTGGCTGAGTATATAAAAGTGCGTTGTCAATATTTGAGTTATCTACACCATCCTCTTCTCCGCCAGTTACACCAAGCTCTATCTCTATACTCATCCCTATCTTGCTCATTCGCTTTAAGTAAGCTTTGCAAATAGCGATATTTTCTTCTAGTGGCTCCTCAGACAAATCTAACATATGAGAAGAGAAAAGTGGCTTTCCTTTTAGTGCAAAGTGTTCTTCACCTGCATCAAGAAGTGCGTCTATCCATGGAAGCAGTTTTTTTGCGGCATGGTCTGTGTGTAAAATAACCGCCACGCCATAGGCTTCCGCCATCATATGGACATGCAAAGCTCCTGAGATCCCACCAGCAATTGCTGCTTTTTCATTTTCGTTACTTAACCCCTGTCCTGCGTAGTAGGATGCTCCGCCATTACTAAACTGAAGAATAACAGGCGAATTTACTTTTGCGGCCGTCTCTAGGATAGCATTAATAGAATCAGTTCCTATCACATTAATTGCAGGAATAGCAAAACCCATTTTTTTTGCATATTCGTAAACCTTTAAAACATCATCACCAAACAAAACCCCTGGTTTTACAATACTAAAAATACCCATAATTTAACTCTTTTTGTAAATTTTATATCTAAAATTATATTCTAAGCTTCATTCAGAATAACTTTTATTGTTCCCTAATTATGATAAAATAATAAAAATAATTTTTGGATATGAAAATTGAAACTTACAGAAGATGAATATTGCAAACACTTTAAAATCTCTAAAGAGCTACTAAGTTCAAAAATTAGAGCAAAAAAAGTAGTGTGTGTAATTGAAAACGACACGACATATATACTTGCTTCCGACAACTCAATATATAAGGGTAGCAACAATATACTTGAAACTTCAAAAGATATTGTTTTGACAAACAACCACGCATCTACACACAAGGCAAAAGTAACCGTAGCGACGGTATTGGCACTATATCATAAAGAAAATGCTATCTTAAAACGCAAAATAGTTCAACTTGAAGGCAAAGTAGACAGATTAATAGACGAGAAGGAACAGATTCTTAAAGATGAACTAAATAAACTAGAAAATTTTTATAGTGCTAAAGACAGACAACTCAAGAATATTTTAGAATTAGTAAATGACAAGATGATATCTAGCGACAAAGAACTAACAATTCATGATGTTGAGAGTTATAGCACTTTCAGCGATGATAGTGGCGAGAGCAGACATAAACTTATCGAGCTCAAAGAGTATCTAAAATCGCTAGGTTTAAAATCCACAAAAAGAAAAACTATAAAAAAGAAATTTCTAAATCTACAAAACAGTGACATAAGAATAATTACACAAGACGGGGAACTATATCTAGATTTTTCTAGATATGATTATAGTGACTTGCTTGCTTAGTAAAAAAGTTAAAACAAAAAATATAGAATCTTCTCTTAGGAAGTTTGCTCTAGAGAACAAACTACCACTAGATAAACTTAGTTTTGATATCAATAAAATTGAAACATACATCAAAACTGTTGCTGATGATGATTTTGTACTTTATGAAAAAGATATTCATCACTACTATAGCGATTATGACAAAATGATAAATGAACATGTTAATTTTAGACAATTTTATATAATAACAATAAAACAAGAACCCACCACGATAACTCTTAACTATGAAATTTTATACTCAGAAAATAGTACTAGCGCTAGCATTGTCATTTTCCCAGACTCTATTATCAAGTATAAAAACTACACTCTCAAGGAACTCTATTTTGCACTTTTAAGTGAAATAAATAAAATCAAAGCAAAAAACAATATTTTAATAAATATATTTGATAAGCAGATGCTAGAACAGCTAAAGAAATTTACACACTACATTATTGGCGGTAAGTTTGTTAAAAAAATTAAACTACCTTTATTTAATGGAGTTGAGCCAGAAATAACTAGAAATAGTAAGTTAATCTTGCACTACAGAGAAAAAGATAAAACGCATCAAGTCGTAGAAGTCAATGAAGGAGAAATTTTAGTTGAATTTCTAAAACCAATTTTTGGAAAGAATGGGCTAAATGTTTTTGGGGAGACAGTTAGCAATGATCTGCTTATCAATAAAAATGACTTAAGCTGCAGAGTAGACAAAGAGAGCATAGAAATAATTGAAGAGACAGACAGAAAGATATATAAGAGCAAGAAAAAAGGGTATATTCATATAGATGATAACGATTTCTATATAGATAATAAAATAAAAATAAACAACCTCTCTCGTATTGATAACTCTATAGCTAAGGATGAAAAAAACAATATAGAAGTGATAATCTCACAAGATGATGCCACCTTAGACAGCCTAGGTGAGGGCGTAAATCTGACATCCGAAGTAATCCACATAGCAGGGCATGTCGGTGCAAAAAGCACTCTAAAGGCCGTAAGCCTAACAATAGATGGTGCAACTCATCAGGACTCACTTCAAGAAGCAAAGTTTGCCATGATAAACAGACATAAAGGCAAATTGAGATGTCATAGTGCAAAAATAAAGCTTTTAGAAGGCGGGGAAGTTCGAGCAACAAATGTTGAGATTGATTCCTGCATGGGTGGTACAATTTATGCCGAAACCGTAACTATTGGTCAAGTTAAAAACAATCTAAAGGTATATGCATCGAACTCAATTACCATAAGACTTGTAAGTGGCGAAAATAACTTATTTAAAATTAGCTACAAAGACATCCCAACCCTAAATAGTAGATTTAATTATCTAGCAAGTGAGATGGAAGATCTAAAGTATACTCTAGAAGGTGCACTAAAACACTCCTTGTCGCAAGTGTCAATTATTAAAGAAGAGATTCAAAAAATAAAATTACAACAAGACAAGATAGTTGATTGCGTAAAAACTGCAAAAATTACAATAAAAGAGCCATTTATGGGCATTAACACCATTACTTTTGTAATAGATTCTAACAATGAGCTGACATTTAAAACAGAAGAGAAACTATATGATTCTTTTTACCTAGAAGAGTCAGATTTAGAAATAACACTTCACCCTACCAACAAAAAAATATCAATAAAATCATAAAATTAAAACTATGTTAGAAATGTATGTAGTTTTTTCATCAAAGTTTAATACGGTTTTCCGTATTAAAAGATTATAATTAGCTATAAAAAATGTAATATTTACATAAATAATACATAATTAATACTATTTATATATTATTTATGTATATAATTATTAATTAAATGTATATTTAAGTATTTTTTCCGTACTATACTTTTATGCAAATTAATGATCTGTTTAACATCCTTCATAACTCATTAGAATCCAAAAATAATGGAAAAAAAATATCTCTCAACGATATGGCTATTTCACTTGGAATTTCTATGCGTACCTATCAGGATTGGAAGCTAGGACGAGCAAAACCTCAAGCAGCCATGACTGTTATAAAAATGTTAGGAAAGCTGGATGATGACGAGATTATAAGAGCCGTAAGAAAAATAAATAAGCTTGGAGACTAGAGCAATGAGCGTCTTAACAAAACAAGAGAGAGATGGGCTAGAAGATGTTTTTTTATCGATTCATGCAGGTAAAAGAGTGAGTGGATTATCCTCTTTTATTATAGCAAGTTATATAAATAGTGTATTTCAAAAAGTGACCAAACATGCGAAAATAGGGCTTAAAAAGAGAAAAAGAATACAATTTCTACTCTATTTTAGTAAAAAGAAGAAACATTTAAGCAAATAAATTATAAAGTGTCTTTAGCTGAATTATTTGATGTTTAAATTGAATTTAAGCGCTCAAATAATTTCGGAAATTCTTTATAAACTCAAGGGTAAATTTATGAATAAAGCGCAATTCGTTGAACTCGTGCAAGCAAGTGGTAATTACAAAACAAAAGTTGAAGCTGACGCAGCTATCAAGGCATTCACAGAGGCTGTTACTACAGCTCTTGTCAATAAGGATGAGGTATCTTTAGTTGGTTTTGGTAGTTTTGAAGCTACTCTTCAAAAAGGTAAAAGTGGTAAAGTTCCTGGCACTACTAAAACTTACACAACTCAAGATAAAATGGTTCCTAAGTTTAAAGCAGGAAAAGGTCTTAAAGACCGCGTTGCTGCTGGTAAATAAATTCTAATTTTGTCGCGGTATTTTGCGACAAAATTTTTAGTCACGACGAAAATATTTTTCGACCTCAAATTAACCTCAAATCTCCTTAATCAAACTAATCATTTCTATATAAACTTTGTTGTAGTTTTAAACAAAAATAGATACAATTTCCTACTTTAAAAATATAACAAAGGCTAAGCATGAAAAAAATCCTATTCTCTATTTTATTAATATTTTCAATCAATCTACAGGCCGAAAACAAAAATCCTCATGTAATTCTAGAAACAACTCAAGGCATCATAGAGCTGGAGCTTTTTCCAGATATAGCGCCACTGGCTGTTGAAAATTTTATAACACATATAAAAAATGGGTACTACAACAAAATTGCCTTTCACAGAATAATAAAAGGCTTTATGATTCAAGGCGGAGATCCGACAGAGAGTGGTAGAGGCGGAGAGAGCATCTGGGGTAAATCTTTTAAAGATGAATTTAAAAATTTAACTTTTGATAAAGCCGGGATATTGGCTATGGCAAACGCAGGCCCTCACACAAATGGCAGTCAGTTCTTTATAACCACAGCAAAAACTCCATGGTTAAATGGAAATCATACTATTTTTGGAGAGGTTGTCTCCTCTACTATGCAAACAATTAGAAAATTAGACAACACGCCTACGGCTGGTTCATACAGTGGAGATAGACCCCTCTCAAGACAAGAGATAATTAAAGCATATATAAAATAGATAAGACAATAGTGGAGATAAAAACAATAAAAAAACTTGAAAAAAAGTGCTAAAATATAGCAGTTCTGACTTTTTAAAGTTAGGCTTTGCTATTTTCTTTTTGATTTTTGTCTTAATATTTAACTTCTTAAGCAATGGTGGAGTATTAAATAATATTTTTCTAGCAGTGGTCGCACTAATTGGGGCATATATGGCGATGAATATTGGTGCAAACGATGTTTTAAACAATGTTGGTCCCGCAATTCGGGCCAAAACTTCTGGAAAACAGAAACGAAAAAACAAAAGATGATTTAGAGAGAATAAAAAATCTTAAAAAGCTAATTGAAAATAAAAAAAAATTCATTAAATCTACCAAGAAAAATGTTAAAAAAATGCAATATATAAAAAGAGATGCAATTAAAAAAAATAGTTGTTGCATCGATTATTACAGTACCAGTAACGGCGGCTATTGGAGGATTGCTATATTATGTTATAAAAGGAACTATGAGCTTATTTGCTTGTAGTTTAATACCAACAACAACTAGGTGCCTATTATGCTAAAAAACAAATATATAAAATACCTAATAGAGCTATTTTTTTTATTTTTTGTCATAACAATAACAGCTAACATCATTAGCATATACAGAAGTGCCAACTTAAATAAAGAACAGTTACAAGCAACATCATTCATACTTTCAGACGGTTTAAAATATATAACAGAAGAAAACAAGCCTTTAATTGTCCACTTTTGGGCAACTTGGTGTCCGATATGTAGGGCAGAACTCTCAAATATTGAATTTATATCTAAGCACTACCAAGTACTAACTGTTGCTGTTAACTCAGGCAGCAATAATGAGATGGCAGAGTATGCAAAAAAGCACAAATTAAATTTTAAAATTATTAATGATAGCGATGGTGTTATGGCAAAAAAATTTAACATCTCTATGTTTCCAACAACAATAATATATAACAAAAATAAAAATATAGCTTTTATCGATACAGGATATACATCTACATTAGGAATATTGTCTAAGGTGTGGTGGGCAGAAAAATTTAACTAATTTTATGATTAAGGCTAGCTAAGAACTGGGCTTTTGCATCTCTATAAAAAACATAAAAACAACCTCGAGGCTTTTTGAAGCTTGTTTTTCATAATTCTATGGGATTTTTTAAAAATGATAGGTAAGCTACTTATGCTAAAACAAATCTGTTTGTTTTAGCATGTAGCGTTAGCAAAGAGAGTAAACTATTTACTAATCTTCACATCGTACGCTTTACGAGATAAAGGAACCCATGGTCTCTTTACATGTCTAGGGCGACGAATCTTAGAGTTTTCATCTAAGCCACGAGTGAGCTCTCTCCAAGCTTGATATACTTTAAAATTGTTGTCATAGCTAACATGAATATCGCCGATTTTATCACCAGGTTGTGCAGGTTCTAAAATAACCTTTTGGTGCCAACAATGCATACCTGAAACTGGGTCTGGATGTGGTGCGGCAACCGCATTTTGCCATGTACCACTTAGTCCATCCCACCAGATATTTCCACTGTCTCTGTTGTACTTAGCAAATCTTTCAGCTTTAAATGGCTTAATTCCCTCGATATACTTTAGTTTTCCAACTTTTCCGTCCATTTGAATTTCCGCAGTAGGAACTCCAAAACTGTTTATACCTGCAGTACCACTATAGTCCTCAATTTTTATTTGACCAGCAGTTTTACCAACATTTTCAACTGCATGTGCGATAAATTTAGGGTCGTTAATATTTCTTGGCACAATATTTGGATCAATTTTTCCATCAGTTACACCATTTGGAATAGTTACTGAGTTTATAAGTTTCCAGCGTCCTCCATGGTGAGAACAAGCCAGAGTTCCAGGAAGAACGCCTTCTGTAGGAACAGCCATAGCTACAAAATAACCAGACTCTAACCCAGAAACACTATCCACAATTCGTACTCTAATAGCATCTCCGCGCTTAAAGTTCTGTCGTTTTGCATCTAGAGTTGAAATCCAAATTGGGTCATGATTTTGAGAAATCTCCATCAAATGCTTAGAATTCGCCGAACGAGTATGGATATTGTACGGTAATCTAAATACAGTATTTAACGCATAAGAGTTCTTCTCTGTCATATAAGAGTGATTTACATGAGAGACGATATGAGGCATCTCTTTTTTCTCTTTCTCATTTCTTGGATAGAATGGAATCGCGTATTCTGGCCATTTCCAATCGTCAGCAAGCCACTCAACAAAGAAGTTAAGTTTTTTATCTAATGTTTCAAAACCTTCATATTTTTTACCATTAATCTCTATTCCGATTGACTCTTTCTCTCCGTTTTCTTCTACCGATATAACCCCAGTTCTTGGGTTTGTATGAGCATGTTTTTTCTCAAACTTATGTCCATGAGAAATGTAGTTAACGCCATCATCTTTAACTTCACGCTCTTGTGGAGAATAGATATGATTCTCTTCCATCCAAGCCCCATGATCTCTCATGTATTCATAGACTGGGTACTCTGCATTTTTATATCTTGTATCAGTAGTTGCTGTTTCTTTAAGATTTGGTAAGTTATCGCCAAACGCGGCATCATACCACTCTGCAATAGTTACAGGTTTTCCAGGATTCTTCTTAGATTCCCACATTTTCTTGATTCCAAGGTCACCTGTTGGGTCGATGTAGTTTACACACATTTCAAACCAGAACTCATTATCTTCCCAAACTTCGCCAAGCCCAGCTTTTATATGTGCTTCAAGCGTTGCACGAGCAGGGTTTTTCGGTTTCCATCCAGCTTTTTCAAGCGCTACTCTTAAAACTGGTTGACGGAATGATGTCCAACGAGCTGGCATTGTAGCTTCTGAATGTTGGTCATGTCGCTCTCCAGCTAGTCCAACAGGTAAAACATAATCCATATACCAGTTTGTCTCACTCCACACAGGAGAAAGATTCATTGTCAGTTCCATTTTTTTCTCATCTTTTAGAACCTGCAACCATCTAAATCCATCTGGATTAATCCAAACAGGATTGTACATACGAGGAATATAAACAGCTAATTTCTCTGGAACTTTCAGCCCTTTAGCATTCCACTTTTTCTGCCACTCTGTATCTGAGAGAAGATGTGGTAAAAGGAATGACATCTCGTAGCTTGATAGTGGCCACTCTGGTGGATATGTAAGCTCATTGTAAACATCTATCTTAGGAACATCAACTCCAGCTTTTCCTTGTCCTACAGTTGAACTTCCGCCTTTTCCAGCAACAGATATAACATGCCAGTGATGAAAGAAAGTACCGCCTTTTGGTCCAATTGCACCACGAAGAGCTAAAGAAAAATAACCTGCTTTGCCACCCATCCAAGAACCACGATTACCAGCCATTGAAGCTCTCCAGAAATAGGTAGAGATAGCTTCACCTGCCCAGATAAACATATCATATAGAGCCTCTAGCTTATATGCAGGAACATGTGTCTCTTTTACTGCATAATCAAGTGTATATGGAGCGTAAAGTTCTTTTAAAACTTCAATGAAAGCATCAAAAGTGTTGCTGGTTGGAACTTTAGATATAAACCCTTTTTTTACCATAAACTGTAAGTACTTAGTGTTATCCATAAACACTTCCCAATTTATCCATTTTTTTACAAACTCTTTATTTACTTGATTTTCACTTAAAATTCTTTGAACTAAGTAGAGATAAATAGCAGGTTCAGTACCAGGCCAAGCCGCTATCCAAAGGTCTGACATACCAGCAGAGTTAGATAAACGAGGATCCATAACAACTAACTTCGCACCTTTTGCTCTTGCGTCCGCAATAAATGCAGCCGATTGAGCAAAATAGTGTCCAGCATCTGCAGCATGAGAAGAGTTTAAGAAAATAAGCTTAGCATTTGCCCAATCCGGGGATGTTCTGTCATCATTTGAAAATTGAATCGTAGCTGTACGACCATTTGCTGAACAGATATTTGTGTGTGAGTTGTAAGAATCCAAACCTAGTGTGTGCCAGATAGCAGGCACAAAGCCGTTCTCGTTTGGTCTTCCTACATGGAACATTACTGATTTTTTTGATAACTCGTCGCCAACTCTAATAGTGTCACCGATTTTTTTACCAATAGTTGTCATCGCTTCATCCCAAGTAGTACGAATCCACTTGCCCTCTCCACGAGCAGAACCTGGAGCTCTTTTTAGTGGAAATGCTATACGATCCGGATCATACATTTGAGATTGAACTGCGTAACCTTTAGCGCAGTTACGGCCACGAGAACCAGGATGCAGAGGATTACCCATATATTTTTTAACAGTAAATGTTTTTTTATCAATCCAAGCAGTTAATCCACAAGAAGCCTCGCAGTTAGAACATGCAGTTGGAACTATAATAAAATCATTAACTTCTATACCATCTGGATTAGAGTCACTTTTTACACCATGACGGTCTATCCCGCCTCTTTTCCAGTCGGTTCCGTCTAACTCTTTAAAATCACCCCATTGTTCCATTGGAGGATAAAATGATAAAGAGTCTGGTATGTTTGTAAACTTACTATTACTAACAGATTCTGCAACAGCATCCGTCGCAAAAACACCCTTTGCAATAGCGGCACCTGCAACAGTAAATGCAGCACCTTTTAAAAATGTTCTTCTACTTTCTAAATACATTAATATCTCTCCCTAACTCATTGGTAATAATTGTGGAATAATCAGCCATACATGTTTTACGATAGCCAAACCAAACAACGATAAAATTGCTGCGAGCTTCAATATGCCTTCGCTTCTACTTGTTCTACTTAAAACAATCAACAACATTGGTAAAAGGTAAGTCATCCATTGACCAACCCAAAACGCAACAGTGTATTGTCCATTGCCTTTTATATACTCAAGAACGGCTGCAACTTCTTCTGCTTTCATAGGTCCAAAGATATACTCTGACATATAGATGATAAAAGACATCAAAGCACTAAGCCCAAGAATCATGCCCAGTGTATTTTTTGCCTCATAGCTAAGCTTTCTTCCACTCATTAGAATCATAAATGCAGAACCTGATAAAAGTGCTGCTAAAATCATCTGAGCCGATTCTGTTGGCATTTGCCACAGTTCACGAGCAGTACATTGTGCCATCAAGCCAGCAGTATAAAGAGTTACTGGAATAGCTAAAATAGCTGTCCACAAAAGTGTTTTATCATATGCGGCATTATCTTTTTTGATATACGACTGATACGCTAAAAGAGTTAATAACCCCATAAATATTGAAGCCATCCATGCTCCAACCGTAATTGCCGATGTTACATGTGGATAGAAAAATATATGCCACATCCTAAAAGGTTGATGTAAATCAGCTAAAGTAAATAGTAAAAATATACTTATAAATACTATAGAAACTAAAGCTGTTGGAAATCTAAGCTTATTTGCTTGTTCTGGATACATTCTAAGAAGTATAAAAAGCATAAAAATCACACCAGTACCAATGCTTTTCGCCCACATATTAACAGTAACTAACCAAGGCCAAACTATACCCGGCAAAGCCACATCTAAAGTAACAACAGCATTTGTAGCTGCTAAAATTTCATGTGTCATTAGTGGTGTCCCCCTATTGGAAGTGTTTTTATATTGCTAAAGAGTGTGTGTCCATTCTCTCTTACTGATGCAAGAGGGTTAAGTGTAACATTTCCACCTCCTACATAATAGTGATGAGGGTTGGTTCCTTTTTCTGGCTTACGAACTTGAACTCCACCTTGATGAACTTGAATGTACTTAGAAATATTTGATTTTGGATCTTCTAAATCACCAAAAATATTTGCTTGAACTGGACAAGCAACAACACAAGCAGGCATCATAGATGAAGCAACTCTATGTGCACAATATGTACATTTATCGGCAGTTTGTGTTTGTGGATCAATATAGATTGCTCCATATGGACACGCCATAACACAACCAGCACAACCAATACAGCGCTCTTTGTCGATGTTTACTATACCATTTTCAAGATAATGAAGCGCACTAACTGGGCAAATTCTCTCACATGGAGCATTTTCACAGTGATTACATCTAAGCGGAGTAAATGTTCTTTTTGTTTCAGGAAAAGTTCCAACATCTACATATTTTACGCGAAGCCTCCATGTACTAAGTGGAACTTCATTTTCCACTTTACATGCGATTTCACACCCTTTACATCCCATACATAGATGTAAGTCAACTAGGAAACCCAATTGCATATATTCTCCTTATGCCCTCTCGATAGGCAAGTGTTAAGATTTATAAATTTAATAAATATTTAAAAAGTATTTCCATCTTTTAATAAAAAAAACTTTTTATATCACAAGTATATTACCTATATAAAGCTTAAAATTGTTATAAAAATGTGATAATTTTATTATTTTATCGTTCAAGGCTTAACTGAATATAACTATATAATTTTTTAATTATAAAATAGAAAAACTATACAAAGCGAAGAGAGAGTAAATGCTTGATTAAAGGTTGAGCATCTCCCTTTTATATCAAAGAGAGGCATTGGCAGTGTTGCATGCAAAGTAATCGATGTTAAGTATATTTTACAGCTTATTTATTATTAAGTCTAACTCTAACTGATTGTTCATGCGCACTCAATCCCTCAATGCTTGCAATAAGCGCACACTCTTCGCCGATTTCATTGATTGCTTTTTGGCTAAAAGAGATAATAGAGCTTTTTTTCATAAAGTTCTCAACTCCAAGTGGAGAGTAGAACTTGGCCGTTCCTCCAGTTGGGAGAGTATGATTTGGTCCAGCTACATAATCACCAATAGCTTCAGGAGTGTTGTGTCCCAAGAAAATAGCACCAGCGTGCTTGATGGATGGCAAAAACTCAAATGGATTATTTGTTGCAACCTCTAAATGTTCCGGTGCAATTTTGTTCATAAGTTCTATCGCTTCTTCCATATTTCTGGTTACTATTATAGCACCTCGCTCTTCTATTGATTTTCTAGCAATCACCTCTCTTGGAAGTTTTAGTAGCCAATTTTCTATCTCAATTTTTACGGTATCAGCCAGTTTTTGTGATGGAGTGATTAGTATGGAACTCGCCATCTCGTCATGTTCAGCCTGAGAAAGTAGATCAATTGCTATATGGTTTGGATTTGCACTATCGTCCGCCAATATCCCTATCTCGCTTGGTCCAGCTATCATATCTATATTAACATCTCCAAAAACCATTTTTTTTGCTGTTGCAACAAATATATTTCCTGGTCCAGTAATAACATCAACCTTGGGAATTGTCTCTGTTCCATACGCCATAGCAGCGATAGCACTCGCTCCACCAACTTTATAGACTTCGCTTACACCACATAGATGACAAGCAGCCAACAGTAGTTCATTTGGCTCATTGTCTGGTGTTGGAGTACAAACTATAATCTGCTCAACTCCAGCAACTTGAGCAGGAATAACATTCATCAAAAGTGATGATGGGTATGCAGCTTTCCCTCCTGGGATATAAAGACCGGCACTATCAACGGGTGTTACTTTCTGCCCTAAAATAGTTCCATTTGACTCCGTATCAAACCAAGATTGAGGTTTTTGTTTTTGATGATAGCTCTTGATTCTGTCATATGACAAATGCAATGCACTCTTTAGCTTTTCATCTAAATTTTCGTAAGCTTGGCGCATAGAGTCTGTGCATATTTTCAAATCTTCGTCATTTTTTGGCGTCCAACTATCAAATTTTGCAATATGCCCTTTTAACGCGCTATTCTTGTTCTGCTTTATCTCATTTATGATACTTCCAACAATGACACTAACATGTGCCATATCCATTTTGCCTCTTTGTAAAAGTTCATCAAATCTAGAACTAAAGTCACTATCTTTTGAGTTTATAGATATCATTTCTTTTCTTTTTGCTTGCTGTGTTCATCTTTAATAATTTGCAATGCTTTTAAAAAATTATCCGGATCAACAGCCCCCATCAAAGGCTGATACATCGGAGTCCCGCTTGGAAACAAAAACCAAATAGCAGGAGTTCCTGGCTGCCATAACTCTTTTGGCATATAATCATTTTCATCACTATAAGAGATAATAGATACAAAGTTTTTATTTAACTCATCTATAACTTTCTTATCTTTAAAAGTTGTGTTATCTAAAATCACACAATATTTACAAGTGTGTCTTGAAGAAACAAACAAAATTGGCTTATTTATCTTTTTAGCCTGCTCTACACCGCTATTAAAATCTTTCGCCCACTTAATCTCTGCCGCTGAAGCATTTATTGCAAACAAAAGCAACATACATATAAAAAATTTACGCATTTTTACCTACCTTTTGGAGAAGTTCTTTGGCGCACTCTAGTGCACATTTTTCAGTCACATCGATAACTATATCAGCCACACTTAAGTACTGAGGCAATCGCTGATCATACAACTCTCTGGCTTTTTTCAAATCCTTAAGAAGCGGTCTCTTTTTAATCTTACTTTTTGCATTTGGATGATTTTTTATTCGCCCAACTATTTTATCAAATGATGAGTTTAACAAAACAACCGTACCAATATTTTTAAGATTTTCTTGTTTATAAAATCCGCCACCAGTTGAAATCAGTGTGTTTTTAACACTACTCTCAAGCCAAAGAGAAACTTTTTTTTCTAAATCTCTAAAATATTTTTCACCATCTTGAGAAAATATTTTTTTTACAGTTTTATTTTCCATACTTTCTATCAAATCGTCAGTATCAACCGCAGTATACTCAGAAAGCTTAACGACTTCTCGCGCAACACTACCCTTACCAACACCCATAAATCCGATTAATATAATATTTTTCAATCTTTACCTTCTGTACTCATCAAAAAAAGACTCATATCAAAATCTGGTTTTGTCTTGAGTATTTTTATGTATATTAAAATTGGAGAGACAATATTGTACTCTAAAATAAGCATACTAACAATAAAAAGAGCAGCAAATATTGGTAGCAAAAATGAGATAAAGAACGAAAAAACAAAACCAGCCAAGGATAAAACAAATAAAACAAATTGAATTCTCGTTAATTTCTTATCTATCATTTCATTCATTGTCGGAATACTCATATAGCCTTTTGCATTAAGATGAAACCAAACAAGAAAAGGGACTATTTTATAAAGCATACCAATCATTATTGAGAGGAGAAATCCACCACCTATCAGTACAGAAACAATGACTGCGTACTCGCCATTGAAATAATCATCAATAATCCAAGAAAAAGAACCAAAAGCCATAAAGAGAGTAGCACTTTTCCAATACCAAATTGTTATATCACTGATTGGGCGGCGGCGAGCATTTAGCTTTAAAAAAACAGCTACAGAAAAAGCCAAGAAAAGAGCTGCTATCCATATCTTTGCCACAATGCTATACAAATCCAAAAACATATTTAAAATTAGCCACAGCAGTAAACCGGCAGATATAAATCCGACTACTCTACGCATATAAAAAGGCTTAAATTTTGGCGCTACATAAAACATCGGTAAAACATGAAATGATACACCAATAATCAATACGCCTGCAAAACCAAATACAGCCCATACACTATGTATATTTGCAAAAAGTAGATGCATAGATGATAGTTTATGGATTCCGTACCCTGAGAGTAGATAGGCCCCTATAAAAATTACCATAAAAGCAAAAATTAAACTTGTGGTTATTGCCCTCGTGCTTGCTGTAGCACTTGCAACACTCTTTAAACTAACCAGCATTGGAACTATCATAACCAAAAATCCACCACTTAAAAACAGGGATGAAATTAAAATGATATTTGAGATGTTTTGCAGCAGTCCAAAAATCATAAAGAGTGTGCCAAAGAGTAAAAAAATATATGAAATTTTTGCTATTATACCCACTCTTTTTACGCTAACACCTGCCAAAACTGGCAACATTTGAGTTAGCGCCCCAAGCATCACAAAACCTAAAAAACCAATCGTAATTGTATGAGTTATGGCGATTGACTCTAGTGAAAATCTACTCTTTAACGCTCCAGCATCACTTAAAAATATTAATATTCCAGCAATAACACCGAAAATAGGTGCCGTTAAAAAGAGTCTTGCCGGTGATGATATTGGTGGTGCTTGGTCTGCTGATAAGCCATTTAAATCCACTCTAGTATCCCTAAACCCTACTCAGCAATCATACACTCCATCATCTCAACAATTCTATCCGACTCGGCACTTAGATGTTGTTGTGCCATCGTATAAAGCATCTGTTCCTCTTTCATATTGTGCTGTTGCATTAGAACCATAAGAGTTTCACTGTATCCAAAAAATTTATCTCTGTCTTTAGCTTCAATCGCACTGCCCATCTCTTTTAAAAGGTTTCTCATTTGAGAGTGTTCATGTCTCATCATAGCAGTTGGACCTTGTGTCATCCCTGTTTTTTGTTCAAACTCCATGAACATAACTCTCTCTTCCATCTGAAAGTGTCTCTCAGTTGCCTCAGCAAAAAGCTTATATGCATCTTCCGCACTATCAATAGATTTTGATACAGCATCTTCCATATTTGCAAATAGCTCGTCACAACGGCTATGGTCTGCGCTTAAATACTCTTTTATTGAACTCATTATTTGTACCTTTTTTATAATAATTTGCGTATTATATGAAAATTTGTATAAATATAAATTAGCCAAAATCAATATTCTATAATTTGTTATTTAAACATCTTTTTACTATACTTCCATTTTAAATTCAACAGGATAAATTATGAAAAACAAAAGTTACATTACGCTTGGCTTTACTACTGTCATTGTCGCTTTGGTTTTACTTTTTTCTACAGATATTTTTGCGTCAACAAAAAAAGAGAAAGAAAAAGCAGTAGAACCAAAAAAAGAGCTATCAAGACTTGAAGCTTTTGCAAAATTTACAAAAGTTATCTCTATTGTTGAGCAGTATGGAGTCGACGAAGTTAGCATTGAAGAGCTTATGAACAAAGCACTAGAAGGAATGATGAGTAATCTTGACGCCCACTCAAATTATTTAAAACAAAAAGATTTTAATAATTTAAAGATACAGACAAATGGTGAATTTGGTGGCCTTGGGATAACTGTTGGCATAAAAGATGGAGCAATAACTGTAATTGCACCTATCGAAGGAACTCCCGCAGACAAAGCGGGCATAAAGTCTGGTGATATTATCTTAAAAATAAACAATGTTTCAACTCTAAGTATGACTATTGATGATGCCGTTTCTATTATGCGTGGCAATATTGGCGAACCGATTGACTTAACAATAGTAAGAGATGGGGAAAGAAAACCTATTGAGATAAAAATTATAAGAGGAAATATAACAATTGAATCAGTCTATGACAAATCAATTGGTAACGATATTCAGTACATAAGAGTAACAAGCTTTGATAAAAAAGTTGTTAGTGATGTAACAAAAGCTATTAAAAAAAGAAAAGCTACAACAAAGGGCATAATTCTAGATCTTAGAAATAACCCTGGTGGACTGCTTGACCAAGCTGTTGGGCTTGTCGATATTTTTGTAAGCGAGGGAGATATTGTTTCACAAAAAGGTCGCAAAAAGGCAGATGATGAGATATACACAGCAAAAGCAAGCAACACGCTGACAGATGTTCCCTTGGTTGTTCTAATCAATGGAGGAAGCGCAAGTGCAAGTGAGATTGTAAGTGGCTCCCTTCAAGATCATAAAAGAGCTATTCTTGTTGGGCAAAATACATTTGGGAAAGGTAGCGTGCAGGCTGTTTTACCTATTACAGACAGCGAGGCAATTAAACTAACAATTGCTAGATACTATCTCCCTAGTGGGCGAACAATTCAAGCAGTTGGTGTAAAACCAGATATAAATGTTACTGCAGGGGAAGTTCAAGTAAACAAAAATGATTACTCACTAAAAGAGTCTGACTTGAAAAAACACTTAAAAGAAGAGCTAGAGAAAGTTGACTCCATAAAAGAACAAGCAAAAGAACTAAAAGAGGACCAGAAAACTGTTATAACAGACGAGATAATAAATAAAGATATTCAGCTCAAAGAGGGCATTGATATCATAAAAGCTTTAGTTATTGTAAAAGGAAAATAGAGATGCAAAAAAGAGAGTTACTTTACGAGGGAAAAGCAAAAAAACTATACCTAACTGACGATGAGAATCTGGTAATTTCAGAATTTAAAGACGATTTGACTGCATTTAATGGTGAAAAAAAGTCTAGCGAGGCTGGAAAAGGTGCGCTTAACAATAAAATTTCTACTGAGCTATTTAAACTACTAGAGGCAAGTGGGATTAAAACCCATTTTGTTAAGATGCTAGATGATAATCATATGCTACATAAAAAAGTTGATGTCATCTTAATAGAAGTCATAGTTCGCAATGTCGCAACTGGAAGCTTGAGCCGAAATCTAGGCATCAAAGAGGGAACAATTCTTCCTTTTACGCTCGTTGAGTTTGACTATAAAAATGATGCGCTTGGAGATCCAAAGTTAAATGATCAACATGCCTTAATTTTAGGATTAGTTAAATACCAAGATGAACTTGATAAACTTCGTCGTATGGCAAGAGAGATTAATGACATTCTGCATCCATATTTTGCAACAAAAGGATTAAATCTTATTGATTTCAAGCTAGAATTTGGAAAAGATAGAGACGGAAACATCATACTTGTTGATGAGATTAGCCCAGATAATTGTCGTTTTTGGGATAGTGTTAGTGGTGAGAAGATGGATAAGGATAGATTCAGACAAGGTCTTGGTGGCTTAAAAGTCGCATATGAAGAAGTTTTAAATAGAATATTAGGAAAATAACCAATGAAAATAGTTGTAAATGTATCTTTAAAAAATGGCGTTTTAGATTCTCAAGGTAAAGCAGTGCATCATGCACTAAACTCTATCGGTTTTAACAATGTTGACAATGTTCGTGTGGGCAAGCAGATAATTTTTGATTTAAATGAAAATAATGAGGCAAAAGCAAAAAGTGATGTTACTAAGATGTGTGAGGATCTTTTAGCAAACACTGTAATTGAAGACTACTCAATTGAGATAGTTAAATGAAAGTAACAATTCTACAATTTCCAGGCACAAACTGCGAATATGACACAAAGTCTGCTTTCGAGTCTCTTGGTGCAACTACTGAAATATTGTGGCATAAATCAGATGAGATTCCAACTGATACAAACTTGCTAGTAGTTGCAGGTGGATTTAGCTATGGAGATTATCTAAGAAGTGGTGCAATCGCTACTTTTAGCCCAGTTATGCAAGCTGTTATAAAGTATGCCAACGGTGGCGGCAAAGTTTTGGGCATCTGTAACGGTTTTCAAGTTTTAGCAGAGTCTGGTTTGCTCCCTGGTGCACTTATGAGAAATAGTGGTTTACACTTTTTATCAAAGCATCACCACTTAAAAGTAGTGGACAACGACAATACATTTCTTAAAGAGCTAGCTAATGACGATGTTATAAATCTTCCTATTGCTCACCATGATGGTAACTATTTTATAGACAACAAAGGGCTTAAAGAGCTTTACGCAAATAATCAAGTTCTTTTAAAATACACCGATAAAGATGGCAATATCTCAAATCCAAACGGAAGCATTGACTCGATTGCTGGAGTTTGTAACAAAGAAAAAAATGTATTTGGACTTATGCCACACCCAGAGAGAGCAATGGAATTGTTGCTTGGAAGTGATGATGGAATCAAAATGTTACGAGGATTTTTAAACGCGTGAAAAAAATAGTACTAATATGGCTATTTTTATTCTCAGCTCTTTTTGCAATCTCAGACACTGAATCAAACGCTGATTTAACTAGTTCTCAAAGTGATATAGCAACCACTTTAAATAAAGAAGAATCATCACTAGAGCAGGCTATCACATTAGAGTATAAGAAGATTCCTTCAAGAGCTTTAAAGGGTGAAATAATAAGAGTTACGGTGAAGGCCCTACCTTTAGTTGATGATTTCACAAATATAACATACGAAATAACTGGCTCTATTGGAGTAAAGCTCTTAAGTAAAACTCCAACAAGAGAAGTTGAGGCAAAAAATCACTATGACACCTTTTATTTTCTTGTCACAGATACTAACGCAAGGTTACCGGATTTTGAAGCTTCACTTTTGAGTAGTGGCGACAAAGAGTACAAGAAAACAACTCTCTTTGGTGAAGAGTTAGATGTTATTGCGTTAAATCCAAAAAAAGATTTTGCAAATATTGTTGCTGACTCTTTTGAGATATCTAGCTATAAAACAACAAGCTACGATGCTTTACATAATATTGTTGTTTTTATTGCTGCGGCACAAAATTGTTATATTTCTTCATTCAAGCTCAAGGATGTTTTTAAGCAGGGTGTTGAGTCTATCACAGAGTCTAATATTGACTCTAAGATAACATATTATGCCATTATTGACAAAAGTATTGATAATTTTTCATTTTCATATTTTAACTTAGTGCAAAATAAATTTGTTCAAATTGATATCCCAATAGTCGTAAATGATGATAGTGTCACAACACAGAGTGATCTACAGCCAATAGATCACTCGCATGAGCAGCTAAAAATGAGCCTAGCTACTATTGTTGCACTAATCATATTTTTTGTCGTCATATGGAAGAAAAAACCTAAGTATCTCGTTTTAATACTTATCCCAATTATCTATATTGCTCTTCTGGCAGTTCCGTCGAAAGATGTGTGTATCAAGAAAGGCTCTAAGGTTTATCTTCTGCCAATAAATAATGGCACCATATTTGAAACAACAGACGAAGAGTATAATCTTTCAAAAGAGGGTCAGACAAAGAATTGGACAAAGATACAGCTAAATAATAAAAAAATTGGTTGGGTTAAAGATGAAGATATTTGCAAGAATTAGTTGGTTTTTTGCAACAATAATTATATTTTTCTCATTAACATTAATGATTTTAATATATAAGTTTGTCCCCAGACCATTCGCACCAAAATTTTCTGCTTGGCTTATCAGAACTTTTACACTCTTTTCTACACAAGAAAAAGGTTATGCAGATCCTGCTGCAAATATTTTTTTGCTTAATCATCAAAGTGACTTAGATATTGCAATTTTGGAAACAATCACAAAAAAAGATTTGACTTGGGTTGCAAAAAAAGAGCTTTTTAATCTTCCTTTTTTTGGTTTAGCCCTTAAATTTCCAGAAAATATTGCAGTTGAGAGAGAGAGCAGAACAGCTTTAGTAAAATTACTCAAAGATGCAAAAGACAGACTTGACAAAGGTAGAACAATAGCAATTTTTCCGGAAGGCACAAGATCAGCAGCTAGGAAAATGTTAAACTTCAAAAGTGGCGCAAAAATAATTGCCGATAAATTTAATCTCCGTGTTCAGCCTATAGTTCTAATAGAAACAGCAAAATGCTACAACATAAAAAAGTTTTATTATAAACCTAGAAAAATTAAAGTTATATATCTAGACTCTTTTATAGCGGACAGCAATGATGATCAGTGGTTAAAAAGCTTACGAGAAAAGATGCAAAAGGTTTATGATAATGAGTTGGCAAACAATCTTAGCCATAGGTAGTGGCGGTTTTATAGGGGCTATTTTAAGAGTTTATCTAAATGGTGTAATTTCACAAAAAATACCGCATGATTTACCATTTGGAACACTCGGAATAAATCTAATAGGTAGTTTTATTATGGGGGTATTAATTGCCTATTTTATGTATACTGAACTATTTTCTATGCACATAAAATCATTTTTATCAACAGGCATTCTAGGTGCATTCACAACCTATTCTACTTTTGCGATAGAGAGTTTCTTACTTCTAAACAGTGGCAACTTTGCCCTAGCTATAGCCAATATTACTCTCAGTGCAATTGGCTCTGTTTTCATGGCAGGTAGCGGTTTTTATATAGCCAAATTTCTTGTAAGATAGGTAAAAATTGTATTAAGTAA
>NZ_JAQTOD010000004.1 GCF_028713515.1 Sulfurimonas sp. | reverse complement strand
CTAAGTAAACTTGTTACGAATAAAAAACTTAACAACTTTTGAAAAAGTTATTAGTCGTTCGTTCTATTTACTTGCTTAGTTTTCAATGATCTCAAACGAAGTTATTTCGGCTCTTCTAGAGCGTTACGCCTAAACTTTAGGTCGCTTTGTTTGTGGATGGGAATTATAGGTAAGAGTTGCTTAGAGAGGGCTTAATTGGTGGGGGGAATTGGGAATGTTTGTTATTTTCTCATATTAACGGGCAGCATCTTCTATCCAGCCGCCGCCAATCAATCTATTATCATCATAAAAAACAGCGGCTTGACCAACCGCTACACCGAAAACACTCTCTTTTAATGTCACAAATGCTTTATCATTTTTTATAATAACATGACAAGAAACTGCTTTTGTTCTGTACCTCAGCTTCACCGTTGTATCAAACTCTTTCTCATCAGTATAAAGGTTCAGATCACCAAGTATTACGCTATTACATTCTAGTTCCTCTTTCTTTCCTACTGTTATTTGATTATTTTTAGGATCTATGCTTATAACAAAGTGTGGATCATGCGCACCTTTAACACTAAAACCTCTTCTTTTCCCTATTGTATAGTGCATAAAACCCTTGTGCTCACCAACAATATTGCCATCAATGTCAAGGACTTTGCCCACATTATCTACCTCAACATAATCTTTAAGTAAATCTGTATATGTCGTCTCAACAAAGCATATCTCTGATGACTCGCCCTGGGATGCAAATGACTCTAGACCCTTTATGGATAAAGCTAACTCTTTTATATCACTCTTTTTTTTATCTCCAAGCGGAAAGATAAGTCTTGGTAAAATATTTTTTTGTACATAAAAAAGAAAATAACTCTGATCTTTTGTATCGTCACTTGCTTCATAAAAATATTTTCCATCTGTCTTGATATAATGCCCAGTAGCTATAAAATCTGCTCCGATTGTATCTGCAAACTTTACCATTTCACCAAATTTTAGACTTCTATTGCATAAAGCACATGGATTTGGAGTTTTTCCCTCTGCATAAGTATCTATAAATGGTTTGAAAACTTTTTCATTAAAAATATCTTGAAGATCTAAGACATGGAGTTTGATGCCAACAAAATCAGCGGCCTTCTGGGCGCGAGCTAAATGAATCTCATGATATCCTGGTTTTGAGTGAAGTTTCATATAGAGACCCTCCACTTCATAGCCATCCTCTTTTAGTTGAAGTGCAGATATTGTAGAGTCAACGCCTCCGCTCATACCAACTAAAACTTTTTTATCACTCTGTTTTTTAATATTTTTCATTATTTTATGACTTTAGTTTATTTAGTCTTTCTCGCTTAGTACCAATAGAGGTAATCTGGATACCAAAGTTTCCATCAACAATTACAACTTCACCCTCTGCAATAACATGATCATCCACTAGAATTTCTAAAGGATCATTTGCTAACTGATTTAGTTCAATAACGGAACCGATATCCATATTTAAAACATCTTTTAGTAGCATTTTCTTTTTACCAATTCTCACTTTTACTGGGAGTTTCACATCCATAATAAGAGATATATTATTCATCTCATCACTATTTAAGTTTGCTATAGAACCCATGCCGTTTCCAGCTGAACTCTCTTTTGTCTCTTCATATATATCTTTTTTATTTGTACAAAATATTGACTCTTCCAGCTTACTATCTATGACAAACATAAAGAAAGACTTAATATCAGCTATTTGAAAATTATAGACAAACATTTTGCTATATTTTTCTAATGAAACCTCTTTGTTTTCTCCTATATATTCAACACCTTCTACATTAAAAGAGAGAATAGGAATCTCTTTTTGAGCAGATAAACTATTTGAAATAGCACCAAATATATTCGATACAATCTCTTTTATGGCATCTAAATCATCATTAGTTACATCTTCTCTGCTACTGTCTTCTTCCCCAAGCATCATATCAGCCAAAGAAGTGACAAGATTTGGTGTTAACGCAACCATTACTGATGCACTAACATCTCCGCTAACACTAATTTTCAACAGTACTATTGGCGGAATAATATTTGAAAGTATACTTAGCTCTTGCTCTTCCTTTAGGCTAATGGCTGGGGCCTGACCAATCAGTGCCTCAATAGTACCAACTGCCTCATCTACAAATAATTTCATAAAGCTACTCATCTTCTGTACCCCCCATCATCGCTGTTATCTTCATACTCATCTTCGTCTTCATCTTTCTGACTCATAATATTTTTTGCTCCAGATATTTTATCAAACCTTGCAACTTCAAAACTCTCTAGTGCTCTTTTTACTGCATCTTTTTCAGTATTAATCATTTCCGTTATCTGTATTGACTTTCTAAATCTTCTAAGCCCCATTTTTCCAAGAAATCTATCTTTTCCATCTACACACAGCATTACAATATCATCCGCCGCACTAGTCAGCTTTATTATATCTCCATTTTTAAGCTCAAGTATCTCACCAAGTGTCAAATCAACCTTGCCTAAAATTGCGCTTACATTAACTTGTGCGCCACCTAAAAGCACTTGAAGTTCTGTGTTTCTACTTTTTTTTGTACTTGTCTCATTGAGCATTAAATCTCTGCTTGCTAGCTTTGGTAAAATTGGCTCCAGTGAAATAACTGGATAACATATATTCATCATTCCAGAACTTTGTCCAACAGTAATTTCCATAACAACCATAACAACAATTTCATTTTGAGCAACAATCTGGACAACATTTGGACTTGTCTCTTTTGATTCAACAGTTGGATAAATATCCATAACTGCCGCCCAAGCCTCCTTTAGTGTACTCATCATGACTCTTAGAATTGTTTCAAAAAGGTTTAATTCTATGTCAGAAAATTCACGATTTGCATCAAATGGCTCACCTTTTCCTCCTAGAAGACGATCAAGCATTGGAAAAGCAATAGATGGATTTATCTCGATAATTCCATTACCTTCAAGTGGTTTAAATGAAAAAACATTAAAACTTGTTGGATTTGGTAGAGACATCAAAAACTCACCATATGTCATCTGATCTACGGAGTGAAGCTGTATCTCAACAATTGAGCGCATAATAGATGATATCTGTGAAGCTAGTGAACGAGCCATCTTATCATGAATTCCACGAAAAGCCCGAAGCTGCTCTTTTGATACCCTATTTGGTCTCTTAAAATCATAAAGAGTTATTTGTCTCTGCGATGGACGGCTCCCTTCCTCATCATTATCAAACTCCTCACCATCATCTTCTACAACATCTAAAAGGGCATCTATCTCTTCTTGTGAAAGTATATCTGCCATTTTATGCTCCTATACTTTCTTTTATTTTATGAATAACAGACTTATGAATTTGAGAAATTCTTGACTCAGTAATATCCAATATTTCACTTATTTCCTTAAGAGATAACTCTTCAAAATAGTAAAGCTGAATTATCAGCTGCTCTCTTTGTGGATACTGATTCAATACTTTTTTAATACTATTTATTAGCTCATCTTTTTCTATTGCTGCAATAGATGCACCCTCGTCACCAACTTGAAGTTGGTCATGAAGAGGCATTACGGAATATATGCCAGATGCAATTCTAGCTTCATGCACCTTATCTATATCTTCACACAAAATAGTTGCTAACTCCTCATCACTTAACTCCTCATCACTAGTTGCTCTATGCTCTTCTACTGCATAGTCAATGGCTTTCATGAGTTTTCTACAAGCACGACTTACGATATCCAAGCTTCTTAAATAGTCAAGCATTGCCCCGTAAACTCTTGTTTTTGCATAACCCCAAAACGAGTCATTGAGTTTCTCATCATATCTTCGTGCTAATTTTATAAGTTCTTCCGTTCCAATTGCCGATAAATCCATAAAATCAACAGAGCTAGGAAGTCTCTCTTTTAGTCTAAATGCCATAGCTTTTACTGCCGGTAAATACTGTATAGCTAGCTCATCTTCTTTATGTTTTAAATCCTGCGTATATGCATGAATCATATTCTTTTCTCATTATCTTTTGAATTAATTTGAATTGCAGCATCAACTATTTTTATAACATTATCTATTATTTTTTCTCTTTTATTTATTTCACTTGCCAAAATATCAAGTCTTCTTTCATGTATCTCTTTTGGAAAGGAAGAGATTTTTCCAACTGCTGTTCTATAGTAAAATGCAATTATTAGATGTGAGAAAAGGTAGAAAAATATAGTTATAAGAAGTGTATATGCCAAAAGACTCTCTGCGCTAAAAGATTTTAGTATACTAAAAACTATTCCAACGAAAAAGCCTTGAACAGTAAAAAAATAGACAAAATTTTCACCCAACATTGATATATACCTTAAGTTTATATTAGAAATGCTTAATCAAACGCTTAAATAGCCCCGATAATCCGCTCTCGCTAGGGGTGACTAGCATATCTCGTTCCAAAGTGCTATTTACAACATTTGCTATTGCCACTATATCCTGATAAACACTGGAAGCTTGATGAATTGAACTAAAGAGTGCTCTTTGTTTGACAGAAGATGAAACTTTTACATCACTATTTATTTTTCCCATTAATTTCAAATTTAACTTAGCCCCAATGTTTGCAAGAGCTACTTTTTTTATCTTCTCATAAACAGCGGAAGCCTCTTTTTCACTTTTTACTTGGTTCATTATAAGATAGATATCATCTCTTGTTGAAGCAATTGTTTTGATAGTTGCATAAGCATCAGTAATCGCTGCAGGGTCTGGAACAGTAACAACCACAACATCATCGGCTGCATCTGTAAACATTTTTATATGCTCACCTATTCCGGCTCCAGTATCAATTATCATAACATCTAATTTATCAAGTATCTCAGCTTCACTCATAAATCTCTCAAAAAGAGCTTTATCTGCGTATTTTAGTATCTCATCACCGCTCTCACCTGGAATAAGTATGAGATTTCTTGTTACTGGAATTAAAATTTCAGAAACAGTCGCTTCACCTTTTAGAACATGTAAAATATTTTTTTTGATTTTAACATTAAACATTACATCTAAGTTTGCAAGCCCGATATCTGCATCAAAGATGCCAACATTAAGCCCACTTTGAGAGAGGACAAATGCCAAGTTTGAGCTAATAGTGCTTTTTCCAACCCCACCTTTACCACTAGTAACAGCAATAAAACGAGTCTTTTTAGATCTTTTTTGAGAATTAGAAGCAATTAACTCTTCTAATTTTTTTGCTTGATTGCCTATCATGCTTTGCCCCTATTGAAGCCATTCAACAGACACTCAACCAAGAAATCACTACTAGCACAAACTAAATCTTCTGGAACCTCTTGTCCAACAGAGAAATAACTTATTGGTTTTTTTGTCTCGTATGCTAGAGAAAATATGTTTCCAAATCCTCTTGTCTCATCAAGTTTTGTAAACATCAAAGTATCTATACTTAAAGATGAAAAATTCTCATAAGTAGCTATCAAATCTTCATACTTTATGGAGCTTGGCATAACCAAAACAACATCTACGCTATGTTTAATATCGCTTCCGTCCAGACACTCATATATCTTCTCGATTTTTTTTCTATCATAAGGACTTGAACCCATCGTATCTATTAAAATATAGTCACAATGCTTTAGTGAATCAAGGGCGGTTGCAAATTCAGGTGGATCCACAACTGTCTCTATTGCTAATTTCATCATTCTTGCATATTGCATCAACTGCTCAACTGCACCTATTCTGTAGGTATCAAGAACAACCAAGCCTACTTTATATTTTTTTTCCATCAAGTAGGAGTATCTAGCTGCTAACTTCGCAACTGATGTTGTTTTTCCAACTCCGGTTGGACCAACAAGCATGATTACTTTTTTACTTCCACCAGAAGGAACACTCTCTAATCTAACTGGTACCATTTTTCTGAGTAGTGTTTGAAAATATCTTTTTACAGTAGATGAGTTTTCTCTCATTTTATATGGCATATGCTCTAGTGTCATACTCATAATTGTATCTACATGCTCTTTATTCATCCCACTCTGATAAGCAAGACGATATATCTCCGCAAACTCAGATGGGATTTGACTCTCTAGATTAGGCGCCCTTTCATCCCAAAACATATTTTGAATAATCTTGATTTTATCGCCTAATTTTGAGATTTCTGACTTTATCTCTTTTAGCTCTTTAGGCTCAATTAATGACTGTTGTTTTGGCTCTTGATAATCATAAAGTGGGTCTTTTACATCCGCAATTTTTGAAATTTGTCTAGCAGCACTTGAGATATCAAAAAGGACATCGGTGCTTTTTTGCGTAACAGATCTCTCATCTTTTGTGGTCTGCTTTACATTTTGATATGAGTTAAACGCTGAATCATTCTCCAAGCCCATAATAATCTCATAGACAGCTTCTCGTCCAAGAGATTTCTTTTGAATCTCTTTTGTATCAATATGAATCATTTGGCTATAGTTTATATCTAGCTTTGCTTTTTTAAGAGCTTCTGATGGGGTTTTGCCAGTAAAGGTTAATATTTTCATCTATAAATGTCCATTAATGGTATTTTCACACTCTCTCGCTCTTTATATTTTGGATGCGGAATCTGAAGTTTTGGTAGCTTAACTACTCTATTATCAAAAAAAATAATATCCAAATCTAGTGTCCTTGGAGCATCTTTAAAACTTCTTTTTCGTGAAAATCTCTTCTCTACCCTCATTAGATAATCTAAAAATCTAACTGGTTGCATAGTTGTTTTTAACACAACAATTGAATTAAAAAAGTCACTCTGTTCTACAAATCCAAAAGGAGGGTTTTGCAAAATAAGCGATATTTTTAGTAACTCAACTCTTGTGTCTCGCTTAAAATAGGCTAGCAGATGGCTGAATCTCCGTTTTACATCTCCGAGATTTCCACCGATACCTACCGTGGCGACATAACGATGAGAGCTTTTATTTCTATTTTTTACATTTTGGCGTAAGTTTTTAAAAGTTGTTAAATCACTACTCAACTCACGCTTTATGTACATCTAGTTTTGAGCTGATTCTGCTTGTTTTTGAGCTTCTCTAGCTACTTCAATATCACTCATAAACTGAAACATTCCAATCATTGCTAAGTGGTATCCAAAAGGACCAAATCCAACAATAGACGATGCGCAAACGGGAGCAATCATATTTGTTTTTCTAAACTCTTCGCGACGATAGATATTGCTTATATGCACTTCAATTGTTGGAAGATTTACAGCAGATATTGCATCACGAATCGCGATAGATGTATGAGTATAAGCTGCTGCATTTATAATAATTCCATCAGCATCGCCGTAACACTCCTGAATTTTGTCAACAAGTTCACCTTCAAGATTACTTTGAAAAAATTCAATTTCTGCACCATTTGTAGTAGCAAAATCTTTCATTTGAGCATGAATATGCTCTAGCTTCATCGAGCCGTATATCTGTTGTTCTCGTACTCCGAGCATATTTAAATTAGGTCCTTGTATAACCACTATTTTCATTTTTTTACCTTTTTGTTCAATACTTTTAAGCGGCTATTTTATCTAAATTAAGCATAATATATTTTAAATTTTAAAGAAAAGATTATAGATGCAAATTATAACACCAAACTATATTTTGACCCCAGACGAACTCCTCTCAAATGTATCTGTTGCGTTTGGCACAACAATTCAAAAAATAGCTCCACTTGATGAACTAATCAAAGAGTTTCCAGATGCCAAAATCACAACGCTTGAGAAAAATTCACTTTTAATGCCAGGGCTCATAAATGCTCATGTTCACCTAGAGTTTAGCGCCAACAGAACAGAACTCTCTTATGGGAATTTTATAAAGTGGCTCCACAGCGTTATAGAACATAGAGATGAGCTTATCTCAGGATGCGCAAATGAGTGCATGACAGCGGCGATCAACTCGATGCTAGAGTCTGGAATAACAACTTTTGGAGCCGTTAGCTCTTATGGAATGGACTTAGATGCTTGCTTTAATGCACCCCAAAATGTTATATATTTTAATGAAGTTATTGGCTCACAAGCTACTATGGCAGATATACTTTTTAATAATTTTTTAGCAAGGTTAGATACTTCAAAAGCTTCTGCTAGAGAGGGGTTTTACCCGGCTGTAGCTATTCACTCGCCCTACTCTGTTCATCCAATTTTAATAAAAAAAGCACTTCAGATTGTAAAAGATGAGAAGTTAAAACTGAGTGCTCACTTTATGGAGAGTGAAGCAGAGAGAAATTGGCTTGATAAAAACGAGGGCGAATTTAAAGAGTTTTTTGAAACACTCCTAAAACAAAATAGTAGCATTAGTGACTCACAAGAGTTTTTAAAAAACTTCAAGGATGAACCGATGCTACTAACTCATGCAGTAAAAGCAAACTATCAAGAGCTAGATGAGATATCTAAAAGTAAACACACTATCATCCACTGCCCTATTTCCAATAGACTTCTTGGTAATGGCGCACTTGATTTGTCTAAGTTGGATGAGAAAAATATCAGATGGATTTGTGCCACCGATGGGCTTAGTTCAAACTACAGACTAAATCTATTTGAAGAGATGAAATGCGCTCTTTTCATGCACTCAAATATGCCACTTAAAGAGTTAACAAAAAAATTAATTTTAAGTGTCACAAAAGATGCTTCCGATGCCTTAGGATTAAATTGTGGAGAAATCAAAGAGGGTAAAAATGCTGATATGATTGTGATTAATCTAGAGTCAGAGCCGAGCAACGAATTGGAACTTCATTTAATATTGCAAGGCTATAATGTCGAAAAAGTTTACATCAACGGAAAACTTAAAAAAGGTCAGTAATGCAATTTATAAAAAATATCTTTTCGCCGCTTATCTCTATAGTGAAGTTTATACAAGAAAACTTCAAGGCTATGCTCTTTTTACTTCTTGTTTTTCTTATTTTTGCACCAACTAGTGAAGATGAGTTAAAGACAAACAACTTAGAACAGATCTACCTGACTGGACCAATAATGGAGGTCTCTGAAGTTGTTGACCAGATTGAAAAAGCAACAAAAAACTCTTCCATAAAAGGAATTTTGTTAAATGTTGACTCTCCAGGTGGTTCAGTTTCGCCATCTATTGAAATCGCTTATGCAATAAAAAGAGCTAGAGCAGTTAAGCCTGTTGTTGTTTATGCAAGCGGAACAATTGCTAGTGGTAGCTACTATGCGAGTATTTGGGCAAATGAAATCATTGCAAATCCTGGTTCGATGGTTGGAAGCATTGGCGTTATTATGCAGGGAGCAAACTTCAGTGAGCTCATGAATAAAGTTGGGGTATCCACACAGACTGTTCAAGCTGGTAAATATAAACAAGTTGGAACGATGGATAGAAAATGGACGGATGATGAAGTTCAAGAGTTAAATAAAGTGATTGATGGGACCTATAAGATGTTTGTTTCAGATGTTGCAACTGCAAGACATCTAGACATAAACAATAGTACTAATTTTGCAAATGCTCATATCTTTACAGCAGAACAAGCCAGAGAAGTTGGATTGATAGACTCTCTTGGAGTTAGCTCTGATGCTAAAGCTAAACTAGCAAAACTAAGCAAAGTGACAAAACCAGTCTGGAACCAAGAGGATAAGTTTGAGAAACTGATGAAGAAAATCTCAGCACAAGCGGCAGTTACGCTTAGTACATACTTCCCACCTCTAGTGTTAAAATAGATATAAATAGTAAACTCTAGCGGTATTTTGCTTGCTAGAGATTTGTTAAACTCTTTAAGAACATCTTTTCTTTAAAACTGCTTCAATTCTAGATATTAACTCACTCCAATCACCCTGTTTACTTTGGCGAAAAAGTTTTAAACTACCATACCAAGGAGTAGAGTCACCATCTTGCATCCATCTCCAATCAGCAGGCTTTGGAACAAGCACCCAAGCTTCTTTGTTCATGGCCCCACACAGATGGGCTACTGCTGTATCGGTTGTTATGATTAGATCAAGAGAGCTTATAGCCTCTGCTGTAGCCAAGAAATCTATTAGTTTTTCAGAGACATCCGTTATGCTATTTTTTAGTCCATGCAGAGCAATCTCTTTAGCGTCGTCACCAACTTGAAGTGAGTACCACACACTCCCTTTTACAGCAAAGAGTGGTTTATAGTATTCAAGCCCTATATACTTATTTTTAAAATCTTTATTTGTTCGACTACTGCTCCAAACCAATCCTATTTTTAGCTTTTTTTTATGATCTGTCTTGATAATATCTAGATTTTTTTTAACACTAATATATGGAAAAATACTAGGAATTGTCTCAAGCGTTGTTTTAAAATACACAGGAGATGACAATAGTGGAAAATGGTAATCATGCTCAGGAATTGCCTCTTCTTCGCTACAAACACTCTCTACATCTTGGATAGATTTAAACAGCCTAACCAGCTGTGGTCTAGTTCTTATAATAACTTTTGCTCCAAGCTCAACGAACTTTGACACATAACGAATAAACATCATGTTATCGCCAAAGCCCTGCTCATTTTGTAAAACTATTTTTTTATCTTTTAAGGATTCGCCCTTCCATATTGGTGTTTTATATTGATAAAGTTTGCCAATCAACTCATCCATCCTTAGGCGGTACTCATATCTCTTCCATCCTGATTCGTAACTGCCTTCCATAAGCTCAATTAACGAAAGGTCAAAATTTGCATTAGTGTGATTTGGACTTAAAGATAGTGCTTTTCGATAGAGAGTTTTTGCTTTTAAATACTCTTTAGCCTCTCTATAAACCGCACCTAGATTACTATAGGCATCAGCATAGGATGGGTTTAGCCTGATTGACTCTTCAAGATGCTTAACTGCTCCACCTAAGTTGTCCATATTTCTTAAAAGATTGCCAAGATTATTATGTGCTGCTGAATCATTTGGATTTATTTTTAGAACCCTCATATAAGACTCTTTTGCCTTATCGTGCTCTCCTAACTCCTTATATACTACACCTATATTATTGTAAGCACTACTGTTATTTGGATTAATTTTTATAGCTGTTTGATATGGAATCAACGCTTGCTTGTAAGACTTGACTACTGCAAAAAGATTACCGAGCATTAAGTGCGAATCATACTTATCTTTAAAAAGATTAACGCATGCTGCTCCTACCTCAAATGCCTCTTTATACTTTTTTTTCTCTTTATAAAACTCTACCAACAGTATGAAATGAGATATCTCTTTGGTTTTTAGAGAGATGGCCTTTAGAAGCACTTTTTCCGCTAAATCATCTCTATTTTGAGCCCTTTGTGTATTAAAAAGATTTGAATAAAAAATATGGTGATTGGGCTCTATAAGAATTCCCTCCTCAAAAACCATCTGCGCTTGCTTAAGCTCTTTTTTTCTCTTGTAGGCAACTCCAAGATTGTTATAAAACTCAAGAAGGGTATCCCTTTGCCATGTTTTTACACCACTTGACTGCGCGGCTTTCTTATAACATGCTATAGCTTCTTCATTCTGGAAATCTTTTAAAAAAAGATTTCCACTTGCTACTAAATGTATATAACTATCTATATTTTGACTCAATTATTTGCCTCATTTATAGTTTTTAGAGTATCAATTGAGCCATCTTTTCGTTTATAAATTTTCATTGGAGCTCTGTTTTTTTTATCTTTTTGGTATCTTTTTTCTAAGTCTTTATCGTAGCGGCTTTTATTTACACGAAATACATTCTCGCCAATTGATACTGGACTTTTTACAGTTCTATTGTCATCTGCAAAAACAGGTTCCATTACATAAATAGCTATAACTAAAAAAACTGTTTTAAGCATGTTAATTTCTCCTTTTAATATCAATATCCGAAATATTCCAGCAACTTGCCCTCTTTTGCTAGAAGATTAAAATAGTCAATAATTCTAGTTTTTTCACTTCTTAACTTCTCTAACTCTGCTGAGTTTAGCTGTCTTTGGGCTAGTAGAAGTGTTATTAGGTCTTGACTTGAGAGGCGAAATCTCTCCCAATAAGCATCAACCATCTTCTCACTTGCAACTATTTCGCCTGTCAGTGTTTCAAGTGTATCTGTATTTGTTTGAACAGAGTTAAATAATTTTTGGGAATCCCACTTTGTCTCTTTAGTTATATACTCAAGATTATAGATATTATCTGTGGTTTCACTCATTATGCGAGCTGTTTTTGCCTCTACTCTGCCACCTGTATATATATTATAGTTTATACTTAGTAACATTATCGTATCCGAATTAAAGCCATCGGTTGGAATATTTGAGATAGATTGGATATAGTCATCACGATATCTTCTTGTGTTTGATACCGATAAATCCACTGTCGGCCAAGCAGTAGCCTTATTTATATAAACATCTTTCTTTTTTCCCTCTATTTGCGCTTTAATAATATTGAGATCTACATTTTTAGATTTAATCTGCTCAAACACATTATCAAACTCTTCTAATTTTACATCAAAGCTAGTCTCAAATGGGTTAAGCTGCTCTATATTTTTGTTTATTGAAAATTCATAGTAGTTTTTTGCATTATTGTATGCCGATTCTGTATTTGTCATTGCTGTTTTAGCATTAAAGACACTTGAAGATATCGAATTTTCATCTCCTGCCGTTGCTGCACCCAATGCGCGTTTTGTTTTAACTATCTCATATATCTTTAAAAGTTTTTCATAATTTTTCTTATTTACATCCATAGATAATCGTCCATAAACAACACTCAAATAGGAGTCTATTACTTTACTTATCTCCTCTTGCATTGTGCCTTTTAATTTCTCTTGCTGCTCTTTTTTAACAATCTTGTTTTTATCCATCTGAGCTTTGCTTTTGCCACCCGAATATAGGTTGTATGAGACAGCAGCAGTTAAGTCAGTTTGAGCGTAATCTTGTATATCAAAACCACTATACTGAAGTCTTTTGGTATTGGAAGAGAGCGTAACTTGTGGTAAAAAATCAGCAAGGGCTTCTCTTATCATAAAATCTGCTTGAATAACTCTCTCTTTTGCCTGTTTCACACGATAGTTTAACTCTATTGACTCTCTTACCGCTTCTTTTAGTGTGGCATTACTTGAGATTAGTTTTTCTTCATCCAAAGACGCGCTTAGTGTCTGTGGATGAAGAAACCCGCACACCATAAGTAGTATTAAATTATTAACAATTTTTTTTATCACTTTTAACTTCTCACTTTGCATCTATTTTCAGATATCCGAACTCATAACTATAGGTATCTGCTTGTTTGTAATTTATTTTTATCTTATCTTTAAGAGATGGAATATTTTGTAGAGCATTTTTTAGACTTAGTATCCTGCCAAGTGAGACTTGTTTTGTTTGTGTGGAGCTAATAAGCTTGCTTGAATCTCCGACACTCAGATGAAAAATTGCACTTGGCCTTGTTTTTTGAATCTGCTCCATAAATGAAGATATCTGTAAAATAACATCTTTATTTAAGAAATATTCGTTATTTTTAAACACTACAATCATATCCTGCTCTTTAAATTCAGCAGATGCGAAAGTTTCAGATTTTCCACTAATAGTATTACCATCAGTTGCCTTAGTTGTGCTGTTTATATCTTTTTTTTCAGGAACAGTTACTGGCTTCTCTATCTCTTTTTGTTTATAGTCCTCTTTTTTTACTATATCTATACTTGACACAACCGCATTCTCTTTTTCCTCGGTTGTATTGATGTCACTAACTTGGTCTTTAGTGTTAAATTGCATGTAGTACCCAACATTAACAAAAAGAAGTAGCACAAAAAGCAGTAAAACCATAATAATTGAAGCGAACAAATCCACATATGAAATAAATGGATTCATGTCATCGCTTCCGCCACCTCCAGCCATCTAGTCTCCTGTCCTCATATGTTAGATTTAATACTCTCTCTGATTTATCTAAATAAAGAAGAGAAGAGACCTTTTTGTTTTATATTGCTATTGCCATTTTCAGATTTTATTGACTTTGATTCAATAATTGCAACATTTTTTTCTATATTTTTTAAACTTCTGTTATTTGCTTCAAAGTTTTGTGAAACTTCATCTATTTTTACACCAAGTGCATAAATCTCACTGTTTTGTTTCTCTTTAATTCTTATATACTCTTCGTTAAAATCTTGATTTTCTTCTATATATAACTTCATAGTTTTCTCAATCTCTGCTGTTTTAGCAGCTATCTCTCCAGCAAAATATATACTTCTACCAAATCCATCAGATTGCTCCTCTTTTATAGCCAAAGATGCACTAAGAAGCTCTTTGCTGACCTGTCTATCTGCAGTTAGGAGATCATTTGCTGCTCCCAACAAAGATAATGCTTTGGATTGGAAGTTTGTATCTTGCTCATAAAGTTCTTTTTGCAGTCTCGTAGTTGCATCTGCTGACTTGTTACTCTCTTGCGATAATAGCTTAAGCTCATGTGTAGCTTCTACCAATCTTGCAAACTCTGTAGAGTTTGTATTTGTTATCTCTCTTTGTGTGTCAAGTATTGAAGAGAGTAGTAGCTCTGACTGTAAAGAGCTTTTTGTCTGCAAATCTAGCATCTCTTTAAATACTGTTTTTTGCTCATTCATGGCAAGTTCAATATTTGATAACGATAAAGACATATTGCTAAAATTCTCATTTGTTTTAGAGATATTACTAATCTCTTTTGTGAGTGTGGATATCTGCTCCAAAAATAGATCCATAAAACTTTTACGATGTCCAGCCAGATCAGAGGACGAATCAACAGCCACGCCACCTTCCGCTGGAGCAATATCTATAATTCTATCTTTAAGCCACTCTTCAATCCCAACAATTAGTGTATCTTGGTATCTAAATAGTATATATCCGTTAAGTCCAAGTATAACTGCAGTTACAACACCAAATAGGGATGCACCAAAACCAATTGCCATTCCAGAGAGCGGCCCTGAAAACTGCTGCATAATCTCTTTTACATCAACATCGCCGTTAAGACTTAAAATAATTTGTCCCATTTTGTCAATAGACTCAACTAATCCAACAAAAGTTCCAAGCAGACCGATAAGCATAGAGGTATTGATAAAAAAGTTTATGTATGATTTTTGTTTAATAAACTTAGTTTCAAGCCAATCAATAATATCTCTTGATTCTTCTTGCGTAAAAAGCATCTTTTGCTGATTTTTTCTAGTCTCTAACATATATGCAATATTTGCCGGAAGGATAGCATTTATACTTCTGATATAAAACTCATATCCCGTTCGTTTATATGCAAGCGCCCCAAATGTTCCGCCCAACATCATAATGTCAAAACCGCTAACAAGCTGATATAGTGTTCCTACTGCTAAAAATCCAACGATTGCCGAGCTAAAAATAACAGTTGCCATAAAAAATGTCATTAAATGCTCAGCATTTGCAAAAATAACATAAAATATAAATAACCAAGTAATAAAATATGCTTTGTGTATTTTAATTCTTTTCATAATTTTAATATTGCCTTTTAATGATGTTTAAGTTTATTTGAATAGCCACTTTTAAATCATAAGCACTAGTAGCGCAACCACAAGTCCCATTGCCGCCGTTGTAATTCCAGTGCTAATACTTTTTGTCATATTTGGCAATCCATTTCGCTTAAGTATATTTTCGCTTATTAAAATCACCCCAACTTTTTTGTTTTCTACATCTAAAATAGGTCTCGCGAGTATAAAATTTTCATCAGTGAGAATATATTTATCTTTAATCAATTTATCAAAATCTAAATCTTGAATCTGCTCTAAAAAATCCTCATCAACTTTTTCTTGAACGCTTATTTCTGATTTACCAATCTTTTTATAGGCAAATTTTTGTACATTTTTCATATCAATAAAATCTTTATCCATAAGAACTTGAAATATTTTATCTCTAGCGTCATACTCTTCAACCAAAAAATCGATTGATTGTTTTGTCTCTAAAATCCCATTTTGTAGCGGGAAAAGAGCCTTCAGGAAAACTGCTCCATTTTGATACTCGATAGTGCTTATGAATTGATTGGTTTTAACTACTTGCTGAAATGCTTTAGAGCCATATAACTCTACGCTACCATTTATATCTTTAGCTGAAGAGCCTAAAGTTGCTCCACTTTTATTATAGAGAGTTATTTCTATCTTGTTTTTACCAATACTGTTAACTTCTGATGCTATTTTTTCTAGTTGCCCACTTACTCCAACACCACTATTCATAGTCGCCATAAAAGCTTGATTATCTAACAGTACTGTTCCTAAAATAGTTATTTTCTCTAAAGAAGCAGTTAGTCTTGAGTCTAGATTTTGAAAATAACTAGTATTTGTTGATTCGTATAGATTTTTAGCGGCTCTGTTTGTCATTGTATTGAGATATGTAAGTGTTCCAACTATACCAAGAAGTGCCGTAAGTGTTAGTATACTAAACCACAAGCCTTTATTTTTTTTCATTCTCTCTAAAAAAGCTTGAAACTTCAATATCATACTAAACATCTAGAATCCTTTATTTTTGTGCTGTCGTGTGATTGTAACAAAATCATTCTTTATTATGGTTCAAGCATAGAGTTTTGACCCATTCTTTTTATTGGGAAAAATATATAACTCAAAACTGTTCTTTTACCGGTGATAATATTCACACCAGCTTCCATACCCGGCATTATTGGAAGGTTTGCACCTAGATTGTCTTTAAATGCTTTTATTTTAACGCTATATAAAATTTCGCCTTTTTGATTTGTATAACTATCTGGACTAATTGAGATTAGTTTTCCCTCAATTCTGCCATATCTTGCATAATCATAAGCCGTAATATCTATACTTGCTTTTTGCCCAATCCAGATTCTACCTCTGTCTGATGCTTTTATGTTTGCATCAATCATAAATCCATCTTCAAGTGGCGTCACTTCTGCAATTTTCTCTCCAGGTTTTATAGCACCACCGATTGTGTAGTAGTAGAGCTTGTTAACGATTCCATTGACTGGAGAAGTTATGAGTAATCGGTTGGTTCTATCAACGCTCGCTTCGTTTTGCTCGGCAGTTTGTCTTAGTTTTAGTCTTGTCTCTTGTAGTTCATTAAGAGCTTTTGATTTTATCTCTGATTTGATTGCGCCAAGCTCAAACAGTCCCTCTTTTAACTTTCCTCTGGCTACTGGAATCTGGTTTTTAACTCCATTTAGCTGTGTGATGAGATTTTGTTTTTTACCCATTTCAGCCAAATACTCTTTCTTTGAGCCAGCACCTGACTTCATCAACTGCTCTGAAATGGAGCTGTTTTCACTCGCCACATCAAGCTCTGACTTTAAATCTCTTTGCTTCATCTCCAAATCTTGAATCTCATATTTTTTCTGTTCTACTTTTTGAGATACACCATTTAGTCGCTCAGAGTTGTTTTGTCTTTCACTAAAAAATATCTGCATCTCATTGTGAACTATTTGTGGATATTTTTTACTAAACTCATCGCTAAAAACGAGCTCTTTGTCATAAATCAGGCTTTCAAGCCTTTTTTGTTTTGCTTCTAGAGAGATTTTTTCTATATCTTTTTCATTTAAATCTGCCGTAAATGATGCTTGTTCAAGCTGATACATTGGTTGATTTATAGAGACTTTATCTCCCTCTTTAACCAAAATCTTTGAAACAATTCCGCCTTCCATGTGTTGCAATATCTTAGTTTGACCTGATGGAATAATTTTCCCATCTCCTCTAACAACTTCATCTATCTCAGAAAATGTTGCCCAAATCAAAGAGACTGTAAAAAAAAGCCCTATTGGTATAACTGTAATATAGTAATTCCATTTTTTCTCAAGCATCATTTTGCTCATGACTCGGCCTTCTTTTGGCTTGGTGTTTGAAGTTGTCTTAAGATGTCATCCCTCGCCCCATCCGCTACAATTTTGCCATTGTTGACGACCATAACTCTATCAACCAACTCTAATGCTGCAAATCTGTGGGTTATCAAAATTAGTGTTTTATCAGCAACAATAGGTTTAAGATGTTGAATCATCTCTTTTTCAAGCCCTACATCCATACCAGTAGTTGGTTCATCTAAAATTAAAATTGAAGGTTCGCTTATAAGTGAGCGAGCGAGTCCAACTAGATGGCGCTGTCCAACCGAAAGACGAGAACCGCCCTCACCCACTTGAAAATTCTCACCCTCGCCAGAGCGCTTAACAAGTGCTTCAAGTCCAGTCATGGCCAAGAGTTTAATGAGCATATCTTTTCCGATATTTTTGCCAATCTCAATGTTCTCTTTTAGTGTGCCATTAAACAAGAATGGCTCTTGTGGCATAATCCCAATATTGTCCCGTAGCTCAACTTGATGGATAGTGTTTATCTCATGTCCGTCTATAAAAATAGTTCCTAATTGTGGGGAGTCAAGCCCTGTTAAAAGTCGTAAAATTGTACTTTTCCCAGCGCCAGTTGGTCCAATAAAGCCAACCTTTTCTCCTGCTTTTATGTTAAATGTAGCGCCCTCCATTGATGGATGTTTTGAACCTGCATAAGTAAAAGATACACCATGAAACTCTATATCACCTCGAAGTCTTTTTATCCCTAAATCTATTGATTTTTGTGTCTCTAGTGGTAGATGCCAGAACTTATTTAGTGACTCTAGTGCCTCTTTAAACTCTTTGTATTTGCTTAGCAGTGTAGATATGTTTACAATAGGGACAATTCCTCGACCAACTAGAAGTCCAAGGGCAACAAGCGCACCTATTGTGAGGTTTTTCTCTTGTATCTGGTAAACTCCAACAACTAGTGTTAAAACCGTAGCTATCTGCATAACGACATACGAAATATTGGTCGCCATATTTGTGTGCATCTGAATTTTGAGGTTCATATAGTTGTAAAAATTAACAATCTGACGCCACTTAAATAATCTTCTAGCTGTTGCATTTGTAAGTTTTAGCGTCTCAATACCTTTTATGGTCTCAAAAAGGTAGTTATGTTTAACCTGTCCATCGTGAAAAAGTTTTCTACCTAGGGCAAAAATTGGGATTTGAAAAACAAGATTTACAATCACAATGATAAAACTACACAAAAAAGTTATAACAGCTACTTGTGGGGATATAAGATAGATAACAAAAATAGTTAAAAAAACAAAAGGTAAATCCAGTGCCAAAACTATGCTTTTTGACATAAAAAAGTCTCTAACTTGAGCAACTTCTTTAAAAAGATTTGCTTTTGAACCTGCAAGAAGATGGTCGTGTTGACTCTGAATCAAAAGCACTCTCTTTAGCATCTCCTCTTCCAGCACACTCCCAATCCGTCTTCCCATACTCTCTAGTATATATACGCGAACCATTTTAAAAATGGCGTCAAAAACAAAGATAATAATTATGCCAATTGTGAGCACAAACAGCGTCTCTGTAGCGAAATTTGGGATAACACGATTGTAAACATTCATGGCATATAAAGGGACAAGTAGGATAAAAATATTGATAAAAATAGTTAAAATCCCTATTTTTAAAATATCAGATTTTGCATCTAGTAGATGAGTCCAAAACCAATTCTTGCCCTTCTCTTCGTGCGTTAAAATATTTTTATGTTCAATATCTTTATAAAAATAGAGAAGTGTGTCAAACTCTGACACTAGCTCATCAAGAGACATTTTTATTTTTTCTTTACTAAATGAGTCAAGTATTTCAGCCACTCCATCAGTAAGCGATAGAAATATTTTTGCTTTTTTATCACCACCAGTGACAATACAAGGGAAGATATGAGAGTATATAATATCTGCGGATATAGGTGCTTCTTCAAAATTTAGTCCAAAATCTTTTGCGGCATATCTCAAATCTTCTATCTCTGTATGTGCCCTGCCGTGTGAGAGAATGTTGTTGATAGTTTTTAGTTCTACATCCCCATAGTAAAAATCAAGAATGTATTTAAAAGACAAAAGTAGCTCATCTTTTTGTTTGTTTATTGGTAGTGCTTTTTCCATTTAAATCCTAAACCGTTAATACATGCAGGGTAAATGTATCTGCTGTATTAACCACATCATAAGTAGCGGCGCTACTAGTTGTCCAAGAACCAGCTACTGCAAGATTTGTAGTATGTCCTATGTCCGTTGATAGATATACCTCTGTCAAGCTATTTAATGACGCTGTTGCTGCACTATTTATATTTAAATTGATTGAATTTGAATTTGTTGCAATAGAGTCTAATGCTGCAAAGTCAATTGTCATATTGCTACCAGCGCCCAAAGATAAAATATCAAGTGTTTCAATGTTGGATATATTGTTAAAAGTTGCAGCTGAAATGTTGTCTCCATTTAAAAGCCCACCCAAAGATATAGTATCTGCACCAGCTCCACCATCCATAGTTAAACTGCTAATATGTGAAAAGTCTAGCGTTAGATGGTCGTTACCACCGCCCATATTTACAGTTCCACCGGTTGTTGTACTAATTGTATCATCCCCAGAACCAAGAGTTACATTTTTGCCATTTGCATCACTAAGTGTCACGCTTCCTGAATATGATGATAAATTAATTGCTCCATTAAGAGCAGAATTTACACTTAAATTACCACTTCCTGTGATGCTTGTAAAACTTGCTACTTCTGTGGCATTAAGCGTTATTCCAGTTGTAGCACTAAGAGCTAATGTCTCTATCCCAGTGATAGTTTTACCACTCAAGTCAATGTTATTTGCCATCATGTTTATAATATCCGTTCCGCTACCGCCAGAGTCAGATATATTTGTAGCGCCTGAGAGATTGTAGATATCACCTCCATTTGCACCATTAGAAGTTGCATCGTTATTATCTAGACTGAACACATCACTGTTTGCAGAGCCTACTAAAGTTTGCGTTAGTCCCGTAGTTCCGTCATTTATCGTCAATATACCGCCAATATTTATATTTGCTAAGTTGGAAGAGGCATCATCAGCGTTTACAGTTAGGTTTCCTGCGCCACTTACAGCTATTATTCCTAGTATTGAATCAGCCACACTCATTGTTCCACCAGAGATACTTAGCGTATCAACATTTGCTAGATTACCTGTATATGTAGCCGTTGTGCCAGCCCATATTGCATTGATGGTAGTCGTTGTAATATTAGTAAAGTCGGCTGCTAATGTATTTTGCAAATTAGTGACAGTAACTACACCTGCTCCACCTACTATTTTGGCACTTAGCACCGAAGCATCGGCTGTTAGAGTTACACCGCCGTTGACCGTCACTATCGAGTTTTGAAAATTACCACTAAATGTTGAATTTGCCGTGAATTGAATCAGTTCTGTGCCACCTAGTGAAAGGGTGTTGAAATTTTGACTTGAATTTGTATCTACAAGAACGGTAATATTTCCAGCTCCACTAACAGGAACACTCCCTAATATATTGTCAGTTACTGTCATAGTGCCACCAGAAATACTTAAGGCATCTACATTTGTTAGATTTCCGGTATAGGTTGCAGTAGCGTTCCAATCGACATTTAGGGTTATTGTCGGATTGACTAATGCAAAATTTGCCGCTAAGGTTGCATCCAAATTGATAACATTTAATATTCCTGTTCCGTTGACGGTTTTTCCAGAAACATCTGAAGCTTTAATAGTTAATGTCGCACCAGCTGCTACAAAAAAACTCTCAATTCCACTAAGCGTTGTAGCACTTAAATCAACTACATTAGCTGTAATATAGAGCTGATCTGTTCCTCCACCTGTATTTATAGAGGTGTATGCAGAGTTGATTTTAACTGTTTCTCCAGTTGTATTGTTTGTTGTTAATGTTGTGCCGGTGTAGTTTGTTAAATCTATAACTTCCATACCGCTGATTTTTGTAAAGTCTATAGCGCTATTTCCTTTGACAATCAGAGTATCTGTTCCACCACCATCAGCGATTGCATCTCCTACATTTGTGCCAAATTTTGCAGAGTCAATCGTAATGGTTTCTGCTCCGGTATTGCCATTTATTTTGAGTACACCACCGTTATCTTTAGTAAAACCAGCAACGCTAACATCCAAAACTCCTCCTGCCGAAAGAGTAAGATTGGCTGTAGCACCGCTATTTAAACTTACATGTGATAAATCAGTAGCATTTATGGCGGTTGAAGTTAGCGTTCCGTTGATATTGACTGTTTTACCAGATATAGTTGCGGAGTTTGTGCTACTCAATGTTGCGCCACTGCTAATTGTAACAACTGGAGCTGTTCCGCCAAAAGTACTACTGATAGCGCTTGCTCCTGAGGTAATATTTAGCTCTTCGGTATTGGTAATTTTTGATGCATCAATTGCCACGCCACCACTAATATTTAGCGTATCATTTCCTGCTCCACCAGTGAGCGTGATATTTGTAATTGTGCTATTATTTATAACATTTGTACCACCAGCAGACAAATCTACACCCTTAAATCCAGTGCCACCATTATTTGCTTCTGCGCCAAGAGTAGCTGTTGAACCTGCGCCTAGTTTTAAAATTTCAACTCCAGTAACATTGGTTAGTTGTACATCGATAATCGTTGCGCCGGCATCTATAATCTGTAAAACATCGGCAGTTCCGCTAGAGTCAGTAACGATATCAGCACTTGTTAGATTTGTACTTATAATCTGGTAGGTATCATTGCCAGAGCCACCAAGAAGCGTGTCAGCTTGTGTACCAGCTACAATAGTGTCATTTCCAGTTCCGCCGGTAATACTGTTTGATACACCGCTTGCACCCTTTAGAGTAATACCAGCAGAACTTGTAGATGCATTAATAACTACTTTGTCAACATTAGTATAATTTTTTGAAGTATCCATATCAAGGCTGGTTGTAACCCCTGTTGCTATGAGTGTGTTGATTGCACTTGCCGAGCCGATAAAATCAGTATAGAGAGCTGCTTGAGCTTTTGAAATAGTAAGCGTTTGTGCTGTTGCACCTTGATAAAATTTGAGACCCTCAACTCCTGTAACAGCTATGCCAGAGAGGTCAAAATTAAGTGCAGCATCCATAAAGATAACATCCGTACCACCACCGGTATCATTAATTGTATCTGCTGATATATCTGCAACTGCCGTAAAACGATATGTATCATCATCAGCACCACCATCAAGATAGTCTGATCCTGCTCCACCTGTTAGTGTATCATTTCCTGCTCCACCAAATATAGTGTCGTTTTTAGCAGTTCCAGTGATTGTATCATCTCCTGCACCACCATTTAGCGTAATGGTTCCCGTGTAACTTGTTACATTTGCATTGAAATTTAATATATCATTACCGCCACTGCCATTTACTTGCAGTACCCCAGCTCCACTATAGGTCAATCCACTATAAGTACTTCCCGTAACAGCATTGTTAACAATCATAATCCCATTATTAGCAACACTTGCTGTATCACCAGTAATTGCGCTTGCATCAAGAGTAACTGTTTTGGCAGCTGCAATATTTAGAGCAGTTACACCGGTCAAATCTCCTGTGAAAGTTGTGTTTGCGTTAATATTAATTGTCTCAATCGCCGTTATACTTGAGGCATTTTGACCATTTAGGACACTGTTTATATTTAAAATATCTCCAGCTGATGTACCACCTAGATAAATACCGCCAACCACATTTTCAGCATTGATTGTCACCGCTGTTGTCATGGCTGAAGCGTTTATTGAGATTGCAGTCGCATTACTTGAAGCATCAATTGTTGTTAGCCCCATTGCAGTCGCATTTAGCCCAAGAGTAATAGAGTTAGTATAAGCGTTCAAATCAAGAGTAGAGATACCGATAAATCCAGCAAGATTGGCGTCAACAATGGCACTAGCTCCAGTAATTTTTAAAATATCATTACCGCCAGAACCAATTAGTTTTGCATTCGCTGTACCATCAACCAAGGCGGCCGAGGCGTAAACAAATGTATCAATACCCGCCCCACCCATGATGCTTACATTGCTGAGATTAACTTCATTTGTAGCTCCAATATTGAAACTATTAGTACCGTTAGCCAGCCTGATTTGATCAATAAGAGAGAGACCACTAAATCTAGTGTCATCTGCGACAGTTCCGGCATCTAAAAACTGAACAATATCCGTAGTGCTAGCACCGCCACCAACGATTTTATCAGCACTTGTTAGATTTGAAAGAGAGTAGTTATAGGTGTTTGTTCCTCCGCTTGTGCTAGCGTATAGCGTAGCCAATCCGCCGCCAACACTACTTACATCAACAGCTACGCTGTTTATACCGTTTGCAAGCTGTATGTTTTGTATATTGGATATGGAACTTAACATCAAGTCAGTTAGTGTTCCAGCAGTAGTAAAGGCTATCTTATTGGTTCCTGCTCCACCATTTATAATATCATGGTTATCAAAATTTGCCATAGCGTAGTTAAAAGTGTCATTAAGTGAACCACCCAAGAGTGTCACATCATTTAATTTTGTTGTATCTAAACTAATAGTATTGGCAACATCAGCAAACTGCACATACTCCACATTGGATACATTTGAAAATTTTGTGGTATCACTAATTGTGCCACCATCTCGAAAAACTATTGTGTCGTTGCCACTATTTCCGTTAATAATGTCGCCACTTGTCAATTCTGAAATAAAGGTATAAAGGGTGTCATCGCCACTTCCCATATCTATATTATCACTCCCTGCATTAACCACCGAAGAGATAGCAGCTATCGAGCTGAAGTAGATAGCATCATTACCAACGCCCGCAGAAATCAAGTTTGAGTTTATATTTCCAACAATTGTGTCATTTCCATCACTTCCAACAACACTATTAAAACCATAGATAGTATCTGTTACTAATGGTGTTCCAACTAACTGGGCTAGTGATGATCCAGCAGTTGCGTTAATGTCCACATAAACAGCTTTTCCGGCTACAAGTTCACTATAGTTGATGACATCACTTCCATTAAATGCAGTAGCATTATCACCACCATAGAGAGTATCTCCATCTAATATCCCATAAAGTGTATCATTTCCTGCATTACCATAAAGAGTGTCTGAAGAACTATCAGCACTGCCATTATTATATGCAGTGCCTCCACCTCTAATAATATCGTTTCCATTACCACCATAAATTATGTCAATCCCAGCTCCACCTGCGATGATATCATTATCGGAACCACCATCAATATAGTCATTGCCGCCACCACCAAACAGAGAGTCATCACCAACATAACCTAAAATGGTATTACCAGAACTATTGCCTGCGATTGTGTCTGAATTTAAACTAGAGTTTGCACTATTTGAGCCCATAATATTTTCAAAATTACTGATAGTATCATTTTCTGTAGTCCAGTTTGAGCCATTCCAAACCTGAACAGTTGTAGCAACTCCTCCATCAGCAAGAGTAACATTAATTTTATTTTCCAACTGATAACTTACAGTATCCCCTACGGCACTATTGGATCCACCATCTAAAATATCATTGCCGCCATACCCCTCTATAGTGTCATCTCCAGCACCGCCGTTTATAGTATTGACACTTGAATTACCATAGAAATTATCGTTGTAAGCTGATCCTGTGATGTTATTTACTCCAACAATAACATCACTACCTCTAGATGCAGAGATAACCTGAGAAGTTGTAGTGCTTAGGTTAGTGGAAGCGCCTTCGTTTATCCCATCAATAAAATAATCAAGCCAACTAGCAGTAGCTCCCGTTCCTGTGATTGTGTCGTTTCCTGCTCCACCTGCAAAAGTATTAGTTCCGCTAGAATCAGTTAAGATATCATTGCCGCCGCCGCCTATAATAGTATCGTTACCCAATCCACCATTAAGATAATTGGCACCATTATCGCCAGTGATTGTATCATTGCCACTACCACCAATAAAATTTTCTATTCTAACAACAGTATCATTATCGCCACCCACAACATTGACTGTTGCAACAATAGCTCCATTTAATGTAACATTGATAGCATTGGCAACCGCTGTATAATCAGCCGTATCGGTTCCTTGTCCACCATCAATCACATCACCGCCATCACTGCCACTAATTGCCACTATAGTGTCATCACAAGCTACAGCATAACTTCCGCCATCATCTCCAAAAATAGTGTCATTGCCGAGTCCACCGTAAATAGTATCGTTACCCTCTCCGCCATAAATTGTGTTTCCACCATCAGATATAATAGGAGCGGCAATATCTCCATATAGTTTATCAGCTCCTGCGCCACCGTAGATGATATCAATACCACCACTACCATAAACCGTATCATTTCCATTATTAGCCGAGATAACATTAGCCAATGCATTTCCGGTAATAACATCGTTGTATCCACTGCCTGATACATTTTCAAGCGCTTCTGTAAAATTAACAGCTCCGGCACCGCCTGTTGCTTGATTTGACGATAGCGTACCTAGGTTTACTGTAACGGCTGAGCCTGCATAGTAAAAAGAGATAATATCTGTACCGGCACCACCTATTATCGTATTGGTTGCAGTGGAATCAGAAAGTTCAAAAGTGTCATTGCCGTCGTTTCCATATAGGATATTGATTCCACTTTGACCGTTTAAGTAGTCATCACCACTACCGCCATAGAGGATATCGTTACCGTTACCACCCCACAAGCTATCATTTCCGAGTCCACTATATATCGTATCATTTCCGTCTTGTCCATATAAAGAATCATTTCCAGTCTCAACTCCATCGACAGATGCGCCACTGTTATCATCTCCATAAATTATATCGTTCCCTAAACCAGCCAAGATAGTGTCATTTAATGCTCTGCCAATAAGTGTATTTGCATTGACATCACCCGTGATAGTATCGTTAAAATTGGAGCCTGATACATTTTCTATCTCATAGATAACATTTGTACCAAAGTCCGTACCACTGGCATTATTGGTTGCAAGATTAGCGATAACACCTGCGGTAGTAGCGCTGATAAAATCAACAGTATCCCCGATAGTTTCAGATGTTGTTCCTCCATAAATCGTGTCATTCCCTGCGCTCATTGTAAACCAGTCATCACCACCATTTCCACGAAGATCATCAGCACCTACATTTCCAGCAATAGTATCGGCAAAGCTAGAGCCTAAAACCTTGGAAAATCCGCTAAGCGTGTCGGCTCCAGATGAAGTACCGGTTGCGGTTCCTGCGGTTAGGTTAATTGTAATTCCTGCCGTATCTGCCGAGTAATCAACTGTATCCCATCCAGAGAGTGTGCCAATAACATCTCCACCAACAAGGGTATCATCTCCCTCATTACCAGCTACAGTATCATCACCGGCTCCACCATAGATAACATCATCTCCAAGCCCGCCAGAGAGTATGTCATTGCCTCCCCAACCATATAAAGAGTTGTTGTTTGCATTACCACTAATAGTATCGCCATAGCCTGAGCTTCCATAGATTATCTCAACACTATTAGTAATAATATCTGTCCCCTCTACACCACTTAAAAGACCAGTGGTTAGGTCGGTGATATCGTTTGGATTAGCTGAAACCGAAGCGATAACAACTTTAGCAGTAGCAGCTCGATAATCAGCTATATCAATTCCACCACTACCATTAAGAGTATCATTACCTAAACCACCAACAAGAGTATCGGCACCAGCAGCTCCATAAAGCGTATCATCTCCGATACCGCCAAGAAGGAGGTCTCCAGCATCTCCAGCATATAGTGTATCATTACCTGATCCACCATCAATGCTATTTTTTCCATCACTAGCGCCATTGGAGTTAGTTGCATTGTCTCCGTACAAAAGATCATTGCCGTCATTGCCAGAAATCGTATCAGCTCCTAGATTTCCGTATATAATATTTGAGAGTCCATCACCATAAAGAGTATCTCCCGTTGCAAAATTACCACCATTAATATTTTCAACATTTTGTATAGTCTCAATATTGCCATAGCCATCATCTATAATCTTAAGAGTTGATAAGTTTATGTTGATAGATGCTGTTGTAATGGCACTAAAATCTACACTGTCGATGCCACTGCCACCATCAATATAATCAACTCCTGCTGAGGTAAAAATAGTGTCTGTTCCAGCACCGCCCCTTAAAGTATTGGCGCTACTATCTCCATATAGAGTGTCATCTCCTGCTCCACCAGTAACATTCTCTATCTCAAAGAATATGCTTGCATTTGTGTTTACAGTTGCACCTGTTGTGGATTGAGCGCTCATATCTATAACAAGATTTGTCGCAGAGGTTATGTCAGAAAAATCAAGGGTATCACTGGTTCCCACAACATTTCCGGCTCCATTATCACCGTAAATTGTATCGCCGTCGATGTTGCCGTAGATTAAATCATTACCAACCCCACCATATACTGTATCAATGCCGCCGCCGCCTCGAATGGTGTCATTTCCCGCTTCACCGTAGAGCTTTTCAGCCAGAGCACCACCGTTGATGATATCATTACCGCTTCCAACATAGATTGTTGCTAACACTCCAGCATCGGCACCGCTGATAACATCAGCACCAGCTCCACTACGCAATATTTCAATCGCAGCAGTATCGACAATATCAGAGCCATCACCATTGATAATGCCACTGTTTAGTAGAGCTGCGATAGCAATATTGTTAGTTACATAATCGAGAATGTCAACTCCTGCACCACCAAATATTGTATCGTTGCCTGCATCACCACGCATGATGTCGCCACTATCACCAGCATAGATAGTGTCATTCCCTGCTCCACCGGCTATAGTGTTTGAACCATCAAAAGTTGTATGCGTGTTTCCAATATTGTCACCATATAAGAGATCAGCTCCGCTGCCACCACTAATCTTATCAACACCAAGATTTCCATAGATACTCATATCCGCTGTACCCGCGGTTAGTATATCATCGCCACTACCAGAATCAAAAATTTCAATACCGTTTAGGATATCTGTACCTATGGTAGCACTACTATCAACAACTGTTGTACCTGCTGTTAGAGTAATGTTGGCAGCTACAGCTTTATAATCAATAGTATCAATGCCACTATCACCATAATAAAAGTCAGAAGCGCCATCTATGCTCCCTACAATCAAATCATTATCAACGCCACCATAAATCACATCGCTTCCAGCGCCACCATCTAGTGTGTCATTACCTTCATTTCCGTATAGTTTATTATTTAACGCATCACCAGCAATGCTGTCATTACCCTTAGAGCCTTTGATATCCTCAATATTTCGTATCACCTCATCATGAAGGCCCGTTGCTCCAACTATAACATTTGTATATGTAGCACCGTTTAGTGAGACATTTATCGATTCAGAAATAGCGCCATAATCAAGGACATCAATACCAGCACCACCATCAAGAGTGTATGAAGCTGTATCAAAAACTGTATTTATAGTAAAAGTATCTGAACCAGATCCAGTTTGTAATTTTTCAATATTTGAGAAGTAATCTTTTGCTGTAGAACTTCCAGTTTGCGCTATCGACTGTGCTCCCATATCTACAGTTAAAGCTATGACCGAGGAGCTATAATCAGCCGTATCGGCATTTGCTTGACCATCAAGCAGATCTCCATCTAAGTTACCAGTCAAGAGGTCATTACCTGCGCCACCTTGAAGAGTGTTTATAGTACCAGTTTTACCAATTAGTGTATCATCCGCGCTACCAGCCGTAGCATTTTGAATATTAACAAGTGTGTCATAAACCAGAGGTGTAGCGGTGTAGTTTGCTTTTGCACTATTTAAATTAACAGAAATACTAGAGCCCTCACTTGAGTAATCAGCTCTATTTATCCCAGTTCCACCATCAACATAATCTCCATCAAGATTAGCATAAATTGTGTCGTTTCCGCCTCCAGCACTAAGTGTATTTACGACACCTATCTTACCGCGCAGAGTGTCATCTAGAGCTGAACCAATAATATTTTCTATCCCATAAAGAGTGTCAGTTCCCTCTGTTGCTGCATTTCCAACAACAGTTCCAGTTGCTAAATTAGCATCAATACCAAAAAGGGCACCACTATAATTTGCTGTATCGTTTCCACTATCGCTAATAGTACTTGTGCCGCCAATAAAAGTGTCATCTCCTGCACCGCCAACAAAAGTGTCATCTCCTGCACCACCTATCAAGATATTATCAGCACTATTTCCTGTAAGCTTATCATTTCCGCTACCAGTAGTAAGATTTTGCAGATTGGCTAGCGTATCTGAGTTGGTAATCGAAGGTATTGTTCCTGTAATAAAAATATTTTTTGAAGACAAAGAGAGATCTGCTGTTAGATTTTGAGTCCGCGCGGAGTAATCAGCTAGATTGATACCACTAGCGCCATCTAGCACATCACCATCTATATTTCCAGTTAAAGTATCGTTACCATCGCCACCGTAGAGGGTGTTAGAAGCGCCACTTCCACCAATCATAGTGTCGTTACCTGTCGTTCCATATATCTCTTCGATACTATAAAGCGCATCAGTAGAGAGTGTTACTGCGCCAGCTCTTAAATAGACAGAGTTTGTTGAGAGGTCTGCAAAAATATTGTCAACTCCAGCTAAAGCAACAGAATAATCAACTCGATCGCTATTAGCATCACTCATTATTCCAAAATTACTTCCATAGTAGATATCACTTCCTAAACTAGCAAAAAAAGTATCATTCCCACCGCTTCCTATTAGTGTGTCTGAAGCAGTTGATCCACTCATCTGGTCATTAAACAGTGAGCCCTTAACAATCTCTATAGAAATAAGTGTATCTGTTGAACCAAAACCATCACTAGCTAGACCTGTTGCTAGATTAACAATAACTGAATTTGATGCTGAGTAATCAGCCATATCTTGTCCGGTACCACCATCTAGGGTGTCGGCACCGCTTCCACCAATCAGAGTATCATTACCGCTTCCACCAAGAAGAGTATCGTTTCCACCCATACCATTTAGTGTGTCATTTTGATCTCTACCATCTAGTATATTGTCATTGCTATCGCCGATAAGTGTATCTTGGTTAAGAGAGGCATATATATTTTCAATACTAACAAGCTCATCACTACCGCTAGAGCTTCCGAGTGTAACATTTATACCACTAAGAGCAGAGATATAATCCACACTATCACTACCGCTACCACCATCGAACTTATCACCATCTCCAAAAGCAAAAAAAGTATCATTTCCGCCATTACCAAGAAATGTATTTGATACTCCAGCAGTACCTGTCATGGTATCGGCGAAATTAGAACCTATAATATTTTCTATTGAGATAAGCTTATCAGTATCGGTCACTAAGACAATACCACTACCAGACAGAGCCGTACTTAAATCAATAACAACGCCACTTGAATAACTGTAATCAGCCCAATCACTACCCAGTTTTCCATCCAGAGTATCATTACCGCCCAAACCACTTAGCGTATCCCCACCACTGCTTCCAATGATTGTATTTACCAATGAATTACCAACTAGAGTATCTCCAAGCATCGACATAGAGCCTATGATGTTTTCAATATTAAACAGCTGATCAGTTCCCTCACCAATAGCTGAATTAATGTTTAAATTTACATACACTTTACCAAGCGAGGAGCTATAATCAACCGTATCAAATCCGCTACCACCATTAAGATAGTCATCACCAGCACCACCCATAAGTGTGTCATTTCCGCCATATACTGTTGCCAAAGTAGCATCTGTATCGATATTTCGAATATACTCCACACTCTGGTCTGCTAAAACTTCTACTTCAGTATTGCTAAGCAGTGGTGCTGAATCACCATAGATTACATCATTTTCACTACCGCCATTTAGCAGGTCGCTTCCGGCATAGATGGTACCTATAACAACAGAATCTATCATCACATCACCAACGATAGTATCTGCTCCTGCACCGCCACTAATTGTGTCATCGTTTGGTGTTACAGCTACTGCCGTATGGTCATATCCACCAATCAAGAGATTGTTTAAGTTGTCTCCAGTAATTGTGTCGCCAAATTGTGAACCTGCAACATTTTCTACATTTTTAATAATTGTAGTGGCGGCAGTACCACCAACATTTCCAATGGTTCCATTTGCGGAGTTGTTTAAAGTTACAATAACTCCATTAGAGTTATCTGAAAAATCGACACTATCCGTATTGTCACCACCATCAATCATATAGTCATTTGTGCTACCAATCAACCAATCGTTTCCAGCACCGCCATCAAGCCAATCTACTCCACCTCTGCCATCTAGCGTATCATTACCCTCTCCACCTTGGAGTTTGTTATTTAGACCATCTCCACGCAAGGTATCATCAAATTTTGAGCCAATTACATACTCAATATTTGACAAAGAATCAGTAATATCAAGAGTTAATTCTCCAGTAGTTGTGTCAACAGTTGTGTCATAAACTGTTTTTCCAACTCCTGAACCTAACTGTAGGTCAACAACAACTCCCTTGGAATCATTCACATAAGGAAGCCCAGTCAGAGGGTCATTAACGCCTCCATTGGCAAACAAAAAATCATCACTATATTTAGTAACAAAATCATAGCTAACAGTATCTGCCGTCCCTAATCCACCATCTAAAATATTGTTTCCAGCACCACCACTTAGAGTGTCATTTCCTTTATTTCCATCAAGTGTATCATTGCCAATATTTCCATAAATGGTATCAACCGACAACCCACCAGTAACGGTAGAATCTTGCTTTCCTGTATAGATAATATTACCATTTGGCTTATCATCAAGAACAAAACCAGCAGAGTATTGTCCTGTATAGTTATAGTCAGATTCACTTTCAACATCTTTTACAATTACGCCTACATCTTTATATGAAATCAGCGTATCTAAATCTGGGGTAACAATATTTGTTTGCTGTATCGGTGGGACATTGCTGATGTTAAATTCAGATGTGAGAGTGGTTTTCATAAGATAATCTTGACCTAGCACCAAATCCGATGATTGTGTTAAATATTTGACATAAAATTCAATCACTTCACCACCATCTGTTTTAGATGAAGTAAAACCACTTGTTGTGCCTGTTGCTAAAGAGAGACTCCAATTTCCAGAGGCTCCACTAGCTGATGTGCCATCCGAATTTAAGATTGTAAATGCTCCAGAGAGTCCAGCAATATCAATGGTAGTGATTCCAAATCCAACAGGCTGAGAGACATTAATTCTAACCAATTTTGTTAAAAAATCATCACCAACATAAGTAGGATTATCAGCAGTAATTACCTGCTTATGGCTGTCACTTCTATAATCAAGTGTCTCAGACTGAAACTGAGCAGCGGATGTTTTGCTGACATTTCCAAGTGCACTTCCAGTTCCACCTAGAATTTTAAGTGAAGGGGCTATGCTTGTTGCATCTTCTTGTACTTTAACCTGATAAAACCCAAGATCAAAAGAGAGTGCAGCGGAGACATCAGCTATGTTATCTTTTGATTTACTTTGAGTCTCTGTAAAATCATTTTTTTTGTTGAAGCTGGATGTATTATTTTGAGAGCTTGTAAAATCAGTTGGCGCCTCCAGATATTTACCAGATTTTTCTTTTGGTCCAATCTCATCTTGAGGCTTAATATTTGGCTGAGGATCAACATAATAAGCATTATAATCCTTAATAACCTCATCATTTGATTTAGTTTTTAATTCTTCACTTTGAGTTACATCCTCACTCTTTATGAAAATTTCTCCAGATGTAAGAATGGAATCCTTTGGAGCTTCTACAATATTCTCTACTCTATTTAAAATCTGTGCAACATCAAAAGTGCTACCATCCGGCAACTTTACAGTTGGTGGATTTTCTTCAAATGCCATCATTCCAAGAGCAATAAAAGTGATTTTTCCACCGTTTGGCATAGTTGCAACAACATCCGTGCCAACAATCTGATATTTAGCACTAGAGAGGTTTATACCACTATGAAGCTCATCCCCAGAGCGAAGATAAATATTGACATTTTCACCAGCTTTTGGCATATCTTTTAAAGATATATTACTCTTACCGTAGCTAATTTGTGGTTGATTTGCCATCTTAAAACCTTTTTTCCACTAAAATCTAAAAATTATAGTGCTATATTTTAGCAGATAAAAACTTTATAAACTAAAAAAGTGTAATATACGAACGCAGATGCTATTTAAGTAGCCAAGCTGCACAAGGTAAAATCATGAAATTTAAAAAAATTATCTTTCTTTTAGTTGCTGTTATGGCATTCACAAACAGCGCAAATGCTGAGGAAGCAACTTTGTCAAATATACAGTTTGGCTACTCTTCAAATGTTACTGATTCCCTATACACAACAGACTCTAGAAACTCTGGGCTCTATCTTGATTGGGACATTATGAAAACAACTAGTTCAGGCTTTGGCTATGGCGCTGGTATTGACGCCAACTCATGGAGAGCAGAAGATGCAACTGGGGTTTTTACCTCTGGTTACTCAATGTACACAGTTGGCGCATCAGCTAAAGTTGGATACACCTTTGAGAGTAAGTTTAACATACCACTTAAACTCAAACTTGGTGCTGGATATGGTCTTTTATACAGAGGCTCTTACCATGGAGCAGGAGAGCAGTATGAGCTCGGTGGAGAATATACTTTTTTTGAAAATATTGGGCTTGGCATAAAATACAAACACGCAACAGCTGATATAAAAAATATAGGTATTGACACAGACTCAGCAATAGTTTACTTCTACTTTGGAACAGGAGAGTAAGAGATACTTTATCTCTTCTGCGCCTAACTTAGAGATAAAAAAAGTTTATTTTTTAGTATTTTCCTTGCTCTTCTTTTTCTCTTCTTTTTTCTTAAATAGATGATATTTTTCTTCTTCAAGTAGCGTCTCAACATACGATGGCTCAGCTTTTTTAACACTCTTCCAAATTCCAGATGGAAGTCTTACTTTGAGTCTATTTTTCTCTCTTAGTTTTATAATCTTTTTAGCTGTTAAAATCTTTGTAGTTGGAGTAAAATCAACATCAGTAAGATCAATATCTTTTTTATAAAAAAGTGTCTGCTTTTTAAAATTTCCCCATCCTGGAATTCCATCCTCCGTATATGGAACCTCATATCCATTTTTAAAATTTACCATTATTTTATAGTGACTATCTTCAAAAATACTAGAAATCACACCCTGTCCAAAAACTAAACCATAAACACTGTCTTCAACTTTAGCACTGTCAAAATATGCCATTACTACTCCTTAAAAATAAAAAAATTATACTATCAACAGATTACTAAAGAATTACAAATCCTAAACAATACTCATGATTGAGAGATTAAATTTTATAGATTTATCCTCGCACTCAATAGTTATTAAACACCCTTTTTTACTTATACTTTCTGCATTATTTACATCATCAAGAAGTATCATAATCTCTTTGGTTTGTGGGTCATAAACCTTTAGCTTACTCTCCTCTACCGTAAAGATTCTTCCACCTCCACAGCCATCCCCAACAACTCCCTCACATGTGAGTTTTTCATCAAATTTATGCTCCATCATATCTCCTACCATTTTAGATTTGGACGAAGAAGCAACTGATGATTGTTTATTCCCTCGTCCTTAAGTTCTCCGTTATATTTATTTTGACCATTATAAAGATAACCAACACCCAATCCAAAACTCATTTTATGGGTGCCTATTGGCCATTTTTTCTCCACCATAAGTTCTGCTTCTGTAAGCTCATATGTTTTTGCATTTAGCGCAATCATAGCAGAAAAAGCGCTGTTATATAAAAGAGACCAAGCACTTTTTTTATAGTCGATACTAGTTCTTCTTGCGGCTATAAAAACAGTATTTGCAAAGTTGTTGTTCTCATGGAACCTTCCGCCAACTCTAAAACTCCAATCAAGATCTCTATCCTCTTTTTCCCTTGTTCCTTTTAACTTAAACTCTATATTTGACCAATTATCTCTATAGGCGACATTGTCTTTGATAGAGTAATCTCCAACAGTAATAAGATAGCCGGCATAAGCTCGATTTTTACCGAGTCTCTCTCCATCTTGCTTGCTAAATATCATCATTCTTCCAAGGAAAATAGAAAAGGAGTATGGCTCTTCAAATCCCGCAGTAACCGCTCTTATCAAGTTTATATTATAAATATTCATCCTATCATATTCAACTTCATTATTGTGTCTGATATAGAGTCCAGCAAGAGACATCGGATGAATTGAAGCTTCTAGTAAAAACACATTTGGCGAGAGTGAGTTATAGAAAAGTTCTTTATAGATATCACTCTCTTCATAGTTTTTTCCATCGGTTATTTCTCTGCCGCTATCCAAGTCTATAAACGCTGAAACATTTGAGTAGTAAGCGTCTACTTCATAGTCGTACTCAATCTTTTCTTGCGCAAAAATTGCCACTTGAAAGCAAAACAGAAATAAAAAAAACAGTAAACCTCTCATCTATTTTGAAATAATTCTCTTGATAGCCTGACTGCACATAACAGCTCCAAAAGTAGAAGTTACGCCAACAAAACTACCCTTCTCCTTAACCATAGCCTCTTCTGAGGAGAAAATCACTGTATATTTTTTGTTAAAGCCTCTTTTTTTTAGCTCGTAACGAATTTTTGAACCAAATTTATCGCCATGACTTTTCCATATATCTGAGACCTCAACTTTTGTTGGATCCACTCTTTTGGCACTTCCAAAGGATGAGATGAGTTTTTTATAACATTTTTGAGCGAGAGCTAGTTTTGCTTTTGTATCATCAATTGCATCCAAAACCAAATCATACTCATCAAAGTCAAACGCCAAAACCCACTCTTCATCCACTCTCTTGTTTATGATTTTTATATTTGGATAATGTTTTTTAAGTGCTTCGACTTTTAGCTCACCCTTATGAAGTTCAGACCACATTTGACGATTTTGATTTGTCTCATCATAAGTGTCAAAATCCACAATCGTGATGTCACGAATGCCACTTCTGCTTAAGCAATCAAGACAGTGTCCGCCAACGCCACCAACGCCTAAAAGCAAAATTTTTGCGTCTTTGAGCTTAGAAAAATCATCTCCTAAAAGAAGTTTTACTCGATCAAATCTCATCCGCCCTACTTAATCCAATCTTCAAGTCTATTTATGCTTTTGTAAGCGCTCATGTCGAGTTGGATTGGAGATATTGAAACATGCCCTGCTTCGATTGCCTCATAATCACTTATACCAGAATTACCGACTCTTGCGGAGAAGTTTAGTGGATGAAGTCCTAACCAGTAGTGCTCTTCGCCTCGTGGATTTCTATGAAGATGCGCATCGTTTGCATAAACTCTATATCCGGCGTAAGTTACCACCATCTTTGCTTCACTCACATCTGAAGGGATATTTACATTCAAAAACTCTCTAGGTGGCAGTGGAAATGAACCATTTTTAATCTTTAAAACCAACTCTTTTATAACTTTCTTTGCCAAAGTAAAATCCCCTGCAGGGTTTGAGAAATCCATAACTTGCGAGATAGCAATTGCAGGGATATCATGCAAAACAGCCTCCATAGCTCCAGCACATGTTCCAGAGTATGTGATGTCTTCACCCATATTTGAACCACGATTTATACCACTAACAAGCAGATCTGGCTTAGAGTCGCCATACATGGCACTTAGCGAGAGGTAAACACAATCGCTCGGAGTTCCATCATCGAGCTTATAAAAATCATCCCCAACACTCACAAAACGAAGCGGACGCACCAGAGTAAGAGAGTGTCCGCATGCAGACTTCTCGTTTGCAGGAGCCACAACAACCACACTTACATCATCAAGTTCCCTAAGCGCTTCAACCAAACTAAGCAATCCATTTGCCTCGTAACCATCATCATTTGTCACTAATATTTTATATTTTTTTTCCATAAGTGCATTTTAGCAACTCTTAGTTTAAAGCCTCTAAAGCACATGATAGAAATACCAAAAGAGGAACTACTTGAAAGTATTAAATTGAGCTACAAAAAATTTCAAGCAACAAGCGATAAAAAAGCAGTTTGTCTTTTTTTTCTATGTTTTGTTATCTAGCCACTTTGTGATGTTCAATTTACATAATTTTGTCAGCTAACCAAGCTTTGATAATGGCTTTTAGTGTGTTTCGCACTGTGGTGTAATTCAATGCTTACATATAATTCCTCTTATGACAGTTTTCTGTCATTATCTCGGATTTCCTATAATTTTGCAGAGTAGCTTGCAAATATAGCTATAAGTATCTTTGGTATCATATGACTTCTTTATTTGTTAGTTGAACTAAATATAAAATATCTTTCAATATAATGCCGACTACAAAAAGGGAAAAATTGAACAAACTTTATTTTAATCGCGTTCATATTGAAGTCACAAATATCTGCGGTCTTGCATGCAGTTTCTGTCCGCCAAAGATAAACCCAACCAAAACGATGCAGTTAGATTTTTTTGAGAGAGTTTTAAACGAGCTAGTTCCATACACAAAATCCTTAGCTTTTCATGTTATGGGCGACCCTCTTACGCTCTCAAATCTCTCATCTTATCTTGATTTAGCATTAGCGTATGGCTTTGAAGTTGAGCTTACCACCAGTGGTTATTATCTTCATAAAACTCCCATGGAAGTGCTGTTTCATAAATCGGTACGACAGCTAAATATATCTCTAAATAGTTTCAACAAAAACTCCCTAAACTTGAGTTTTGATGACTACATGAGCGCTGTTTTTTCTGTGTGCAAAAGTAAACTGGAAAATTATCCAAAGCCTTTTATTAACCTAAGAGTTTGGAATTTGGATGAGGCTTTTTTAGAAAAAGAGTTTAATGATCTACTCTTAAAAAAAATAGAGAATTTTTTTGAAATAGAGCTAGAGATAGATGCGATATACAAAAAAGAGATAAAGTCAGTTCGTCTTGCATCAAAGATTTTACTAAATTTTGATAGCTATTTTGAGTGGCCATCCATGAGTTCATCACACCAAAGTGACGCGCCATGCTATGGACTAAAATCGCATATTGGCATCTTAGCGGATGGCAGAGTTGTGCCTTGCTGCCTTGATGGCGACGGGATTATAAATCTCGGAAATCTTCACACATCATCACTAAAAGAGATTCTAAACTCTAGTAGATCTCAAAACATAGTAAATGGATTTAAAGAAGCAAAGGCTGTCGAAGAACTTTGTAAAAAATGTAGTTATAAGGATAGGTTTATACTAAACTCAACCAGTCACATATAGCCTCGTTTAGCTTGTAGTCATATCACAAAGAACCCTTTTTATACTTTTCGAGCAACACTATTATGGGGGTGATGATACCATCCCGAATCACTATAGTCATCCTTGGGCTTATTTCGTCGTACTTTTACAAGAGTAAACATACCTCCCATTTCAATAGGACCAAATGGTCCCTGTCCCATCATCATTGGCAATGTATTTTCAGGTAGCGCCATCCCCATCTCTGCCATATCCTGCATCTCTGCCATCCCATTTTTACCCATCGGCATATACATATAATCTGGCATTAAATTACCAATTTTTTCACTTAAATCATCTTGTTTTACACCAATCATATTAGGAATGCTGTGTCCCATAGCACCCATGGTATGGTGTGATTTATGGCAATGAAAAGACCAATCGCCTTCCTCTGTTGCCACAAATTCAATAGCACGCATCTGTCCCACACCGATATCAATAGTTACCTCTGGCCATCTTGCACTCTTTTGAACCCATCCTCCATCTGTACAGGTAACCTCAAATGGATGTCCGTGCATATGAATTGGATGGTTTGTCATAGTAAGATTTCCCACGCGGATTCGAACCCTATCTCCGACACGAACATTCATTGAATCAATTCCAGGGAAGACACGACTGTTAAAACTCCAAATATTAAACTCCGTCATAGTTGAAGGATTTGGAGTGTATGTTCCCGGTGCTACATCATAACTAGCGAGTAAAAAACAAAAGTCTCGATCAACTTTATGCTCGGATGCATTTTTGGGGTGAACAATAAACATCCCCATAGAACCCATTGCCATCTGCACCATCTCATCAGCGTGTGGATGATACATAAATGTCCCACTTTGACGCAAGACAAACTCATACACAAAACTCTCTCCTGGTGCAATCTGTGGCTGGGTCAAACCACCTACTCCATCCATTCCATTTGGAATAATAAGTCCATGCCAGTGGATTGTTGTATGTTCTGGGAGATGATTAGTAACAATAATCCGTACAAAATCACCCTCCACTGCTTCAATTGTAGGTCCCGGAGAAGTACCGTTGTATCCCCAGCAATTAACTACCATGCCAGGAGCAAACTCCCGCACTACAGGCTCTGCAATAAGATGGAATTCTTTTGCTCCATCTTTCATCTCATATGGCAATGTCCAACCATTAAGCGTAACAACTGGATTATATTTTTTTCCCTTTCGTGGAGTAATGACTGTGGAAGGAGAAAGGACTCGTTTTGGGTTTTTTACCAATGTAAGCTGTCGTTTCACTCCATTAGTATGAAAATCATGATTATGTTCTTGTGCTTGAGAGGTTTTTGCCAATGCGCTTGAAGCAAGCAGTACCGCACCTAATCCTAAAAAATCGCGTCTATCGTGCTTCATTATAGTTTCCTCCTACTGCGTACTCTAAGTCAGCCTGAGCCTTCCAAAACTCACTATATGCTTCAACGGCTTCAATCTTGGCATCAACAAGATGCCGTTTATCCTCAAGCAACTCATAAATACCATCAAGCATCCCATTATAATATAGCTGCGTCTCTTCTAAAATCTGTTGATTTATTTTTACAATTACATCATCATATTCATGAACTATAGTATGAGCATGAAGCAAAAGCGCATATTTTTCACGCACCTCCGAACGAATAACAACCGCCTTCTCATACAAATGATGAACATTTTGATTGTAGAGCGCTTCTGCTTTACTGACACGAGCTTGCCCAAAGTCGAAAATTGGAATCGGAATTTTAATTCCAAAGCTGTTAAGACGATCCTCATTACTATTTTTTTCACTCTCTATTGATAACTCCAGCTCGCTTAATAAACGGGTATTCTTAGTATAACCTGCCTCTTTAGCGGCATAATCTACGGCAGCAATAGCCGCTCTCATATCTAGTCGACTAGCAATTGCTATCTTTTCTAGACCTTTTGATAAGTTTGGTGGAGACTCTATCGGTTTTAAACTACTATCGAGCGTGTAATTAGTTTGCCCACCATAAAGTCCACATATACGGTTTAGTGACTCTCGTGCCATGGCATATTTCTTTGCTATCTCTATTGACTCAACACGGGCATGCTGATACGAATTCTGAATTTTTAGAAGGTTTCGTTTTGTGATATTACCTGCTGTATATTGTCGTGTTACAAGCTGAAGAGAAGCCTCATGTGATACTAAAATATCTTTATAATAGAGCATTTTCTTCTCAATAGCAACGAGTTCTATATATGCTTTTTTAGTATCTCTAACTACCTCTAGCACCTCATTGCCTATACTAGCTTGTATCTCTTCTAGTGCAATCTTGCCTAGTTCCCTTCGTAACGGTATCCATAGCATATCTAGAAATGCAATATCAAGACTAATAGTCGATTTGGTAACCCCATTGCTACGCCCTACACTGTATCCTAAAAGCGGATTATTCACAAGTCCTGCTTGAACCAAATCACTCTGTGAAATACCAATTTGTGCATAACTCTGCTGTAATGCGCGATTATTAATAAGAGCAATCCGTACGGCATCATCCATTTGCAAAGGTTTCTCAAGTAGCCTCCAAACGCTCTCTTCTACTTTAGAGGCATCTTCTGGCGATTTAATCCACTGCAACTCTTTTGCGCCGTGTGATGAACTCGAGTGCTTTACCTGATCAAATATTTCTTGCTGAGAGATTGTAGAACACCCACTCAAAAGAAGTAAGCCGATTAACGAGACTGTTTTTGCAACCATTTTGCACTCCCATGTCCACTTCTGTTTTGATCAGCTTTTTGAACATCTGCTTCTTCATGCAGATTAATCGGCTTAGCAATCGGTAAATAAACGCTTTTTCCATCCGTTGCACCTAATGATTGAGGAGAATTTTCTGTAGCATTTAGTAAAACTGCCCATCCTGTTATTATTATGTTTAAAAGTTTCATTTTTTCATCCTAACAGTAACAAATATAATATCAGTACAAACTAAAGTTTACAATTGCGTAAACGCAATGCATTGGCAATCACAGACACTGAGCTAAAACTCATCGCTAAAGCTGCAATCATCGGCGAGAATAGGATTCCAAAAAATGGGTATAGCACTCCCGCTGCAATTGGAATTCCAACGCTATTATAAACAAAAGCAAAAAATAGATTCTGTCTAATATTCTTCATTGTTGCGCGACTTAACTTTCTTACTTTTAATATTCCCATCAAGTCCCCTTTAATAAGGGTAACTCCCGCGCTCTCAATAGCTACATCTGTTCCCGTTCCCATAGCAATACCAATATCAGCAGATGCCAGTGCTGGAGCGTCATTGATTCCATCTCCTGCCATAGCAACAACTTCGCCATTTTTTTGCAGATTTTTAATAATTGAGACTTTATCCTGAGGCATGACATTAGCATGAACTTCGCCAATATCTATTTGTCTAGCAACGGCGTTTGCAGTAAATTCGTTATCTCCACTAAGCATAACAACACGAATCCCTTCTGATTTTAGTAGCTGAACCGCTTTACTAGAGCTCTCCTTAATTGGGTCTTCAATCCCAAATATTGCACTAAGAGTCGAGTCTATAGCCATAAAAATGACCGTTTTTCCATCTCTCCGCATATTATCAGCTTCACTCAAAATAGCTTTTGTGGAAATACCAAGGCTCTCAATAAATGTATCGCTTCCCACACTTATACGCCTGTTTTCAATCTCACCGACAATCCCTTGTCCTGTGATGGCATTAAAGTCTTTTACCTCAACAAACACCACTCCGCTTCTATGTGCATATTCCACTACTGCTTCAGCCAACGGATGTTCACTCGCTTTTTCCAGACTCGCTCCGTAGCGTAAAATCTCATTTAGTTCAAATCCATCCAAGGGAATAAGTCGAGTTACTTCCGGTTTGCCCTGTGTTAGTGTTCCTGTTTTATCAAGCACTAGCGTTGTTACTTTCTCCATCATCTCTAGAGTTCGCGCATCTTTAATTAAAATACCCATCAATGCCGCGCGCCCGGTTCCAACCATAATCGAAATCGGAGTAGCCAGACCCAAGGCGCAAGGACAGGCAATAATTAGCACGGCAACCATAGCAACAATGGCATACCCCAATTGCGGTTGCGGACCCCAAATCCACCAGCCCGCAAACGCCAACAGTGCTGAGACAACGACCGCTGGGACAAAATAGCCTGACACTATATCAGCTAGCTTCTGTATAGGCGCACGGGAACGCTGTGCATACGACACCATCGCTACAATCTGCGAGAGCATCGTATCACTTCCAACCTTATCTGCACGCATAACAAGAGTACCGTTTTTATTTAAAGTTGCACCAATCAGCAGGTCGCCTAATCCTTTAGGAACCGCGATTGGTTCTCCGGTAATCATCGACTCATCCACATTGCTCTGCCCTTCTAGCACGACACCATCTACAGGAATTTTTTCTCCTGGTTTAATTCGCAGACGATCTCCTATATGAATTTCATCAAGATTAATGTTCTCCTCATCTCCTTTTTCATCAATGCGGTGTGCTTGCTTGGGTGAAAGATTCAATAGCGTCTTGATTGCACTATTTGTTTTACTGCGTGCGTTAAGTTCAAGCACCTGACCCAACAAAACCAACACCGTAATAACAGCAGATGCTTCAAAATAGATATGTACCAATCCCTCGTGTGTCTGCATAAGCGGAGGGAAAATATGGGGAAACAGCAGTGCAACAATACTATACACATACGATGTTGCTACCCCGATGGCAATAAGAGTAAACATATTCAGATTGAATGTCCTAAACGATTGCCATCCTCGCACAAAAAATGGCCATCCTCCCCACAAAACAATAGGAGTAGCAAGAAAAAATTCGACCCACTGGAGCATCTTCATAGGAAAAGGTAAAAATCCCATATCACCTATCATTGCAATAATAAACAAAGGGATTACAAGGACACCACTAATCCAAAATCGTCTATTGATGGAGTCTTGTTCACTATGTTCTTCAACTGCAATATTGGGATTCATTGGTTCCAGTGACATACCACATTTAGGACAGACACCGGGATGATCTTGGATAACTTCGGGGTGCATGTGGCAGGTATAGTTGGTAGTTGGCACATCATGCTTATGTGATGTAGATTGCCCCACGCACAATCCACCAGAACAGCCTTGGTTTGGAGACTCTAAATGAAAATAAGTTTCAAGATGCTCGGTAAATTTTTGCCTACAATGTTCGGAGCAAAATAGATAACGCTTCCCTTCAAAATCACTTTTATAGGGCGTAGAGTCAGAAACTTCCATGCCACAGACAATATCTTTGAACATTTTGCACCTCCAAATTTTGTATCATTACATAAATTTAAACTCTCTAGCCTAATGTAAATTTTTATACTATTATACACCCAGAATAAATATAAATATTATATTAAACTAGCAAAATAGATATGCACCTCCAAAAAACAACTTAACAAAAAAAATGATATTAGAACTATAAAAAAGACTTAGATAAAGCTACTCTTTTATCATCTCCATCAACAAAATATCTGAAGCATCGCGAAGTTCCCATCTCTCGTTTTTATGAGAAATTTTTGCTCCATTTTTCATAACCTCAATAAAAGTTTTTTCTGTCTTCATGTTGTCAAGAGGGCACATTTTTCTAGTTGTTGCTAAGTTGAAGATAACTATATCGTCATCCTTTAAAAGATAGTCACAACTGAAGCGATTGCACCCTGTAAAACCACTCATCTTGCTATTTTGTTTAAGTTCTAAAAAAACCGAAATTCCATGCTTTAGGGCTACTGTAGCTTTTTTTCCATCACTAAGAGTTTGAACTATGTATTTTCCGCCATCAAAAGAGACTGAAACACTCTTAAACTCACCAAGAACTGATCCATCATTTTTAAGAAACTTTAAAATTTTTCCATCGTTTGTGTATCGTCTTGCTTCTACTAAATTTCTTCTAAAAATATTAGCTTTTTCCATAATATCTTCTTCGCAGTTCATCATCGTAGAGACTAAATTTTTATCTATTCTTAACTCATCTGCGCTACTTTCATAGCTTCCAGAAAAGTGGTTACACCCATCATTACCGCTTAATTTATCATCTTTAAAGTTTAGTATCGCCTTTGAAGAAGTCGATTTCCACTCTCCATCCAGCGGAGCCTGAATCTTTCTTTGCGAGTATGTAGTTGTTGAACATCCGCTCATAAAAAGAGCAATGGTCAAACAGAAGTAGAAGCTTTTTTTTATCATAATCTTTTTTTATATCCCATAAATTTTAATATACTAATCAAAGCGTAGTTGCCTCGCTAATATCAGAAGTAATCTCATATCTATCTCTTCCGCTCTCTTTTGCTCTGTATAACATCTCATCCGCCTTTGTTATTAAAACCTCTTCATTGAGAGCTTCATCCGCAATGCAACAAGCAACACCAACAGATATAGTCATAAACTCATTGACCTTTGAGCCCTCATGTTTTATTGCACTCATTCTCACACTATCACAAATTGCTTGCGCTAGCTTTATACTGTTTAGTTCACAAGTTTCAGCCATCAAGATACCAAACTCCTCTCCACCAAGCCTAAAAACAAAATCACTCGGTCTCTTTAGAACACTCTTTAGGGTTTTCGCAACACTCTTTAGCGCATTGTCTCCCTCTATATGTCCATAAGTATCATTGTACTGTTTAAAATAATCAATATCTAACATCATAAAAGTGATAAAGGAGTTACTTCTCTTGGCTCTTCTTAGCTCCCGCTCATAAACAAGATTAAAATAACGCCTATTATAGAGTCCGGTTAGCGAGTCCGTATACGAAGCATTTTCCAATCTTTTATTAGCATTTTTTAACTTTTTTGTTGCGATCTCAAGCATAGTTTGATCTTTTTGAATACTCTTAAATACATAAAATGAGATAACCACAATACCAAGAATAATAATGATTAGTATGGAACCAACTTTAATCATCATAGAGTCATACATCTGCAAAAATTTTTTCCGCTCATATTTTGCAATTTCAATCTCATAAGAGATTAGTTTATCTACTACTTGGTGGATATGCTCTACTGTTTTCTCAAAATTATCAATCGATAAATTTTGTATATTATGTCCATCAGAAATTGCTTTTAGCATTTTTTCCAAATACTCATTTGTATTTTTTATCTCCGAAGCCGTATACTCAACATACCCAACCTCTTCATATCTTTTAAAGTGAGATTCATAAGATTTCCACTCTTCATTTGCTTTTACAATTGCACTTTTTATCTCAAACTCTGCATCACTTTGGCTGATATCACCATTTTTTGCCTTATACACTGTGTTGTACATATTGCCATGATATGCCTCGACGATACCGTTAAGTTCTATTACCGGCAAAAGAGAGCCAAAATATAGTGAATCAAGATTTTTTTTCATAGAGTTTATATTGATGGCACCCATAATTCCAACCATAATTAAACCGATGGTGATAATAATTAAAATAAAAAAAAGCTTGCTTCTGAGCTTTAGCGCCTCTAAAAAATACAAACATTTCCTTTTACTAAATCATACTAAAGTATAAGATATAAGCAAATTTTATGCCATATAAAAAAGGTAAAAACTTTACTGTTTCACCTTTTTTACGGGCTCTATTTTAACTCTATCTCTTCATAAAATGAACCAAACTAAAACTACTCACTCCTACGAGAAAGCATATTGTACACACCAGTTCCTACTATCACAAGCGTTACTCCAAGCACTAGATAAAAAGCATTTATTAACTTGTTATAGTCATCAAGAACAATCTTGAAAACAGCCATTAACGACTCAATAGATAGTGCAATAATAATAGAAGTTAAAAACTTACTAAGCGTTTTACTCTGCTCATTCCCGTAATTTAACGCTTTAAATAAGACATCGTTGAGAGATTGTCGTCTGAGAAAATCAAGCTAGCACTAAACTGGAGTCCAAACTACCATATGTGAAACTATCTAATACTAATCTAATGTTATGTATGATGAGTATTTTTTACTCCTTATCCCCATTAGCAAATCACAATATTTAACAATCCAAAAGTTGCCATCTCTTCGTAACTCTCTAAATGTCAAGAAACTGTCAAGAGAGTACACATAAACATTTGACACAATCATTTTATACTTTCAACATATAACAACAAAAGGAAGAAAAATGAAACTTATAATCACCATACTTTCACTCTTTAGTATCTCGTTTGCATCGGTTGCGGATGAGTATCTGCTCACTCTTGCAAAACAAGCCAAATCTGAAAATCCTAAGTTCAGTGGGTTTGATACAAAAAGAGGAGAGTCTGTTTTTACTTCAAAACATATAGGAAAAAAAGGCAAGGAGATTTCGTGTACATCTTGTCATGGGAATGATTTAAATAAAGTAAGTAAGAACTACTTTACCACAAAAGAGATTGAACCGCTCTCACCAAAAGCAAACCCAAAGAGATTTAGTGACATCAAGACAATCGAGAAGTGGATAAGAAGAAACTTCAACGATGTTTATAACCGTGAGGGAACAACCCTAGAAAAAGGTGATGTAGTAACTTACATCATTAACAAATAAGGAGCTAAAATGAAGTCATTAATTTTAACAGTAGCACTAACAAGTGCAGTTTTTGCATCTAGTTTTAACAAAAGCGATGTTGCTCCGGTAACAAATGAGCTCTACAAAAAAGAGTGTGGTTCTTGTCATTTTGCATATCAGCCAGGGCTTCTGCCCTCAAAAGCCTGGAACAAGATGATGTTAAATCTTAGCAACCATTTTGGCTCAGATGCTAGTTTGGAAGAAGAGGATTATCTCTCTATTTCGCGCTACTTGAACAACAATAGTGCTGAGAAATTTATGAACTACAAAAGGAGTGCTAAGATTGTGGACAGCTTAAGAGCAGGGGAGATCCCTGAGTCTATATCAAAAACTCCATATATCATTAAAAAGCATAGAGATATAAAGGCAAGTTTGATTACACAAAAAGAGGTTAAAGGTATATTTAACTGCACAGCGTGTCATACTACTGCCCAAAAATGGATATATGGCGAGAGTGATGTTTTAATCCCTAACTATGGCAAATGGAAAGATTAAAAGGAGAGAAAATGTTTAACTCTTACATCTGGTCGCTTCCCTCAAGACTCTTTCATTGGCTCTTTGTGGGGTTGATACTTTTAGCTTTTTTAACTGATGATGGCAAGTTGCTAAACTATCATGCGCTTATTGGTTATGGAGTTTTGATTCTACTTGTGTTTAGATTTTTTTGGGGCTACATTGGTCCAAAATACTCAAGATTTAAAGATTTTCCACTCGCATTTAGAGATGCGAAAGAGTTTGCGTTAAACATCTTTAGCTCTAAGCAGAAATACATTGGGCACAACCCTATCGCCTCCTATGTGATGATAGGGATTTTTATAGTGGTTTTTCTAACCATACTTACAGGCATCTTAACTCTTGGTGTTGAAGAGGGAAAAGGTTTGCTCTCATCACTAAATAGCACTTTTTTCAAAAAAATGGAGCTCTTTAAAGACATACATGAGTTCTTTAGTAATCTCTTACTTGCCCTTATCGCAGTGCATCTGCTCGGCATTTTTAGCGATAGAGTACTTCACCCAGCGCATAAAACGCTAAGTTCAATATTTAACGGTATTAAAGTAACGAGCGAGGATTACAGTATCAAGCTAAATATCGCTCAAAAACTTTTTGCTCTAATATTTTTGGCTCTGTTTGTTGTCTTTTTTATTTTTAACATAAGCATAAAAAACAATCCGCTTGTTGCATCAAAACACATGAGCGTTGATTATAAAAAGCTAAATCCACTGTTTGTCAAAGAGTGTGCATCTTGCCATATCATCTATCCACCACACACGCTACCAGCTACTTCATGGGTAACTATGATGGGTGGTTTGGAGAATCATTTTGGAGATGATGCTTCACTTAGCGAGAAAGATAACAGAGATATTTTAGACTTTTTGGTACGAAATAGCGCTGAGACCTCAACACAAAAAGTAAGCGTCAAGGTTTTAGATTCGATAAAAAATAAAGATATAATAGCAATAACTCAGAGTGATTTTTGGAAAAAAAAGCATAAAGATATACCAAAAAAAGTTTTTGCACATAAAGATGTGAAGAGCAAAGCAAACTGCAAAGCGTGTCATAGTGATATAGAAAAAGGATTGATTGAAAATGATAAAATTAAAGATATTAACGCTTTTATGTAGTCTATTTTTATCATTTTCTCTTTATGGAGATGGTAATTATAAACACGAGAATGAAGAGAAAAAACACCACATTTACAAAAATCTTGAATACTTAAGCCTTGGCAAAAATCAATATAAAGAGATGAGAGAGATACTTCTAGAGTATAAGAAAGATTATGAAAAATTTAATAAAAAAAGAGAAAAAAGAGAAAAAAAACTCCAAGAGCTAATGAGAGAAGATGAATTTAGTAAAGAGAAGTATGAAGAGATTGTAAAAGAGATACAAAAAGATGCTACGACTCTTGAAGTTAAGACCTTAAAAAGAATTCACTCTATCTTATCACCATCGCAAAGAGAGAGTTTTTCATACTATTTACGGGAGTGGAGAGTTGAATAAAAAAGTTTTACTTATCGAGGATGACTTGCAGATGCAAGAACTTATAGGAGAGTATTTAAAAGAGTTTGGCTTTATATGTAACGCATTTGCTCACCCCAAAGATGCCATAGAAGAGCTTGAGAAAAATGGCTCTTACTCTATCGTCATACTGGACCTAATGCTCCCTGACATGGACGGTTTTGATGTTTTAAAGAAGATAAAAAACATAAGCAGTATCCCCATAATAATCTCTTCAGCAAGAGGAGACATAGGAAACAAAATACACGGTTTTGATCTTGGAGCGGATGACTACTTGGCAAAACCTTATGAGCCACGAGAGCTTGTTTTACGGATAGAGCATATTCTCAAAAAGCCGCAAGATGCGAAGATACGAGCTGGAGAGTTTCTGATAGATAAAGCAAACAGAGAGGTTCTTTTGGATGGCTACGCGATTGATTTTACAAAAATAGAGTTTGAGATATTTCTCTTTTTAGTAGAAAACATAAACAAAATATCCTCACGAGAGCAGATCATAAACGCGACTTCACTGGATGAAAACACAAAAAACAGAACAGTCGATACACACATAAGCAACATAAGAAACAAGATAGGTGATGATTCAAAAGAGCCTCTGTTCATCAAGTCCGTATGGGGCATCGGTTATAAGTTTGTGAGCTAGCATGTCAATCCTCAGAAAAATATCAATACTTTTTTTAACAAGCTTTATCCTTATGAGTGTTATAGGATTTTGGATAGATAACATTAACTCCAAAAGAGTGGATGAGCTTATAAAAGAAAAATACCTAAAAATTGCTAATGAGATATTTCAAAATATTGACAACAACGATAGAGTTGAAGAGCTCATCAAAAAATACGATCTTGTAAGAGTTGATAAAGATGATGAAAGCAAGAGAGAAGTTCTCTACTTTGAAAAACACACTTTTGGCTTTATCTCTATAAAAAAGGGGTCTTTTGAAGATGAGTTTATCATAGAGATAAATTTTCTTGATGAGAGTTACAACCTAAAAACACCGAATGAGGAGAATATTAACGACAAGTTGATACTTAATATCCTTATTTTTTTAGATACTTTTGTCCTTTTGCTTATCTTTTTATATCTTTTAAAACTGCTCGCTCCACTTAAAAAAATCACAAAAGGAATTAAGAATCTCTCTAACGGAGACTTCAATAATAAAATAGAGGTAAAGTCAAATGACGAGATGCAAATGCTCTCAGATGCCCTAAACTCAATGGCAACCTCTTTGGGAGAACTTTTAAAAAGCAGGGAAGAACTCTTAAGAGACATAGGTCATGAACTTAGAACACCAATAGCAAAGGGGAAGTTCGTTATCCAAAAAGTAGAAAATGTATCCCAAAAAGAACTTCTTCAAAAGATATTTTTAGATTTAGAGGTTTTAACAAATGAGCTCTTGGAGCTAGAGAAGTTAAACTCCACAAAACTAAATCTCTCAATATTTAGCGCAGAGACTTTGGTAACAGAAGCACTAAGTAAACTCTACATAAACGATGAATCAAGCATAACCATTGAAATAGAGGATGATTTTAAGATAGAAGCGGACTTGCACTATCTCTCGGTCGCACTCAAAAACCTTATAGATAATGCACTAAAATATGCAACTGTACTGCCTATAGCTATTAAAATTTCAACCAAGAAGATTTGCGTTATCAACAGAGGGAAAAAGTTATCAAAAGAGCTCGATTACTATCTAAAACCCTTCACGCAAGAGCTATCTCAAAGGGATGGGTTTGGGCTAGGTCTTAGCATAGTAGAGAAGATAGTTGCTAAACACAACTTCTCACTACTCTATTCTCATGAAGAGGGAGAAAATATATTTTGTCTGCGTCTAGTTTGAGTTTTTATAAAATATAATCCACTATTTTTGACTCAAGCGTCACTGCTTTTACAAGCTCTACCACTTTTAAATGCTCTGGATGAATAGCGTAAGTTTGCATATCTGATTCGGTCTCAAAAGTTGAGTAAATAGAGAGATCAAACGCTCTATCTGAGTTAGTAAAATTAAGACCAACCTCCATTTTTTTAAGCTCTGGGATAAGAGCGACTAAAGCATTTAATTTTTTTGTTACTTTGGCAAGATTTGCATTTTTGTTTTCATCACGAAACTTAAACATAACTATATGAACAATCATTTTTCATCCTTTTTTATGAAATTTTATCTAAAAAGTTTATGGGATAATTTTAAAAAACTATCTCCAAAAAAATTTAGCAATTATCACTACAAAAAACAGCTCTGTATCCATGTTGGCTTGAATTGAGAGAGCATAGATGATTGGGAGCATCACAAAGATTAGAGCAGTATTTGAAGTTATCTCGGTTGTAAAAGTCACAAGAATTGCGATAGAGATAAAGACAAATATAGCAGGTAGGTTAGTTAAAGCCAGAAGATAAGAAGTCACTTCATTTGCTAAACCACTCGAGCTAAAAGCAGCGACAATTGAAAATCCTGCACCAAAAAGGAACATAACTCTAAAAGGAACCTTGCCTTTATCCTCCATCCAATCAAGGATAGAAAAAAGGTGGAGCAAAAAGCAAAAGCCCAGCAATTAGTAAAATAACACTCTCGTTTAGCCCAAGTCCACTCCAAAAAGAGTCAAGTGGAGCGTTTAGCAAAAGAAGTGTGATAACTCCGCCAATGAGCGAAAGTATCTTTTTTTGATCACCACTTAGTGATTTTTTCTCATAATCTAGTGATATTTAAATCATCCTGTTTGCCAAGAGTATCGCTTTTGATTTTGCACCATATATCTTCTGTTTAATATTTTTTACAAAGTCTATAAATTCTCTATTTTGCAAATTTTTTTCCATGAGCATCTCATATTTTGTGGAAGCAATTTTTTGCTTTTTAACACCATATCAATAAAATTAAAATTTATTTAAAAATATGACAAATCGACATACTTTACTATGCCAAAGAGAGAGTAAAATGTTATTTATATGTTTGTTGATTTCGTACACATTTTCATTCAAGATATTAAGAACAATAGAAGATATTTGAATTTTACTTACTTTTTACTCTTCTTCATATTAAAAAGTACAACCGCTACAAAGGCAAGTAGACACCCTATAAGCGTTGAGACCGCTAGGTTTTCACCGTAAACAAACCAACTTGAAGCGATAGCGCCGATGGGAACTATAAACATAAAAACGCCCGTTTTGTGTGCTCCTATCTTTGCGGCTGAGATAAAGTAAAGCGTGGTGGCAAAAGCCCCTGGGATTACGCCTATAAAGGTGATATTTTCCCAAAAAATAGCGTCATAAGAGCCAAAATCAAATGGATGGTATGGGAGTGCGAATATCATATTTGTAAAGCCTGTTATGCCAAAAACTACAAGCGAGTAAAACATAGGATTTGTTCGGGATGAGGCCTTTTGAGAAAAGATAGTAACTAGTGCCCAAACAGCAGCGCATCCTAAAAAGTATGAGCTCTCTACATTTAAAAATGCAAAACCTTCAAATGGTATGCGTAGCAAAATCAGCGCTCCAAAAACACCAATAAAAAGCGCTATAACTTGTCTGCTTGTCACTTTAGTGCCTAAAATGGTAATAGACATCAAATATGTAAATATTGGCGCGAGAGAGGTAACCATAGTTCCACCATATCCAGCTGCACCGTGAGCCAGTCCTGCAAAAAAGAGATAGTTAAAAAGCGAGGTCAAAAGCCCAGCGATAAGCATATAAATATACCCTATTTTATCTGATTTAAGTGGAGTTTTAAGATACCAAACAACAGGCAAAAGAGCCATAAATGAGATGCCATACCGCCAAAAAGCCGCAACTTCAGCATGAGAATGCGCCGCTGCAACTTTTCCAGCCGTCCATGAAGTTCCCCAAAAAAGCATAGCAACTATCATAAGTATAAAATAACGCATTTGATTTTCTCTGTTGTTCATTTATTTAACTCTCTATTTTTAAACTAATTATACAAACTATTTTGTGATGATAGATGTTTTTATAGATATTTGTTTGTCTGATTTTTTAGAATCTTTTACAAAGATACAGACAAAGCTATAATTAAGTTAAAGGCTATTTTTAGCCATTTCACACCAAAGAAAGATACATAAACCATATAAAAAATCAAGTAAAACTTAATATTTTACTAAAATAAATTCTTATTTTTAGTAGTACAAATTTTATAAAATTATTTTATTTTAGAAAATAGATTATTAGCAATCGGATTGAATTAAAAAATTATGTATTCAACCTAAAATAACAGATACAAAAAAGATAATAATAATAAAAAAATATTTATAATAAATTCGCCTTAAATAGCCATTTTAAATGGTTTTACATATAATATTTTATCGTATTTAATAAATTATAAAATACTATATAAGAGAATAAAATTTATTTGTAATCATCATAATTACAAATATTTATGCAAGGAATGATAATTACGGTTTATAAATAAAAACTGAGTAACCATACCAAACAATGATGAAAATTCTAAGTGTTACTTATATCTACAATTTTTTAAAATAAAGTATAACTTAACTTTAAAAACTAATGTTTACTAAAGAAATTTAAAGCTTAAAGTGATAATATTTAGCCGTTAATGGACACATTAATAAAAAAAATGAAATAGATTTAATTTTTAATTCTATTTTAAAATTATCAACTAGGAGAAAAAATGTCACTTTCAAGAAGAGAATTTCTTAAAAGTTCAGCAGCAGCATCTGCAGCGGCAGCTATCGGTATGAGCGTACCAGCTGAGCTTGAAGCAGCAGCAGCTAAAGCTGAAGGAGATTGGAGATGGGATAAGGCAGCTTGTCGTTTCTGTGGTACAGGTTGTGGAATTATGATGGCAACAAAAAATGGTAAAATTGTTGCTGTTAAGGGAGACCCTGCAGCACCAGTAAACCGTGGTCTTAACTGTATTAAGGGTTACTTTAATGCTAAGATTATGTACGGTGCAGATAGATTGACTCAACCACTACTTAGAGTTGGCGCTGATGGCAAATTTGACAAAAAAGGTAAGTTTACTCCTGTTTCTTGGAGCAGAGCTTTTGATGAGATGGAAGTTAACATCAAAAAAGCACTAAAACATGGCGGACCTGAGGCTGTTGGAGTTTTTGCTTCTGGGCAATACACTATCATGGAAGGTTATGCAGCACAAAAGATGATGAAAGCTGGATTCCGTTCAAACGCTTTTGATCCAAATGCAAGACATTGTATGGCATCTGCCGTTGTTGGTTTTTACCAGACTTTTGGTGTTGATGAGCCTTCTGGTTGCTACGATGATATTGAACTAACCGACACAATCGTATCTTGGGGTTCAAATATGGCAGAGATGCACCCTATTTTATGGACTCGTGTAACTGACAGAAAACTATCTAAGCCAGATAGAGTAAAAGTTATATCTATCCAAACTTATACTCACAGAACTTCTGATTTAGCTGATATTGAGATTATCTTCTCGCCAAACACTGACGGGGCTTTATGGAACTACATTGCAAGAGAGATTGTAATGAGAGATGATGCAGAGAAAATCATTGATTGGAATTTTGTTAAAAAACATATGATTTTCGCAGCTGGTCCCGTAAATATTGGCTATGGAATGAGAAGAAGTGATGAAAAATCAGTAAAAGATGGAAAATACACAGCTCTTGAGATGGAAACTGTCAGCAAAGAGATGAAGAAAGTAGTTTCTAAAAAAGAGGGTCCTGCATTAGAGCCATATGGTTACAAAGCTGGCGATACAATGACAAATATTCCTGGAACACTTGGTCACTGGGAAATCTCTTTTGAAGATTATAAAAAATCATTAGAGCCATACACTCTTGAGTATACAGCAGCTATTGTAAAAGGTAACCCTGATGAAAGTATGGAAGATTTCAAAGTAAAACTTCAAACATTAGCTAACCTCTACATTGAAAAAGGTAGAAAAGTTGTATCTTTCTGGACAATGGGTATGAACCAACATACACGCGGTTCATGGGTAAACACACTCTCTTATAATGTTCACTTTATGCTTAATAAACAAGCTGTTCCTGGTTCTGGAGCATTTTCTCTAACTGGTCAACCATCAGCTTGCGGTACTGCTCGTGAAGTTGGTACATTTACTCATAGACTTCCAGCCGACATGATGATAGAAAATCCTGCACATAGAAAAACTACTGAGAACAAATGGATGGTTCCAGAAGGAACAATCAATCCTGTAGGTGTTCAACATATTATGAAAATTCACCGTGATATTGAAGATGGATTAATCAAATTTGCATGGGTAAATGTTTGTAATCCTTATCAAGATTCTGCAAGTGCTCATCACTGGATTAAAGCAGCTAGAGAGATGGATAACTTTATCGTTACTTCTGATGGATATCCTGGTATATCAGCTAAAGTTTCTGACCTTATCTTACCTTCTGCCATGATTTATGAGAAATGGGGAGCTTATGGAAATGCTGAGCGCCGCACACAACATTGGAGACAACAAGTTCTTCCAGTTGGAGATGCTATGAGTGATTCATGGCAGTGGGTTGAGCTTTCAAAAAGATTTACGGTTAAAGATGTATGGGGCGGATATGCACCATCTGGTCCAAGAAAAGACGCTCTTCCAAGTATGATTGAAAAAGCAAAAGCTATGGGCTATAACGAAAACACTACAATGTTTGAGATTCTATTTGCTAACAAAATTGCTAAATCTTATAAAGTTGATCAAAATGACCCTATCCAAAGAGGATATGACAATACTGAAGCTAGCGGTGATAGCAGAAATGTTATTGGAAGTGATGGAAAAGTATTTAAAGGGTATGGTTTCTTTATTCAAAAATATCTTTTTGAAGAGTACGCGTCATTTACTCGCGGACATGGTCATGACCTTGCACCATTTGATATGTACCATAAAGTTCGTGGTCTTAAGTGGCCTGTTGTTGATGGAAAAGAGACTTCTTGGAGATTTAATACTAAGTATGACCCATATGCAGCAAAAGCAGCTAAAGGTACAAATGATACTCACGCATTCTATGGAAAAATCGCTAAATCACTAAAAAGCGGTAATTTACATGGCGTAGACAAAGATACTAAAGAAAAATCACTTGAAAATAAAGCTAAAATCTTTGCTCGTCCATACATGGATCCACCAGAAATGCCAGATGCACACTACGATACATGGTTATGTACTGGTCGTGTTTTAGAGCACTGGCACTCAGGAACTATGACTATGCGTGTGCCTGAACTTTTCCGTGCAGTACCTGAAGCATTGTGTTATATGCACCCCGAAGATGCTAAGAAAAAAGATCTTAAACAGGGTGGTTTATGCTGGGTTGAATCTCGCCGTGGTAAAGTTAAAGCTAGAGTTGAGACTCGTGGTAGAAACAGACCTCCAAGAGGCTTAGTGTTTGTTCCTTGGTTTGACGAAAATGTATTTATCAACAAAGTTTGTTTAGATGCAACTTGTCCAATGTCAAAACAGACAGACTTTAAAAAATGTGCTGTAAAAATTTACAAAGCATAACAACTATAAATAAAGGATAAGTGGCTTTGCCTAGTGCGAAGCGCACCCACTAAAATGGAAAATAAAGCAACAAGTGATAGAAGAAAATTTATCTTAAATATGGCAAGAGGTGCTGGAATAACAGCACTTGGAGGTTTTGTTTGGAGTGCGTATGTAAGTGAAGTTACAGCGTCTGGGCTTATCCTTCGTCCGCCAGGGGCCATAAAAGAGAGTAATTTTTTAAAAACATGTATTAAATGCGGGCTTTGTGTTGAAGCTTGTCCTTACAATACACTATTGCTTGCCAAACCAGGTGATCACAAACCTCTAGGAACTCCATATTTTATTCCTAGAGATATACCTTGTTATATGTGTCCAGATATTCCATGTGTTCCAGTATGTCCTACTGGGGCATTAAGTGAATCTAGTGTTACAACAAATGGAGTTCTTGATATCTATAAAGCAGACATGGGTCTTGCAATTGTTGATAAAGAGAGCTGTATAGCGTTTTGGGGAATTCAGTGTGATGCCTGCTATAGAGCTTGTCCGATTTTAGGAAAAGCAATAACTATAGAGTATAATAGAAACGAAAGAACTGGTAAACATGCGTTTTTAACACCAGTTGTTCATGCAGATGCTTGTATCGGTTGTGGACTTTGTGAAAAAGCTTGTGTAACTGAAAAACCTGCTATCTTTGTACTTCCAAATGAAGTTGCAATGGGTAGAGTTGGCAGTCACTACATCAAGGGTTGGGATAAAAATGATGAGAAGCGTCTCGAAGATGCTAAAGAGATAAAGTCAGAAACTAAGATTAGCGAGAAGAGTGCTGTTGACTCTTTAAATAGTGGTTCGGGGGATTTATACTAATGACGAAGTTATGGAATAGCTACCGATACCTTATTTTAAGAAGAACAACTCAGTTTGGAGTTCTGTTTTTATACTTTGGAGCAAATGCTTGGGGTTGGACTCTTCTGATGGGTAATCTTAGCTCATCACTATTTTTGGGCATTGTTCCACTAAGTGATCCTTATGCTCTTTTACAAATGGTAGCAGCGGGAGCCATTTTGGCAACTGACTTGCTTGTGGGCGCTTTTATTGTCACTCTATTTTACCTTTTGATTGGTGGTCGCTCTTTTTGTAGTTGGGTTTGTCCTATAAATATAGTTACGGACGCAGCAGCACTCCTTAGAAGAAAACTGGGAGTTGATGCGATCTCAAAAAAACAACCAGCATCAAGAAACATGAGATATTGGGTTTTAGCGCTAAGCTTGGTACTATCGTTCGCTATGGGTATCACTGCTTTTGAATTTATATCACCAATCTCTATGCTTCATAGAGGTATTGTGTTTGGTTTGGGTTTTGGATGGGCAGCGATGCTCATCATTTTTCTTTTAGACCTATTTGTTTTAAAAAATGGGTGGTGTGGACATATATGCCCACTTGGTGGCTTTTATTCTATAGTTGGAAAGTTAAGTTTAATACGAGTACATCATAACGAAGAGAATTGTACTTTATGTATGAAATGCAAAGTAGTTTGTCCTGAACAACAAGTTCTATATATGATTGGCAAGGAGAGCATTCCTGTTCTCTCTGGCGAATGCACAAATTGTGCTAGATGTATAGAGGTTTGTGATGATGACGCTCTTGGTTTTTCAATACGAGGTCTAGCAAAAAATAAAAAAACGGGAGAAAAAAATGAGAGCAATAAATAAAATAACGATTAGTTTAGTTGCTGGGGCGCTACTAATGGTTGGCTGTGGCACTGATGGACTTAAATCATCAGAGGCAAATGTAGCTACAAAAACTGTAACCGAAGAGTCTTTGGGTTTAAGAAAGACTGACATATACACAGAAGATAGCACAATAGCTGTAAAAACTGAATATGGAACAGCTCAAGCTACAACAAGTACAAAAATCAGAAGAGCATTTCAAGATGCACCTCCTATGATTCCTCACGATACGATTGGTATGCTACCCATCAAAAGTAACGACAACAGATGTGTGAGTTGTCACTTACCTGAAGTAGCTGATAGCGTTGGTGCTACACCAATTCCTGTGTCACACTTTACAGATTTTAGACCAAGAGCTGAACTTAAAGATGGGGAAGTGTTTATTCCAGTAAACAACTACAAAAATGAAGTTTCAATCAAAAAAGGTGAAGAGCTTCAAAATGCAAGATTTAACTGTACTCAGTGTCATGCTCCACAATCTCAAGGTAACTTAGTTGTAGAGAATACATTTGAAGCTGTGTATACATCAAAAGATGGTGCTTCAAGATCTAACTGGAAAGGCTCAACTCTAACAGATTCACTAGATACGGTAATCGGTGGAGATAGCTTTATAACAGAAAAAGATATAGCAAACAAAAACTCTGCTGCTGGCGGCGGAAGTGAACATCACTAATGCAAAGAAGAGAGCTATTTAGCTCTCTTGCCTTTAAAATTATTGGCAAGACAAAGCAAGAAAATCTACTCAGACCACCATACAACAGCGATGAATCTCTTTTTCTCAATGAGTGTAGCAAGTGCGACGCTAAATGTGCCACTGTTTGTGAAGAAGATATCATTAAAATAGCAAGTGATAAAACTCCCTATTTAAGTTTTTTAAATGGTGGTTGTACCTATTGCGACGAGTGCGCCAATGCTTGTGAATATGGTGTTTTAAAACTTGAGAATAAAAGAGTTATAAATTCTAGAATTACAATCAACAAAACAAAATGTCTTAGTTGGAACCAGACTATGTGTTTCTCATGCAAAGATCCCTGCTTAGATAATGCCATAGATTTTAAGGCGATGTTTAAGCCTGAGATAAATGACAAATGCACTTCTTGTGGTTTTTGTATAGGTAGGTGTCCAACAGACGCAATAGAGATAAAGGTACTGGCTCATGAATAAAATTTTGCTTCTATTGGTTCTTATAACTTCACTTTTTTCTCAAAATACAAATAAGCCAATGTCAAGCTTCATAGCAAGTGGTGGCGTAATTGATCTAATATACAAAGACAATAGAGTATATGCCGCAACAGATACTGGAGTTGTTGATATATTTGATTATAAAACAAAAAAAATAGTCAAAAAGATAAAAGTTGATAAAATTAAAGATTTTAAAGGTGACATCGTTGATTCAAAAGTTTTTTCTGTAGATAAAATCGGTGATGACATCATGGTTCTCTCTCAAGATGAAAAAGGATTTAGTAGGGTCAATATCTATAAAAATAGTCAAAAAAATACAATAATTGATTCTAGAAAAAAATTAAGTATCATTAAGGCAAAATATTTAGATCAAAACACTATATTACTAGCACTTCTTAGTAACGAGCTTATCTCTTATGATATAGCCAAGGCCAAGCAAAACTACCGTGTTCAAGTTAGTGGTGGTAGATTTTCAGACTTTCGCCTAAATGAAACTGGAACACAAACGGTTGTTGCTGATGAGGGTGGTGACATTCATATTTATGATACAAAAAATGGAAAAAAGATAAAAACTTTAGGTGGGCAAAACTTAGATAATATTTTTCAAATTGATTATAAAAATGGTTTAGTAATAACAGCGGGACAAGATAGAAAAATAGGCATATACACACAGATACCAAACTCTGCATATAGCCTAGAGTCTCAGTTTTTAGTTTATAGCGTAGGATTATCACCAAAAGGGCACTTAGCTGGTTATTCGTGTGACGAAAATAACAATGTGGCTATTTTTAATACAGCAACAAAGATGCAAATCGGAATATTTGGCGGAAACAATACTACAATATCAAATATTATATTTATTAGCGAAAAAGAGTTTTTAACCTCAAGTAATAATAAGATAGTAAATCTTTATAAAATAAAATAAAAAGGAGCATAAGATGGACTATAGCAAAAGTGAATTTTTAGTTGAAACAGAAGTGCCTCAAGGTGAAATCATCATCTCCAGAACCGATCTTGAGGGAAACATTACATATGTAAATGAGATATTTTCTCAAATCAGCGGATATGCACCAGAAGAGCTTTTAGGAAAACATCATAATATCGTCAGACACCCAGATATGCCAAAGAGTATTTTTAAAGAGTTGTGGGGAAAGATTAAAAACAAAGAACAGTGGAGCGGTGTTGTTAAAAATATCAGAAAAGACGGAGGTTTTTATTGGGTAAAAGCAATAATTTCTGGGGTTTATAAGGATGGTGAGTTAGTGGAATACATATCACTTAGAACCCCAATTAGCTATAGTGAAAAATTAGAACATCAGAAACTTTACGATAGCATACGCCATCAAAATGGTGAAAAAACAAGAATAGTTTCATACGAATAGATTCAACAAAAAATTAAATTTGCAACAAAGAGGAAAAAATGAATATATCAAGCATAGTGGTTCAAACACTACCAAAATTTTTAGATGAAGTTGTGCAAAATCTTAAAGATTGTGAGGTGTGCGACTATCATCTTCACGATGCCAAAGGTAGAATCATCGTAACTATTGAAGGCGAGAGCGTCTCAGAAGAGCTAGAGAAACTTAGAGTCATCGAGGGGATTTCTCATGTTATAGCTGCTGATATGCAGATGGCGTACAGCGAAGATGAGCTAAACGCTCATATGGAAGTTATTGCCAATGGCGACGCCGTTCCAAGAATGCTAAATGATGATGATATTGATATTAGAAACATACAATACAACGGAGATTTAAAGAAAAAAGATGATCTCTCAACATTTACAAAAAAATTTGATAAAACAGAGAGATAACAATGAGCGGAGTTTTTGAATCAACTATAAAAATGGTAGACGGAAGCTATGAAGATTGGTTTATAGAGCTAAAAGATATTAGTGATGATGCCGTTGAGATATGTAAGGACTTATCTGAGTACTCAACAAAAATTGAAGAACTAGGCATAAAGTATGATGGCGTAATAAATGAAGTAAGATGGAGTAAAGCAGACAATGTCCCTCCGTTCGTTATGGATACCATAAGATTTGAGATGTCAAAACTCCAAAGAGAGCTAGAAGAAGAGAGTGGCGAGCCACTAATAAAGGGATAATTTTTATGCAAAAAACATCCACTTCAGCAAGATACTTAACCATAGATGAGATACAAGAGCATCTAAATGGTGTTGAGTACATAATCATGGCAGCTCCATCACCTGATTATTTCAAAGAAGCGCCGATTCACTTTACATTTTTTTTAAATACATCTGATGATATACCCAAAGATATACAAAAGGCTATTTTTGATAAATTCTTAAATGAAAATAAGATAAGAAACCCTATTGAAATAATGAGCCAAATAATGCCTGTCGGATTCTCTATAGACTCAAAAAACAATCCAATGCCACTCCTACTAGTAAAAGAAGATGATATGATGGTTATCCCAAATATTCCAATGTTGGTTATGGATTTTTTAGCAGATTCTGATGCTTTTGATGAAGCAAAAGTAAAAAGCCTAACTGGCTGGAGCTATAGCTATAACTAACATAAAAAAATTTATACAAGTATAGACTTTATTGCTATATAGATTAAGATAATAAATTTAGATTAATTTGATCTAATTTGTTATTTTTTGTGAAAACTTTCTGCTTCTATCTCCTCTATAGTCTTGGCAATAGAAGCAGATAAATTTTCATATCCATCTTTTGTTACTAAAATATCATCTTCTATTCTAATGCCCACCCCTCTAAATCTTTCAGGAGCACTTTTATCGTTCTTGTCAATATACAATCCCGGTTCAATGGTTAAAACCATACCCTCACAAAGCGGTATCTCTCTATCTTTCTCATCTTTATATGGTGCTGGGTCGTGTACATCTATCCCTATCCAATGCCCTATTCCATGTGGATAATACTTTTTATGCTTTTTTTCTTTTATAGCCTTTATTGCGCTACCTTTTAAAATACCAAGCTTTATCATCCCTTCAGTTAACAACTCCTCTGCTACTTTTTGAAGTTCGCTTCGCATAATAGATGGCTTTATCATACTGATAACTTTTAGTTGAGTATCCAAAACCAAGCTATATAGCTCTTTTTGAGACTCACTAAATCTGCCATTTACTGGAATTGTTCTTGTTATATCACTTGCATAGTAGTTATGCTCACACCCTGCGTCTATTAGGATAAGCTCTCCATCAACTAAAAGTTTGCTATTTTCTATATAGTGAAGAGTATTTGCATTGTTTCCAGATGCAACTATTGAGGTATATGCGTCACTATAGGCCGCATTGTGTCTAAACTCATACTCTATCTCTGCTTGAAGTTGATACTCATATTTACCCTCTTTATTCATGCTCATAGCCGTATGATGCGCTTTTGCTGTGATTGAAATTGACTCTCTCATAAGCTCTATCTCGGAAGCTGATTTTATAAGTCTCATTTTTTGTACATGTGGGATGATGTCAAATTTTTCTTTAAATATCTTTGTGCTTTTTAAAATCTTCTCTGTAGCGCTTTTCTTTGAGTTTATCTCAAAATAGATGTTTTTTTTACCTTTGATTGAGGTCTTAAAGACATCATTAAACTTATCTATTTCATAAACTTCATCTACAAGAAACCTTTTTTTTGCCTTTTTAACACCCAATCTTTTTCCGTTCCATAGTTCTAGCGTTTTATCTTTTTTATGCACAAAAAGGGCTGTTTTTAGGCTATTTTTTGTTTTTATAAACATAAGTGCAGAGTTGTCCTCTTTAAAACCGCTTAGGTAGTAAAAATTACTATCTTGTCTATATGGATGGTGTGTGTCATGAGAACGAGTTGCAGGCTCAGAGCTAAATATAACCACAACTGAGTTTTTTAAAAAGTCTTTTGCTAAAGTATCTCTTCGTTTTTTATATTCGCTCTCTATTATCATTTGCAAACACCACTAAGCCACTCAATGCTTTTCTCTGATATATCTGCTAAGGCAGAGCTAAGTGCTTCTACTCCACCGTCTGCATTTAATTTTTTTGAATCTACTTTTGATTTAAATGTCTTTGTAGCTACTATACTATTTGTTTTTGCATCAACAACCGCCAATGATACAACAACACTCGAATATAACTCTTTCATATCAAAAGAGTAGTGTTGCATAAACTCTTCTATAGTTATCTCCAAAATCATATCACTTTTACTAACAGATCTTGAATTCAAAACGCTCTTGAAAATGGCACTCTCTTTAATTTCATTATACATATAAGCGGTAATAGCGTGATTTGGTGTCTCTTGCCACTGTGACTCTGTATATGAGAAAACTTTATTACCCGATTGCGTGTAATCCATCATCGAAGACATAAGAGATTTTTCGCTAAACGCTTGCGCAATTTTCATAGTTTTATCTCTGCATCCGCCGACATCATGTTTGATCTGTACCTCTTTCGTTGAGATTTTATACTCAGTAATGTATGGCTTCGTCATTGTGCATCCAGACAAAAATAGCAGACTTATAGCAATTAAAATTTGTTTCATATCAGTTTTCTCCTGGTGCTTTTTTTACTCTCTCTTGCTTAAACAACATATCGCGTGGATTTCGCTCATACTTCTCTATAGCCTCATTCATTCTTATCATAAGCTCTTGCATCTCTATCATCGTAGAGTTCATGGTAGGAAAAATATTATTGCTTATATCTTTCATATTAAAATCACCTCTATCTAGCGAATCCCTAAAGTTATCCATAGTGGCTTTAATGCCAAGATAGCTCTTCATAATAGAGCTAAATGTAACTGCGATATCATCTTCCCACTTACCACTTTTCTCAACTAGTTTTGTAACTTTTGGTACCATAATTTCTATCTGTTTTGTCGTGCTATCTAGCGTTTGCATTGTTTTATGAAAATCATCTATTGTTTTATCATCAAGAACTCTATTCATTTTATCAACAAGAACAACACTATTTTTTAGCAGTTGAGATATGTCATGTTGGTTCTCTTTACCAAGAAGTTCTTGTGTCTTCTCTAGTGTCTTTGCTAAATTTATAGCAACTTCACTAAATGTACTCTCTAGCTTTACAAGAAGCGATGGGACAGACTTTATAACTGGGTATTTCTCGTCATTTTTTGTCTCCAAAGCCTTTGCGTCTATGCCTTTTTCAACTATCAAGTTTACATAACTAAGTCCAGTTATCCCCTGAGAGGTTAGTTGTGCTAACGTTAAGGAGTTTATAGGAGCACTCTTTAGCACTTCAACCAAAACCTCAACCTGCTCAGCATTTTTTTCATTTATGCTCAGTTTCACAACTTTTCCAACACTAATCCCTCTATATTTTACTGGAGCATCTATGTTTAACCCCAATATTGACTCACTGAAGTATATGCTGTATTTTTGTACTTCAGCCTCTTTAGCAGGCTTAAGAAGCCAATATCCAAAGCCTAACATCAGCGATATGCCAATAAGTACCAAAAATCCAACCAAACCATAATTCACTTTGTTGTTCATATTGATTCACCTTTTCTAAAAAAAGTTCTTATAAACTCATTATCTATTTTTATTGCGTTATTCAAAGTTCCCTCATATATTATCTTTTTATTATCAATTATTGCAACCGAATCAAGCGTATCATACATGGATGTTAAATCATGAGAAACCATCATAATAGTTAATCCAAGCAGATCTCTTAGTTTTAGGATAAGGGAGTCAAACTCTCTCGCGGATATTGGATCTAGTCCGCTTGTTGGCTCGTCTAAAAATAGAAGTTTTGGATCCATTGCAAGAGAGCGAGCTAGTGCTGCTTTTTTCTTCATACCTCCACTTATTTGCGATGGGTAAAGATCTGCGTCACCAACTTCGAGACCAACTATATTTATCTTAAAATCAACAATCTCCCCTATCATTCCTCTAGATAAATTAGTAAATTCTACCAATGGTAAAGCGATATTTTCTCTTATCGTCAGAGATGAAAAAAGAGCTCCAAATTGAAATAGAACTCCAAATTTCTTTCTAAGTTCCTGTGCTTCGGCGTATCTTATACTATTTAACTCATACCCCAAAACTTCTATGCTGCCACTAAGGCTTTTTTGCAACATTACCATCTCCCTAAGGAGTGTTGTCTTGCCACATCCGCTAGGACCTAGGAGTCCATAAATCTCACCCTCTTTTACGGTTAGATTCAGACCATCATGAATCATCTTATCCCCAAAAAGTGTCTTTAGGTCTCTAACTTTTATAATATTTTTCATTATATCTTCAAACTTGTAAATGCTATTGAGAAAATTGCATCACAAACAATAACAGCAAAAATCGCTTCAACAACACTCTTTGTTGTGTTAAACCCTAAGCTTTGAGTATCATCCTTAACCATTAACCCTCTGTATATTCCAATAGAAGCTATCAAAAATGCAAAAAATGGACCTTTAATAATTCCTATAAAAAAATGTTTTACAGCTATTACGCTACTGAATCTATCTAAAAAAAGATCAGTGGATATTCCCAAATCTATATTTGCAATAATCATGCCACCAAGCAGTGCCATCATATCTGCTACAAAAATTAGTATTGGTAACGAAATCATTAAAGCTAAAATGCGAGGAACAACCAAAAATCTATATGGATTAAAACCCATAGTTCTCATAGCATCAAGTTCTTGAGTGATTTTCATAGCCCCAATTTGTGCTGTAAAAGCAGAGCCGCTTCTACCTGCTACAACTATAGCAGTTATTACAGGAGCCAACTCTCTAAGAATAGATAGGCCAAGCATATCTACAATGAATATATTTGCACCATAAATTTTTAACTGGTAAGCAGATTGATAAGCTAAAACCAATCCTATAAGAAAACTGGTAAGTGATACAATCCAAAATGCTTTTACGCCACTCTCATTGATTTCAAAGGCTATCTCTTTGTATCTGATATTTTTTGGAGTAAGAAGATAGTGAAACTTATTTACAAAAAGCTCCCCAATAAAATGCATAAAAGAGATAAAACCATAATAGTTGTTTAGTGTTACTTTACCTATTTTTTCCAACAAAGTAATTTTGTTTTTATTTGTGGTGATTGATGAATTCTCTTGAGAGCTCACAAGCTCCAACATTGCCAAAATATCTCGATTTTGACACAGAGTTTCCACCGCAATACTCCTAGAACTTAGTTTTTTCATAAAACTGCGTATAAAAACAGCCCCAGCACTATCTAAAAAGTTAAGTTCTCTGAAATCTATGTAAACGCTCTGCTGTTGATTAAGTGAGATTACATCTACTTGCTTGCTGTAGTCTGCTATATTTAAAAGAGTGAGCTCTCCTTTGAATATCAGGGAGAGTCTATTTTGTATAATTTTAATATCTAGTGAGGAATCACTCATATTTGATGGTATTAAAAATCTCTCGCAAGAAGTTTTTTAACTTTTAGTATAGATATCAACCTATCCTCTTGCTTACCAACGCCATCTATCATGGTATCTTCTCCATGCATACTCTCTGGTGCTGGCCCAATATTACTCTTCTTTATTCTGATTGCCATAGTCAATCTGTCGATAATAAATCCAGCGACCTCATCACCATCTCTCATTACAATAAATCTAGTTTCGTCACTCTGTTTCTTAGCGCTTATGCCAAATTTAAGACGAAGATCTATAAGTGGTATAACGGCTCCGCGCATATTAAAAACACCAACTACATGTTTTGGAACCTGAGGAACTCTTGTCCAAGGAAAAGGTTTTATAATCTCTTGAATCGACAAGATAGGCACCGCGTACTCTTCATCCCCTATAATAAATCCAACCAGCTGAACAACTTCCTCGGCTTTAATCAAAGAGTTGTTTTGTGCCTCTTGTTGTTTGTTGATAATCTGTTTTAATTTATCGCTCATTTTAAAACTCCGACTTAAAATTAATATTTCTTTGGACAACACTTGAGAGATAATCAGCAGAGTATGGCTTAGTTATATACTCAACCATACCTGATTCAACTCCGCGCATCCTATCTGATTTACCCGTACGAGATGTGACGGCGATAAGAGGTAGGTTTTTGTAACGATTGTATTTTTTAATCTCAGTGGCAAGTGTATAGCCGTCCATTCTAGGCATCTCTATATCAACCAACATCGCATCAAAATTATGGTCACCCTGTTTTAAAATGTTTAATGCTTCTTGCCCATCACCAGCTTCAATAAGTGTGATTCCAAGTGGTTCTAACGCTTTTCTCATAATGGTTCTGTCTGTCTTAGAGTCATCAACTATCATAACCTTATAATCACTAGCTTTGCTTTTTTCTAATGATGTCTGAGCAGAAGCTGAAGAACCCTCCGGTATTGCTTTTGTTTTTACATGTTTTGCTATGTCCATAAGTGCAAGTACATCAACAATAAGAGTAACCCCTCCATCACCACGGATAGTAGCTCCAGCCACGCCTTCGATGCCTTGTAAAAAGTCACCCAGTGATTTTATAACTATCTCTTCTTGTCCAACAAGAGTATCAACTATAAGGCCTAGTTTGTTTGTTCCAAGACCAAGAACAACAACATAGGCGTGCTCGCTCGAATCTAGGATTCTCTCAACTTCAAAAATATCACCGATATGAACTAAAGATAAAACATCATGGCGGAGTCTCATAACAGAGCGACCCTCAACTGTATAAATTTCATCTTTAGAGATTCTGACTGTCTCAAGGACTGACGCAAGTGGAATAGCATAATGCTCCTCTTGAACGCCAACCAACAACGCTTGAATAATTGCAAGAGTTAGTGGAATCTTTAGCTTCATTGATGTTCCAACACCAAGCTCACTATCTATATCTATAATCCCTTTTACTTTTTCAATATTAGTTTTTACAACATCCATACCAACACCACGACCAGAGACATTTGTAACTGCCGCAGCCGTCGAAAAACCTGGCTTAAAGATGAGCGCGAACGCCTCTTTTTCGCTCATCTGATCGGCCTCTTTTTCTGTTATAAGACCCTTCTCTAAAGACTTATTTTTTAGCATATCAGTATCAAGACCTTTTCCGTCATCATCTATCTGGATAACAATCTGGTTACCTTCATTATAAGCTTTTAACTTTATAGTTCCTGTCTCAGGCTTACCCTGCTCAAGACGAATCGATGGAATCTCGATACCATGGTCACATGAATTTCTGATAATATGAACAAGAGGATCTCCAATCTCTTCAACGATTGATTTGTCAAGCTCAGTATCCTCACCGTAGATCTCTAGCTCTATTTTTTTATTAAGTTCACGACTTAAATCTCTAATCATTCTTGGAAATTTGTTAAACACTTTACCGATTGGCAACATTCTTGTTTTCATAACCGCAATCTGCAAGTCGGTTGTAACAAGAGAAACAATGGAAACTACCTGATTAAGCTCTTCTAAAAACTCTTCACCCTCATATCTCTCTTCAACATCATCATTTATTTTTATTAAACGATTTTTAGCAAGAACCAGCTCACCAATCAGATTCATTAAGTGGTCAAGCCTTCGAACATCAACACGGATTGTTTGGTCTACAACTGCCTCTTTTTTAGCTGGAGCTGCTGCTTTCATACTCTCATCGTCCGCCCTTGAGACTCTTGGAGTTGGTGTAGTTTGTACTGGTGGGACATGTACTGGTGCCACAACTACTGGTACATGGAAGTCGCCAGACTCTTCATTATCTTCATCTGAGTCAAGTGAGACAACACTCTCACCAGCTGCAATCTTTGAGTCCCTTTTTGCTTTATCTTCTGCTTGTCTGTTTTTTAGAAGTCTCTCTATCTCTGCCTCAATATCATTATCATCCATATTTTCGTAGTCGAGTTCTGACTCTGGCTCTTTTGAAGGAGCTATAACCTCTACCACCTCTTTTACATGAACTTGTGCTTGAACAGGCTCATCAGCAATCTCTCCAGAACTTACTTTATCTAGTTTTTTGACACACTCCGAGACATCTATTCCAGCATCCGCACTAGTATCACGGATAATATGCAAGAGTGCCTTCATAAGGTCAATCGACTCCAAGATTACATCCATAATTGATGGCGTGATTAGCAACTCTCCATGTCTAGCCTTATTTAAAACATCCTCCATATGATGAGTCAGATGGGTTAAAATATCAAAATTTAAAAATGAAGAAGCTCCCTTAACTGTGTGTGCTACACGAAAAATTCCATTTAATAGCTCTAAATCTTCTGGTCTACTTTCTAGCTCTACTAAATCCTGATCTAGCTGCTCTATTAGCTCGAAAGATTCAACTAAAAAGTCTTGTAATATTTCCTGAAATTCATCCATTTTTATACTCCTATTTCATATGTGCACGAACTACTCGTGACACTTCATCGTAAAATATACTCGCCTGAAACTTAACCATATACGCCTCGCCACCAGCATCTAACCCTCTGTTTTCACTAAAATGATCACTTATTGAGGAGTTAAATATAATTGGGATACTTTTAAACCTAGCGTCCTCTTTAACATTTGATGAGAAGTGAAAACCGTCCATTCTTGGCATTTCAACATCCGATATAATTATTTTTAATTTATTTGTTATCTCTTTACCATACACGCTATACAGCTCTTCTAGCTTTTCCAATCCCTCTTTGCCATCCATTGCTTCTATAACTTCAAATCCCATTTTCACAAGAGCTTCTTTTACAATTCTTCTAGCAGTCGAACTATCATCTAGCACAAGAGCCAGTCCACTAAGCTCATCTATTAAAGCAGGAGCGCTTTGCGTGTCTGGTTCATAAAGTCCAAGATCTTGGACAACGCTCTCTAGATCTAAAATAAGAAGAACGCTATCCCCCTCGATTCTAGTTATTCCGGTTATTTTACTTCCATCTGCCGCACCATTGCTGTTCATATAAGATACTGGTTCAATATCTCCCCAGTTGATTCTTCTTATCCTTCTTGCTTCATGGACTACAAAACCTATAAGAACATTGTTGAACTCTGCAATAATAATTCTTAAATCATTTTTTACGCTCTCTGGCTCTTTTATGCCCATCCATTTTGCCAAACTTACAACAGGGATAACAACATCTCTTAAATCAAAAATACCCTCTATAAAATCTGGGGTTCCAGGCAGTTCAGTAAGAACTGGATATTTTATAATTTCATGAACTTTTGAGACATTTATGCCGTAAATACCCTCATATATCCCATCATCTTCTTGTTTAAAAATACGAAAATCAACAAGTTCCATCTCGTTTGAGCCAATTTTCAGTGAACTATCTACATCCATATACTAAACCCCTTTTTGAGAAAAAATCACTTCTATTAGCTCTAGTTCTTGCGATGATTTTACAATAAAGTATCTTTGATTGCAAGCAAAAGCAGCTAAATTTGTATAGTTAAACTTTTTAAATTTTATTGTTTTATTTTGATGAAAATGTCCCTCTATAAAGTAGTCGCAGCTATATTTATCTACCAATCTTTTCATCATAAACTCTTCTAAATTCAAAAATTCTCTACAATCCTCTTTTTTATTAAGATAACTATTTAACTTTTTTAAAATTAAGTGTCCAAACATCCAATCTATAAACGAGAGAATAAATAGCACGACAGGATTTCTAATAACCCAAGTGTAAATTCTATATCCCAGCGGACTCTCTATATCACCATGAGCTAAAAGAACTTTTTTGTTTTTATAATTAACTTCAAGTGGTTGTTTTGAGATGGTAAAAACTTTTACATTTTTAAATATATTTTTAAGTCTAAAATCATGGTTTCCTTCCAAATATATAATTTCTATATTTAAAGATATTTCATTTAGGAGTTTTATGGCTTCATGATTTGCTTTTTTCGTATAAGAGACTCCACCAAAGAGCGCATCAAAGATATCGCCCATAAGGATTAGCTGAGAGGGCTGAAGTTTTTTTGAATGAATCTCTTTTAAGAATTCCAAAAACTCTGGCCGTCTTTGCGAATAGTGCACATCTGCAACTATAAATGCGCCCTCTTTTATCTCTATATTATGGGACATAAGCTATATCTGGAATCCCTAAATCTTCGCTAAGTCCCATCATCAGGTTTGCATTTACAACAGCAGCAGAAGAGGCGCCTCTCATAAGATTGTCAATTGCGCTTGAGATAAAGAGTACATTTTTATTTCTCTTTACAAAAATATCACAAAAATTAGTTCCCGCCACGCTCTTCATATCAACTGGATTTTTACGCACTCTTACAAATTTTTCATCTTTGTAAAACTCACTCAAAACAGTAAAAGCGTCAAAATCTCCCTCAATTTGTATGTAAATCGAGCTTATCATACCACGAGTTATGGGTACTAGATGCGGAACAAAATTAACCTCATCAAAATTCACACCGAGCTTTTGTGCTATCTCTGGCGCGTGTCTGTGAGTTAGTGGATTGTATGCGAAAAGATTATCATTAACATTTACAAAGTGAGTATTGTCGCTAAGTTTTTTTCCAGCTCCACTAACGCCGGTTTTTGCATCAACAATAATCGGGCTACCATCAACTCTTTTACCCATAAAAGGTAAAACACCCAAAATTGCAGAAGTTGGAAAACAGCCAGGATTTGCTATAAGTTTTGCACTTTTTAACTCACTGCGGAAAAGCTCAGGAAGCCCATAAACTGCATGCGAGAGATTTTGCGCATCTGCATGTGGACAGTAAAAATCCTCATAAATCCCTTGTGGCAGCCTATAGTCAGCCGAAAGGTCGACAACCTTAAGACTTTTTTCCATAAGTTGCTCTACATAAGCCATAGCAGTTTGATGAGGCACCGCTAAAAATACCAGCTCACATTTTTTCGCCAACTCATCCACATCAGTTTTTACAACATCACACTCATAAACGCCACTCAGAGATGGATGTAACTCACCAAGAGTTGATCCACCCTCGGAGTTTGAGAGATAAGCAAGATTAAACTTTGGATGCTTAATAATTATTTTTATTAATTCTAGTCCCGTATAACCGCTCGCTCCAATTATCCCAACATTAATCGCACTCAAAAACTATCTCCTGATATTTGACTTCATCTATTTCAAATGTTTTTTTACTATTTGGAAGAGCGATAACAACTTCATCACCTTCTTCTTTGCCTAGTAGTTGCTTGGCTAAAGGTGAACCAAAAGATATAAGCCCCTTATCAGGATTGCTTTCACTTCCGCCAACTATCGTATAACTAAAAACTTCATCTGTTTTCACATCAGTCATTATGATTGTCGAGCCAAAGCTAACCTTTACATGGTCAAGTTCTGAGGGATCAACTATTTTAGCACACCCCAAAAATGTAGCAAGTTCAGCCAACCTAGAGTCGATAATCCTTTGGTTCTCTTTTGCTGCATGATATTCAGCATTCTCTTTTAGATCCCCGTGCTCTAGTGCTTCTTCTATATCTTTTACAACTCTAGGTCGCTTAACTTCTTTTAAATTTTTAACCTCTGCTTGGAGTTTTTCATACCCAAACAGCGTCATCGGCTCAACTCTTTCCATAAATATTCTCTTGTATTAATCTACGCAAATTCTTTAATAAATATCAATAAAACTGACACAAAAAATAGAATCCTTTGTTTTTAAGATTTTATCTTTTTTTTCTGTTTTTATCAACACAAAGCTTTAAGCAACCGACTTATAACTACTTACAAGAGATATTCTTTAATACATTACAAAATTAAGACAGATATAAATCAGAGAACCAAGCACTGCTGTTACTGGCAGGGTAAAGAGCCATGACAGCAAAATAATTTTAACCATACCTTTTTGCACACCACCTTCAGGCTCCGCAACCATTGATCCAGCAACGGAACTGGAGACGATATGTGTTGTGCTGACGGGAGCATGAGCAAAGTTTGCCAGTAAAATAGTCACCATTGACATTGCTTGTGAGACTGTGCCCTGCATATAGTTGATTGGCTGAGATCCAATTTTTTCACCGATTGTAATAACGATTCTCTTATAACCAATCATAGTTCCAATACTAATTGCAAAAGCGACAGCCATAATTACCCAGTATGGCACATATTCGGTTGCGGTTATCAAGTTTTTTCGTTGACCTGAGATATAGTCAGATTTATCTTTATCGGCTATTTTTTCCACTTGACCAAAAAAATTATCTGAACATAAAATAGCTGTATGTATGCTCCATCTATCTTGTGGTGAAAGTTCCGAATATGATTTTATACCATTAAGCTTGGTGGCAATCAGAGAGGTTGTGTTGTATACTTGATTTACATCACACTCCGAAATTGTATTTTTTATTTTAAGCGCGCTGATAAGATGTTTATCATCCACAAGTTTGGTTAAAGCCCCATCATTCTCTGCATAAAATTTTGCTAAATTTGCAGCACTATCTCTGGTTTGCTTGATTTTATATTCATGAGATTCCATATTGAGTGCATAATACATAGGCAATATTCCGATAAGAATAATCATAATAAGACCAATCCCTTTTTGTCCATCATTTGAACCATGAGCAAAACTGACACCGGCACCCGTTGCAATGATTCCAATGCGCATCCAAAAATTAGGGCGCTTTCTTTTTGTTTCGCTATCTGGTGTTTTAAAAAATTTTGGATTATGAATAAATTTTCTAGTTCCCTTCATGATAAAAAATGCAAAACCAAAGCCTAAAATAGGAGAAAGAGCCAATACAGTCAATATGCCATAGACAACTTTCCAGTTTACGCTTTGTGACAAGTCAAAACCATGCATAACACCAAATGTAGCACTTACTCCAATAATAGACCCTATAAGCGAGTGTGAGCTGGAAACTGGCAAGCCAAAAAACCAAGTACCAAAATTCCATATTACTGCAGAAATCAGTAATGAATAGATCATAACTAGCGTTGCACTTTGATTTGATGCAACCATAATATCAAGAGGTAACAAGTGTACAATAACATAAGCGACACCAATACCGCCCATCATAACACCAAAGAAATTCATAATACCAGACATAATTACAGAGTGTTCTGCCTTCATTGAGTTTGTATAAATAATCATAGCAACTGCATTTGCTGTATCATGAAAACCATTAATCATCTCATAAAAGAGAGCAATGCCTAGCGATAAAAGTAATAAACCAATTGTAATAGCATTAACATTATTTAACGCTTCCCAAAGTACTGACATATAATCATCCTGATATTTTAATATTTAGTAGAATTGCTAGTTAATGGTAAATCCAGATAAATTAGCAATTTAATTTAACGCTGTAATTTTATCAAATAAATACCAAGCAAATATTGATTTTTCTAAAATAAAAACTTGATGATGATTATAGAAAAAATTATTCAGGTATCTTTTAATTTTTATTGGGGTTTTAAAATGGTGATTTTTTTAAAATAGACTTAAAAAGTCTATTTCATTTGACAGTTATTATTTAACCTCTACTACTCTTATAACGCTAGATTTATTTTCAAAAATTCTCTTAACTCTATCTTGCCATAGCTCGCCAAACTCTTTTGCTTCTTGTGCAGAAGCTACTCCACCCATTATTTTTTGCATCAATTGTTGCATTTTTGGGCTTCCACCAACAGATGATGGGTCATAATACACATCAATACTCTTGCCGTTGTCAACTCTTATAAATCTTATCGAAGAGTTTATGTTGGCATTAAAACTCATCAAAGAGTGTCTTGCAAAATTTCCAGCTAAACCCTTAAAACCACTCTTCTCCGTCGCACCTGTTATTTGTGAGACAACATTGCTTATAACGCCTGTAACGCCCTCTTCCATTGGCTCTCTAAACTCAGCTTTTATCTCTCCTCTAACCGCTAATGAGTTAGGATAGAGAGCCTTCAGTCCCTCTAAAGTCACGAGATAAGCACCGGCAAGAGTTGGACAGCTATGTCCTGCTGATTTTACTGCATCTAAAAAATTAAACTCATAAACTCCGCCCTCAAATGCACCTAAAACATTTGACAAAGGGTCAACAACTTTTATAGTCTCTATACTATCAAAAAAACTTGGGTAATTCATAACAACTCCTATATATCTATTTTATTAAGCACTTTTGCACTTACTTTTATCTTATCACTTTGGAGCTCAAAAATATCATCTATTTTCAACTCCGATATATCAACAACTACCGATTCTAGCGAAATCTGCGCAAAACCTTTTTTGCTCTTTAGTTTTGGATGATTGGATTCTAACATTTTTAAAAGATATGTTACTTGATTCTGAGCAATATTTATTTTACTCTCTATTATATTTGGAAATCTTATTTTAATCTGTTCAATATTTTTAGAGAAATTTTCTATTTTAAAAGCTATTGTCTGGCTAAAAAGCTCTTTTTGTTGTTTTACTTCTTGAATCTTGTGTACAATCTTTTTCTCAATAGAGTGTTGCGAATATGAGCTCAAAAGATGGGCAAGTTCCTGTTTTGAGTTGTAAACCTTTTGCGAAACTCTCTGTGACATACTAGAAGAGAGTGAGTCCATATATTGAAGCAGCTCATTAGAGTCTGGCAATATCATCTGCATGGCGGCACTTGGAGTCGGAGCACGCAAATCTGCCACAAAATCACTAATAACCCAGTCAATCTCATGTCCAACCGCCGAGACCATAGGAGTTCTTGCTCTAAAGATTGCATCTGCGACTATCTCTTCATTAAACGCCCACAAATCCTCAATACTGCCCCCACCTCGACCCACCACGATAACATCATACCCTTTCGCATCGGCTAAATTTATAGCTTTTACGATGGAAGGAGCTGCGCTATCACCCTGAACTAAAACATCGTAAATATCAATCTCCAAAGCTCTGTATCTGCCATTTGCAACGCGAAGCATATCTTGCAAAGCCGCACCAGTAGCAGATGTAATTAATGCTATCTTTTTTGGAAATTTCGGAAGCTCTTTTTTTCTTGAGAGATCAAAATAGCCTTGATTTGAGAGTCTGTTTTTCAACTGCTCATAAGCCAAAGCCAAAGCACCGTAACCGGATGGCTGAATCGTAAAACAGTTCATCTGGTACTCCCCGCGAGGCTTATAAAGAGTTACAGCCCCATCGAGTACAACTTTCAAACCCTCCTGCAACTGAAACTTCAACTTTGTAGCATTTGCTTTAAAAATCACAGCCTTTATAGTAGAATTCTCATCCTTGAGCGTAAAGTAAATATGTCCACTATTATGAAAAGTCACACGAGAAAGCTCCCCCTCAACCAAAACCCGACTAAAACTCTCTTCCAAAAGAGACTTTATCTGCTCGTTTAGGCTTGAGACTGTTAATATATGCAAAAAATCTCCTTTTGGTCTGTTTTTGATTTCAAGTTTTGTTTCCTTTTCGCTGTGTGTAAATTTTACTGTTTTTTTAACATAGATTTTAAGCAATGGGTAAATTTTTTAATTTTTTACTCATAGCCAATAAGGCATGGGTAAATTTTCACAAATTTTACCTATATGCCTTTTCGTAATAAATTAAACAATTCAATATTTATAAAAAATTTACTATTTTTGATTTGTATATTTTCTAATATACCTATATTTTCAAGTTCATTTAAATACTTTGAAGCTGTTTTTCTTGTAATATTTAGCCTATCAACTAAAAATTCTATCTTCGTATAGGGGTGCATAAAAAGTATCTCTACCAAATCTTTACTATAAATTTTTGGCAAATCTTGTGATATTTTATCTTGTGTTTTTATCATCAAATCACTGATATTATTGATAGGCTCGATAGTTTCGAGCGATGTTTGCTCAACTGCCTCAAGCATATACAAAATCCACTCTTCCCATTTATCCTCTGTTCGCACCTCTTGAAGCAGTCTGTAGTAGTCAGCTTTATGAGTGATAATATAACGGCTAAGATAAAGCACAGGAATATCAAGTAACTCGTTGAGTATCAAATACAAAATATTTATAATCCTGCCTGTTCGCCCATTGCCATCATAAAATGGATGGATAGACTCAAACTGATGATGGATAATCGCCATATTTATAAGCGGGTCGATGTCGTTTGGCTCATTGATATAATTTTCAAGATTTGTGAGAAGCTCTTGGATGGTTTCATAATCTTGTGGCGGAATGTAAATCACTTCACCAGTTTGTGCATTTTTGAGATTTGTTCCTGCTTGTTTTCTCACACCTGCATCATTTTTTTCTAAAACACCTTGAATCTCTATGATATGTTTTTTGAGTAAAAGTCTGTTTTCTTTAACAAGTGCAAACCCTTTTAAGAGTGCTTCTTTGTAGTTTTGCACCTCTTTAGCTTCATTTGTCACACTTTCAATGTCAAGAGTGGCACGATACAACTCATCATGAGTGGTGATAATGTTTTCTATCTCAGAGCTATCTTTTGCCTCTTGAAGTACCAAAGAGTTTATAAGTATTGCGCTATTTGGAATGATACGAGCAACACCGTTTAAATTTGCCAAAGCCCTATTTGCCGAAATGGCTTTTTTTAGGACTTTTGGTGTTTCGATGGTTTGGGTTAGAGGTAAGTTATTCATTTGCTATTCTTTAATAATTTTGCGGTCTCATCAATATACTCAATAAAATTTTTTTCAGCTTTTGAGAGTTCATCTTTTGTTTGTTCTTTGTATGTTTCATATTCTAGGTTTGCTTTTTCTATAGCCATTTTATGGCTTATTGTTCCAGCATTATCAAGTATGTTTTTACCTGTCATTTTTAAAAAATCATCAAGTCTGGCTATCCAATCTTTCATATACATGGGCGTTTGATTCATTGCTTGGATTTCTGCTATTTCTATATATGCAGTTACCATACGGTTGAGCATCTCTAGCTCTTTTTCATCAAGATAGTTTTTAGCGATTTCGCTCTCATGTTTAGTTGGTTTTGCACCTTGAAAATGAGTAAGTCCCATATTTACTTTCGTGCTATCTGCTCTTTTGTAGATAACCTCAGCTGCCGTATTACCATGAACCGCCCAATGCATCTTATTTTGAACTGCTTGAAAAAACTCCGTACTTTGTACATCTTTTGGGTCATAGTCTATACTTGTAGCATAAATATCAAGCACCTTTGCCCAAAAGATTTTCTCACTACTTCGTATATCTCGTATGCGAGAGAGCAACTCTTCAAAATAATTGCTCTTGCCACCATTTTTAAGCAACTCATCATTCATCGTAAAACCTTTTACAATGTACTCCTTGAGCCTTTGTGTAGCCCATTGACGAAACTTTGTACCTTGGAGTGATTTTACTCTGTAGCCTACGGAGATGATGACATCAAGGTTGTAGAAGTTGGTGTTGTAGTTTTTACCATCCTGAGCAGTTGTTCGGAATTTCCGAACAACTGAATCTTCAATCAACTCACCCTCTTCAAAAATATTTTTTATGTGTTCGCTTATCGTTGATTTTGATTTCTGAAAAAGTTCACAAAGTTGAGTTTGAGTAAGCCACACCGTTTCATCTTGAAGCTTTGTTTCTATCTTTGTTTTGCCGTCTTCTGTTTGATAGATAAGAATTTGGCTATTTTTGTTTTGGATCATTTTGGTTTATCCTAACTTTTTTGCATTAAATGGCAAACTAGGAAATGTACATGCAAAATCTGTCTTCCAACTACCATTTTGATTTAATTCAACAAATTGATTGTCAATATCTAAATATTCAAATAAGAAATTTAAATTTTTTAAAAAAGTATCTTCATGATTAGTATATTTTATTTCAATTTCAAAACTAACAATATTTTCTTTCATTTCAAATTCATTTAAAATATTAAAATTTGATATTTTAATATTCTGAAAGTCATTTTCAAAATATTTTTTTATCGCTCCCATTCTTTTTTTATTAGTATCGAGCTTGCTAGGTGTTTTATCATAGTAAATCAATTTATGATATTTATTTCCATTAATTAAATAACTTAATATAGATTCTATTACTTCTTTTGGATTTTTACTTACTTCATTATCTAAATCATTTTGCGTAATTTCACTTTTTTCTTCCATATCAAATTTAGTGCTATTATTGTCTCTTGCCCATTCCAATAAAGCAAATAAAACACTCCAACATTTAGAAGCTACAATTTTATTTCCGTAATTTAAATCTCTTCCATGAAGTATTCCATTTCTATATGGAATTGTAATTCTCTCTTTATTTGTATTGGAACGCCCTTTATACATTTCCTCTTTTACAATTTTCAATCCTTGTTCATTTCCAACTATAGAATCAGCAATTACTAAATCAATTTGTTCGCTAAAGAAGCCTGTTGCTTTATCTATATCATTTACAATTCCATCAATTATGGACAATAAAATAGGAATACAACATATATAATTCTTTTTTAAATACTCTTTTTTTGAAACTTGAATAAGAGGCAGTCTATCAACATAATATTTATAAAACAATGTCCCAATTTCAGGCAAATTTTCTAATGTTTTCATTTTTTCAAATACTTTGATATTTGAAATAAATTTTTCTATTGATACTCTAGAATATTGACTAGATAAATATTCGTCCACTTTGCTTATATCGTTTTCTTTTTGAAAAATATCTATCGCTTTTAATAAATGGCTATTATCAATAAAATTATTAGAAATCCAAGCATATTTGGTAAAGTTTTTATTAAACTCTTCTTTAATTAAAACTATATTATTCATCTTTATATCTCCTCATCCCTAGCACTCAAAATTCTCATTTAACTAATAGCGATTTTATTAAGTTCTTCTACTCTTTGGCTTTTTAAAAACCCATCGAATTCGACGGGTTTAAAATCTAGATTGTGGATTTTCTCCCAAGTATTCTTACTCATTTTTCACTCCTCATCATCCCAATCTCCAAAACATCCCCCTCAACCTCTCGTATAAGTTCCTCTTCTGTTGGTAAAACCATCTGATATTTTGATACAAAAAGATTATCTCTATCGTTTATGTGGGAGTATCTTACAACTGTTTCATCTTTGTCTGTGCAGAGGATTATCCCGATGGTTGGGTTATCACTTGTATCTTTTTCCAAATCATCGTACATATTTACATACATATCTATTTGCCCTATATCTTGATGGGTGAGTTTGCCGATTTTGAGGTCTATGAGCACGAAACATTTTAAAAGATAGTTGTAAAAAACTAAGTCTATATAAAAATCACTTGTCTGTGTTTTGATTCGCTTTTGTCGTGCCACAAATGCAAAACCTCGTCCAAGCTCTAGTAAAAATTCTTGTATTTTTTCTAGCAATGCACACTCAAGGTCATTTTCTCTAAATGATTTATTATCTTTGAGATTTAAAAATTCTAACACATAGGGATCTTTGATGATGTCTTTTGGTGTGAGTTGGAGATTTTTTGTATTTTCTTTGGCTTCTTCTATGACGGGCTGTTTTTCTTTGCTTGATAGAAGTCTTTCATAATACAAGCTGTTTATCTGTCGCTCCAAGGCTCTTACACTCCAGTTTGAAGCGATTGATTCTTCCATATACCAAAATCTTGATTTATCATTTTCAACTCTTAAAAGTAAAACATAATGACTCCAACTCAATTGTGCAGACACTGTCTGCAGATTTGGAAAAAATAAATAAAATTTTTGCATACTGTGTAAATTTCTTTTACTAAATCCTTTTCCAAATTCAACAGTAAGTCTTGATGAAAGCTCTTTAATAAGATAAGTGCCATACTCGGCTCTATCATTACCATTTTGTTCCTCTTCAACTATCTTCTTGCCAATATTCCAATAAGCCTCGACCATGATAGAATTTACAGACTTATAGGCATTATCTCTCGCAAGTTGTAAGATGGATTTGATATCTTGATAAAAATTATTGTTTTGCTGTTGTAATATTTCACTCATACACAAATCTCCTCTTTATCTTCAACCATTAGGTATGTCAAATTTTAGCTCTTTTTTTAACATATCACACGCCATATGTAAAAATTTTGCTATTTTCTTTACATAACTTTGATTTGTTTCTATTTTTTTTGATTGATAATGATTTTGTTTTTAGCTTTTGTGTTTGTTTCGTTGTAACCCATAAACACCCCTAAAATCCAATTGAATTAAACGGTATTTAATGTGTTGCTATTTAATTTTGCGGATTATTTCTTTCTAGCAATCAGAAGTGTGGAGATGTCCATTGAAAAACTTTTTGCGTAAAGCATCTCAAATCCTGCGGCTTCTAGCTCTTTTTTCATGTTGTCAACTGTTGAGAAATCTTCTATTGAGTTTGGCAGATACTCGTATGCCTCAATGTTTTTAGAGATAAAACCACCGATTTTTGGCAGGATTTTGTTCATATAAAAATCTCGAACTTTTCCAAGCGTTGATGGATTTTCATTTTTCATAAATTCTAAAATAACTACCAAACCGCTCTGTTTTAAAACTCTGTTGAACTCCAACAAAGCAGCCTCTCTCTCTACGACATTTCTGATTCCGTAGGTTATGCTTAAAATATCTGCGCTCTCATTTTTAAGTGGAATTTCCGTTGCTTTTGCTATATGGTAGTTAAATTTTGGGTATTTCTCTTTAGCTACGCCGACCATACCGACAGATGGGTCAACTCCCACAATCTCGCCAACAGCAATGCCATTAACTTCCGCTCTACTTCTCCAAAAATCCATCATATCACCAGTTCCGCATGCTACATCTACTATTTTATCGAGCGAATCTTTTGCGTAAAACTTATAGGCTAAGTCACAAGCTTTGCGTCTCCAACTCTTGTCTACACCCATACTCATGACACGATTTGCCGTATCGTATGTTGGGGCTATATCATCAAACATTGATACAATTTTTTCTTGTTTTTGGTTATTTTGCTGCATAAAAATTATTTCCTTTTCATCCACATGATTATATCTTCATCTTCTTTTTGTAGATTTAAAATATCAAATTTTGCGTCCATTGCTTCTATTGCATTTTTTCCGCCAAAGGATGGTGCCATGTAACATAGATAAAAATCCGTAAAAGCCTTAGTTAGCTCAAACATCTTTGAACTTCCCTCAATCATTATATTTTTGTAGTTTTTTAATCTTGAAAAATTATCCTCTATATAAACCTCTCTGCCTGCTATGGCAAAAAGCGGGATACTTCTATCAAACTCTTTTTCTCTTGAAATAATAAGAATGTCAGGTGCTTTGCCATCAGCAAGTCTGGCATCTAGCGTTGGTCTGTCTGTGCGAACCGTATTGCCGCCGATCACTAGCAAATCACAAACATCTCTCATTGCATGAAGATTTACTCTTGACTCTTTGGAGCTGATAATTCCGCAATCAGTTGTGCCGTTTAATCTTTGAGCCCATTTAAAAAAAACAAACCTTTCTTTGTTCCATGCAAAAAATGGCTCAAGTAGAGCATCACTCTCTTTTTGTATAATGCCCTCTTTCACATCCACGCCACATTTCAAGAGAGCTTCGCTTCCACCAGAGGCAACCTCGTTAAAATCTTTTGAACCGATATATACTTTTTTAATGCCTAAAGTAGAGATTAGAGTTGCGCACGATGGAGTTTTTCCAAAATGAGAACATGGTTCAAGTGTTGTATATATGGAGATACCTGCAAAGCAGTTATTGTGATTTTGTAAAAGATAGTTATGAATTTCCAAGGAGAGATTAAACTCTAAGATTTTAGAGTCATCTGTTAGTTTAAAGTAAGCGGATTTAAGTGCTTCAACTTCAGCATGAGAAAATCCTGCTTTTTTGTGAGCCTCTACTGCTAAAATTTCACCGTTTTTTCCAACGATAGTACACCCGACTGCGGGATTTGGATATGTTAAACCTTGATATTTCCAAGCCTCTTTTAGGGCAAGGCTCATATAAAAGTTACTATCTATTACCATTCAAAATATGTTTTAGCTTTTGCAATTTCACCAAAGTCCAGAAAGATCTCTTTGCCATCAACATCTAAAAAGATTTTAGACTCTTCAACCTTTATAAGCTTGCCTTTGATTTTCTCTTTATCTTTTTCTCTTAGATTAAGTGCTACTTTTTCGCCCACTGAGAGTGCAAATTGCTTTAGAGAAGTTAGTTTTCTTTCAATTCCAGGGCTACCGACCTCTAGTCTATAATCTCCAGAAACTGGTGGTGTAACATCTAAAAGCGGAGAAATAAGATGTGATAACTCAGCACATTTGTCAAGACTAACGCCCTTTCTTTTTCCATTTTCTATTTCGCCAGACACGATACTTATACGGTAAATTGTATCTTCACCATCACCAACCAAAGAGATATCATAAAGCTCTAGGTCTATTGATTTTACTAACGAATCTATATCTTTTTCTAAACTCATTTGGCATCCTTGGCAATTTTTTTAAAAAGCTCTTCAATATCTTGAGATTTTTTTAGTTGTTCATCAAATTCAAATGTTAATTTTGGGGAGCGAAACCAACCCTGATCTCTCATGCAGTATGTTTCTATAATTGGACGAGCTTTGCTTATCAGCGATAAAAACTCTCTTTTTTCTTTATCACTATATGAAGATGGGTCTAAGTAGATTTTCACATCGCTTCTACCGCGAGAACATTTAACTTCAATTACATTAATCTGATGCAATCGCTTATCATTTAAACTGCCAAGCGCTTCTGGAATCAACTCCAGAAGAACAGACTCTGTTCGTTTTCTTCTAATTTCTGCTTCGTTCACAGAGAAACTTTTTGTTCAACTTTTTTGAATGTTTCGATAACATCTCCAACGATAACATCATCGTAACCTTTAATCATAACACCACACTCATAGCCGTTACCGATCTCTTCAACATCGTCTTTGAAGCGTTTTAGTGAAGTTAGTTCACCTTCATGAATTACGACACCATTTCTAATAACACGAACAAGTCCACCACGAATCAACTTACCTTCAACAACAACACATCCGGCAACCATACCTTTTGGCGCTTTAAATGTATTTCTAACTTCGGCTTGACCTGTGTTAATTTCGTTAAACTTAACAGTCATCATTCCAGTTAACATCGCAGTCATATCATCAAGTAGTTGATAAATAATTGAGTATGTTCTTATCTCAACATTTCTCTGTTTTGCAAGTGCTTTAACACTACCTGTTGGGCGAACATTAAATCCAAGAAGTACACAGTTTTCACTATTTGAAACAAGATCCACATCATTTTCCGTAATACCACCAACACCAGAAGAGATGATAGTGATTTTTACTTCATCATTTCTAAGCTCGCTAAGCGCATTTTTTATAGCCTCAAGCGAACCATGAACATCCGTTTTAAGAACAACTTTGAGAGATTTTAATTTACCCTCAGCAATCATACTGCTCATATCTTCTAGAGTAGATTTTGTACTATGAGAAAGCTCTTTATGTCTGTCATACTCATGTCGTTTCATAGCATATTCTCTAGCTTCTCTATCACTATTCATAGCCATCATAATTTCACCAGAGTTTGGAACGATGTTCAATCCAGTAACAACCGCTGTATGGCTTGGTCCAATATTGTTAATCTGCTTTTTGTTTTCATCAATTAGCGCTTTAACACGACCAAAAGCTGCGCCACAAACAACATAATCTCCAACTTTAAGCGTACCATTTTGAACGATCACAGTTGCAACAGGACCACGCCCTTTTTCAAGAGATGACTCAACAACAGCAGCTTTTGCCATTGCATCTGGATTTGCCTTAAGCTCCAATACATCAGCAGTAAGTAGGATATTTTCAAGAAGATCATCGATTCCCATACCTGTCTTTGCAGATACATGAACAAACTCTACATCCCCACCCCAGTCAATCGGGCTAATGCCTCTCTCTGCCATCTGACCTTTTACAAAGTCTGGATTAGCACTCTCTTTGTCCATCTTGTTAAGCGCAACTATTACTGGAACACCTGACTCTTTAGCAATTTTTATAACTTCTTCTGTTTGTGGCTTAACACCATCATCAGCAGCTACAACAATAACGATGATATCAGTTATATCACTACCTCTTTGACGCATATTTGAAAACGCTGCGTGACCTGGAGTATCTATAAATGTTATCGCTTTTCCATGTTGCTCTATCGTGTATGCACCAATATGCTGAGTGATTCCACCAGCTTCGCTAGCAGTTACTTTTGCTTTTCTAATAGCATCCAGAAGTGAAGTTTTACCATGGTCAACATGCCCCATAATTGTAATAACAGGAGGTCTCTCAACTTCGTTTTCATCTTCATCCTCTGAAGATTCTGCATCTTCATAGTTAAACGCATCTTTTGGATCTATAATTGTCACTTCAACATCAAACTCTTCAGATAAAATCTCAATCTCATCACTTCCCAAAAAGTCATTTTTTGTCATCATCAACCCAAGACTAAAAAGAACTTTTATAACATCCATTATTGGCTTATTTATCGCCTCTGCGAACTCATAAACACGAATATCTTCTGGAATTTCAACATGAGTTACAACCAAATCATCCGGTCTATTTTTATCATATTTTTTTCTTTTATCACGAGAAACTTTTCTGCCTCTTGGAGCAGCTTTTTTGTTACCATTTCTACCAATTGGTTTAGCCTCTTTTGGTTTTCTTGGTTGCTCTGGCTCTATCACTGGCATATCTGTGTGGTTTAAATCAAGAAGCACAACTTGATCATCCATATCCATTGACAACTCACTCATTGAGTCACCAAAAATATCAATTTTAGTACCACTTGATTGTTTTTTAACAATACCGCCAACTACTTGTTTTGATTTCTTTTTGTTTGCTAATTCTTCAAGTGCTTCAATACTCATTTTTCCATAAGATGAAATTGCGACTTGTTTTGCAGGCGAGACAATATTTTCTTCAAATTGTGGTTTTGCTTTTTTTACAATTTTTAATCCAGATTTTTTTATTAGTGGTGTTTTATCAGATAGCATATCTACTGCTGTTTCTGGCACAATATCTTTCTTCACTACATCTTCTTGCTTTATTGCTTCAGCTGAAGCTATTTTTTCCTCTGCTTCAATATGCTTCTTTTGGTTCTTTGGAGTATCTGCTGTGGTTTTTATCTCTGCTTTTATCTCTATATGTTCTTCTTTAGAGCTATCACTTTTTGCTACATTAGGCGCATTCTTGATTGGTTCTGGGGCTTCTGCAACATCGCCGTTCATTATATAATTCATCAATTTTTCTGCTTCTTGCATTGTCACTGAACTATTTGCTGATTTTACTTCAAGACCCATATCTGAAGCTTTTTTAACAACATCTTTTGAAGCTATTCCTAACTCTTTTGCAATTTCATGAACTCTAACTTTTTCTATCATCAGCGATGATCTCCTTTAATATGTTCGAAAATTTGTCTTTATCTCCACTTTTACATTGACGCATAAGTGCTTTTAAAGTTTTTTTATCATCTTCAAGACAAATTTTGCATATATAAAAACTTCTTCCAACTCCGCTAAAAAGACTAATTTGTGTGCTTACGCATTGAAGTCTTAAGAGATTGTTTTGTGTGTCTCTTTTTCTGCATGAGATACACATTCTAAGAGGTAGATTAAATTTTTTCGCCATTGTATCTAAAAGTTCCTTGATTTTATAGAGAGTTCTTTAACTCACTTCTCTATAACAAGTCCATCATTATCAAAATTTAAAATTTTTACTGCAAATTCTGGAAATTTTTGACTGAGTTTACTTGCAACAAGTTCGGCATCTTTATCATAAACCATAGAGAAAAATGTTGAGCCACTGCCCGAGAGCGTACTCATAAGCGCTCCACTCTCATAAGCTATCTTTTGGACATTAAAAAGCTCTGGCAATGTTTTCATTCTTAGTTTTTGATGAAATCTATCTTGAGAAGCCAGTTTTAAAATCTCCCAATCCTCATTATAAAAAGCAGCAACGCTTAGCGCTGTGTGTGAGAGATTATAGATTGCATTCTCTTTAGAGTATGATTTTGGAAGCAGAAGCCTTGCTTTTGCTGTACTGATTGGTTTATTTGGGATAACAACTACAGCTTTTATATAGTCTGGAAGGTGTTTTTTTTGTGAAAACACTTTACCTTTCTCGACAGTTGCAACATTAAATCCACCCATTACCGCAGGAGTGATATTGTCTGGATGAGGTTCATAAACCAGCGCATGATTTAGTATTCTTCGCTTGGATACTTTTATTTCCGCTGCTTCGTGCGCCGATGCTATAGCACTAACTATAACAGCAGAAGAGCTTCCAAGCCCTCTTGACATCGGAATTTCATTGTAAAATGTAAATTTAAAATTTTGACTTTTTTTAGTCAGACGGTTGTAGTGCTCGTTAAATATACTAACAAAAAGATTATTGCCTCTTAAGTTTGGATTATTTTCACCCTCACCTTTTATACCTACACTAAAAAATTTTGATGGATGAAACTCAACTCTATTTCGTAAATCAACCGCTAAACCTAAAGAGTCAAATCCTGGGCCTAGATTTGCACTAGTTGCTGGTACACTTATTATCACTTTCTTCCTATCCAACAGCGCCAATACAGTAGAGAGGCGCGCTTATTGTGCTATACTCATCATACTCAAGTAGTTCTGGAAGCTTAAATATGGCTTCGGACGCTATCTCAAATTTCTGAGTTTTAATTTCTGATGAAATTTTAACAAAACATAACTTTCCAATGGCTTTTATTGGCTGGTTTTGATTAAAATAAAATGCATCCGCCGCAAAGAGTGGTATCTTTTTTAAAACACTTATTGATTTCAAAAATATATATGCAATTTTTATGGACATAAAACTACCTGGTCCATTTGCATAAAAAAGTTTTTCAATATTATATTTTTGTGAAAGTTCTTTATATATTTTTGGTAAAATTTCTGAGCTTTTCTCCTCGGAGACAACTGTTTCTATTAGCTTTTGCTTCTCATAAACACCAACCATTATTGGCGAAGATAGAGCAATAAAAAGTAGATCAACGCTCTTAGGCATACGCTTTTTCTAACTCTTTTGTTTTTTCTCCAACAAGCTCTATCACTTCGTAGTTTTGTGGATTTTTTAATAGCTCTAAAGTCAGTCTATGATTTAAGTGATGACTTCCAGCCATAGCCTCATAATTTCCGACAAAATTCATACCAATCAGAGACATATCACCTATTGCGTCAAGAATTTTATGTCTTACAAACTCATTGCCAAATCTTAATCCTTCTGGATTTAAAACTTTTTTATCATCCAAAACGATAGCGTTTTCCAGCGAACCACCAAGGGCCAAACCTTTGGAGCGAAGATACTGCACTTCATGCAAGAAACCAAAAGTTCTTGCTCTTGCAATCTCATCTTTGTAGCCCTGTTTAGTAAAGTGCAAAACGAAGTCTTGGGTTTGAATAACGGGATGAGCAAATTTAATCGTAAAATCATATTTCAAATCTGGTGATGGAGATAATTTTACATACTTATCACCGTCTTCTACCATTACCTCTTTTTTAATTATCATAATTTTTTTTGGAACTTCTAACTCAGCTATGCCAGCTTCATCGAGGAGCATACAAAAACTTGCACTACTTCCATCCATTACAGGAACTTCATCTGCATCCACAATTACCCTTATGTTGTCAATTCCATAAGCATAAATTGCCGAGAGCATATGTTCAATAGTGGAGATTACAAAACCATCTTTACCTATAACTGTAGCCATCCTTGTATCAACTACATTTGAAGGAAGAAGAGGAATTGAGACATCAACATCACTACGATAAAATATAATTCCACTGTTTGACTCTAACGGCTCAAGTCTCAACTTAACAGCAGAACCTTTATGAAGACCTATACCGACAAGTTCTACTGGTTTTTTTATAGTTGTTTGATACACAATCTCTCCCTATTGATAAAATTTTCTACACACTGATGTTACGCACTAAAACAAACAAGTCCGTCTTAGTGGGAGGGACTCCTCGTCCCTTCCATCCCACTAAAGCTACAAAAAACGAGTTTTTCGAGAATTGTGAGGCTTGAAATAACATAAATTACTTACTATCTATCATCTCTTTTGCATTTTTTATAACATCATAAAGATTTAATTTCATCCAAGACTCATCCATCCACTCAGCAGGACGAACCTCGATTCCTTGAACAAGAACACCAAAATGTAGATGATCACCCATAGCATATCCGCTTTTACCTGTGATTGCTAAAACATCATCATACTTAACACTATCTCCAATTTTTACCTTCACGCTTGAGCAGTGGCCATAAAGAGTATATAAACCTAAGCCATGATCAACAATTGGCATATTTCCATACAATCCATTATTATCAGAAAAAACAATCTCTCCACCATTTTGCGTCTTTATGTCAGCAAAAGCATTACTGGCTAAATCAAGTCCCATATGATATGCTTCACTTACAAACACATCATTGTAATAATATTTTCTATGATCTCCATATTTTGCTACTACTGCTCCATTTTTAAGTGGATACATTGGCTCTACTTTAAAGTCACTTATCATTTTGTTTGAGACTTTTGATGTTATTGTATGAATCAATTTCTCATTTTTCGCTCTTACTGTTTCATTTATCAGTTTAAATTGCTCAATCGAATCAGTTACACCTTGGGTTTCATCAAACTGCTCTGCAAGTTCAAGAATCTTGCCCTTTAAAAAATTATCTTCCAACTTTATATTTGACAAATCATACGCTTTATCTACTACATACAATGGAACTTGGACTTTTGAGATGTTTTTTGCATGATCTTCAACTACAATAGTTGCTCTAAAGTGCTCATCGGTGATAGGCCAAGCAATCAAAGAGATATAGTATCCATCTTTATAAAACGGTTGCGGTATAAATTTTTTCCCAGAGCTTATTTCAATATACATATTTTTTAAGTTTTCATCTTTTGCTTTAAAAATAACAAGAGCGGAACCGCCTCTGTTAATTTTGTATGAATTCGTTATATTTAGTAGCTCTGGTCTGCTTTTGTCTACCCTAAGAGCATACTCGACCGTAGCTCTGTTTCCATTAAAAAAATTCCATTTACTTACATCAACTGCTTCTACTATGATTTTAACATCTTTGTTTCCAAGAGAATATGCGCTCTTTGGTGCTACAACTTTTATTTTTATAGATTTTTGTGGGGCTAAAAATTGTTCGTGAAATAGCTCTATATCGTCATTGGTAGTTCTTAAAACAACTCTGTAAGACTTCATTCCGCTAACATCATCAATAGAGATTTCCAATGGTTCTCTTAAGTTCCAATAGCCATTATTCGTCATAGCTACTTTAGGTGCTTCTCTTTCAAACATTGAGGATGTATAAACATAAACAACCGCACTAATTAGCACCACAAGCAAAATTATAAAACCTATTGATGATATATTTTTATCTTTTCTCAAACTGAATATCCTTCTTAATTAAATTTAAAATTTTCTCTTTTGCCTGCTCAATTGTAAATTCAGAGCCCAAACTAAACCCAGCCCTACTTTTATGCCCGCCACCATCAAATATTTGCGCTATTTTTAATGAATCAAAAGACGAACACGAGCGAATAGAGCATTTGAGAGTAGAGTCACTATTTTCTCTTACAAGTAGTGCAATCTCTACATAATGAAGATGTAAAGACTCCTCTAAGGCGCCCTCGCAATCCCTTAGCTCTGCTTTGCAAGAGGTAATATCTTCCTTGCTTACACAAAAAACAGCAACCCTTGCATCAAACTCTAGACTCATCTCTCTAAACATTAAACCTTTTAATCTTAGAGCAGATAGCGAACTATTTTTCATAATCTGCTTGTTGCAAGTTTTTAGTTCGGCTCCGCTGGCTATTAACTCTAAAGCCACAGCAAAAGTCGTACCATCAACGCTCTCGTGCAAAAAACCATCAGAATCATCCAAAAGCCCAGCATACAAAGAAGTTGCCATTTTTTTGTTTATCTTAATCTCATTTTGTTTAAAAAAATTAAACAAAACTTCCGTTGTGCTAATCGCACTCTTATCAACCAGATTTAGTGTTGCAAAATTGGTATTACTCTCGTGATGATCAATATTTATTAACTCGCAATGAGGCTCAAAACCAAGTCTATTTTTATCACCACAATCCAAAGAAATCGCTAAATCTGCTGAAGCTGGAAAGCTGTCTCTGATATTTTCTATCCAAGGAATAAATGAGAATCTTCTATCTATATTTTTACTCTTGCAAAACCATGAAACTTTCTTATGTTTTTGTAAAATAAATGTATACATAGCGCTTGCAGAAGAGATAGAATCTGCATCTGGAGCAATATGTGATATCACCACAATATGTTTTGCATTTTCTATTTTATTTACTATTTCATTCAAATTGTATCTTTTTTTGTGATTATATACTATTTTTTATTCATCTTATAAACATAAGCTAACACTTCTGCTACTGCCGCAAATAGTTCGTTTGGTATTGGTCTATCTAACTCAACTTGGGCATACAAACTCCTTGCAAGCGGTGGATTTTGGACAACATGCACTCCATTTTCTCTGGCAACTTTCTTTATCTGTTGAGCGATGTTATCCATACCTTTTGCAACCACAATCGGTGCATGTGCCCTCTCTTCATCATACTTTATGGCTACAGCATAGTGAGTTGGATTTGTAATAACAACATCAGCAGTTGGAACTGCCGCCATCATTCTTTTTTTTGAAGCTTGCATCTGGATTTGCCGGATTTTTGCCTTGATGTGAGGATCTCCATCCATATTTTTCATCTCATCTTTAATCTCTTGCTTACTCATCTTCAGCCCGTCAAAATACTGCTTTCTAACAATTATTACATCAATAACCGCAAAAACAAAAATTATCAACAGCATAACAAATGCAATAATTAGCATTTTTTTCTCAAGCCAATCAAGCTGATCATCAAGCCCAAAAAGAGCAACAGTTGGGAGTTCCATAATAAACATAAAAAAAAGCATAAAGCCAACACCGAGCGTTGTAAAAGATTTGAAAGTTATCTTTATACTTTCTATAGCCTTCTTAACAGAAAAAAGATTTTTTATCCCTTTAATTGGATCAAGCTTATTAAGATCTGGCATAATCGCCTTCGTTGTGAACAAAAACCCAAATTGAGCAATAGCCGCAAAGACTCCAGCAACAGCAACAGCAACAGCTAAAGGCATAACAATCAAGAGAAACTCTCGTACGGTGACAATAGCTATATCAATCACCAAAGCCCTATCTATATCTGTTCCAATAAGTGAAAAATAGTATTTTGTAAGAAGGATGGTATGCTCTCTCATAAATGGAAAAAGCATCAAAAAGGCTAAAAGAGCAACAAAAAGAGCAATAACCCCCGAAGCATCCTGAGATTTGGGAACATTCCCCTCCTCTCTGGCATCTTCTATCTTTTTTTCACTGGGTTCTTCTGTTTTTTCAGCATCATCTGCCATTAATCTCTCCTAGAAGAAAACATAAAAATCAATCGATCTTCATAGAGATATCAATCCAGTTAGCTTGATGTATCATTGAACCGCTACTTATTGCATCGACGCCAGTTTTTGCATAAGACTCAATTGTTTCAAGCGATATATTTCCACTTGCCTCTAGTAGTATGTGAGGGAAATTTTCATCTCTATATTTGACAATTTCAACAATCTTTTCTGGCGTCATATTATCACACATAACAATATCAGCTCCACCCAAAAGAGCCTCTTTTGCCATCTCAAAACTCTCCACTTCTACCTCTATCTTTGATGTAAATGGTATAACTTTTCTTGCTCTTTCTATGTAGTTTTTGAGGTTTTTTATGGTTTTTAGATGCGTATCTTTTATCATAAGTGAGTCATCTAAACCCATCCTATGATTTACTGCACCGCCACATCTTGACGCGTACTTTTCAAAAACTCTAAGAAGCGGTCTTGTTTTTCTTGTGTCTAAAAGTTTAACATCATAAGGCTCTACAATATCTACATACTTTTTAGTCAGAGTCGCAATTGAGCTTGCATGAAGGAGCATATTTAGTAGTGTTCTCTCTATCTTTAAAAGAACATGCGAAGCTCCGCTTAAAGTCGCTAAAATATCTCCTTCAACAAACTCCTGCGAATCTTTTTTATTCCATATAATTTCAAAGTTTTCTAGTTTTGCTAAAACCTCTATATATCTTACACCAGCGACAATGCCACTACTTTTAGCAATTATCTTAGCAGTTGAATAAACACTTGGCTCAACCAAAGCGTATAAATCACCTCGTCCCACATCTTGAGAGAGGCTCTCTTTTACAAACTCTTCTATCATAACGCCAACATTCTATCTAGCGCAATTTTTGCCCATTTTTGAGTATTTTCATCAACTAGTATTTCATTGAGTGGCTCACCCTCATCTATCGACTTTAAAATATCGTAAACATCTCTTAGTGTTGTCTCATTCATAGTAGGACACTCTGGTTTTGTTGAAGAGAGTACATAGGTATTTTTAGCACGAAGGCGATTTACCATGTTAAACTCTGTTCCAACGGCTACTTTTTGGTCTTCTGGCAACTCCGTTATATACTTTATAAGCTGAGATGTTGAACCAACAAAATCAGATGCGTCACAGATGGCAGGATCACACTCCGGATGAACAGCTATCAAAATACCTGGATATTTTTTGCGGTAAAACTTTATATCATCCACTGAGAAAAGCTGGTGAACAGAACAAAAACCGTTAAAACAGATAATATCAGCATCGGCTATATTTGTACCATCTCCAAGAACAGCCGATTTGAGTCCCATCTGGTTTGCAATATTTTGACCCAAACATCTATCTGGAACAAAAAGAATCTTTTTTCCCTCTTTAAGCGCAGTTGTTATGATTTTTTTAGCGTTTGAACTTGTGCAAACCATACCGCCCATCATTCCAACTTTTGCTTTTACTTCTGCATTGGAATTTATATAGGTAATTGGTAAAATATTTTCATTTGATATGCCACTATCATTTAGTGCTTTAACAGATACATCAAATTGCATACCGTCAATCATACTAGCCATCGCGCAGCATGCAGCCTTTGGCATAACAACTCTTTTATGTGGAGAGAGAACCTTTACACTCTGTCCCATAAAACCAACTCCACAAAAAACAACAAATTTTGCCTTACTATCTATTGTTCTGATTGCTAATTCAAGCGAATCACCAGTAATATCTGCCATTTCAAAGACTTCATCTCTTTGATAAAAATGTGCAACAACGGCTACATCTAACTTTTTCTTATACTCATTAATTTTAATTTTTAACTCTTCGTTTGTAAGCTGCAAAAGAAACCTCATTTATTATAATGTGGCAATTATACCAAATAGAGTTAATTTTATACCAAATTCAAAGTGTCATTTATACAACTATTAATATATATTTAGTAGAATTGCGCAGATTTTAACAGGAGAATATATGGATTTTTTATTTAACACAAATATACAATTTTTTATAGCAGCTTATTTAGTTGGAGGGATTCCTTTTGGTCTGTTTTTAGCTAAAAAATTCGCAGGTTTAGACATCCTAAAGAGTGGCTCAAAGAGCATTGGTGCGACAAATGTGCTCAGAGTTGTAAAAGAGACGGACCCATCACTTGCAAAGAAACTTGGAATTGCGACTCTATTTTTAGATGCCATCAAAGGCGTAGTCGTTATGATAGTTGCTTATTTTATGGGCGTTAGCGAAGCTACACTTTGGGGCATAGCGGTAATTGCCGTGATTGGTCACTGCTTCTCTGTTTATCTAAATTTTGAAGGTGGAAAAGGCGTTGCTACTGGAATGGGCGTTGTCATGTTTATGCTACCAATTGAGACACTTATAGCACTAGTAGTTTGGGCAGTTGGCGCAAAAGTCATAAAAGTATCTTCACTCTCTTCACTAACGGCTCTGCTCGCACTTGTTGTTGCTAGTTATTTTATCCATCCAGAGATGGCTCACGCTCCTCTGCTCATCATCGCTTTTATCATTTTTTATAAACATATACCAAACCTTATCCGTCTATTTCAAGGCGAAGAAGCAAAAGTTGTCTGATGACTATACATATTGAAGAGCTAAAATTTCAAACAATTATTGGGATTTTAGACTTCGAAAGAACTGCACCTCAAGCCGTTATAGTAACTGCAATCATTGACTACAAATATAAAAAGAAATTTTTAAACTATGTGGAGATTGTTGATCTCATAAAAACAGAGATGATTGAGAGCAAATTTCTGCTAATAGAAGATGCACTTAATAGTATAAACAAAAAATTAAGAGAGAGATTTAAGTCAATAAAAAAAATAGATCTAAAAATCACAAAACCCTCCATTTTAGCAGATTGTCTTGTTAGTGTGAGCAATAAATACAGTTCTAATTCTTAATCCTATGTTAAAGATTTATTAAAAAAAATTGAAACTTACTTTAAATTAACCTAAAATTATGATATGATTCCGCCAAAATATTCACTTATAGGACACAATCAATGCGCATTCTTATTATAGAAGATGAAGTTACATTAAACAAAATGCTTGCTGAGGGGCTTAAAGAATATGGCTACCAAAGTGATGTAGTAGAGACTCTAAAAGATGGAGAGTACTACTTAGATATCAGAAATTACGACTTAGTTTTAATGGATTGGATGCTTCCAGATGGAAATAGTATCGATATAATTGGTGATATTAAATCCAAGACTCCAAAAACTGTTGTAGTTGTTTTATCTGCAAGAGACGATAATGAGAGTGAAATTGAAGCACTAAAGAGTGGTGCGGATGACTATATAAGAAAACCTTTCGATTTTAATGTTCTTCTAGCTAGAATCGAGGCTCGTCTTCGTTTTGGCGGAAGTAACATTATTGTAATTGATGACTTAATCATCAATCCTGAAGAGGAAAAAATTACATACAAAGAGCAAGATATAGAGTTAAAAGGTAAGCCTTTTGAGGTTCTTACTCACCTAGCTAGACACCGCGATCAAATTGTTTCTAAAGAACAACTTCTTGATGCAATCTGGGAAGAGCCAGAACTAGTTACTCCAAATGTTATTGAAGTTGCAATCAACCAGATAAGACAAAAAATGGACAAACCACTAGGAATTACTACAATAGAGACTGTTCGCCGTCGTGGTTACCGTTTTTGCTTCCCTAAAGAAATTAATTAATCCTCAAAAATACCCACTTATAAGCTCCAAAATCTATTTGGAGCAATATTAAAAAATAAAAATCTTAGCTATAATACAGCCATCTATAAAAATGGTTGTATAAATGCTCTCAAGAAGAAGTATCAGACGAAGTTTTCTAATTCAACTTATCTTTGCATCTGCTTCATTAATATTTATATTCTCCTCACTTTTATATTTTTATATAGAGCGCTCCATATTAGAAGAGAAGCATGAAGAACTACTATCTTATGCAGAAAATATCGCAAACAATGAGTCTCTCTATGGGCAAGATGCAATATCTCCAGATATATATCTTGGGGTTAGTGTAGAAGTTGTTCATCTTAAAAGGATTAAACAGAGCGATGACTTTTATGAGAGCAGCAAAGACCAAAAAACATACCTTACAATTGTCTATCCGTTTGATTTAAATGAATTTAGTTATCTGAAAATAACAAAAGAGATAACAATTTCCAAGCTGTTGCTTAACAAAATTCGTCACTATATCTTTATTATAAATATTGCAGGATTTCTTCTCGTTATAATTTACGCGATAGGCCTATCAAAAATGCTAGTCTCTCCGGTTAAAACGCTCAGTAGAAAACTCTCAAACATGAATGAACATCTTATGAATCCAATAATTATCGAGGAGTTACCAGAAGAGTTTGAACCTCTTGGAGAGACTATAAACCATCTTATTGCCAGAATTCAAAATTTTGTTAAGTATCAAAAAGAGCTTTTTATTGGAACGGCTCATGAACTAAAAACTCCCCTTGCTGTTATAAAACTGAAAAATCAAGTAACTCTCATAAAAAAACGCTCTGCTGAAGAGTATATAGAGGCACTAAATATTACAAACAAAACTATTGACGAGATGAATATTGTTGTCTCAAATATTCTAAATATTGGCAGACAAGAGGGAGCTCAGCTTGAAAAACCTACCGAAGTAGATGTTATTGCTGTACTGAGCAAAAAAGCAAATGATTTCAAGCTTCTTGCCGAGAGCGAAGGCAAAACTCTAGATATAAGCTTTGAGCCGAGTGGATTTATGGCAATACTTCAAGTTGGACTCTTAAATCAAATAGTACAAAATTTTCTACAGAATGCTCTTAAATTTACACCTCAGAATAAAACTGTAATACTCAGAAGTTCACAAAATAGCTATGGTCTGCTTATTGAAGTTATTGATGAGGGGTGTGGAATTGATGAGAGTGTTGACTTTTTTGCTCCATTTAAGAGACAAGGAAATAAGCCAGGAGTTGGACTTGGTCTATTTTTAGCAAAAAGTGCAGCAGATGCACTTGGGGCAAATATGAGTATAAAAAATAGAACAGATGGTGTGAGTGGCGTAGTCGCTTCACTAAACTTAAATTCAAAACTATCATGTATCTTACCAACAGCTACTAAATCTAGTTAATTATCCAAAGCAACATAGTAATAGTGGCCTCCTCTTGATATAATCTATAATTTCAAAAATAATAAAGCTTTATTTCGATATAAATCGGCACCCCAATGTGAAGCTCTGCTTGGCATAATAAATTATAAGGTTTTTTAATGGCTTTGATTATAAATGATGAATGTATAGCGTGTGACGCTTGTCGTGAAGAGTGTCCTACAATGGCAATTGAAGAGGGTGATCCAATATATTTTATAGATCCAGATCGCTGTACTGAGTGCGTTAGTGTTTATGATGAACCGGCCTGCATATCTGTTTGTCCTGTTGATTGTATAGTGCCAGATAAAGATAATGTTGAATCAATTGCCGAACTTCAATTAAAATATAAGACTATTCAAGAAGAAGATTAAAATTGGCAAAACGAGTAGCCGTAATAGATATAGGCTCTAACTCTGTAAGAATGGTTGTTTATGAGAAGAGCTCTCGTTTTTCTTTTCATATACTTCACGAAGCAAAAAGTGGCGTTAGATTATCGCAAAACGCCTATAAAAATGGTGGTAATCTTCAAGAACCTGCAATGCAAAGAGCTTATGATGCTCTAGCAGATTTTACAACAATTATTGACTCATTTAAAGCTAGAAAAGTTCTATGCGTTGCAACTTCTGCTCTAAGAGATGCTCCAAACAAAGCAGTTTTCATCAATAAAATTAGAAACTCACTTGGTATAAATATAAAAGTTATAAATGGACAAAGAGAGGCTTATCTTGGTGCTATTGCATGTGCAAATCTACTCCCTGAACAAAATAACGCCATAAGTATTGATATTGGTGGTGGCTCTACTGAATTCGCCATTATTAATAAGCAAGATATCTCATCAACAATCTCATTAGACCTTGGAACAGTAAGACTAAAAGAGCTGTTTTTTGACTCCAATGAGATAGAGAGCGCAAATATATATATAGACTCTGAGCTAGACAAACTAGATGCCCTAAATCCCTCTACAATGATAGGAATTGGTGGGACATTCAGAGCAATTGCAAATGCAATACTTAAAAACAGTGGCTATCCACTTGATAAACTTCATGCGTACGAACCAGCTTATGATGATTTCTCATCTATTCTTTATAAAATATTAGACTCCAATAATGGTAACCTAAAAAAATTAGGAATCAAAGAGAGTAGATTTGACATCATTAAACCAGGTGCACTGATACTTTTAAGAGTTTTAAAAAGATTTAAAATCAAAGAGCTAGTTACTAGTGGTGTTGGAGTTAGAGAGGGGGTATATCTCTGTGATCTACTCAGAAACTCAAATGATAGATTTCCAAGAAATTATAATGTTTCACTCAGAAATATTCTAGATCTACATACAGAAAATCTTAACCACTCAAACCAATTAGCAAAAGTTGCTAAAGAGATATTTGATATAACACACTGCGAACTTGGTATTGATAAAAAATATAGATATGAACTCTCAACTGCTGCAAAACTACTTTTCTGTGGTAGCACTATTCATTTTTACTCTAGTAGCAAACATGGATATAACCTTATTCAAGACACATTGGAATTTGGATTTACTCATAAACAAATTACACTAATCTCAACGCTTGTGAAGTATGCAAAACGAAAACTTCCATCATCATCACATATCAATGAATTTAAACCTCTTTTGCCAGATGTAAAAACACTAAATACACTTAACTATATACTATCACTAAGCATAGCACTTCTTGCTCATAGACCTCGTAATATAGACTTTGAACTATCTTTTTCTAATAGAAAGTTGCTAGTTACATCAAAAAAATCAATGTATTTAGCTAGAGATGGCGTAAAAGCTCTTTATGAGCAAGAATATTTTTCTATAAAATTTTTATAATTTTGCGGAAGTTAATTTAGGACTGCAAGAGAGCTGAAGATTCTTTAAAATCTCTGCCCCATAGTAAACTCAAATACTGCAGTTTTGTCGCCCTCTTTTTGACCTAAAGGCCTTGCAAACATAAGCTGGATTGGTCCAACCGGAGAGAACCACTCTAATCCAGCACCATATCCGCCGCGAACTATACTATTTGTATCAAGATCTTTGTATGTATCTGATGATGATCCTATATAGCCATAATCAAGAAATGTAACTATACGCATCTTTGCCTTTGGAACCAATGGAAAACTTAGCTCAAAGCTATTTGAAGCGGTTAACTCTCCACCAACTCTTCTTATTCCATCGGTTGCATTAACATCTTTTACTGTCGGCGACAGAGAGTATGATTCATAACCTCTAACACTTTTTATACCACCCATATAAAATCTCTCGGAGAGTGGTAAAAAGCCCATCTCTTTTGCATAGCTAAGCCTTGCTTTGTATCTAGCGATAATATCGGCGCCTATATACTCATCAAGCCCCTTAAAAGCTCCAAATGTCGTTCTGCTCTTTAGATAATCAGCATCTGCTCCAACGCCTGCTTTTTCAAAACTCTGATTAAAAGTAAATCCTTTTCTAGGGAGATAAAAATCATCCGTATTATCAAAATTCATACTAACAGTTACGGCACTTTTTGTATAATCTTGCAGTTGATTTGTGCTTGTTATAGTTGAGTTTTCGTCGTATTTATAGCTATTTTGTGAAAATCCATATCCCAAATATCCACTTATATATCTCGTAAATCTATGTCCAACTCCAAGTCCTACTCCATCCGAGAGTACACTATAATCATTATATGTAAAATCTGATGTGAAAATAGAGAAGTTACCACTAAAGTCAGTATCATTTAATCTTGGATTTGAGATATCAAATGAGTAACTTTTAGTTTTACTTGATTTCTCAGCCTTAACTCCTACATTTATCCCTGAACCCCAAACATTTCTATCATTCACAGCAAGACTAACTAAGAGTCCACCATAACTTCCATATCCACCGCCAATCTGTATATTTCCCGTTGGAGCTTCTTTAACCTTAACGATTAGATCCATAGACTCATTGTCAACTCTTTTTTCTTCAATGGTATTCCCATCAAAAAAACCAAGTCGTCCAAGAGCGCTTCTTGAATCTGTTAAGTCAGTTAACGAATACATATCTCCAGGCCCTAGAAAAAGCTCTCTTCTGATGATTCTATCAAGTGTTCTGTTGTTTCCAGAGATTATAACATCTCTTATTTTTACTTTGTTTCCTGGCATAATTTTTACAACTACTTCTACCGTCTGCTTCTCTTTGTTCTTTTTAAGATCCGGAACAACCTGAACAAATGCGTAACTAAGATCTGCAATAAGAGTTTTTATCCTCTGTGAATCTTCTCTAAATGTCTGAACATTAAATGGTTTGCCAACCATCATTTTTATCTCTTCTCTTATAATCGCATCATCAATAACATGTTTTTCCTGCTCAATCGTGATTGCACTTATAGTATACACATCACCCTCTTCTAACTGATAACTCATATCAGCTAGATAACTATCAAAGTTAACATTTACAAAAGGCTCCTTTACATCTATATCCAAATAACCATGCTGCATATAAATATCACGAATCCTAAGATGATCATATGCCAAATCAGCAACTTTCATTTTCCCATCATTTCGTCCCCAGAGCCAACCCATAAATTGATGCTCTTTATTTGCAACAACATCATTAAACGCGCTACTTTTAAGCCCAGATAATCCACTAAATTTTAAACTCTCTATCACTATCTCTCTGCCTTCATTTACAACAAAAGTAACCTTAATGCTTCCATTATCGAGAAATTCTTTTTGTATCTCAACAACGCTATCTATTTTACCCTCTTGGTTGATAGCGTCTATTATCCTTTTTTTTGCAGCTTCTAGCTTCTTCTCATCATATAAAGCACCGACCTTTATCTGGATTACACTATCTTTAACTTCAGTATCACTCTCTTTCCATCCTTTTAACTCTATCTTTGAGATATGGAGCTTCTCTTTAAAGTGATATATCAGCTGCTCATCTTTGAGCTCTACCCAAATGTCATCAAAGTAACCTTGGGCATAGTATGCTCTTATGGACGCATCTATCATCTCATCGCTGATATTATCATTGACATCAAACTTTAGCATTCTTAGTGCGACTGACTCTGACATATTCACCATGCCATCATATTTTATAGATTTAATTGTGTGTGAAAAAGCGCTTGTTGTTAGTAGTGTGAAGAGCATTGCTAAAAAAAATCTCATTAGTTTTCCATAAGTGTAAAATAAGTGATAATTTTACCTTTTATGGGGTTAATCTATAGTAAAATCACTCTAATTTTAAAAATTAAAGTAGAGAACAGATATGAATATCGCAATAGTTGGGCTTGGACTAATGGGTGGGTCACTTGCCCTTAGTCTAAAAAAATTAGATTTTATTAAAAATATTGTTGGAAATGATCACAACAAGACACATCAAGAAGATGCAATCAAGCTCGGCTTAGTTGATAAAATAGTAGAATTTAGTGAAATCAAAGAGTATGATGTAATTTTTCTCGCCGTTCCAGTTGATGGTGTTGTTGAGGCACTAAAAAACCTAACAAGTGTCTCAGAGGATACAACCATCATAGATTTAGGCAGCACAAAAGAGAAGATAATTGCCTCTGTGCCACCGCTTATAAGAAAAAATTTCGTAGCAGCACATCCCATGACTGGAACTGAGAACTTTGGCCCATATGCTGCGATAGAAGGGCTTTATTATGATAAAGTTGTTGTGTTATGTGACCTAGAAGATAGTGGAAAATCACAAGCAGCTGTTGCCAAAAAAATATTTAAAGAGCTGGGGATGAGAAAACACTTTATGAGAGCAGATAAACATGATCGTCATGCTGCTTTTATATCTCATATGCCTCACGCCATCTCATACTCTCTCGCAAATACAGTTATGAATCAGGAGAACAAAACCGACATATTGGCTCTTGCAGCTGGTGGATTTCGCTCTATGAGTCGTCTTGCAAAAAGTTCTGCAAATATGTGGGAAGATATTTTTAGACAAAACAAATCAAACCTGCTTGAAGCGATTGAGCTTTTTGAAGCTGAACTAACTCTTTTGAAAAAAAACATAGAAGAAGATAATTGGGAGAGCCTGCATAAAAACTTAGAGGGCGGAAATAGACTTCATGATATTTTAGATTAAAATAATCTATTAGGTAAGTTACCTTATTATTTTTATTCCAAAATGCGCTCATTTAGCTAACAATCAATGATTTGATTCAGATTCCCAAGAACATCCTTTGGTTATTAATAGTGATATTAAAGCAACAAACAATTACAAATAACTCTCTCACTTAATATTTTAAACTTTAACCCTTTCTGTGTAATATAAATGTATGATGTTACAAATTTAAATACGGAGCGTCATGTGACATTATTAGAGAGGATTGAGAAGAAATTTTTCTTTCGCATAGTTCGTACAATCACTTTTTTTGTCGCCTTTATGGCATTAATTGCAACCATTGCGGGTCTTTATGCATCAATCAGTGGCTCAATAGAAGCAAAGCCAAAAAATGTGCAAGTTAAAAAAGAAGAGATAGAGAGCGTACTGAAGCCTGTTATACAAACTAGTGCCACTACAGCTACGAACGAAGTAAGCAGTCCTATTGAAGTTCCTTATGTGGACCCTAAAACAGCCAAACTTAAATCAATTGCAAAATCAATTGCCAAAGATGGACTTGCATCAAGAGATATAAGGCTTGATACTCCAAATTACAAGCAACAAGTTGAGCAATTAACTGAGATAATTTTGAGCAATATTACTGATTATGATTATGATACAGAACTAATAGTTTTAACAAGACTAAGGGAACTTTCAAAATCATTCCCTAAAGATAAGTTTCTTGATAGCATTGATGTCTATTTCTCACTATTTAAAAGCAAACATAATCATGAACAAGTTTTAGCTAAGCAAAAAAATCTTTCTGCTCAAGCTAATAAAACGGTTGGGTATCAAGCGGTTGGATCTGGTATTGTCATCTTTGCTCTGTTTGTAATGATTTTAGTTTTACTGCGTATTGAAAAAAACACAAGATCTGCAAGCGCTGAAACCGATGAATATGATGCTACTGATAAAAAACTTTTAATTGGAATTATTGGATTTGCCATAGCTATTGCTCTGCTCATTGGCTGGGGAATAAACAAAACTGTTGAGAGTGAAACAAATTTTGATGCTGTGTCGGATGTGTACTCTTCATATACAGCCGCACAAACTGCTGGTGGAGATACGGTGCCTACTCCAGAAGCTACTCCAGAAATAGATTATAATGTCGCTATACCTACTCCAGAACCTGCAGCGCCAGCATATAATGATTCTGAAGTTACTGTTCCTGCTGCCGAAGCTGCCCCATTGGCATATTGATTTTACGAGTGGTAAATATTAAGAAAGATTGATATCTGCCTTGCAGAGACTTTATTTTTAATATCAGCATTAAGGCGTAGTATTTTTCTAAAAATTAACTCTACTTTTACCACTGATGGGTTGTTCTACGCTTAAAAAAAAGTTTTTACTGGATTGACAACTGCCTCACGATACAAAAATGTATTTACTCTATTTTGTATCTTTTTAAAATCTCTTTTACTCTTTTTTTATCAATGTTTTGTTTCTCATTTGAATAAATATTATTCTCTAAAATATCCATAATCTCTCTAACTTCATCACTATCTTTATATGGAAGCAACTTAACTAAAAGTTGTTTTGGCTCATCAATAAAACTCTTTTTCTCTCTCTTAAATATTTTTGGCAACTTAACCCACATAAGTAAAATACCTAAAATCAAACCAATAAAAAAGGCTATAAAAAGAGTCGTGTTGTCATGTCCAACAGCTATATCACTCTTTATGAAATTCTCTTTATCTAAAGCTTTTTTTATAACAAGCTCCTCTTTAGGCTTGGCACCATTTACTTTTATATGAATTTCGCCAGATGAGATGGTTTTAACACTTTTTGTTTTTGTATCAAAATATTTTAGAACAAAAGCTGGAACTGTAAAATCTTTATCGGCTACAAAAGTTAAATTTTGAGTCAGTTTCGCACCCTCTATGGCTATTTTTTCATCAAAAATATTGACTTCATCAATAGTTGGTTTAAAACTCTTGATGTCCTCTAAATTTCCAGTTCCTACGACTTCCACATTTACACTTACAGCTTCACCTGCATTCATTTCTTTTTTGTTTGGAGTGGCTTTTATAGTAAAATTACCTATTAAGCTCACATTACTTGGTAGTGGTTTTACGCTTAACTCCAACTCATTTGAGAGATATGTTTTCCACTTAAGAGCCTGCACAAAAAACCCAAAGTCATCGTCTGAATTTGCTTTTGTGGCAACCTTGATTTGTGCTTTTGATATGGTTAATTTTCCCTCTCTTTGTGGCGCTAATTTATATACAAGTTTGGTTATTTCATAGTTTCCATCTTGACTTTTTAGTGGCTTTGGTTCATTTTTTACCCAAAATCCTTTTAACTCTGGTGGAACAAACTGGCTATCTATAGCTTGAGAGTTTAGTTTTTGTTTTAAAGTTAGCGTTAGCTCAAGCGTCTCTCCAACAAAGAGCTCTTTTTTGTCACTACTAAGCGTCAGGGTAAAGTCATGGTTATCGGTTCTTGTGACTGCGCCTACTTTTACCGCAACACTATTACTTCGCTCAACTCTGCCATTAATCTCTACTTCAACTGGCTCAATCGTGCAGCTTTTTTGTGGCGCAAAGCCATAACTCAGTGTATAACTTTTTTTAAATTTACCGTTTACGCCGCGTATATTTGTTTGTGATGAACTTGAAACTATACTTGAACCACACAGCGTTTTTATGTCTGGTCGTTGAATATTTTCCCCTGAAATCTCAAGAGAGTAAGAAGCCATTTCTCCAAGTTCTACACTACTTTTATCTAGTTTTGCAACTACTGATGCGCTTATGATGCCTGAAGTGAAAACAAGTAAAAAAATCAACTTTAAAATATGTCTCAAATAGTTCTCCCGCATTGATTATCTGTAAAATACTATCTTAAATTTATAAACTAACATCACCTTAAAAACCTTATCTCTCCATAGATAAAGCCTAAATCTATCTCATCTTTTTTAGTTCTCGTTTAGCTTATAAAGATAACTTCCTTTTCTTGTGTTTACCTCTTGCATCCACTTCTCTTGCTCATCATTACTCATCATTTTTGATTTTTGGTTCGATTTAGTTGAAGAAGTTTTATCTTCTTCTTTTACACTATTTTGCTTTTTTTCTAACTCTTCTTGCTTTTTACTTTGTGTTTTGACATCATCATTGTTGTTCTTGCTCTTTTTTAAATCATTGCCGCTGCTACCCTTTTCTTCTGGCTTATTATCTTTGTTTGATAGACTATTTTTATCTGCTTTTTTACTATTTTTTAAATCACTGTTTTTATCATCGCTATTTTTTTTGTCACTGTTTTTATTATTTTTTGAATCACTATTTTTCTCACTACTTTTTTTATCATTAGAGCTATTTTTTTGCTTTTTGATAAGTTTTTCTACTGCCTCTAAGTTCTCTCTGGTATTTTTGTCCTCTTTGTTTTTAAGAGACTCTTCATAAGCGTGCACCGACATCTCTAGAGCTCCACTTTTTACATAAGCGTTTCCTAGATTTGATAGATTATCAGCCCTCTTGGTTTTCGAATCAAACGAAGCTTTTTTATAGTTTTCTATCGCCTCTTTGTATCTTTTTTGCTTGTAGTAACCATTTGCGCTATTGTAAAACGCCTCGCTATTTTGATTTAATTTGGCATATTTTTCATAAAGCTTTGCGGAATTTTTATAATCTTTTTGCTCATAGGCACTCTTTGCTCTACCTATATCTAAAAAATCAAGCACCCCTGCATTCAGATCTGGTGTTGATGATAAAAGTAGAGATAGCATCAAGATATGGGCAACAGCTACCTCTTTTCTTCTGATTGAGCTAGTTGCCACAAGCAGTAAAAAAAGAGCAATGCCTACTGGAATATAAAATAACTCAATGTTTTTTTGAACCTTTTGGCTCTTTAGCTCTCTTGCTTTTGTTACTCTTTTTATCTCGCTTAACATTGCCCTTACATCACCAGGTGGCGTTGTTGATTTTATATATGTTCCACCTGTTTTTGTTGCCAAATCTGAGATATTTTCATTTAGTTTTGAGATAACCATCCCACCCGCACTCCTTAGCAAAGCCCCATCTTTAAGCTTAATCGGCGTTCCTTTTTGGGTGCCCACACCAAGAACAAAAATAGTTATCATATTTTTCTCAGCCAACTCTATCTCTTTTGAGAAATCCTTTTTATCTCCACCACTACTTAAGATAAAAAGCGTTCTCTTCTCATCACTTTTTTTAGCTTTTGCAACAACATCGATTAAAGAGAAGAAGTCAGTTCCCTGCTCCGTTATTGAAGTCGTATCTAGCTCTTTTAGTAAAAAAGAGACAGCGTTTATGTCGGAGCTAAGAGGCGAGACAAGATAGACATTTTTTGCAAACACCATTACACCAACCTGCTCTCCTGAGGCATAACCTAGCATCGTTAACACTTTTTGTTTTGCTAACTCTAGACGGCTTGGATAAACATCACTTCCAAGCATATCTTCTGATATATCAATTGCGACCACAATATCGCTACTTTTAGCTTTTAAATCAACTAAACCATCGCTTATAATGGGTCTTGCTAATGCCAAAATCATAAAAAAGCCCATTATCAAAAAAAGCGCATTCCTAGCCTTTAGCGTCAGCGTGTTTGAACTAACTCTTAGCTTCTCAATCACATCTCTACTAAAGAAGTGTTCCTGTGACTCTTTTTGAGTAAGCAGGAGTCCAAACATAAGAAGAAGTGCCGGAAGCATATAGTATAAAAACTCAGGGTACAAAAAGCTCATGCGTAACCTCTTTTGTTTCTAAGAAAGATGTAGAGCATCAAAGAGATAAATGATAAAAATAGAGGTAATTGGTAGTAATAAGTTAGGTATTTAGATTCTCTATTTTTTATTTTTGATTTCTCAATCTCGTCAATTTTTTTATATATCTCTCTTAGCTCCCCTGCGTTTGTTGCTCCAAAAGCGACACCTCCACTCTCTTTAGCAACTCTTTTTAAAACCTCTGCGTTATACTCATTTGGCGCACCAATCCCTATTGGGTATATTTTAACTCTCTCTTTTTTTGCCATCTCTATTGAGATATCTAGTGGGATTTTATCGATTCCCTCTGTGCTATATCCATCTGTCAGCAAAATGGCGACTTTGCTTTTTGATTTTCCCATCTTCAAGAGGTCGACCCCTTGGGCAATGGCTGTATTTAACGCAGTATATTTTCCCGCTATGCCAATATAGAGCTGAGAAACTATCTTGTTTAAAATATTTTCATCATAAGTTAGCGGGGAGGCGATAAAAGAGAACTCTCCAAAAACCACGAGTCCGATATTGTCATTTTTTCTCTCTTTTATAAAATCACTCACTATCTCCTTCACAACATCAAACCGCGTAAATTCAATATTTGCTATGTCAAAACCCATGGCGCTCATAGATTCTGAAGTATCTAAAATCAGAGCTATCTCGTGTCCATCTTTTGGCTCAAGTGTATATGGCTCCTCTTTTACCGGTGACATTAGCGTAAAAATGAGCATAACAATACCGAACCATTTTAGAAACAACATTAGTTTTGAAGATGATAGGCTTTTTTTTAAAAATTGTGCCGTGTGTGGAAAATAGATGGACGAGAGTCGCATCTTACAGAATCTTTCACATAATATAAAAAGAAAGATTATGAAGATTAATTTTGGGAACTCAAAATAGATTCCATCAAGCATCAATCATGCCCTTAAAAAGCTCTATATAACCAATGGTTTCACTATCAAATTCATCAACACTTTTTTTGTATTTATAGCCCTCAAGTCTGCTGAGTAAATTTTCATACATCTCTTTATGTCTTGGGCTATCATTTTTAAATGTTAATCCATAGAGCGTGATGGCATAAGCGGCATTTTTTGTATCATTTAAGTCAACTAAGTTTAGCAGTTTTTCATGCTCTTTTCTTATGTTGAATTTACTCTTTTTCTTATTCCATTTATAGAGCAAGAAAACAGCCAGAGCGATTAAAAGAGCAGAAATTGTGACGGCACCAATAAAATAATAAAGCGAATAATCCTCAATCTCAACTATCTGCTTAATATCATGAAGTGGTACATCATAACTATTTTCTAGTGCCATTTATCTACCCTCAAAAAGTCTGCGAAGCCCTATGCTTGGCATAGAGTCTGTATAAATCTTTGTAAATCTAACTTGATCTACTCGTAATTTCTCAAAAAGATTATGGTCATGCTCTGTAACTTTTTTACTGTAAGCTCTTACACTTGAGGCATTAAAGTCACCCTCTAAAACCGCCCCACTCTCAGGATCTACAAGTGAAGCAAAGCCCATTTGTGGTGGGTTTTCTTCTAGTTTATCCCTAACGATTACAGAGATCACCTCATGCTTTTTTGCCAAAATTCTAAAGTCAGGAATCTCAAAATAATCTCCCACTACCAAAATCAAAGATTTTCTTTTTAATCTTCTAAAAAGCGTGTCTGCAATCAGTTTGAAATCAACTTTTTTATTTAGTGCATCAAAGCTTAGAATATCCTCAACATTTTTTTGAACTTGATGAATTTTTTTAGTTGGTTTTGAGTGAGAAATAATCTTGTCTGTAAATATATATGAGCTTAACAAATCACCATTTTTAAGAGTTGAGTAGCTAAGAAGTGCGACAATCTCAGCAATTAGCTCCTGCTTAAACTTTTTTGAACCAAAATGAACGCTTCCGTTTAAAATAGAGACAATCACAACATTCAACTCTCTCTCTTCACGAAAGATTTTAATAAATGGTTTTTGCATCTTTGCGGTGATATTCCAATCAATCTTACGAATATCATCTCCAGGCATATACTCTCTAAGCTCGATAAAGTCATACCCTTCGCCTTGAAAAATAGATGGATTATTTCCAACCATTTCACTAAAGACTTGACGCCTTGCACGAACTAAGATTTTTTGTAGTTTACTCATCTTCTATACCCAAGATTACGGTATTGCTACAGTTTCTAACACTTTTTGAATTATCTCATCAGTTGTGACGCCCTCAGCTTCTGCTTCGTAACTTAAAACTATGCGGTGTCTCATAAGCTCTTTTGCAATATAAGCCACATCAACAGGTGTTACAAAACTCTTTCCTCGCATAAATGCCATAGCTTTTACAGCTTTAAACATATCGATACTGACGCGAGGAGAAGCCCCAAACTGGATATAATCTTTAATTTCATCAAGCCCATATTTACTAGGATTTCTCGTAGCACTCACAATCTCAATCATATATTTCTCAACCTCTGGGTCAATATGTATCTCTTTTATACTCTTTTTTAGATCGTTTAAATCATCATGAGTTATAACACTTTGGATTTTCTCAAAATTACCGCTCGAGATTCTTCTAGCAATCTCAAGCTCCTCATCTTTTGTGTTGTAATCAACGACGAGTTTTAGCATAAATCTATCAAGTTGAGCCTCTGGGAGCTGGTAAACACCCTCTTGCTCCACTGGATTTTGAGTTGCCATAACAAAAAATGGGGGTTCTAGTTTAAATGAGGTATCACCAAGTGTTACTTGCTTTTCTTGCATGACTTCAAGAAGTGCTGATTGGACTTTAGCGGGAGCACGGTTAATCTCATCCGCTAAGAGTAAGTTTGTAAAGATGGGACCTTTTTTGATTTTAAAGCTGTTGCTTTGTGGATCGTAAATCTCAGCTCCTAAAATATCTGAAGGAAGCAAGTCTGGGGTAAATTGGACTCTCTTAAAGTTAAGTCCAAGGCTTTGAGCAAGTGCATTTACAGTTGTTGTTTTTGCAAGTCCAGGAACACCCTCTATAAGAATATGCCCCTCGCACAAAAGTGCTATCAAGAGAGAATCTATCATCCTCTCTTGACCTACAACTACCTTACTAACCTCTTTTTTTATTAACTCTATCTTTGAAAGCATCTATCCAACCTCGAAATATAAATTGAGAGATTGTAGCAAAATGTGGTTAATTGCCGGTAATAAACGCCATTATCCCATTTTGTTTGATTTTAGCCTCATACTTTGCAGTCTTAGCGATTGCATCATTAAAGCCAGATGGAGAACTCTCTTTTGTTTTATAAACCGTTGTAGAGATTACTTTTCCGCTTCTATCCATAAGCGAGACAGTAGTGTCTCTTAGGGCAAATGTAAGATTAGCAAACTCTTTGTTGGCAGATGCATACTTCTGCTCTCTTGCTTTCGTTGTGATATCTATAAGCACATTGTAGTTTTTGTCGCTAAAAGTGGCATTTTCTTTGCTTAACTCAGAACGAACTAAAGAGGCTAGCTGCCCTGAAGCGGCATCTGACTTTATCTTAAAAGTAAGTTCACTTTTTGCTTTTCTCATCTCTTTTGTGTAGTTTAAATAACGAGCTGTGTATTTGCTATCATCATACTGACTGCTAAGTGCATGCAAAAGAGCAAAGTAAGTATCTGTCTCTTTTAGGTACTTGTTGATTGTTGAAGAGAGTTTTAGCTTCTCTAGAGATGTACTTTGAGTAAAAACATCCCACTCTGCTTTTATCTTTGCATCCACACCACTTAGTCTTCTCTCATAAGATTTAGTAAGTATCACTCTGTCAACTTCAATCAAAACAGCCCACCGTTTCCCATCATCAAAGCTCTCTTGAACTTTTACATCAGTGTACTCTATGTTTTTACTTTGGCTAACCACTTCATTCTTGCTCTCACTAAGCACATCTTCATCGCCATTTTGTCTTGACGCACTCACAGATGAGCTAAAACTTGATGCAACACTAACTGATATTTTTGCACTAATCGTTGCAAGCGCATCACTCTTTGCATCACTGATTGTCTCTCCATATCCAACCGCATAAAAATATTCAGAAGTATCTGAAGGCGGTGAGTTTAGCCATAACATCGAGGCATTAGAGTTTTGTGAAGCTATTGCCGATACACCAAAGAGCACCAGTAGTAAAGAGATAAATAGTTTTTTCATCTGTATAAATTCCTTAAATTAAATTACTTTTTTACTTTTCTTACTTTTCTTAGTACTTGTTTTTACTTCAGCTTTTACTGATGGTTTCAGTTCAACTTTCTCCTCAACAGCAGGCTCAACTTGAATCTGTTCTGCTGGTTTTACCTCAGCATCCGTCTTGACATCACCACCAGTTTCTGGCTTTACCTCTTTTTGCTCTAGTGCTTTTGCATCTTTATCCGCAGCTTTTTCTTGCTCTTTTTTCTTATCATATGCAGTAATTATAATCTTTGTAAAACTCTCATACTTTCCAGCTAAAGTTGACTGTTTGTTCGCATAGTAAGTTCCTATCAAGATATTTGGCAAAAGATGGATAGCATTTTGGACAAGCTTTGCTACCCTGTCGTTATACTTATCTTGCATATTGAGTGGCACATTTGCTTTTGCAACAGCTAATGATGCTAACTCTTTTGGAAAATTTAAGATACTGTTGTTTGCTAAAATATTTGTTGTTGCTAATCCAAAAGCAGCATAAGCATCTATTGCGCTATCTTTAATCTCATTTGACACTATATTTACATTCCTTGCAAGGTTTACATAATTCATATCATCAACATTTATGTCGCTCTCAAGTGCGATAACTGCTTGATCTAAAAGTGAAAAGTAGATTTTCTCTTTTTCATCAGCGAATGATTCTGCCTCTTTTATCTGCTGATCAATAACAGCCATCTCTTTGTTTATACCTTCTTTTTGTGCCTCAGTAAATGGAACATAGCTTGGATTTTTTACTTTATCTTGAGCTTTAGCACTGTCGGTCTGAAGCTTTGTTTCCAACTCACCTTTTTGAGATTTTACTGATGCAACCTTGCTATATGCATCCAAAAGTTCACTATTTGAAGAGATTAGATTTTTTTGCATATTTACAGGAGCAAGTGAAGAGACAGCCTCTCCAATTGTTTTATATACATCACCCTTTAAAGAGTCAGTTTTTAGTTTATATCCATCTTTAAAATCTAGAAAGTTCTTAAGAGATCCATCAAAACTAAGCAAATCTGGCCAATTTTTTTTATCATCTCCATAGAGAACACTTAACTTATTTGCAGCTCTATATGTCAGTGGTGATATAGTTTGATCTAACGCGCTTGCGGCGACATTTCCAAGGTCTCCAGCCATTTTCACAAGAGCCCCAGAGCCTAACATCTTTCTCTGAATCAACTTTGTGTAGTGAACTGTTGCAAAATATGGATTATCTTCTAGTATCTTTTCAAGCTTCTTTTTTTGCTCTGGGGTCATTTCAGCTGAGATAGCTGCTGGCCACTTCGCACCAGAAGAGATAGGCATCTTAAATGCCATTACATTATTTTCTCTAACTATTGTCATACCAATAGCAGCGCGGTTTGACTGAACCTCAACCGTTGGAACTTCCATTTGAGAAGCAAAAGTCTCTTGAAGAGCAGAACATCCACTCATAACAAAAGTTGCCGTAACTGCAACAAAGCCACTAAATACTAAACTTTTAACATTTTTCATCTTATCCCTTTTTTTTATTATGTTTTACAAATTCTAAAATTATGAATTACTTACTCATACTCCTTGTCTGAACTTCCAAGCATTGCACTTCTGTCATCTTTTAGTGCTTGATTTGCCTCATCTTGTTTTTTAGTCTTACTTAGCAAGTCATAAAAATTGTCAAATCTTGCCTTTGCACTAATCACTACTGAATCACTTTTACCACCCAACTCTATTGCTTTTTCATAGTTTATATCAGCATTTCTTAGTAGTTTTAGATTCTCTGTCGTACTTGCTTCTGCCTCGTAAAGAACCGCTAAATTGTAGTAGAAGCTCATATCTTTACTACCTTTGTATCTATTCATAAGCTGTATAGCACCTTTATAGTTTTTGCGCTTTGCATTTTCTGCAACTGCTACAAGCTCACTAGGAAGCGATTTGAACTCACGAAGCTGGTGCGTTTTAAGTGGTGATATATCAGAGATAAAGAACTTTACAACTTTTGACACAGCCTCAGATGCAAGCTCGTTTTCAGTTGGAAATCTCTCGTCTGTATTAACAAAACGACTTTTTTTCTCATTGTATGTTTTTACTAAAAATTCATCTGTCCCTCTTGTTAGCGTAAAAGAGACCTCCAAATACATATCCATTGTAGTTTTAGTTTTTTTGTAATCATAATTCAAAACACTCATATTCAGAGCAACTCCCTCATCCCCACCAAGAGGATCAATTGCTATAAAATTTGTTTGAGTAAGTGAGGCTTTAACACTGTTTATAAGCATTTTTTCTAGCGCTGGGTTTGTCTTCTTTTCCCCATCAACCTTAGGATTTAGCCACAGCGCCAAATAAGCACCTTTTTTACTAAAAACTTCATTTTTCGTCTCTATCTTACTTAGCTTTGCTGATTCATTTGGAGCTGTATATGAAGGAATCACTATCATCTCTTTAGCACCACAAGCACTAAAAAACAGAGCAATTGCAGAACTTATCACAATTAAAATCACTTTTTTCATCTATAACCTTTTTCTATTAGAGTAAATAGATTTTAGTTTAATTATATTTAATGCGGTATTAATTGAAACAAGTTTTTTTTAATTTTTTTTAAGGAAACAATATCGCTATTCTCTATGCTTCTTACTACTTCACTAAACTCTTTTTTGTTTTGCAGTGCCAAAATAAACATTATCTCATCAACTGTTTTTGCGGCTGCTATATCTTTTTTTAACTTCTCACTAATAGTTAAAATCTTGTTTTTTCTTTCAATCTTTATTTTTGAAACTAAAAATCCAGCAACAAACGAGAGCAGAAAGTAGAGAGACTCTTTTTTAAACTTTAAAACACTTACCTCGTTTAAATCTAACAATTCACTTTTTTTATAGCCGCCGCCAACTTTAACTTCCACTTGCTTTGCTTCTAATTTCTTAACACTTCTACTACTTAATTCAAAATAGTCTATATTTATCGCTGGGATTATAAAATCTTTATCCCCAATAAAAACAAATTTCTGTATATACACCCCGCTATAGCCATCTTTTGTCAAAATAGTCTTCACATCTGGTTTTTCAGATACAATTTTAATATTATCCATTTTTAACACTATTGGCTTGAAATCTTGAAAATTACCAACACCATTTATGTTTAAATCAAAATGAAAAGGCTCGTGTGCTTTAACTATGTTTTGGTTATATTTTGTCTCAAGAGTAAAATTACCAACAAGGTCACTTTTAGCATCTAGAACATCCACTGTCAATGTTTTTTGCTTTATATTTTCAAATGTAAAATACTCTTTTTTCATATTATCACGACCTATGACAGTATTCTCGATTGACTTTCTAGTTGTTAATTTCATCATTGCATCAAACTTAAAATCTATCTTTTTTGCTTTTTTTACAAAAGCTACAAACTCATAGCTGTTTACTCTTTTTCCATCAACGATTCTCTCTGTTTCACTTAGTAGTTTTATAGAGTAATCCTTATTTTCAGTTATTGGGTTAAAGCTAATAAAGTAGAGTTCACCTCTGTCACTAAACTTACAAATATACTCAAGATGGATAGCTTCATTTACAAACGCACTTTTTTTGTTAGCAACTGCGCTCCACTCATAAGTTGAAGCAAAAATATTTATATTTAAAACGAAAAAAATAACTAAAAAAAATCTACCAAGGCTTTTTTTCATCGACACCCCTTTTGTTTATAAGTTCATACTGTTTTGAGCTAAGTTTTGCCTTACCACCATCAAGGCTAATCTGACTCTCGGATTTACTCTCTTTCCCATCACTCCCACCACCGCTAGATGCTGCACTCACTCGCATATTTGAGCCACCACCCTCTTTTTGATCTTTTTGGCTCTGCTCTTTTTTTGCCAACGAAGATTTTGCTTTACTCTCTTTTTGTTTCTCGTTTAATTTCTTCTCTTGTGCAACATTTCTTATAAACTCTAAATTCTCATCTGCCTCTTTTGAGTAGCAAAGAGTAAGTGATTTTAGATATGCTTCTCTTGCTTTTTCATACTCTTTTAGTCTCACCAAAGAGTTTCCGATGTTGTAATAAACCACCGACTTAAGCTCTGGATTACTAGATTTTATCTTCTCATAACTCTTAAGAGCCTCTTCATAATGACCACTTTTGTACTCTTTTGATGCGTTGTTCGCTTGAATAAAATTCTGATCTGCACTCAGAGTTATTCCAAAAAACAGTAAAAAAGTCAAAAGATATTTTTTTAGAGTAGTTACGCTCACTAAAAATATAACAATCGCTAAAAAAACAGCGTAGTAAAAAAGTTCTAAATTTTTTACTACCATTGTTTGTGCCTGCGCATCTTTTTGCTTTTGAGAATTCAGTGCATCGACTATTGTCTCAAAATCTTTCGTATAAACTCCGCCTGTGACATCCGAGATTATTTTTATAGCGCTATTTTCACTACTTACGACAATATCGCCATTTCCATCTTTTAAAAACTCATCATTTTCAAGTTTTATGGCTTCTCCTAAACTTGTCGCCAACATAAAGACATTTACAACAAGCGAATTTTCTTTCGCGTATCTTGCCTCTGCATCGTAGTTAGATTCATCTGCTCCATCGGTTAGTAAAACCACACTAACTTTTTTTGAGTTTGACATTTTTCGAGCCAATTTTAACGCAGGCATCACGCTGCTACCTCTCGTGATGATATTATTCTCATCAAGTCCACCAAAGAGATGCAACAAAAGCTCTCTATCCTCCGTTAAAGGCGATAAAACTATAGCATTTGTTGTAAAGCCAAGAACCCCAAATCTTGTTTTTGGCTCAAGATAAACGAGTTTTTCAAGTGACTCTTTAGCAAAAGTGAGTCTGTTTGGCTTTAAGTCAGCGCACCTCATTGAAAAAGAGAGATCCACACCAACAACAACATCACTTAGTATCTCTTTGCTTTTTATTGGCTCTTGCACCACCACCGGCCTACTAAGTGCTAACACAATAAAAAAAGCACTAAATATATATCCATAAGTAGTAACATTTAGAGTTTTGAAATCTTTTTTAACCAGCAGCGCTAAAACGAACAGAAGAAGCCAAAAAGATTCTGGATGTAAAAAACTCATCTTCTAACCTCTCTTGAGAGTAAAAACAGCAAAAGTGCAAATGCAACCAACAACAAAATCCAATAGTAATAATCCTTTAGAGCATAGTCTCTATTTTTTATTTTGGAAGATTCAAGCTCATCAATTTTACTATAAACTTTTTGCAACTCCCCAGCAGAAGTTGCACTAAAGAACTCTCCACCACTCTCTTTTGCAATCTCTTTAAGTAGCGCTTCATCTGCCTCGCCTTTGTTTCCTATACCGATTGTATATATTTTTATACCCTCTTTTTTTGCCAGAGCAGTTGCGTCTCTTGGTGACATCTCTCCACTGTTGTGCTCTCCGTCGGTAAGTAAAATGATTATTTTAGTTTTTGCCTTTGAGTATCTAAACGCCCTTATACTCATGTGGATTGCATCGCCAATCGCCGTATTTTGCCCAGCCACGCCCTCGCCTAAATATCCAAGCATATCGGACACTATCTCTTTTTCATATGTAATCGGAGAAGCTATAAAAGCAAAATCGCCATAAACAACCACACCGACATTATCGCCTGTTCTCTTTTTTATAAAATTAGTTGCTATTAATTTTGTTATCTCAAACCTACTAAGTCGCTCTTTGTTGACATCTTTGCTCTCAAAATCAAAAACATCATCTTTTTTCATAAAGCCAGAAGCATTCATAGAACCACTCGCATCTATCGCCAAGATAATATCTTTGCCATCTCTGTTTAGTGGATTTTTCTTATCTATGATAACTGGTGAAGATAACGCAAACAGAAGTAACGCTAAAGTTATGATTTTTATTATCCACTCAAGATTTTTAAAACTTTTTTTTGCAGACATGAAATGAAGATGGACAAATATTTTTGGTTTTATGTGCTCTTTACATTTATATAGACAGTACACTGCTGGGAAAAATAGAAAAAGAAGATATGAAAATTCAAAGTTTATATAATTCATAGTCTACATTTTAACAAAAAAATAGCAAATTATTATAATATTTATCAATATCCTCTATTTTTCTTGACTTTGAGAATCTATTTGCCTATAATTCCACTCTCTTAACAAATAGAGCAGTCGTCTTGTTAGCTCAGCTGGTAGAGCATCTCACTTTTAATGAGGATGCCGATGGTTCGAATCCATCACAGGACACCATTCAAAACAATTTAGTGGCCCCGTCGTCTAGCGGTAAGGATCCATGGTTTTCATCCATGTTACAGGAGTTCGATTCTCCTCGGGGTCACCACTTCATCAAACAAAAATCAAACAATAATAGAAACCTTATGAACAAAAAAAATACCTATGATGTTATTGTAATTGGCTCTGGTGCTGCAGGAATAATATCTGCGATAATCTCAGCAGAAAATGGCAATCGTGTTTTACTTTTAGAAAAACTTCCTCAAATTGCATCAAAACTAAAAGCTACTGGCGGTGGTCGTTGCAACCTCACAAACACCCTGTCCAACGAAGAATTTATATCTAGATTTGATAAAAATGCTAGATTTATGCGAGATGCGATTGAGGCTTTTGACCACAATGATTTAATCAACTTTTTTAACTCTATTGGCGTTGAAACGCACGCTCCTGATGGTTATAGAGTTTTTCCCACATCTCATAGTTCAGTAACGATTATTGAGGCACTGAAAAACAAAATGAGCGAAGTTGGAGTTGTGCTCATGTGCTCGCAAAAAGTTGAGCAAATCTTAGTTGAAGATGGTGCAGTATCTGGCGTAAAAACCAAAACTGCGCTGTTTTATGCAAAAAATATCATTATAGCAACTGGAGGGCTTGGTTATCCGACTCTTGGAGCCGAGGGAGACGGATACGCTCTTGCATCGACTCTTGGGCATAAAATAACCGAACTCTATCCAGCTATGATGCCTCTGCAAACAAAAGAGCAGTGGGTAAAAAACTGTAAGGCGGACACGATAGCAAAAGTTGAACTAAGAGTTGATTTACAAAAGCATAAAAAAGTTCATGCAAAAGGTGATCTGATTTTTACAAACAGCGGCATAAGAGGTCCTGTTGTGCTTGATTTTGCAAGAGAAGTCACACCACTTTTACAGGTATATGGCGAGGTTCCACTGCTTTTAAATCTCACAAAAGGGATGAATGAGGATAAGATACTAAAACACCTAAAAAATATTATGCAAAAAACTCCCAATCTAAATATAACAGAGCTGCTAAAAACATTGCTTCCAGAGGCACTCTCAATAGAGCTATGCCTTCTTAGCGGTATAAATCCACAAGACTCCATTAACAAAATAAGTGGTGCATCAAAAGATAAGCTGATAAAAACTTTAGCATGGACTCCACTTACTGTGGTTGGGCATGATGGCTTTAAGATGGCTATGATAACTCGTGGTGGAGTTGATTTAGGCCAAATAGACCCAAAAACTATGCAAAGCAAGCTTGTAAATGGATTGTACTTTTGTGGAGAAATTATGGATATTGATGGACCATGTGGTGGATATAATCTGCAGTGGTCATTCTCTAGCGGCTACTTAGCTGGAAAATTGAGTTAACTTAGTATATACTTGCAGAATATTTTATTTAAAGGTTTTAATATGTGCAAATTTTTAACTTTTCTTGCTGCTTTAGTTCTCTTCTCTGGTTGCGCTGTGAAAAATGATGGTTCTTATGAGCGGGCAAACAATGCCTCTAGCGAATCTTTAAAAAATATAGATAAGTAGTCAAAAGAGCCTATATAGCTCTTTTAAACTCTGGATACGCTTCTACGCCACACTCGTTTACATCCATACCTTCAACTTGGCAATCGTCTGTTGCTCTAAATTTAACTAATTTATTGATAACATAAAGCACAATAAACGAAGAGCTAAATGCAAAAACAGCAACAACAGCAACACCTTTTAATTGATCCATAAAAGAGATTTTATCAACAAAAATTCCGACCGCTAAAGTTCCCCAAATACCATTTACTAGATGTACAGAGAGTGCTCCAACTGGGTCGTCTAACTTAAATTTATCAAAAACAGGGACAGCAAAAACGACTAAAGCTCCACCAATCAATCCAATCAAGATAGGAGTGTACATATCATACAAGTCAGGCCCTGCAGTAATTGCAACTAAACCACCCAAAGCACCATTTAAAATCATTGTAATATCAAGGAGTTTGTATCTAATATACATAATTATTCCAGCAACAATAGCGCCTGCCAAACCTGCCGTATTTGTGTTCATAATTGTTTTTGCAACAGTATTTGCACTCTCTATGCTAGAAATCGAGCCAACGCTTCCGCCGTTAAATCCAAACCATCCTATCCAAAGAAGTAACGCACCTAAAACAACCAAAGGGATGTTTGAAGCAGGAATTACTCTTATTTTTCCATCATTTGTATAACGACCCTTTCTTGGGCCAATAATTATAATGGCTGCTAAAAGTGCCCATCCACCAGTTGAATGGATAACAGTTGAGCCAGCTAAATCATACATCTTGATATCCATTATTGTACCTGCAATCATATCGGTACCCCAACTAATATTTACTACAAACGGGTAAATGACAGCACCCATTACAACCGTAAATATCGCCAAAGGAATAATGCGAACTCGCTCGCTTACACCACCGCTCATGATATTTACAGTTTTACCAACAAATGCCATTTGAAACATATAAAGCGCCCAAATACTCTCTTTTGAGCTCTCCCAGCCACCAAATGCAATTTTATAACCGATAAGTAAAAAAGCTAAAGAGGCAACGGAATATATCATGACATTTATCGTAAGAACAGCGGAGACATTTTTTGTGCGAACCAAACCAGCTTCGAGCATTGCAAAACCTGGAACCATAAAAATTATCAGCACCATCGAAAAGAGCATAAAAAAAGTATCTATTATGTATTTGAAATCTACTTCTAACATCTGATTGTCCTCAATAATTAAATAAAAAAATTATACCCTATAAAAGATATATGATATTTTTTAAGTGATTATTTTTTAATCAGTTCTTATGCAATTAGATGAATTTAAGCCCACCCACCTTAAAAGTGGGTTTAATACTATGTGTTATACAGTTTATTTTTCATAGATTTTAACTATATCGCTTCTATATCAGTTTCACCGGTACGAATTCTAATAATTTTTTCAATATCTGTTACAAATATCTTGCCATCTCCAATTTTTCCTGTTCTTGCAGCCTCAACGATTGTGCTTGTTACTTGATCAACATTCTCATCAGCAACCACCATCTCCATCTTTATTTTTGGCAAAAAATCCACAACATACTCAGCACCGCGATATAACTCACTATGCCCTTTTTGACGCCCATAACCCTTAACTTCACTAACCGTCATACCAGTAATTCCAATCTCAGCTAGTGCATCTTTTACATCTTCAAGTTTAAACGGTTTTATAATAACCTCTATTTTTTTCATTATATTTTCTCCAAATTTAAGTTCCAAATTGTAACCATATTTATACATTAAAGCAATTACCTAAGTCTATAGATTTATTGCCTTTTCTCCATGAACAGTCTCATCAAGACCCCTGCTCTCACTCTCATCATCAACTCTACCACCGCCAGTTATAGCTGCTGCTATAAAGTAAACCACTGCAGTCGCTACAGCACTGTAAACAACCGTTAAGCCGATAGCTTTAACCTGATTTAACAACTGAGATAGCATATTGTAATCTTTAGCCATTGCATAGTCGGCTATAAAGATTGCAGTTGCGATTGAGCCCCAGATACCAACTAAGCCATGTATCCAAAATGCGTCTAAAGAGTCATCGACTTTAAACATATTTTTGAGCTTTGCGACACCAAGAAATCCTAAAATACCACCGATAAGACCTATAATAATAGCGCCCTCAACTCCAGCGCTTCCAGCAGCTGGAGTTATTGCAACCAAACCAGCCACAGCACCAGAAGCACCACCAACAAGAGTTGCTTTTTTATAAACTAGCGACTCAACCGCTATCCAGCCAATCACACCAAGAGCGGCCGCTACATTTGTAACTAAAAAAGCAGAAGACGCGATACCATCAGCAGCAAGAGCCGATCCCGCATTAAATCCAAACCATCCAAACCATAAAAGCGCAGCGCCCAAAGAGACTAAAACTGGCGAGAAAGGCTTGATAGCTACTTTTCCATAATCTCTTCTGCGACCAAGTATCATCGCAACAACAAATCCAGCAACACCTGCATTTAAGTGAACAACAGTTCCACCAGCAAAATCCATCTCACTAAAATTCAGAGTTCCTTTGAGGTTACCCCAAGCCCAGTGTGCTATTGGTGCATAAACAACAACTATCCACAATGCAACAAATATTATAAATGTAGAAAATTTAACTCTCTCAATCATAGACCCACTTGCAATTGCAACAGCGATTGCTGCAAAAGTTCCTTGAAATGCCACAAAGAGCAGCTCTGGGATAGTTCCGCTTAATGTGCTTGGAGCTATTCCACTAAGCAGAACCTTTCCACTTCCAAGCAGATCACCGTCTCCAAAAGCAACTGAGTAACCAACCAAAACCCAAACAAGTGTTCCAACAGCATACGCACCCAAACTCATACTGATTGTATTTAGTACATTTTTAGAACGAGTGAGTCCTCCATAAAAAAGAGCAAGTCCAGCAGGCGTCATCAACATAACAAGTGCAGTGGAAATCATCATCCAAGCAGTATTGCCACTGTTTAGTGTATCATCCGCAAATATTATCGAAGGCAACATCAGTAACACAAAAAGCACTATTTTCATTTTCTCTCCCTATTGTCTATCTGCAAAATTATACATTTATTAAAATATCATTAATCAAAAAACTGATTATTTTTTAATCAATATAGCCGTTGTGATGGATTTAAGATATTTAAAGAGCTTTAGTGATTTCTTAAGGGATAAAAAGCTACCATAAGTCAATTTTTTATTTCTAAAATTAGGTGTTATATATGAGCAATTTGCTAAACCAAGACGATATTAAAACTATAAACATTGAAGAGACTCTTCAAAACAGCTACCTTGATTACTCCATGAGTGTAATAGTAGGTCGCGCTCTACCAGATGTTAGAGATGGACTAAAGCCGGTGCATAGAAGAATCCTTTACGCTATGGATAAACTGAACCTCTCAGCTGGAGCAAAATTTAAAAAATCAGCTCGTATTGTTGGTGATGTTATCGGTCAGTACCATCCTCACGGCGACAACTCTGTTTATGATGCTTTGGTTCGTATGGCTCAACTTTTCTCCATGAGAATGCCACTTGTTGATGGTCAAGGAAACTTTGGTTCGGTTGATGGAGATAGTGCCGCTGCTATGCGTTATACTGAAGCAAGAATGACAAAATATGCTGGTGAACTTCTAAAAGATTTAGACAAAAACACAGTAAATATGACAGACAACTATGATGGCACAACAAAAGAACCAGAAGTAATGCCAACTCGTGTTCCGAATCTTCTTATCAACGGCTCAAGCGGTATTGCTGTTGGTATGGCAACAAATATTCCTCCGCATAACCCTATAGAGATTATAAATGGATTAAAGGCACTTTTGGCAAATCCAGATATCTCTTTAATTGAGATAATGGAACACATAAAAGCGCCCGACTTTCCAACAGGTGGAACAATCTTTGGTAAAAAGGGGATTATGGATGCTTATGAGAGTGGTCGTGGTCGTATAAAAGTTCGAGCAAAAATTCATATTGAGAAGAAAGCCAACAAAGATGTAATCGTTATTGACGAACTTCCTTATCAAGTTAATAAAGCTAGATTGATAGAAACAATAGCCAATCTTACAAAAGATAAGATGATAGAGGGAATCTCAGAGATTCGTGATGAGTCTGACCGTGATGGAATCCGCGTTGTAATCGAGCTTAAGCGAGATGCAATGAGTGAGATTGTTCTAAACAATCTCTACAAACAAACAAACATGCAGACAACTTTTGGCATCATAATGCTCTCGATTTTAAATCAAGAACCTAGAATTTTTGGCATTATTGATATCTTAAAACACTTCATAAATCACCGTAAAACTATCATTATTCGTCGTACTATTTTTGATCTTGAAAAAGCAAAAGCAAGAGCTCATATTTTAGAGGGATTAAAAAAAGCTCTTGATATTATTGATGAAATTATTAGAGTTATAAAATCAAGCAAAAACATAGATGACGCTAGAGAAAACCTTATAAGTGAGTTTGATTTCTCACCAATTCAAGCGCAAAGTATCGTTGATATGCGCCTTGGAAGACTGACAGGTTTAGAACGCGAGAAGATTGAAAACGAACTTCTTGAACTTATAGCACTTATTGAGTATTTAGAGTCAATCCTAAAGAGTGAAGAGATTTTACATGGCATCATCGATGATGAGTTTAATGAAATTTTAGCAACTTATACCGATGCCAGAAGAACGGATATTGAAGATGATTATGATGATATTGATGTAGAAGATTTGATTCCAAATGAGCCAATGGTTGTAACTATAACTCACAGAGGTTATATAAAAAGAGTTCCACTTGTTCAGTATGAGAAACAAAAAAGAGGTGGAAAAGGCAAGATTGCTGTTACTACTTATGAGGATGATTTTATTGAGAGATTCTTCACTTGTAACACCCACGACACTCTTCTTTTTGTAACTGATCGTGGGCAACTTCACTGGTTAAAAGTTTACCGCATACCTGAGGGAAGCAGAATTGCAAAAGGAAAAGCGGTTGTAAACTTACTAAATTTAGTAGCAGATGAGCAGATACAGTCAATCAATCCTACAACAGACTTTAGCGAAGATAAATCATTAGTCTTCTTTACTAAAAAAGGTGTTGTAAAACGAACAAATCTAAGCGAATTCTCAAACATAAGAAGCAATGGTGTTAGAGCGATTAGTCTTGATGATGATGACTCTATCATTACAGCAAAAATTGCAGACAAAGATATAAAATATCTATTTATCATGACAAAACTTGCTCAATGTATAAAGTTTGATATAGAAAAAACTCGCGATCAAGGTAGAAATACAAGAGGCGTTAGAGGTATCAAATTTAAACTTGATTCAGATGAAGTTGTTGATGCAAACATCATCGTTAATGATGAGCAAGAGATTTTAGTTGTTAGTGAAAAAGGTATTGGCAAACGAACTGACGCTGGGGAGTATCGCTTAACAAATCGTGGTGGTTCTGGTGTTATTGCAATGAAAATGAGTGCAAAAACAGGTAAACATGTCGTTGGATGTCTGATGGTAGATGAAACAATGGATTTGATGGCACTGACAAAAGCTGGAAAAATGATACGAGTAGATATGCAAACTATCTCAAAATCTAGCAGAAACACAAGTGGCGTATATATAGTAAAAGGTGATGATGTTGCAAGTGTTTCTCGCTGTCCAAAGCAACCTGTTGAAGATGATGATGAAGATGAAGAGAACGGTGCCACTCTCGATTTTGATGAGTTGGAATAGTAGTTGCTTAGACTAAAAATATAAATCATGTTAAGGATTAAACTATGAAATTATCTATGTTTTTTGTTGCTCTTTTGAGCGTCTCTTCTCTTTTTGGGGCCGATACTGTAAATGAAGAAGCTTCAAAAGCGAAAATTGAAGCTTCAGTTGCCAGAACAGAGGCTTCAGCTGCTCGCATTGAAGCATTAAATGCAAAAGCTGAAACTTCTGTTATCAGAAATGAAACAAAAGAGTCTAAAGCTATCGTGAGCAAAACAACAGCAGAACTAGAAAAGGCAAATAGCATTATCGAAAGAAATGCTTTAGAAAAAGCTCAATCCAAGGATAGCGAAGAAGCTTTTTTGGCAAAAAGTAAGAAAGTTTACATATCTGTGGTTGGTCAAGGTGTTGCCCCAATGAACACAGTCTCACCAGCTCAAGCTTATGCTTTAGCAAAAAGAGCTGCGATTGCCGATGCCTATAGAGGTCTTGCCGAAAAAATCAAAGGCGTTCGTGTTGAAGGTCATGATTTAATTAAAAATATGATGATGCAGAGATCAACAATCCGTACGGGCGTTGAAGCAATGGTTAAAAATGCAAATATTGTTGAAACAACATTTAAAGAGGGATTGTGCGAAGTAGAAATGGAAATTGTAATCTCTTACTCAGACTTCTCTCAATAGTTTTTCTTAGTTCACTCAGCCTCAGTGCGAGTGAATTCCTCATCTCATATCAATACACAGTCAAAAATGCAGTTCTTTATAACGAAACATTAGAAATTTCTCGTGCTATGAAAAAGTGCAGTGGAGTTTCACAAAAAGAGTTATTTCTACAAAACACAACCGATAACAATCTTAAAAAAATTATATCTCAAAACTCAGAAGAGTTTATTGATTATATCCACAAACTAGGTTTACATGTTAAACATGAAGGGACGACCACCAACCTTCAAAATAGCTCAATAACAACACTAACACTAAAAACAACTTGTTTCGAAGTCGATTTTAATGATAGTTTTGTTAAAATCGCCCCTTTAAAAGAGGGTGTGAATTAGTGAAAATTGCAATAGTTGAAGATGATATTAACATGAGAAAATCTCTTGAAATCGCAATGAGCGACTACAAAGAGTTTGAAATTAAAACATTTAAAAATGCAAAAGATGCACTAAAAGGCATTGATGAGAGTTTCAACTTGATTATTACAGATATAAATATGCCAGGAATGGATGGTATAGAGTTTATAAAAACACTAAATGGTAGATTTGAAGTTATTATTATGACTGGAAATGCAACTCTCCAAAGAGCAATAGAATCGATACATCTTGGAGTAAAAGATTTTTTACTCAAACCATTTGATGTAGACACTCTCCTTATGGCAATAAGGCGAGAAGATAGAGTCCAAAAAGTAATGAAATCAACAAATATAAAAATAAAAGAAGAGGATAATGGCTCTTTTTTAGGAACATCTTTAGCTTTGGAATCAGCACTTAAAATTGCCAATAAAGCTTCTAAAACCGATGCTTCTATATTGCTTTTAGGCGAGAGTGGGGTTGGAAAAGAGTTGTTTGCTTTATATATTCACAACAATTCTCAACGATCTAAAAAACCATTTATTGCTATAAATATGGCAGCTATTCCTGAAAATCTAATAGAGAGTGAGCTTTTTGGATTTGAAAAAGGTGCCTTTACTGATGCTAGCGAAGCTAAAGCTGGGCAATTCGAACTTGCGAATGGTGGAACACTTTTTCTAGATGAGATTGGTGAGATGCCATATGGTGTTCAAGCTAAACTTCTTCGCGCTCTTCAAGAAAAAGAGATAAGAAGACTTGGCTCGTCCAAGGGTATAAAAATAGATATCAGAGTAGTATCAGCAACAAATGCAAATCTAATGGAAAAAATAAAAAATGGCGAATTTAGAGAAGATTTATACTATCGCCTTAACACAATTCCCCTAGAAATTCCAGCTCTGAGATATAGAAAAGATGAAATTTTACAAATAGCAGATAAAATACTAGAACAAAATTGTCAAAAATATAACTTTAATCTAAAAAAATTCTCTATCAAAGCACAAGAGAGGCTTATATCCTATGGATGGCCTGGAAATATAAGAGAGCTTATCTCTGTCGTAGAGAGAGCTTGCATTTTAAGTGAGACAGATGAAATAAAACCTGAAGAGCTTTTTTTAGAATCTCGTGGATTAATATAAATAAGGAACCAGTATGTCAAAAAAGTATAATGTAGCAGTAGTTGGAGCAAATGGGGCAGTTGGTGAAGAGATACTGCTTCTTTTAGAGGAACTTAATTTTCCTATTAACAAACTTATTCCTCTTGCAAGTGTTAGAAGCATTGGCAAAACAGTAGAATTTGGTGGTGGCGACATAGCTATCAAAGAGCTTACACACACTGTCTTTGAAGAGGAAAAGGTAGATATAGCTCTATTTAGTGCCGGAGGAAGTGTGAGTGCAGAATTTGCACCTTCGGCTGTCAAAGCTGGTACTGTAGTAATTGATAACACTTCTCATTTTAGAATGGATAAAAATACTCCTCTTGTAGTTCCAGAGGTAAATCCAGAAGACATAGCACTCTGGGAGCAAACAGGCATCATTGCAAATCCTAACTGCTCAACAATCCAAATGGTTCAAGCTCTAAAGCCACTTGATGACGCTTATAATCTAAAAAGGGTTGATGTAAGCACATACCAAGCAACTTCTGGTGCTGGAAAATCAGCAATGGAAGAGTTAGTTACTCAGATGCAAGACTTTTTTGCGTTCAAGTTAGATGATTCTATTCCAAAAGCTTTTCCTCATCGAATTGTTCTAAATGTTATTCCTCAAATAGATAAATTTATTGAAAATGGATACACAAAAGAGGAGATGAAAATGGTAAATGAGACTACAAAGATTATGCACAAAGAGATAGAACTAAGTGCAACTTGTGTCCGTGTACCGACTCTTCGTGGTCATGCAGAGGCACTTACTCTTACATTTGGTTGCGATGTAGATGCAGACAAAGCAAGAGAACTTCTAAGAAAAGCTCCAAATATTATAATCCTAGATGAGCCATCAGAATCAATCTATCCGATGCCCTATATCTGCATGGATAAGAACGAAACATTTGTTGGAAGAATCAGAAACGATAACTTTAGAAAAAATATGCTTCATATGTTTGTTGTGGCCGATAATCTAAGAGTTGGAGCCGCAACCAACGCTGTTCGCATTGCACAAAAATGGGTGGAGATGCAAAAAAATGGCTAAAATTATTGAGGATTTATTTGAGAGATCACTCTGGAGTTCTAGGTTTATAATTGTTTTGGCAGTTATATTTGGTCTTGTTGGGGCAGTATCTCTGTTTGTAGTTGCAAGTTTTGATGTTTACGAGACTGCTAAACATGTTATAACTAGCTATATTTCACACGAGCATCCAGAAGCATTTCATGAAAATATTATAGGTGGAATCATCGGAGCAGTTGATCTTTATCTTATCGGCGTTGTACTAATCATCTTCTCTTTTGGTCTTTATGAGCTCTTTATATCAGAGATAGATGTTGCAAAAGATGAGCATGGAAATGAGAATCAACTTTTAGCCATACACTCACTAGATCAACTTAAAGATAAAATCTCTAAAGTTATAGTTATGGTTTTAGTTGTTGGATTTTTTCAAAAAGTTGGTCATACTACTTACAATGGTGCGCTAGATCTATTTTATCTAGCACTCTCTATTGCTGCAATTTCAATCGGCCTTTACTTTTTAAGCAAAGTCGGAAAAGCACACTAATTATTAAAATATAAATCAAGGATTAAAATGAGTAAAATATTTGTAGATGCATGTTTTGGCAAAGAGACGCCGTATACTCCTGTTTGGATGATGAGACAAGCTGGAAGATACCTTCCTGAGTATATGGAAGTAAGAAAGCAGGCTGGTAATTTTTTAAATCTTTGTCACAACCCAAAATTAGCAGCAGAAGTTAGTATTCAGCCATTGGATATAGTTGGAGTAGATGCAGCTATACTTTTTAGTGATATTTTAGTTGTTCCGAATGAGATGGGTATGAAACTTGATTTTCTTACTGGAGAAGGTCCGGTTTTTGAAAAACCGATAAAAAATCAAGATGATTTAGATGCTCTTTTGGGTGGTGAAGAAGCCGCAAGCAAACTAACTTATGTTTATGAAACCATCAAAATTCTTCGTAAACAGCTTGATGAGAGAGGCGACGATAAAGCACTAATTGGCTTTACTGGTGCACCTTGGACACTTGCAACCTATATGATTGAGGGAGAAGGTACAAAAACTTACAATATTTGTAAAAAAATGATGTACTCAAATCCAGAACTTCTTCATAAAATACTTAAAAAAGTTACAGAAGTTGTAAAGTTTTATATGGAAAAACAGATAGAAGCTGGTATAGATGTTGTTCAAATTTTTGATAGTTGGGCAGCAGCAATTGAGCCATCAAAATATGATGAGTTTTCTTGGAAATATATGGTTGAAATCGCAGAGTATCTAAAAGCAAAATATCCACATATTCCTGTAATCATGTTCCCAAAAGGTATCCCTGCATTTTTGCCTAGCGTTTATGGAAAATTTGATGTATTTGGTGTTGATTGGTCAACCCCTATGGCTTACGCAAAAGAGCAACTTGGAGACAAATATGTTCTTCAAGGAAACATGGAACCATGTAGATTGTACAGCAAAGAAGCAACAACTTTTTGCGTAGAATCACTGCAAAAAACAATGGGTGGAAAAAGACATATATTTAACTTAGGACATGGAATCCTTCCAGATGTTCCAGTAGAAAATGCAAAACACTTTATCAGCGAGTGCCACAGAGTTAGTAAAAAATAGATGAACACTATATTTGGTCCTATAAACTCAAGAAGATTTGGTTCTTCTTTGGGCATAGACCTCTCCCCTGCTCTAAAACAGTGTAACTTTGACTGTCTTTATTGCGAACTCTCACCGAGTGCAACCACAGATACTCAAATAAAAACCATTGAAGTTTCTACCATCGTAAATCAACTGAAAAATCATCTGAATGAAAAGATAGATGTCATAACTATAACTGCAAATGGCGAACCAACGCTCTATCCGCATCTAGACGAATTAGTCAATGAGATAAACAAGGTAAAAGGTAAAACACAAACACTTATCCTTACAAACAGCTCCACACTAACAGACAAGAAAGTATTTAACTCACTTCTAAAGCTAGATCAAGTAAAACTCTCGCTAGATGCAATAAGTGAAGATATATTTAGAAAAATTGATAGACCACATAAAGATATAAAAATAGAAGAAATCATTAAAAAAGTGATAGATTTTAGCAAAGTCTTCAGTGGAAAACTCTTTATAGAGATACTTTTTGTCCATGGCATAAATGACACAGAAGATGAGATAAAAAAGTTAAGCAACTTACTTTTGCAATTAAAAGTAACAAGAATAGATTTAAGCACAATAGACAGACCGCCAGCGTATCCAGTAAGCGGTTTGAGCTACAAAGAGCTATACTCCGCTTCTTTGCTTTTTGATGCCTCTCTGCCAATACACATAGCTTCAAGAGTACACGCGGAACCAAATAACTCAAGCTATAGTGACGAAGAGATATTAAACACACTAGACAAAAGACCACTCACAACAGAAGACATAAATCTGCTCTTTGATGAAGATAGTAAAAAACGACTAAGTGAGCTAATGAAAAGCTCTAAAATAGTAAAAAAAATGGTTGGAAATTTAGAATTTTTGATTCTCCACACAAACGAAGTAAGAAAACGTATAAAATAACCCTAATTTCTTGACTTTTTACAACTCTCAAAGTATAATTTCGACCTTATCAAACATTCCGAATTAGCTCAGCGGTAGAGTAGGTGACTGTTAATCACTTGGCCACTGGTTCGAATCCAGTATTCGGAGCCACCACATTTATAACCCCTAAAATAGCCACTTTCAACCAATATTTTGAATACTCGGTGTCGTTTCGGTGCTATTAAGTACACTTCTATTTTCTAAAAATGTAGCTCTTTTCTTCTCATCCCGTTTTATATACTTTGCATATCTGCTAAGTGTCATTGTTGAATCTGTATGACCTAACATATTTGATACCCATAATATATCTTCGCCATTTTCTAGCATCAATGTTGCAAATGTATGTCTGGTATGATAAATTGGACGATACTCGAAATTACACTTCTTTAGTACCCTTTTCCAATGAGTAGTTCTAATTCTTTTAATGTCATAGAAATGCTCATTATCATCATTTAAAAAAACATAGCTCTTATGATGCCCCGTCAATCTAAACTGCATTTGCAAATATGGAAGTAATGTATCTACAATATCAACATAGCGGACACTGTTTACAGTCTTTGGAGTAGTAACCTGCCCCATTTTCAAAGCTTGTTTTACATAAATCTCTTTTCTGAAAAAATCTACATTTTCCCATTTAAGACCTATCATCTCTCCGCTTCTCATACCAGTAAAAAATGCAAGTGCAAAAAAGTTTTTAAACTGCTCCTCTGCATTATTAAGGATACTAAAGATTTCACTTAAACTAAATGGAGAGATTGTAGGCTTAGTAATCTTTGGTGTTCTTACAAGCACAAGCGGATTTCGCTCTATTATCTCATCTCTTAATGCATCATTTAAAATTGTACTCAGCACTGCTCTTACTACTTTCATACGACTCGCACTTACACTATTTAAAACTTTGTTTTGCCAAAGAGATATATCACTAGGCTTTAGAGAGTCTATCTTTCTCTCTCCCAAGTAAGGTTTAATATGCTTATCATAAGATATTCTGTAATCATCTTGCGTTGTCTTTTTTCTACTGACACTATGTATTTCAAACGACTTTTTAGAATACTCATCAATCGTTGGAACTATTTTTTCAAATAACTCGCCACTATACAGCTTTAACTGCATTGTAGGCATAATCTCATTTTTAGCTAATTTCATATTAGCTTTGGTGTTTAGGAGTCCAAGAGTTTTACGATAGTTTTTACCTTGATGGGTAAAGCGTATCCATATCCACTCTTTTATCTCATCATTTGAGTCTTTGACCTTTTTTATATATATTTTCATCTGTTAATTACCTCTTATCAGTAACCACAAATACCATATACGAAGTTTTCAAGTTTTTATTATAGGGTATTAGTAGTTACTTGTTTATAAAGAGAGCTACTTAATACCCTCTAGTATCTTCTCAACTGCCAGATTGACTCTATTTTTTTGGCTATCATCTTTAATACCAATTATCCAGTTATCAATCTGATTTTTATCAAATAAGAGTTTTTTTGAGGGTTGATAGTAGTACACCGTCTATAAAAACATCCTCTTTAACCATCTTATTAATTGAATCTATCGAGTAGCCTATATAGTCGCTAAGTTCTTTTGAGTTTAACCATCTTTTTTCACTACCCATAGCTTGAGTAAGTTTTAGCGACTTTATCTCATTTAAGAGTTTTGGGATAAGTTCCAAGTGTTCAAGTGAAATATTCATGCTATACGCCCTATCGCACTATCGTTTGTTCGCAAATAATTAAAATTATTTCCCATTAGATGCACATTGAAGCTGTCATTACGAGCATAAACCGTATCACCCCACTCATCTGTTATCTCTATTACTTTGTTGGTGTCAAGAGTTACATAGATTTTAAAATGGTTTTCATTTATGAGTCTTGTAAGGGCAAACATGGAAAATCTATTATGAAGTAATCTATAAATACTAAGCGGTGCTAATGTCTTAGAGCTGTTAAATCTTACTACTCTGTTTTTAGAGTACCAAGCATTTAGATATTTCTCTTTTTCGCTCAACTTCTCTTTTTTAGAGAGCGGGAGCGTTTTATTGATATATTTCATGATGTACGATGTAGAGTTTTTTATATCATCTTGAATGTCATTACCTCTCTCATCAAACAGTCTTTTAAATGCTTTTTTAACTCCCTCAACCCTACCAGATGGAACGAACATCAAAATATGCGTATGTGGTGTTCCGTCTTTGTGAGGCTCGTTTACTCTAAAATATATACGGTTGTCTTTATGTAATCCATCTTTCAATGCTCTATCTTGTCGAAGTCTTGCAAACATTTTTGTGAGTGCTTTTACTGACTCCTTTGGAGTTGTGTTGTTGAATTTTGGATTAGGTACCAAGTTACCTTTTTTAGTTGTTTTAAAGCTGTGATACTCACTCGGTAGAGTTAATGTCATGAAGAGTGGTTTTAAGCCTCTCTGTTCTGCTATCTTTTGCAGAGTGTTTACTCTGTTTTGAATTTCAGAATAGTATCTGTGTGGCGAGTGGTTGGCTGATATGACAATGTCAGATAGTGGGATTCTAGTATGGTTAATTCTGTCATATATAAAACTAAAGTCTAAAAAGCTCTTTTGGTTTTTTAGCTTGGTTGTTATGTTGTCTAAATCAACTTTAGATAAGCCGTAATGGATTTTTCTATGCATCTCATTTATTGAGTCCGTTAAGTCAATGTCCACAACTTCTTTATAATTAGTCAAGGTGCCTACGGCAAAAGAGTTGTCTTTCTCCGCGAAGCGCGAAGCCTCTACAACAACTCTTCCACCTACGACACTACTATTTTTATGTGTGTTTTTGATACAATTCATTTGTATCTCCTTGCGTGGGATTTACAGTCAGGGAAGCTCTCCGCCAAGATGAGTTTCTCTGATGCTTATTTTTAAATAACTACTTCGCTTTGCCAATACCCAATATTGCATAATCAGCATTAACTGCTTTAGCATATATATTACATGGTACTTTGATTATGTCACCAGCTTTTTTATCTGCGTAGTTTTTTTGTAAAGAGATATCAACTGGGATATCATAGCTTTCAAATTTAAACTGACCGTCTGGCAAATCTATCTTTTGCTCAACTTGAACTAAAAGTTCTTTTACCACTTCACCAGTTGCTTTATCTTTTTTTTCTTTAACAATCACATTTTTATGGATTGCTGTTATTTCTGCGTTCATTTTACTCTCCTCTTAATTCTTCTATTTGTTTTTTTTGACTTAGCAGTTTTGTATACAACACAATATTATCTGGAACAATTCCATATTGTTCAATATCGTCTATATCATGAGCTATGTATTCATGCAATTCCAATAATAAATCTTTTGCTTTTCTAAGCTCTTTTCCACAATCATCATCTATTAATGAATGTAAAGTTGCTACAATTAAAGAGTTCATTGAAATTGACTCTTCCTCGCCTAGCTTTTGCAATTGTTCTTTTAAACTTGCAGGAAGTTTTAAACTAACAGCTACCTTTTCTTCTTCTTGTCTTTTTACTGACTTTATGATTTTGTTCTTATCCATTTTGGACCCCTATTATTTTAAATATCTATTTAGATATTTAAAATAATATCGCATAAGATATTCAATGTCAATACATATTAGCATTGTTTTTGATATATTTGATTTAAGATATATTATTAATATATATAGATTTACCATATTATTTGTATTTTTATGATAACATCTTGCAAATATAAAAGAATTGGAATTTGATTAGATGAGCGAAATAATCGAAGAAACGCGAGAAGTAAAACAAAGTGAAGATTATAAGGGTGAAATATACTTTAATGGTTTTGAGGTTGGTTTTTCTAATTCAGATGCTTCCATTCATCTTAGACGAAATTCTGAAACAGTAGCTTTACTGAATATGTCATTTGGTACACTTAAAACATTATCCATTTTTTTAACCGACTTAATCAATGATATAGAGGATAGGACTGGTACTGTAAACTCCATTCCTGAATTTAAGAAAAAGATGGAAGATAGTTTACTAAGAGAAAATGAAAAATGAAAAATATAAAGAGTCATATATTATCTTTGACTACATTAGAAGATGGGTGGAATTTCGGTGAAGGTAAAAAAATCAACTGTGATTCCATTATAATTGCCTTAGCTATTGCAGAAGAATTACCTACTTATATGTATTTAGATATTGAAGCATACCCACTAAATGATGGCAGTATAAGCTTAAGAATTATCTTTAAAAAAAATTTAACCGTGGGTTTATTAATCGATTCAGAGAATTATATTGATGCATATATTGATAATGGAAATAGTATAAAAAATTTAGGTCCAATCAAATTAGAAGAACTAAAAGAATTTATGCTACGTCAACATAATTTTTTGAAAACAGAGGCAAAACAATGTACTTCGGAAGACTTTTACACGATAAATTCTTTTCAAAGCTTGAGGGAACATACGCTCCAGAATGTTTCATACTTAGGCAAAACGAGCCAAAATTGTCAATCATCAATATTGAATGTGCGTGTACAAACGACGAAACAATGTGCGAGCATCTACGTAAGCAAGGGGAAAGGTTTAGCGCCTTCGCAGTACCATATAAATACTGGAAATTCGCGGAACTCCTATTACAAAAGGAAAGTTGCTTAAGTGTATCAAATGGCAAGAATTGTCATTCTTCTATTGAAGTTCAACCAAAGCACAACAACAATTCTCAGATATTATGGGAGAATAATATTTTACTAATGAATTTTTTCAGAAAGTATTTTAAAAATACGGATGTAATTAAGTGCAAAAAAGCCGAAGAAGATAACCATCTAAATGAACATACTTCTCTAGATGAAACTATGACTAAGCGGTTGGAAGAAATAAAAAAGAGATTTAACAATAAGGTTTAATTCAGTGCCATCTCGGTACATTTAATTAGCACCAAATCCATTTTAAAAAAAATTATATATTTTGAAAACCCCGTAAATACGGTATTTGATGGTATTATTTAGTCTATAAAGCTAGCTCCATAATTTAAGGACTACACCTAATTTATCGGTATTATTCATAAATATTCTAATGTTTTAGTGCTATATTATACCATAAACATTAAATTATAGTTTTAGCTCTATTCCCAAAAAGTTTAATCCACAATGCGAATCCTCTTTGCTGTAACCTATATTCACCCATCCTTGATGAATTTCTTAATATTATTTTACGACTAGTCAATGCTTGAAGAGCATTAGATAAAGTTGAATCATCCCCAATAAATTTTTTTCTTATTTCAGCTTTTTTAATCCAAGAATTCATTTCTTCTGCCATAATACTTAAAACTTGACGATATTCATCTGATTTTATTTTATCATGGAAAGAATTGGCATAGTATTTATTTCCTATTGCATCTATTGCTCCGCCTTCTCTAATAGCAGCTTCTAATACATCTTCGTCATTAATTTCACCATCACTATTATAGTCAAAGGCAGAGAACGCAAATTGTTGTATAAAGTGTGGATATCCTTCTGAAAGTTTTGATATATGACTTATAGCCTCTTTCGTTATTGAAGTTTTTTCATCATTGATTTTATTGCCTTCTTCAATACCTTTGTTGATAACATATTCTCTATCTATCATATTTAATTCATTAATTTTTAATGAGGTAAATATTCTAACGGATGATTCATGTGAACTTGATAATTTTTCAACTACTTCTGGAAGACCTACAACTATGAACATAATGTTGTTGCAACCATTTTGTTGCAATAATTCAGTAACTGTTTTAAAAAAATATCCAATGCGAAGCGATTCAGAGGCATTATCTGCTTCATCAATGATAAATATAATTCCATCTCTCTTTTCTTCATCTTTTTCAGGTTTAGTTATTCTGTTGCAAGTTTCTGCAAGAGAATATGCAAAGTCGTCTATTAATATATCTATTTCTTGTTCTCTCTGAGATTCACTGATACCAGAATCCATTATCTTTATTCTTTGAACAAATGACCAAGTATCAGCTAGAAACTTTCTAACTTTTTCAAGCTTACCGATTTCTCTCATTATTTTTTTTTCTATTAACCTAATGAATATTCCTAAATCAGATTTTTCCGATAAAACAGTATTCACTGTAATAAAATTAAATTTTCCATGTTCTAAACTTTCAATATCGCCACATGAAATATACTTTAGATAAATCATTAATGATGATTTTCCTATGCCGCGTTCTCCAGTAATCAGATAATTGTTAGGGAAGCCATTTTTTGTTTGAAACAATCCTTTTTCTAATGCTATGATTTCAGAAAGACGACCTGCAAACATCCCTGCACTGACTGGATTATTCGGTGTAAAAGGATTGATTTTTTGCATAATTATTCCTATTTATTTTTAATATAATTCGTAAATTATAGCACTTATAGTTATTATTTAAGGATATGCAATGTATTAATTTACTGTCATACCATACAAGTGGTAGCAAATTAATGCAAGGACATAAATAAAACTCAAATAGTATAAGCTTTATTTTGACTTATTAATTACAAGCACAAATTGATACTATTTTACGCTAAAATAACATCATGAAATTTGAATGGGATACTAAAAAAGAGAAGTCAAATATAAAAAAACATAAAGTGTCTTTTGAACAAGCTGCTTATGTATTTGGTGATATATATTCTCTAAGTCTTTATGATGAAGAGCATTCAGAAGATGAAGATAGATGGGTATTGCTAGGTAAATCTTTAAATGAAGTTATTTTGGTAGTAGTTCATACATTTAGAGATAAAGACGGTATTGAAATAGTAAGAATTATATCTGCTAGAAATGCTACAAAAAAAGAGCAAAAAATTTATAACGAAAGGTGTCCATTATGAAGAAAGAGTATGATTTTACAAATGCAGAACAAGGCAAGTTTTATAGACCTTTAAATGAACTGGATATACCAATATATTTAGATGATGATGTTAAAACTTTTTTTATGCAAAAGTTGAAAAATGTAGATAAAGATTTCTCTCTAAATGGCATTATAAACTCATTACTAAAACAAGACATTGAGATTTCTAAAAAATTAGCAGTTTAGATTCTCGGTGCCATCTCGGTGCATTTTATTAGCACCAAATCCATTTTTAAAAAAATTATATATTTTGAAAACTCCGTAAATACGGTATTTGATGGTATCGTTTAGTTTATAAAGTTAGCTCCAGTATTCGGAGCCACCACATTTATAACCCCTAAAACACGCCATTTCAGAGTCTTAAATTTCTATGGTAGCTAAAATATTTTTCTAGTATTACTTTTTTTAATACACACTTTTTTAAAACAATCTAATTGACTTATCAATCTTTCTAACTCTATTTGCATATACTTATTGTGATTATGTATTTACTTATAGACATTTATGTTGGCAATGCGCTAAGCTAAAGTTAGTTTTAACAACCCCTCAGCACTCTTTATATATAATTGCAAATTAATTTTTTCCAAGAAGGAATCCCATGCGTGGTTATAAAATTTTTGCTGGTTCTGCTAGTAGAGAGTTTGCAAAAGAGATTTGTCAACTATTAGATGTACCATTAGCAAATGCTGATATAAAAAAATTTAGTGATGGCGAAATCTCTGTTCAAATTGCCGAGAGTGTCCGTGGTCGCGATGTTTTTATTGTCCAATCAACTGGAATTCCATCTAACGATAATTTGATGGAACTTCTAATCATGACAGATGCTCTTCGTCGCTCATCCGCTTCTACTATCACGGCAGTTGTTCCATATTTTGGATACGCACGACAAGACCGAAAAGCCGCTCCTCGAGTTCCTATCACTGCTAGACTTGTGGCCGATATGTATGAAGCTGCTGGGATAAACAGAGTTGTAACAATCGACCTTCATGCTGGACAAATCCAAGGATTTTTTAACATCCCTGTTGATAATCTTTATGGTTCTATCACATTCGAAACTTACATAAAAAGTAAAAATCTTAAAAATCCTATCATTGCATCTCCTGATATCGGTGGTGTTGCAAGAGCTAGATACTTCGCACAAAGAATGGGACTTGATATGGTAATCGTTGATAAACGCCGTGAAAAAGCCAATGAGAGTGAAGTTATGAATATTATCGGTGATGTTGAAGGTAAAGATGTAATCATGATTGATGATATGGTTGATACTGCTGGAACCATGGTGAAAGCGGCAACAGCGCTTAAAAACAAGGGAGCAAATTCTGTTATGGCATGTGCTACTCATGGAGTTTTAAGCGGTAAAGCTTTTGAAAACCTAGAAAATGGCGAACTTGATGAGCTTATCATCACAAACACACTAGTTACAAAGCCACATGACAAGATTGTAGTTTTATCGGTTGCTCCTCTTTTTGCCGAGGTAATTCGCAGGGTTTACCACAATGAGAGTGTTAACTCACTTTTTTCATAAAGGGAAAATTATTGAAAAATATTAGAAATTTCTCCATCATTGCGCACATAGACCATGGTAAAAGCACTTTAGCGGATCGCATTATCCAAGAGTGTGGCGCCGTAAGTGATAGAGAACTCACAAAACAGATGATGGACACCATGGATATAGAAAAAGAGCGTGGTATCACCATAAAAGCTCAAAGCGTTAGGCTTGATTATGTAAAAGATGGCGAGCATTACATCCTAAATCTTATCGATACTCCTGGTCATGTTGATTTTTCGTATGAAGTTAGCAAATCGCTTGCTTCAAGTGATGGTGCGCTTCTTATTGTGGATGCAGCGCAAGGTGTTGAGGCACAAACTATCGCAAATGTCTATTTGGCGATGGACAACAACTTAGAGTTGATTCCCGTCATAAACAAGATAGACCTTCCAGCGGCTGACCCTGATAAAGTAGCACAAGAGATAGAAACAAGTATCGGCATAGACGCAACTGATGCGATTTTAGTCTCTGCAAAAACAGGTGTTGGGATTCGTGAACTTATCGACGCAATAGTTGACCGTATCCCAGCACCAGTTGGAGATGAAAATGCTACTACAAAAGCAATTATCTATGATAGTTGGTTTGACTCCTATCTTGGAACTGTAGCACTTGTGCGTGTTTTTGATGGAGAGATAAAGAAGGGTCAAATTGTAAAACTTATGAGCAACAATGAAGAGCATCCTGTTCTTGATTTGATGTATCCTCATCCACTCAAAAGACAAAAAACTAACTCTATAAAAACTGGGGAAATCGGAATAGTTGTGCTTGGGCTTAAAGATGTTAGGGTTGTAAATGTTGGCGACACAATAACAGATGCTAAAAATCCAACAAAAGAGCCAGCTTTAAAATATGAGCCTGCAAAACCTTTTGTGTTTGCAGGACTCTATCCGATTGACACAGATAGGTTTGAAGAGCTTCGTGATGCGCTTGATAAACTAAAACTAAATGATAGCTCTCTTAGCTATGAGCCTGAAACATCTATCGCGCTTGGGTTTGGATTTCGTGTAGGATTCTTAGGGATGCTTCACATGGAGGTAATTGTTGAGAGATTGGAGAGAGAGTTTGCACTTGACTTAATCGCTACTGCTCCATCTGTTGTTTATCATGTATTTCTTACAAGTAGTGAGATGGTTGAAGTTCAAAATCCATCGGAGCTTCCTGCGGTAAACTATATTGCAAGAATTGAAGAGCCTTATGTAAAAGCTACGATTATAACTCCAGCTGAATATCTCGGAAATGTTATAAATCTTTTAGTAGCCAAAAGAGGCGCGCAAGATAAGATGACCTACCTAAATGAGCAGAGAGTTATGCTTGAGTATTCTCTGCCAATGAATGAAATCGTGGTTGATTTTTATGATAAGTTAAAGTCAATCTCTAAAGGATATGCTAGTTTTGACTACGAGCCAATTGGATTTGTAGAGGGTGATTTGGTTAAACTTGATGTTAGAGTTGCTGGCGAAGTCGTTGATGCACTAAGCGTTATAGTTCCTAGAACTTCAGCTGATTATCGCGGACGGATTTTGGTTAAAAATATGAAAGAGCTGGTTCCAAGACAACTTTTTGAGGTAGCCATTCAAGCATCTTTGGGTAACAAAGTTATTGCAAGAGAAACTGTAAAAAGTATGGGCAAAAATGTTACTGCTAAGTGCTATGGTGGGGATATTACTCGTAAAAGAAAACTCTTAGACAAGCAAAAAGCTGGTAAAAAAAGAATGAAGTCTATAGGCAAAGTAAATCTCCCTCAAGAGGCATTTATGTCTATTTTAAAGATGGATTAGAGAAGAGATTTTTTGTGAAATGTATGCTGTGTGAGAACTTATCGTTTGAACACATCTGTAAAAATTGCCAAATATCCTTTCTTGCTCCATCAATCTACAAACGAAAAATTCTCAACAAAATAGAAGTTATCTCTTTTTACAAATATAGCGAATTAAAAGAGCTGCTTCATACAAAACATACAGATATCGGCTACTACATCTACTCCATTCTCGCCAAAAACTCTCTAAAAAAATTTGCATCTGAGTTCAAGTTTGAGAACAAAGTTGTATCCATAGCAATAGATGATGGCATAAAAAGTGGTTATTCTCACACAGCTATTTTAAACAAAGCGCTTTGCTCTAAATTTATAAAGCCACAATTTAACAGACTTAGAGCTAAAAACAGCGTCTCATACTCGGGCAAAAGCAGAGAGTTTAGACTTCTAAATCCCAGAAATTTTGAACTAAAAAATCTTAAAAATCAAGATCTTATTTTGGTAGACGACATCATTACAACAGGCTTAACTTTCACTCAAGCCATTGAAATTGCCGAGAAAAATAACAATACAGTTCTCTTCTGCATCGCGCTCGCTGATGCAAGCCAAATATCCTAGAAAATACTCTTTATATCGCCCTTCTTCTTTCCTTGCCTAGGCGAATAAATTATCACTAAAACTTAATATTGAAAATAATTATCAAAACCATTGACAAATAGATAATATTTCTATATTATTTGATAGTGATTTTCAAAATTAGATATATAGGAAACAACATGAAAAAATTAGCCATATTATTATTTGTTGCAGTTACTTCACTTTTTGCGACCGGAGAAGATATATTAGAAAAACCCACATCAGAAGCAAAAAAATTTAGTGAAATACTTAAATTAGGAGAAATGAAAGGACAAGCCAGAGTACTTTATCAAACAAACTCTCACAATGAAGCAGGAAATGGCACAGAAGATTTGCTAGTTGGTGGCAAAATTTCATTTGAAACGACCCCACTGTATGCAATAAACCTAAAAACTTCATTTTATATGGTATATCCAATTTTAAACAGAAGCTCAAAAGACCATGATTATTACAATCCAAATGGTGATGGCTACTCAATGCTCGGTGAAATGTTTGTAAAATATGCAAGCAATGATATGGAGATTAAACTAGGTCAAATGGAGCTTGATCTACCGCTTATAAACTCTGATGACATAAGAATGATACCAAATCTCTTTACTGCTGCTCTAGTAAATTACCTACCATCTAAAGAATTAAAGCTAACAACAGGGATTGTATCACGGATGGCTGGATGGGAAAATAGCTCAGATCACTCAAAATTTGTCAAACTCGGAGAGGTTATTAACAACACGGAAACATTTGGGAATTTTTTTGCTGACAATCCATCAGCCATTAACTCTAGACTATTCATAATTGGTGCAGCTTATGAAAGTGAAAATTTCACATTGGATGGATGGTTTTATAGACAAACTAAAATGCTTGATACATACTATACGAAAGGCTCAATAAAAGCATACAAATCAGATGCTATGTCTATAAATTTAATGGCTCAATATATGAGTGAAAAATCAATTGGTAAATTAGATAACTACAGCAAAATAGACTATGCTGCAAAGGTTGACTGCGATATATATGGTGCAGCTATAGAACTTGAATCAGAAACTATAGGACTAAAGTGGTTCTTAGCTTACAACAAATCTGGTAAAAATAAGGAAAGCTTAAATGATGGAGGAACTGCAGATTTTTTTGGCGGGGCTAAAGATTCGCTCTTTACATCTATGGATGTAGAAACTGCAAACTGCGCAGGAGATGTTAGCGCCTATAAAATTGGGGTTGAGTTTGATTTAGAAAAAGTAGGTTTTAAAGGAACAAATATTGCCATAGCACATGCTAATTTTTATCGAGGAGTAGATGATACAACAAAAAAAGAGACAGATTTTCGTGCAAGCTATATCTTAAATAAACAGGCAAACATAGAAATGATGCTCTCAAAAATAGAAGACGAGCAAAGCAATACAAACAACAGAGCAAGAATTTTCATCAAATATAATTTTTAAGCAATAGGAGACAGAGATGCTACTATCAGAGGTACAAACAGATAAGAAGGTTCTAATTAAAGAGATAAACGCAGATGCTATTCTTAAAAAAAGACTAAGAGCTCTAGGGATAACTAAACATATAAAGGCAATAGTTTTAGAAGAGAGTCTTGGAAAACAAAATATAAAAATATCAATCGGTTCTGCAGAAGTAGCTCTTAGAGCTTCAGAAGCCAAGCAGATAGAAGTTGAGGAGATAAAGTGAAAAAAATAGTTGTCGCCCTTGTTGGGCAACCAAATGTTGGCAAGAGTCATCTGCTAAATTCTATAAGTGGAGCCAATCTAAAGGTGGGAAATTTTGCTGGCGTTACGGTTGAGAAAGCAGAAGCTACTCTTTTGAGAGACGGATATAAAATAGATATTATAGATCTTCCTGGTTCATACTCTTTGGATGACTTTGCCAAAGATGAGAAAGTTACAAAAGAGTTTTTGATAGAAGGCGAGTATGACATAATTTTAAATGTCCTAGACTCTACTAATTTGGAGCGAAACTTATCTTTAACAAGTGAGCTTTTAGAACTCGATAAAAGAATGGTTGTAGCTCTAAATATGGATGATGAAGCCATAAAAGAGGGTGTCTTTATTGATGAAAAAGAGCTTAGCGAACTGCTGGGAGTTGATTGTATCAAGACCTCATCTTTGAAAAAGACAAACCTTGATGTTATGGTTGATATGATTATTCATACAGTAAAAGAGCCAAAAAAAGCTCCTAAATTTTATTACAGTGACGCAATAGAAGATAGAGTAGAAGAGCTTGTCTCATTTATGAAAAGTAGAAATTTTAAACTTACAAACCACTCAAACAGAAGCGTGGCAATAGGGTTGCTGAAACAAGATAGAACAATTTATAAGATGATTCATGAGGAACCTATTTACGCTGAGTTGCTACCACTTTTAAACAATACCCTTGAGAAACTACATATTCAGTTTAAAAACAGAGATTCTAATGAAATATTTGCTGACGAGAGAGATGCTTTTGCTCGTGGTGCTTGCCTTGAGGTAATCAAAAATAATAAAAAAAATATAACCTCTGTTACGCAAAAGATTGATTCAATAATGATAAACAAATATCTAGGAATTCCTATTTTTCTATTTTTAATGTGGGGATTGTTTCAACTTACCTTTACGCTTGGTCAAGTTCCTATGGATTACATAGAAGCATTTTTTAAATTTTTGGGCGATACAGCCGGAGAATTCATAACAAACAAACCTGCAAAATCTCTTATAGTTGATGGAATAATAGCCGGAGTTGGTACGGTTTTACTATTTCTGCCGAATATCATGATTTTATTTTTAGGTATCGCTCTTTTGGAAACTACCGGCTATATGGCAAGAGTGGCATTTGTACTCGATGGTTTTTTTCATAAATTTGGTCTTCATGGCAAAAGTTTTATTCCACTTGTGACTGGTTTTGGTTGCTCTATTCCTGCTTATATGGCTGCACGAACTCTAAAAAGTGAGAGAGATAGACTTCTTACTATGTTTATAATAGGGTTTATGAGTTGCGGAGCCAGACTCCCAGTTTATGTACTTTTCGCTGGAGCATTTTTTACACCCGAGTCTGCCGGAAATGTACTTTTTGCTATTTATGTGAGCGGTGCATTCTTAGGCCTTATTGCCGCTAAAGTGCTTAGATTGACAGTATTTCGCGGAGATGATGAACCATTCGTTATGGAGATGCCAAAATACAGGCTTCCTAGCGTAAAACTTATTTGGTTTACTATCTACTCGAAATCTATAATGTATCTTAAAAAAGCTGGAACATTTATTTTTATGGCTTCTATATTTATATGGTTTATTAGCTCATATCCAAAAAATATTCAAATAGAAGATGCCTATACAAATAAAATAGAAACTGCGCTAGAGGCAGATAAAAATATTATTTCAAATGAGATGAAAAAAAAACTTATGGAAAATACATATTTAGGTTTTGCTGGCAAAGCAATTGAGCCTATTTTTAAACCTCTTGGTTTTGACTGGAGAATGAGTGTAGCTACACTAAGCGGATTAGCAGCAAAAGAAGTCATTGTTTCTACTTTGGGAGTACTCTACTCAATAGGAAGTGAAATAAAAGAGGAAGATGATGCCCTAAAGAACATCATATCAAGAGAAATTCCATTTGCTTCCGCTATAGCTTTTATAGTATTTGTTATGGTTTATTTGCCTTGTATTGCTGCTACAGCAGTATTTACAAAAGAAGCAGGCGGAAAAAAATACACTGTTTATTTGGTACTATTTACATTTATAACAGCATGGACACTTGCCTTTATCGCTTATCATTCACTACTACTGCTTGGATACTAAAGCAACTTTAATATACTCTTATTTAACAACATTGATAAAGATAGACTCAACTATCTTTATCGAAATAACTAAACATATACTTGACATTGTTACACTCAATATGTATAATAGTGCCGTAGATTTAGAATAAAGGAGTGAATTCAACTATTATGTCAAAACAAACTGATGAAGAATTACGAAACAAAACTCATGAAAATGATGAGCAGAGTGTAGAAGTTAGCAACGAAGAAGCTGAAGCCGATGCAATGGCCGTTGGTAATGAGCTAGATTTACTACAAGAGGAGTTAACAACTCTAAAAGATAAGTATGCGAGAGTTCATGCTGATTTTGATAATATCAAAAAGAGGCTAGAACGAGAAAAGTATACAGCCGTTGAGTACGCAAATGAGAAATTTGCTAAAGATATGATTCCTGTTATGGATGCACTTCAGATGGCTGTATTATCTACTGCGAATGTAGCAGATGCAAGTGAGCATCTAGAAAAACTAAAAGAGGGGATTGAGCTAACTCTTAAACAGTTGACAACATCTCTGGAGAAACATGGAGTAAAGATGGTTTCGCATGACGAGCCTTTTGATCCAAATATCCACAATGCAATTCAAAGCGTCGATCACGATGAAATTGCAAGTGGACAGATAATAAAAACTTTTCAAACTGGTTACAAATATAAAGAGCGACCACTAAGAGAAGCAATGGTAGTCGTAGCTAATTAGAGCTATCTACAACAAATAGTATACAAAATTAAATTAAATTAAGGAAAATAATATGTCAAAAGTTATCGGTATAGATTTAGGAACAACAAATTCATGTGTTGCAGTTTATGAAGGCGGTGAGGCAAAAATCATCCCAAATAAAGAGGGTAAAAATACTACTCCTTCGGTAGTTGCGTTTACAGATAAAGGTGATGTTTTAGTAGGAGATCCTGCAAAGCGTCAAGCAATCACAAACCCAAATAAAACAATCTCTTCAATCAAGAGAATTATGGGTCTTATGATGAGCGAAGAGAATGCAAAAGCGGCTCACGACAAAGTAACATACAATATCGTAAATAAAGATGGAATGGCGGCGGTTGATGTAGCTGGTAAAATCTACACTCCACAAGAGATTTCAGCAAAAATTCTTTCAAAACTAAAAGAAGATGCGGAAGCTTATCTTGGCTCAACTGTAACTGATGCAGTTATTACGGTTCCTGCATACTTTAATGATGCACAAAGAAAAGCAACAAAAGATGCCGGAACAATTGCTGGATTAAATGTTCTTCGCATAATCAATGAGCCAACAGCTTCAGCTCTTGCATATGGATTAGAGAGCAAGGCAGAAGAGAATGTACTTGTTTATGACCTAGGTGGAGGAACATTCGATGTTACTGTATTAGAAATTAGCGACGGAACTTTTGAGGTTCTATCAACTGATGGTAATGCATTTTTAGGCGGTGATGACTTTGATAATAAAATTGTTGATTTTTTAAATTCAGAATTTAAATCTACTCATGGAATAGAGCTTAAAAATGACAAAATGGCACTTCAAAGATTAAAAGATGCTGCTGAAAATGCTAAAAAAGAACTTTCAAGCGCAACTGAAACTGAGATTAACCTACCATTTATCACTATGACAGAAGCTGGACCACAACACTTGGTTATCAAACTTACTCGCGCTAAATTTGAAGGTATGATTGAATCACTTATTAAAGAGACAATTGATCACATCAAAACTGCCATGAAAGAGTCTGGCTTAGAGAACAACAGCATCAAAGAGATTATAATGGTTGGTGGTTCTATCCGTGTTCCATTGGCTCAAAAAATGGTTTCCGATTACTTTGGTGGAAAAACTCTAAACAAAAGTGTTAACCCAGACGAAGTTGTAGCGGCTGGCGCGGCTATTCAAGGTGGAGTTTTAAGAGGAGATGTTAAAGATGTTCTTCTTTTAGATGTTACTCCACTTTCACTTGGAATTGAGACTTTAGGCGGTGTTGCTACTAAAATTATTGAAAAAGGGACAACAATACCTGTTAAGAAATCTCAAATCTTCTCAACAGCAGAAAACAACCAACCTGCAGTTAGCATTTCAGTTGTTCAAGGTGAGAGAGAGTTTGCAAAAGATAATAAATCTTTAGGATTGTTTGAATTAGGAGATATTCCAGCAGCACCAAGAGGTGTTCCTCAAATCGAAGTTACTTTTGACATCGATGCAAACGGAATACTTACTGTTAGTTCAACAGATAAAGGCACAGGTAAATCTCAGTCAATCACAATAAGTGGAAGTTCAGGACTTAGTGAAGATGAGATTAATAGAATGGTTCAAGACGCAGAAGCTCATAAAGCTGAAGATAAAACAAGAAGAGAGTTAGTGGACCTTAAAAATCAAGCAGATGCACTAATAGCTCAAACTGAAAAATCTCTTTCAGAGAATGGAGACAAAGTTGAAGCAGGCGAAAAAGCAAAAATTGAAGCTGCAATAGCTGATCTTAAAGATACGCTAAAAGACACAAATGCTACAAAAGAACAAATTGAAGCTAAAGTAAAAACATTAACAGAAGTAAGTCATAAAATGGCTGAACAGATGTACAAAAATGAAGGTGCTCCAGCTGGTGAAGCTGATACTAAAAAGAAAAAAGATGATGATGTTATTGACGCTGAAATAGAGTAAGCTTTGGAGTGGTTCTGTGATTGCATAGAGCCACTCTACAAGTGGTTTACTCTTAGCTAAATATACTGAAAATAAAAAATATACCTTAAATGGTTGGAATCGAGCCTCTATTTTCTTCAAAAAATATATTTTTTTTCAGATAATAATTTCTTATTTTTTTAATAGTTTTTTTCTTGCGTATTTTTATTTTTTTGTGATATACTTCTTCTGATTTAAAACAAAAAGGAGTCTAAATGACAAAAATTACATCAATTATATTAGGTGCTGCACTGTTTGTAGCTACATCAACTACGCTATCTGCTGAAGATGCTGCTGCACCTGCTGTTGCTACTGAAAAAGCCGAAGCTGCTAAAGCTCCAGAAGCTGCTAAGCCGGTTAAAGCTAAAAAAGCTAAAAAAGCAAAGAAGGCTAAAAAAGCTGAGACTGCTGCTGACGCTGCCGCTCCTGCAGCTGAAACTCCTCCTGCTAAATAATTTTACTTTTAACTCAAGTAGAGACTCTCTGTCTCTACTTATTTTTTAACTCCAATTCTCTACTTTCTCATAAAAAAAATATTTTCAAAAAAGTCAACTATAGAGCTATTTCTATCAATACTAATTAACAATCTCATTTTGAGTTCTTACACAATTTCTTCCAGACTCTTTTGCTAGATACAGTGCCTTATCTGCTCTACCTACTGTGCTTTTTAGATCATCACCTTCTATAAGCTCGGCAATACCAAAACTCGCAGTTATTTTACCAACAGTATCAATCTCTAATTTCTCAATATTTTCTCTTAACTTTTCTGCCAATAAAACTGAACTTTTTAAGTTTGTCGCCAAAAGCAGAAGCACAAATTCTTCACCTCCCCACCTACAAACAATATCCATATCTCTTAAACTACCCTGTAGTAAATTCGCCAATTTCACAAGAACAGTATCCCCTGTATTGTGCCCATGCGTATCATTAATCTTCTTGAAATTATCTATATCTAAAATCAACAGTGACACAGCACTGCTTCGTTCCATCATAGTGCTATATGATAACTCATACAGTTTAGAGAATTTGTAACGATTATAAAGCCCAGTTAAAGGATCAGTTGAGGCTATTATTTCATATTTTTTACTTCTACTTAAGAGTTTAGAGTTTATTTTATCAAGTTCCTCGTGGTGCTCTTTCATTAAACTAGCCCACTTCGAGTATGCCAGTGAAATAAGCTCTTTTTGCGAGACCACTCCATGCATATTACCATCTTTATCAACTACAACAGCTCTTTTATAATGTTTGTTCTTTAAAAATGCTACCGCTTCTTTAATTGAACTACCTCTAAAAATTGTATCAACTGGAGATGACATATAGCTACTAACGGGAAGCTCTAAATCACTACTGTTTTTTATTACTCTTATTACATCTTTTGTGGTAAAAATACCAAGTGGCTTAAAATCTTCTATAATTATTACACTATCAAGAGAATTTTGAGCCATTTCGTTAAGAATATGAGATGTTTTCATCTCTTTTTTTATCCACTTATCTCTTTTGCTGAGCTTTAAAAAATCATGTAAACAGAAGCTCTCCATCAGCGTCTCTGGATCAATATTGCTTATAATATCAGTATGTGTAACAAGCCCATAAAGAGAACCATCATCATCATCTATAACACAGATATACTCTATATTACAACTTAAGTGCTCTAGCGTCTGCAAAACATTATTCCCTTTAGTCATTGTTGGTATAATTTCTAAATTTAAAATATTTAATTGGTCGCTTAAGTTTATATTTTGAGATCTAGCTTTTAAAATATCAGACGCTATTAATATGCGAAAAGAGCTACCGTCAACTACCACTACATTTCTATGGTCGTTTTCAAACATTAGCCCTACTGCCTCTGCAATTGATTTTCTTATATTAATTGAGACGACATTTTTTGTAGCAATTTCACCAAGTGTTGGAAATTTCATATTATTAACCTTTTATACTTATGTTGTCTAGAGCTTTTTGAACAGAGAGAGCCTGCGTATGCTCTTTTACATCATGCACACGAAGAATAGAAGCTCCATTTTTCATGGCTTCTAAATGTAGAGCAAGGGTTCCCCCTAGTCTATCTTGAGGCAAAGATGATGAAATCTTATCTATCATAGATTTTCTTGAAGCACCAACGAGTAACGGTTTTTGAAGTGTTAAATAGTGTTCAAGATGTTTTACTAAAACAAGATTATGCTCTAGTGTTTTACCAAATCCAATGCCCACATCCAAAAGTGTATCTTTAATCCCAAACGCATCAGCTTTTTCTAGTTTACTTTGAAAAAATGAGTATATTTCACTTATAATATCCTCATATTTTGGATTTTCCTGCATATTTTGTGGACTATTTTGCATATGCATAATTACAGCGGTTGCGTCATAAGATGCACAAAGTTTGCAGATCTCATCATTTGCTAAACCTGTGATATCGTTAACAATTCTAAACCCGCTCTCAAGAGCATAAGAAACCACAAGCGGTTCATAGCTGTCAATACTAAATTTAACTTTCTCATAAAGTCCGTTTTGTTTTATGGCATCAAGTATCGGTTTAACTCGTCTTAGCTCTTCATCTTTATCAACAAGCGGCGAGTTTGGCGCAGATGAGACTCCGCCGATGTCGATAATATCTGCTCCATCTTCTATCATTTTCTCTATCGTATCAACAGCTCTATTTCCCATAAATCTTGAGTCGCTAAAAAAGCTATTACTGTTTGCATTTATAACGCCCATTATTTGAACATTTGATGGTTTTTTTGCCATTAAAATATCTTTGAGTTTTTTTGCAACATCTTTTAGTCCAAAGGGTTGCGCCAACTCTTTTCTACTAAGTGTTTGCAACTGTTTTGTGGTCACAATCAACATACAATCCACAAATGGAGTTTTTGCAACCACAGTTCCGCGAGGCACAGCCAAATCTGCTCCAATGCTAAGCGCATCTTGCTTTAGTATATTTGCACCACCGACATGTAAATCTTTTATATAGATGATATGAGTTTTTGCCTTTGATGATAGTATCTGGATACCACCACTATCTACACTCAAATCTATTAAATATTTTTTTATATCAATTGAGTTTGAGAGTTTAAGAAGCTGCATTTTTATCTCCTGCAAATCCCATAATAAGTTCTGCGAATACGCTCTGGGCTCTTGAGTTTAACTCTAAAAGTCTGTACGCTCTATCAAAACTATCTAACTGTTTGGTTGAGAGCATAAGCATATCAACAACTGTAGCTCTATAATAAAGCCCTTCAATCAACTCTTTGGCTTCGGTTTTTGTTACTCTTGCGTTAGCTTTTAAAAATTTAAAAACTTGCGTATAGTCAATCTTAGCAAGATTTAACTCAACCTCTTTTATGGTGTGTAATTTTTCGCCATTGACTATCGGTAAACGAGAGCGAACGGTTGGAAGAAGGTTTGATTTTGTGGGAGAGATGATTATGAATTCTATGTTTCTGGGTGGTTCTTCCAGAATTTTTAGAAGTGAATTTTGAGCCTCTCTTCCAAAAGTTGAGGCGGCGATTATGATATACTTTGTCTCTGATTCACTTATGTAAGACTCAGCAACAACTGCTTTTGCGTGCTCTAGTTTAAAATCCTCTTCGATGAAACTAACTACTCTGCTTGGTTTTAACTCCGCTACTAGCTTGTTAACCTCTTTTTCTATCTCTGTTGAAACTAAGATATAACCTCTTTTTGCCTCAGATACTAACATCAACTTCTCCAAACATCGCAGCGTTTAGCGATAGATTTAGAAGCCCAAATAGTTGTAAAAGTTTTATGTCTAGTAGTTTATCATACGACCTTAGGTTAAACGCATTGAGATAAGTTTCATCAAAAATCCAAAAATAGCTACTATCTTTCCTTTTGGCAATATCTGCTCTTTTATCATCACCCTTGCCAATATACCAGAAAAAATACTCATCTTTGTGAGAAAGAGAAATCATATCCTCAACAACATCGAGCATCTCGGAGTTACTAACGCTATTAAAGTGTGAGTAGATACTATCAATACTAACTATCGGAAGAAGCGGTCTATCTTGCCTTGCGCCATTTATAGAACTAAGGATGTAGCTCTCTAACCATTTTCTTTTCTCATCTGTTACAAGAATAATTGTTTTGCCATTTATAATCTGCTCAAGTGCTTGAGAAGTTGTTGTTGTCCAGTCAAATCTTTGCTCTTCTAGCCAACTCAGACAACCGCCCTCTTCTCTTATTGCGTCAAGGCTCCACTGGGCAAAATTCTGCATAAAGATTATTTATCTAGTTCGTAAGTACTGTGAAGTGACCTCACTGCTAATTCTGCATACTTCTCAGCAATTATCATAGAGATTTTTATCTCTGAAGTTGATATCATATTTATATTTATATTTTCAGCTGCCATTGTTGCAAAAGCTTTAGCAGCGACACCTGTGTGCGACTTCATGCCAACGCCGACAATTGAGACTTTACAAATATTTTCATCATAAGAGACACCATCAACTTCTGCATCTTCTACAAATTTGCTAACCACCATTTTTGCATCGTTGAGATCACTAACTGGAACCGTAAAGTCTATGTTTGCTTTGCCGTCATGCCCAACATTTTGAATAATCATATCTATATTTACATTACTATTTGATAGTTTTGTAAAGATGTCAGACGCGATTCCTGGTCTATCTTTTACCCCAATTAATGATACACGAGCCTGATTTTTATCCAACGCTATTCCACTTACTAATGGTTTTTCCATGATATTTTCCTCTTTAGTTATTAATGTTCCCTCTTCATCTGAAAAGCTTGTTCTTGTTACTAGATTTACATTTAGTTTTTTAGCCAACTCTACCGAGCGGTTTTGAAGCACTTTTGCACCCAAAGAAGCAAGTTCCAGCATCTCATCGTAAGAGATTTTATCAAGCTTTTTAGCCTTTGACTCAATGCGAGGATCTGTTGTAAAAATTCCGCTAACATCGGTATATATCTCACACAAATCAGCATTTATTGCTCCAGCGATAGCAACAGCAGAGAGATCGCTTCCACCACGACCCAAAGTAGTTACATCACCGTTTTCATTTACACCTTGAAAACCTGCAACAACTATAATTTTGCCCTCTTTTATGGCGCTATTCATTAGTTCTGGATTTATTTTCTCAATTCTTGCTTTTGTGTGGTGCGAGTCTGTTATGATTCCAGCTTTTCTTCCGCTCATAGCAACTGTCTCAAGACCCATCGCATTTAGAGCGATTGAGAGCAGAGATGCAGTTACTCTCTCGCCTGAGCTAAGCAGCATATCCATATCAGAGCGAGATGCATTTGGCGAGAAATGCTCAGCATACGCAACCAGCTTATTTGTCTCCCCACTCATAGCAGAGACAACAACTACAACATCATTTCCAGCTTTTTTTGTAGCTGCAACACGATTTGCTACATTTTGAATACGCTCTAAATCACCAACACTTGTTCCGCCAAATTTTTGCACTATCAACATCTAAAGTAGTCCTTCATTTTTGAAATAACCTATCACGCTCTCATAAACATCTTTTTTAAAACTTGCACTAAGGGTTAAAACATCCTCAACTTCAACAAACTTGTAATCTATAAATTCTGGGTGCTTTGTCTCTATATTTATCACAGCACCATCTTGAAGTTTTACTAAAAAATATCTCTGTGTTTGCCCAACAAAAGGTTTCATACTCTGTGCGATTCGAGGTGGAAAATCATAAGATATCCACTGGGGAAATTCAGCAATAATATCTACCATATTTGTTCCTATCTCCTCTTCTAGCTCACGAAAAAGAGCATCAATTACCTCTTCTCCCTCATCAATTCCACCTTGAGGAAACTGCCAAATATCAACCAAATCATTTCTTTGCGCTAAAAATATTTTCTTCTCTTTAGGATACTCTTTTGACACAATAATCATCGCCACATTAGGGCGGTACAAATCTTGTTTGTTCATATTTTCTCTTAGAATTATTTTCGCGATTATATAGAAAAAGCAATTAAACAAACATAAGAGCCTAAACTATAATATTTAAATAAAACTAGTTTATTTGAGTATATTTTAATTAAGTATATTTCAAGTACTATTCTCTAAAAATTCCGAGAATGCAAGAGAGAGAAAATGCAAGAGTATATTTTAAAAAATAATGATTTTTTAGTATCACAAACCGATGCTAAAGGAACAATTTTGTTTGCGAATGATGATTTTTGCGAAGTTGCTGGATATAGCATCGAAGAGTTGGTTGGTAAACCACACAACATAGTTCGTCATCCAGATATGCCAAAAGCAGCATTTAAGAACCTATGGGAAACTGTAAAAAATGATAAAATATGGAGCGGGTATGTTAAAAATAGAACAAAAAATGGTGGATACTACTGGGTTTTTGCTACCGTATATCCAATATATGATGAAGTAAGAAAAGAAAAAACCTACCTCTCATGTAGAAGAAAACCCTCTCAAAAAGAGATCCAAGAAGCAATAGAATTATATAAAACATTAAGATAAAGAAGATAAATATGAATATTAGCCCGACACAAAAAAATGCACTTCTGGTAGCACTGTTTGCGATTCTAATCGCTTCACTTTTTCTTTCAACTTCCGCCGTTTTGCAATCCTCAATCGCAACAATCGCTCTTATAGCTGCAGTAGTGCTTCAAACTACATCCTCTAAAAATTCCCCAGAAATTGAAAAACTATTTCATGAGTTAGAAGAGTTAATGGACTTTCAAAGAAATAAAATCAACATAAATGAAAATACAGATGTTGATTTTATTAAGACAATAAACGCTCTTCTTAAAAAATATAGTCAATCGGTATTAGAAGATACAAAAGTTGCTGGCGAAATGGTTCTTTTAACTGATAAAGTCGCAAGAGGTCACTATGGTTGCCGAATCTCATCCGATTCAAGAACCCCATATGTTCATGTACTGAAAAACAGTCTTAACAATATGCTTAATCACTCTGAGAAAAATATTGATAATGCTATTTCTACACTACAGAAATTTTCTCTTGGTGAATTTAAAACAAGAAGCATTGTGGATGTTGAGGCAAAAATGGCTGAACTTCTCACGAACATCAATAGTCTTGGTCAAGCACTTGAAGATATGGAAAGAAAAGATCAAGAGAATAACAGTAAGATTGTAGAATCAGCAGACCAACTAAATGAGACTATTGAAAATCTTACCAAAAGCACAATAAGTGATCTGAAAAAAATGATAAATAAGATAGTTACGCGAATTCATCATGTTTCAGACAAAGAAAACGAGATGGTTGGAAATCTCCAAACTCTCGTAATCAACGCAAATGAGACGAAAACTATCCTCGCAACAATTGGAGACATTGCAGAGCAAACTAACCTACTAGCTCTAAATGCCGCAATAGAAGCTGCTCGCGCAGGTGAACATGGAAGAGGATTTGCTGTTGTTGCAGATGAAGTGCGAAAACTTGCAGAGAGAACTCAAAAAAGCTTAGCAGAAACTTCAGCAACAACAAATGTCCTCATCCAGTCAATATCTGAAAGTTCTGATACTTTAAATAAAAATGCTAATGAAGTAAATGATATTTCAGATGAAATAAACTTAATTAACACGAAAATGGATGATATTATCGCAACTTTAAATAATCTGACAAATTAGTAATCCTAACTAATTTTGTGCATTAAAATAGTTATTATTTATCTCCATATACAACAGCTACAGCTTTTATAGTTTACAGAAAACACTCTCTGGGAGTTTTTTCTTAAACTAGACTCTATTTTGTTCTACGAACTTAAAATAAATTCAAAAACCCTCTATCAAACTACAAAAATATATATTTTCCCAATGGTCGTAGAAACTATTTTTATATTATTAAAGAAAATTCCTTATCTAAGTGTGTATTTATTTTTTATTATATATCATTAACATTTATTGCATAAAACACAAAAGGATTTACTGGTGAACCAATTTTTAGGATATTTAAAACCTATTCTTGCTATTGCTGATCGCAACACCGATAGTGAGGAGCTCAAGCGAGCTCATGGTTTTCTTATCTATTTGGGTTTATTGATGAGTACAGGTGGGCTTTTGTGGGGAACCATTTGTCTTGCAAATGGGCTTTATATCCCAGCAGTTGTTCCATTTACATACATAACCATTACTATTGTTAATTTTACTTATCTTTTTATTAGCAAAAATTTTATCGCTTCACAAATTATCCAAATATTAATCTCTTTGTTGCTTCCATTTTTATTTCAATTCTTTTTAGGAGGCTTTGTTGCAAGTGGAGGCAATGTTCTTTGGTCAGTGTTAGCAGTATTTGGAAGCTTTACATTGCAAAAAAAAAGGATGACTTTATTGTGGTTAATACTTTTTATTTTGCTTATAATACTTAGCGGTTTTGTTGACTCATATGCAAAACAGTTCGACATTGGTCTCTCGGAGGCATATTCAATTTTCTTTTTTGTTATAAATTTTATTTTGACAATCTCTATTATTTTTAGCCTTTATTACTATTTTGTTAGTAACGAAGAAAAAGCTAGAGAAGAGTTGCAAAAAAGTCTCAAACAATTAAATCAAGCACAAGGTCAATTAATAGAATCAGAAAAGATGGCATCTCTTGGCACTCTTGTCTCTGGCGTTGCACACGAGATTAACACACCACTTGGTGTTGCTTTAACTGGAATTTCACAAATCACGCATGAGGTAAAAAAGCTAGAGACAAACTACAAAAACGAAATGCTCACAGAAGAGGCTCTTAATGAATATATTGCAACGATGAAGCAGCTCACCCAAACTATTAATGATCGCTTAAACAACGCAGCTTTGCTGGTAAAATCGTTTAAACATATTTCCGTAGATCAACATTTTGAGGACAAACGCGAGTTTCATCTTAAAAAATATATTGATGATCTTTTTCTTGGTTTACAAAATCTTATCAAAAGCAAGCGAGTACAGATAGTTAACACAATAGATGAGACTCTTGTTTTAGAGAGCTATCCTGGCATTTTTTCACAAATTTTTTCAAACTTAATTTTAAACTCAATAAAACATGGCTTTGAACAAAATACAGAGAATATTATAAAAATATCAGTAGAATTAAATGATTATCTAATTATCCACTATCAAGATAATGGAGTGGGAGTAACGGATGAGATTGAGAAAAAAATATTTGATCCTTTTTTTACAACAAAACGCGGAGAAGGTGGAAGTGGTTTAGGGCTTAATGTAGTGTATAATCTCATCACACAGAAACTAAAAGGCAAATTAAGTCTAGTTAGAGTTTTACCTCACGGACTTGGTCTTACAATAATTCTCGATAAAGAAATTATACTAAAGGTGTAAAATGGCCAATATAGTATTTGCTAAGAAAAAAGAAGCGGATTATCAAGTAGATAAAAAGATGCAAAAAATATTGATTGTTGATGATGATCAGTCTGTTCATGATATTACTAATATGGCAATCAAGGCGATGCAATTTTCTGATTTTAAACTTGAAATATTAGCTGCATATAGCGCAAAAGAAGCTAAAGAAATTCTAAACGAACACACCGACATCGCATTAGCTTTAATCGATGTTGTTATGGAGACATCTGAAGCAGGACTTAATCTTGTTAACTATATACGAAACGAGTTAAAAAACAAATTGATTCGTCTGATTGTCCGTACTGGTCAAGCAAACGACTATCCACAAATGCAGGTAATTCAACATTTTGACATTAATGATTTTAAGGAAAAGACAGAGCTAACTATTGAACGACTCTACACTACCATACGCACCTCCATAAAACAGTACGAACAACTTCTAGAGTTACAACATAAGTATGATGAAACCTATAATCAAATGACAACAAACTCGTTAACGCGCTTACCGAATCGTATTAAGCTGATAGAAGATTTTTCAACATTGTCACATCAAGCGCTTATTTTAATTGATATTATTGGCTTTAGTATCATCAATGAGACAAATGGATATGAAACAGGAGATTTTGTACTTATGGAGCTAGGTGGCTTCCTCTCTTCAATGTATGGCAATTATTTTAGGGTATATCATCTCAATAGTGATCTTTTTGCGCTGGTTGCCACCGAAGATCTTCTTGATGATCTTCTATTAAAAGTAGAAAAAATAAAAGATGATATTTCAAAATTACAGATAATAACCAACAGCTTCAACAAGACAATCGAGACTACGATTGGGATTGCCTATCAAAGCGAAAATGATGTCTTACAAAAAGCAGAATTAGCACTAAAAGAGGCACGAAATACGGGAAGAAACCAGATAAAGGTTTATTCTGCTGATTTAAAAATTATTCAACAGATTAATGATACAAATCACTGGGGTCCCATCGTAAAGCATGCTCTACTACATAACGGTCTTATTGCGTATGCGCAACCAATTTTTAATCTTACTAACCAAACCATTGAAAAGTATGAGCTCCTTGTGCGCCTGAAACATAATGGGGTGGTCTATACTCCTGCGCATTTTCTTGCGGCCGCAAGGCATAGTGGACAATTTTATAATATATTTAAGTTTATGTTTGAAGAGGGGTGTCGTTTGGCCTCTAAAACAGGAAAATATTTTAGTATAAACATTAGTGATTGTGAATTTAATGCGGATGGGTTGAGCACTTTTATAGAGGCAACACTTAAAAAATATGCACTTAATCCATCTTTTATGTCATTAGAGATTTTAGAGCATAATACGATTGGCAGTGAAAGAGGGATTAAGGAGGTCATTAAAAAGCTCTCTGATTTGGGGATCGAATTCGCTGTGGATGACTTCGGTATACAGTGCTCAAATTTTGGTCAAATTGAGCATCTCCCAATAAGCACACTAAAGATTGATGGCTCTTTTATTCAAAATATAAATGAATCTTTAAACAGTCGGATTGTTGTTAAAACAATCCAAACTTTTGCAAAAGAAAAAAGACTCAAACTAGTTGCCGAATTTATTTGCAATAAGGAAGTTTTAGAGACTGTAAAAGCTCTAGGAATCGAGTATGGTCAAGGGTTTTATTTAGGAGAACCTGCCATCTTGGATATCTAATAGTTTTTAAATAGTTTCTTTTGCTAACATGAGAAATCAATAATCTTAATCTTCATGTAAGCTACTGTATTTATTAAATTTTACTATGTGGCTTATCCCAAAAATGACTCTCTGGCTTACCTTCATGAACACTTTTGAAATATTTCTCTTCAGTTCTTTGAATCTCTGCTCTAATTAGATTTACCATCGCTTTTTGAGATGCAATCGGCTCAGGGAGAGCGCAATATTCACCCTCTGTTAGCTCATCCTTAAACTTCTCTTCATCGAAATTTTTTCCCAAATATTTGACTATATATCTTAGGTCTCGTTCTGCATTTCCAAGGCACGAAGTAGCTCCTGGGGATGGCGTCATGTTAAAGATAAGTCCTTCACCAGTATAGATGGAAGCTTCTCCTAAAAGGAGTTTTTGCTGATCTTTGTTTAGCACCTGTGGCCTAACTCCGCCAAAACCTTTTGCGTATTTAAACTCATTTGACTTTAAAGATGGGACAATCTTTCTTGCATCTTTTAAAAAGAGATATTTGTTAAGAATCGGGACTTCAAAGAGGAAATTTCTAAAGATATAACTACGAATATCACTCTCTTTAAATAGTTTCCAAAGAGCAATTGCGATATTTTTATCAAATCTAAGCGTTTTAATGAAGTCTAGGTAAGTTCCACTTTTATATCTCTCCAGTTTTGGCAACAACAATGCAGTTGGTCCAAAACGAGTGTTTCCATCTGCTAATATATCAGGATCCCCGTGGAGCGCCGCAAATGGGAGTTTTGGGTTCTGAACCATATAAACTTTACCATTTAACATCTTCTCATTTGTCATATAAAAACTTCCGGCAACAGGCAAGCATCCTAAGTTCAAACCAAAACCCATCTGATGTGCCAAAAGAAGTGAGTGCGCTCCAGCATCTACTACAACAAAGTCTGCATAAAATGTGTCATCTTTTGTTTTAACTACATAACCACGCTTTTTACTTTTTTCAATGGTTAAAACTTGAGTGTTTAAAAATAGTTCAATCTCTGTATCACTCTCTTTTTTGGCATTTTCTACAAACGATTTTGCAAGCTTTTGATAATCAACAGTAGTCCACTGACCATTTGTTCCAATCCCAACAATCTCATCTCTTCTCTCATCTCCATTTTCATCAAAAACAACGCGAGGCTCTAGCTCTTTTAGCCTCTCTTTATCCCAGACTTCAAGATATGGAAAAAGCTCAGAAAACTCTTCGTAACGGTGAAGCAAAAACTCAACCTCTTTTTTTCCAACACCCAAAGCCATTTTTTGATGTGAGAAAATAATATCATTTTGATAATGGTGTTGCAGACAATACTTCTCAACCATCTTTGCAGTTCGTTTTGTTATGGATGCTTTTTCTAGTGTGTAGTTTGTCTCAATATCTCCAACATGAATCGTTTGAGAGTTGCTAGTTCCACATGAGTTTAGCGTTGCGATACCCTCATACTTTTCTATAATACCGATGGAACTGATGTCTGTATATCTTGCCAACTCATACGCTAAAGCAGTGCCAGTAACACCAGCCCCAACTATAATCACTTCAAAATTCTTTAGCGCCATCTGTTTCTCCTACAAGACATTAATTGAAATTATTATAAGATTTTAAAATTTAATATTGGTTGATACTGTGCAGATAAGAGAATTAGACTTAAAAGAGTTACAAATAGCATACGATGTTGTTTCACAATTTCACACATCACTAACATACAAAGAGTTTGAGGATCTTATTTATGACATGAGACATATGGATTATAAGATGATTGGAATATTTGAAGCAGACGCGCTTATAACTTATGCTGGGGTTTCTATCCAGACAAATCTATATCATAAAAGACACTTGGTGATTTTTGAGCTTGTGACGGATAGAAAATATAGAGATAAAGGGTACAGCGAGATGATGTCTGAGTACTTAAATGACTATGCAAAAATTGGAATGTGTGAAAGCGTTGTTTTGTTTTAATATAAAATCATACACCAAGCAATTACGCACCTTTAAGAGTAAATTTGTTACTATTTATAAAATTTAGTTAGGGTTGGTGCAGTTAAAATCATGAAGTTTATACTATTTAGTTTATTTACCATTTTTGCGTTATCTTTGCAGGCTGAACCATACAAAATGGGTCAAGGAGTGAAAGTTAACGAGATGTTAAATATCGGTGGTTATTTTTCAACTGAATTTGAATCAAATAGGAGCAGTGACAGTGTTGCCTTAGAAGATATAGCTGTTATCGCCTATGGTGATCTTCATCCTATGCTCTCCTATCTTGTGGAATTAGAGTCAGCTGGATTTTATCGTAAAAACTTAAGCGATGACTCACACTCTAGTGATAAAAATTTTCATATTGAGCGGTTGTATGGGGACTTATGGATATCCAACGAGGTAAATATTCGTTTTGGAAAACAGATAGCTCCCATAGGATACTGGAACCGCGAACCAATCAATGTTTTGCGTGACACGACATCAAATCCACTGTACAGTATGCTTCTTTTCCCAAGATTTTTAACCGGAATCGACATCAATGGCTTTATACCTAAAGTTGATGGAGTCAAATACCATCTTTTTGGCCAAAACAACAATGATTTAGATGAAAACTATATAAATATTCCAAATACACATTTTTTTGGTTTTGCACTGGAAAAAGAGATTTCAAATGAGCTAAGTAGTGGTATAAGCATTGGTGATTTCATTCCAAAGAGTAGTGTGCGCTCACAATTTATTCAAGCAAATTTTAAATATGATAATGAGGTGTGGCAAATACTCGCAGAAGGATTGGTTGCAAAAAGCAGATACAGTAACACTCGAGATGAGTATGCCTTTTCAGCCTATATGCAGGGGATGTATCGTTATACTCAAAAGCATGCAGTTATAGGACGATACGAATATTTCAACGACAATCGCACACAATATGAAGACAATATTCTAACCCTTGGCTACAGCTATCGTCCATGGTATCCTGTTTCACTCAAGGCAGAATACCAATTTCACTCAAAGAATGATGAGAATCGTGCACTTATCTCATTTTCGGTACTGTTTTGATGAGATCTATATTTTTACTAATAATTATGGGTGCTATCCTGCTTGGAGCCCAGTACAGCGTTATTATCTCCAAAAAGATTGATATTTCGTCACTCTCCTCGCAACAACTGCGAGACCTATTTTTGCAAAAACGCCGTACGATTGGTAATCTAAAAATAATTCCAATCAATTTAGTTGGACAAGATAGTGCTAGGACGGCATTTGAGATGACTGTTTTAGGGATGGATCGAGATCACTTAAATAACTACTGGATTAAACAACACTATCAAGGCATATCTCCTCCGCTAACGCAACCATCATTTGAATCAATTAAAGCATTTGTTGAAAATGTAGAGGGCGCACTAGGCTATATCCCATCATCAATGGTTGATGCGAAAGTGAAAATTTTATATGAGTTTTAAACTAAAAACAATTTTTCTTTTTTTAGGGATTAGCCTTACTCCGTATATATTAACTATGATTTTACTTGGCAGTTCTTACAGGGAAGAGCAACATAAGATAATAACAAAAGAGTTGAACTCTCAACTAAACACCACTGTTGAAAAAATAGATCAACACCTCAGTAGACTCTATAAAGATATTGAATTTATGAGCAAATCTGATGTTATGAATGATATATACACACAAGATTTGGATCGTCGAATCAGCACAATACTTTTGGCTAAAAAAAATGATATGAGAATGAATGGGGAGTTTTATGTCACCGATACAAATCAAAAAATTATTGCATCAAGTGATTTTTCATCTCTAAATCTAATAAAAAAACTTAACTTTTTTTATAGCGTCCCAATTGAATCAACTATTACTAAACAAAATGTAGGAACTTTGTCTATTACATATCCACTAGAAAATTTAAAAACTTTTTTTTTAAACTCTCCTCAACGACACTACTATATTCGAGATAATAGCGGAACAACTTATCTTCGTCCAACCATCTTTGACAAATCACTAAGTGCTTCAAAAACAGTTCCAGCACTACCAAATATAACGATAGTCTTAGAAGAGGAAAAATCATTTGCATATCGCCTACTGTACAAATATGAACAATGGTTTGCTACTCTTCTTTTTGTTGGGGCAATATTTATTGCGCTAGCTGCATATTTTGTCGCAACAAATCTTATTTCTCCAGTAATTACTCTTTTAAAAACAGCGAAAAAAATTACCAAAACTCAAGACTATACACAACAAGTAGAAATTCATCGTGATGATGAGGTTGGGCAGCTAGCCAATGCTTTTAATACCATGATTAAAGGTATAGACAAAGCGTTAAATGAAGTGACTGCTCTAAATAAAGAGGTTGAAGATACTCAAAGAGAGGTTGTTTTTACTATGGGTTCAATCGGAGAGAGTCGTTCAAAAGAGACAGGAAACCATGTTAAGCGCGTAGCTGAATACTCTAAATTATTGGCTCTATACTATGGACTAAGTGGTGAAGAGTCAGAGATGTTAAAGCAAGCCTCTCCAATGCATGATATAGGAAAAGTTGCCATTCCAGATGCAGTACTTAACAAACCAGGACGATTTGATGAAGATGAGCGTCGCATAATGGACACCCATGCCGCACTTGGTTATGATATGCTCAAACACTCCAACAGACCTCTACTTCTAATGGCAGCAACAGTTGCATATGAACATCATGAAAAATGGGATGGAAGTGGGTATCCAAGAGGACTCAGTGAGGGCGACATCCATATATACGGTCGTATCACCGCGCTTGCAGATGTTTTTGATGCCCTAGGAAGCGACCGCATTTATAAAAAGGCATGGGAAGATGAAAAGATATTTGCTTTTTTTAAAGAGGAGCGAGGTAAACATTTTGATCCTGCTTTAATTGATATATTTTTTAATCATCTAGATGAGTTCCTTCTGATTCGTGATAGTTTTAAAGATGTCCATTGATACTAAAGATAATCTCTCTTGTACACTTTTTGAACCAATAAGAGATGTGTGATAGCTCTATTTTGTCTCTATCATACTATCTATACTAAAACTAAAAATAGAACCTTTGGAATACTTTGACTCTATCTTTAGTGAAGCGTTAAGTGACTTTAGTATATATGAAACCATCGCCAAACCTATGCCCATTGAGTTGTCCCAGCTATTTTTATCAACTCTATAAAACTTCTTCGTCACTCTGCTTAGATTCTCTTCTTTTATGCCTATACCTCTATCTTTAACAAAAATAGTAGAATTTTTAAATATGACTTTTACCTCATCCCTCGAGTATTTCAGAGCATTTTCTATGAGGTTAACAAGAATTATCTCTAGCATCGCTTTATCTGTAAAAACCGTTACTTCGTTTTCAAAGACTACTATTTCTCTATCTTTATATTTAAGGAGCAGTCCTGATACAACCTCATCACATAGCTGTTTTAGGCTAAACTCACTTTTATTGATGGCAAGATCACCATTTTCTAACTTAACGGAAAGTGCTAACCTATCGAGCATTTTAGATATTTTCTCACCATTTAAGCTGATTTTTTCTAAAAACCTATCACGGATTTTTGGTGACATCTGAGTGTCATCTTTGATTGTTTGAGCATAGCCGATGATTGATGCTATTGGATTTTTAAACTCATGAGATATGGCGGAGAGAATCTCATACCTTTGCTTATTTAAAAGCCTAAGCTTCGCCATATTTTTATTTTTTTTCTTCTCATTTTTATGAAGTTTTTTAACCAAATTTTTTAAAAAGATAGAGATTTGTAAAAACTCATGAAAGTATCTTACTTTTAGTGCTGTGTTGTAGTTTTTATTTGAAACTTCATCTAAATAGTTTGTTATTTGTGAAATATCATAAACTATTTTTTGACTCATTCTTCTGGATATAAAAACTCCAACAATGACAATTGCCATAAAAACAAAAAATAGTTTTATCCAAAGGGAATAAAAATCACTCATAATTTGTGTTAATCCCATAGAGAGTCTTAGGTAAACCTGCTTATCTTTAAGTGATATTTTTTTTACTATATACAAATAATCAGTTCTTACCGTATCTGAATATCTCGTTATTTCACCATATTTTTGAGAGTTTGATTGCATTATCTCAAATCTTGATAGGTGGTTATCCATCTCTTTTTTATCTGCATCAGTTTCAGCCAAGACAATACCATTTGAATCAATAATTGTCACACGCAATAAAGCTTTTTTCTTGATTTTAAAAACAAACTCATCTAAGTTTTTAACTCCATCCATCTCCAGTTCTATAAGTTCTATGGAATTTTTCAGATGATTTTTACTGCGTTCTATAACTATTGATTTTAGTGCAATATAGCTGATAATAGAGCTAACCAAAAGACTGCTAACTAGAAGAACTAAAAAATTAACTATAAATATTTGATGTATTTTTAACAAAACTTATATCCTATACCACGAACTGTCTGTATATAATCTTTTGTTTTATCAGGGTCTATCTTCTCTTTAAGTCTATTTATGGCTACATTTACTGTCTTATACTGATACTCTCCAGCCTCTTCCCAAACATTTTCCAAAAGATAGTCACGATCAAGAACACTATTTTTATTGGCAATAAATTCACATAGAAGATTAAATTCAAGTTTTGTAATCTCAACACCAACACCATTAACGCTAAGGGTTCTTGAATTTTTATTTAACACCAAATCCCTGTATGATAAAATTTCATCATTTATTTTCTTAGTTGTTCGTCTAAGAACAGCCTTAATACGAAGCAGAAGTTCATTAATATTAAATGGTTTTGTCAAATAATCATCAGCACCTCTTAAAAACCCCTCTTCTATCTCTGCATCTAGATTCTTTGCACTGAGATAAATTACAGGTGTATTTAAACCCTCTTTGCGTAACTCCAAAACGAACTCGCTACCCTCTACGCCAGAGAGATTTCTATCCATAATCAGCAAATCAATCTCTTCTTCTAAAAGAATCTGCTTAACACTTTTTGTGTTTAAAAAACCTATAACCTCATAACCCTCTCTATTTAGATTATATTCAATAAGTTCTAGCAAATCCTCTTCATCATCTACAACAACAATCTTTGCACTCATAAATATCCTAAAGTATATAATTTGTTTATTTTAGCAAAAAAACATTCTAATTCTATTCAATCCATTCTACAAAAATAATATAAACACCTTATCAATTTATAATGATAAAATAGGGCAAAACTAAAAAGGAAACTATTTTGCAAAACAACACATTTGCCAGAGCAATAATCTTTGGCACATTAGTACTACTCTTTTGGCTCTTTTTTCCTTTTTTAAAAAGCTTTTTTGTAGCTCTTCTTTTGATGGCAGCTTTTACTCCTGTTCACCTAGCGCTTGAGTTAAGACTGAAAAAATACTCTAAAATTTCACCATATGCGCAAGTCATCACCGCAGGTATAATGAGCTTTATTCTTATCTCTGTTTTGTTTGTTCCGATTATATTTTTTGCATATTATATAATCACACACCCTACTGAACTGTATGAAATTGCTAAAACTTTCTATGCACAGGGGAGCAAGATTATCTCTTTGGTTCCAGATTCATTCTCTTGGTTGGCAAAACCGCTAGAGATGTTAAATCAAAAAATCACCAACAATCAAGAACAGATTATCAGCGAAACAGTAATCAGAGTTGGCAATGGACTTTTGAGCTTTATGGGCGCACTTGGAGAGATGACAATGATTACCATCTTCTTCTTTTTTCTCTCTTGGTATAAACGACGAATTACCCTTGCCATCGTCCCAGTTATCCCGCTAAAACGCCCTATTCTTAGAGAATTTTCGGTTGATATGATTTCTACAATATCTGCAGGATTTTACACTCTTATAGGTGTTGCCGTTATACAAGGAGTAGCTTTTGGGATTTTTATTGGTTTTTTCAATGGCTACAATCCACTTTTACTGGGATTAATGATTGCTGTTAGCTCCATCATACCTATCGTTGGGACAGCCCTTATCTGGATACCGATTGTGTTAAATGAATTTTTTAATGGGCATGGAATGAACGCCCTGATTGTTTTAATATACTCTTGGGCGATGCTCTCGTTCTTTATCGACAATATCGTACGACTTATAATTTTGCAACAAATCAACAAACTACTCACTCACGGTGGAAAGAGGATTGATGATTTTCTAATCTTCTTTGCCATTCTAGCGGGACTAACAACATTTGGACTTTGGGGGTTTATCATAGGACCTGCGATTGTCGCTTTTTCAACAACACTACTTAGAGTGCTAAGACACAATCACAGGGTAAGCTAAAACCCTAGTTAACGGCTTTAAGAGCTTGAACTTCTGCTCGAAGTTGCTCTAGCTCTTCCATAATAGCAGCAACTTCTTGACTCTTGTCGCTATCATCATCTCCACTAAAACGCTCGATAGTTGAGTGAATACTTTGAGTCAACGAATCAAGCTTGTCTTTTGTTTTATTGATAAGCTCATTGTTATCAATATTTAAATTCTCTTTGAGTTCATAAATTTTATTGACAATCTCATCTTGATGTCTAGCAAGATAATAAGCAGCAATACCACCAATAGCAGCACCTAGCACAAAATTAATAGTATTGTTTTGGCTCATGGTTTATCCTTTTGTTTGATTTGATTTCTTTTTAAAAAATTGAGACAGAGCGCCAATAGCAAGAGAACCAAATGTCACTTTTGCAATGCCGTTAGAAGCTTTAAGTGCAAGTGATTTAGTTTGCTCATGGAGATAGCCTATCAACTCATGCAACTCATGCAGCCCAGCCAATGATTTTGCACCCAAAGAACGAGTCTCTATTTTGAGGCTACCAATGAGTTCATTAACTTCATGTAGCGTTAATGCCGCTTTAGTAGAGAGAAAACTAAGCTCACTCTGCACACTATCAATAAATCCATGCAGTCGCTTCATAGTCTTAAACACCTGCAGTCCAATAACAACTACTACTATTGAGATAAAAACCATACATACAGCAATTATTCCAACAAAAATAGTTAAAAGTTCATTATTCATTTGGTACTCCCTCCTCCTGTATAGTAACGCACCAATCCTTATATCTGCCTCATTTATAAATTGTCAGGGATAGACTTTTTATAATCTAAATCTCTTCAACCAAAGCGTCACTAACTATTAACCTACCATCATCAAGCTGCTTCAGCTTAAATGCACCGCTACACTCGCCACCGCTTATATCCATAACGACCACTTGAAGTATCTTGTTGCATTTTTTTGGTATGTCAAAATGGCTTTTCATTCCAGTTAGAAAATACTTAAGTGGTACTTTTTCATCCATACCTATAACATTATCCCGACAACCAGTAAGCCCGACATCCGTCAGATATGCTGTTTTTTTAGAGATTTGCAAATCATCCGTACCTACATGGGTGTGAGTTCCAACTATCGCACTAACTCTACCACCGAGCAACATCATCATTGCCCTCTTCTCACTTGTTGCTTCTGCGTGAAAATCTATAAATATATTTTTTACGCCCTCTCCATGCAGAGACTCAACTGTCATCTCAGCCTTACGAAAAGCGTTGTCAGTAAAAGGCATAGAGTGGTGCCCCATAAGATTTAAAACAGCCAACTTCTCACCAGCTACCTCGTAAATCTTGCATCCTGTTCCCTTTACACCATCTGGATAATTATGTGGACGAAGTATTTCGTGGGTATCAAAAAGTGTCTCAATCTCTTTTTTATCCCAAGAGTGATTTCCACCACTCATACAATCAACCCCATACCCAACCATCTCGTTTGCATTTTTTACAGTTAGCCCAAACCCATGAGATGCGTTTTCATAGTTTGCTATAACAAAGTCAATTTTATACTCTTTTCTTAGATTTTTAAGATAGTTTTTCAGCATATCTCTACCGGGTTCACCTACTACATCGCCTATAAATGCTATTCTCATTATGAAACTCTTCTTTGCTTTGAATATTTATTTGTTATGGATTGTACAAAATAGATGATGAATTCTTAGTTATATTTGAATGCGGGGGCTTAAGTTTGCTTATATTTTAAGTATGTTGTCAAATAGAGCTGTTTGACACTCCTTCTACTCTTTATCTGCACATTTAACTTGCAGATAAAGGGCACATTATAGACTAAGGCAGTAAAATCGCTACCGCTATTATGCCATTGAAAGCGTTGTTGACGCCGTTGCGGTACTGCTACCGTTAGTATAAGCTGACAAAATACGCTGCAAAAGTGCTGCTTGCATTTTTGAAGATGATGAATCATCCGGAGCTGTTGTAGCCTGTGAGAGCTGTTGCACCACATCTGTTGGTCCTTGCGAAGAGTCCGCTTTATGATGACCACCATGGCCATGTTTACCCTGCGACTGCTTCAGTGCGCTAAGGAGCTCATCAACACTCATGGATTGATCGCCATTTTTATCAATAGCACTAAATGCGCTATCCGCATCATAAGTGTTACCTGTTTTTTGAGAAAGTGCTTGTGATGCCTGAGAAAACTCATTTTTATCTATCGCTCCATCCTTATTTGTGTCAAGGGTAGAAACAAGCATCTCTGTCACTTGCTGCATCATGGAAGAAAAATTGTCAGTTGAATTTGCAGAACTTACGCTATCTTGGCTCTGAGTACCGCCAATTTTACTGGATTGTAAGCTAGTTGCCCAAGCTGATCCGCCGTTAATGGTCATTGTATCTCCTTTTAAGGGTTAAATACATATAAGATTCTTTAAAAAATATAAGGTCCTTCTTGTCGTTTCTAGGAGTTCAGATATGCTTTTTTTTGCAAGCAATATTAATTCCATAACCTCTACATAATTTTCATTAAGCCACTTCTTATAGAGTTTCAACAGCATCTTTACAAACAAGAAGCAGTACAATGGCACTCTTTGGCTATCTCTATAAAGATGGAGCTACAACCAAAAAAGCTACTTCTTCGCTCTTAAGTATAAAAGCACCGCTTTTATGATGTCATCATCATCTTTTGAGGCTGATTTTATGCTCTCTTTTTTCTCATCCATAAATGTAAATGTTATATTTTGCCCATAGTTTGAGACGCTCTTTATATTTTTTTCCAAACTTAGAAGTTTTATGACCATTAGCTCGAAGAACTGCTCTGTTGGAGTGTCGATTTTTCCAAATCTATCTATTAGTTCCTCTTGTATCTCATAAACCTCAACGCTGTTTTCACATGCCGAGAGCCTTCTGTATATATCCAAACGAAGCCTATCCTCTTGCACAATCTCATCAGAGATATAAGCTGAGATGGTGAGTTTTATATCTATTTTTGCCTTCTCTTTATCCACACTATTGCTTAAAAGCTTTATGGCATCCTCTAACATTCTAAGATAGAGCGAATAGCCTATGTTTTTGATATGTCCGCTTTGTGCATCCCCAACAAGGTTACCACCACCTCTAATCTCTAAGTCATGATAAGCCAAAACCGAACCGCTTCCCAAGAATGAGTTTGACTCTAATGCTAGAAGTCTTTTTTTTGCCTCATCTGTCAACTTCTCTTTATCTGCAACCACAAAATATGCAAAGCCCTCAACACTTCCACGCCCTACTCTTCCGCGAAGCTGATGCAAATCCGCTATACCAAACCTATCTGCACCATCGACTATGATGGTATTTACTCTAGGCATATGAATACCGCTCTCAATGATGGAAGTCGCAATCATCACATCATATTCGCCGGCTTCAAATTTTAGAAGCTCTTTTTCTGTATCGTTTGCCGAGATTTTGGAATGAAGCATAACTGCCCTTAGGTTTGGCAGAAGTGCTTTTAGTTCACCAAGTTTTATCGGCATGTGGTCAATCGAGTTGTGAACATAAAAAACTTGTCCGCCACGGCGAATCTCTCGCAGAATTACCTCTTTTATGAGCTTCTCTTCATACTCTTTTACAAATGTTCTAACCGGTTGTCTTAAACTTGGCGGAGTTAAAAGCTGTGACATAGTTTTAATCGAACTTAGAGCCTGATTTAGTGAGCGAGGAATCGGCGTTGCGCTCATTGAAAGAAGATGAACATTGTGGTAAAGCTCTTTTATCTGCTCCTTTTGTTTAACCCCAAATTTATGCTCCTCATCAACTATAACAACGCCAAGATTTTTAAAGTCAAGTCCAAAAAGAGCATGCGTTCCAACAACGGCATCTAGCTCTCCAGACGCAAGTGCTGAAATAATTTTTTTTCTATCTTTCTCACTCACAAATCTATCTAGTTTTGCGTATCTGATGCCTAAGTTTTTAAATCTCTCATCAAGTGAGCGAAAGTGTTGGGCAGAGAGAAGCGTTGTCGGAACGATTAAAGCCGACTGAAATCCTGACTTAAAAGCAGCGTAGATGGTGTTCATAGCAACTTCGGTTTTGCCAAAGCCCACATCTCCGCTAAGAAGTCTATCCATGATGTGTCCTGAGCTCATTTGCGAAATTATCTCATCAACCGATAACTTTTGGTCGTCCGTATATTCAAATCCGGACATTGCCTGAAACTCTTTTAAATCTGCTTCTGAGATTGTTATCTTTGGAGCCTCTATCAACTCTCTTGCAGCGGCAGTGTTTACAATCTGAGAAGCAATTTCCATAAGGCGTTTTTTTACACTCTCTTTTAGCTTACCAAAACTTCCCTTGCCGAGTCTATCCAGAGCAGGAGTAGAGCCTCCGGATGCGATGTAGCGGTCTATGCAATCTAGATTTTCAACAGGAAGAAGTATCTTATCGTCGCCGACATATCTTATGACTATAAAATCTTTTACGCCGCCAAGAATTTCAGTCTTTTCAATACCCTCAAATATACCAACGCCATAATCCTCATGAACAACATAATCGCCGCTTCTCAAATCATCAAGCAAGATGGAGCTTTTTCTGCGTCGTCTAAATTTTTCTGGCTTATTCAAAGAGACAACAAGCTCATCTTTTGAGATAATATTTAGAATGTACGGTGCATAAACCACTTTAATTTTTTTATGCTCAAAAAGTCCAACTTGCCTCAAAGCTCCCTCGTTTGAAGCTATAATGGTTATTTTTTTATCTTGATGAAGATTTACTAAAGTCGCAACATCTGAGACAATAAGCTCTTTAAAATCATCAGATTCTGGCAAAATATCCACATTAAAACACTCACGAGATATTGTCGGATGATTTAGTGCATAAGCGTCAATTAAAAGCGCATCTAAATTTCTTACCAACTTTACACTTTTGTTCTCTAGAAAATTTGAAGCGTTTTCATCCAGATGCCAAAAGCCCAGAGATGCCACATCTTTAACCAGTGAATCAAACTCACTTTTTATGATTTTCTCATTCAGAGTGTTGAACTCCTGCTCATTTAGGGAGTAAAAAGCAGGGGTTATGCGAATGCTCTCCAGCTCCTCTTTTTGTGTTCTTTGACTTTCAAGCTCAAAATATTTTATCTGCTCTATCTCGTTATCAAAAAGAGAGATTCTTATGGGCATTGGATTTGATGGAGAGAAGATGTCGATTATATCACCACGAAAAGAGATTTCGCCCTCAACCTGTACCATATCCACAAAACTGTATCCCCAAAAAAACATTCTCTCTTTAAATTCATTCAACTTGATATTTTCGCCAAACTCTAAAGTGCTGTATTGCAAAAGTTTTTCATTCGGCAGCGGAAAAAGAACTGTTTTAAGAGGAGAAATTATCAGAGGCTTTTTCTTGCTTGAGTAGTACTCTCTAAGAAGTAAGAAAAGTTTGTGAAGCTCCTCTTTAAAAACCCTCAAATCATCCCCATAAGATGCTCTAAGATCTGGAAAAACCAGAACTTCTTTACCAAAAAACTTAGCAACACTCTCTAGCTCTTTAGCTTCTCGTATATCTTCACAAATCAGAACTTCTAAATTTTGTTTTTTGTCATTTTTGTAATACTCAAATAGTCTATTCTGCGACACTGTTTTCCTTATTGAAATACTTTTTTAAAAAAGTCTCTACGACGCTAAAAGAGCCAAAAACTAGATATTTTTGCTCTTTGTTTATTTCCATAAATACCCCATGTTTTATCTCTAAATCATCCAGTGCATTTTGTATGAGTTTGACTTCTGCAATTCTGCTATCATCAACCTCTATAATCTCCACTCGTGAGATTATGGGTTTTAATATTTTTAGTATCTCTGTGTAATTTTTATCACTATAGCTATTATAAACAACTATCCGTTTTTCGCCATCAAGTGCCTCTACAATAGCAGATGCGGCAAGTGCATTGTGCCCTACATCAATGATAATATTTTCAGTTAGTTTTGTAACTCTTCCAAAAAGAGGTGGGTTTTTGAAATCATCTGTCTCATATTTTATTCCTAAAAAATTAAGTACTGAGATAGCCAAAGAGAGATTTTGTGAGAGATATTTAGCTAAAGAGAGCTCTTTAGTTATAGTTTCAATTTTTTTAAAATCATCATCATTCAGAAGTTCATCAACGCTATAAATATTCAAAGATTTAGCAACACCCATATTTTGTGCGATTTCATAAACCTCTTTGTGATTTTGGTATCCGATTATTGCGCTATTTTGGATGGCGTTTAATTTTGTAGTTGCAATCTCCTCTATGGATGAACCCAAAAAAGCTTCATGATCAAAAGAGATTGGCGTGACTAGCGTTAGACATTTGTCAAACACTGCAGTTGCATCCCTCTCTCCTCCAAGACCAGCTTCTAGGACTACAAAATCACACTCATTGAAGATAAGCATCGCTAAAAGTGTTGTGTACTCAAAATAACTAAGCGAGTCGGAATCTTCATTTGAGAGTAGAGATTGCAGTTTTTTATGAGCGTTGCTCAGCACATCATCTTCCACGCTAGCGCCATTTAGCCATACTCTTTCGCTAAACTTTAAAATGTGCGGAGAGGTATAGTGTCCGACACTAAAACCTATATGATGTAGCGCTGATGCCAGAAATCTTCCAGTCGTTCCCTTGCCATTTGTGCCAACTATATGGATATTTTTAAGACTTTTAAAATTAGACTCTATCTTCTTATATACCCTTGGAAATCGCTCATAATCAATCTCTGCGTAAAAGAGCGGTTTGTTGCTTAAAAAAGTTTGGAGCATTATTTTTTATATGCCACTTGATTACGACCATTTCTTTTGGCTGTATAGAGATACTCATCGGCTGACTTTAAAAGAGCCTGCAAGGATGTATGTCTTGCTCTCTCAGAGACTCCACAACTAACAGTAACTGCTATTCGCTCTCCCTTATACATGAAGTGAGCTTTTTGCACATGTTCTCTAACTTTTTCAGCAAAATTAGCTGCGCCTTTAGCATCTGTCTTGCTAAGAATCGCAATAAATTCCTCTCCGCCAAATCTTCCTACAATATCAACACTTCTTGTTAGATTTTTAAGCATCTTTGCAAAAGCAGTTAAAACAGCATCCCCAGCATCATGTCCATAGGTGTCATTTATGACTTTAAAGTGATCCAAATCAAACATAATTATAGAAAAATCATGCCCATGTCGCCCATACTCGGCCTCTTTAATATTTATGAATTCATCCAAGGCTCTTTTATTATAAAGTTTTGTTAAAAAATCTTCTCTTGACTCCTCTTTAGCGTTAAGAAGTTCGTTTTCAAGTGTCTCTATTTTTTTATTTAAAACTTTTACTTCTAGACTATGATTTCTTAAGTCTTTACTCAGATTTTGAGTATTTTCTTCCAGCGCCAAGGCAATAGTATATAATTTTTTATGCGCGGTATTAAAATTAGAATTGTCTTGTAAATTGTAAAGCTCTAGTTCGTTTTTAATTTTTTGTATCTCTACAGTTGAGCTGTCTGAACTCTCTATCATCTCAATAAGCCTAATAGAGAGCTTATCTAGTACGCCATCAAGAGACTCCAGCATCTCATTAACGCTCTGTTTGTCAAGCGCAATTCTAAGCGAGATTGCTGATTTTATCTCAGACTCAATATCTTTACTCTCTAAAATTCTTGGATTATCCTGAATCCTTTGGCTTAGATTTGCTATCTTGTCATTTACACTAGAGGCAATTGAGGGCACCAAGGATGAAACTAAAAGAGATGAGATTAAAGATAGCTCAAGCGAATTCATATCCTTATTTACACTACTGAGTAATTTTAGATTTAATACGCTATTTTTAAGATCCTTGCTATCTATATCACCTAAAGTTTTTAGTTTCTGTAAAAATGAGTCATCGTATGTAGTTATGAAGTTAACCCAAAGCTGTCTATATTGATCTATCTCAGTCGCGGAAGCCTCTCTACTAAGAAGATCAATACTCTTTCTAGCCAACTGCTCCGCTTCTTTATTGTGAAGAATCTCAACAACCTGAAGTACTCTTTTTGTAAAAACAGTTTGTGACTCTAAAAGCGTTGAACAGTGAGTTGGATTTGTACGGTTAAGCTTAGAGATTAAAAAGCGAGCGAGCTCAGAGATGGTTCTTATACTATATTTTTCTAGCTCTTTTTGAAACTCTCTATTGAGTGTATTTTTAAGATTTTCAACAAGCATACAATCTTCAACGCGAACTCCAGCCTTAGTCGACTCTTTACAAAATGCGTCCATATAAGCATCAGGAGTAAGCAACTTACCCTCATTTTCGAGTCTTTTAATTGCATTGTTTATAATAGCTTTAACGGTCACTGTATCACTCCTCGTTCTTTTTGGCTCTTGCTCCATCTGCAGAAACTTTTGCTATAAAAGATTTGATTGCTCTTTGTGCAGAAAATTTTATAGCATCAAATCTCTCTTGATCAGTTATTAGCGCATTTTGTGCTATTGTAAAATCATAAAATCCTCTTAAGCTATACTCTTTACTCTCACCATTTTTAAGACTTTTAATCTTTAATATAAGATTCATTCTATAGCCTATAACATAACCATTTTTATCATATACAATTGGCACATAACTAACACTGCCAACACTAACAACAAGATGAGTTGTTGACTCAGCTCTATCGACTAAAGATGTTTGAAAAACTTCTATCATCGCACTATCAATCGCATCTTTTATGATAACTGTATTTTCTGGATCTTGTGCAGAGATAATAACACTAGTACTTACTTTTTCACCTAAAACCCCGCGAGCGAACTTGGCACTTGGCTCATAGCCACAACCATCTATAAAAATCATTAAAAAAAATAGAACTAGAATTTTTTTTATGTAAAATATTTTCAAAATTAACCTTTTACCACTAGATTAACCAACCTATTTGGAACAACTATCTCTTTTACTATAGTTTGGCCATCTAGCCACTTTGCGACACTCTCTTTTGCAAGACTAACTATCTCACCTTGCGCCGTATCTAGAGCGACTTCTATCTCTGCCCTTACTTTGCCATTAACGGAGACTCCAAGTATTATAGAGTCTTGCATAAACACTTCATCCCTAATCTCTTGTTTTGTTAGGTTTTTCAAAGAGAAAAATCTACTGCTAATATCCCAACAGACATGCGGGATCACAGGTTCCATAATTGAAGATAGTATCCAATACCCCTCGCTCCAGACATCAGAGTTGTTTTGAGTGTTTAGTGCATTCATAGCTTCCATAACACCAGCTATCATCGTGTTAAATGTATACTTTTCTCTGTAAACATCATTTGCGCGAACCAGAGCTTCATACACTTTTTTTCTAGCAAATTTTTCCTCTTTAGATAGAGATGAGTGCTCTATCTGTGGAATCGTATTACACTTATAAACATTTGAACTTCTATCATAAAATCTTTTTATAAATTTAAATGCTCCCTCAACCGCACTATCATTCCACTCAAGTTCTTGTGTTGGAGGTGCAGCAAAAAGTATAAAAAGCCTTGCTGTGTCTGCACCATATTTCTCAATAATTGCATCAGGATCAACAGTATTGCCTTTTGATTTGCTCATTTTAGCGCCATCTTTTAGCACCATTCCTTGGGTCAAAAGCTTATCAAACGGCTCATCAAATTCTAAGTACCCCAAATCTCGAAATACTTTTGTAAAAAATCTTGCATAAAGAAGATGAAGTATCGCATGCTCTATACCGCCGATGTAATGGTCAACACCCATCCAGTACTCAATCTGCTCTTTAGAAAAAGCCTCTTTTTCCCAATTCTTTGGAGATGCACAAAAGCGCAAAAAGTACCATGAAGACTCAACAAATGTATCCATAGTATCTGTCTCACGAGTAGCATCCTCGCCACACTGTGGGCATTTGCAGTGCTTCCATGATGGATGTTTTTCAAGCGGATTTCCCTCGCCAGTAATTACGATATCTTCAGGCAGAGCAATTGGAAGATTCTCTTTTTTCTCCATAACCAAACCACAATCATGACAGTGAACAAATGGAATCGGCGCACCCCAATATCTCTGGCGAGAGACTCCCCAATCTTTTAGTTTATAGTTAGTTGTTTTTTTACCAATTTTTTCTGCTTCAAAATGCTCTATAATTTTAGCTTGAGCCTCTTTTGAGTTCATTCCACTAAACTCTGCTGAGTCAAAAAGCTCCCCAACTTCAGTAAATGCGATCTCACTATTAAGTTTGCCATTAAAAGGTTTGATAACTGGGCAAATCTCTAAATCGTACTTCTTAGCAAACTCAAAATCCCTATCATCGTGAGCAGGAACCGCCATAACAGCGCCACTTCCATAATCCATCAAAACAAAATTTGCACACCAAATAGGGATTTTTTTACCGGTTAGCGGATGCAAGACTTCAAGTCCAAGCGCCAAACCTGATTTCTCTTTTTGTCTATCTATTGACGAAGAACTTCTCATCTCTTTTATCTCAGAAATTGCATCAGCATCCAAACCAGCGTTTTCCATCAAATGAGAGATAATCGGATGCTCAGGGGCAAGAGCGGCGTAACTAACACCATATATAGTATCTGGTCTTGTTGTAAAAACATCAAAACCATCAAATTTTCCGTCCAATTTTGCTTTTGAAGCTTCATCAAAAAAGAGATCAAATGATAAGCCGTTTGATTTACCTATCCAGTTCTCTTGCATAGTAAGCACTTGTTTTGGCCAACCACCCTCAAGTTTTGACAAATCACTCAGTAACTCATCGCCATATTGCGTAATCTTAAAATAGTACTGATTCATATCTTTTTTAGTTATCTGAGTATCGCATCTCCAGCATCCGCCATCAATAACCTGTTCATTTGCCAAAACTGTATGACAGCTAGGGCACCAATTTAAAAACCCTTTTTTACGATACAGAAGCCCTTTTTCAAACATATCTATAATAAAACCCTGCTCAAACTTAGTATAAAGCTCATCACTTGTTGCAAGTTCTCGTTCTTTTGAAAATGAAAATCCAAGCGATTTAAACTCACTCTTCATGTAGTCTATATTGTCATAAGTCCATTTTTTTGGGTGTGAGCCATTTTTTATAGCTGCGTTCTCAGCGGGCATTCCAAAACTATCAAATCCTATTGGGTGAAGAACATTAAATCCTTGCTGCCTATAATATCTAGCAAAAGAGTCACTTAGCGTATAGTTTCTAACATGTCCCATATGAAGTCGTCCACTTGGAAATGGGAACATACTCAATATGTATTTTTTCTCTTTTGTAAAATCTTCACTTGGCTCAAAACTCCTATTTTTTAGCCAATAATCTTGCCACTCTCTCTCTACTGTTTTTGAACTATATTCCAAACTTTTCTCCTAAAACTTAATCTACTACTTTTTATAAATTATTACCAATAAAAAACTTCTTATAAATGTTTAATATAACTACCAAGATTATACAAAAAATATCTTAAGCAGTGACTGAAATACGGTGTCTACGACTTATCTATAAATACTCCAAAAAAAGAATATTTCACCATTATAAAATAGAGTTTAAATAAAAAAAATAACCTGTATAAAATTATGAATAAATTACTATTTTTTAAATATATTTTTAAGGTTTGCGAGTTATAATTCCGCAGACTTTACTTTATGTTATTAATTTAATAACCATAAAGAGAGAGAAATAACAAAAAAAAGGAAATAAAATGAAAAAAGTTTTATTCACGGCTCTTTTAGCATTAGGTTTAGTTGCATCATTCACAGGTTGTGAGAAAAAAGAGGCTCCTGTTGAAGCTCCTGTTGAAACTCCAGCTCCAGCTGCAGAAGCTACTCCAGCTCCAGCTCCAGAAGCTGCTCCAGTTGATGCTGCTGCAACTCCAGCTCCAGATGCTGCTGCAACTCCAGCTCCAGAAGCTGCTGCAACTCCAGCTAAATAATTTCTCTTCTTTACACCTTTTTGGTGTAAAGAGAATTTCTTCACATAATCATTTTAATTTCACAGCAGATTATTATATTTCACAAAAACAGTACTATATAGATAAACTAGAAAATATTTTATAGTAAATCTACTTTAGTTATAGACACTCTATACTTTTTTACTAAGCGCCTCTATATGGTTGCTGTCACCTAAAACAACTAAAATATCACCTTTTTCTAAAATATCATTATTCTCAAATGATGTATGCCAAACTCCCTGATGCTTATAGGCGATAGGTTTTACATTAAACTCGGTTTCAAAAACAGGAGATAAAATTGAGATTCCAATCCAAAAAGATGGAACATTCATTTTTGCCAACTTCATAGTAATAGATAGATCTATTGTCTCGTAGTGCATATTTTTTACCATTTTTTTAACAAGTTTTTTTGCAGATTCCATCTCAGGGTAGATAATCTTTGCGGCCCCTAGTTTTGCTAAAATTTGACCATGCACTGGAGTGATTGCCTTTGCTACAACAGTTTCTATTTTAAGCTCTTTTAGTGCCATAACAGTTAAAATACTTGATTCAATATTCTCACCTATACTAACAACAGCCACATCAACCTGATCTATTCCGGCTTCACGCAGTGCGCGAATATCAGTTGAATCAAGCATTATTGCTTCTTGAACATACTCATTTATATCGCGAACTTTTTCTTCATCATGATCAACAGCAATAACATTTAACCCCTGCTGCGCCAACCCTTTCGCAACATTAAATCCAAATTTTCCTAACCCTACAATTGCATAATTACTCATAGTATTACTTTTCCTTCTGCATATTTTATTCTACTCTCAACAGCTTTTCCAACAATTGCTATTGTAAAAGCAAAAACACCTATTCTTCCCATTAGCATTAAGAAAATTATGTTAAATTTTCCAAAATCACTAAAAAGAGCACTAAGACTTAAAACCCCGCCATCCCCAGTTGAAATACCAACTGTACCAAAAGCAGAACATGCCTCAAACAGTATCTTTAAAAATGGAGCACTCTCAATCTCTGAAAGAAACACAGAGGAAGCGACAACATAAAAAGAAGCTACAAAAACAATCGCGTATGATTTATTAATCTGAAATGCAGAAATTGAGCGATGAAAAATTCTTGCATTTTTATCTCCACGAAGTGTAAACCAGACTCCAAGCGCAGACAGAGCAAACGCCGTTGTTTTAATACCGCCAGCCGTACCACCAGGACTTCCTCCAATCATCATAAAAAATGTTGCAAAAAACAGATTTGGGTCTCGCAGTGTTGAAAAATCTATCGTATTAAAACCAGCTGTCCTGTAGTTAACGGATGTAAACCAAGCTGAGAGCATCTTATCTTTTAGACTCATTGAACCAAAAGATGCAGGGTTACTCCACTCCAAAGATAGCACTATAGCCATCCCAATTAAAATCAAAAAAAGTGTAGTATAAAGAACAATTTTTGTGTGCGTTGAGAGACGAACAACTTCTTTTTTGTAGTAATGAAAAAGCTCTTGAAGAACAATGTAACCAATACCGCCGAGAATAATCAAAAATGGAATCACCAGATTGATAATGGTATCGCCACGATAGTTCATTAGATTATTACTAAAAAGTGAGAAACCGGCATTATTAAAAGCTGATATAGAGTGAAAAAAACCAAACCAGAGAGCTTTTCCTAGTGGCATATCAGCAAGAAAGCGCAATGCAAGAATTATAGCACCTGCAAATTCTATAAAGAAAACAAAATAGAAAACAATTTTTAAAAATCTAACTAAACCATCCATGGCTGGATAGTTTAGCGACTCTTTTAGTATTAAACGGTCTCTATGGTCAACTTTTTTTCGTCTAATTACTGCAAAAAATGTAACAGCAGACATGTATCCAAGTCCACCAATTTGAATCAATACCAAAATAACCATATGCCCAAAAGATGTAAAATCAACGGGTGTATCTTTTACAATAAGTCCCGTTACACAAACCGCGGATGTTGAAGTAAAGATTGCATCAACAAAAGAGAGATGTCCATTGTGTGCGAACGGCATAGATAGCAGTATTGCTCCAATAGCTATGAGAACAACAAAGCTTAAAATAATAATTTTTATTTCACGAGAATGCACAAATTAGCCTTTTTTGGCAATTTAAAATCATCATATTTACTTAAAAACAGATATGACAAAAAGAGAAAATAGCCTCAAGACTATATTACTCCTGACTCAAACTGATCGCGCATTCTTTGCTTTTCAGCTATATTTTTCATTTTATCGGCCATTTTTTGACGATAAGAAGATACACTAAATCCAGTCCATACAACAAGTTGTGCAGCCACAAAAATCGAACTATATGTTCCAATAATTACCCCGATAAGCATTGGGAAACTAAAGCCATACATAATATCTCCACCAAAAATGAAAAGTGTTAGCACAACGAAAAATACCGTCAATGAAGTGAGTGTTGTTCGCGATTGTGTACGCGAAACTGCTTCGTTAATAATTGTAACAAAATCACTCTCTTTAGACTCTTCAATATATTCACGCACCCTGTCATAAACGATAATAGTATCATGAATTGAATAGCTTAAAATCATAAGCAGTGCTGCAACACTCTCTATATTAAAATCAACTTCAAAGTATGAAACAAACCCAAAAGTAATAATAATATCATGAACGATTGCAATAATAGCCGCTATGGCAAAACGCCATTCATAACGGAATGTTACTGTCGCCATAATAGCAAGCAGTGTTAATAAAAATGCGGTCAATCCTTTAACACGCAACTCATCACCTATTTTTGGACCAACCATATCAACACGGCGAATCTCAAACTCACCAGTATCTTTTAAAATTTCCTTGGTGGTATCACCTATATCATTAGTTACACCTACTGTTGATGATGCCGTTTTTATAACAATCTCTTGTGGCGAACCAAATTCACTTACACTTGCATGTTCAAAAAGTTTACTCTTTTTAAGGCTTTCACGCACTTTTTCAATAGGAGCATTTTGAGTATATTTTACCTGAACAACCGTTCCGCCAGTAAAATCAATACCAAATGAAAAACCTTTTATTGCAATAATGGCAATTGCAGCAAAAAAAAGAACAAAAGATGCAACAAAAAAAATCTTTCCCTTTCCTAGAAAATTATAAACTTTATCTTCTTTAAAAAGTTCCATAATTATGCTCCTTTTCTTCGTGACATACCAAACCACAATGTGTAGTTTTTATTTTTTTCTATACGACTTGTGAATAAATCATACACACCGTGTGTACCAATAATTGCTGTTATCATTGATGCTATAATTCCTAAACTAAGTGCAACAGCAAATCCTTGAATAGCGCCAGTTCCATAAACATAAAGAATAGTACACGCCAAAATTTGTGTTATGTTTGAATCTAAAATTGCACGCATTGCCTTTTGATACCCTTCCGTAATCGCTCGTCCAGCAGGAATCTTAGCGCGTAATCCTTCACGAATCCGCTCATTGATAATGATATTTGCATCTACTGCCAATCCTATATGTAAAACAATACCTGCCATTCCCGGCAAAGTCAAAGTTGCACCCAACAGAGACATCATTCCTAAGATAATAAAAAGATTGACTATAACTGCGAAATTAGCAATTACTCCAGCAAGTCCATAATAAAACATCATAAAAAGAATAACAAGCCCAAATCCACTAGCTAAAGCAAGAAGTGATGCATGAATACTATCTGCTCCTAAACTAGGGCCAACTGAGCGTTTTTCAAGTAGATAAATCGGTGCTAAAAGTGATCCTGAACGAAGGGCAATTGATAGATCTTTTGCTTCCTCAATTGTGTAGTTACCAGAAATCTGACCGCTTCCGCCACCAATTCTCTCATTTATTACGGGAGCAGAGTAAACTTTCCCATCCAAAACTACCGCTAAATGTTTTCCTACGCTCTTGCCAGTAAAGTCGCCAAATATCTCAGCACCCTCTGCGTTTAAGGAAAAATTTATCAGAGGGCGATTATTTTGATCAAAACCAACATGAGCATCTGTTAACATCGTGCCATCTAAGATTGGGATATCATGAACTAGATGTTTAATCTTTGGATTTTGAGCATCTTCTAGTATCACATCCGCGTACGAAGCAGCATCTGCGTCGCTCATGCTAAAAACACGAGCAGCTCTATCTTCATCAACCGCCATAAGCTCTAATTTTGCCGCACGAGAGATTAGCTCTCTTGCTCTTTGCTCATCTTCTTGAGTTTTTATTCCAGCTAGCTCTACAAGGATTTTATCCTCACCCTGTTTTGCAACAATCGGCTCAGACAAACCAAACTGATCAAGTCTGTTTCTTATGGTCTCTATTGCTTGGGAGATTGCTTGTTGCTCTGTCCTTAGCACCTCTTCTTTGCTTAGCGTAACAGAGACCTTTCCGCCATCAACAGCTACTACTGTTCCCGTTATTGCCGAAATATATGCTTTAACATCTTTAGCTGTCTCTTGGTCTAACAGAGTAAAAGAGACACTACTCTCATCAAAAGAGAACTCATCTATTAAGATATCTTTTTTTTCACTGTAGTGTTTAATACTTGAAGCGATTGACTTTATACGAGACTTTACAGCTTCTTCTGTTTTTACACCGAGAAGCATATGCAAACCACCCTGAAGATCAAGTCCTAGAGTTATTTTTTTGCCACTATCTAGCTGCAGCAGCGTTGGTGCCGAATAGAAGATACCAAATAATATGGCTACAACGAAAATAACAATACGATAACTAAATTTCATTTTCGTACTTTCTAGCAACCGCCTCTTTGGTTAATTTTACTATAGTATCTTCATTTATTTTTACACTCAGATATTTCTCTTCCACCTTGTAAACATCCACGATAAGACCGCCAGCAGTTATAATTTTATCACCTTTTTTAAGCGAGTCAATCATCTCTTTTCTTTTTTTTGTCTCTTGCTGCTGTGGGCGAAAAACCAAAAAGTACATAATTATGATTAGTATAACAAACGGTAGTAGTGATTTTAAAATTTCCATGCGAGGCGGTTTCCTTTGAATAAATTGCGGCAATTATACAAAAAATATATTAATAGCAGATTGAAGAGTGATATAATCTCAAACCAAAAAATAGGGCAACAAAATTATGATTCAAAAACTTCAAGACATAAGAAATTCTCAAAATCATCTACTCTTTGATTTAACTTTCGGGATTTTAACGGCTCTTCTTTTTAGCTCATTCATCTACTTTGAGCATTATGCAACAAGCATAAAATTAATAAACACTATCTCCGCTCTACTCTCTTTGGCACTGCTTTTGTATCTTCCAAAAAGAGCGATTTTAGTTGCTGGATTTTTCATAGGTATTTTATGGTTTTACTGGATTGGATACAGTTTCAAATATAATGGCGTTGGCTATATGGCGCCAATCATCACTCTTGCTTTTGCAATTATCTATATGCTCTTTTTTGGAGTTTTAGCACTCACAAACAGCGTAGCCATAAGAGCGGTTTTACTATTTGCTTTAAGTTTTTTTGAACCCATGGAGTGGAATTGGCTACAAATTCAACTTATCTTCGTGGATAGCTATATTGGGCTTTTTAAGTATCAACTTATAATTGTTTTATTCTCTCTCTCTCTTACTAACTATGTAAAAAAATCATACAAGTACACTCCACTTCTGCTTATATTTTTGGCATTTAACTTTAATCAACCAACACAAAAGGATGCTCCACTAAAAATTAAATTAGTGGCAACCGACATAAAGCAAGATATGAAATGGAGCAGAGACACGCTTACGCAGACAATATTTATGATATTTAACGAGATTGACAGTGCGGCAAAAAATGGTTATGAAGTAGTTGTTTTTCCAGAATCAGTTTTTCCTCTTTTTTTAAATGAAGATCAAACTCTAATAGATGAATTATCTCTTCGTTCTTATGAGATAACAATTATCGCAGGCGCTCTGCTTAATGAAAATGGCGTCCACTACAATGTTGCATATATGTTTAAAGATGGAAAATATGAGATTGCAAAGAAGATGATTTTAGTGCCTTTTGGAGAGTATATCCCACTTCCCTCATTTGCAAAAAAGTTTGTAAATGATTTCTTTTTCGCTGGAGCATCTGACTTTAAAACTGCAACTAAACCAACTGATTTTCTCATAAATGGCGTAAAATTCAGAAACGCAATTTGTTATGAAGCAACAACTAAAGAGATATACTATGGCGATGTTGATTTTGTAATCGCATCAAGCAATAATGCATGGTTTGCACCCTCTATTGAACCAACCCTTCAAAACCTACTAATGAAATACCATGCAAGAAAAAATGGTGTAACAATCTACCATTCTGCAAATTACCGAGGAACAGGCATAGTGAAGTAGTTAATCTAGTTTGGTATAATATAATCTTAATTTGATACAATAATAAACTAAATATTTATGGGAATTTTTAATAATGCTAAATCTAAGAAATCCAAGTCTATACAACAATCGTGAGCTTGCGTGGGTTCAATTTAACACAAGAGTTTTAAAACAAGCACAAGATGAATCGTTGCCGCTTTTAGAGAGATTAAAATTTCTTGCTATCTATGGGACAAACCTAGATGAGTTTTATATGATTCGTATGGCAGGGCTTAAAAAGCTATTTACTGCTGGAATCATAGAATCAAGCGCGGACAAACTAACACCTCTAGAGCAACTAAGAGAGATTAGAAAATATATCCATGATGAGCAAGATATTGTTGAGAGCTGTATAGATAATATCTTAAAAAAACTAGAACCTCATGGAATAAGCGTTAAATACTACAATCAAGTGAGCAAAAGTCAAAAAGAGCATCTTAGTAGATTTTTTAAAGAGCAGATTTATCCAGTAATAATTCCTATAGCAATAGACGCGACGCACCCTTTTCCACACTTAAATAATCTAAGTTTTGGACTAATCGTAAAACTCAAAGATAGCGACAATCCAATGATTGAGAGATCTGGAATCATCCGTGTACCTAGAGTTCTTCAAAGATTTGTTGAACTTGATAATAACACTTACATCCCAATAGAGAGCGTTATTTCAGAGCATGTTGAGGAGCTTTTTCCTGGATATACGCTCATAAAATATGCAACTTTTAGAGTAACTAGAAATGCAGATATAGCGATAGAAGAGGAAGAGGCTGATGATTTTATGGAGATTCTTGAAGAGGGTTTAAAGCTTCGTAGAAAAGGAGCAATGGTTAGGCTTGAGGTTCAGACTGATGGAGACGAAGAGCTTATTAACTTCTTCAATCGTCATGCGAACATTTACAAGGATGATATTTTTAGATTTCATACATTTTTAAATCTCTCAAGCCTATGGCAGATAGTATCAAACAAAAATTTCCAGAACTTACTAATAGAGCCTTTTCAGCCAAAAACTCTACCTCCGCTTAGTAGTAGTGAAAATATATTTAAGATTTTAGAAAAAGAAGATATCTTACTCTATCACCCATACGAGAGCTTTGATCCTGTAGTACAACTTATCCAAAGTGCAGCAAAAGATCCAGATGTTGTCTCAATCAAAATGACACTTTATCGCTCAGGAACAAATTCACCAATAGTTCAATCACTCATGAGTGCTAGTGAATCTGGAAAACAAGTTACCGTTATGGTTGAACTAAAAGCAAGATTTGATGAAGAGAACAATCTTATTTGGGCAAAAGCATTAGAAAAAGCAGGAGCGCATGTAATCTACGGTATCAGAGGGTTTAAAGTTCACGCAAAAGCCACACTTATAACAAAAAGAAAAAATGGGAAACTGAAACAGTATGCACATATAGGGACAGGCAATTACAACCCTGCAACAGCAAGAATATATACTGACATGAGCTATCTAACATCAAAAGATGAGATAACAAATGATTTGACAAGATTTTTTCACTTCCTAACTGGCTTCAGCAAGAAAGGTAGCTTAAATGAGCTATATATGTCGCCAGCTCAAATCAAACCAAAAATACTATCTCTTATTAACAATGAAACAAAATATGCAGATTCTGGAAAAATAATTGTAAAACTAAATGCACTTGTTGATGAGGATGTTATTCGCGCACTCTATAAAGCAAGTCAGGCTGGCGTCAAGATAGATCTGATTGTCCGCGGTGTTTGTTGTTTAAAACCAGGGATTGAGGGTGTTAGCGAAAATATTAGAGTTATTTCGATACTTGGAAAATACCTAGAGCATGCAAGAGCATTCTATTTTAAAAATGATGAAACTCAGGTCTATATCTCAAGCGCTGATTGGATGCCTAGAAATTTAACAAGACGCATAGAACTACTAACCGCCATCAAAGATATAAATGCAAGAGAGAAAATTATACAGATTCTAAAGCTTCAATGTGCCGATAACTCACTCGCTCATGAACTTCAAAGTGATGGTTCTTATGAAAAGGTCAGCAGTAGCTCTAATAAAATTGTAAATAATCATAAACTACTAGAGGATTCTGTAAATAAAATCGTAAAAGCAACAAAAAAAGAGAGCCCAAACACAATCTTGCAACTTGCTTCTAAACTATTTATAGAGGATGAAATATTATGATATACAACTTTAAAAACATGGAACCAAAGATAGGAGAAGGTAGCTGGATTGCGCCTTCTGCTGATGTTATAGGCGATGTTACATGCGGCGTTGATTGCTCAATATGGTTTGGAACAGTTGTTAGAGGCGATGTTCACTACATAAAAATCGGAGATAGAGTAAGCATACAAGATTTAAGCATGGTTCATGTCACGCATCACAAAAAAGATGACAAAAGTGATGGTCACCCAACAATAATAGGCAACGATGTAACAGTTGGGCATCGTGTAATGCTTCATGGATGCACAATCGAAGACGCTTGCTTAATCGGAATGAGTGCCACAATCCTTGATGGCGCAGTTATTGGAAAAGAGTCTATTGTTGGCGCAGACGCTCTTGTTACAAAAAATAAAATCTTTCCTCCTCGTTCACTCATAATGGGAAGTCCAGCCAAAGTAGTTAGAGAGCTAACAGACGCTGAAGTTAAAGAGCTTTATGCTTCTGCATCAAGATATGTAGAGTTTAAATCTCACTACCAATAAACGATGTCTAACTATTTTTTCTTTGCAGACATTATTGGAATAATTGCATTTACTATCAGTGGCTTTATTGTTGCCATGAGAAAGAACTTGGATATTTTAGGAATCTTAATAGCCTCTTCCTTAACTGCGCTTGGGGGCGGAGTCATCAGAGATGCCATACTAAGCACAACTCCTTTTGCTTTTAAATCACTATATCCAGCACTAACGCTATTTTTAACGATGCTAATCTTCTATATACTCAAACTCTACGAAAGAGAGTCGATTGAGAGAAAATGGATTTTTGTACTAAGTGATACAATCGGTTTAGTGGCTTTTAGCATAACAGGTGCTCTTTTGGCTATTCATGCAGAGTATAATTTTTTTGGAATTGTTACCATTAGCTTTATAACTGCAGTTGGTGGCGGAGTAACGAGAGATGTTATGATAAATGAGATTCCAACAGTATTAACGACTGATTTTTACGGCTCTATTGCCATCATAATTGCCACAGCGTTTGGAGTTTTAGATTTTTTTGATTTTGTAAATGAGTTTAGCATTTTGACAGTTGGGATTTTTAGCATACTTCTTAGACTGACCGCATACAAAAGAGAGTGGCATCTGCCTAAATTAAGCTGATGTCAAAAATAAATCTAGAGGGAGAAATCCCTTTAAATTTAACTTCTATAATCAGCATTTATCTTTACATAGTCATGACCCAGATCGCATCCATACGCCTTAAAATTTCCATCTCCAATACCTAAATCACAAGAGATTGTAAATTTTTGATGCTGCATCACAACGGCACATTTTTTCTCCATCTCTGCATCAAAAAATAGTTCACCTCTATCATAAACACACAGATTATCAAACGAAATTTTCAAACTCTCTTCACTGCACTCTACCCCGCTAGCGCCAACTGTTGAAGCTATTCTTCCCCAATTTGGATCCTCTCCAAAGAGTGCAGTTTTTACAAGAAGTGAGTCAGAGAGCGCTTTTGCTACAATCTCAGCATCTTTATCATCTTTTGCGCCACTTACTTTATAGGTAACAAGTTTTGTGGCACCCTCGCCGTCCCTAACCATCTCAAGCGCTAAAAAGTGCATTATTTTAAATAACACTTCTCTAAATGCCTCTTTGTCATATGCTCCACTTTTTCCATTAGCTAAAAGCAAAACTGTATCATTCGTTGAAGTGTCTCCATCCACGCTAATGGCGTTAAATGTTGTTTTTATTGTCTCATCTAAAATCTCTTGCATCTCATTTTTTGAAACTTTGGCATCAGTAGTTATGAAGCAGAGCATAGTAGCCATTGCTGGATTTATCATACCAGCGCCTTTTGCTATTGCACCTATGTTAAAACTGTTGCCATCATCAAGCTTAACGCTAAAAGCTATCTCTTTTGCAAAACTATCGGTTGTCATTATGGCTTTTGAAGCACTCTGTGAATCTTTTTTAGAGAAATCAAAAAGCTTCATACCTTCCATGATTTTCTCTTTTGGAAGTCTAACACCGATTACTCCAGTTGAACTCATAATGGGATTTATAACACTCTTATCAAGAGTTGCAAGAACCTCTCTTATATCATCTATGCCAGATTTTCCAGTCATTGCATTTGCATTTTTAGAGTTGATTAACAAAAAATTACTCTTAAACTCTCCCATAGACAAAAAGTGTCTTATCGGGGCTGCACACATCTTATTTGTTGTAAAAACAGAAGCGACCTCACACAAAACATCACTATATATAAATGCCATATCTTTTGCATTGTCTCTTTTGAGTCCAGCACTCACGCCATCAGCAAAAAAACCATTACTCTCACAAACCCCGCCTCGCATATAAGTTATATTATACAAATCAAAACTCCTTAACCATATTTTATTAATTTGATATTATCACATAATATTTTCAATTATAGATATTTAGAGTAGTAAAGAAAAGATATGTAAATGATTGTTGTAGGAAGTAAGCTTCAAAAAGAAGCTTTGTGGTATATCTGAATATCTCTAAAAATAAAAATTCTTAACTCTTCTATGAGAGTTAAGAATAGCTACAACTAAGAATTTTTCTTAAGTGTACGCAACTCTCTTGCAGAAATTTTAATTTTTTGAGTAGTGCCGTCATCTAAAGTAATACGAAGTGTTCTAAGATTTAGTAAAAAACGACGCTTTGTTCTATTTTTTGCGTGAGAAACATTGTTCCCGCTCATTGGGCCTTTGCCGCTTATAGCACATTTTCTTGCCATGTTGGGTTCCTTATGTTAGGTTTTAAAGTTGCGAATTGTATCAGCTTCAAACAAAACTTCTGCTTAAGGGCTTTATTTGAATCTATATTATTTTATGAATGTTATATCTTTATATATATCTTATTATTATGTAGTTAAAATGCATAAAATTTAACATATGTTGAGCCTATGATAACAAAAAATAAAATAGATTCTTTTATAGAAAAAATTCCTCCTTCGCCGAAAATCATTAAAGAGACGCTTTTGCTTGTGAATCAAGGCGAATTAACTAAGGCAGCAAAAGTTGCTGGAGAAGATATGGCTCTTAGAACATATCTTAAAAATATAGTAAATAAGCCAATTTATGGCTTTACAAATGAGGTAAATGATCTTTCACAAATATTTGCTATTCTTGGATTATCACTAACCAAGCAAACCGTCTATAACTACATGATATCCCTGCTTAGTCCAGATAAGTGGGTCCTTTTTAAGCTAAATAAAAAAACTTTTTATGAACTACAAGCAGATTTATCTAAAAATTGGGAAAAAATCCTAAAATATCTAAATATATCCGATAAAGAGATGTATAACGCAATAACTCTTCTACCATCAAGTATAATCATAACAGAAGCTCTTTTTTTTGAGCATCTAGATGATGTAAAGCTTCTAAGAGAGACAAAAGCAATAGATTTTAATACAATTTTAAGTCGTCTTTGTGGGGTCTCTTTGTTTGATATCTGCGAAGAGATAGCAAAAAAATGGGAGATGAATGAGGTAATCTATAAAGTTATTCAATCTTCATCTGGCACCAAACAATCAGGCAACAAAGAGATTGATACCTTAGGAAAATGGATGCATCTGTTACTTTTTTATGAACTATCAAAACCAATATTTATAGAGGCCAGGCTTAATGATTTTATTGATTTTCAAATAGATTTTGTAGCTGATATTTACAGTGAGTTTGCTGAAGTTATGGAAATTTCATGAAAGCAGTATTAAAAAAAGGAGTGGCTGTCTTTACACCACAAGGCTTTTTAGATGGAAACAACACAAGCGAGCTTCTAAGTATAGACGACATTGAATCAGCTATAAACTTAAAAGCAGATATGATTTTAGTTTCTCTCAAGAAAGTAATATTTTTCAACAAAAATGGTCTAGATGCTTTTACAAAACTGTTTCATGCAGTTCGTAAAAAAAATCATTCAATTGTTGGATTTTGCGACTACGATGCAATAAAATATGATGCAATAAGAAAGTTTTTTGGGGATCAAATTGATTTTTCTTTATATAAAACTTCTGATATTGCATCACTGTTTTCATCCGGTTTTAAAGAAACAGACAAAACAGTTCTACTTTATAGCCCTGATAAATCTCAAAGGACAGCTATGGCGATAGACCTTCATGATGGTGGATACAACCCAATAGTTGCACAGACAGAGGAAGAGTTTAATGACAAAGCCAGCAAAAAAGAGCTTTATGATTATATAATTGACTTAACTTACCTAGGACATATGGGGCAAAAAATTGCGACAAGAGTGGCAGGAAATGCAATAATCTACACAGTATCACAATTTCTAGATGCAGAAATTAATGATAAATTTAATATTGAATATCATAAAAACTCACTCAATGTTGGCTTTAGACTGTTTATATTTGACGCCTATAAAACTATAAGCATGAATGTCCATGCTCTTAACTTTTTCTCTAAACTAGCAAGCTCGGCAGCTGAATATAATGCGACAATATCTATCGTTGGTATGTCATTTAATAAAACTCCAGAATCATTTAAAGAGACGCTTGAAGATTCAGGTATTATTTTTTATGAACAGATGGATGATATTCTTCAAAACAAAGAGTTGTTAAAAGAGCTAGGAGCAAGTAGTGCTTCAAATATTAAAAACAAGAGAACAATAAACAAGCAAACAGTGACAGAGCTCCCTAGCTTTATAAGCGCCACTGTTGGAACAATAGAGATGATGACTAATGCAAAAGCTATCAAAAATGGTGTTAAAATAGATAATATTTTTATTGATGACAAAAAAGATAAAATAGCTAGCTCTATTGGATATTATGGAGATCTTGATGGTATGGTTATATTGGTTTTTCCAATAATTATTGCCAAAAAAGCTTGTGAACTTCTTATTGGTGAGCAGACTGATGATATTGAGTTAATACTAGATACATTAGCGGAACTAGTAAATATTGTGGGCGGAAAGATAAAAACTCTACTTGCAGATGAAAACATAAATGTAAATATTACACTCCCTAGAACTTACGGCAACATAGATAGTTTACTTGAAGTTATTGAGAATAAAAAAGGCGTTCAGGTAGATTTGTCATTCAATGATGATAAATTTTTATTCTTCTTAACAAGATAAAAGCTATCAAAGTGTAATATTGCGTTAATTTTTACAACAAATACAATAAGGTTTATCATGCTCATATCCCCAAGTGTTTTATCTGCTGACTTTGGTAATCTACAAAGAGATATTGAAGATATTTGCAACGCTGGATGTGACTTCATACATGTTGATGTTATGGATGGGCACTTTGTTCCCAACTTAACAATTGGACCTGTTGTAGTATCTGCCATCGCGAAAGTCGCAACCAAGCCTTTAGACATCCACTTGATGGTTGAAAATAACTCATTTTTTGTTGATCTTTTCGCTCCACTAAAACCGCAATACATCTCTTTCCATATAGAAGAAGAGAAACATCCCCATAGATTAATCCAAAAGATTCGCTCTCTAGGTATTAAATCTGCGATTGTTTTAAACCCTCACACTCCACCAGAAGAAATAGAGTTTTTACTTGAAGATTTGGATATGGTTCTTCTTATGAGTGTAAATCCTGGCTTTGGCGGTCAAAGCTTTATTGAGAGTGTTATACCAAAGGCAAAAAGATTGAGTGCTATGAGAGATAAAATTAACCCGAACTGCTTAATAGAGGTAGATGGTGGTGTTAGTGATAAAAATGTGGAACAACTCAGAGATGCTGGCGTTGATATTGTCGTAGCTGGAAGTTATATATTTAATCATACTGACAAAAAAAAGGCAATTATGAGCCTTCAATGCAGATAGTAAAAATTTCAATGCTACAAAAAAGATAAATTATGAGAGTAAAAATCTGCGGCATAACCTCATATAGAGATGCAATGATTGCCATAGATGCTGGAGCTGATGCGCTAGGTTTTGTTTTCTATGAAAAATCTCCAAGATATATTTCCCCTCGTGATGCTAGAGCTATAATAAAAGAACTTCCTCCATTTGTAGAAAAAGTCGCTCTTTTTGTAAATTCTGATGCTCAAATAATCAACTCCTACTCTCAAGAAGCTGGAACTACGCTGGCTCAGCTTCATTTTGAAGTAAATGACTCTTTATGCAGACAACTTTTTGTTCCATACATTAAAGTAGTAAGAGCTCAAAAAGCTAGTGATATATTACAATATAGTGATGAATACAGGCTAATTGACGCTTATTGTGAAGAGTATGGTGGTGCTGGAAAAAGATTAAATATTGAATGGTTTAAAGATGTTGATTGTTCTAAAATAATTCTAGCAGGTGGGCTAAACCCTCAAAATGTTGCATCTCTAAAGAATTATGGATTTTATGGTGTTGATGTTAGCAGTGGGGTAGAGTTATCACACGGCATAAAGAGTGAGCAAAAAGTTAAAGAATTCATAGCTAATGCTAAGTCATGATTTTATTCTAGATGCAAAAAGCATCCATAAACTCTCAACTACTGGTCTGTCTGCAAAAACACTTAAAGAGCAGATAAATGATAATTTAGATTTTCTACTTGAGCTTTGGTATGCACAAGGCTTAAAGATTGTAAAACACCAAAGCAATTACTTTTTTGCCACTAGCTTTATACCAATAAAAGATATGGAATTTTGTATAGTTGATATTGAAACAAATGGTTCTAAAATAGAAAAACATCAAATCATAGAGATTGGTGCCATAAAAGTAAAAAATGGCGAGATAGTTGGCAGATATGAATCATTTGTAAACTGTCATGAGATAAATCCAAATATTACAGAGATAACAGGCATATCTGTCGAAGATACCAAAGATGCGCCTAGTTTAAAAAATGTAATGCATGAGTTTAAAGCTTTTTTGCAAGACTCTGTATTTGTTGCACACGATATCAAATTTGACTATAGGTTTATATCTTTAAGTATGCAAAATGTTGGCTTAGCTCCACTGTTAAATAGAAGCTTATGCTCATTGGCGTTAGCAGAGAGAACAATTGAGTCATACAGATATGCACTCTCATACCTCAATGAATCTCTTAATTTGTATCCAAGCGCAACACACCACAGAGCTATGAGTGATGCGTTAACAACTAACGAACTTTTAAAACTATCATTAAAAAACATAGGGGATGATATTAAAAGCGTTGAGGATCTTATAAGATTTTCCAAGGAAGCAAAAAGATTAAAAAGACCAAAATTTAATCCTACAAGAGAGAATATTAATGGCAGAACAAGCGAAGATGAGTAGTTTATTCGCTATAAGCTCCAACGCCTGTTAGTTTTTTATATCTCTGTTCCATTCTTTCTTCATCACTCATTTTGCGAAGCTCCTTAAGCTCTGCTAAAAAATAATTTTTTATTGCATTTGCAGCACTTTCTTTATCTCTATGTGCTCCAATAAGTGGCTCATCTATAACATCATCTATAAGATTTAATTTCTTTAAATCTCCACTTGTTATCTTCATGGCATTTGTAGCAACTTCTGCTTTTGCTGGGTCATTCCATAAAATAGCAGAACATCCCTCAGGCGAAATAACGCTAAATACTGAGTATCTCATCATTGCAAATCTATCAGCAACTCCAATAGCAAGGGCACCGCCACTTCCTCCTTCGCCAATAACAACTGAAATGGTTTGAGTATTTAAAGCAGATAGCTCAAGCAGATTTCTAGCAATTGCCTCACTTTGATTTCTTTCTTCAGCCCCAATTCCAGGATAGGCACCAGGAGTATCAACAAACATTAGTAGTGGGATTTTAAATTTCTCAGCTAATTTTGCAGCACGAAGAGCTTTTCTGTAGCCCTCTGGATGTGGCATACCAAAATTTCTTTTGATTTTATTTTTTGTTCCACGACCCTTTTGCTCACCAATAACTACAACTTTTTCATCGCCTATATAACCGATATAGCATAAAATCGCAGCATCATCCCGAAAATGTCTATCGCCATGAATCTCATACTTATCTCGCATAAGCAAGTTTATATAATCAAGAGCATATGGTCTATCTAAATGACGAGCGAGTTGAAGCTGTTGAAAGGGAGATAGGTTGTTAAAAATATTTGAAACTTCTGCTTCAAGTTGATCTTTTAGTGCTACTAACGCGGCATCATCATGACGAACTTGAGCCGATACAATATCTTCTTGAATGAACTTAATTTTATATTCAAAGTCTAAATATGTTGCCAATTTAAATCCCTGTATTTAGATTTTTTTGAATATCAAAACGCCGTTAGTTCCGCCAAAGCCAAAAGAGTTACTCATAACTGTATTTAGCTCTGCTTTTCTTGACTTGTTTGGAACAATATCTAAATCACAATTTTCATCTGCTGTTTCATAGTTTATCGTTGGAGGTATAATTCCATCACGCATTGACATAAGACAAACAACTGCTTCAATACCGCCAGCTGCACCAAGACAGTGACCAATCTGACCTTTTATTGAGCTCATTGGAGGGCAGTTTTCTTTACCACCTAATAACTCTTTCAGTGCTGCAGTCTCATTTTTATCATTAATTGGCGTGCTTGTTCCATGCGCGTTTACATAATCAAGCTTTGGAAAACCTGCCATTTTATGTGCTGCTTTCATAGCTCGAGCAGGACCATCAAGGCTTGGAGTTGTTATGTGATTTGCATCTCCGCTCTCTCCAAAACCTATGATTTCGCCATAAATATTTGCTCCCCTTGCAACTGCATCTTCATAAGTCTCTAAGATTAAAGCAGCGGCGCCTTCGCCCATTACAAATCCATCACGATCTGCATCAAAAGGACGAGAAGCCTTTTTTGGATTTTCATTATTTGTTGAGAGTGCTTTCATTGCGGCAAATCCGCCAACACCAGCACCTGTAATAGCACACTCAGCCGAGACAACTAACATCTTATCAGCACCACCGCACATAATCGTCTTTACAGCTTCACTAATAGCGTGAGTTCCAGCGGCACATGCCGTAACACTTGAGAGATTTGGACCTTTTGTTCCATGCTCAATCGATACAAAACCACCAAGCATATTTACTAAAGCGGATGGGATAAAAAATGGAGATATTTTACGAGAGCCTCTTGTTTCAATGATTATAGAGTTTTTTTCTATTGCAGGAAGTCCGCCGATTCCAGAGCCAGCGCTTATACCGAATCTTTCCATATCAATATTTTCGCCAAAATTAGCATCTGCCATCGCCTCTTGAGCTGCTTTTAGTCCAAGATGAATAAATCTATCGGCTTTTTTTACCTCTTTTGCTGCCATAACTGTTTCTGGATTGAAATTTTTAACTTCACCTGCAATTTTTACAGCATAATCTTCAGGATCAAAAAGAGTGATAGTGTCTATCCCACATTCACCATCACAAATAGCTTTAAATGAGCTCTCTTTATCGTTTCCTACTGCATTTATCATGCCCAATCCTGTAACTACAACTCTTTTCATTTAAAATCTCCGTAAAAAAATATAAAATATTTTGTAAAAATCAGAAAAACTGACTACTAAAAAATATTTTCCACCAAGAAGCCCCTACAAGAAGCTCTTAGTAAAAATATAATGTAACTATTTGCTTTCGATATAGTTAACTACATCTCTAACAGTTCTAATTTTTTCTGCTTCATCATCAGGAATTTCAATATCGAATTTCTCTTCAAGGGCCATAACCAACTCAACTACATCTAGACTATCTGCACCTAAATCTTCAACGAACTTTGCGTCTTCTTTTACTTCATCAGCGCTAACGCCTAATTGCTCAACTACTACTTCTTTGATATCGTCTAAAAGTGCCATTATAGCTCCTATGTTTTATATGTAAAATCACGAAATTATAGCACAACTAACTTAATTAATTAAAAATACACACTAAATATGGCACTATAGGGGATAAAGTCTATGCCATATTTAATCCACCATTTACTTTTAGCGTCTCTCCGGTTATGTAACTTGAGTGGTCTGAGAGTAAAAATGCTGTGGCCTCTGCAACCTCAATTGCATTACCAAAACGCTTCATTGGAATCTTAGAAGTAAACCCATTTTTTATCTCATCACTTAGTGCATCCGTCATCTCAGTAGCTATAAAACCTGGAGTAACTGTGTTGTAACGAATCCCACTTGTAGCGGCCTCTATAGCAAAACTTTTACTCATAGCTATAACTCCACCTTTACTCGCAGAGTAGTTTGTTTGTCCAGCGTTTCCAGTCTCACCAACAATCGAAGCTATGTTTACAACGGCTCCAAATTTTTTCTTTCTCATAACTTTCATGGCTTCACGACATCCAATAAAACATGAAGTAAGATTTGCATTTATAACACTCATAAAATCTTCTGTTTTCATACGAAGAGCTAGTTTATCGTTTGTAATTCCAGCATTATTTACAAGATATGAAAGCTCACCATCACAATCAGTAATCATATTAATTGCTTCAACAAAAGCATCTTCATCGCTTACATCAAAACCAATAACAGCAGCTCTGCCACCACTTGCCTCAATTGCATCTTTGATGGCATCTGCCTCTTTTGCTCCACTTCTATAATTAATCCAAACTTTCAACCCATAGCCTGCTAAAACTTTCGCTATTTCCGCCCCGATACCACGACTTGAACCTGTTACTAGAACATTTTTTCCACTAAATTTCATTCTGTTTTTCTCCATTTTTATTTATTTCTGTTTCTATATTAATGCGTGATCCATCTCGGATGGAATTTCAAGTTCCATTAATTTCAGTATTGTTGGTGCAATATTATTTAAACCGCCAACTTCAACTTTGTTAACACCATCTGATTCAACAAAACACCACACTTTTCCAACTGTATGATTTGTTAAAATATTTCCATCATCATCTCTCATCTCTTCACAATTTCCATGATCGGAGGTAACCACAACCGCATAATCTTTCAACTTAGCTTTTTCTAAAATTCTACCAAGTTGTGCATCTACAGTAGTTACTGCTATTTTAGCTGCTTCAAAATCTCCAGTATGTCCAACCATATCGCCATTTGCGAAGTTTACAACTATGAAATCATACTCATCTTCCATTGCCACCAAAACAACATCTCCAACTTCGACTGCGCTCATCTGCGGTTTTTCATTATAGGTTTTAACATTTGGCGATGGAATTAAAACTCTAGTCTCATTCTCATACGGCTCATCTATCCCACCATTTAAAAAAAATGTTACATGAGCATATTTTTCAGTCTCTGCTGTATGAAGTTGTCTTAAGCCGGCTCTTGAAATAACCTCTGCCAGAGTGTTTTTAGGTGAATCTTTTTTAAATAAAATAGGAAAATTAAAACTTTTGTCATACTCTGTGATAGTTGCTAAGTTAACTTTTATATATTTTCTTTGAAATCCACTAAAATTTTCATCCCCAATAGCACTCACAAACTCTCTCATTCTGTCACTTCTAAAGTTTATCGTAAGCACACTATCCCCATCTCTAAAACCATCATATACACCAAACGCAACTGGTTGGATAAACTCATCCGTCTCATCTTTTGCGTATGATAATTCTATATACTCAGATACGCTCATGTCTGTTTTCGGAGTTGCTCGCACTACTGCGTCATATCCTTTTTCAACCCTATCCCAACGATTATCTCTATCCATACTATAAAAACGACCTGCAATTGTCGCTATCTTTATTTTATCACTTAAATAACTCTCTATCTGCTTTAAATATTTTTGCGCCGACACAGGAGAGACATCTCTTCCGTCAGTTATAAGGTGCAAGAAAATTTCTTTGTTGTTTCTTGCAGCAATATCAGCTATACCTATAAAATGCTCTATATGAGAGTGGACACCGCCATCACTCATGAGACCAATGAGATGTATTCTACCAGAGGATTGAAAGAGTTTTTGCAGCTCTTCATTTTGTTCAATGCTGCCCTCAGAAAGGGCCAGAGATATTTTTACTAAATCTTGATATAAAACTCTCCCGCTTCCTATACTCATATGCCCTACTTCTGAGTTGCCCATTTGACCCTCTGGAAGTCCAACACTAAGCCCAAAAGTATCTATTAAAGAGTGTGGAGTTTTTTTAAAAAGTTCATCATAAGTTGGCTTTGTTGCACTATAAAATGCATTAAATTGCGTTTTTGAGGAGTATCCTATTCCATCTGTTATAACCAAGATAGCTTTTTTTCTCAATTTTCCCCCTTTTGTTTTGTGCAATTATACTATAATGTCATCTTCATTTTATAAGGATAATACTTTGCTATATTGGCTATCAGAATTATTAAAGATTAATTTACTTGGATACATCACCGTAAGAGCAGGAATAGCATTCTTTTTGGCTCTATTTTTTACACTATTTTTAATGCCTCGTTTTATCAGATGGGCGCAAAATACATCCCGCGTTCAACCCATAAACGGATGGGCACCTGACAGACATAAAGAGAAAGCAAAAACTCCAACTATGGGTGGAGTTGTTTTTATTGGTGCTACTATTTTGGCATCTCTAATAAGCATCAGACTTACAAATGTTTATGCTCTTGGAGCTATCTTAACGCTTGTACTTTTTGCTCTTATAGGTTTTCAGGACGACTATGCAAAAATCAAAAAAAATCAGAATCTAGCTGGTTTAAAAGCAAGAACTAAACTTCTGCTTCAATTTATATCAGCTCTTGTCGTCGCGCTTTTTCTGTTTAATCTCTCTGATTTTAACACTAATCTTTATGTTCCGTTTATCAAAAATCCTATTTACGATATGGGTCTCTTGGCAATTGTATTTTGGGTAATCATCATTATCGCCACCTCAAATGCAGTAAATTTAACAGACGGGCTAGACGGACTTGCGACAGTTCCATCTCTTGCTGCACTTACATCTTTTAGTATTATTATCTACATCACAGGAAATGTGAAAATAAGTGCATATCTGCTTATGCCAACTTTCAACATTGGTGAAGTTGCAATAATTTCTAGCGCCTTAATGGGCGCACTTACCGGATTTTTATGGCACAACTGTCATCCAGCTGAAGTTTTTATGGGCGATAGCGGTTCACTAACAATAGGTGCTTTTTTGGGTTACCTTGCAATTATAAGTAAAAGCGAGATTCTCCTACTGATAATTGGTTTAATATTTGTAATTGAAACTCTCTCTGTTATTCTTCAAGTTGGAAGTTTCAAACTTCGTAAAAAAAGGGTGTTTTTAATGGCTCCAATTCATCACCATTTTGAGATGAAACATTGGGCTGAAAACAAGATTATTGTTAGATTTTGGATAATCTCTATTCTTTCAAATATGATTGCACTAATCTCTCTAAAGATTCGCTAATGAAAAGAGTATCTCTATTTGGTTACGGAAAAACAACAAAGGCTTTAACAAAACTCTATCCAAACGCTATCTTTTATGATGACAAATGTACAAAACCTTTTGTTGATGAAAACGGCTTCAGAGTAAAACCATCATCAAGTTTTGATTCAAAATATTCGGACTTAGAGATAGTCTCTCCTGGAATAGCACCATCAAATCCACTTGTTAGAAAAGCAAAAAATCTTATAAGCGATTATGACTGCTTTGCCGATAAATCCCCACTTACAGTCTGGATAAGCGGAACAAATGGTAAAACAACAACAACTCAAATGATGCAGTATTTGCTTCAAGATAGAGGCTCACAAGAGGGTGGAAATATAGGAACTCCTTTAGCAGATTTAAGCTCAGATGCTAGCATCTGGGTCCTTGAGACTAGCTCTTTTACTATGCACTACACCAACAAAGCAGTTCCAAATATATATGTTTTACTTCCAATAACGCCAGATCATCTAAGCTGGCATGGAGATATGGATGAGTATATAAAAGCAAAATTAAGACCTATTTCACAAATGAAAGAGGGTGAAATTGCAATAATTCCAGCCGAGTTCAAAGATATAAAAACTTCAGCACACATAATCACTTACTCAAACGAAGAGGATTTAGCTCTACATTTTGGCATAGATAGAGAGAAAATAAAGTTTAAAGGTGTGTTTTTGGTAGATGCACTTTTAGCAATGGCGGTTGATAAAATGCTTTTTGATAGAGTTGATTATGAAAAAATAAACTCGTTTATCATAGACGCGCATAGACAAGAAGAGCTCAGAGACAGTAAAGACCGCCTATGGATAAATGACACAAAAGCCACTAATCTTGACGCTACAATAGCTGCACTTAATCGCTACCACGGCTCTTTTGTCCACCTTATTTTAGGTGGAGACGATAAAGGCGTTGATTTAGCTGAACTTTTTGAATTTCTAAAAAATTACAAAGTAAAAATATACAATATTGGGACCAATAAAGAGAAACTATCAACGCTAGCAACAAACTATAATATACCTTTTGAGCTATGCAAAAACTTGGCAGATGCAGTAAATAAAATAGATAAAAACCTACAGAACAGCGAAATCGGAATGCTCTCTCCTGCCGCATCTAGCCTTGATGAGTTTACCTCTTATGTGCAAAGAGGCAACGAGTTCAAAGAGGCAGTTCACAGCATAAGCTAACTTTCAGTGCTCTAGCTGTATAATTGCGCTCTTAAAAGATGGCCTGTTAGCTCAGTTGGTAGAGCAAATGACTGAAAATCATTGTGTCCTTGGTTCAATTCCGAGACAGGCCACCACTTTTGAACTCATCTACTTTTTATTATGGCCAATTAGCTCAGTTGGTAGAGCAAATGACTGAAAATCATTGTGTCCTTGGTTCAATTCCGAGATTGGCCACCACCTTAAAACATAACTTTTAACCTCCATTTAGCAACACAATCACATACAATATATAAATTTAGATTTACAACACCTCTATTTCGTTAATCATTTCTGATATAATTGCGCTTATGGGGCTGACCTGGTTTCGACGGGATCAAGTAGCTTTTAATTGCATGTCGGACTGAGCACTTCCGTTACGCGGCTCAAATTGCTTAAACGCAAACAATACAAATTATCGCCCAGCTTTAGCAGTAGCTTAAGTTTTATCCCCTCGTAAGAGGCGGGCTGCTTCACCTATTGACGCTAGATAGATAGGGCTCGAAGTATAACCCTTATGTAGATATATTTTATGTCTGCCTTGTGCATAAAATGAATCCCAAAGGATCGTCTTGCGTAACTTTGCAAGTTGTGTGAAGCAAGATTAAATTCAAACAATTTTTCTAAACATGTAGACATTAGGAGTAGCGTGGTTTCGGACTGGAGTTCGATTCTCCACAGCTCCACCAACACAACTTTTTCTTATCCCATGAAAAATCCACTTAAAATGCCAAAAATACGAACTTTTAAAGACTTTAAAGTCTAAAAAACTACATACAAATACATACAAAAAACTACAGATATCTATAATTTATTGTACAATTATATGTACAACTTTTATGTTGTACATTAAATTTTCTCTAGGTTGTACACATGCTAACAGCTACGCAAGTTAAAACTTTAAAACCAAAAGACAAGTTGTACACAGTTAATGATGGTGCAGGACTTAGTTTGGAAATTACTCCACAAGGATCTAAAAGGTGGAGATTCCGTTACCGCTTTAACAATAAGCCTATGCGTAAAAGCTTTGGAGTTTATCCAGACGTATCATTAGCAAGAGCAAGAGAAAAACGAGATGCTGCCAGAACAGCTATTGCAGACGGGATAGATCCATTTATTGTAGTTGAAGAAACTATTCAAACTGAAGTTTCCGCTAAAACATTTAAAGAGTGGTCGGAATACTACATGGATAAAGTTGCCAATAACGTAAGCGAAACTCATTTAGTAAGAAGTCTCAAAGGCTGGAAGAAAGATGTTTATCCTGAGATCGGTGATATGCTAATAAATGATATAAAACCTAAAGATATCATCAGAATTTTAAACAATATGTCCAACAGAGGTGCGAAAGAGTCAGCAAAAAAGACTTTTAGCAGCATCTCAAGAGTTTATGATGTCGCAATTGCTAACTACCCTGATGAAGTAGAACTAAATCCTTGTAAATCCGTATCGCTGAAAGACGTTGTTGGTTCATCCAAAACAAATAACTACCCTATTATTACAGGTGATAAGGAGTTAGGTATATTACTGAACTTGATAGAGCAATATCCAGGTCATATTAGTACAAAATTAGCTCTGAAACTCATAGCCCATACATTTGTAAGACCCATCAATATGCGCTATGCAGAATGGGATGAAATCAATTTAAAAGCCAAACAGTGGATTATCCCTGCTGCAAAGATGAAAACAAATAAAGAGCTAATTGTACCCATGAGCAAACAGTCTATTGAAATTATCAAAGAAGCTAAAGAGAATAGCACTGGTAGTAAGTTCTTATTTCCATCACCAAGAGGTCAAAACACACCTCTTTCGGATGCGGCTATGGTTGCTGCTTTAAGAAGAATCGGTTACACAAAAGATGAGATAGTGGCTCACTCATTTCGAGGTATATTTTCTACTATCGCTCATGAACACGGTAGATACACTCATGATGTAATCGAAACACAACTTGCCCATACGGTAGGCTCAAAAGTCTCTCAAGCCTATAACAGAGCTTTGTATTTAAAAGAACGTACCGAGATGATGGACTGGTATAGCAATCATCTTGATTATATTATGAGTGCTGTCAAAAAATTATGAACAATAACTTAAACAAGCCAAAGCTGCTTATTATGTTACAATTTTTATCTAATTCAGTGTTAGTACAATGTGCTTTGCATTATTTAAAACGAATTAGAGCACTGAAATTAAAGGTAATAAATGGCATTATGGTTTAATAGAGTTAATGTAAAAGATGTATATTCTAGTTTTACTTATGACAATAAACTCAATAACAATAAACTTTATGTTCAGAATAACTGGGTTAAAGAAATTTATGGTGAAGCTTTTTATTTAGCCATATCAAATGAGATTAACATTATAAATTTACGTGGAGGTGCTCTTTGGCTTACATCCAACGGTGATATATGCTATAGGTTTTCTCCAAAAGGAAAAGTTCATACTGCAACTTTACCTAAAATAAATATTCTTTTTAGTAATTTCTTAAACTGTAATTTTACTCTTACACAAAAAATTACAAAAAAACAAATACTAGCCGATGAACGAGAGGAACTCCACAAAAATAATAATTTGGTTATCTCTGTAAGTCAACTCTTGCTTGCAGAGTCTGAAGAATACAATCCTCACGAAAATTACGAATTTTATATAAATAAAAAAGATGGGCTATATTATCGCAACACCTTTAAGCCATCGCATTACCTAACAATGTCAACACAAGTACCAGAGACCACGCGAACTGAATCATGGGAGCCTGAAAAAACTGAAGAAGAGTACATACGCACAGCAATAGATTTTCAACAAAATGAACCTCAAAAATCTATAATACTACAATATTTATATCATCTGTCTGGATATAGTTATAATAAATTCAGCTATATTTTAAATTGGATAGCCTCCTTTTTTAAGAATCTTGAAAATAAATCAAATACTACTTTAGTGTTATATGGCAGTAAGGATTCAGGGCTAGAAATATTGTTTCATAATATTATTGTTCCTCTTTTTGGTGAAGAAAATTGCCTCGAAATAACTGATAAAATATTAACATCTAACAATGTACTTAATATCGTAAAAGAGAAGCTATTTTATAATTTAAATAATATATCAAAATCAGCTATTGAAAATAAAGTAACTAAGCAATATTTGCAGAGCCTACTTTCAAGTCAACAAAAATATGCTCAAACATTAATCACTATAGAAGAGCCTGAATTACTGTATCTTGAGAACGATGAAAACTATACTGTTTTTCATATAGCCACAAAACTTGACCAAATGTATATTCCTGTATGGTGCAATAGACAAGATAAAACCAAAATAACAAAGATAGATTTAGAGAATAATATAAAAAAAGACCTAGAAAACTTTGTTAAAGTATTAAGATTTTATTCAAGTACTCTTAATAATCAAACTCCATTCGAAAATGATAATCGTAATATGATGACAGTTTCTTTGGATGACAAGTTAAAGATATTTATTAATGCAGTTAAAAATATTGACAAAGAGTACTTTAAACAAATTCAATTGAAAAATAATAAACTATATGCAGAACTAGAACAAGATTTCGAAAAAAAATTAATAAAGCAAGCAAACCTTCTAAATTACTTCAAAATACTTAATCCAGATAGTGTTATTGAGTCATCTAGAACTTTTATGAATATGTTGAGAAAAATTGATAATGATTTTTTTAAAGTTGAAAATGCCAAATCGCTCTCTGCAGGAAAAAAATATTTTCATATTTTTCTATAACAACTACCTATTCTATTCTATTCTATATTTAGACTAAATTTCTAACAATAAAATAGAATATTAGAAACAATATTATTGATATTTTTCATATCTATTATTCTAATTTTATCTTATTTTAAATTAAATTTTTACAGATGAAATATAGGCAAATACTCAAATACAAGAATATTGTTTCTAATATTCTAATATTTTTATAAAATTAGTAAACTAAATAATTATTGATTTTATAGCATTCCTGAAATAATTTATCAAGTATTGCTAGATAGATATTTTCTTTGGAATACACTCAATTATAAGTACCTTAATATAGTAGATCAAGACAAAATTTTACTCCAACTTATTGTAATAATTTTAAAATTTTCTGATATTTTTACTACATATTGACATACTGCTTTAAGCCTTATTCACCTTTAAACCAAGAATATCATCTTCTGCTTATAAAGTATAAAACAAGTTCATATAATCTCAATAATGGAATAAATCAGATTACATTTATAGCAAACATAAAGTATTCATACTATAAAAAGTGCTATAGATTTATGTCAGCTAAAAACAGTTTTCATGCGCAAAGACGCAATTGCTTTAAGATGTAAATGTAATATTAGAGTATCTTAATATCATTATTTATTTTTTGAAAGATAGAGAAATAGTAGGTATTTGTCAATCGGAGATGAGAATTAGAGAAGAAATAGCAAAAAAACTTTTAGCTTTAAGAATTAAAAAGCTAGATAATCAAACATTAGCTAAAGTTACAGGCTTGCCAACAGAAAAAATTGAAAAATTAAAAAAAAGATATTAATCTCACACATAGCCGCAAGCCATGTGTGAGATTTTAATTTCCTGTACAGCAAGGTGCCGCTATTACAGACCTCCGCAAGCCATGTGTGAGATTTTAATTTATTGTAGGAATTGTATTTTTCTCCAGATATCTTAATAATTCAGAATAACTCAAATGTAACTTATTACCTATTTTAACTACCTCTAATTCACCTTTATAAATCAATTTTTTTGCCATATCTATTTTTAATATACCAAGTTGTTGAACATCCTTTAAATTAAATAATACCTGTCGCGGCAATAACTCTCTGAAATTTGTAGTACTTTTCTCCATTTTGTACCCCTAATCTAGTTTGGAAATTTTTTCTCAAATGATTAGAAGCATTAAAAAAAATTTACACTATCTTTTAATTTCAAACTTTTTTCAATCACATATTATTCAAATGACGATTCCACAAGAACCATCAATCTAACAAAAAAGGAGCATATATGCCACTATCCCAATGTCTAACAATCGCTATTTTAGTTGCTACAGCAGTAGTCAGTACATACGAGTCTTCCAAAAAGAAAAAGAAGAAGAGATTTCCTCTTGAAGATGAACTATACAAACAAGAGAAATGAACCATGTCAAACATACCGTTAACCAATGAGCAGCTAAGAGCTGCTGCACCTTCAATCTTTTCAGAGACTCCTATTGATGGCGTCTCTGAGAGATATGCTTTTGTACCGACATATTCCGTGTTGGATACATTTAGAGATGCCGGATACTACCCTATTATGGCAAGTGAAAGCAAAGTACGTAACAGCGACAATCAAGGTTACCAAAAACACATTATCCAGTTTCGAAGTATCGACAATCTGTTAAGACCGGACGCAAACGAAGAGTACGCAGATATCGTTCTCACAAACTCACACAACCGTACATCTTCATTTATCGTCGATCTCGCCTATTTTCGCATTGTTTGTTCAAACATGCTTGTAGTGCCCTCACAAACATTCTCACACCACTCTATCATCCACTCTGGATTCAACCTTGAAAAAGTAAAGAGTGCTATTGAAGAAGTTGTTTCTTATATGCCACATATACAAAAAGAGATAGAGAAATTTAAAACAATTCATCTCTCACCTATAGAGCAGTACTCTTTAGCCAATGCTGCGGTAGATATCCGCTTTGACAAGGAGACACATGCCGTTGATCCGCAGGAGTTCTTACATGTACACAGAGAGGAAGATAAAGATTCCTCTTTATGGATTGTATTCAATCGCATACAAGAGGCGATGATTAAAGGTGGAGTAAGAGGTCACAACCGTTATACGGGAAGAAACTTTACTTCCAAACCTATCACACAGATCGATGCAAATCTCAAGCTAAACAAAGAACTTTATGAAACGGCGCGAATGATCGCCAATCTAAAAGAGCCGTCATATCAGATGGCAGCATAAGGAGTCAATAATGAAAACAACAAACTACCGTCTTCAAACAGAAATTGAAAATCTCAAAGAAGGCAAAGAAGAATGGTTTAAAAACTATGTACGACAAGTTTTAGAATCAGACAAACCTTATTACGCCAAGGCTGATTATCTGGGTCTAAGCATCCAAGAACTTCAAAACAAAATCGACTACCTCTCAGAAGACATCAAAGAGCTCACCGCTCTTAAAAAGAGACTTGTGAATGCAAAAGAACTTTCTCTTCAAGCAATCGCATCCGTTATAGCAGAATACGGCATAGAACGTTTGGACGGCACGGCAATATCATCTATTACGATCACACCATCAGCTATAAAATCCAAAGAGACTTTCAAGATATTAGATGCTCAGGCACTTATTGATCTTGGATACTACACAGTAATAGTGGATGAAGATGCTGTAAAAAACGCGATGCTGACTCTTGAGGGTATGAACGAGATAGATAAATACATAGAGGTCGGAGTCGTTGCAGAAGAAGTGCCTGCCCGCATAAAGGTCAATACAAGACGCATGCATACAAACAATCAAGCTGCCGAACTATTGAGTCTGGCAGAGCAAGCCGCATAAGGAGGTTATTATGTTTAACGAAAAACAGTTACAGGTACTTTCTTACGAGCCAGATTCAAACCGTATCAAAACACGAACCAAAGGCAATATCGAACTTTCTTATTTGGAAGGATTCGATATTATCGATACAGCAAACAGGATATTTGGCTACGGCAATTGGAGCTACACCATATCCCAATTGGAACAAGTCTCTCAAGAGACTAATCAAAATCAGAACATCGTGATCTGCTACAAGGCGATAGTAAAGGTCACTGTATATGATCTACAACACACCAAACAAATAGAACGTGAAGATATAGGATTTGGTATTGGAATCAATAAAATATTGGCAGATGCATATGAAAATGCTGCTAAAGAAGCTGTAACTGATTGTATAAAAAGATGTTTTAGAACACTTGGTGCACAGTTTGGAAATACGCTATATGACAAGGGCAGACAAGCAACAACACATCAGCAAAACACCCAAGCTTCACTACCATCAAAACAACCGCAGCAGAAGATACACGACCGCTCTCCGCAAGATTACACCTCGCTATACAATCTCGGGCTCTCCGTATTACAGCAGGGAAATTCTCTTATAGTTATAGGCGATGACATATACGCTAAAAAAGATAGTATCAAAGCATACGGTTTCCGCTGGAACGGAAAGCAGTGGTATAAACCGCTTGATCAACAGGCGGCATGAGATGAGAAATTTTCTATTCTTTACAACGGAGGGTTATACGTGTGATCCCAGCAATAAAGAGATCACCAATATGCAGATACTTGGTTCGCAAGAGGGAGTGGATATTTTAGAAGCATTTAAAAACTTTAAAATAAGCCACTCCTATTTGAGAGAATTTGCATTTAAAGATGTAAATGCCATTGAGTGCATCGGTGATTTTATACGAAATTTGGAACTATGAAAGGAGGTCATTTTATGGAACTAATATCAAAAGAGATAGAAGATAAAATCCCTCTTCTTTACGCTACAAAGGAGCAACAAGACCCTATAGCGTATGTAAAACTCTTTTTAGACGGCTGGACTTGGTACATTACAGAGCTTTCAATAGATAAAGATATTTGCTTTGGATATGTGGTATCGCCTTTTGGGAGCGAACTAGGATATTTTTCGCTATCAGAGATACAAGAGGCAAAAGGAAGTCTTGGACTAGGTGTTGAGAGGGATTTAGGGTTTAAACCACAGCCACTATCGCAGTTAAAAAAAGAGCAGTAGGTGAGTCAACCAACAATACAAGAGAGGTGTCAAGCGATTTTACCGTTCTTAATAAAAACTTACCTAAGACTACATTTTGTAGTTTTAGGTATCACAATTTTTTATTTTTTTTTAAATTATCCATTAATTGAAAAGATAGATAAGACTATACATTTTTATGTTAAAAAAATGATTCTAGAATAAGTAGCAGTTATAAACATATAATTAATTTAATTTACATTATATGACACACAACAAACTTTAATCAAAACTATTTAACTTATAAACTATTAGTACATATATCTATCCTTTTAATATATACATAAGAGAAAATAAATGCATTACACGACACAAATAGACAGTATAGGATTAAGAGTAGAGTTTCATAGTGCGGAGCTACAAAGAGCGAGATTAAACGAAATGATAAATTTAGTTATGAGTATTGAAACTTTTTTTGTAGATTCCAAAGAACATAGATTTGGTAACGGTGGTGTACGAATAGAGTATGTTATTTATAGCAACAACACAACTATAGCAACGATTAACACTGGTGTTTATGCTCATGGTCAAGACAGAAAAGAATCAACATATTACATAAAGATGGTATTTGCAGGGTTAAAGAGTTATGATGATTATAATGATGAGTTAAGAAGCAACTTTTTATTTGCTATGGCTAGTTGGCTAAATAGTAAAAGGTTGCCATTTAAACTGAGTGAGTTAGATTGTAATATTGATGTAAATTGTGCGTACGACAACTTTTATGCTATGCAGATTAAAAAAGTGCCAAATGGCAGATACCATAACGAACAAATTTATATTACCACTAATTATTTACAAAAGAAAACTAAATCAGTATCAGCGTTGTTTTATGACAAACAGTTTAAAGAGTCGTTACATGAGCAGATAAGTAGATTTGAGTTAAAACTTCCATCTAAATTTTTTAAAAACAAAAACTTAGATACTCTTAATGAAGCCATCAGCAGGATATTTGAGAGATACGCAATTTTTTATTTTGAAGATATACGAGTTAAAAACCAAGTGCTTTATATACAAAAATGCATAGAGTGTAGTAACATTGCGAATAAAGCAAGAGAATACAATAAACTCATGTCTCAGGTTAATAAATATAGACTGTACCCAAATTTCTCATATATAATGGAATATATTTATAATCTCTATAGTATAAAAAATTATAAAATGGTTGTTAAGAAAAAAGAGGAAGAGTTTGTTCTTAATGATAGCTGTGGAAATTTTGATTTCTAAAGCATATGAAACGATTTCAAGCCATAATAACCCCGTATTCTGATACAATTTATGTCTCTATTGCAATGGTTAAGATCTAAAAAACTCACAAATGTCTATATCTAAAACCTTGGAGATTTTAGCAAGGTGTTTGATATTAAAGTGATGATTGTCTTTTCTCAGTTCGGCACGTCCCAAATAAACACCCCCCCCGCTCATCCATATCTTTAAGGTATGGCTGCATCTGCATTAAAAATCTCGTATCTGCCGTTGTTTCCAAAAATGCTATTAGCATAAATAGAGATCAGTTCCAAGTTACAGTTGCTGTCAAACATCAATCATCTTTTCGTTTATTCCTACCTATGGAGTTTTAACTTGAATATTCCACGTTTTATATTAAATACATTTTTTAAAGATATAATAAGTAAAAAATGTATTTAATAAATTATGTTAAATAAAAGGTCACAATAATTAATGGCAAAAGAAAAAAATCAAAAATCTATGGAAGAAACTCTTTGGGATAGTGCAAATAAACTAAGAGGCTCTGTTGAATCTAGTGAATATAAACATATTGTTTTAGGTCTAATATTTTTAAAGTTTGTCAGTGATACATTTGAAGAGCGCAGAGAAAAGCTACTATCAGAGGGAAAAGAAGCATTTATCGATATGGTAGAGTTTTATACTATGGAAAATGTATTTTATCTTCCAGAAGAATCAAGATGGTCGTATATCAAGCAGCAAGCAAAACAAGATGATATAGCTCTCAAAATAGATACAGCTTTAGCAACGATTGAAAAAAACAATCCTTCTCTCAAAGGGGCTTTGCCCGATAACTACTTCTCAAGACTAGGGCTTGATGCAAGCAAGCTCTCTTCTCTTATAGATACTATCAACAACATCAACACCATAGAAGACAAAGGGCACGATATCGTCGGTCGTGTGTATGAATACTTTTTGAGTAATTTTGCTATTGCAGAGGGAAAAGGAAAAGGTGAGTTCTACACTCCAAAATCAATCGTCAATCTGATAGCAACCATGATAGAGCCTTATAAAGGCAAAATTTACGATCCTGCTTGTGGTAGTGGTGGTATGTTTGTTCAGTCTGTCAAGTTCATAGATGCTCACAACGGAAACAAAAAAGATATCTCAGTCTATGGTCAAGAATACACGGCGACTACATATAAACTCGCCAAAATGAACCTAGCCATTAGAGGAATTTCCGCAAATCTTGGAGATGTACCTGCCGATACATTTGCAAAAGACCAACACAAAGATTTAAAAGCCGACTTTATTATGGCAAATCCTCCTTTTAATCAAAAGGACTGGAGAGGTGTAAATGAACTGCTAGATGATGCGAGATGGGCAGGATACGATGTACCGCCTACATCAAACGCTAACTACGGTTGGATACTAAATATGGTATCAAAACTCTCTCAAAATGGAGTAGCAGGATTCATCTTGGCAAACGGATCACTCAGTGGTGGCGGTGAAGAGTATAAAATTAGAGCAAAACTAATAGAAAATGATTTAGTGGAAGCTATACTTGTATTGCCAATGAAGATGTTTTATACCACAGACATCAGTGTAACACTTTGGATACTCAATGCCAATAAGAAGCTCAGAACTTTTGAACAAAATGACCGAACAAAAACCCATAGAGATAGAACCGGAGAAATACTCTTTATGGATTTAAGAAAAAAAGGGGTGCCATTTGAGAAAAAATTTGTGCAGTTTGACGATGAAACGTTAGATGAAGTATCATCAACTTATCATACTTGGCAAAGCGATAAAGAGGCTTATAAAGATATAGCAGAATACTGTAAAAGTGCCACGATAGACGAAGTGAGAGCAAAAGACTATTCCCTCGTTCCTAGTAAATACATCAAGTTTGTAAACAAAGATGAAAATATAGATTTCGATACAAAGATGACAACACTTCAAGGTGAATTTACAGAGCTTCTAAAAGAGGAAGAACGATCAAAGCATGAGCTATTAACAGTTTTTAAAGAGTTGGGCTATGAGATCAAACTATAAAAAGATTGGTAAGTTTGTTCAACAAGCCAAAAATAAAAACAATTCTAACAGTCGAACAGTTGAACATCTTCGAGGTATAAATATAACTAAAGAATTTATGCCATCAGTCGCAAATGTCACTGGCACAGACTTATCAGTATATAAAATTGTTGAAAAGAATCAATTCGCTTATAATCCAATGCACGTTGGAAGAGATGAAATTCTTCCAATCAGTATGCTTGCACACGAAGATAGTGTTATTGTATCTCCTGCTTATGTCGTTTTTGAAATAGTAGACACTAATGAATTATTGCCAGAATATCTGATGATGTGGTGTAGAAGAAGTGAGTTTGATAGAAATGCTTGGTTTACAACTGATAGCAGCGTGAGAGGTGGCTTTAACTGGGAAGATTTTTGTGATTTAGAACTTCCAGTTCCATCAATCGAGAAACAAAGAGAGATAGTCAAAGAGTACCACACCATCACAGATAGAATCAAACTAAATGAACAACTAAATCACAAGCTAGAAGACACCGCTCAAGGTATCTATAAAGAGTGGTTTGTGGATTTTGAGTTTCCTGATGAAAATGGTAAGCCATATAAATCAAATAGTGGTGAGATGGTTTATTGTGAAGAGTTGGATATGGAGATACCTAAAGGGTGGAAAGCTTCTAAAATTTCAGAAATTGGTAATGTGATTACAGGAAAAACACCATCAAGCGACTATCCAGAAGATTTTGGTATATATATGCCTTTTATTACACCTACTGATTATAAAAATTACGGAAAATTTGTTACAGAATCAATAAGAAGCTTATCTAATAAAGGTGCAAAAAAATTAAAGAATAAGGTTTTAAAAGAAGATTCTTTATTAGTTACTTGTATAGGTTCAGATATGGGAAAAGTGGTCATAAACAAGACTCAATGTATAACTAATCAGCAGATAAATTCAATTATTCTAAATGAAAATAAAATGGTCGAATACTTGTATTATACTTTATTAAATAGTTATGAAAATCTTAGGAATATTGCAATTGGTTCGTCGACAATGTTAATGATAAATAAAACAGAATTTGAACAAATAAAATTTTCACATCCTAATAGAATAATAATTGACAAATTTTATTTACTTATTAGTCAATGTAGTCAGTATATTTGGGTAACTGAATCAATGAATAAAAAGCTATTTAAGTTAAAAGAAATTTTACTTTCAAAAATGGCAACTATTGAGGGGTAAATATGTATAGAAAACAAATCCAAGCCTTTGAAAACTTGAGAGATACACTCTTGCCAAAACTTTTGAATGAAGAAATGAGGATCAATTTATGAAAAGGATGTATAAATGATAGATAGCATTGATTTAAAAACGCAGGGAGCATGGTTGATTCATCATGCAAATAAATTACAAACAGTCAATACGACAGCTTTTGATAATATAAAAACGGCTGGTAAAGCTGGTATTTTACTTTCTGCATTAAGTACTTCAGAGGAATTTACTTTAAATCAAACCAAAATTGATGCATTGGCAAAAGAAGCTAATATATCTAAATTAGAACAAAAAGCTTTGCTAGATATTTTAAAAGCAAATGAATTAATAGATATTGGACAGTCAGGTATAGCAATATTGGGTCTTACAACTTCCACTACACTTGAACATACTAGCAAAATATTTCAAAGTCAAGAACCTGATAAAACAGAATTTGCTTCGATTATACTTTCGGAAAAGATATCAGAGACACCTTATAGGCGAGAAGATATTTTGGCAGAAATATCTGACCAATATAAAATTGATGCTACATCACTAAGTTCATTTCAGCAAAATATAGAACAAATTGGGCTAGTAGATGTAGAAAATATAGATGATCAAAATACTTTGTATTTCAATGGTAATCTTTTTAAAAGAGAAAATACAAAAAAAATACAGCAAGTTCTAGCTTCACTTACTCAAGATGAACAAACAAAGCTTATACAATTTAATAAATTATTGGATGAAAAGGCTTGCATTGAATCAAATCAGGCAATCAAAATATTAGGTGAACAATTATATTCTAAACTTAGTGCAATAGGTATGTTTGATATTAATGTTGTAAGTAACGAAAAAGGAGAAGTTGGATTTTTAACTAAACCATCGTCTTTTTCTAAATATAGTTCATCTAATGTTGATGATGCATTTGATTTAGCCAAAGCTTTTGTCAGTTCATTAACTTATGGTATGACAAAAAGTGGTTCTAGCAGAGGAAATATCACTATGATAGAAAAACTACTAAAAGCACTAATTAGAGGTGAGGAAGTAGGACCAGTTGATGCGATAGGGCAAGATTATAAGGTTTTAGAATTAAAACATGTTGTTGAGATTAAACATGGCTCTAAAACAAGTTGGCAAGGCAATAAGAGAAGTGGTTGGATGATGAAGTTGCTTAAAAAAGATGTTGGAGAACTTGCCTTACAGGCAATAAAACAAGGAAATATAAGTGAGCAATCATTAACATCTTTGCCAAGTGCAACAATCAACAAATATAAAGGACCAGAAGTAAATCGAGTGAATATCAGAAAAAAACAAGTGGATAGAACTGCAAAAGATACTAACAATATGATTATGGCATTAAGAACGGGAGGATTTTAATTATGGCTACAGCAATAAACAAAGGTTTTAAAACAGAAGAGATATTGAGAATATATTTCTTGAAAAATGGCTACTATGTAGCACGAGGAATACCATTTAATTATAGAGGTTTTGCAATAACTGATATTGACTTATGGCTTTATAATCGTACATCTTCTGTATCTAGAGAAATTTCTATAGTTGATATCAAAAATAAAAAAACACCCCAAGCTATTGAGAGAATATTTTGGGTAAAAGGTTTACAAACTGCAATAAAAGCCACTAATGCTTTAATTGCTACAACAGATAAAAGACCTGATGTGAAAGATTTTGGAAAAGATTTAAATGTTTTTGTTTTAGATGGAAATTTCTTGAATAAAATTAAGAATTATGAACAATACTTAGAAGCAAGATTGACAGATGAAGAAATAATCTCAATGATTGATTCTTATTCTTTAAGCAAGTTGGATGGTGATTGGAAAAATAAGTTTTTAGAAGCAAAATCACTCTTGGCACTTGGATTAAATTTTGATAATATGAATAAATTACTCAATATTACTAAATTTTTTGTTGAACAGATATTTACAAAACCATCACAAAAAGAAATTTCTCTTAGAATTTTTTATTTACTATGTTCTTATATTGCTATTAATCTTGATTATATTCAAAGAGATTTAGCTTTTTTAGAAGATGCAGATGCTAGAAAAAATGCCTTTAAAAATGGATTTAGATATGGAAATAAGGGTGAAAAGGAAATTAAAAGAATTATTGATATGTCTTTGTCTTTCGTTGAACAATATGCTGACAATGGACAGAGCATAGCAAATCAAGCTAGATATAATATTTCAAAACAGTTTGAAAATATGCCAACTGATATTTTAGCTGAATATTTTTCGGATAATAAGGTGTTAAAAAGTATTTTTGCTTCCTCTTTGGAGTTTGAGCTATTGAGTGCGAATAGAATTTTCAAATTACACACTTATTCAACAACAGAAGTAAAGAGTTTTATTGCTGTTCTATTGGATTTTTATGGTATTGATAGAGTTTTTTTTGCTAAAACTATTGAATAGTAATAATTACCAAACAAGAGGAATTTGATTCAATGCTAATAAAATTAAAACAAATAATGTAGGATTTGAGAAATGGCTGATAAACTTATTCACGATGCAACAAAAACAATTAAGCCTATTTTTTATCAATGTTATATTGCACTTGAAAAATGTTTTGACTTACTTGAAAATGAAAGTGTTTATATTGAAACATATGGTGATGTTACAGTAATGAATAAAAATGGAAGTAGTCAAACCGAAGTTAAAGACTATGAAAAAGATTTAACGAATTTAGATCACAATATTTGGAAAACACTGAAAAATTGGCTCAATGATCCAAATATATTAACATATAAAAACTTGATACTTTTAACTACTCAAGATTTGAGTAAGATGACAGCTTTTCAAGAATGGAACAGTAAGAATAAAAATGAAAAATTATCGATTTTAAAAGATATAAACACATTATTTTTAGAACAAACTAAAAAAGCAAAAGAAACAGAAGAATTATTGCTATTAGTTTTGGATAATTCAAGAAATGAAAAATTATTGGAGATTTTGAATAAGTTTATAATTTCAAGTTCACAAGAAAATGATGAAGAACTTTATAAAAGGTTGATACAAGCAAGAACATATGGAGTGCCTTCTGATAAAAAAACTGATTATATTAATTCACTAATGGGATATATTATAAGTCCACCTATTACCTCTCAAGATTGGAAAATTACATATCAATCTTTTCAAGCAAGAACAACATCATTATTAGAAGAGTTCAATTCAAAAACTATTATTTTTCCAGCAATATATCGAAGCGTAATGGCAACTGAAGATGAAGAAAAACAACATTCAGAATACACTTTTGTAAAGAAAATTGATGAGATAAATTATAAAGATGTTAAAAGTGATGCAATTTCAGATTTTATCTATACTAGAAAAACAATTTTTGAAGAATTGAGCAGGTATGAGGTACCTACTATATATTACGATAATTATGAAAAAGAGATACATGATACTTACAAATCAAAATATAATATGGCTTCACTAGGTACTGAAAATTCCAAAGTTCCAAGAGACTCAAAAATATTTTATAACAGTGTAATGGGAGAGAATACACCAAATTTTAGAAATTTTAATGATACTCCAAAACGATTTAGAAATGGTCTTTTACATCAAATGGCAGATGATGAAAGCAGTGAGAATGAAAGAAAAATCACTTGGAAATTAAAGGTTGATGAAGATGAATAAATTTATTGATAATGTTTCTAAAATACATAATAATCCTTTTGTTTTTACTCCATTAATTGTGGCATTTTATGAAAAACTTGGAGAAAAGCCAAAAAATATTTTATTAGCTTATCTTATTTTGCCTATAGTATTAAATGAGCGAAGCAAACAAACACTTCAAACTGTTAGAACAACAAGTAACATTCATACTTTTATGGATAGTAAGGACAAATCAAAAAGAGAAAATGTTTTTGGTTTACCAGATAGAATTAAAAATTATAAAGAGATAACGAATCAATGTATTCAACATGCTATTGACAATCAATGGATTAGAGTTAATGAAGATTTATCGATTGAATTTTTAAAAAAAGTGGAGAATAAGGTGGAAAATTTGAATCAGTCATTTAAAGCCTCTTCAAATTTACATAAAATTTTCAGAGATTTGGATGTTGTTGCAATATACAGATTATTAGGAGTGAAAGAGCTATGAAAAGTCATGTAAAATATCTAGGTGTTGTGGATAAATCAAACAAAATACATTATGTTGAATTTAACACGGGCGTTAATGTAATTACAGGTAAATCATCTACTGGGAAAAGTGCAATGATTGAACTATTTGATTATTGTTTTGGTAGCAGTGAGTTTACAATACCATCAGGCATTATTACAGATAGTGCAGATGTATATTTTATGGTTTTAGCTATTAAAGACTCTTTTATAACTATTGGTAGAAGTCCAAATTTATCAAAAAAATTCTTAAAATTTGAATCTGAATCGCCAAATATTGAAAATCTAAAAAAAGAATATTTTGAAGAAAGCTATTTTACACAAGATTTTAATGTGGATTTAGGTCATTACTTAGGGTTAGATATAACGGATACGGATGAAGATTTAGAAGATAGAAATTATAGAAAAAATAATGCTAAAAAAGGTCGCCCATCAATTAGAAATATGATACCTTTTTTGTTACAACATCAAAATTTAGTAGCTAATAAACACTCTTTATTTTATAGGTTTGATGAAAAAGAAAAAAGAGAACAAACAATTGACCAATTTAAAATTTTTGCTAGTTTCGTAAAACAAGAATACTACACTATTAAGCAAAGTTTGGCGGATGAACAAAGAAATTTTAAGAGTTTAGAAAATCAACAAAAAGCATTAATTCAGCAAAATGAATTTAATACTCATAAATTAAATGATTTATTGGATGAGTATTATGCAATTACTGGTAATAAATTAACAGATGAAAGTATAATGCAAATACTCATAAATCCTGCAAATACCTTACAAAAACTTGAAAAAAAAGAGATTTTGACTAATTATGAATCTGAGCAAAGTTTAAAAGACTTACAAGTATTAAGAAATAAAAAAAATGAGCTTTATTCAAAAAAAAGGATTTTGCAAAATAAACTTAACGATATTTCATCTTCAATAGAGTACGCAAATAAACATTTTCATGATGTAGAAAATTTGACAAATGAAAGTGAAGAAAAAGTTAAAGTATCAGAATGCCCTTTTTGTCATACACATAATGAAAAAATTTTAATTCAAGCAAATCATTTAGAAAGTGCTATTCATTGGCTTAATGGTGAACTTTCAAAATCTAATTATTTACTTGATTCATTTGAAAGTGATAAAAAAGAGATTGAAGAACAAATTAGTAGCTTAGATAATGAAATTAGAAGTATTTATCAAAAAATTAATAAATTAGAAGACATTACAAGTGGATTAGAAAGAAATAAAAGTTTAGAAGAACAAGGCTTAAAAGTTAAGCTTAAAATTGAAAATCTACTTGAAAATTTGGTAGGTAGAGATAGTTCCAGTCTTGAAGAACAAATTAATATTTCAAAGAAAAAAATACAAGACTATCAAAAAGATTTAAAAGAGAAATTTGCTGTTACTAAAAAATTATTAAATGCAGAAAAGTATATCAATACTGAAATGAAAAAAATTGGTGAAAAATTTGATTTTGAAGAAACATACAAACCTATTAATTTGAAATTTTCATTAGAAAGTTTTGATTTATGGCATGAAAGAGAAAGTGGAGAAAAAATTTATCTTCGTTCTATGGGAAGTGGTGCGAATTGGTTATATAGTCATGTGACTTTATTTTTGGCTTTACATAAATTCTTTTGTTCTTTAGGCGATAAATCTTTAATTCCAGCTATTTTATTTCTAGATCAACCAAGCCAAGTTTATTTCCCAACTTCTATAAAAGATGAGAATATAGAATTCAATATTGATGATATTGAAGCAAAAAAAGGAACAGGGACAAAAGATGAAGATTTAAGAGCTGTTACTAATTTATTTAATCAATTAGTTTCTTTTTGCAAAACAACATTTGAAGAAACAGGTATTGAACTTCAAGTTATAGTTACTGATCATGCTGACCATTTGACTCTTGATAATAATACTGATTTTGAAAGTTTAGTTAGTAATAGAAGATGGAGGACAAGAGGTTTTATAAATGAATAAATTAAATATACCTCCATATACGATCACTTCAAAAATCCTCAAACTTTCAACGCAAATTAGCGAAGAGCTCACAAAACTCCAGTTCACCGAGTTTACAAAAGTAAACCCTATGTTAAGAAAAAAGAACCGTATTAAAACATTAGCTGGTACTTTGGAGATAGAGGGGAATTTTATCGGTGAAGAGAAGATCACCGCTATACTTGATGGTAAAAAGGTGTTGGGTACGGTTAAAGAGCTGGCAGAGGTAGAGGGAGCTATAAAAGCCTATGAAAAACTAGATGCTTACATGTACGACAGCTTAGACGATCTTCTGCTCGCTCATAAAATATTAATGGGCGATATTCTCACATCGGCAGGAAGTTTTAGAGGTGTAAACGTACAAGTGGGTGAACATATAGCACCACAGCCTAGCATGGTAAGCGAGTTAATGCAACAACTCTTTTCATGGTTACAGATGAGCAATGAGCATCTTCTTTTAAAATCGTGCATATTTCACTATGAATTTGAGTTTATACACCCATTTTCAGATGGAAATGGGAGAATCGGCAGACTGTGGCAGACGGTCATTCTAAACCGATTAAATCCTATCTTCTCACTCTTGCCTACTGAAAGTATTGTAAGAGATAATCAAGAAGAGTATTACAATGCTATCGAAAGCTCGACTCAAAATGGAGAAAGTACCCCATTTATAGAGTTTATGTTAGAGATGATATTAAAAGCCATTCAAAACACTTTAAAAAGTGACCAAAAAAGTAACTATAAAAGTGACCAAAAGATACTCTCTTTGATGCAAGAAAAGAACAAAATAACGATAAAAGAGCTGATGGAAATACTTGCCATGAGTGAATCAGGTGTAAAAAAAGTTATCAAAAAGCTCAAAGATGAAGGAATTCTCAATAGAGTTGGAAGCTTAAAATCAGGATACTGGGAAGTAAAACAATGAATAAATTCACAGAAGAAAAACTCGAACTGGCATTTATAGAACTTCTTGGTGAGCAAGGTATTGGCTACGAGTATGGCAAAGAGATAGCAAGAGCTGACGGCGAAGTGCTTTTAGTAAATGATCTAAGAAAATATCTAGCAGATAGATATAAGCCTGAATACATCACAGAGAGTGAAATCAATCAGATCATTAGAAAACTAGAGTCATATCCATCAAGCGACTTATACGATACAAACAAATCCATTATGAAGCTAGTAGCTGATGGTTTTATCTTTAAAAGAGAAGATGCAAATCAAAAAGACATCCATATACAGTTCATAAACTATGAAGATGTACAAAACAACACTTTTAAAATAGTGAATCAGCTTGAAATAGTTGGCTATGAAAAACGAATACCTGATGGCATACTGTATATAAACGGGTTGCCATTGGTCGTATTTGAGTTTAAAAGTGCCATTAGAGAAGAAGCTACCATCCATGATGCCTATGTACAACTTACAACAAGATACAGAAGAGATATACCTGAGCTATTTAAATATAATGCTCTTTGTATCATAAGTGATGGAGTAAACAATAAGGCGGGTTCATTCTTTGCACCGTATGAGTTCTTCTATGCTTGGAGAAAAATTACTGGCGATGAAGTAGATGTAGATGGTATAGCTTCAATGCACTCAATGATTCAAGGAATGTTTAATAAAGAGCGACTCGTAGATATCATCCACAACTTTATCTATATGCCCGATAAGTCAAAAAAAGAGGAAAAGATAGTTTGCCGTTATCCTCAATACTATGCCGCAAGAAAACTTTACGAAAATATAAAACTGCATCAAAAACCACAAGGTGACGGTAAAGGTGGTACATATTTTGGTGCCACAGGGTGCGGTAAGAGCTTCACTATGCTCTACTTGACGAGAATGCTGATGAAAAGTATCCATTTTTCGAGTCCTACAATTATACTCATTACAGATAGAACAGATTTAGATTCACAATTAAGCCAACAGTTCGGTAATGCAAAGGGATTTATAGGTGATGATGGAATTGTCAGCGTAGAAAGTCGTGAAGATTTAAGACAAAGATTAAGTGGTCGAGAGAGTGGTGGAGTCTTTCTCACTACTATCCATAAATTTACAGAAGATTTAGAACTACTCAGTGAGAGAACGAATATCATTGTAATCTCTGATGAGGCACATAGAAGCCAGATTAACTTAGATCAAAAAATAAAAATGACAAAAGATGGCGTTAAAAAAACATACGGTTTTGCAAAATACTTGCATGATTCCTTACCAAATGCAACTTTTGTAGGATTTACAGGTACTCCGATTGATGCGACTTTAGACGTGTTTGGAGATGTGATAGACAGCTACACCATGACAGAATCCGTAAGAGATGAGATTACTGTACGTATAGTCTATGAAGGAAGAGCTGCGAAAGTCTTACTTGATAACTCAAAACTGCATGAAATTGAAGAGTATTATGAAGAATGTGCAAGTGCTGGAACTAATGAGTATCAAATAGAGGATAGTAAAAAAGTGATGGCAAATATGAACGCCATACTTGGTGATCCAGATAGGATAAAAGCTGTAGCGAAAGACTTCGTAGAGCATTATGAAAAAAGAGTACGAGAGGGAGCTACACTCAAAGGGAAAGCTATATTTGTTTCTAGTAGCAGACCAATAGCGTATGCATTCTATACTGAGCTTATCGCATTAAGACCACAGTGGGGCGAACAAAGAGTATGTGATGAAGAAATAGAACTTACAGATAAAGAGAAACAAGAGATACTGCCTCTTGAAAAGCTAAAAATGATTATGACTCGAAATAAGGATGATAGTAAAGAGCTTTATGAATTGCTAGGAACAAAAGAGTATAGAAAAACACTCGATACACAATTTAAAAATGAAAAATCAAACTTTAAAATCGCTATAGTCGTTGATATGTGGCTTACTGGTTTTGATGTACCATTTTTAGATACCATCTATATAGACAAACCTATACAAGAGCATAATCTCATCCAAACAATCTCAAGAGTCAATAGAAAATATGCAGGTAAAGACAAAGGATTGGTTGTTGACTACATAGGTATAAAAACCGCTATGAACAAAGCTCTCAAACAGTTTTCAAAAATAGATAGCCAAAATTTTGAAGATATAAATGCTTCCATAGTCGTTGTCAAGGATCAACTAGATTTACTTTCTAAACTATTTCATAAATTTGACACGCACCTTTACTTCAACGGGAGTCCGACAGAGCAGTTAAAGTGCTTAAATCTTGCCAGTGAATATGTGCAACTTACTAAAGAGCTAGAGAGTAGATTTATCTATATTGTAAAAAGACTTAAATCTGCTTACAATATCTGTTGTGGCAGTGAAGTATTCAGTGAATCAGAAAAAAATCACATCCATTTTTACTTGGCAGTTCGCTCTATTGTTATTAAACTAACCCGTGGTGATGCACCTGATACGGCACAAATGAATGCAAAAGTGTCTCAAATGATCACAGAAGCTCTAAAAAGTGACGGTGTCGAAGAGATATTTAAACTTGGAAGTGAGAACGACTCAAAGATAGATATATTCGACGAAGACTATATCAACAAGATAGAGAAAATCAAACTGCCCAATACGAAGATAAAGCTTCTACAACAACTTTTGGCAAAAGCATTAGAAGATTTTAAAAAGGTTAACAAAGTCAAAGCTATTGATTTTTCAAAACAATTTACTGCATTAGTTCAAAAATACAATGAACGAAAAGAAGAAGATGTACTTGTCAGTGGAGTCCTAGAGGACTTCACTGATGAAATTATTGACCTCTATCATGCTCTGCAAAAAGAAAAAGAGTCATTTGCTGATTTAGGTATCGACTTTGAAGAAAAAGCTTTTTACGACATTTTAAAAGCTATAGCGCATAAATATGATTTTGCGTATCCCGAAGATAAACTAATCGCCTTAGCTAAAGAGGTCAAGGTAGTTGTGGATGACAAGTCAAAATATACAGATTGGAATGTCAGAGAAGATATAAAAGCAGAGCTAAAAGTTGATTTGATTATGTTGCTGGCTAAACACGGTTATCCACCGATTACAAAAGATGAAGTGTATAGAGAGATTTTCGAGCAGGCTGAGAATTTCAAGAAGTATAAGGTACTTACAGATGGAAAATAATTTTAGATTTAAATGTTATAAAAATTTGAAAACAACATTAGGAGAAATCGATGCTATTGTTGAATCTATAGAATTAGCAACTAGAGAATTCATAAGCACAGTATCTCCAGATATAAGCACATCAAAAGAAACTATACAAAAAAATATTACCGAATTATCAGAAAAACATGTCATTAAAGTTAATTATGTAGATATAAAGAAATTAGAAAGTCGAGTAATGATATTGCACATAATTAATGTATACGAACGATTTGAAAAATATTTAGAAGAGCTAATTGAAGAACATCCAGACCTTGGTGATAAAAAAAGTAAACAGCAAGAAGAAACAATATTAGACTATATTTTAAGAAAATTAAATAAGGGATCGTTAAAATCTACTTTAGACTATTCAATAATAAATCACTACAGACTTGTTAGAAATATTTTTGTACACTCATCTGATAAAAAAATCACTAAATATGAGAATAAGATTGCAGATACAATAAAAAATTCTGATTATAAAATTCTAAAAGCACCTAATAACATTACTACTTTAGTTTTTGACGATTTTATTTTATTTACAAGAGCTATTAAAAATTTTGCAAAGTCAATTAATCAACATTGCCAACTATCTGATGAACAAATGGTTATGGCTATTAAAGAGAATTACAAAGCTAAATTAGCTAAATTATCCAACAATATTAAAAGGAAAGAATGTTTAATTACTCAGTTACTTAAAATAGATTATAATATTCTTGATGCTAAACTTGTTGAGCAAGTTTTGAAGGATTAGCTTATTGGTAGAGCAAGATCCTCCATCAGAAGTTTTTGGACTTTTGAAGAAGGTCTTGGAAGAGGTTCGACTCCTCTATCCTTCACCATTTACTATTCGAATACATTTTTTATAAACTGCTTCATTATCAATAATCACTAAGGTAAGCTTCTTTCTGGTGCGTGTTATAGCTTGGAATAGTGTTTCTAAAGGATTATAATAATAGCTAGCTCTATAACTTAGTTTTAATGTACCCGTGTAATAAAAATGTTCATTGATGGTTACTACTACATTATCGTATTCTTGTCCAATCGCTTGATGTGAACTATTACTAGAAGAAAACCGTACTAAGTCTAATGGTTCTGAATTAACTCTACTTGGCGTCAAGTAAATATGCTCCCAACCTAAACTTTTTAGATATTCTATATATTTCTTCGCATCCCCAATTTCATTTATAAAATAAAACGAAATGTCATCATAAGCTTTTTTTGATAAATTATCAGATTCTATTTTATTTAAATCATAAAACTTTTGTACAAATGAAGCAAGGTTTTTATTATGTCTGATTTTATTCTTCAACTTGTAATTATTATTAGCTACTGTAGTCCCTTCAATATACTTTACAACATCTTCTGCTTTGCTTTTATTATTTAATTTTTGGTTAGCATCATGAGAAAAAATTATAAATTTTTTCTCATTAGTGATTATATTTACTAATTGGCTAATGCCTATTCTCTGCGATTCGTCAAAAATAAGTATATCAGCAAAAGAAATATTAGCTGGACTATAATCACGAATAGTTATAATATACCAGCCATAAATACTTCGTAATTTTATTATGCCTTGATTTACTTGTGCACAATGAATAATAGCAACTTTTTTCCCAGAATTTCGTAATTCATTTGCAATATTATAATGGCCTGAAAATCTAAGACACAATTTCATCAAAGTTTATTTCCTAAAAAGTTAAAATAAGCATGAAATATATGGAGATAAATATGAGTCGAAAAAAAGGTCAGGTTTACAGTGCCGAGCAGA
>NZ_JAQTOD010000003.1 GCF_028713515.1 Sulfurimonas sp. | reverse complement strand
TTAGTTTTCAATGATCTCAAACGAAGTTATTTCGGCTCTTCTAGAGCGTTACACCTAAACTTTAGGTCGCTTTGTTTGTGGATGGGAATTATAGGTAAGAGTTGCTTAGAGAGGGCTTAATTGGTGGGTGATATTTAAAAAAAAAGGAATATTACTTGAAATCTATCTGTAAGTTTTACGGATAGCTTATATAGTCGCAATTAAATTTTTTAGTTAGAGCCAAGTTTATCAATTATAGGAGCTAGATTATGCCAAAGTAGCTTCATATCAATTTAGTAAATTTAACTTTATTTTAAATATAGATGGTGCGACCGGGGAGATTTGAACTCCCACACCCGTAAGGCACTACCACCTCAAGGTAGCGTGTCTACCGTTCCACCACGGTCGCATTTTTTAATAAAGAGAGATGTCTAACTCAAAAATGAGTTAGACTTTGAGGTATTTTTACTTATTAACCTAGGTAAGGGTTAGCGTAAAGAGCGATTAACGCTATTACTAGTGCATAGATAACTTGAGCTTCAATCATTGCAAGAGCGATGAACATTGTAGTCATAAGCTTAGCGCCTAAACCTGGATTTCTTGCAGTTCCAGCGATTGTTGCAGCAGCAGTATGACCCATACCGATAGCTCCACCAAGAGCAGCTAAACCAAGACCAAGACCAGCAGCGATCATCGAGTAAGCTTTAAGAGTTTGGTTAGCAACCTCACCATCAGCAGCGAAAGCAGCAGCAGTAAAAGCTACCACCAAGAAAAGAATTTTTTTCATTTGAATCTCCAATAATTATTACAAATTTGTTCGGCTAGCGTAACCACTCTTGCGAATAGCAATAGATACATAAATGCAACTATTTTCCTACTTAAAATTTGATTTGCGAATTATACAAGAATTGTACTAAAAGATTATTTAAAAACCTTTATGCACGACCAAGAGAGATTTTATTGCCCTTAAACTCCAAGATTTCAACGCCAATCTCTTCGCCTTCGCTTAGAACATCAGAGATTTTCTCTACTCTTTGATCAGATACCTTGGAGATATGCAAAAGTCCATCAGTTCCATCTGGAAGCTCAATGAACGCTCCAAAATCAACTATTTTTTTTACGATTCCCTTGTATTTATCTCCAACCTTATACTCTATCTTTGCGACTTTTGGTGTGTTTATGATACCTTCAATATGAGCTCTTGCTCCCTCTACACCACTTTTGCTTTTTCCAGTAACTTTAACTTTGCCATCTTTTTTATCTATATCGATAGCTACTTCAAATTTCTCTATAATTTCACGAATAGTTTTTCCAGCTTGGCCGATAATATCACCAATAAAACTTGGATTTATATGAAAGAAATCTGAATTTGGTAAAACGCCATCATTAAGCTCTATGTTTGTCTCGGCCTCAAGCATAATATCAATTATATGTGCTCTGCCCTCTTTTGCTTGGTAAAGCACCTCTTTTAGGACATCAAGGCTGATTCCACCTAATTTTATATCCATCTGCATAGCTGTAATGCCATTTTTTGAACCAGTAACTTTAAAATCTAAATCGCCATCATGATCCTCAAGCCCCATAATGTCTGATAAAATCGCGTATCTGTCTCCATCGCTAACCATACCCATAGCAATTCCAGCAACAATATCACTAGTCTCTATATCGGCCGCGCGAAGAGCCATATAGCCACCACAAACAGTGGCCATTGAAGATGAACCATTTGATTCAAGTACTTCAGAAACTAAACGAATCGTCTGTGAGTCTAAATCAAGAATCGGCTCTAGTGCTCTTTTTGCAAGATTTCCATGACCTAGTTCTCTTCTTTTTACGCCAGTAATCGGCGAAGCTTCACCCACACTAAAGCCTGGAAAATTATAATGAACCATAAAGTGTTCATTTTGTGTTCCGCTATCCGTTAATGATTCATACATTTGAGCATCTTTAGCTCCACCTATCGTAAGAACAACTAGCGCTTGTGTCTCTCCACGAGTAAATAGACATGAAGAGTGAGCAGATGGAAGGACATTTGTGCTAATACTTATAGGTCTAACTTCTCTTAAAGTTCTACCATCTGCACGAATGTTTTCATCTAAAATCTGAGTTCTGACCTGTCCTCTCTTAACCTTCTCTACTGCATCTTTTAACTCTACTTCATCCCAACTCGCGTTCGTTTTGAGTATGTTTTTTCTTAGCGTTCTTAGTGCTGTTGAACGCTCCGATTTTGCCATTTGATTCATCGCAGATTTTATCTCTGGCATATGAGTTGTTCTTACAAAATCAACCATCTCTTCGTTAATATTATGTGCTTTATACTCAAGACTCAAGCACTCTCTTTTATATGGAGCAAAAAGTTCTTCATATTTTATATTATTCTGGGATAAAGCCTCTTGCGCTTGTTCAAAAATTCCAATAAGCTCATCTTCACTAATTGCATTTGAAACATGCATTTCCACTATCGGCATGCCAAGAGTTGGATCCATAAATGGGTCAACTACTAAGCTGTTGTCAAACTCATTTGAGCCAATCGTCCTCATCTCAATCATCAAAAGATCATCTTTTGTTCCAGAGAGATAAAGGTCTAATGTGGAACTATTTAGTTGTGAAAGTGTTGGATTTAAAACCAACTCTCCATCAACTTTTACAACTCTCAGTGCGCAAACAGATTTATCAATACTGATGTCACTAACAAAAAGAGCAGCAGATGCTGCATTTAACGCCAAGACTTGAAGGTCAGACTCTTTATCTGCGCTAAGCACTAGTATGGTTACCTGTGTTGGATATCCAAAACCTTTTGGAAAAAGTGGGCGCAAAGAACGGTCAACTATACGAGATGTTAATGTTTCAAAATCGCTTGGCTTTGTCTCGCGTTTAAAAAATCCGCCAGGAATCTTTCCAGCTGCGTAACTTTTTTCTATATACTGAACAGTCAGTGGTAAAAAATCATCTTTTACTATCTCTGTTTCATCTATAACAACTGTTGCCAAAATAACTGTTTTACCGCTTCTTAGCCATGCTGCACCATTTGCCTGTTTTGCAACTTCACCAAAAGAGTACTTCTCTTCTCTGTTTATTAAATCTACTGTTACATCATATTTCATTTTTTATCTCCCAATAATTTTTTCATTAACTTAGTTTCCTTTTGAGTTTTCTGGTAATTTGTAGATAAATCCAGAGGCCTTACTTCCTGGCACAGTTGATGGCATAATTGGCTTCAATGCCACCGTTACAAATACATATCTATCATTTATCGAATCTGCTATCCCATACTTACTTAGAGTTGGTCTGTTGTTTTCAATATACCTTAAACCAAAGTCCCAGCATCTTTTTTTATATAATAATCCAAAATCAACTCCTTTTTTTCTATCAAGCTCTAGGTCATAATCATATTTAAAATCATAAGTATAGTGTTTATTGTATCTATAACTCAAAAATGAGGTCAAATAACTTGTATTTGGAATCGACTCTACAAACTTATTTTGACGCATGTGAGACAAACCTATATCAAAACTACCGCTCCTGTATGTTATTTTGTTAAAGTTCTTAGAAAAACCACTCTCATCATAGTTATAAAACATATTATTATAGAAATTTAAGTTAGTAGTTATCTGATAATCAAATTCATTTTCAAGCTCACCTGCTCCGCCATTAACATCACCATAAGAGATAATCTGAGCAAGCCTGTGATATATTATCTGCGCTCCATCAGCTCCGTAAAAATATTGTGAATAGTAGAGTTGTAGATTCTCTTTAACATCTGCAATATTATAAAATTCACAAATTGGCAGTGACTTATTTTGTGCGAGCGAACACTGATCTTTTCGCTCCTTATAATATCCATTTCTTAACTCACTTCCAGCAGTAGTATATGTTGCACCAACATCTATGGAGTGAGTAACTGTATCAAAGGCCCTTGTTAGTTGAGAGGATAGAGAAAACGAGTGGGAAGTTCTTGCAAAAAAGCCATTGCTGTACTCACTGTCAACTGTTTGATTTGTGTCTTGCCCCTTAAAGGTTGTCTGTTGTGCATAGATATAGGGCTTATATGAGGCATTTATATGCTCATTAAAAAGTGATGTCTGAAATGACAATGGAATATTTATATCTGTCTGCACCGCACTTTTGCCAACTTGTCTATAAAAGTCATTACTTTTTATATCAAAATTATATAAAAAGTGATTTTCAAAAAGCGTATCTAAATACCTGTGATATTGGACTGCTGGAAGATTTTGTAGAGTTGTTTCATTGCTGGATTTTATTAGATCTTTATAGTATTTGAAATATGCACCTATATAATTTTTATCTGTGTTATAAAAAAGGTTTATTCTTGAGAGTAGCTGTTTTGCTGTCACGGTTTTAGTCATATTATTTGTTGAGAGATTTAGGTACTCAACATCATTCATGTTTATTATATCAGCATATATGCCGGACTGACCTTCAAAATTTGTATTGAACCATTGATTGATAAAATCACTATTAATATAGTTAAACTTAAACCCATAGTGCGATTGATTTGCTAAATTGTTATCAATAAAATATTGACTTTTTTCTTTAAAATAGCCAATATTCAGTGCTCCTTTTGATGTATTTGTATCTACAAATCTGAAGTCTGAATATATTCCATCACCACGGCTAGTTCTTATTTGTGGTGTTAATTCTAAATCCCACCAATTCTGCTCAGCAATATAGAGTGATTGCTCATAATAAAACCCATCCCTGTTTGAGATTCCAAATGTTGGAGGCAAAAGTCCTGTCCTTCTGGTTGTATCTAGCGGGTATCCAAAATAGGGGGTATAAAAAACAGGAATATCGTATATATAAAGTCTTGCATTATACAAATTTAGCCATTTAGTATCCATGTTATAGTCAGAGGATGAAAAGTCCATTCTCCAGAGTGGATTGTTTGGATCACATCCGCTCATCGAGCCAGATTTTATGTTTAAATCTTTATCTTTTAAACAGCCCTCTTTCCCACTAAGCCAAACTCTTGATGTATCTTCTGCCATATAAAACGGCTTAAACTCTTTCTCTTTTTTTGCAATATTTAGTCTTGCATAATTTCCAAGGAGCTTAACGCTGTCCCCTTTAGAAGCTCTAACATTATCAAAAAGTTCTAGTTCACCACTGTTTCTATCATATACTGCTTTTTTCGCGCTTAAGTGATAATCTTGGTAGATTACTATAACCTCACCACTTGCTGTTACTATGTTATCTTTTGCATCCATTTTTGTTGCGTAGAGCTCAACTTTTTCATCTGCAACTAAAAATGTGGTTAATATCAAAAAAGACAGGAGAAGCTTAAGCATTTATTACCAAAGTTTTAGCGCTCTTGTCGTGCCAAGCTTGTCTATTTTTATCTAACATACCCCACAAAAAACCTAGATAATAGATAGCTTCACTAAAAATTCGCACAATTGCACGGTTTAGTGAAATAATTACATTTGGATTTTGTAGTGTTTTTATCTCAACAACTCTAATTTTCATAACTATTTTGCCTATTGTCGCACCATACTTCATAACAAAAAAAGCTTGATAAAATATTTTTATGGCGACATATTCTAAAATAAAAGAGTAGATAACCTTAATCATCTCTTCTTGTGTTTTTGCTGCAAAGAAAGAGTCGCCAACTGCTATTATCAATAAAACAGTAAGAATTACTTCATCTATAAAAAAAGCTGTTGCTCTTTTTTTTATTGGAGCAAGAGTCATCTCTTGATGATTAAGAATTTTTTGAATCTCTTCGTCCACTTTTATCTTATCCTACAGCGCTTGATAAGCTATATCGGTACGAAGTTTTTTGCCAGCAAAATGAACCTGTCCACATCTCAGATACGCTCTATCTCTTGCCTCTTTTATACTATCACCAACACCAATACAAACTAAAACTCTACCACCATCTGCATACAAAATACCATCTATCATACTCACACCAGCAAAAGAGATATGGCTATTTTTTTCTACATCAGTGTGAAGAACTTTATCTAAAATAATCTCTGCTGGTTTTGAGTTTTTATATGGATAATCTCCACTAGCCATCACAACACCTACAGCAAACTGCTTTGAAAACTCTACTTTTATCTCTTTTAGTCTGTTTGTAGAAGCTTTATAGAACATATCACTCACGCTTGAAGTCATAAGAGGCATAAGAATTTCGCACTCAGGATCTCCAAAACGAACATTAAACTCTAGCGTAATTGGCTCGCCCTTAACAACCATAATGCCTATGAAAAGAACGCCCTCAAACGGTGCACCCTCTTTTTTCATTCCATCTAGTGTTGGACGAATAATTCTGTCTCTTACTTTTTGATAAAGCTCTTCATCTACTAAAGGGGTTGGAGCGTATGCGCCCATTCCGCCAGTATTTGGTCCCATATCATTATTTAAAAGTCTTTTGTGATCCTGCGCAGCTGGTAGCAAAATATAGTCATCTCCATCGCAAACCGCAAACATGGAAAGCTCATATCCATCTAAAAACTCTTCTACAACGACTTTTAGTCCTGCATCTCCAAAGCTTTTTCCACTTAACATCTCTGAAATTGCAATTTTTGCCTCATTGTGATTCTGGGCGATTATCACGCCTTTTCCACCACAAAGCCCATCTGCTTTTACAACGATTGGAGCAGTTAATTTGTTTGTAAAGTTAAATGCTTCCTCGATTGAAGCGGTTTCAATATAGCGAGCAGTTGGAATGTTATATTTTGCCAAAAAATTTTTCATATAAACTTTTGAACCCTCAAGTTGAGCGGCTTCTTTGCTTGGTCCAAATATAACAAGTCCATGGGATTTGAAAATATCAACAACACCATCGACAAGCGGAGCTTCTGGACCGACAATTGTCAGCTCTATTTTGTTCTCTTTTGCATAAAGCGCTAGTTCATTGTAATCTTTTATATCAAGATTTACTCCAAAATCTGTCGTAGCACCATTTCCTGGCATAAAAAAAAGCTCATGTTTTTCATCTTCGTTTGATATCGCACGAGCAATTGAGTACTCTCTGCCACCACTACCTAAAATTAAAATTTTCATTCATACTCCAAAAAAAATAAAAAAATATCTATTTAAAAAATCAGTAAATTCTAAATAGATATTTTTGAAAAATAGCCCAAGTAGCCGTTTCGCATTGGCTTGGTTCTAAAAGCCGTATTTAGGCGAAGAGAGAACTTTCTAACGGCGGCAGTATCTCGACAGAGCTAACATATCTCAAACGATAGCACCACACACGAAAATCCTACCTATTCGCAAGTTGAATATGTAGAACCCTCATTATGCGATATGTCGAACTACCTAGACTATAAACACTATTGTACAAAAATGATACTTGATTTTTCTTTTAAAGAGTGAGTGCCAGCTCTACGCAGCTCTCTATAGATGTTGCTTTGGAAATATAAAAATCTGTCCCATCTGGCAACTCTTGCGCCGTTGTTTTGCCAATTACTACAATTTTTGCATCTTTATGAAGTGTATTGTTTTTTAAAAAACAGCTTATTGACGATGGAGAAGTAAAGATAAGTGTAGAATCATCATTAATTCTCACATCTAAAATCTCTTGTGAACACTCACTTACATACAAAATTTCTTCATCGATTAAATATCCGCTATCTCTACTTTTTTGTACAAAGTCTGACGCAATTAATTCCGCTCTTAGATATAGCCATTTTGTGTCTTTAGGAAATTTCTCTATAAATTCTGTTAAATTATCGCCATATCCATCGCCAACAGCTAAAACTTTTCCACCAAAATTCTCATAAGCCACTGCTGTTTTTTGTGAAACACAAAGAGTCTCGGTTGCTATAAAATCTTCTTTGTTATACTGCTCTAACGCTTTTACCGTCTGTTTTGATGTAACTATAAGATAGTCATAATCTAAAAAATTTATGAAAGGTTTTAAAAAACGAACCTCAAGAGATTTAATATTGATTGTGTTCTCGTTTTTGGAAGTAGCAAAGAGGTAAATTTTTTTCGGCATTCATTCTCACTAATGTTTAAATACAGCAAATCATAAAAAATTTGATGTAGTTTGGGATGTTTTAAGACAAAAGCATAGTGAACTATGCTGAAGTTTTAATCATTTCAAAATGCATTGAAATTTTTATGATTTTACTCCCACTCGATTGTTGCTGGTGGCTTTGAACTTATATCGTAAACGACTCGGTTTATCCCATCAACTTCATTGATAATTCTTCTGCTTATTCTCTCTAACAAATCATGTGGAAGATGAGCAAATGTAGCAGTCATTCCATCAACTGCCTCTACAACTCTCACACAAACAGTGTTGTCGTAAGTACGGTTATCGCCCATAACACCGACTGATTTTACATTTAAAAGCACTGCAAACGCTTGCCATGTTTTTGCATAGTATCCGCTAGCTTTTAACTCATCTAGTAAAATCACATCAGCCTCACGAAGCAGATCTAAATCTGGCTGGTTTACATCGCCCATGATTCTGATTGCAAGTCCTGGTCCAGGGAACGGATGACGGTTTATCATAGACTCTGGAAGTCCAAGCTCAAGACCTATTTTTCTGACCTCATCTTTAAAGAGTTCACGAAGTGGTTCGATAAGCTTAAAATCCATCCAGTCTGGTAGGCCACCAACATTATGATGAGATTTTATAACCTCTGATGGACCGTTCACGCTGATTGATTCGATTACATCGGGATAGAGGGTTCCTTGAGCTAAAAACTTAATACCATTATGTTTTTTAGCCTCTTTTTCAAACTCTTCAATAAAAGTGTGTCCAATAATTTTACGCTTTTTCTCCGGATCGCTAACACCTGCCAATTTACTTAAAAAACTCTCTCTTGCATCAACCACAACCAAAGGAACTTTTAAATTAATTTTAAAAACTTCTTCAACCTGTTCTCTCTCCCCTTTTCTAAGAAGTCCATTGTCAACAAAAACCGGAACCAACTGATCACCAATTGCCTCATAAAGCATCGCTGCAACAACAGAACTATCAACCCCACCGCTAAGACCACAAAGAACTTTTCCATCCCCAACCTGAGCTCTGATTTTAGCAATTTGCTCTTTTAAGAAATGTTCCATTTTCCATTTTTCACTGACGCCGCATATGCCTCTTGCAAAATTACGAAGCATCAAATAACCCTCCTCAGAGTGCTGAACTTCTGGGTGGTATTGCATTGCGTAGATTCTTTTTTCTTCATTAGAAATGGCCGCGTAAGGCGAATTTGGCGATGTTGCAATAGGCTTAAATCCATCTGGGAGAACATCTACTTTATCGCTATGACTCATCCAAACAACTCTCTCATCGTCACAATCTTTAAAAAGTGGTGAACAATTCTCACCAACGGTTATGATATTTAGCTCTGCTTTTCCATACTCATGATGAGATGAGCGGATTACACTGCCACCAAAATCTGCTGCGATTCTTTGCATACCATAGCAGATGCCAAGAACAGGTATTCCCATAGCGTAAACTTCTTGATCTACAGTATAGGCATTTTCATTATAAACAGATGATGGACCACCGCTAAGAATGATTCCTTTTGGATTTTTTGCTCTAATTTCGCTTGCTTTTGTGTAGTATGGAAGAATTTCACAATATATTTTATCTTCACGCAAACGACGAGCTATAAGTTGAGTATATTGAGAGCCAAAATCTAAAACTATGATGCTAACATTTATCATTTTGAATGCCTTTTGTAAGAGTTTTTATAGGTGCCAGAGGCGGATTTATGAGGATTTGCACCCCTTCAAGTAGTGAAAGGATACAATAATCAACATTAATGTTTTATGTAGAGACCGAGCATTTGATACTGAACATACCATATTGCGACTGAGACAATATAGCCAACCAAAATTGTCCATGAGTACTTCATATGAGAGCCGAATGTGTATATTCCAGATAGTTTACCCATAACACCTACGCCAGCAGCAGAGCCAAAACTAATCAAAGAGCCACCGATTCCGGCGGTCATGGTAACTAACATCCACTGATCAACTCCCATATCTGGGTTTGCCTTTAGTATTGCAGACATCACTGGAACATTATCAACTATTGCGGAGAGGAATCCTACGCCAATGTTTGACCATGTTGCACCCAAAGCATCAGGATGATAAACCACAGATGCAAGAGCCAACCAACCGACAAAGTAAAGTCCACCAACAGCCGCCAATATACCAAAGAAGAACAGAAGCGTATTATTCTCTATTTTACTCATAGATTCAAAGATGTTTAGTTTTGAATTATATTTTCTCTTTAATCTATATTGAAATAACTTAAGCACAGCCAAACCAAGCATCATGCCCCACATAGCTGGTAGATGAAGAAGCTGATGAGATAAAACGGCTGAGGCAATTGTAAAAACTCCAAGAGCAATCACGCCACCCGCCCCCTGCATTAAAATTGGGGCTTTCTCTGTCTTTGCATCAAAAACAGGTTTAGTTTGTGGTACGAATCTACTAAGCAAGTATGCAGTTACAACATATCCGCCAGCCGAGGCTGGGAAAAGAAACAGGAAGTCAGAAAAAACCCCTTTTCCAGTTGTCCATGCCATCAAAGTTGTAATATCTCCAAACGGACTCCATGCGCCACCTGCGTTTGCTGCTACGACAATATTTATGGCTCCAGGAACCAAAAAAGATGTTTTTTCTCTCTCGATTGTTATAAGTACAGTTGAGAGAATAAGCGCTGTTGTTAGGTTGTCTGCTATTGGTGAGATGAAAAATGCCAAAAGTCCAGTTAACCAAAAAAGCTTTCTGTAGTTGTACCCTTTTGACACTAAATTATATTTAAGTTTTTCAAAAACATTCATATGAATTAGCGTCTCAATATATGTCATAGCCACAAATAGAAAGAAAAATATTTCAGCAATTTCAAGTATTTGATGTTGTGCTTGAGCATGCACAAGCTCCATATCTAAACCATTCAAAGCATAATAAATTGCCACTAAAATAAAAATGATTGTTCCTGCAAAAAGAGCAGGCTTTGATTTGTCTAAATGGTACTTATCTTCAGTTGCAACAAAATAGTATGCAATCATAAAAATAAGAAGAGAGCTTATTCCAGCCCATGTTAGAGTCAAATCTGGCATAGTCTCTGCTGCACAGCCAGAGCTTGCGAATGCAAAAGTAGAAACAAAAATCAGCAAGATAAATTTAATCACCTACATCCTCTTTTATATAATGAACGCCTATCGACTCTTCTCTTTTAAGTGCCGATAAGACTATCTCTCTTGCGGTTAATAGACGAAATTTTAACAATCTGCCAATCTTCTCATTTAAAAGAGCATCTATCTGCTCCAACGCACTATTTAATCCATCTTTTGTTTTAACAATAGAGACATTTTCCCACATTATCTTACGAAGCAGGTTTTTTTTGGCTTTGTCATCTTTAAAGCTCATAATCTCATCATCTACTTTAAACTCTATGGATTTAGTTGAGTAATTGGAGTTCAGGATATCTTTGGTCGCTCTTGTGGCAAATACCAAACCCTCCAGAAGAGAGTTTGAGGCAAGTCTGTTCGCTCCATGAACTTTAGTAGATGCCACCTCTCCAATAGCATAAAGATTTTTTATATTTGGCACTTTGCCATCAACATCAGTCTTAATTCCGCCAATCGCATAGTGAAACGCTGGGGATATTGGGACTCTCTCATACGGTACATCAAAACCTAAATCTTGTAAACTCTTAAATATATTTGGAAATCTATGCGTGAAATAGTGATAGTCAAAGTTACTAAACGCGAGATATACCTTAAGCCCTGTTTTTTTATTGTACTCATAGATAGACTTGCTAACTATATCTCTGGAAGCAAGTTCCCCTCGTTCATCATAATCAAACAAAAATCTTCTTCCATTTTCATCTTCTATAGTAGCGCCCTCGCCTCGGAGTGCTTCGGTGAGGAGGAGTTTTTGTGCGGATTCACTTTTTACAAAAACGGTTGGATGAAACTGCATCATCTCCATGTTTTCAAGCTCTATATCCTTAAGTAGGCAAAGCCCCTGCATATCGGCGCTAATACATGGAGCATTTGTGTGATACTCATAAAGCGAACCTACTCCACCACTAGCAATAATCACACTGTTTGCATATATGTTTCTGCTCTCTCTATGATCAAGCACGGTTACACCATAGCAAACACCATCTTTTATTAACAAATCTACCACCCTGGCATCGCCTAGCATCGGATGAGGATTTTTTGATAGTAAAAAATAGTGCAAGTATCTTCCCGTTGCATCTCCGCCGGCATGAAGAATTCTTTCTCTTGAGTGAGCCGCCTCTTTTGTGTAAAGAAGCTCTCCATTTTCATCAGAATCAAAAAGAAATCCGCGATTTATCAGATCATCAATAGTACCTCTTGAGCTCTCACTAAGTACTCTAACTGCGTCTTCATCGCAAAGCCCAGCTCCTGCATCAAGAGTATCTTTAATGTGCATTGGTATATCTTTACTATCAACCGCTAGTGCGACGCCACCTTGAGCATAAAAACTGTTACATTTAAATGTCTCTCTTTTGTTTATAATTAAAACCTTTTTATCACGAGGAAGGTGCAGTGCAGCGTAAAGTCCAGCTACTCCAGCACCTACAATTATTACATCATATTTCATTACTGCTTATCAACACTTTCATTATCATCCATATTTTGGTTTTGGATAATAAACTCTATATTTTTATCACCTTGCGGTGCTTTTTCTTGATAATATGGATTTGCTTTATACCCACATCCGCTCAAACTTAACAAAAAGATTGTTATAATTATCAGATGAAAAATGCTACTCAAATTATTAATTCTATTCAATGCAAACCTCAATTTCACAGATTATTGGAACATGGATGTATTAGCAGACTAAAATCTTCACTGCTATCAAGCATACAAAAAAGCATCAAATTTGGATACATCAAAAATGAGACACTTTTCTTCGTTTTGTCCACCAATTTAAATAAATTAGATGTCAATAATATTATAAATATGATTAAATCAATTTTAAACTCACCTATGATTATGGAATCACAAAATTTTCTAGAGTGTTCAGATTTGAAGATAAAAGATGTTGTCTGTTTTGTGGATCATAAACCAAAGATTGCGCTAGAAGTTTACAGCTCAAATCAAGGCAATACAAATTATGTAGAGAGAGCGACTGGCGACATAGAAGTAGACATAGAGGACCCAAAACTACGAGAACTGGCTATGAGTATTTTAACAATCATAAAAGCAAAACATGAATCTTGAAGAGACTATAAAACAGCTTCCCTCTTCCGCTGGAATCTATCAATACTTCGACAAAGATGGACATCTGCTCTACATAGGAAAAGCGAAAAATCTATCAAACAGAGTGAAAAGTTACTTTAATTTTACTCCCATATTTAAGCCAAACCAAAATCTATCTCTTCGCATAACAAAGATGCTCGCTCAAACTGTTTCGCTTAATTATATCGTCGTAAACAGTGAGCATGACGCACTTATACTTGAGAATTCACTTATAAAACAGCTAAATCCAAAATATAATATTTTGCTTCGTGATGATAAAACTTATCCATATATTTACATAGACTACTCACAAAAATATCCTAGATTTGAGCTTACAAGAAAAGTTATTGATTCTACGGATATTAAATATTTTGGACCCTACTCTGTTGGTGCGAGAGATATTTTAGACTCGATTTACGAGCTTTGCAAACTCGTTCAAAAAAAGGGCTCACTAAAATCAAAAAAGATCTGTCTTTATCATCAAATAGACAGATGCTTAGCTCCTTGTGAACTTGCCGTGAGCGATACAGAGTATAAAAAAGAGGTTGATTTAGCCATAGAGTTGATTCAAAATAAAAAAACAGTCATAAGCAAACTGCAAAATAGAATGGAGTTTTATGCAGAAAATCTTAGGTTTGAAGAGGCTGGAGAACTTAGAGATAGAATCCTAAGAATTGAGCGTTCACAAATAAAAAGCGAGATTGACTTTGCAACTAATGAAAACTACGACATTTTTGCTATCTGTTCCAAAGAAAAAAGAGCAGCAGTCGTTAGGATATTTATGCGTGACGGCAAGATAATCTCCTCAACTCATGACTTCATAAACCTTTATGAGGGTTATGATGAAGATGAGTTTTATCAGAGAGTTTTGTTAGAGTTTTATAAAAATGAGAAACCACCAATTATCGCGCCAATTTTAGTGGCCTCAAACTTTGAGTCACTATCTTTAGTTCAAAAGCATCTCACGCAAGTTTTTGGGAAAAAAGCAGAGATAAAAGTACCTCTAAAAGGTGAAAAGAAGGAGTTGATAAATCTAGCACTTTTAAATGCTGAGGAGCTTTTAAAAAATGATAAAACTCAAAACAGTGGTCAGATACTGGATGAAATCAAAGAGCTTTTTAAGCTAGAGCGCACTCCAAATCGTATAGAAGTTTTTGATAACTCCCACATGGCAGGAGTTGCAACAGTTGGAGCAATGGCAGTTTATGAAGACGGCAAGTTTGATAAAAAAAGCTACCGGATATACCATCTTCAAGCAAAAGATGAGTATTCGCAAATGAGAGAGATGCTAACAAAAAGGGTAGAGAGTTTCTCAAAAAATTCTCCGCCTGATTTATGGATACTCGATGGTGGAGCTACGCTTTTAAAGTTGGCATCAGATATTTTGGTGTCAAACGGTATATCTCTAGACTTAATTGCAATATCAAAAGAGAAAATAGACGCAAAAGCCCATCGGGCAAAGGGTAAAGCGAATGATATCTTGTATACCAGAGAGAACATTGTAAAGTTACCAAATAGCGACAAAAGGCTCCATTGGGCTCAAAACATGAGAGATGAGGCTCATAGATGCGCTATAAATTTTCATAAAAAAACAAAACTAAAACTTGACAACGAGAGTAAGCTATTGACACTAAATGGTATATCACAAGCAAAAATAGTTAAGCTTTTAAAACATTTTGAAACATTTGATACCCTTAGAGAATTAAGTGTTGAAGAGATAAGTTCTATTTTAAATCAAAAAGATGCCCAAATTATAAAAAACATTTATAAATAAGTTTTATTTTAAACTATTCATGATATATTAGTGCCGTTTATAGTGACATTTAAGTAGAGGTTTTTTATGAATAAAGTTATACCAACTAGTGAAGAGTATATCTATGAAGGCAAAGTGGCAATAAGTCAAACAGATTTAAATGATAATATCACTTTTGTAAATAGAAAGTTTTGTGAAATTTCGGGATACTCAGCAGAGGAACTCGTAAATAATAATCACTCCAAAGTAAAACATCCAGATATGCCACATGAGGTGTTTAACCAGATGCACAAAGCGCTTAAAAGTGGGCAAGTTTGGAATGGACTCTTAAAAAATCTGCGTAAAGATGGCTCTTTTTACTGGATAAACTCAGAGATTGCGCCAATCCACAATAATCAGGATGAAATAATAGGTTATATCTCTGTGAGCAAACCTGTACCTAGAAAAAATATTGAAGAATACAATATAAATCATATAAATTAAACAAAAACAGTGTAACACAAAGGGCAAGTATGCTAATTTACAACCACAAAAAAGAGTTTATAGGAATTGATGAGAATGATTTAAGAGTATTAGGTTTTTCAAACCTAGCTGAGCTTCAACACGAAGCAGCTGATTTTGCAGATCTTTTTGCAAAATCGGTTGGCTATATACATAACTTCAAGCATGTTCATTGGATTGACTATGTTGCTTGTGATGACTCAGGAGCAAAACAAAAAGTAATTATCCGTGCAAAAAGCAAAAATTTCGTAGCTTCACTAGATATACAGACGATTTATCTCTCTGATAACCCATCACAAAAAGCCTATATTATAAATCTACTAAATATCAGAGCACTTCTTGATTCTCAAAGTGAGCAGATAAAAATAGAGCCTCTAGTTACATCAGCACCAAAAATAGATATACCAAAAAACACTCAAGCAACAGATAGTTATGTTCCTAAACAGATATCTAGTGAGCCAATTTTAAATATAGAGGCAGATCTTTATCCAAAAGTAGATGAAAATATCTCCTTGCCTATCGATATTGATATAAGTGAACTTACACAAGACAATAAAAAACATATACCATCTAAAGAGTTAAAAGATTCAAAACAGCCAGCTTTCGAGCCAAAGCAAATTACTGAAGCAGATGATGATCTCGGTGAGTTTGCAAACTACAAATTTAGTCCGGAAACGGCTTCGGAAGCACTTGGTCTTCCAGTTGATCTTATAGAAGAGTTTATTCAAGATTTTATTGCTCAGGCCAATAGTTTTAAAACAGAACTATATCAAGCTGCACATGACAAAGACATAGATAAAATTAAAATACTTTCTCATAAGTTAAAAGGTGTGGCAGCAAATCTACGAGTAGAAGATGCACTTAGCATATTAACCTCCATTGGTACAGTCAACGAAAGTGACGATATAGAGACAATTTTAAATAAACTATTCAAAACACTCGACAGGCTCTCAGGAAGCGAAAACAAAAACACAACATACACACAAACTGACATAAGAGATAACAAAATAGATATAGATGAGGACGATTTTGTTTTATCACTTAAAGATGAAGAACCTTTTCCAGCAAAGAGTGTTGAGATACAAGAGAAAGTTTTAGAAATAGATGACAGTCAAGTACCAGACATCATAGAGATTGCGGAACTTGCTGATGATGACTTCTATAAACAAAATAAAGAGCCCATACAAAATAATATAAGCGACGAAGAACTAATGATATTAGACACAGACGCTACACTAAAGGAAGATAATTCTGATATAGAAAAAGAAATTTTAAATATAGCTCTTTCGTACGACAAAGAGTTAGTTGCCAACAGTATTGGACTAGATGCAAATAGTTTTAATAAACTTCTTGAAGAGTATCTAGAAACCAGTCGTCAACTATGCGAAAACATAGTTGTATCTATGGAAAATGGTGATTTCAACAGCTCAAAAGAAGATGCAATAGAGCTAAAAGGAATGAGCGACAATATGCGAATTCATAAGTTCGATGATGAACTCAATACTATAATCAATTCTAACAGTAGCGAAGAGGTTATAAAAAATATTAGTGTTATTACAACAAAACTAAACCAAATCTCAAACATAGAAGGTAAATAATGCAACTAGGATTAAAAAATAGATTACGCCTAATAAGCCTACTCCCAATTCTTGTTCTTTTTTCATTGACGAGTTATTATGTTTATAGCTCTTATATTGCTTTTCAAGCAGCGGAGCAACTACAAAACAGATTGACTCAAAATAAACATCTCAATGAAGTAGTTGGAAATATTGCGAGAGAACGTGGTATGAGCGCCATGTATCTTGGTAACAAAACAGAGAATATTCTAAAGTCACTACATGAACAGAGAAAAGTTGTTGATGAAAAAGTTGCAGTATTTCTTAAGTATTCAAGAGATTTACAAACTTCAAACATCAGTTCGTCTGAAAAAAGAAGATTAGTTGCAAACATAAATGATGTTGTTACTTCTATTGCAAAAATAAAAGCAGTAAGACCAAAAATCGATCGACTAGATGCTAAGTTTGATGAATTTTTCTTTAAAGTATATACGGATGCTCAAGGAAAGTTTGTTAAACAGTTAGAGCAAATTACAGAGAATCAAATTGACAAAGAGATTAGCCAACTATATTCTCAATATATAACCATGGTTAACGCAAAAGAGGCATCTGGCATTGAGAGAGGATATATGTCATATAACATCTCTCGCTCAGCAAAGCTTATTGATAATGACCTAAGCAAATGGATTTCGATTATCGGTAAAGCGGACTCAGTGAATTACGCTGGCATCCAAAATATAGAACTCTCTAAAAAATTAGATTCTCTCTTTAAGAGCGAAGATAGCATAGAGTTATTTCAAGATATAAATACAGAAAGAACGGCGTTAATCACCGCTTCACAAAGTGGAGAATATGAAATTGCCTCCGGCGTATGGTTTACCATGCAATCAGAAAAAATTAATATTATCACAGAGGCAGAAAATTTACTAATTGCAGCAATGGACAAAAGAGCTCAAAAAGTACAAGCTGACTCCATACAATTTCTTGCTATTACTTTTAGTATCTGGTTAATTGCTATAATACTTGCTGTTTTAGGCTATCTACTTTCAAATGAAATTGCAAATAACATTAAGCATCTAGAGAGCGTTCTAAAAAGAGTTGCAGAAGATACATCTCTACAAAATAATAAAAAAATTAACCTTCATACTGCCGAAGGTACAAATATGGCCTACGCACTTCTTGAAGAGATTATTGATCAAACAAGAAGAGATAAACAATCAGCACAAGAAGCAAGTGAAGCAAAATCAATGTTCTTGGCAAACATGTCGCATGAGATTCGTACACCACTAAATGGAATTGTTGGATTTACTGAACTTCTAAAAGATTCTGGACTTCAAGAAGAACAGATTGAGTTTGTTGAGATAATAGAAAAAAGTTCTGAAAATCTTCTTGAAATTATAAACAATATCCTTGACTTATCTAAAATCGAGAGCAATAAGCTTGAGATAGAAAATATTGCATTTAACCCAATCTTAGAGTTTGAAAGTGCTGTTGAAGTTTACGCAGTAAGAGCAAGTGAAAAACATATAGATCTTGGATGTTTCATTGATCCTGCGTTAGAGTTCCCACTCAAAGGTGATCCAACAAAACTAAAAGAGGTAATAATAAACCTTCTCTCAAATGCAGTTAAATTTACAAATAATGCTGGCGCAATAAATGTTGACATAAGAAAAGTAAAATCTGACACAATTGGTAAAACTACTATAAAATTTGAGATTCAAGATAGTGGTATTGGTGTAACGAGTGAACAAAAATCTAGAATCTTTGAAGCATTCTCTCAAGCAGATACATCGATTACTAGAAAGTATGGTGGAACTGGACTTGGTCTTACTATATCAAGTAGTTTTGTTGAACTTATGGGTGGCAAACTTGATCTTCACAGTATTCCAGGACAGGGGACTACATTCTTTTTCAGTATTGAGTTTGATGAAGTCGAGACGCTAAATGATAGCTCAGAGGGTATGTTTAATCAGTTGAATGCTCTAATACTCAGCGACTCAATAAAACTTAAAAAACAGGATAAATACTTAAGGGAATACCTTGAATATTTTGGCGTAGGATATACAACTTTTAAAGATATCAACAAAGTACAACTTCTCCAAAATGACACAAACTACAATCTTCTTTTTGTGGATTATGACTATGTTACAAACGAGAGTCTACAGGAGTTTGCAAAACTTTCTCTAGAGCTGATTGTACTTACAAAATCCAATTTAATAAGAAAAATTGACTCACTAGGGCTAGATATATTTAAAACTCTCTATGAGCCTATTCACTCATCAAAACTCAAGCAAACACTCGAAAATTATGTGATGCTAAACTCTACTACGCAGATTGCAAAGAAACAAAATCGTAGAAAGTTTGACACGCTTACATCAAGGTTTAAAGCTGACATCTTGGTTGCGGAAGATAACATAATCAACCAGAAACTAATCCAAAGAACTCTTGAGGATTTAGGCATAACCGTAACTATAGCAAACAATGGTCTTGAAGCATTTCAAAAAAGAAAAGATGGCAAGTTTGACATGATTTTCATGGATATACAGATGCCTTTCTTAGACGGCGTCGAAGCAACAGCTGAGATATTAGAGTGGGAAGAAGATTACAATCAAGAGCATATACCTATAGTAGCACTAACAGCAAATGCGCTCAAAGGTGATAGAGAGAAGTTTTTAGCAGCTGGTCTTGACGAATATACAACAAAACCACTTATCCGCTCAGAGATAATCTCTCTGTTAAATCATTTCTTGGTAGATAGCATTGTTGATATAAGCGATATTTCTGTGCAGAGACAAAAAACAGTACAAAATAGTCCTCAAGAAGAAAAAGAAGCGATAGAAGCAAAAGCTCAAGCAGTATACAAAGCTGATATTTTAATCGCAAAGAAAAGTAGTTTTGAAATGAAACTCTACAACAAAATCATAGAGGGCATTGATGGAATAAGCTGTGAAGCAGCAACATCTCTAGCGGAATTTAAAGAACTAATCAAAAATAATTCGTATAGAGTTGTTCTGTTTGACAAAGAGTACAACGAGTTAGATATAGCAGATATATCTTCTACTATCAGAAATAAAAACAACATAGATGGACTAAAATCACATATAGTACTTGTTGATGATTCCATGGAAAAAAATGGATCTGATCAAAAAGAGTATGTAGATGAAATAATAAAAAATGCAGTAGATAGAGAAGTTATAAAATCTCTATTTACTAATTAATGAGAGGTAATCTATAATGATAAAAAGCTTGATAGTACTAGCAGTAGATGATGACATGATAAATCTAAAACTTCTAAAATCTATGTTAATGAAAAATGAAAGTGTCAAAGAAGTGATTGAGGCAAAAAATGGTGCAGAAGCAATAGGATTCATAAAATCAAGAGACGATATAGATCTCATACTTCTTGATATAATAATGCCAATCATGAACGGTATAGAGATGTTAAAAGTAATTCGTTCAGATGAAAATATAAAGCAAGTTCCAATAATTGTTCTTACTACTGATGAAACAAAGAAGAATGAAGCGCTAGAACTTGGTGCTAATGGATTTTTAATGAAGCCAATTAGAAGCATTGATTTACTTCAAAAAATAAATGATCTTGTGATTTAGTAATTTTTTTGGTCTAGAGCTATTCTAGACTAAAAAGTATAATTGGCTCTAAACCAATATCTGGCTTAAAACCTCTTCCACTCTACTGACTGGTACAATCTCTACGCTATCTCTAACCTCTTTTGGGATATCTTCCAAATCTCTATCATAATTCTTGCTCGGAATCAGAACTTTGGTCATTCCTGCTTTGTGTGCAGCTATAAGTTTTTCTCTAAGTCCGCCGATTGGTAGGACATCTCCACTCAAAGAAACCTCTCCAGTCATAGCAATCTCAGAGCGGATTTTTCTAGAACTCAGAATCGAAGCTATAACGCTAACCATCGCGATTCCAGCACTTGGTCCATCTTTTGGAGTAGCTCCATCTGGAACATGTAGATGCAGGTCGTATCTTTTATATACTTCACTGGCATCAATCTCTTCTTTATCCTCTTTCTCTTTTGTGGTAAGAGGAATATTTGAGGCATCAATTTTTAGTTTTTTGTTATCGATGAGTGTTTTTACAACACTAAAAGCTATCCTTGCGGACTCTTTCATAACATCACCAAGGCTTCCAGTTAGTTGCATCACACCTTTTCCGTTTATCCTGATGCTCTCTATTTTTAAAACATCACCACCAACCGCTGTCCAAGCAAGACCATTTACAACACCAACCACTGGGATTTTTGTTGTTTTTTCTATCTCAAAAACAGTTTTATCAAAGTAATCTTTTAAATTTTTAAGATTTATAGAAACCTTAATAACCTCTGGATGCTGCAAAATCTCTTTTGCAATTTTCCTTGACATATTTGCAACTCGTCTGCGAAGATTTCTAACTCCTGCCTCACGAGTATAACTATGGATTATCTCTTTTACAGCAGGGGTTGAGATTGATACTTCTGATTTTTTAAGTCCATGCTTTTTTAACTCTTGAGGAATTATGTACCTTTGAGCAATCTCAAATTTCTCCTGTGGAGTGTATGAGCTGATTGATATAAACTCCATCCTGTCTCTCAGTGGAGCCGGAATTCTTCCAACATCGTTCGCCGTTGCTATAAAAATAACTTTAGATAAGTCAATGTTGAAGTTGAGATAATAGTCTCTAAATTCAACATTTTGCTCAGGGTCTAATATCTCTAAAAGTGCTGCAGTTGGGTCACCTCTTCCGGTTTTTGCTACTTTATCTATCTCATCTAAAACAACAACTGGATTCATTTTTTTAGCATCTATCAGACCTTGAACAATTCGCCCTGGCATCGCTCCAACATAAGTTCTTCTATGTCCACGAAGTTCATTTACATCTTCTAACCCACCAAGCGCGATTCTTACAAGTGGTCGCTTGAGTGCTTTTGCTATCGAGTTTGCCAAAGAAGTTTTACCAACACCAGGAGGTCCCGAGAAACATAAAATTGCACCCGTACTCTCCTGATCTTTTACTCCTCTAAGCTCCATTAACTCTTTTACAGCAAAAAACTCCACTATTCTCTCTTTTGGTTTTTCCAATGAGAAGTGATCTTTATCTAATTGATTTTCAACATTATCAATATTGAGAGCTTTTGTACTCTCTTCACCAAAAGGAATCTCTAAAACCCAGTCTAAGTATGTTTGAGTCATCGAAGCGTCAGAAGAGTCTGGATGCATTCTTGAGAATCTCTCCAGCTGCTTATGTACCTCTTTATAGGCTTCTGGACTCATTTTACTTTTTTTTGCTTCGAGTTTTTTTCTATACTCCTCTTGCTCTTCTTCTCTTGAAGTATCAGTTCCGAGCTCTTTTTGAATCTGCTTTAACTGCTCTTTTAAAAAATACTCTTTGTTTATTTTTTCTATATGAGAGTGAACTTTTGTGCGAATCTCTCGTTGGAGCTTGTTAGCTTCTATCTCATCTATCAAATGCTCAATTAAATCTAAAAATCTTTTTTCAGTATCTACCTCTGCGAAAAGCCCATAAGCCTGCTCTTTTTTAAGCTTGATGGTTGAGCAGATAAGGTCTATAATACGGTTATGATCATGATTTTCTTCTATAGTACGAAGCAAGTCTGGAGGAAAATAGCTACTGACACTTGAGAGTGTTCTGACTTTTTCTCTAACAACCTCTAAAATGGCATCTATTTTCAGAGAGTTGACATGAGTGGCATGTATAATGTCTACTCTTGCACGAAGAGGGTTGTTAGATGTTTTTTCAAAAGTTTTTGCACGAGCTAAACCTTGAAAAAGAACTTTTACTCTACCATCTGGAAGTGAAACTTTTCTCATGATTGAGCCGACAACGCCAACATTATAGAGTGACTCAAACTCTCTTTCTCCCTCATGAGAAGGTTTTGTTGGACATACCATAACTAAAGAGCCCTCTTCTATGGCTTTTGTAGCGGATTTTATATTGCCATCATCACTTAAAAAAAGTGGAGAAATCATAAAAGGATATAAAAAAAGTTCATCCTCCGCAATAATTGGTATCTCTGCTGGAAAGTCACTATAATCGCTTAATTTCATTTTTTACTCTCCGAACTATTATTTTCTTTTACTGATGTTTCATTGTCATCTTTTACAGAGTTTCTTGAAACAACGCTTTTTGTATTTGGTATCATAAACGCATACCAACTCTGGGTGCCATCGCCCTCAAACCAAGAGCGATACCAAGGAACTTCTGCTCTTTGCACATCGCTCCAAACTATCCAAGGAACTGGTTTTAAGATTTTATAGTAAGATGCACTTTTTGGTTTATCAAGCCTTTTGTACAGATCTGCTATATCCTCATTTAGAGATGCTTGAGCAAGATATAGGCGAGTAAGCATACTGTTGACTACTTCAATGTACATTGAGCTTGTATAATTTAACTTGAACTCTTCACCATTTTTTATAGCTTCATCTATAAGCGCTTGATCTCTTCTTGGGTTTGGCAATGACATATACTTTGCTCTAATTTTTAAAAAATCAGCCTGCTCTCTCTCGTTTGCTGTTGCATATCTCTTAACATACTCATCTAAAAAATGTTCACTTAAGATATACTCTTCTTCGTGCATATGAGCGATGGCCAAAATCATAGTAGCCTCGGGCAGAAGTGGCGATCCAGCGTGCTCGCTTTGAAGCGAACTGTAGTAATTATCTGCTTTTTCTAAATCACCGCTTGAAACTTGTTCGACAATCTTGGAGTACCAATACGCTGCAGGTTTATTGTACTCCTCAATCTCTTTAGAGCACCCTAAAAACAGTAGAGTTACAGTCACCACACTTACTAAAAAATAACTTTTAAATCTCATACAAAATCCCTAATATTTGGTAGGTTGGCATTTTATACAAATTACCATTAATTTTATATTTTAGCTAAACGCGAAACAAACTAGGTACGGTTTATGCTTTAATGTCATAATGCCAAAAAAAGAGGTTGAACAGTATGAAATTTGATATGTGCGTTCCTATACTAGGATTTGAAAATGTAAAAGAGGTAACTCTAGAAAAAATCGATGATACTCTTATGATAATGAAGCCAACAAATGAAGAAAATATCTCTTTTGCGCTGATTGATCCTTTTATACTAAGAAACTATGATTTTGAAGCTCCCGATGATATTCAAAAGCTACTAGAAATCACCGACAAATCAAATATTATTGTTTTAAATATTGTACTTATCCAATCTCCAATCGAAGAATCGCTTGTAAATTTTGCTGGTCCTTTTATATTTAACACAGACACCAACAAAGCCGCTCAAGTCATCTTAAGTCACTCCCCAGAGTATGGTGTAGCCGAGAAAATATCTAGCTTTTTAAACAAATAACCTAACTAAACCTTTCATAATATAGCCACGAAAGGTTTAAAACTTCCTCTCGTTTGCGCTCCTATAAGAAAATACTATTAAGCATCATATAAGCATAGTTGCGTGTATAATCTAGTATTGTATAACGCTTACTTCTAGAGCCCTGTTTTTGTGTGCAGCAAAGTTAAAAATAAGAGGTATGCTAAATCCCAAGGAGGATAAGATGAAATCTTTAAAAATATTTTCACAGCTTATAGGCATTTTTGGAATACTAATGATGTTTTCTGTGTCTGGGTGGGGGGCTGTTTGTAGCAGCGGTTCTCTGCATGACAGTCATATATTTACTGAATCTGGTTCAAATGCCTCTTATACGGATGCGGTGACCAATAATAGTTTTGACAACAACGACCAATATAATTATTATTTTCAAGTTCCGCTAGCGGGTGTATTAACATTTATAAAAAATTCATCCACAGCTTCGGTAACATTTCGTTACGACTTAACTAATTGTCCTACTGGTTCAAGCACATTACTTAGTTCAGGAAATAGTATCCATCTTACTGCTGATACTGATTTCAATATGGCTGTTTTTGCAAGCGCAAATAATCAACATTATGACTTTACATTTAGCTTTGTTGCTGATCAAACTCCACCAATCATGGGTAATGTCCCAAACCAAACGGCAAATGTTGATAGTGCATTTTCTCTTAACTTATCTTCTTATGTAACCATCACTAACGGTGATGCAATTTCATCATACACACTCACCGGCACACTGCCGACCGGTTTAAATTTTAACTCTTCAACAGGTGTTATTAGTGGCACACCTGTAGCTACGGCTTCTGCGGTAACATTTAGTATAACAGCAACAGATAATGACGGCACATCAAATTCGGATAGTTTCACAATCACAGTAGATCCAAAATTAACTGAAACAACTGGCGGACGAGACTTTGTAGAGCGAACCCAGCATAATCTTTTTGGGGATGTAAAAGTTATAGGAAACACCGTCTTGTGTGTTCTGAGTGGTGGTGCTTGTGTCGAACCTACAACAACGGATTCAAATTCACAAACAAACTTAAGCAAAGCGCCAACATCATACTCAACACTTGCTATACCATCCAATGCTGTTATTAAATATGCTAGGCTTTATTGGCAGGGACGCAAAGCTGCCACAAGCTCTAATGACGCATGGGATGCTACTTCTAAAGCAGCTGCTGGAACTATAAATATAAGAAAAGGTGCTACTGGAGCATTTACTACGCTAACTGCTGATATAAAAGATTTTGATTCAACAAGCTCAACTAATTATATTAGAATCTACTCTGCAAGCGCAGATGCTTCAAGTATCGTCGATAGCAATGGAACATACTATATTGATACAACAAGTTTTTATACAGAAACAGGACAAACGGGTAGTAAGACCATAAGCGATGGTTTAGGAGCATACGGCGCATGGATTTTAGCAGTTGTTTATGAGGACCCAAGTGGAACAGTAGCTAGAAATGTTACTATTTTTGATGGCTACAAGCAAGTAACAAGCAGCTCTGGAAATATAGACATTAGTGTTAGTGGATTCTTAACACCAAAATCTGGCACAGTAGACTCTAACACATATGTTTTTGCTGGAGAGGGAGATAAGTATATAACTGGAGATATTATTAAGATGGCTGGGTTAACATACAATACAACTCTGCAATCAATAGGCACATTTGACTCAAGAGTAGATGTTACTGGAACCAGAAGCCCAAGCTTGACCAACAATAATGGTATTGATATTCAACTCTACAAAACCGGTACAACTTCAGGAGCATTAAACATTATAGGAACCAATGAAGTTGGGGCCAAATTTCAATTTACATCAACTCAAGATACATATTTCCCATCAGTAATTGCTTTTTCCACTCAGCTCTATCTGCCACAAATGTGTTATGACTACTCAATAAAACAAGATGGACGGTATCTTGATGTAAACAGAACCGCTTACCCTATAGCACATTTAAACTCAACTATCTCATCTTCTCCACTAGATATAGTCGTTTATTTGAAAAACAGAGAGGCAGATATAGCGGCTCAAGGCATAGCACTTAAAGCGGATGTAAATGATACGCGTTTTAACTTTGTAGGAGATATCTCTACTTCAAATACAAATGGCTCAATGCTAATTGACAGAGGGGCACCAACTTTAAGTTCACCACTTTGCGCTTATGATAAAAATGGCGATAACTCAACAACAAACAATGGATGTACAAATGGCCACGATATACGAAAGGGTAATGGTTCGCTTAACTCCCAAGATTATGTTTATACAAAATTTCAACTGACCCCTAACTATATAAATGGTACGGGCGAAGTAGATGAACCACTCGGATTATCACTAAAATACTACATTGTCGCTGGTGGGAATAAGATAGAGTATCCAGACTATCTACTAGGAAGCACCAATGTTCCTCTTTGTCCACCAACCAATGGTTATCAACCAGCATGGGGGCAGTTTAATGTTGTAAAAAGCGGACAAACTTCAAACAATTTAGAGACTCAGATCTCAAGAAAACCCTTTAATTCAGCAGTTATTTTTGATTCTACGCCAGCAACTGGTAACAATTCAGCTCCAACATCCAACATAAATACTACTGTTTTAGTAGAAATGGTAGATATGGATGCATTTGGTGACCTAAATGCCTCTTGCGCAAATCCAGACTCCGCTATATCTGCCCCTATTTTTACTCCAATAAATTTTACATCGGCTAACTATCAAACAACGATAGCAGCTCAGACTGATGATTACTATAATTTTGCAGTAAAAAATGGTGCATTCCGTGTTTGGTATTTTAATGACAGCAATGGAACACTGATTCAAAATTGGAGTGCTTCAACATCAAACAGTGGTAAAACACTCTCTAGTATTTCGGGCTTATACAAAAGTGGCACACACACGCAGTGTTCTGCTTCTAATAAGTGTGGAACGACTGACGCAGGAGCGCAAGCGCAGACTACAGCATGCTTTGAGTGTATAAAAGATAATTATGCTAGACCTTTATGCTCAAGGGATAATTTTTCTATCCGTCCAGAATCGTATGATGTTCGCGTTTATGATATCAATCAAACACTGCCAATATACAATATTGTCTCAGATCCATCAAATGTTAAAAACAACACAAAAGTTAATCTCTCTAATTTGTATGGGTATTCCCCAAACATTTCATCCGCATCAAGTCGTATAAATATGGCAGGAGGATATAGTTATCGTTTTGATATAAATGCCACAGGACACGATGATAGTTCTTTAGGTGTGCCTGGCTACACACGATACTTCAATGGTGATAGCAACTACAATGCAACAATGTTTTGGGATCCTCAATCTGCAAAAACAGGATGTAATGATACTGCAAATAAAAATATTTTATTCTATGTGGCAAATGGACAAATGCAAAACGAAGAGCGCAATCACCAAGAAGTTGGAGAGTATAAGCTAAGTATTGTTGATTACTCATGGACAGCTGTTGATTGGCAATATATAGATCATCATACCGTGGCGAATGGTTTTGCTATTGGGGCTGACTGCGTTACAAACTCATCAACAACCACCGGAGCTCAAAATGGATGTGTAATCAAAACGAATCACGGAAGCAATGGAAGTACCTATACATACAAAGACCAAGACTTTACATTCCATCCGTATAAATTTGATTTAAGCACTATAACTTCAACCGTTGGATTAAACAATGCAGCACTTGGGGTTAACTCATTTATATATGACGCAAATATAACAAGAGCTGAAGATCAAAACATGTCAGTACACTTTAATGGCTCTATAAAAGCTTTTGGTTATGACGATTCTGTTTTAAGCAACTTTGTTAGTGGCTGTTATGCAAAACAATTAGATATAAATGTATCTCACTCAACAACTTCTGCATCACCTAGCTATGTATTTAAAAATTTAAACCAAGATAACACAATCCGAAGAAGCATTAGTGGTGATTTAAACAGTACAATCACAGTGCTTCCTGGTGACTTCAATCAAACATTAATTGGAGAAGCAAAAACAATAACAAATATCAACTACATAAGAGATGTAAACAATTCACTTAATCCAATTGTTGTGACATACGGCAATTATGATGTAAACTGCACAGCTACAAATCTTAATTGTAAATTTAATGCTGATCTGATTCCAGACAAAATGACGGGAGGTAAAGCTACCATAAACAAGGGTGTTGCACATCTATATGGTCGTACTCATGCTTCAAGACAAAGATATAGTGGAAATGCAGGAGACGCAAATATATATTATGAAGTCTACTGTTTTGGCACAGATAAAAACAATACCATATGTAACAAAAATCTGCTCCTCCCAACAATAGGTGCGAACCTACGAAACACCGATGACTTAAGATGGTTTATCAACGACAACCATGATAGCGCAACACATGGCGCAGTTGGTGTGATTACTGAGTTAACGAATAACCATGTTGCCAGTGTATTTAATGGAGCTGGAGCGACAACAAATCCTGCACGAACAACCCTAACCTATGATGGAACCAGAGGATATCCATATAAAACAACTATGGAAAACACCGCATCTGGCTGGCTAATATATGACCCCAACAATCCACTAGCTATAAGAAATCAATTCTCTATAGAATTTGAAAATGGTGGGGCTGGATGGAGTGGTGCCCACGAAACAAAAGCTACCACTAAAAGCAGCAATGGTGCAGCTAAAACCAACAGGAGAACAAATTGGTAAGAAGAGAACAGTTCATGCAAAGATACGCTTTTACGATGATAGAGCTTATCTTTGCTATTGTTATTATCTCTATTGCAGTAATTTCTTTACCGACTATAACTGACACCAATTCAAGAGGGATTGAGAACGGCATCATGCAAGAAGCAGTGTTTGCTGGTTCTGCTGAGTTAAATAGTGCGACTTCAAACTATTGGGATAGCAGATCTATGGAAGATAACAATGTTAGTAACCTTGAGAGAGTTATAGATATAAACAGCAATTGCGATAACAACAGACTAAAGCCTGGACACATAAATCAGCCGTTTCATAGAAGATGCTTAGATAGCAATACCACAACTGTTAATGACATCAACGATACAACTTTTCCAAATTTAAACAATGCAGCTCATCTAAGTGAAGATATTTTTGAGCACTATGGAGATGTGGATAATAATGTGAGTGCTGGCTATAAAAACACATATCAAAGCACGGTTACTGTCACTCGTCCAAACAATAGCAATGTAAAAACACTCGCAGTAACTGTTACAAATGGTGGTACAAATATCATAATCCTAAGAACTCAAAGCACCAATATTGGCGAAGTTGACTATTTTAAAAGAAGGTTTTAATGCGCAGATATGCCTTTACTCTCATAGAGCTTATTTTTGTTATTGTTATCATGGGCTTGCTAAGCAAATTTGGCGTAGAGTTTTTGGCTCGTGCTTATGATAGTTTTATAGCCTCAAGTATAAACAACTCTCTACAATCTAAAAGTGCTATGGCGGTTGAGACTATTGCCACCAGGCTTCAATTTCGCATAAAAGATTCTATCATAGCAAGACAGCCTGGAGTAACCTATCAGGCACTAGCAAGTTCAACTCTTGCGGAAAGCGCCACTGTTCTTGAGTGGATTGGGTATGATATTGATGGTATGCGAGCTGGTGCAACTCCATCGTGGAGCGGGATTATAGATTTATATCATCCAAACACGACCGCAGCAACGCTTTTTTCTCCTCAGACAAATACGACTGATATTGATGCAAGTATAGCTGCTTTATCAGATGGTGGCAGCAGTATAAGCAGCGCTGCGCTATATTTTATCGGCTCAAATAGTGACATAACAGCTGGTTATGGATGGGGTGGCGCTATAGCAGATCACAACAACTCTACAATACATCCTATAAATTCTACCGGTGCTGGTACTGATAGGTTTGTAACAGGAATAACTGGGGTTAATTTTAATGGGGCTGATTTATATGAATACTACCAACTTGCTTGGAGCGCTTATGCCGTTTCTCATGAGGGAGCTAACCTATGGCTCTACTATGATTATCAGCCATGGCTTGGGGAAACATATTTAAACGGTAAAAAAGTTCTACTTATGCAAAATGTAGATACTTTCAGATTTAAAGCTATCGGCTCCATTGTAAAAATTCAAGTGTGCGTTAATCAAAGCATACTTGTAGGAAAGGAGTACTCTTTATGCAAAGAAAAAACTATATTTTAAGAACAAATTTCAAGGGCAAAAGAGCTGGAATTGCGATGATAATGGCAATTATTGTTGTGGTTGTGATATCAACCATAATGGTTTTATCACTTATTCTGACATCTGAGACAACTAAAAAAACAGCAGATTTGTATCTTTACGAGCAGGCAGTTTTATACTCAAGAAGTGCTGCTGAACTTGCTCTTTTAGAGATAGCAAACAATGGATGTCAAAATAGTTTTAATCAAGTTTTAGGAAATGCGGGCGAAATACAATACGATGCCAATATTAGTATGCAATATATCTATACAGGACCTGCTACTAATATAGCGGGAACAGCATGTACACCTTACAATCCAACATCTCCACTATACATAACAACCCCAGAACAAAATGGTTCGGTTTTAATGGATATAACAATAACACTACATGACTCAAGCATTGCTAATGAACCAATAACATACTTCCGAAGAACTATACAAAAACTCTAACTATGTAAACTTTTTAATGTTATAATATTTTACACTTGATTATTAAAGGATTTACAATGAACATTTCTCTAACAGGGCGTCATTTAGAGCTAACTGACGCTATTAAAACTCACATGACAACGTCGATCGACACACTTAGCAAATTTCACATGGACATAATATCTGTAAATGTAATAGCATCCAAACAAACCAAAAAAGGTAAAGAGCAATCAGTAGTTGAGTTTGTTATAAATCTTGCCCATAAAAACTCTATTGTTATTAGTCAAAATGACCAAGACCTCTACACTGCGATTGATTTAGCAACCGCAAGAGCACAAAAAGCAATGGGGCGAATACACGAGAGAGAGAGTGACCATAATAAAGTTGGCATGAATGAAGCGAAAGCTGAAACCAAGATTGACCTGCACGCAATAGCAGAAGCTATGGAAGATGAGATAGTTCCTGTTGAACTAGCACTCTACAAGCCTCGCGAAGTTGAAGATGTTCTTCAAGACCTAAAAGAGAGTGGAAAACTATTTGAGATTTTTATAGGTCATGATGGAAAAACTCGTGTTTTATATAAAAGAAATGACTCTAAATTTGGATTGTATTAGTCGATGCTATTATCTGAATCTTTTGCATTAGTGCGAAAGATTCGTTAATTTAACCAAATCATCTTTTACACTCTTAACTATCTCTTCATCTTCTGCCAAATCAACCCACTTAAACTCACTTCCGCTTTGCGTTGTGCCTCTTAGCAAGTCACCGCTTTTTCGGTATTTAAGATCCAGATTTGCTATGTCAAATCCACTTATGGTTTGTGTAAATTTCTCTAGTCTCTGGGAGCTATTTTTATTTGTATATAAAAAGCAGTATCCCTTTAAACCCGTTCTACTAACTCTTCCACGAAGCTGATGAAGTGTTGATAGACCTAATCTCTCGGCTCCAACTATAACAACTGTACTAAGTTTTGGAAGAGAGATACCAACTTCCACAACTGTTGTGGCTATCAGAATATCTCCTTTTTCACGAAATGCTAAAAGCACCTCCTCTTTCTCTTTGTCTTTACCGTGAGTAACATAAACATTTTGAAATCTTTTTTCCCAATATCCCCTAGCCTCTTGTATGCTCTGGTACTCCAAAACCTCGCTCTGCTCTACAAGCGGATAAACCAAAAGCACCTGATTACCAAAACTTATCTCACTTTTAATATGCTCTAATAACTCCGCAAAATCACTCTTGTGAATAATTTTGCTTGTTATATCTTTTTTAAAAGGTGTTGAAGTTATTAGTGAAACATCAATATGCGCACTATCTATCATCGCCTGTGTTCTTGGGATTGGAGTTGCTGAGAACTGCAGAAAATGCGCTCTTTGCGTGGTGCTATCTATAAACTTTTCAAGCGTATTTCTCTGCACAACTCCAAAGCGATGTTGCTCATCAATCATTATAAGCGAAGATGGCGGCAACTCTCTATAAAGAAGTGCATGTGTGCCGATGATAAAGTCAAAACTACTCAAATCCATCTTCTTTGTTTTATTTGTAATTATGGCAATCTTTATATCGGGGAGAAATTTTTTTGCCTCTTCAAATAGCTGATTTGCTAAAATTGTGGTCGGTGCCATAAGCACTGAGCGGTGTGGCAGCATCATAAAACATGATGCAAGAATAACCATAGTTTTACCGCTTCCAACATCGCCAACAACAACTCTTTTTGCAGAAACTCCGCTAGAGAAATCTTTTTTTATATCCTCTATGGCTTCTTGCTGTGCTTTTGTGAGCTCGAATGGCAATTTTTCTGCCCACTCTTTATAGTTGCCGCCGGCATAAGATATAGATTTAAAATATCTTCTTTTTCCAGACAACTGCCTCATGTAAATAAAAAGCTCAAGATATTTTAGAGCATCCAAACTCTCTTTGGATAGCTCTCGCAAATTAGGACTATTATCTTTTGGAAAATGAAACTCCAGCACTTTATCTGCTATATCTTTTCTTACTCCGTCACTTAAAAGATTCTCTTTTGTCAGAACCTCTTGAACAAGACGGCTCATGACATCGCTTCTTAGTGTTGTTTTATATTTTGGAGTAATTGCACCGATATTTATCACTTTTTTTGGCATACTCATAGTGCAAAATCCGCTATTGCACTCAATACTACCATAAAAATAGTCTCGCATACCAACCCTAAATTGATGAAGCATATATGGTTTTGGATGAAAAATAACCCCTTTTATTAAAGCATCAAAATTATGTGCATAAAAAGTTATCTGAATTGAATTTTGGGAGCGGTGAATCGACTCAACCGTTGCGTCTATAAGCTGTGATTCTTGGGGTCTAAGCTCATCATGAAGTCGTAAATCTTCATAGCTAGATGGGATAATTATGGCAAGTTCCAAGCAAGAAGCTATACCAAGTTTTTTAAACTTCTCCTCTTGCTCTTTTGTAAAACTCATAGTTATCTGCCTAGTTTGTTCTCTAGTTTCTTAACTCGTGAGTATAAATTGCCTATCACAAACACCATAAACATAAGCATTACAGTCAAAATTGTATCTTCTATATTTTGCATACTTTTTCCTTTTTATATTACCATAGCACTTGAAAAACAAGAAGGTCGAGCCCCCTGGTTAAAATTCTGAAAAAATTTGATAATCACATAGAAAATCATTAATATTTTTCAGGATTATGTTAAGAGTATTTATCTTAACTTCCTCATGCTAAAATTGTCCCGCCTTAATCGGTGGCGACAAGAGGTATTATAATCAAAAACACTTTTTTATTAAAAAATATTGCAAATTGTCATATTTTTGGATTACTTTGTCACAATCGAGAAGCTAAGTTCTTGTATCTCTGTATGCTCTTTTATGAAACTGTTTAAATCATCCAATTTTAGATTTTTGATAAGTTCTAGCTCTTTTAGTGAGTGTCCAAGCTCTCTACCATCATAAAACTCCATAAATGCACGGCTTAATCTTTGGCTCATCGTCTCAACCCTTAAGGGTTCACTTCCAAGCATAAATTTTTTAGTCTGCTCTAGCTCATCTTTTGTTACACCATTTTTAACAAAATTCTCAATGACCTCTTTAACGCTCTTTTTAGCATCCTCTTGTGACTCTAGTTTTGTTTGCAAATATCCACTCATATAAGAGCTAGATTGACTTACATTTGTTTTTGCATAAGCCGAGTACGCTAAACCTTTTTTCACTCTTATCTCTTCCATAAGTCTTGAACCAAAACCACCAGCGCCTAAAATATATGACGCTACTCTTGCTTTATAATTATCACTAAAATCTACTCTCATGTTATATGGTGAACCAAAGTATATATAAGCCTGCTGGGTCTCTTTTTTGATAACACTCTCGCTAGGTTTAACAACTACTTCATGATGCTTAAGAGAACCTACAGTACCTTTTTTTATGTTAGCGATTATCTTAGAGATTTTTACTTTTATATCTTCTATCTCAACATCTCCTCCAACCATAACAACAAGGTTTGAGCCTACAAGATGGTTTGAGAGAAACTCTTTTACATCACTAAGCTCAATGCTCTTTACACTCTCTATAGTTCCAGAGTCGTTATTTGCCATCGGCGTATCGTTAAAAAGCATCGCTTTTAGTGCGTTTGAAGCGACATAATCATAATCATTTACTTTTGAGCTGATAGAGCCAATTGTTGTAGTTTTAACTTTACTTATGACATCTTCACTAAGATTTGGGTCTTGCAGAAGCCTATCGAAATAGCCAAGTCCTTCATCTAGTTGCCCTTTAAGCGACCCTAGTTCAACAACAAAAGTCTCTTTTCCGGCAGTGGCAGAGATATGTATAGCTTTAGCTTCAAGAGCCTCAGCAAAAGCATTACTGCCGAGTTTTAGTGTACCTTCATTCATAACTTTTGCACAAAATCTTGCTAATCCTACTTTTTTCTCATCCGAGATGCTTCCGCTGTTTTTAAAAACAAACTGCACGGTTGCTAATGGTAACCTTTTATCTTGCTCTATTATGATTGGTACGACTATATCATTTACTTTTATCTCTTGTATAACTGTCGCCATTATTGTACTTCCTAAAATTAGTAGTGTTAAAAATATTTTTATCATCTATGCGAACTTCTCTAAAATCTCATAAGCCGTATTTCTTATAGCTGGAATCTCTCCAATGTTTCTTATGAGATGAACCATCTCCTCTTTCGCCATTTTATACGCCACTCCAGCACTGCTTACAACATTTTCTTCCATCATGGTTGAGCCCAAATCATTTGCTCCAAAAGAGAGAGCCATCTGCCCAATATATGGTCCTTGTGTTACCCATGAGCTCTGGATATTTGGTACATTGTCAAGATAGAGTCTCGCAACCGCTAAAAGTCTTAGATAACGATTTGAAGATGGTTTATCCATATCTGGAATTAGGCGAAGAAGCTCTGTATTTTTACCTTGAAAACTCCACATAATAAAAGCTCTAAATCCACCAGTCTCATCTTGAAGCTCTCTTATCATATCGAAGTGATCTATGATATCCTCATCGCTCTCAACCGTTCCATACATCATCGTAGCCGTTGACATGATACCAAGTTTATGAGCCTTTCTGTGAATATCAACCCACACTTCGCTATCAATCTTTTTAGGTGCAATGATGTCTCTTACTTTATCACTCAGTATCTCAGCACCAGCACCAGGGATTGATGCTAGGCCTTTAACTTTCAAACGCTCTAAAACCTCTTCGACGCTTATATGCGAGACTTTTGCTATAAAATCTATCTCAATTGAAGAGAATCCATGGATAGTAATTGTTGGATATTTTGTGTGAATATGTTCAACCATATCCTCATACCACTCAATCTTTAGCTTCGGATGAACTCCGCCTTGAAAAAGTATCTGCGTTCCACCAATCTCCAAAAGTTCATCGATTTTTTCATCTATCTCATCATAAGTTAAAACATAAGCATCTGCATCTTTTTCATGTCTATAAAATGCACAAAACTTGCAATCAACCCAACAAATATTTGTATAGTTAATATTTCTATCGACCACAAAAGTTGTAACACCGTCTGGATGAAGCTCTTTTTTTCGAGCAGTTGCCATTCGACCCAACTCTTTGAGATCTGCATTTTTAATAAGCTCAAGCGCTTCTTGTTTTGTTAATCTTTTCATCTATTTAATTTATTTATCTTTTGAAATAGCGTCAAGTACGCCATTTATAAACTTTGGCGACTGTTCTGTTCCAAATGCTTTTGTGATTTCCACCGCTTCATTTATAACAACAGCAGAATCAAGCCCTCCAAAAAGTATTTCATAAGTTGCAAGTCTAAGAGTGGCTCTCTCAATCGCTCCTAGTCTCTCAAAATCCCACTCTTTAAGATGTTTAACAATTGCCTCATCGCAAGCCTCTATATTTTGCATGACACCCTCATACAATGTAAGCGCAAAATCTTTTTGCTTGTTTCTGATTTTTTTCTCTTCTAGAATCTCGTCTGTATGTTCTGCGATATTTCCATTTCCCAAATCAAAAGCGTATAGCAGACTTACAACCGCCATTCTAGCCTGATGTCTAGTCGCCATAATTACGCACCTATCGCTTCATAAAGATCAAGCATCTCTATAACAACAGTCATCGCCTCAAAGCCCTTATTTCCGGCTTTTGTTCCAGCTCTCTCGATTGCCTGCTCAATTGTATCTGTTGTTAAAAGTCCAAAAGATACCGGTTTTTTATGTTTCAGACTAACAGTAGCGATTCCTTTAGTTGCTTCAGCACTAACATAATCAAAATGAGGAGTTGAACCACGAATTACCGCACCAAGAGCACAAATAGCATCATATTTTCCACTTGCTAAAAGTTGCTCAATTACCATCGGGAGCTCAAATGCACCAGGCGCTAAAACATGAGTTAAATCCGCCTCTTCCCCACCATGACGAAAAAATGCATCTTTAGCACCCTCAACTAATCTATCAACAATGAAATGATTCCATCTTGTGCTTACAATAGCAACTTTTTTGCCATTTATTACTTTTAATTTGCCTTCTATGATATTCATCTTATATCTCCCTAATTTTTTTAATTTTATTTATCAGACTCTCTAACTCATCAAGCTTTATCATATTTGGTCCATCGCTAAGTGCTATGCTTGGGTCGAAGTGAGTTTCAAAGAAAAATCCATCAACCCCAACCGCAGCAGCAGCTTTTGCAAGATACGGAACCATAGAACTGTCTCCACCTGTTTTGCCGCCTAAAGAACCAGGCATCTGAACAGAGTGAGTTGCATCAAAAATAGTCGGCGCAAACTCCCTCATAATAACAAGTGAGCGCATATCCACAACGATATTTCCATAACCAAAAGATGAGCCTCTCTCACAAAGATAGACTCCATATTTTTTAGAGTTTTCATAGCTAACCTCATCACATCCACGAGTTTTTAGCACTTTCATAACTGAGTGCTTCATATCCGGGGGGTTGATAAACTGCCCTTTTTTGATATTTACCTCTTTTGTAGTTTTAGCACACGCAACCAAAAGATCTGTTTGACGGCATAAAAACGCAGGAATTTGAAGCATATCTACAACCTCAGCAACCACAGCAACTTGATGCGATTCATGGACATCTGTTACTATTTTGTAACCAAAATCATTTTTCACCTTCTCTAAAATCCGAAGCCCTTCATCGATTCCAAGCCCGCGAAAACTATCAAGTGCTGTTCTGTTTGCTTTATCAAAACTAGATTTGAAGTAAAAATCTATTGAGCTATCATTTTGATAAATTTCCAACGCTTTAGCAATCTTAAAAATATTATCTTCACTCTCAATAACGCAAGGTCCAGCTAGTAGTTTCATATATTTTACCTTTTAAAAATGAAAAAAATTATATCATAATGGGTTTAATCAAAGCTGTTACTATTTTTGAGGTTCAAATATGCATTTAATATATTATTTTAAAAAGTGAAATGAGTTATCTATCTTTCAATATCACTCTTATTATTATCACACAAGCAATAGTAGCTCTTCACATGCTCTATCTCAGAAGAAATCATAGTGCAATTTTAGCTTGGCTGATGGTTCTTATGCTATTTCCATATCTCGCCTTTGCCTTTTACTTTGTGTTTGGTAACAGAAAAGCGGGACAAAAAAATAGAAAAAAAATATTGCTTCCTCAAAACACTCTTCCTAAAGATGCGCCTTATTTAAACCCAATTGAAACAGTTATGAAGCATCACTCTATTTTTGCAACAACCTATAAAAACAAAATGATGTTATGTTTTAATGGAGTTGAAGCCTTTGAGCTTATAATGGATGAGATTAGTCGTGCTAAAGAGTCTATCTGTATTGGTATGTATATTTTCAACAATGATGAAACTGGCAAAATCATCCTGAGTGCACTGCGAGACAAGGCTGCACAAGGAGTTGATGTTAAACTCTTACTTGATGGCGTTGGTTCGTACTGGCTCTACTTTAACCAATATTTACTTAATCCCCTTAAAGAAGCAGGTGCGCATGTGCTATTTTTTAATCCCATTTTACAAAATCCATTTAAAAATTATCTAAATCTACGAAATCACCGTAAAATATATATCTTTGATAAGCAGACAGTTGTAAGTGGAGGAATGAATATCTCCAAGGAGTACCTAGGGGCAAAAGCATCAAAAAAACAGTGGATTGATATGCTGTTTCGAATTGAAGGGGAAGCTATTTTGCCATATCTTGATATTTTTAAAGCGGATTTTGAGTTTGCTGGTGGAGAGACTATTTTAACAAAAATAAAAAATTCTACCTCACCACAAGAGGACCTAGTTCAAGTTGTCCCCTCTGGTCCAGATGTTAAAAGTGACGCACTGTATGAGGCTCTACTAAGTGCAATATACGCCGCAACACAAAGAGTATGGATAGTTACTCCATATTTTGTACCAGATGAAAACATCCTAAAAGCACTTATTATTGCCAGACATAAGGGCATTGATGTAAAGCTAATTACTCCTTATGATTCAAAACATTGGATTGCCAATGTTGCTAGAAGCAGTTATATGCGTGAACTCGAAGAGAATGAGGTCGATATAGTGCTACTAAGCAAAAAAATGCTTCATGCAAAAGCGATACTCTTTGATGAGTATGCCGTGATGCTAGGCTCAGTTAATATTGACAACAGAAGCCTTTTTCTTAACTACGAAGTTGTCAGTTTTGTATATACCAAAAGAGTTGTGATTGAAGTTGAGCAGTGGATTAAAAAACTAACAGAAGGATCGGTACAAAAAATGAAAAAAGCTTCCTACTCGCGAAGAATCTTAGAGAATCTTATGAGAATCTTTTCCCCACAATTATGATTAAACAAGAGCTTATCAAATCTAAAAAGGAGAAACTGACAAGTGAGTTTGGGCTTCTGTGCTGGAATATTTATAAACAAAATGACAAAATCCGTTTTAACAACTATCTTGAATCACTGCTTAGGGAACACAAAGTAGATTTGATTGCCTTCCAAGAAGTTAAAATAAATATGGGTAGTAAATCTTTCCTCAATCAATTTCATCTCTCATTCGCTCCTAATATCAAAATTTTTAACAATATTTATGGTGTTATGAACGGCGCGTGCATTCCTGAAATAAAAACATTTTCACTTCTATCTAAACATAAAGAGAGCGTACTTGCAACCCACAAAAGTGCCGTTTTTTCATCATACAAACTTAAAAATGGTGAGACTTTACTGTTAGTAAATCTCCATGCAATTAACTTTAGAGGAACCAATGTCTATAACAAAGAGATGGACCAAATCATAGAAGTACTTCGCCATCATGAGGGAGCGATGATTGTCGCAGGGGATTTTAACAGTTGGAATAAAAAAAGGATGGAGACGCTTTCAAAACTCGCTCACACACTGCATCTTCAATCAGTCACAATGGACCACGGTCATCTAATCAAATCTTTTATGCGTCATAAACTTGATCATATTTTTTATCGCGGAATAGAGCTCAAAGATAGCCATGTAATAGATACAGCAAAACACTCAGACCATAACGCACTATATGCTCGTTTTAGAATCTCTGAAAAATAAACTATAGTTCTCTTAAAATTTCTTCTTTGATATTTTTAAACGGTGCTTTTATTGTTTTTATTTTGTATGATATATTATTCTTTATAAGCGGAGAGAGAGTCATTATTCCCTCTAAATCTAAGTTACAATCCGCAACCACAAACCTATCACCCCAAATTCTAAACACTAAAAGCTCATTCATCTCTTTTTTCAAAAACTCTGCAAACTCTATGAGCAACTTATTGCCACCATCCCAAGTTTTCTCTCTGTTGTATTTTGTGAAATTAGATAGTGAAATTACACTTAAGCTATCAGGAATCTGGTACCCTGAACGACCATCAACAACAAGAGTAAAGTACTCCTCATTGTATAGTTTTGTGAGTCTATCTTGAAAGAAATAACTCAATCTCTCTTTTTCTATCTCGCTCATTGGTACTATCTGGTCTATGATCTGATTTATTTTAACATCTGCCAATACTTTTGTTGCCGCCGCAACAGCTAGCGGATGGTAATGACTTCCACTCAACTCTTTTAGTTCAGCGATAGCTATTTCCACACTTTTTCTAGGTTTATAAATTCTGTTTGTTGTCATAGCATCAAACGAGTCTGCAATCGCCAATATACACCCAGAGAGCGAGATCTCATCCCCTTGTTTACCATATGGGTAACCGCTTCCATCAAATCTCTCATGATGAAGCAGAACTATCTCTGCTAGTTCTTTGTATGAATCTATATTTGAGAGCACCTCATAGCCAGCAATAACATGCTCTTTGATAAGGTCATACTCAAGTTTTGTTAGCGCTCCAGGTTTTAGCAGTACAGAATCTGGCGTAACAACTTTACCTATATCATGAATCTTTGCTGCTTCAACTAAATCTTTTATATTTTTCTTAGATAACCCAAGCTCTGTAGCTATCATAGAAGAGTACTCAGCAACCCTTGCGGTATGTCCTGCGGTATAAGTGTCTCTTTGTTCTATCATTTCCACAAGCGCTTCAATAAAATCTTGATATCTTTTAATTTTTTCCTCACGCAAAAACTCCAGCGCGTCTTGTTGTATAAATGAATTAATAGCAAAGCCTATATCACCAGCGAGCTCATCAAGCATATTAATGTCATCATCACTAAATCCATTCTCCATTGTTGTGCATATCGTCATAACACCTATTGACTCTTTTGCAAAACTATTGCTCTTAAGAGGAGTGGAGTAAATCGTACTAATACCGTACAGTTCTGCTTTTTCTCTACAAAATTCTGGCACACTATCGTTCTTTAAATCTAAAATCAAAAGTTGCTGAGCAGATTCAAAAACATCTATATCTACTTTTGTTATCATCTTCTCATTCCATGGGCTATAAGAAGCCATAACTTCTAGCGCTTTACCTCTCATGATGGCTATTTTAACACTTGAAAAAGAGTCATTAAGACTTAATGCCGATGCAGCTTGATCTATAAGCTCTTCTATACTCTTTGCTGTAATTAAGACTTGATTTACATCCGCCACCGTTCTAAGCACTGAACGAAGATGTTTTTCATGCAAATATGCATTTTCGAGTTTTGTTGTTTTTTCTTTTACCATCACCTCTAACTCTTGCTTTATATGAGCTTCGCGATAAGTAAGTCTTCGTATAACTATGTATATAAACGCCAAAAACAAAAGAGAGATTCCAAAATTAATAAAAGTAGCATTTAAGAAAATCTTCATTGCAGGGTCTTTAAAAATATATTTAGGTATTTTTATACTAGTAACACCTCTTATATCGCCAACTTTATAGCCATACGCCGTATCGTTGTATCTATCTTTTATATACCCATTTACTTTATCTATCTCTCCATGACAAGCAAGACAATATGGGACAATTTTTAATGGCTCACTGAAAAATAGAGACTCTTCTCCGTTTTGCACAATAGTCTTAACAAATTGGGTTTTTTCTGGATATGCTTTAAAGTAAGCGATAGACTCCGCTTCAAGCTTGTCTGCTCTGTTTTTTTGATTTCGAGGTCGATCGGAGACATTTCGGATAGTTATGCCCTGAGTTGTTCTTTTTGAAAACTCATCACTAATAAGAGTGGAAGCATGTGCTGGCAAAAATCCAACAGTAGAGTCGTTGAGATCAATTCCGCTTTTTAAAAATTGTTGATGATAGACATACCGCATAGATAACAAGTATTCATTTAAGGCTTTTGCCCTGTTGTAACCCTCTAGCTCAATTGCCTCTTTTGTTTGGCTATAGCGTTTGAGCGTGTCAATCGTCAACCCAACTACAACAAGCACACTTATAATCCAAAAAAGGCGAGTAGTTAGATTTAATTTAAAAATACTTTCTGAATTCACTACAAACCTTTAGATGGTAACTGTTTTATTGAAAATTCTTATGCTAAAAAATCCAAATAGTTATAAGAATACTACTTTTAAAGTTAAATTAATTTTAATAAAACTAACTATTTATTTTATCACATAAAAATTGCTATTTCTCTTTAGCCACAACAATTCCAGCAAGCACAATCAAAACAATCCCACAAATAGTTATAATATCAGGAAATATATCACCAAGCAAAACTCCAACAATTATCGAAAAGATGATTCCTGTATAGCTAATTGCACCAATAATTCCAGCCTTTGTTTCACTGTATGCTTTTGTCATGTAATACTGAGACAAAGTCCCCAACACTCCAAGTCCAATGATATAAATCCAAATAATTCCAATGGGCATCACAAACTCACCAAGCATAAAATCCAAGCTCGTAATATAAAAGTATTTTGACAAAATCATCAAGATTATTGGACCAACCGTTCCAACTAAAGTAAAAGAGAGAACGATTGCTCTTGTGTCATAATACTCTTTAAGCTCTCTAATGGAGGTATAAGCAAGTGCAGCGCCTACCCCACTAAAAATTCCAAGTAAATCGTACTTTGTAAAACCTATATTTGAAGGCTGAGTTATCAAAAGTATGCCTGCAAACCCTACAAATACCCCAAACCAAGCATTTACGGATAACTTTTCATTTAAAAATAACCATGCAAAAATAGCAGTAAAAATCGGGGCTGTTTTTGAAAATGTCATCGCGTCGCCAAGAGGTATATGAGCAACATTATAAAAATATGCGAGAAGCGCTAAAAACCCCATTAAGCCTCGAAAGAAGAGCAAAAATGGTTTTGAACCTTTTTTTGTCATTGGTTTTTTGTATATGGCATAGCCTATGATAAAAACACCAAAAATATTTCTAAAAAAAACAACTTCAAGTGAACTCATATATGCTGAAGCAAGCTTTGCAAATGCCCCCATAATGGCAAACAAAAATGATGCAAAAAGCATATACTTAATACCGCTGTTAAACTCTTTTAATCTTTTCATTGAGCAATTATAGCTCTTTATTAACTTCTATTTTCTATAATTATCAAAACAATAAAGGGAAATTATGGGAAACATAGTACTTCTAGCAATCGTGATTGGATTTTTTTACTGGATATTTAAGAGTTACTCAAGATACACAGCATACTCAGCGGAAGCTTTTAAAAATTTCTCAGTAAGCAAAGAGTCCCTTAAGCGAAGCGATTTGGGTCTTTTTGTCGCACTTGTCGCCAAAGTAGCTAAAGCCGACGGAAGAGTTGATGCACTTGAAGCACAGCTTGTTGGGATAATGTTTGATGATATCTCAGCAATTTTTCCAGAGCCCACTAAAACAAAAGAGATATTAAAAGAGATATTTTACGAAGAAAAAGATAACTTTGATAATTTAGCCCAAATCGCACAAACACTCGGGAATGCAACCAAAAAAGATAGAGCAAAACAGCAGCAATTTATGGGCTTTTTAATTCAGTTGGCTTTTATTGACGGAGAGGTTAGCAAGAGCGAAGATGAAGTGCTCATAACCATAGCTGAGGCTTTTGAGTTTGACCCCGACAACTATCATGCTATTTTTGACCAATTTGAAAACATTATGAAAAATGTCAAGCCTAAAACAAATATAAGCGATGCTTACGCACTTTTGGGCGTAAAAGAGAGTGATGATATAAGCGTGATTAAAAAAGCATATAGAGATTTGGTTCGCAAGTACCATCCAGACATCATAAAGTCACAAAACAGTGATGAGGCGTATATGAAAGAGGCGACTGCCAAAACTCAAGAGATAAATCAAGCGTATGAGATGATAAAAAAGGTTAAAGAAAGTGTTAAAATCTAAAAAACTACTACTTTTTCTTTCTGTTTCATGCTTACTTGAAGCAGACAACGCAAGCTCACTTCTCTTTAATGGCAATTGTTTAACTTGTCACCATGAGACAAAAACAGTATCTGCGCCATCAATGGTAGAGTTAAGGAGCAGATATCTGAGTGTGTTTAGCAAAAAAGAGGATTTTGTAAACTATATGAGTGCATGGGTTGAGCATCCAAATGCTAAAACTTCCATCATGCAAGATGCCATCAAAAAACATGCTCTTATGCCTGATCTTGGCTTCGATAAAGAAGTATTAAGAGATATTTCTACATATATCTATGAGACAGATTTTAAAAAAAGAGGTGGACTATACTAACTGGACTAAACCATAGTTTTTACACTACCGCATAAAGTCTCTCTCCCAAAAAAAATCTATCCAATCATCGGCAATATTTATCCAAAAATCTGGCTCATATTTTGAAGTTTCTTTATAGAAAAGTGTTGCGGATTTAAACTCTATATTTTTAAACTCTGACTTCAAACAACCCATTACAACACTCAGTGTCTCGCCACTATCAGAGATATCATCAACAACTAAAACCCTCTTAACCTCCTTAAAATTACAACTTCCAAATATTGCAATCTCGTCTCTTTTTATCTGAATATCATAAAATTCAGTTCTTATACTTTGGACATCTCTTATATTTAATCCCTCCGCCAAAGCATGAGAAAGGGTCAATCCACCTCTCGCAATAGCAACTATTGCCTCTGCTTCAAACTCAGCAACCATAGAAATCAGAGTGTTTACATCATTTTTAAAATCATTATAAGCGTAATATTTCATGCTCAAATTATACTAAAAAAACTTATTTAAGATTAGAATTGATAGAATGTTACATCTAATTTTAAGGAGATCGTATGATCAAAACTCTTTCATCAATAGCTTTAGCAGGCTTAATAGCTGCTTCTATCTCAGGGTGTAACTCTTCTGTAGCACCTGAAAAAGACGCTGACTTTCGTTGTAAGCAAGAGGGTGTTTTAGCTCCAAAATGGACTTGTGTTCCTATGATGGAGGGTGCTTATGCTGGTGTTGGAATAACTCCTAAGAGTGCCGCTGGAATGGGTCATATGAGAACAATTGCTACTGCAAATGGTAGACAAGACTTAGCTCAACAGATTCAAACTCAAGTAAAAGCAAAAGTTGAGACATTTACTCGCACGACTGGTGTTGGTTCAGGAGAGACTGTTGACGCTGTTGCAACAAGTGTTTCAAAGCAAATTGCTAAAATTGATTTAAGTGGTTCAAAAGGTGTTGACACTTGGACTGCTCCATCAGGTGCTCTTTATATGCTTGTAACTGTTCCTGAAGCTACAGTAAACAAAGAGGTAAAAGAAAAAGTTAAAACTAGCTTTAAAAATGACGAAGCTCTTTGGCAACAATTTCAATCTAAAAATGCTCTAGAAGGATTAGACAAAGAGTTTCCAACTAACTAATGCTAAAAATATTTGCCTTTTCACTACTTCTTGCGTTAATTCTTGTTGGTTGTGTTAAACCTTTACCAAAAGATTCAAAAGATTTGCAACCTGCTTGGGTTTTAAACCCAAGTCTAAATGGTAAAATAGGAGCAATTGGAACTGCAAATAGACACTATAAAGGTCTAGCTTTTCAAAGAGAACTCGCGATCACGCGAGGACTTGATGAGTTAGCATTACAGCAAGGTGTAAAAATATCCCTAAGTATTGAAAAAAAAGATAGAGTTGTAAACGACAACTCTACACTATCCATGGAAACGCAAGGTTCATACTCAGTAAACTCAAGCAATGTTACAGCCCACATTGAAGATGTATGGAGAGATCCAATAAGCGATGAGATATACATCTGGCTGATTCTTGACAAATAAAACTGCAATCATAAGCAAAGACGCTCATAAACTCCCTCACCAAAAGTTAAACCTTATCACTTTTTATTTAGCTATAATTCCACACTAACTACAAATTTTCTTCACAAAAACAAGGTAAATCAAATGAAAAAAATCGCTATTATAGGTCGTCCAAATGTTGGCAAAAGCTCACTTTTTAACAGACTTGTTAAAAAAAGAGACGCTATTACTTCAGATATAGCTGGAACTACAAGGGATGTTAAAAGACGACCGGTAATGATTCTAAATAAACAAGCTCTGCTACTCGATACGGGTGGACTAGACCAAGGGTGTGAATTGTTTGATAAAATCAAAGAAAAATCACTCTTGGCTGCAAAAAATGCAGACATAATTTTGTTTATGGTTGATGGAAAAAGTTTGCCAGAGGAAGATGATAAAAAACTTTTCTATCAACTACAAGCGCTCGGTAAAGATGTCGCACTTGTGGTAAACAAAATAGATAATGATAAGATGAAAGATAAACTATGGGATTTTTATGAATTTGGTACTGATGCTATTTTTGGAATATCCGTAGCACACAACAGAAGCACCTCTGAGCTATTTGACTGGCTTTATAGTAAAATTCCCGATTGTGATATCGTAGCAGAAGAAGATGAAGAGTCGCAAGACGATATAGAGAATGAAGAGGATAGTATTGAAGAGGATGATTTCTTTGAAGAGCATGACGAGGAAGAGGAAGATGATGGTTTCTTCTATTCAGATGCAGAAGAGGAGGAAGAATTTGATGATGACTCAATCTTTGCCCAAAATGATAAAATAAAAGAGTTTGATGAAAATGATATCAATCACATCAAAATTTCCATAATAGGCAGGACTAATGTTGGAAAAAGCTCCCTTTTAAATGCTCTGCTTGGCGAAGAGCGATCTGTTGTAAGCAGTGTTGCAGGAACAACAATTGATCCAATCGATGAGAGCATTGACTACAAAGGCAAACAACTAACATTTGTTGATACCGCAGGTTTAAGACGCCGCGGAAAGATTGTAGGTATCGAAAAATTTGCTCTTATGAGAACAAAAGAGATGCTTGAAAACTCAAATATGGCTCTTGTTGTTTTAGATGCAAGCGAACCGTTTATGGATCTTGATGAGAAAATTGCTGGCTTAGTTGATCAAAACAGACTTGCTTGTATAATAGTTCTAAACAAGTGGGATATTGCGCAAAGAGAAGACTATGACAAGATTATTGAGAATGTTAGAGATAGGTTTAAATTTTTGGCCTATGCTCCAATCATAACACTATCTGCAAATACTCACAGAAGAGTTGATAAGCTCTATGATATGATATTGCAGATAAATGAAAATTACTCTCAACGCATAAAAACTTCAGAGCTCAATGTTGTTATGGAGAAAGCCCTAAGAAGACATCAACTTCCAAGTATGCGTGGGCAAGTTATTAGAGTTTACTATGCAACACAATATGAAACAAGACCGCCTAAAATTGCTATAGTTATGAATAAGCCAAGAGGACTTCATTTTACATACAGAAGATATCTCACTAATCAACTAAGAGAAGCGTTCAACTTTAGCGGAACACCTGTTCTATTTAAAGCAAAAAAGCGTGGGGAAAAGTAAATCTTTTTACATAAATATAAAAAGATTTAAAAAAACTCAAAAGAAGAAATTTATCTCTTTTATTTTAGTTGGTTAGATATTTTCCTTTTAAGCGCATAGCGTTAAGCGCTTAAAATGGTCTTATAATAACCATTGCAACTATAAGCAGAAGCAAAATTGTTGGTACTTCATTATAAGCACGAAAGAACTTCCCACTCTTTTTGCACTCATTATTTAAAAATTTTATCCTATATGAGCCAAGCGAAAAAAAGTAAGCCATTAAAATAAGAACAAAAAATATCTTAGCGTGCAACCAGCCACCGGTTGAAAAAATATTAACCCCACCATACTGCGCGGTTGATAAAAATATCATAGCGACTCCACTCAAAACAGTAGCCCACATAGCCGGGATTCCAATATATTTGTAAATCTTCATCTCCATGACTTTCACAACCTCAACAAATCCCTCATTCTCTATGTTTTCTGCATGATAAACAAAGAGTCTAGGCATATAAAAGAGTGCTGCAAACCATGAAATCAGAGATATTATGTGAAACCAAAGAATCCAGCTATACATATCAGTCTTCTATTATTCCAACATCTTTTATAGAGGTAGCTTTATGAGATATAACTTTATCATGAAGACGACGAAGCGCTTTTGATGCTCTCTCTATTGCTAAATCTATTGCTACATCTAAATCATTATCAGCTTGGTTTATAACCACCGGTTGAGAGTGAGCTATATGAATATCAAACTCTATCTCAACACCTTTTTTTTCCGCTTTTAAATTAACATTAACAGTGGTAATGTCTAAAGAGAATTTTTTAAAACTCTCTATCGCTGCCTCAATATGAGCTCTTGTATTTGCTTGGAGTGTAATATCTTTTGCGTGAATTTGTACATTCATCTTAAATCCTTTTGAACCTATGTTTATTTAATGATAACAAAATAAAGTTAAAAAAAGTATAATTTCTCAAACAATTATATGAGGGTTTTAAGAATGAGAGTTTTAACTGGTATCCAGCCATCTGGTGATTTACATATTGGAAACTATTTTGGTTCAATCAAACAGATGGTCGAAGCTCAGGAGAATAGTCAAACATTTGCTTTCATTGCAAACTATCATGCCATGACTAGCGTGAGCGAAGGAGAGAGACTCTCAAAATTAACAATGCAGTGTGCTACTGACTTTTTGGCACTCGGCATTGACCCAAAAAAATCAGTTTTTTGGGTTCAGTCTGATGTCAAAGAGGTACTTGAACTTTATTGGATACTCTCATCATTCACTCCAATGGGGCTACTCGAGCGAGCACACAGCTATAAAGACAAAACAGCTAAAGGATTTGCAACAAATCACTCACTTTTCTCCTATCCTGTTTTGATGGCTGCAGATATTTTACTTTTTAATTCAGAGGTAGTTCCTGTTGGAAAAGATCAGATTCAGCATGTAGAAATTGCAAGGGATATAGCAATAAAATTCAACAACAAATATGGGGATATACTGACAATTCCAGAATTTAGAGTTCAAGAGGAAGTTGCAACCGTCCCTGGAATAGATGGACAAAAAATGTCTAAAAGCTACGGAAATATTGTAAATATTTTTGGCGAAGAAAAAGCCCAGATGAAGACTATTAAAAAAATTGTAACCGAAAATGTAGCGATGGAAGAGCCAAAAGAGTATGAAACCTGCAATGTCTACAATATGGCAAAACTCTTTTTAGAAGGCGACAACCTGATAGCACTTCAAGAGAGGTACAAAAGAGGTGGCGAAGGTCACGGGCATTTTAAAATTTATCTTGGAGAAGTTATGTGGGAATATTTTAGAGATTTCAGGGAAAAACGAGAATATTTTGAAGCTCATCAAGACGAAGTTAAAGAGATCTTAAAAGCGGGAGCTTCTAAGGCTAGGGAAGTTGCACTTACGACTATTGAGAAAATCAGAAGCGTTACTGGGATAAGTTACTAACCTCTTCTATAATCAGCAAGGACAAGCCCTTGCTCCCCAATATTATTGATTTTCTATAACTCCAAAAGTCTATTTTTTACTAAATTTTAATAATTAACACACATTTAACATGTAAGTTATTTTTATTTTTTTAAGTTACTATGTATATAATGTGTATGGATAAATAGTTGTCCGCTCGCTACGCGACCGTTATACATTCACAGTAACTTTTCTCAAAATTTTACAATTTAATATAAAAATGATATACTTATTATATGAAATATGAATATGATAGTAATAAAAGCTTATCAAATAAGCAAAAGCATGGAATTGACTTTGAAGATGCAAAGCTTCTTTGGAATGATGACAGAATGATTGAAATTTCAACATCTTATGAAGATGAAGAAAGATTCATTAATATTGGCAAAATCAACTCAAAGTTTTATACTGTTGTTTCAACAATTCGTGAAGATAAAATTAGAATTATCTCTGCACGAAGAGCAAGAAAAAAGGAGATTGAAATCTATGAAAGCTGAAGAATTCGATAAAATTTTTGATGACAATGAAGAAGATATAATTGAATATCTTGATTTATCAACGATTAAGAGACCGAACTTAGAACCAAAAAGAATTAATATTGACTTTCCTACATGGATGGTTAAAAAACTTGATGAAGAAGCACAACACATTGGAGTAAGTCGTCAAGCTATCATTAAAACTTGGTTAGCTGACAAAATTATGCAAATTCAACATCACAAAGAAGCTGTATAACAAATCAGTGGAGCCAATCAAAAACTTCAGTGAATATCACTTAGGTTTTGATATAATTGAAGCTACAAAATAAACACAAAGGTGTGGATTATGCAAACTTTATCAGTTCATATACAAGATGATTATATGCAACAGTTTATGAATTTTGTAAAAAACAGTCATTCAAATATAACTATTTCAAAAGATAAAAACCTTGAACTTGACCCTTACTTTTATGAGAGACAACAAGAACTTCATCAAATAAGAGCTGATGTTAAAAGTGGAAAAATGGAGATGTTATCAGAAGAACAGTATGAAAAAGAGATACAACAATTTTTTTCAGAACTTGAAAAATAAATATGAAGATAACTCGTTCAAGAAAATTTCAAATAAATCTCTTAATTACTTTAGGGCATATTGCCACTGATAAGGTTAGTGCTAGTAGAAAATTTCAAAAAGAACTTGATACGCTCATAAAAAATATTCCGAACTTCCCATACAAATATAGACAATCTATTTATTTTAACGATAAAGATATAAGAGATTTAACATACGAGAAACATACAATAAACTATGAAGTCAATTTAGAAAATAACACTATTGAAATCTTAAATATTTTTAACCAAAACAAGCCTAAAGAAAGTTAATGTTGACTCCCATCAATCGCCAAAAAACCTAAAAAAGCTATCATTCGCTAAAACTTATCAGGATAGCTTACATGTCAAATATAAAAGAGTTCTTGACAAACGACCACAGAGAGTGTGACGAAACATTTGCCGAGATGGAGGATGCCGTTGCCAGCAACAGTGACAACGCACTTTTAAAATTTGAGAAGTTTTACGATGATTTGAGCAATCATTTCAGTATGGAAGAGATAGTGTTGTTTCAGGCGTTGGCTCAAGTAAGCGCTATAGAGAATAATCCTGCGAAACTTATGGAGATGGAGCATGAGCAGATGCGTGAGCTTTTATCTAAAATGAGAAAAGCTCTTGAACAAAAGGACAAAGAGAAGTTTTTTTCGGTTTCGGAAACGCTGATGATACTTATGCAACAGCATAATATGAAAGAGGAACAGATGCTCTACACTTTGGCACAGCGACACCTTGAAGATGATGCCGAGCATCTCATATCAAGAATGAGAAGCGTAGTCTATTAACAGACTATCTCTGTCTATCCAGCCAAACCATCAGCCCTTTTTGGGCATGAAGCCTGTTTTCTGCCTCATTAAAAATAATTTCAGAGTGTTTTTCAAAAACTTCTTCACTTACCTCCAAACCTCGATAGGCTGGAAGACAGTGTAAGAATTTAGCATTTGAATCAGCTAAAGACATCATCTCATCATTAACCATAAATCCTTTAAAAATTTTAATACGCTCCTCTTTTTCATCCTCTTGTCCCATTGAAGTCCATGTGTCAGTAGTTACGACAGTAGCGCCTCTAACTGCCTCTTTTGGATCATTCATCATCTTGATAATCGCTCCGCTCTCTTTGGCAATCTCTTGCACTTCATCCAAAACAGCACTACTTACTTCATACCCTTTTGGAGTGGCAACCCTTAGCTCAAAACCAAGTTTGGCAGCGAGCATCATCCATGAGTGTGTCATGTTGTTTCCATCGCCAACATAAGCAGCGACAATATTTTTCTCCATACCGTGCTCAACCAGGGTCATATAATCAGCCAAAAGTTGAACTGGATGGTAAGTATCCGTTAAACCATTTATGACAGGTACTTTTGAAAAAGAGGCAAACTCTTCAAGTTTTGAGTGCTCAAAAGTTCTTATCATAACCATATTACACATGCTTGAAATAACGCGTGCCGTGTCTTTTACTGGCTCACCACGACCTAAATGAATATCACGATTTGATAAAAACAGCGCGTGCCCACCTAACTGAAACATTCCAGCCTCAAAACTAACCCTTGTTCTTGTTGAACTCTTCTCAAATATCATAGCTAGAGTCTGGTTTTTTAGTTCATGCTTATAAATGCCTAATTTCAGGTTCTTTTTTATCTCTAAACCTATATCAATAATCTCTAAAATTTCATATTTTGTAAAATCTTTTAGCGTTAAAAAGTGTCTCATTAATTTTCCCAAATTTTTAAATAAATATACCGAATTTAGCTATTTTAGCTGAGCTTAGTATCAAAAGTTTATAATAATTTACTTTAATACTACTTTTGCAACAGCTTCGCAACCTCTTTAGCGTGATATGAGATGATGATGTCAGCACCTGCGCGCTTAAAGCTAACCATAGTCTCCATTACAACTCTATCATAATCAATTAAGCCATTTAGTCCAGCAAATTTTAGCATCGCGTACTCTCCACTAACATTGTAGACCGCCATTGGACGAGTGGTTCTATCCTTTATCTCACGAACTATATCTAAGTACGCTAAAGCAGGTTTTACCATTAAGATATCTGCACCTTGAAGCTCGTCCGAGAGGCTCTCGCTTATCGCTTCTCTTCTGTTTGCTGGATCCATTTGGTAGCTTGCACGGTCTCCAAAACTAGGAGCTGATTCCGCTACATCACGAAACGGTCCATAGTATCCAGATGCAAACTTTGTTGAGTAACTCATAATAGGCAAGTTTTCATATCCTGCGCCATCAAGTGCTTCTCTTAGAGTTTGAATAATTCCGTCCATCATTCCAGAAGGTGCTATCATGTCAACTCCTGCTTCTGCGTGGATAATGGCTTGCTTAGCAGATATCTGAAGCGTTGCATCGTTATTTACTGTTTGTAATTTCTCATCAATAATCCCGCAATGTCCGTGATCTGTGTATTCACAAAAACATAGGTCAGTCACCACAAACATCTCTGGATGTGCTTTTTTTATAGCACGAATTGATGAAGCAATAATCCCGTTACTACAAAGAGAATCAGAACCGACAGAGTCTTTTACATCAGGAATTCCAAAAAGGATAATTGCGTAAAGTCCAAGTCTCTTTAGCTCTTCGCACTCTTTTAAAACCTCATCTATACTCATCTGAAATACTCCAGGCATTGAAGCAATCTCTATTTTTACTCCTTTGCCTGAGCGGATAAAAAGTGGATAGATAAAATCATTTACACTGACATTAGTTTCACGAACAAGTGAGCGAAGATGACCATTTAGGCGAGTTCTGCGAAATCTTTGAAACATAGTTAAACCTTTTTTTGGCTATAATTTTTAAAAAAATATTTTACCTTTTTAAAGTTAAGGACAAGTTTATTGAATATAGAGATATCAGAAATCGCCAATCTCCCATCTAGATTTGGCGATTTTAAAGTTAAAGCTTTTAAAGAGGGACACAAGGAACACCTTGTTATATACAAAGAACCACTAGATGAAGTTCCAATAGTCAGAGTTCATTCAGAGTGCCTGACAGGCGATGCCATAGGAAGCCTAAAATGTGATTGCCGCGATCAGCTTGAGTATGCTCTAAGGCTTGCTTCACAAACAAATGGAATGGTGATTTATCTTAGACAAGAGGGGCGAAATATCGGTCTTTTGAACAAGATAAATGCTTATGCCCTTCAAGATAAGGGCTTAAACACCATAGAAGCAAATCATCAATTGGGTTTTGACACAGATGAGAGAACTTATGAGATAGTCCCTTTTATTTTGGCTCATTTTGACATCAAGAAGATTAAGCTCCTTACAAATAACCCAAGAAAAATAGACTCTTTAGGCGATATTGAGATTGTTAATAGAGTGCCAATTATTATGAAGTCAAACCCGCATAATGAGGCGTATTTGAATGTAAAAAAAGAGAGTATGGGGCATCTTTTATAATGATAAATCTAAAACAGACGCTTCATGATGATGGAATTTTACTTCCTGATGACTTTTTTTATAATATCCAAAAGTTTAAAGAGCATCTTTTTAAGTGGAACAAAATTCACAATTTAACTGGCGCAAAAGATGAAAAAACAATAGATGAATTTATATATGATGCTATTTTCCCACTAAGTTTTTTACCAAAGTGTAAAAATCTACTAGACATTGGCACCGGAGCTGGTTTTCCTGGTCTGATTTTAGCAATGGGACTTCCTGATACAGAAGTAGTTTTGATTGAGCCTTCGCCAAAAAGATCTAGTTTTTTACAGTTTGTAAAAGCGGATTTGAAACTGGGCAATGTTCGAGTTGTCAAAAAGAGGGTCCAGGATATGGAGAGTGAATTTTTTGAACTCATAACTTCAAGAGCCGTAACGGACACTGAGATGCTTCTAGAGCTTAGTAAAAATCTTAGAGATGAGAACTCAAAACTTCTTTTTTACAAAGGTGAGCGCGTCTATGATGAAGTCTCTAAAGATATGAAGCATAAAATTATAAAAACAAAAAACAGGCATTATTTGCTTATAGGAGAGAATTGATGATACTAAAATATCTTTTAATTATTGGCGTGTTCGTTGCGATTTACTTTTACTTGTTTAAGAAAAAACCGATTACACATACACAAAGCAAAGAGAGAGATAACGATGCAAAAAAAGATAAAACAAAAAGCAGCGATATGGTTGAGTGTGCTACTTGTGGGATTTACTGCGAACTTGACGATGCAATTTTAAGTGTAAACAAATATTATTGCAGCAGTGAGTGCCTAAAGAACGCGAAATGATTTTTTTTGGTCATAGATTTATAGAGAGTGAAAAATTTTATCATATCTCTGGCATAGATTCAATTCTTCGCACACCACCATCGTCAATACTTTTTATAGAATTTAGCGAAAAAAATATTGAGACAATCAACCACGCAGTTATAAACAGTATGTCAATTGCAGTAAGTGTAAAAAATATCACTGAAATTTTATATGCTTCAGCTCTTGGGGCATCTTATGTAGTTGTCCAGGAAGAGCTTGCAAAAACGGCTCAAGATCTCGCAGATAGCTACCTTTTTGATGCAAAAATCTTAGTTATGGTAGAAGATGAGGAAGATATAGAAGAGCTAGCACTTTTGGGCGCTGATGGGGTTATTTTCGCAGAGGCGATTGTAAAGGTTAACTAAACAATCTTTTTTATATCAGCCTTCAAAGATGTCAAAACCTCATAACTTATAGTACCAGCATATGAAGCTGCAACTCTGGCGTCATCAAAAATTAATATCTCATCTTTGTCACATAAAAAAGAGCTGTTATCCATTGAGACTCTACCAACTATCTCAATATCATGGGGAGTTTTATAGTTATTTGAACAAGACCTAAAAAATCCATCGCCATATCCAAAATCATAATTACTCACAACTGCATCACTCTTTATCTCACGCGTTGCGCCATATCCGACTCTCTCGCCACTCTTTAATTTTCTTGATGAGATTTTATTTGCATATAGTGACAAAACGGGTTTTATGCCATCGACTGATATTGCTTTTGGAAGTGTCATACATCCATAAGCGACAATCCCGACTCTTGCCATATCTTCATCAAAACTGCTATCTCTAAATAGTGCTGCCGAGTTTGAAGAGTGAAATCTAAGAGCAGTAAATCCTAACTTCTCTGCTAGTTTTGTTGACTCTTGCTTGATTTTTTTAAAATTTTCTTTTTGCCAAAACCACTCAGTTGTTAACTCATCTGCACTTCTGTGGTGTGTAAAAACCGCCTCCAGCTGTAGTCCCTGCCCTTTTATCTTTAAAAATGAGGCCTCTAGTTCACTTGGAGAAATTCCATTTCTGTGCATTCCGCTATCTACTTTTAGCTCAACTTTTGTGCCAAGAGGAAATTTACTGATGCTGTTTATGTCGTTAATCGTATACCTAATCTTATCGCTTGAAACGGTCGGAGTGTCACTTAAGACTAAGATATACTCAAAAAACTTCTCTATCAAAAGTGCTTCTTCTGTTTTTTGCACAACTGCTTTTTTGATGCCGTACTCGTTTGCCATTGACGCCATCTCTAAAAGACCGTGTCCATAAGCGTTATCTTTGAGAACCAAAGCTATTTTATCTACGCTTTTGGTACGATTTGCAATAATGTCGAGATTATTAAAAAAATTATTTTTATTTAAAATTATATAAGCCATGAGGGAATTATACCAAATGAAAAGATTCATTGCGGAATTTGAAGAGCAGAGTTTTACGCAGATAATGTTTCCACATGCCAAAAGTGACTGGGTTGATTACTTGGACGAGGCGCAAGAGACATTTACAAACATCATTAACGCCATTATAAAATATCAAAAATGCTTGGTGGTTTGCGATGATATAGAGAGTGTAAAAAGTAGATTTCAAGAGAGTGAAAATCTATTTTTTGTGGAGTATGAAACAAATGACACTTGGGCCAGAGACTGCTCGGTGCTCTGCGTGGAAGAGGATTCAGACATAAAACTTCTTGACTTTACTTTTACTGGCTGGGGCGGTAAATTTGAAGCCGCAAAAGATAACGCTATGAGCGAGGCGATAAAAAATCACTACAGTAAAAACTTAACCAAAATAGATCTAGTTTTAGAAGGTGGAGGAGTTGAGAGTAACGGGGTTGACACCATTCTCACAACTTCCGAATGTATGCTTAACAAAAATAGAAATGCCTCTCTAACTAAAGATGAAATCACAAAAATCCTTCAAAATGAGTTTGGTATGGGCCGGATTTTATATCTTGAACATGGTTATCTTGCCGGAGATGATACGGATTCACATATTGATACTTTGGCTAGATTTATAGATGAGAAAAGCATCATGTATGTTAAGTGTGAAGATAAAAATGATGAGCATTACAAAGAGTTAAAACTTATGGAAGATGAGCTTTTGGATTATGCCAAAGAGTATGGTTTTAGACTTGTTGCACTTCCTATGAGTTACGCCTGTTACTTTGATAATGAGAGGCTTCCTGCTACTTATGCAAACTTCTTGTTTGTAAATGGAGCTGTTTTGGTTCCAACTTATAGGGTAGCGCAAGATGAAGAAGCGCTGGATATTTTTAGAAAAACATTTCCGGAAAGAGACATTGTCGGTATAAACTGCTTTGAGCTAATCAAACAACACGGCTCACTTCACTGTGTTACTATGAATTTTGCCATTGGAGTTTCTCTCATTAAATAGCATAGAAAAACCACCATATAAAAAATAGGTCGAAAGACCTAAACCCAAAATAACAAAAACCGCTCTTTTTATCTTCTCTTTTTTATTCATACTGAAATCTTAACACATCTGTAACGGTTATCTCATATAATTATTCAATTTTAATATTCAAGGTTAGTTGCATGATATCCAAAAAAGTGATTCCTTTATCATTAGTTGTTGCCGCTATTTTAGGCGCGAGTGAGACCAAACTAGAAAAAATTGCCATAGAATCAACGGTAGTAACAGAAGTTAGTCAAAACGCGCAAGTATCAGCAGACTTAGCATCTGCTCTAAGCTCCAGTGTTCCAAGCATAGATATGAGCCGTCGCAGTGGTATTGCCAATGATGTATTTATAAGAGGTCAAAAAAGAGACAATATATCCGTAGATGTAGATGGCACAAAAATTTATGGAGCTTGCGTAAATAGGATGGACCCACCGGTATCACATATCTTAGCAAACCAAATCAATGAAGTAGAAGTTATAGAGGGTCCGTATGATGTTGAAAACTTTGGCACACTTAGTGGTGGGTTAAAGATAAAAACGAAAAAACCCACAAAAGAGCTTCATGGAGAAGTTGATTTTGGGCTAGGAAGTTGGGGATATAAAAAGATAGGTGCAACAGGAAGTGGTGGAACAGATACTATTCGTGCCCTAATTAGTGCATCTTATGAGACAAGTGATCAGTATGAAGATGGAAATGGAAACACTTTAGCAGAGCAGATTGACAAAGCTGTGATAAAAGGCTCTGCTCCAGCTGCTACAAAATTTCAACCAAAATACAAAGACATAGAAGCCTATACGAAAAAGAGTGTTATGAGTAAAATTTTTGTAAAAACTCTTGAGGATCAAGAGATTCGTCTTAGCTATACAGGCAACAGAAGTGATGGCGTACTCTATGCGAACTCAAAAATGGACGCTGCTTATGATGACTCAAATATCTACAGCGTTGAGTACAATATAGACAATGTAGCAAATGGTTACAAAAACATAAACATCCAGTATTACTACTCTGATGTAGATCATCCTATGGATACAAAATACAGGGTGTCTGGTGCTACAAACTACAGCACAAACCATCTGAAAACCTCTATGCAGGGAGTAAAACTTAAAAATAGTTTTGATATTGACTCCTATAAACTTCTTCTTGGCTTAGATGGTAGTAAAAGAACATGGGAAGGTGAAAAATATAGCACAGCCGTTGCAACTGGCATAATCACTCCAATGGGAGTAAGTTTAACACATACAGAAACAGACAATAGAGCTATTTTTGCAAAGCTTGAGAAGAGTTTTGGTGATCTAAAAATTGAAACTGGTGCTAGATATGACTCAACAGATATTACACCAGATGATGTAGCAAAACACTCAAATAGCTATGACGCATTCAGTGCAAATATTTTAGCAACCTACTCTATCAACCAACAAAACAGAATTTTTGCTGGTTTTGGTTCAGCCGCAAGGGTTCCAGACGCAAGAGAGTTATACCCAATAGTTGACACTATCACAGGAAATCAAGAGTTAAAACAGACAAAAAACAGAGAGATTGATTTAGGATATGAAGCATCTTACGATAGTTTTAACTTTAAAATTAAAACTTTCTACTCAATGCTAGAGGACTACATATATCTCAGAAAAACAGGGGCAACAACATATACATTTGAAAATATAGATGCAGCCGTATATGGGGCTGAACTTAGCTCATCATACTTTGCAACTGACAAACTAAACATTAATCTTAACGCTTCTTACAAAAGAGGCAAAAAAGAGAGTAGCGCTTCTCAACCAGATAGCGACTTAGCAGATATGGCACCTCTTAGAGGGAAAATTGGGATAAACTATGAGTACATGAACAACTCTACAGCAACTTTAGAGATGCAAGCTTCGGCTAGATGGAACAACATTGATAGCACCAACGGTGAACAAGAGCTCGCTGGTTGGAATATCTATAATGCAAAAATCAAACATGCAATAGATAAACATACAGAGCTGAGTGTTGGCGTAAATAATCTTCTTAATAAAACATATATACAAAGCAACTCATATGTTGACTTAATCCTCCTCAGCTCTGGCGGTCCAACAATGCTACTTAATGAGCCAGGTAGATACTTCTATACAAATCTAACTTTTAAATTTTAATCTAGCAGAAAATTGGCTCTCTGCTAGATTACCAATAACAAAATAATCATCTTTATCGTTATCCACATCTTATGGGCAGAGGGGTAAAGTTTCATGAGATAACTCCGCTTGATAGACTCAGCTACATAGGTGCTTATGGCATCGGAGCACTTAGTTGTAAACTGGTCTTGGAGTCATTTTATGTTAAGAGTGACTCTCCTGCACTTGATGATACGACTACATCTTCACTAGAGATTCTAAAAGGTACTAGTGCAGAGTTTTTAGAGACATTTTAGCCATAGGAGGTTCTAGCGCAGGAGCCAAACCAAAGATTATAGTTCAGATAAATGATACTGATGAGATTATCCATGGCTCTCAACAACTCCAAAAAGGATACAAGCATTTTATAGTCAAGTTTCCATCAGCTAACGACGCTCAAGAGATAGGCAAATTAGAGTACATCTACTCACAAATGGCTCATAATGCAAAGATAGATATACCCACCACAAAGCTACTTCAAACCCAGCGAAATAGCTATTTTGCGACTAAAAGATTTGACCGCAACAAAGATGCCAGAGTAGATATTCACTTGGTACATAGTGATTTTAGGCTTCCATCATTGGACTATGATGATCTGTTGTCATTAGCTCTTCATCTTACAAAAGATATGAACGAGGCGTTAAAGATGTTTAGGTTAGCTTGTTTTAATCTCTTTACACATAATCGCGATAATCATGCAAAGAATTTCTCTTATATGTTAGATGAAAACAGCCGTTGAAGGCTATCTAACATTCTCATATGGACCAGGCGGAGAGCACAGCACAACTTATCTAGGAGAAGGTGCGGAACCTATAGAAAAACATCTGAAGCAACTGGCATCAAAGATGGAGAGAAAATTATTAATGAAGTGAAAAGTGTAGTAAAAAATTTTGAAACTTATGCTCAGAATACAGGGCTCAGTAAAAATATGACGCAGGATATTTTTTTCAAATCCTATAATCTAAGCTTCCCCGCCCACAGAGGGCTTAATCTCTCTTTTAAGATGAAACATATACCTAGATAAGAATAATTTACATGGGGAATTTTATATATTGCGAATGGATTAGTATTGCAGATGCTGCAGATAATCGTGTATCTGAAAATACCCTATCATGGCCTCAAACATCATTCTCCAGACTATTTCACAAAATATAATGCAAAAAAGAGAGACTATTTTTATACGAGTAGGAGTTGAGCGATGGAGCGTGTTGCTCACTTTTTTTATGAGAGGGTATTTGCTTAAAAAATGAGATTTTGAAAAAAAGAGCACCAAAGGGATAAGTAGCGCCCCTATATAATAAAAGCCTACAAGAAAGTAGATTGATATAAATTTGTCAAATGTTAAGAAGTCTATCATTCCTAAAAAAGCCTTTATCTGTTTTTATTAATTTACCAGCTGAGCACACTACCTCTAAGTTTAATACCTCCATTGCTGGTACCACCATCATAGTGAGCGGCTCCTTGCACAGATGTACAACCGTTAAGTGTCATAATAAAAAGAAGTATGGTTATGCAAAAAAGCAATCTCTTAATATATTGCATCATTATGTTTACTTCTCTAACTCCACCGCTAAATCTGCATAGATATGAGCTTTGGCGATATTAAACCGATGAGATTCGCCACTCTTTTCTAACAAAACTATTTTTTGGTTCAGTTGTATCATGCGGTCATTAATTGAGTTGCGATTTTGTACAACTTTACTCTTCTCATCACTACTACTACTTGGTTGTCCCATTCCCACAAAACCTTTGGCTTGATTCATATAACCGCTAGTTGTATCGAGCGCATCTGTAATACTCTGCGTTGTTGCCGCCATCATTGTAGTTGATGCTGATATCTCTTTTAATGCTATTTCAAGATTCTTTGCATCACCTAGAAGCTTTGTATCGGCATAGAGTGCCAGTTTTGCAATCTCGGTTGCTTTTATGTTTATCTTATCTATCTTATCAAACTCAACCAAAAATGTATTGGTCGTATTTTTGTATCGGTTTAGCGTACTTGCAGCACCACCTAAATTTAGCACGGTTCTTGAGATAAGTTTAGTAGTATTTGAGACCTCTCCAGCATAAGGGATAGGCAAAAATCTCACAACATTGCTGATGTAAACACTTGATTTTATCATATTTGCGTAGCTGTCCACCGTCCCCCTCATCACATTAATAAACATCTCAAATGATTCAATATTTTTCTTATCTTCTCGTAGCAATTTTGCTACTTTTTCTAAATAATCATATCCGTATAAATTTAGTTGTTGTGCACTCACACATTTTTGCTGTGGCTGAGGGCTTGACTGTGGAGCGCATCCACTAAACAAGAAGAGGGCAAACGCTACTACAAATATCTGTTTCATATTTTTCCTTTTATTAGTTATGCGCCGGATGTGGACCTAAAATACCAAAATGCTCCAACAACAATGATGCCAAAGATAGCGATTTTAAACACCCACTTCATCAGTTTTAAATAGAGCAAAAAAAGTATAATTCCAATCAAGCCAATGCCACTTATCCCATATCCAGTCATTAAAAAATCAAACATATTTGCTCCAACTATAAAGTTTGTGATTATATCAAATAAGATAAGATAAAAAAATAGACCATATAGCTTTAGCTCTGTTTTTCTATTTTTATATCATCAAATTTCATTTAAATACTTTTTAATATTATAAATTATAGACTCCATCATATACTAGAAAGGGTTTTTTATGTTAAAAAAAGATTGGTCGGTCATCAAAATCACTCTACTTCTCTATTTTGTTGTGTTGTTGCTTCCGTTAAACTATTATTTTGCTAAAGAGTCGTTTGGCACTATAAGAAACGACGCTAGAGTAATGAACAATATTGTTCTTCTAAGTGGTGCACTTCCAAGCCTCATAATAAGTGATGACTTCGACAAAAGAGATGCCATTATAAAAAAAATTGATGACTCTTTTCAAATAATTGAACAGGTATTTATTAAGCACCCTCAAAATAGAGAGTATATAGATCTATTTGGTGCTGATGAAATTTATAGTTCACTAAGGTTATCTTATGAGAAACTTAAGGTATCGCTAAAAAACAACAGCTCCACAAAAGATGATATCAGTGCACTAAACCAAGGAATTACTCTTTTCTCCAAAACAACACAAGAGATAATGAGCTATAAAATTGAGGTAGCCCTAGATAAATTTTACATCTCCATTCTTATTACAATGATTTCAATTATTGCACTAGTATTTTTTATTCGTATCTACATGAAGCTACAGCTTCTAAAACATACAGTTCATGATCATATCACATGGCTTTACAATAAAAAATATTTTGAAGGTATTTTAAAAAATGCCACACTGTTAGCAATTCGTCAAGACAGATCACTATCTCTGTTGATTCTTGTTATCTCTAATTATGATGATTTGCAAAAGTCACTAGATAAGAAAAGTTTTGAAAAAAATCTAAAAGAACTTGCTGCAGTTTTTAGTCATTTTTTCCGACAAAGTGATACTGTGTGCAGAATTGAAGAAGAGTGTTTCGCCTCGATCATGCCAGATGCGACATCTACTAATATTAACAAACTATCAAGCAGATTAAAACAAGAGCTAGAATCCAAACACTCCAATATATCATGTAAAGTTAATGTTCGTATCGGTATTGCAACATTTAACAACGAGAGTGCAGTATCGCTTCTTGATGAGGCAAAAAATAGCATACAAGCTTGCAACACAATAGCCGTAGGTGGTATCTTATGAAACGGAATGCTTTTAATATGATAGAGTTAATCTTTGTCATAATAATTCTTGGTATATTATCAACTGTTACTGTAACAAGAATTGGTTCCATGACAGAACGCGCAAAAGTAGCAAAGCTTAAATCATTTGTTGGAACACTAAATAGATCAGTAGGTCCAGCTATCTGGTTCAGCTCCATAAACAATAATCACAGCGGCAGTATTGTTTCTCCGGATTACACAACCAACATAAATAATTATATTGAACTCATTCCAGATTACACTTCAGGTCCATCACTTACGAATTGCAACAGCACAGGAGATGGTATCTTTCTCAGCTATTCATACTCTGTAAATTATGAAATACATTGTACTGATGGTAATCAAACAACAAGCCCTGCCTTTAAACTCTACAACCAAACAGACAGTATCTATGTTGAGTAACTTAAATTCATTCCGTGATTTTTTAAGAATATACAATACTACAATACTTCAATTCACCATCTTGTTACATTGCTTCGATATACTTTTTTCAAAATAAAATAACAAAAGAGGTTTAAAAAATGTTTATATATTCTAAAATTTTATTAATTCTACTTCTTATGGGCGCAGTTGCTTTCGCTGATAATTTGCCGACAGTACATCAAGTTTATGAAACTGCTAAAACCGGTGACTTAGCTAAAGCACACAGCATGATAGAAGAAGTTTTAAAAGCTCATCCAGATAGCGCGAAAGCGCATTTTGTTGATGCAGAGATATTATCTCGTCAAGGTAACCTAGAAGAAGCAAGAAATGAACTCAAAAAGGCTAGACAGATAGAGCCGGGGTTATCATTTGCTAAACCGCAAGCTGTACAAAAACTTGAGCGTAGTATTCTTGAAACTAATTTGGTTAGCAATACAAACGAAATAATGCCGCGCTCTTCTCAAGCGCAAAAGAAATCATTTCCATGGATTATGATAATTGTTTTGTTTGGTGCCGGATTAGTTATTGTACTACTAATAAAATCATCACTTTCTCGTAAACAAAACGGTTACCCAGATCAGGGAAACAGTCAACAAAATGCACCTATGAGACAGAATCTTTATGGAAACAATCCTTCATCTTATCCTCCACAGCAACCACAAAGTAGTGGAATTGGAAGCACTATCGCAACTGGTTTAGCCGCTGGCGCTGCAGCTGGAGTTGGAATGGTAGCAGGAGAGGCGCTAATGCATCATTTTATGGATGAACCATCAAATACCAACAATTCATCCCCAGAAAACAGAGCATTTAACAATAACCAGTCAGCAGCAGATGATAGGGATGAAACGGACTTTGGCATAAATGATAACTCTTCTTGGGACGATGATTCAAATGATAGCTCTGGAGATGACAATTGGTAAACAAAATTATATATTTTAATTTAAAGAAGGTGGCATAGATGTCAGGACACGGATTTCATGTGCACGGTGCACATGACCATGCAGTAGAGGCTGAACACGAGAGCTCACTTGGGCAATATATTGCAATATTTACAGCTATTTTAGCTTCAATCGGAGCAATTGTAAGCTATCAGGGAGGCGATTCACAAAACAAAGCAATGTTGTTAAAAAATGAAGCGGTATTTCTTAAAACACAAGCGTCCGATCAATGGAATTTCTATCAAGCAAAAAGCAGTAAACTTCACCTAATGGAACTAGCTACCGACGTAGCTCCAAAAGAAAAACAAGAGTTTTATAAACAACAAAAAGGTAAATACGAACAAGAAAAACAAGCCATTAAGAAAAAAGCGGAAGCCTTAGACGCAGAATCAGCGAAAACAAATAAATTAAGCGATGAAGCAATGATTCCTCATCATCATTTAGCACAATCTATGACGCTAATTCAGATTGCAATATCGCTAGCATCAATAACTGTTTTAACTCGCAAAAAATGGCTATTTGCTATTGCTGCAATAGCTGCCGTTGGTGGAATTGTTCTATGGGCAGAGGCACTTTTATGAAGGCTATATTTTATGACTGGGGTGGACTTAATGTTTGGTTGTTTCATCTCATAAATAACATTAGATTCGAATTTTTAGACAAAATAATGCTTACAGGAACCACACTCGGTGCACATGAACTTTTTGGTCCATATCTTGCACTACTGAGTGTATTTTGCCTAATTATGCTTCTAAAAGATAAAACAAACACCCTCTCAAGATCAAAGGTTATTTTTTGGATAAGCCCTATTATGATTTTTAGTATTGGGTACATACTTGATGCATCTTTTGTTGGTGCGGTCAAAGTATTGCTAGATTTTCCTAGGCCACCTTTAGCGCTAGGCGTTGAGGCGGTAAATATTGTTGGAAGAGCTGAATTTCATCATAGCTTCCCAAGCGGTCACTCATCTTTTGCAATGCTTATGCTTGGAAGTATCTGGTCATTGTTAATAGCACCATGGCAAAAAGTAATCGGGATAATATTTGTAATTTGGGTTGGATTATCACGCATTAGCTTGGGAGCTCACTTTCCAGCGGATGTGTTAGCAGGATGGTTATCAAGCCTAATTATTGTTATTTTTGCAAGATATATTATTAACTATTATCTTACCAAAAAGATATAATCAATCTTGAACATTAGCAAATTAGCTTTTGTTCATCTATTGTGTTTTAACATTGCTGCACTCTATATAAATTATTAAAACTGAAGCACTTTTTTATACCAAAATAGCTAAAATCTTCTTATGATTAAACGAATTCCTACTAAACAAATTTTTGTCGGCAATGTGGCTGTTGGTGGCGATGCACCTATCTCTACTCAATCAATGACTTTCTCAAAAACATCCGATGTTGCCACTACTATTGAGCAGATAAAACGGCTTCATTTTGCAGGATGTGATATTGTCCGTGTTGCAGTTCCAGAGATGGAAGATGCCCTTGCACTAAAATCTATCAAAGAGCAAATTTCACTTCCTCTGATTGCAGATATTCACTTCAACCATCGCTTAGCACTCGTTGCTGCTGAAGTGGTTGATTGTATCCGTATAAATCCGGGAAACATTGGCTCAAAAGAGCGAGTGAAAGAGGTTGTAAAAGCTTGTCAAGCTCGAAACATCCCGATACGAATCGGCGTAAATGCTGGAAGTTTGGAAAAAGAGTTTTTAAACAAGTATGGACAAACCGCTGAAGGAATGGTGGCTTCTGCTGAGTATAACATTAAATTTTTAGAGGATTTGGGATTTGATGATATTAAAATCTCTCTAAAAGCAAGTGATGTTCAAAGAACTGTCGATGCGTACAGAATGCTTCGTCCAAAAAATAGCTACCCTTTCCATCTTGGAGTTACAGAAGCTGGAACACTTTTTCATGCAACCGTCAAAAGCTCCATTGGGCTTGGTACTCTGCTTCTCGATGGCATCGGCGACACTATGAGAGTCTCTATAACTGGAGAACTTGAAGAGGAGATAATCGTCGCTCGAGCTATTTTAAAAGATAGCGGTGCCCTTAAAGATGGGCTAAATATCATCTCATGCCCTACCTGTGGACGAATCGAAGCGGATTTAGTAACTGCAGTTGGCGAAATTGAGAGACGAACCGCTCACATCAAAGCTCCGCTAAATGTCTCTGTTATGGGATGTGTTGTAAATGCTATTGGTGAGGCGGCTCACGCTGATGTCGCCATCGCTTATGGCAAAGGAAAAGGGCTCGTTATGGTTAAGGGTGAAGTTGTTGCAAACCTAGATGAGAGCGAACTTGTAGATAGATTTGTGCTAGAAGTTGAAAAAATGGCGAAAGAGAGTTAAACATGAACGATAATCTATATAATCTTGTTTTTGAGAGAAGCATTCTTAGCTCCATCATCTTTGAACCAACTCAGTTTGATGACCTTAGTAACACCATAAAACATGATGACTTCTACCTTCCGGCACATCAAGATATCTACAAAACAATGGTTCTTCTTTTTCAAAAAGATCAACCTATTGATGAAGAGTTTATAAAAAAAGAGCTTATAAAGGCTAAAAAATTTGATGAGAGCGTTATGCTTGAGATACTCTCCGCAAACCCTATCTCAAACACAAAAGCTTATGTTGATGAGATAAAAGACAAATCCCTTAAACGACATCTTTTGACACTCACAACAGAGATAAAAAGAGTAACAGTTGAAGAACAACTCCCTGCTGCTGATGTTATTGATATTGTAGAGAGAAAACTATATGACATAACACAAGAGAATCAGACAAGTGATTTTAAAGATTCTACTAAAATGACATTTGAAACTCTTGAGTATATCAAAGAGATGAAAGCTCGTGGAAACAATGTTCTTGTTGGAGTTGATACAGGCTTTAAAGAACTCAACAAAATGACAACTGGGTTTGGCAAAGGTGATTTGGTTATTGTAGCTGCTAGGCCTGCTATGGGCAAAACAAGCTTTATCTTAAACACTGTAAATAACCTTATCGTACAGGGTAAAGGAGTTGCATTTTTCTCTCTTGAGATGCCAGCAGAACAGCTTATGCTAAGACTTCTCTCTATCCAAACTTCTATCCCTCTTCAAAAACTTCGAGTTGGCGATATGGATGATGGTCAATGGAGCCAACTAACCCATGCCATCGGCAAAATGAATGACGCTAAACTCTATGTTGATGATGCCGGAAGCATAAACATAAATCAACTTCGCTCAAAGCTAAGAAAACTCAAAAACCAACATCCAGAGATAGAGATAGCCGTAATTGATTATCTACAGATTATGAGTGGTATCGGAACTCAAGATAGACATCTTCAAGTCTCAGACATATCTCGTGGACTAAAAATGCTCGCCCGTGAGTTAAGTATGCCGATAGTTGCTCTCTCTCAACTAAACCGTGGACTAGAATCAAGAAACGACAAGCGACCAATGCTTAGTGATATCCGCGAATCTGGCTCAATTGAGCAGGATGCAGATATCATCTTGTTTGTTTACCGCGACGATGTTTACCTCTACAAAGAGGAAAAAGAGCGAGAAAAAGCTGCAAAAGCTACTGGCAAAGAGTATGCCTCTACTTATCAAGAAAGAGACGAAGAAGAGGCTGAAATCATTATCGGAAAACAGAGAAATGGACCAACTGGGCATGTAAAGCTTCTGTTTCAGAAAAAACTTACAAGATTTGTTGAATCTTCTCCTAGAGGAGTTGAAACTGTTTATGAAAATGTTGATACTCGCTCTGCTAATATGGGCTTTAACGACTCTATGGCAATGCCAACTCTATAAAACATGCTAAAGAGAATCTCTCTTTTTAGTACAAAAAAAGAGTTTTTTCTTTTCCTGCTTTTTTGCATCTCTATCCTTTTTACCACCGTTATTTTTGAATACAAAAATTACAAAGAGTTCATCCGTTTTGACTCGCAAGTAGTTCAAGCAACAGTTATAAAACAGTACACAAAAGAGAAAAACTCAAAAATATTTCAAGTTCTTAAACTCCATTCCGATGATGGTTTGACTTTTTATACAACAGCAAAAAAATCACTAAAACCACTTACGGATAGAAAGATTGAGATTGAGATTTTTCCAAACGAGCTCTCATTTTATAGCTATTTCACAACATTTTTTGCAAAAAGTAAAATCAAACAGATTTATAGTGAGACATCTTTAAAACAAAAGGTAAATGAGCGGATTTCAAACGCACATCAAAATCAAGATATTGCAAACATCTATCAAGCACTCTACACTTCTGCGATAGTCAAACAAGAGCTACAAACAGCATTCTCAAACCTAGGAGTTGCACATATTATCTCCATAAGCGGTTTTCATCTTGGCGTTTTAAGTGCTATTTTGTACTTTTTTCTTAGTCCAATCTATCGGTTTTTTCAAAGTAGATTCTTTCCATATAGAAACTCAAAAGTAGATCTATTTGCTATCGTAGTGGTCGTACTTTTTTTCTATATGATTTTTCTAGACTCTCCGCCAGCACTTGTTCGCTCTTTTGGGATGTTTGTAGTTGGTTTCGTTCTTTATGACAGAGGCATCAAAATCCTATCAATGCAGACTCTTCTTGTAACCATTTTCCTGCTTCTAGCATTTTTTCCAAGACTAGGGTTTACGCTAGGTTTTTGGCTCTCAGCAGGTGGAGTTTTTTATATATTTTTATTTCTAATTCACTTTAAAAACCTAAGTACTCTTTGGCAGATAGCAGGCATCTCGGTGCTTGTCTATCTCTTTATGTTGCCAGCATCACTTTTTATATTTCAAAATTTCACACTCTACCATCCACTCTCTATTATTTTATCTGTGCTGTTTACCCCATTTTATCCGCTGAGCATATTTTTACATTTTGTCGGTTATGGAGATTTTTTTGACTCATTTTTAGCATGGCTTTTGACTTTAAGTAGAGACGGTACGAAAATAGAGTTAAGTCCATATCTATTTTTACTTCACATAGAGTTATCTTTTCTGGCGATATTTGACAAGTTTTGGATGTGGGCTTTAATCCTGCTCTCTAGTTCGATTATAATATATGCGGTCTATGATGTAGCAAAGCTTTAGTCCATAGATAAAAATAATCCACGATAGGTAAATCCACAAAAACAGAAACATTATGATAGAAAATGAGCCATAAATAGTTGTATAAGATTTATTATAAAAAACATACTGTATAAAGCTATTTTTAGAGACACTAAAGATTATTGATATTATAAATGAGCTTATAAGCGAGGCTTTTGGATTTACTTTTGTATTTGCAGCAATCTGAAAAATAAGAAAAAAGAGAGCCCAGATGATAATGTACGGAATCCATGGAAGTATATTCAAACCTGCTGTAAGCTCATTTTTACTAGCTAGATTTACCACATAGCCAGTTATAAAAAAAGATACTCCAAGAGCTATTGGTGTTAGCGTAAGCATCGTCCAGTATGTTGTTATGGATTCCCAAAGTGTCCTTGACTTTGCATGAAAGATTTTGTTCGCAATATACTCAAAATCTTTAAAAAATAGCAGTGAAGAGACCAAAATCATCGCAAGTCCAACAATCCCCATTTTTGCAGAATTTTTTAGAAAATCATCCATATAACCAATAAAAATTTCTGAATTTACCGGCATAAGATTTGAGAATATAAATGTTTTAATAGCCCCATAATACGCAGTAAATGAAGGCAGAGAGGTCAGAAGCGTCATCATTATCAGAAGCATGGGAATGATTATAAAAATTGTATAAAAACTTAAACTTGCAGCAAAAAAGGTCAGTTCTTTATCTAAAAAAGAGTCTATAAGAAATCTTGCGTTTCTATAAATTTTTTTTAGATTAAATTTTAGCTCTTGCATAGCTCACGCACCTTTTGTACTTCTTATAGTCCCATTTTTGATGGATTTAGAATATTATTTGGATCAAATGCTTTTTTTATAGATCTAAAAAGGTTCATCTCTTCATCCGTAAATGCCATGTGCATATATGGCGCTTTTGCCAAACCAATCCCATGTTCTCCACTAAGTGTTCCACCTAAGTCAATTGTCGCTTGAAACACCTCTTCTATCGCTAGATAAGCTATCTTTACCTGCTCAGGGTCTTTACCATCAACCATAACATTTGTATGCACATTTCCATCACCTGTATGCCCAAAACATGGGATTTTTATATTATATTTATCGGCAATCGCGTAAAATCTCTCCAAAAGTTCAGGAAGAGCCGATCTTGGAACCGTTACATCTTCGTTTAACTTTTTACTTCCATAAACACTTAGCGATTGTGATGCGTTTCTTCTTGCAAACCAGATATCTTTAGCTTCGGCATCATTCTTTGCAATTTTAAACTCACTACAGCCATTCTCTTTAAACACCTTTTCTATTTGAGCTAACTGGAAGTTTAAATCCTCTTCTAAATTACCATCGACATCAGTCACAAGCAACGCTCCAGCATCTACCGGCAATCCTTTTTTATATATCTGCTCAACCGCTCTGATGGTGAGATTGTCTAGAAACTCCATAGCAACCGGAGTGATTCCGCTTGCCATTGTCTTATAAACAGCCTCCATTGCCATGCTAACAGTTGGAAAAATTCCCATAGCTGTTTTTGTCATCTTTGGCTTTGGTATAAGTTTAAGAGTTATCTCACTTAAAACCGCTAAAGTCCCCTCGCTTGCTATCAAAATACCGCTAATGTTATAACCTGCGACATCCTTGATAGTTCTTTTTCCAGCCTTGATTATGTCGCCATTTGGTAAAACCGCTCTTGTTGCCATGACATAATCTTTTGTGATTCCATACTTCGCAGCTCTCATACCACCAGCGTTTTCACTAACATTTCCGCCGATGCTTGAATACTCTTGACTTGCTGGATCTGGTGGATAAAAAAGACCTACCGCTTCGACTGCTTGTTGCAGCTCCATGTTTATAACACCTGGTTGAACGACTGCTACCATATTTTTCATATCAATCTCTAAGATTTTGTTCATATGGCGCTCCATAGCAAGCACAACGCCACCACTACTTGGAAGCGCCCCACCAGTAAATCCACTTCCAGCACCTCTTGGAACTATAACGATTATATGCTCATTGCAGTACTTTAAAATCTTGCTTATGTCATCTTCATCTCTTGGGAAGATAACCGCATCTGGCTCAAAATGCTCTCTCGTTGCATCATAAGAGTAGGCTATAAGATGGGCTTTATCGCTGTAAATATTCTCATCCCCCACTATGCTTGTAAAATACTCTAGGTGTTTTGCTTCAATCATAACTACTCCTTTATCTCAAATAGTTTAAGTAATTTTTTTATTTTTTCATCGCTATTTTTTACTATATCATAAAGCTCTCTATTTTTTGAGTTTGCTTTTATTATCAGCTCGTAGTAGTATGGCTCATACTCTTTAAGTCTTCCACTACCCTCTCCCCACCATGACGCCTCTATCTTTTCTACTCTTGTGTAAAACGGCAGATTCACACTCTCTTGTGCAAGTTTTACTTCCGTCACTGTCAATATTTTAAAACTTTTTGCATCTAGCGTGTAAACTCTGTCGTTAAGAAATAGGTAAATTAATCCAACAGAAGTGGTTGTACTCATCTTTGTAAAATCAGCCCTCAGAGGTGTAGGATGACCACTAAACGATAAATATGTTGCAAATATATCTGGATGAATCCACTGAATATTTGCACTTTTTGCAACCTTATAGTAAATATCTTCATTAGGCGCAATCAGCAACCCTCTGCTGTAGCCAAAAGCAAGTACCGCCATATCTCCATTTTTAATGCCCCACTTCCCGCTCGGTAAGGCGTTACTATCTAGTTGTGTATATTTTTCTAGTTTTAATTTTGCTATTTTACTATCTTTGTCAAACTCCACAACAACAGCATTTTTTAATATCATTTCATGATTTTTATCTACCGAATGCACTATAAAACCACTCACTCCAACATCGATTTTATCAACACTTATTGTCGCCTCTGTTTCATCTTTATTAACGCTGATAATTGGTGATTTTACAACAGCTCCATAAAGTCCCATAGCAATAAAAAAGATTAAAAAAATATGTTTCATTTGTTTACTTCCAAAAATTAATATGTTGCGATTATATCAAACAAATCTCACACTAAGGCAAAATTTGTTAGAGTTTGTTCAAAAATAAATAATTATGGTTAACTAAATGATAAAAATTTTCATACTTTTACTGCTAACTACAGCCCTTTTTGCTTCAAAAGTTGAGACCTATAGATGGAGTAGCGGAGATAGCTACCTCTCCTTTTTGCAAAAAAATAAACTACCCCTAAAGAGCCTTTATTATGATTTAGACAAAGATGAGCAGGAACTAACAGAAGAGATTTTATACGGAGTTCGTTACCAAATTTTAAAAACAGATAGTGGTGAGATAACGCAACTTCTAATCCCTATAAATGATGAACTCCAAGTGCACATATATAAACTTAAAGGGGAGTTTCTTTTTGAAATCATCCCAATCATAAGTGAAACAAAAACAGAATCGCTACTGCTTAAGATAAAAAACTCTCCCTATTTGGATATTATAAAAGAGACTGGTTACGCAAACCTTGCCCATATATTTATAGCTAGTTTTAAAAAATCTCTCGACTTTAAAAAAGATTCACGAGAAAACGATACTCTAGTTATGTTATATGAGCAAAAATATCGTCTTGGAAAACCTTTTTCTATGCCACTTTTAAAATCTGCTATGATTGAGATGAAGGGCAAAAAACACTATATGTATCTTAGCGATAATGGCAAATACTACAATGAGTTAGGGGCCGAACTTGAGGAGTTTTTGCTAGCAAAACCTATAGGAAATGCTAGAGTTTCATCTCTTTTTACACTTCGAAGATTTCATCCAATCCTTAAAAAATACCGCGCGCATCTTGGTGTTGACTATGGCGCCCCCATCGGAACCCCTATCTTAGCATCTGGAAATGGAAGAGTTATCTATGCAGGCTTTACAAGAGGATATGGAAATGTAACAAGAATCCAACATGACAATAATTACCAAACGCTGTATGCTCATCAATCAAGCTTTAAAAAAGGTATCACAAAAGGAAAAAGTGTTAAAAAAGGAGAAGTTATAGGTTTCGTTGGTAATACTGGCTTATCTACGGGTCCACATCTTCATTTTGGTCTATATAGATCTGCACAAGCAATAAATCCACTTAGCGTTATTCAGCTCGTTGTCAAAAAACTATCAAATAAAGAGAGAAACGAATTTTTAAAATTAAAAAGTACCAACGATAAGGCAATAGCTCAAATTCTAAAAAACAATAAAAAATTTCCAAGAATCTCAAATTTTGATTCAGTATGTTACTTTTTTAATGAAAAGTGTGAAGCCAGTCCTATCCAAAATCAATAGGGTCCATGTCTACCTCAGCTAAAGTATTTTTGGAGGCGTGGATAGCTTTTATTATATCTGTGCTCTTGTTTGCTCTTAATAGTATCTCAAATCTGTATTTATTAGAAACCCTCTCAATAGCGCATTTGCCAAATCCAACAATCTCTATATTTGGGTAATTTTGCAAAGTACTGTGCATTTTGTTCATCTCATCTTGAGCCTTTAGTCCATTTTTATGAGAAAAAAGGATTCGGCATAGTTTTTTATATGGAGGGTACAGCTCTTTTCTGTACTCTTTTTCTTCTTCCAAAAACCCTTCGTAGTTATCTACAAATCTTCTAAAAAACTCCTCATTAAAGCTCTGAACTAAAACTGTGGCATTTTGTTTTCTTCCGCTTCGTCCAGCTACCTGAATAAGCGTTGAGAGAGCTTTTTCTCTTGCTCTATAATCGCCCATGCCTAACATGTTATCAAGGCCCAAAACAACGGCAAGGGTAACACCGTGGTAATCATGCCCTTTGCTTAACATCTGCGTTCCGACAAATATATCAATAAGTCCATCATTAAAACGCGATAATGCTTTTTTTAGCTTGTTGGCCGTTGTGATGATATCTCTATCAAACTGTTCAACTCTAGCTCCGATAAGCTCACTGCTGATATTGTCAACCATCTCCGCAGTTCCAACCCTTGAGCTAACAAGCTCATGACTTTCACACTCTGAACATTTCTGTGGGATTGCTTGCATAAAATTGCAGTAGTGACATTTCAGTGCGTTACTTTTTTGATGGATGCTCATACCAACGCTACAAAACACACATTTAGTTGTGTAACCACAATCGGCACAAACTAGGTATTTAAAATTTGCGCGAGTAGGAAGAAACACAATGCTCTGTTCTTTTTTCTCAAGTGTTGTTCTTAGATGTTTTGAGATCAAAGGTGTCAATTTATCTACGCTTCTCTCATAAATTAACTCTTTTGAAGAGTTAAAGTGACCACCCTTTAATCTAAAGAATGGAAACTTCACAAAACTATTCATGGATGGCGTAGCACTTCCTAAAACTACATTTATGCCATAAAGTTTACCCATATATATTGCTATATCTCTGGCGTTGTAGCGAGGTCTTGATGATGATTTGTAGCTATCGTCGTGTTCTTCGTCTACAACTATCAAAGCCAAATCTTTTATCGGCAAAAAAAGAGCTGAGCGAGGACCTGCGATTATGTAAGCTGTTCCATCATAAATCTTTTCAAGTGATTTTTTTTTCTGCAGAGGAGTTAGTTTTGAGTGCCACATCACAACTCTATCTTTAAAATGAAACTCAAGTCTCTTGTGCATCTGAGGCGTAAGTGAAATCTCTGGCATCAAAAACAGACTTCTTTTACCAGATGCTATCATTTGCTCAAACAGTTTCATATAAATTTCAGTTTTTCCGCTTCCAGTATCGCCAAAAAGAAGCGAGGTATTGTGCTGTTTTAAAAACAGAAGAGCTTCTTCTTGCTTTGAGGAGAGCACTATTTCAGAGTGGATGGGTACTTGCAAATCTTCTTTGCTTTGCTCCAAAGCTCTAAAAGAAAACGGCACCATAAGAGCCAAAGCTTCACCAACGGAGCAGAAATAATAGATAGAGATAAATCTGGCAAGCTCTAGTTGCTTTGAGGAATAAATGAAACTATCTACCTCTAAAATGTCGCTGGTTTTAAACTCTGGTTCTTCACAAGCAGAAATTACAACAGCTTTATGGTCTCTATTTATTAGTTTTAAGTAAACTAAGCAACCTATGTTTATTTCTGCGTAGGATTTATATATCAGTGGTGGTAAAGGGGAGCCGAGCAGTGACAATTCATAGTAATTCAATAATGCTACCTAAATACTTTCAATACCAACTAATTTAATCTCTGAAAATATTTGAGTTAATGTTTGTAAAAATCAATCTGTCAGTTTTGAACACTCAACTCCACCCGTACACATAAATTTTCCATCAGCCGGCGTATATGTAAAGGTGTTTACACTGTTATCTCCAACCCTATACTCATATGTTGTATCATCTACTTTATGCCAATTCCCAGAAGTTGTGCTATCTGTCATTCCGTATTTTAAAAGTTGACTTGTACCATTTCCATCAAATAGTTTTGCACTGCTCAGCACTGGAATAAAACTATTATCCCCAAGTAAAAGTCTCGACTGCCTCTCATTTATAATTGCAGTACGAATAGTTGCAACATCTGCACGACCTTTTCCTATATCCGCCAATACCCTCGTGCCTGCAAACTTAGGAAGAGCGATAGCTGACAAAATCCCCAAAACAACAATAACAAATATAAGTTCTATCATCGTAAAAGCATTAGAATTTTTCATAAGAGCCCCAAATAACTGTTTTTAATCCATCCGATAATAAGTTAAAAACCACTATTTTTATTTATATTACCATATTTGTTCTACCTCACAAGAGGTAAAACAAGAAAATAGAGCGAGAAAATCAAGGAGCAACTGTCCATGTAGGTGAATTTGTCGCATTTCCATCAACAAATGTAATATGCTTTGATGAGCCAGCAGTAGCATTATTATCAAATGCACAAGCATTTAATGTAACTTCCTCTGGAATCTTGTCAAGATACACACTCAAATGAGCTACAGTATCACACATCCCACTAACAGCACCACCAGTTCCTGCGGCTAAAGACGCTGCCCACATAGACGGTCCAACAGTTCTATTTAGTGTTCCAGCAAATGCAGTTACTTTTTGATCATGAGCTTGCGAAGACACTCCCATAAACTTTGGCAACGCCACAGCAGACAAGATACCTAAGATAACGATAACAAAGATCAATTCGATCATAGTAAAACCAGCTCTTTTCATAAGAACTCCTTGTGAGTAAAAGATTCGAGTTACTCTTGTAACCTTAGCAACATTATGGAGCAGTTGATATTAATCTTTGCTTAATTATTGTCTAGAACTCTTTTTTGATATTAAAACTTCTTATTTTAATTTTATTGTGATTTGAAAGTGAGGCTTGTGAGAATTAAGTAAATATTTATAATTATAATGCCTAAGTCCAAAAGACTAGGCATTATGAATTTTTAGTGTAGGTCTCTCCACACTTGTTTTTTCCATAGTAGTGCAAAGATTGCAAAGATTACTATAAAAATCATTACATTTTTACCAGTAGCTGTTCTCTCTGCTCTTTTTGTGTCACCAGCATCTTCTAGGTACTCTATAACTTTCTCAGCAGTGTGAGCAGTAACACCAACTCTTGGCATTGCAGTTCCCTCTAAATGAGCTTGAGGATTCTCTATAAATGTGCTTATAAAGTGTTCACCACGAGAGCGGATATACATTGATAAATCTGGAGGTAATTTACCCATATATTTTGTTAATGACTCTTGGTACTCTAAAACTTTGATATCAAATGCTAAAGACTCTTTTTGGAACTTAAATGCAGGTTTTTCACCAATTTGAGTCCATTTTTCATAACCAACAGCGTGACATCTTCCACAAGCATTTTCAAATGCCATTTTAGGAGTTACTTCTTCTGGTTTAACAGCAATTGATTGTAAGTATGCAACTATGTCGGCAACTTCTTGATCAATTTCTCCGCCAGCTCCAGCAAATGGAGTCATTGGGTGCATTTTACCTTTAGCAGCATCAAACTTATGCTCAACTTTTAAAGCATGTGCAGGATTTTTAATCAAATCTGATAAAAATTTAGCATCATAAAGCGCACCAGCATTACTTAAGTCCGGTGGGTTAACACCATAAGTTCCAGCAGCAGTAACAGCATCCATAGCAGCAGGTAAGCCATCTTTAGTGATTGCGTGACAACCAGTACAAGCAGCAGCGCCTGTTACTAGCTCTTTACCAGTCGCAGCAACACCAGTTTTTGTAACTGCTGGCAAATCAGCATACGCAAATTTTTCGCTCTCTACATGCTTGTGCATTTGAGAGTGTGCAAATGGCTCAACTAACCAGTATGTTAGGAGAGTAAAAGCAACAACAATTATAAATATTAAAGGTTCTTTGTTTTTCATCCTATTCTCCTTATGCTTTTTTTTCATTTTTAGTTATAAATGGAAGTGCTATCCACAGAACTATAAAAGCTAGTGCCGCAACTAAACCGATAGTGCTAAAAATTCCAGCCGGAGGTAATTTACCCATAGCAGTTAAAACAATCATATCAATTAGCAATAACCAAAACCATACGCCAAATGCTCCACGGCGACTTGCAGGGATTGCGTTTGGACTTCTATCTAAAAATGGTAACAACATAAAGATTACTTGAGCAAAACCAAATGCCATTAGACCGATATTTACAGAGAACGGACGAAGAATCTCATAAGACCACAAGAAGTACCACTCAGGGTAGATATGCGCAGGAGTTTTAAGTCCGTCTGCAGGGTCAAAGTTTACAGGGTCAAGTGCAAATTCATATTGGAAAAACACAAGATAGAAGAAGAAAATCAGATAGATTCCTACAACCATCATATCTTTACTCATAAAGTCATTAGCGAAACGCATAACTTTTGAACCAGCTTTATCGCCAGCTAAATATTTTTTAGACTCTTTTTCAAAATCAATCTCTTCACCATCTTGATTATTAACATGAGGAATACGAAGAGTTGCAAAGTGAAGACCGATTAGTCCCATAATTGCTAGTGGCAATAAAAGTACATGAAGCATAAAGAAGCGAGTTAAGAATGCTTGTGCAGGAACATAATCCCCACGAATCCACTCAACCAAACCGTCCATATGTAATCCGCCAAGACTAAAGATATTTGTAATAACCATACCAGCCCAGTAGCTCATTTGTCCCCATGGAAGCATATAACCAGAGAATGCTTCAGCAGAAAAAGTAACAAAAAGGAGCATACCAGAAATCCAAATCATCTCACGACCTTTTTTGTAAGAGCCATAGTAGATACCTGTAAACATATGGATATAGATAACCAAGAAAACAACAGATGCCGCAACACCGTGAACATGTCTCCATAACCAACCATAACCAACATCTCTCATGATAGTGAAATTTACACTATAAAATGCATGATCAACATGTGGTTGATAGTACATTAATAAAAAGATACCTGAAACTAAAAGTAGTGCAAATGTGATTGCTAAAACCATACCCATTGCCCACAAGAAGTTAATATTTTTTGGAATCCAGTACTCAGATGCCATAACTTTTTCAACTTTTTCAATTGCTAATCTTTGGTTTAACCAATCTTTAACACTTGTTGCTTTTGTAAAATGTGCCATATTTCCTCCCTCTTAAAGCGTTATGCCGCTATCTTTCATAGCTTGATATTCTGGTCCAACTTCACCTAGAATCATATTGTTACCCTCAATTTTAAATGGAGGAATATCAAAACCGCGCGGAGGTGGAACTTTAGTAACTTGACCAGACCAGTCAAATTGTCCGCCATGACATGCACATAAAAATGCTTTTTCGGCAGGATTATATCCTGGAATACAACCTAAATGCGTACATAGTCCGATACAAAGCATAAAGTGAGAACCGCCAACTACGATGTCTCTTGCTTTTTGAGTTGCTGTTTGACTAGCAACCATTTCAGCAGTTTTTTTCAAAACAAAGATTGGCTTGCCTCTCCATTTCTCTGTTATTAACTCACCCTCTGGATATTTAGTCATATCTAAAGTAGTGAAACCAGCAGCCTTAACGCTTGGAAGCGGATCCCAAGTCTTTTTCATTGCAACCAATGAACCAACTGCACCAACACCTGCTACGGCGCCAAATGCTTTGCCCATAAAACCTCTACGGCTAATGTTTTGCATATTTGCTCTCTTTCACATAATTTTAAGATGCTGATTATATACTAAAATAGATTTAAGCAATTATAAATTTAAGTTTTCTTTTATGAAAATAGCCAATTTATCACTTTTTTGTTTCATTTTGTAGTAGTTATGATTATTTATTTGGCTTATGATATTGATAAGTTGTTTATAATTACCATCTACTATAATAGGAATATTTAACTCACTAAATAATTTTTGAAAATTTAAACTATAATCATCTCTTTGCACATATATGGGTTTTCCGCCAGATACTAGATTTTCCAAAACCGCTTGAGGAGATGAAGTTACTAAAATCTCTGAATTTTGTATGACCTTATCATAATCTTCAAACTCATGATGATTTTTAAACTTCTCTCTTAGCATATCTTCATAATCTAAGAAATAGTAAAAACCAAGCTGCAAATCTGGATTTAACTCCTCTAAAAAAGATAAATTTTTCTCTAAATCTTTTTCATAATCATCATCACCAAAAAAGTAGGCTAATTTAATCGTTTTTTGCTTATCTTTAGCTCTGAAATATTTGTCATCTACCACAAGAGCATTGCAGATTCCATCACCACTTAAATATGGAGAGATTAAAAATTCATTTACTGCTTTTTCATCATCAGGGTCATCACTAACTCGAATAAAAGTAGAAAAATAATCCCTCATATCCTCAAGCATTGTTGGATTTGCTTCATCGGAATCAAAAATCATAGCATCACCTCGTTCAGCTATTTTTGGGATATTTTGAACCAAATCAATTCCAACGCTCTTGTGAATTCCAAACTTTCTAGCCTCATGTGCAATGCGAAAATCTGAACACAAAAGCGTGATATCAACATCCCCTAAAGCCCTTATAATAGTCGTCGCTCTTCTAAATCTATCAAGTCCGATACGGTGTCCTGTGTGAACATAGTAAAATATCTTCACAGTTTATCTTCTTGTCCAATGCAAGACATAAAATATTTTAATGATAAAACATTCATAACACCACCCTACTTTCAGCTATATACTTCGGGTATTTTAACACATCTTTCCCTGCAGAACTTTTAACATCCAAACACCGTTAAAATGCACCAATAAATTTAACTCATCTCATGAACAAGCTGCTCTATAACCAATACCTGTTTCTGTTAGAATTCTTTTAGGCCTAGACGGATCTGCTTCAATCTTTTGTCTTAATTGATTTACAAAAACTCTCAAATAATGTACCTCGTTTTGATATCCTACTCCCCATACTTCTTTTAGCAGTAAATTATGAGTAAGCACTTTTCCGCTATTTTTTATAAAAAGCTTTAATAAATCATACTCTTTTGGAGTTACTTTAATTTCATTGTTGTTCAATGTGATAATTCTCGCCACTAAATCCAGCTTTAATTCACCACATTCTAAAATATGAGTTGTTTTTATATTTTCACTTCTTCTTAGCACTGCCCTTATTCTAGCAAGCAATTCATTTGTGCTAAATGGTTTTACTAAATAATCGTCCGCCCCAAGTTCCAGGGATTCGATTTTCTTCTCTTCTTGGTTTAGTGCCGATATAACTATTAGTGGTGAGCTACTCCATTCCCTAAAAGATTTTAAAAAATCAATCCCGCTACCATCAGGTAAACCCAAATCAAGTAAAACCACATCCGGTATATTACTTGTAGATTTTATCACTGCTTCTTGTATATTTGCCGCTTCAATTATTTCAAATCCTGAACCTTTTAAAGAAAGAGATAGGAGCCGTCTAATAGCCTTATCGTCATCAACGATTAAAATTTTTTGTTTCATCATGCTTACAACCTAATATAAATACAAAATCGGTCATCACTTATTTTGATGTCGATAGAACCTTTTAAGGTTTCAATTATTCTTTTTGTCAAAAAAACACCTAGTCCTAAACCTGATATATTTGTAGAGTTAGAAAGTCTTGTAAACTTTTCACCAATCATCCTAAGCTCATTCTGGTCAGGTAATGCTCCCGTATTGCATATATTAATTAATGCATTATTTTGATGATAACTAATTGCAACGGTTACCTCTTCGCCATATTTAAATGCATTATCTAGAAGATTATAAAAAGCTTGTTCAAGCAATGTTGCATCACTCATAATGGATGGCGAATATTCATTGACAAGGAAAATTGCTTCTTTTGAATATTTATTTTCGGCCCTAAGAAGAGCATTCGAAATAATCTCTTCTATAGAGCAATCCCTCATTATTGGTTTAAAATGTCCACTTTCAAACCTTGCGCTTGTGAGCAAATTTTCAATCAACTCTTTCATGCCAAAGGCACTATTATATACTTCTTGACTAAGTTCATTTTTTTCCTCATCCGTAAGCTTTAATTCGTTCGATATAACAGAACTTGTTGCTCCAATAATTACTGCCAAAGGAGTTCTAAGCTCATGTGATAAAGAATTTAATACGGCCTCATACAGTCTTTCGCTTGTTTCAAACTCCTTTGTTTTTGCAGCCTTTGTTGCCAATATTGAAATTAGTTGACCAACGATTATAATGATTATAAAACTAAGCAAATGCCTAGCATCGTGAACAGCAAATGTAAATACGGGAGGGATAAATAAGAAATCAAAAACCAAAACAACAATTAAAGATATAAAAAAAGTCTGAATCTGACCATAATTTATGGCAACATACAAGATTGGTAAAAGATATAACATAACAATATTTAGCACTTCTAAATCACCTTTGTATAGCATACAAAAGAAAGTTACGGCAAGTACTAAAAACAAACCCTTACTAAATTGAATATATTGTATTTTCATAAATACTATTATACTGCTGTTAAACACAAAAACATGATTGTGATTTTTTCATAACTTATACTTAAATTTCTGCTCTTCTTGCAACCCCAATGAGCTTTTCATTAGGAAAATTATAAAAGCTAACAAATGTAGGCGAAAGACTTTTAATCATTGCAAATATATTCCACAAGAAATTTTTTGAAACTATCTCCTCTTGACCATAAAATATTACTCTTGCCTCTAGCCCTTTACCGTATAATATCTTTTCTACATCGAGCATCTCCATATATCCTGGATATATCATCAACAAATCAAGTCCTTCACCCAATGGGGATAGCTCTGTATTTATACCATATGGCTCATTAGTCGGCTTTACAACAACAATAATATTTCTTTGGTAAATAATACCGTTTTGAAACATTGTTTTTGAAATGTAAGCTGGAATTTCACCTGCTTGTCTTGCAAAAAACAGAGCAATCCCTTCAATATGGGTTCCTTTTGCATATTTCACACTGTATTCTTCCAAAAAATATTTTTTTTCAATAGGTATGAATGACTTATACAGTTTTTTTTGACCCATTGTATATAAAATAACAATAAAAAGCGGTACAGAGGCTATTATTAGAGACCAGTATCCACCATTTGGAATTTTTTGAGTACAAGAAGCAAAAAATATCGTACTTACCATGCCTGATAGTATTGCAAATGACATCGCAATATGTTGTTTTTTATACCAAAACACCATACTAACTAAATAACCAGTAATACTCATTGCGCCTGAAACAGCTAAACCATACGCAGCAGCTAATTTTGCTGATTCACCAAATACAAACAACATAACAATTACACAGGCAAATAAAAACCAATTCACTGAATTTACATATATCTGCGCTCTTAGCTCATTAGAGGTATATTCAACTTTGAAATGCGGAAATATTCTTGTTGTCATAGCTTGGTAGAGTACTGAAAATATACCGCTTATCATCGCTTGCGATGCGATGATAGTTGCAATAATTGTTAATATTAAAAACGGAACATACAGATAAGGAACTAAGTCTTTTGTCATTTCAAAAAGCGGACTTGTTATTGCCGCTGGATGTGTCATCAAAAATGCACCCTGCCCCAAATAGCTTAATATCAATGATACAAATGCAAACAACCATCCCTTTAAAATCGGCAATCTCCCAAGGTGTCCCATATCTGCATACAATGCTTCGCCACCCGTTGCAGCAAGTATGACATCTGCTAACATTACAAAACTAATCACGGGGTGAGATAATGTAAAGTTAATGGCATAAAGAGGAGAGATCGCTTTTAAAATTGAAAAATTTTGGGATATATACCACAAGCCAACCAAACCGAGTGTAAAAAACCAAACTACCATAATAGGTCCAAAAGCAGAAGCTACTTTTTCAATTCCTTTTCTTTGAACATAAAACAGTATAAATGCTATCACTGATGCTATCAACAAAAGAGTTATTTTAGGAGTATTTTCATATCCCGGTATTAACACCATACCTTCAACTGCCGAAAGAATACTAATTGCCGGTGTAATAACACCATCACCTATCATCAACGATATACCAACAAAACTCAGCATACTGACTGTTGCAATAGCTTTCGTATTTTTAAGATAAGGCAGAAGAAGTTGCACAAGAACCACTGTTCCGCCTTCCCCTTTTTTTGATAAACTTGTAGCTAGCCAGCCATATTGAACGGTAACAAGTATTGTCATTGTCCAAAATACATATGAAAGTATTCCAAATATATTTTCAACCGTAGGTGAAATGAGCGCAAAAATAATTGCCAAGGTGTATATTGGACTGGTTCCAATATCCCCATAAACTACTCCAAGAGCTTTGATTACCATAAATTCATTTTTCATTCGTTCTTGCAGCGTCATATTGTCTCCATTAAATTTCAGTGATTCTACAACTTTTAGTATCATGAAATAATCAATATTATGGGCTACAGTATAAAGAAAGTATCAAAACCTACAACACAAAGTATCTCTGTATTTCAAAAACCACTTTTTATCTTTTCTTTGCAAAGAAAAATCTATATTTTTTGAGATGATTTTTTTCAACTTTTGGGCAATTGGTGTATTTTTTAAATAGCTGTTTTGCTTATCATCGCCTATGATTTTGTTGGTTTCTTGCACCTTTTTGTGCATAGCTTATGTTATCTGTAAACTTATACTTCTCTATTCCCACTACAAAAAGCCATTTTTTGCTGTCTTATTTTACTGCTTGTAAATCTTTTAAAAGAGCGTCAAGTTCTTCGAAATTGCTTAGTTTGCTTGTGTCAAGATGCCTAACATCATCGTTTGCAACAGTGATGGAGCTATTAAAATTACTGTCCATTTTTATATTATTTATGATATTTACTGCCACTTGAGTATCTTTGAGTTTTATGTCTGTAAAAAGCGTTGCGTACTCTTGACCTCTATAAGGAACTCGCACCCATTTGAACTAGCATGCGCTTGACAAGTCCCTATTTTACGGAGTCTCAGGCAAAAATTCATTGATTGCGGTTGACTTCCATATTTTTATGTTTATCATAGTAAATCGTGTAGAATAGAGGATTTCAGAAAAAATCCAATTTTTATTTAGAACTTTTTGTGATTTAATTTTTCAATAGCAACTACATAAAAATTACATAATTTTTTGAAGATCAAAACTATCTAATTCTAAATTTATCAATAATACAATCAATCATAAAAGGCATGTATTGGTATAATTCCAAATGCCAATTAATGAAATTATCCCTGACAGTACAATAGAAAGCATTTTAAATGATAATAAAGTGCTTGTTACAGAAATGTATTTCAACCTTCAAAAATATTTTGAGGAGAAATACGGAAGTGACACTATTGTTATTATGGAACTTGGCACTTTTTTCGAAGTGTATGAAGTTGATAACGATGAAATGCAACTTGGAAAAGCTAAACTTGTTTCGGAACTACTGAACATTCAGCTCACCAGAAAATCAAAACTCATTTTAGAAAATGATGTCAAAAACCCTTTAATGGCAGGGGTGCCAGCGGTTTCATTTGACAGATACCTTGCGAGACTAGTCAGTGAAGACAAATATACGATTGTCATTATTAGACAAAAAGGTACTCCGCCAAAAATTTCACGATATCTGGATAGAATCATTTCCCCTGGTACAAATTTCGACTTTATCAATGATAATGAAGCAAATTACACTACATCTTTGTTAGTCGATGAAAGCAATGGAATCTATCTCATCGGATATTCTGCGATTGATATAACAACTGGCAAAACTCTCCTCTATCAAGCTGAAGGTAATTTAGACGATAAAACACTTGCTTTTGATGAAGTATTTAGCCTTATGCATGCTAATAAAACGAAAGAAGTGGTTATTACTTTTGCCCATAAAGATATAAAACAAGAAGAGGTATTAACATATCTTGAAATTGATGCACATTATATTCATGTCATTAATACCAATCGTCAAAAAATTGCTTACCAGAATGAACTGTTCAATAGTGTCTATAAGCCTGAATCACTTTTGGCGCCAATAGAGTTTCTTGATTTGGAGTTTATGCCATTAGTATCAGAATCACTGGCAGTATTGATTGACTTCATTATTGACCATGATATCAATATCATCCAAAAGCTTTCTCACCCAATCATTGTAGATAATAGATCGACAATGCTTTTAGGTAATAATGCAATTGAACAGTTGCAGATTATCTCTAAAGACCCCGATGAAATGACAATTTATAAACTGATCAACAATACTGCTACTTCAATGGGAAAACGATTGTTAAGAGATAGACTCTTACACCCTCAGATTAATAAACAAGAAATCAACCGCCGCTATCAGCTTTCGGAAAAAATAACACAACAGCATAAGATACTTTTTTCTAAACTCAATAAGATATACGATATTGAAAGACTGAGTAGAAGACTAGCATTAATTAAACTGCATCCATGTGAACTCAATTATCTACATGATTCACTTTTCGCAATAAATGAGATGCGCACTATTATCGAGCAACTTGATATCACTTCAAACCAATATAAACACACAAAAATATTAGAGTTTATGTCTGAGATTCAACAAACATTCGATTTGGACAAAACAGCACAATTTAACTATAACCAGATTGATGACAATATGATCAATGCAGGAGTTAGCCCAGAAATTGATGACCTTGTGTTGAAAAATCAAAAACTGGTTAATGATCTTGAGTCGATTGCGGATGTTTTTCGTGAAGCACTATCAAATGAGTTGGGTAAAGATGTAGCTCAAACTTTTGTCAAGGTAGAACAGACAGATAAGACAGGTTTTTATATAGACATTACAAAATCTCGTTTTATGCTGATTGCAGACCAGATAAAAGATAAAAATGTAGTTATTGGAGATCGTAGAATATTTTTTGATGAATTCTACTATAGAACCCAAACAAATAATGTGAAAATATCTGCTCCTATCATTGATGAAATTTCAACAAACTATTTAAGCAATCAAAGCAAAATAGTTGCATTAACTAAAAAACTTTACCGAGAATATCTTGGTATATTTGACCGAAAATATACAGGTATGATGACAACACTCAGTGAGTTTATTGCTGATTTAGATATAGCTGTATCAAACATCATTACTGCTAAAAAATACAATTATGTAAAGCCCAAAATTGTTGATGCAGAAGAAGGAAAAAATTTCCTACAAATCATTGGTCTTAGACATCCACTAATAGAAGTGCAAGAAGAGCATGGTGTTTTCGTTCCAAACGATATTATCATGGGGGATCCAAGTCTAATAGATAATACCTACAGAGATAATTTACTTTCTACCTCTGCACGAGGGGAAGAAGTAAAAGGGATATTGCTCTACGGTATCAATTCGAGTGGTAAATCGTCATTGATGAAAAGTATCGGTATTACTGTCATAATGGCTCAAGCGGGACTATTTGTACCGGCAGAAAAAATGAAATTTTCATTGTTTGAGAGTGTATTTACCCGAATTGTCAGTAAAGATAACCTGATTAAAGGCATGTCTACATTTGCAGTAGAAATGACAGAGCTTCGAAATATTTTCAATAGAATCAATGCTAAATCACTTGTAATAGGTGATGAACTGAGTCATGGTACTGAAACGCTAAGTGGAGTCGCATTGGTTGCTAGTGCTCTTATGAAGCTAAATCGTTTGAATTGTCTTCATATATTTGCAACGCATCTACATCAGTTAACAGAGCTAAAACAAATCAATGAAATTGCTTCGCTCATTAGTATGCACTTGTCGGTTTCATATAATCCACAGAATGACCGTTTAATCTATAACCGTACCTTACAGCCCGGTAATGGAAGTACGGTTTATGGGCTAGAATTTGCTAAATCCCTACATATGGATAATGATTTTATCCGTGATGCAGAAGAAATCAGAAAGCAACTTGCTAATGATTATTCATCATTGGAACTACTATCAAAAAAACGGCAGAGTAATTACAATAAAAATGTTTACATGAGCACTTGTATTATTTGCGCTGAGGAAGCCACTGAGACGCATCATATTCAAGAACAAAACAGTGCTGATAATGAAGGTTTCATTGGTCATGTTCCTATGAACCACAAATACAACTTGATTCCTCTTTGTCCAGAACATCATAAGATGGTGCATCAAGGAAAAATTACAGATTTAAAATTTGTTGTGACATCCAAAGGGATTCAACTTACATATGAACAGTGCTGATTGACTACTGTCGGTCCAAAAATCAATTTTTTTCATAAACTCAAAGATGTTTGTAACAATGATTTTCAAGTTATTTTCTTCTATAATCTTTGAAGTATCTTCTGTAACAATCGTATAGAGAACATCTTGTAAGCCCAATTCTTCTATCACTTTCCCAAAAGCACTTACTTCTCTTTGGTAGGTTTTTGTATCTTTTAGCGTTTTTGTCAACAAAAGTATCATCTGGATTATCTAGCATAAATTCAGGAATGATTCTTTTAGGCTTTCCCATTTTAGATATCCATTCTCAAACTTTATGTTTCATATTATCAATCTATCTTGACTATTATCAAACTTTCTTATTTTTTACATCTATTTTTATATAAATATGAAGTATCTCAATAGCGGCTGGGGTTATGCCGCTTATCTGTGAAGCTGCTTGAAGTGTTGGCGGGTTGAATTTTTCTAGTTTTTCGACAATCTCTTTACTTAAACCGCTAACGCTTCTAAAATCAAAATCTTGCGGGATTTTTATTTTGAGGTATTTTTTCATATTTTCTATCTCTTGACTCTGCATGATGATATATCTTGCGTATTTGCCCTCGACTAAAATCTCCTCTTTTATATACTCATCATAATGTGAAAGTTCAGGGGCTATTTTTATCATTTTTTCAACATCAAAGCTCTTTCTTGCGACTAGCTGCTCTGCTGTAATGCTATCGCTGATTTTCTCTTCGCCCATACTCTCTAAAAGGGCTATAAACTCTTTGTTTGGAGTGAAGACTCTCTCGTGAAGTATCTTGGCACCCTCTTGAATCTGCTCATGTTTGAGTCTGACTTTTTCATAAGTTTCATCACTGATGAGTCCTAGTTCGTGTCCATAGTGGCTAAGTCTTGTGTCTGCTGACTCTTCTCTCAAAAGAAGCCTATATTCCGCACGGGAGGTAAACATACGGTATGGCTCTTTTGTTCCTTTTGTCACCAAATCATCTATCAAAACCCCAATATAAGCCTCATCTCTTCGCAAAACGAGCGGCTCTTTTCCTTGTACACTAAGAGATGCATTTATCCCAGCCATAAGTCCTTGTGCGGCGGCTTCTTCATAACCTGTTGTTCCGTTAATCTGCCCTGCCAGATACAAACCGCTGATTTTTTTTGTCTCCAGCGAGTGTTTTAGCTCTCTTGGATCTACAAAATCATACTCTATCGCGTAACCATAGCGAACTATTTTTGCATTTTCCATTCCGCGAACCGAGTGAATCATCTGCTGTTGAACATCTGGCGGAAGCGATGTGCTCATACCGTTTATGTAGCATTCTGTATTCTCCATAGTTTGCGGCTCTATAAAAAGATGGTGTCTCTCTTTATCGCGAAAACGATTTACTTTATCCTCTATACTTGGGCAATACCGTGGTCCTGTTCCCTCAATTTGACCGGTAAAAAGCGGAGCACGGTAGAAGTTGCTCTCTATGATGTGGTGAGTGTTTTCGTTTGTATAAGTTATGAAACATGGAATCTGCTTTTTCGTTTTTCTAAACTCATCACGATTGGTTCTAAAACTAAATGGGCTTGGCACTTCATCGCCACCCTGTTCTTCCATAACAGAAAAATCTATGCTCGAACTGTCAACTCTAGCACATGTACCGGTCTTTAGTCTTCCCATCTCAAGTCCACACGCCTTCAATGACTCACTTAGCCCTACACTGCTCTGCTCGCCAAATCTTCCACCTTGCTGTTGAATCTCTCCGACATGGATAACACCCCTTAGAAATGTTCCGCTTGTGATGATAACTTTTTTTGCTCCGTAACTGTTTAAAAGATTTGTCTTAACACCCTTAACCTCGTTATTTTCGACAATAAGCGACTCCGCCATCTCTTGAACTAAATCAAGATTTGGAGTGGTTAAAATCTTGTTTCTTGCGATTACTTTGTACTTATCCATATCAATCTGAGCGCGACTTCCTCTAACTGCTGGACCTTTTGTGTGATTTAAGATACGAAATTGTATTCCGGCTTCATCGGTTATAAGTCCCATCTCTCCGCCTAATGCATCTAGCTCACGAACCAGATGCCCTTTAGCTAAACCACCAACTGCCGGGTTACAGCTCGTTGCTCCAACATTCTCGGCAAGCATTGAGATCATCAAGGTTCTATTTCCCATTCTTGCACTTGAAAGCGCGGCTTCTACTCCGGCGTGACCACCGCCAATTACTATTACATCATAATTCATTTTAATTCCTTAAGTGATACTACACCCGTTTCTTTAGCCGAATTTTAGCATTTTTGAGTATTATTTGCATACTTATTTCAAAGCCACTCAAAGGTTTCTCAAATGATAGAAGAAGCGCATAAAGCTTATAACAGTCAAGATTTTAAAAAAGCATTAGAACTATATACTATTTTAGCGGGGCAAAACAACGCAGATGCGCAAACTTCTCTGGGCTATATGTACCAAAATGCACAAGGTTGTGATGCGGATGAAAAAAAAGCTCTCCAACTCTATGAGATGGCGGCGAAAGCAAAACAGCCATACGCACTTTTTAATCTAGCTATTTTATATATGAATGGACTTGGTGGCATTGAACATAACCAATTTAAAGCTCATGACTATTTTTTAGAAGCCGCAACGAGAGAGGTTCCTCAGGCGATGTATGAGGTTGCTTTGATGCTAGAGAGAGGTCTTGGGTGTTTGCAAAATTTTTCAGAAGCCGCGTTTTGGTACGAAGAGGGAGCAAAAAGAGGAAACTTAGCCTCTTTTAACAACTTGGGCGTACTATACAAAGAGGGTCATGGGGTTGAAATAGATGAAGCAAGATGCTTTATCTGTTTCAAAAGAGCCGCTGATGGCGGTTTGGCTGAGGGTTATTATAACTTAGGTCAACTCTATGATCAGGGTTTTGGATGCAAACAAGACCACGACAAAGCACTTGATATGTGCAGAAAAGCCGCTTATGCTGGGCATGAAAAAGCAAAAGCCATCATAAGAGGTTTGCAAGAAGACGGTAAAATAGTTTTTTAACAGGAAGAGGAAACAGATGTTCACAGGACTAATTCGCGAAATTGCGACTGTAAAGAGCTTTGCAGGAAGCACGCTTAGTATAAACTCTAAGTACAGAGCAAAAATTGGCGACTCTATTGCTATAAATGGGGCATGCTTAACGGTCATTAAAGTTTCTGATGCTGGCTTTAGTGTTGAACTCTCTCCTGAATCTCAAAAGCATTTAGCGATTGAAAATTATAAAAATGAGGTTCATATTGAGCCTGCCATGATGATGGGAGATAGATTTGAAGGACATGTTGTTCAAGGGCATGTTGATGCTATCGGCGAGATAAAAGAGATAAAAAACAACGGAAACTCTTTTGATGTTTTCATAAAAATAGAGAAAAAATTTATCCCTTACATTGTCCCAAAAGGCTCCATAACTATTGATGGTGTAAGCTTGACTGTAAATGATGTTTTTGAAGATAGTTTTAGGCTCACAATAATCCCACACACCATGAGAGAGACACTCTTTAAGAACTACAAAAAAGGCTCAAGAGTAAATATTGAAACCGATATGTTTGCGAGATATGTAGCCCACATAATCTCTCATAAAAAAAATCATCTTAGCTGGGATGAAGTCGAATCAATAACCGCTAGGTATTAATCAACCAAAAATGCAAAACAAAGCAGCTGCACTAAAATACGATAAGGCAAATCAGGGTGCACCAAAAGTCATAGCCTCCGGTAAGGGAGCTATTGCAAAAAAGATCATCGAAAAAGCAAAAGAGTTTAATGTACCGATATTTGCAAACGAAGCGCTTGTGAACTCTCTGGTTGATTTAGATATAGACCATGAGATACCTGCAGAGTTATATAAAGCTGTTGTAGAAGTCTTTGTTTGGCTTATGAAAAATGAAAAAAAATACAACAATGAAGCATAAAGTTTTAAAAGATATTTTTGGGCACAATAGCTTTAGAGAGCTTCAAGAAGAGGGCGTTGACGCTATACTAAATGGGCAAGATTTGCTTATGATACTGCCAACTGGTGGGGGAAAATCTCTAGTTTATCAGCTTCCAACTATGCTTATGAGCGGCATAAGCATAGTTGTTTCACCTCTGATTGCCTTGATGCAAGATCAGGTTGCCTCCCTAAAAGCTCAACAAATCAGCGCTGATATGATAAGTTCAGCGCAGAGCCGTGATGAGGTTGATGAGATTATCCAAAGAGCTTATGACGGCGAGTTAAAATTTCTCTATCTCTCACCCGAGAGACTAAACAACCAATCAACTATAAATATGCTGCGAGAGCTAAATATAAACTTCTTTGTCGTGGATGAAGCTCACTGTATCTCGCAATGGGGTCATGAGTTTAGAGATGACTACAGAGCACTTGGAAATCTAAGAGAGAATTTTCCTAAAACAGCTATTTGCGCATTTACTGCAACAAGCACAAATCTTGTAACAGAAGATATATTAAGAGAGTTGAGAGTTGAAAATCCGCTGCTGCTTAGAGGTAAAATATTTCGTAAAAACATCTTCATCTCTCTGCAAAGAAGAGTTGGCGGTCAATACGACCAACTAAAAGCTTTTTTGAGTCGCCACAAAAACGAGAGCGGAATCATCTATGTTAGCTCAAGAAAAAAAGCCGAAGATGTGAGCATATATCTAAACATGAACGGATACAAATCACTTCCCTATCATGCAGGACTTCCAGCTCACATAAGAGAACAAAACTTTAAAATTTTTGTAAATGATAGAGTAAATATTATGGTTGCAACAATTGCTTTTGGGATGGGTATAGACAAAAGCGATATCCGTTTTGTAGCCCACATGTCACTGCCTAAATCCATTGAAAACTACTATCAAGAGATTGGACGAGCTGGCAGAGATGGCGAGGACTGCGAGGTTCTTCTGCTTTTTAATGCGGCCGATAGCATCCAACATAAAAGATTTTTAAGCGACATCATAAACGCTGATTATAGAGAGCATTTGGGTCAAAAGATAGATCAAATCTACAAATACGCAACAAGTGAAATCTGCTTTCATAAGCAGTTAGCGGAGTATTTTGATAACTCATTAGATGAGTGTTCTGATAGATGCGACAATTGTATAGATGATAGCGCAAAGAGACAAAGCATCACAAAAGAGGCGCAGATGATACTTAGCGCCATCTACAAAACCAACCAAAACTTTGGAAAAAACTATATTATTGATGTTTTAAGAGGTTCCAAAGAGCAGAAGATTTTAGCAAATGGCGCAGACGAGCTATCTGTTTATGGTATTGGGATGCATCTTGGTAAAAAAGAGTGGTTTGTTATACTTGAGAGACTTTTAGAGTTGAGGATTTTGGATGTTGGAGAATTTAGTGTTTTAAAACTAACAAACAGCGCCATTGATATTTTAAAAAATAAAAAAGAGGTTCTTATAAAATCTTCAAGACTTCAGATTGAGGTTAAAGAGAAAAAGATAAAAAGAGATAGTGAACTTGAGTATGATGAGGCATTATTTGAGAATCTTCGAGCAAAAAGAGCTGAGATAGCGACTAAACTAGGGGTTCCAGCATACATAATTTTTTCAGATAAAACACTAAAAAACATCTCAGCAGATAAGCCAAAAGACAAAACAGCCATGCTTATGGTAAATGGTATCGGAGAGAAAAAATTTGAGCAGTTTGGCGAAGCATTTTTAGAGGTGCTTACCAAACTAAGCTAATAATTTAAGCGCGCAGTCAACCTAGTTTGACACAATCCCGCAAAGAGGCAATCTCTGGATTGCATCTCATTTTATGCTCTACATCAACAAATGAAAATTCGCCAAGCAAAGAACGAGATGCAACAGTTGAATCCCTAAACCCATCTCCACTGTTCAGATAGAGAGTAAATCCATTTTCAAATAGAGCAATTCTTGTTGGCAGAGAGATAGAGTAGGTTGTTAAGATACCATCTTTTTTCATCGCTTTTGCAATATCACTAAAATACTCCAAAGTCCAGAGTGTTGGATTTGCACTTGGCGAGAATGCATCTTGGTAAACTATGTCAAACTTATCTGTAAATTTAGTGATATATTCCCGTGCATCGCCTAAAAACAGCTCTATGAACAGCTGTTCATCTTTGTAATAACCATTTTTTATTAGCTTAACTATAATCTCTCTAAGTTCTTCAAACTCTTTGGGATAGATGAAGTTTTCAAGTGAGTTTATAAGCTTAGCATCTAGCTCTGGAGAATAGATATTTAAGCGACAGGAGAGAGAGTTTTTCTTTACAAAATAGATTGTTGCGAGAGTGTTAAATCCCAAACCAAAGCAAATATCTAAAATATTTATCTCATCTTGGTGCATCTTTACTTTAAAAGCTGGAATTACATGTTTATTTAGAGACTCATTTAGCGCGCCATCTTTTGTTGAGTGATAGTGTTCGTTATACTCTTTAGAAAAAGCGGTATAGCTTCCATCATCACTAATTGTGGTTATATGAAAATCTGTGTCTAACATAATAGTTCCAATAGATAGAGAAATTATAAAAATTAAAAGGTGGGGATATTTTGGATAAAAAGATCTGTTTTAAACGCAACAAAAGTTGCGTTTAATAGCTAAATTACTTAGCTAGTGCTGCTTTTGATGCTGCCACAACTGCGCTAAACGCTGCTGCGTCATTCATCGCCATTTCAGCAAGAATTTTGCGGTCAAGCTCGATGCCAGCTTTGTGAAGTCCATTCATGAAAGTTGAATAGTTCATTCCATTTAAACGAGCGCCAGCATTTACGCGAATAATCCATAGTTTACGGAAATCGCGTTTTTTCTGCTTGCGATCACGGAATGAGTAGTACATTGAGCGCTCTAACTGCTCTTTAGCTTTTCTGTAGTGTTTACGACGACCACTATAGAAACCTTTTGCTAATTTTAATATTTTTTTGTGTCTTCTTCTACGAACAACACCAGTTTTAACTCTTGGCATATTTTTCCTTTTTCTTTACCCAGCCACTTATTGTTGTGCTCAGGGTGCCATATCTATGATGGACTTGCCCAATTATAAATTGGAGATTTACAAATAACTATTTACTAGTTAATCATAGCCTTAACATTTGCTGCATCAACTTTAGCAATCACTTTTGGTGTTTTGTTTGCGCGACGAGTTCCAGCATCTTGTTTTGTTAAAATGTGGCTTCTAAACGCTGTACCGCGCTTAACAGTACCATTTTTCTTAACCTTAAAACGCTTTACTGCGCCTTTTACCGATTTCATTTTAGGCATCGATTGCTCCTTTGACAAAATTCTCTTAGAGTACAAAATGTACTTTGAGGGCGCGATTATACCGAAATAATTATAAATTTTTGCTACAATTTGCCTATGAAATCAATAACACATATAAACAACGCACTCTCAGACCTAGACAAAGAAGTTGAAGCAATTCTTATGAATATGGCGCTTCCATTAAATGAAAAAGATAATCAAATGCTACCTTTACTGCAACAAAAGAGAGTTTTAGCTCAAACGCTAGAGGATTTGATATATCTTAAAAATAATCCACCAAAACCAAATCAAGCGTGCGGAATATCTAAATACAGAAAAGATTAAATCATTTATTGATTAGCTACGAAAAATAGTTTATTTTTTATACTAAGAAATTCTATCTGGGTTTAGTGAAATTATAATTTGAGGATTTTTAAGAAAGACTCCCCTCCAGATACCTGCGGCACATAATAAATCAAGGTGTGCTGCTGTATTCCTACCCTGACACAATATCTCAAAGATACCATTGCACAGGTCTAAAGGGAAGCAGTGGAATTATAACTAGATTTTTTTAAATTCTAGTTAAATATTAAATAAAAAAAACTACGAACGGATATCCAATTTATTGTGGGTTTGCAACTGTGTTGAATTCAAAAAATCTATATTTTTCTTGAGCTGAATCATTGTCATTTTTGTCTCATTTTTTAATTCTTGAATGACCTTTACAGCTTCAAGTAGGAGAAACTGCGCTCTTTGCGCCTCATCAGCATCGTTTGATTCAAATGGAGAACCAAGCAAATCTTTCAATGCATTTTCATCTCGTTCAATGATTGCAATTTGAAGCCTTTCAAGCCACACTGTTTGTCTCTCTCCAAGCCTCTAAAAGAGATTTAAACACATTGTTTACTTCCTCTAGTTTATCAATATCATTGCCCATGTTAGCAAAAGTAAGTAATTGAATCTGATAATTATAGAGTCCCTCTAGATAAAGAGAGATGTCACCTTGCGACTTATCTAGTATCATCGCAAGTTCTGATATTATAGCAATCGAACGATTTATCCAGTAAACTTTTTTCTCTAAGTTTTCATCTTTTATTGCTTTTTTAGCCTGTGCGTTAAAGCGCAAAACGCCCTCATACAGCATCTCAATCAGCTTTGCCGGCGATTCTATTCCTAGATTGTTTTGTGCATAAATGTTATAAGCTGTGTTACCATACATAATAAATCCTTCATTGTTTCCTAGTGAGTATATCGGCAGGAATTTTATTTTGTTAATATAAAATTTGGGAACAATAATTGTTTGTGTCCTTTAAAGTTAACAAAACTTTGCCGATATTGTTGTGTATGGTTTTTTATAAAAGGATTTATTATGAGTGGAACTATAAACTCACTAGGAATAGGCTCTGGGGTTTTAACCGCAGATGTTATTGATAAGTTAAGAGCCAATGATGAAGCTAATATCATCAAACCTATTGATGACAAAATTACTTTAAATACACAAAAAACACAGGCATCTACTTTACTCACTAGCTTGGTTTCTTCTTTTAAAACCAGCGTAAGTGCTTTAGATAACGACACTCTTTACCAAAAGCGCACAGTTACGGGCAGCAACGATGGGGTAAGTGTTAGTGCTCTCTCTGGAAGTCAGATACATGATTTTTCATTGGAAGTTACCAGTATCGCAAAAAAAAGCGTTCTAAAATCTGGTGATTTCGCTTCAACTACAACAAATATAGCTAGTGGGGATGGAACTTTAAATCTCAATATTGCTGGCACCAACTACAAAGTTGACTATACTAGCTCAACTACACTTGGTGATTTGAAAGATAAAATTAATGATATTGCTGGAAGCAAAATTGGTGCAAGTATTTTACAAACTAGCGCAAACACTTACAATCTTGTACTTACTTCTAAAGATACAGGGAAAGATCAGACAATTTCGTTAAGCGATCTTAGCGGAAATCTCACTGGCGGCTTGCTTGAAATGCCAAGCGTAAGCACAGGGTCGTTTACTAGTGCGTCATCTACTCTTGCCAGTGGAGGAACAGCAGGTGATACAATAATCTCAGTTGATGGGGTATCCTATAATTTTGCTTATAGTGCCTCCAAAACTCTTCAACAATTAGCTGATGACATCAACAATCATGCCACACTTGGCACAAAAGTATCTGCCAGTATTGTGCAAAATGGGACTAATGACTACAAGATGGTACTTACGCCAAAAGCTGGTGTCTCTTCATCGATTACAATTAGCGACTCAGCAATAAATGCAGGACTTACTTCCTCAATAAAAACAACTGCAGCAGCCGCTAACGGTCCAGTAACAACTGGGCTATTTTCAGGGGCATCTGCAACTATTGCTAGTGCCGCTACTTCTGGAAACACCGACATTAATGTTAATGGAGTGGTTTACTCCTTTGCGTATGATGACACAACTACCCTACAAGGTCTAACAGACAGTATTAATAATGATGTCGCAGGCCTAGGAGCAATGGTTACTGCAAGTATTGTGCCAGATGGAACTTCATTTCGCATGGTATTGGCTCCAAAAGTAGCTCTTACAGCACCCATTACAATCGCTGATTCATCAGCTGGTCTTGCAGCCGAATTAACAACAACAGTACCAGAACCGGGCAGTGTAGAGACTGGTTCTTTTGCAGGAGTTAATACTGCTATTGCAGGCAGTGGAACTTATGGGTTTATGAAGATTAATATTAATGGGACGGACTACTCTATTGGTTATAATGACACAACTACCCTACAACAATTAACTGATAACATTAATGCTGACACAACCCTTAAAAATTTAGTTACTGCTAGCATTATAGATGATGGGGCGGGTGGTTTTCGTATGCAACTTGTTCCCAAAGTAACTACTGGTCCAATAACCATAGGCGATATAGTGCCACAAATAACTTCAACAACCACCAGCACTGGAGGCATGAGTGTTATTCAAGATGCAAAGGATGCTTCATTTAAATATGATGGTATAGCTATGACTCGTAGTAAAAATACAATTACCGACATAGCAACTGGTCTTACTGTAAATTTACTAAAGGATGGTGGAAGTGCCAACATCTCAATTACTCAAAATCGTGATCAAATTTCAACCGAAATAAAAGGACTTGTAACTAGCTACAATACCCTCATAAAACAACTTGCAGATATGACCGGAAGCAACAGCGAAGCCAAGACCGCTGGAATCTTTAATGGTAATAACAGTATTAGAGGTATCGGTCGGGAGATTACTAATTTTATTACATCTACTGACTCTAAAGGACGATCTTTTTTACAGTATGGCATTGATATCGACAAAGATGGAGTAATGACATTTGATGATAGTAAATTTTTGGAAAAAATGAATGCAGCTCCAGATGATACTGAGGCATTTTTTAGTGGTAAAACTACAATTACAAGCGCAGAAAAAACTGTTACAGGCGCTTTTGCTGGAACTAGCAGTCTTATTAGTGACGGTATTAATGGCGGAACAATGAATATAAATATAGGAGATACAGGATACAGTCTAGCATATAGTGCCACAACAACTCTTCAACAGATGGTAGATTCTATTAATGCCAATACATCATTAAACACCAAAGTAACTGCAAGTGTCGTAAAGTATAATACTTCTGATTACAGAATGGTTTTAACACCTAAAGATTCAACCATTGGGGAACTTTTTACTATTACTGACAGCGTTGGCGGCGGATTGCTATCAAACATAAAATCAACCAGTTTCTCTCCAGAGACTTCTACGACAGATAACGGTCTTTTTACATTTTTAAATGATTTACTAAAAGGTTACACTAACACTAATGGGGTTATAGACAGCCTAAATACTTCAACAAAAAACAGTGCCGCATCTTTAACAGCAGAACGGTCAAAGAACATGAAGTCGCTTGATGCTCGCTACGAAGCAATGAAAGTAAAGTTTGCTTCTTATGACCTTCTTATAAACCAAGCAAACTCAAATTTTTCATCTTTAAAGATGATAATAGATACTTCAACGGCGACCAGCAAATAATTTTAGCTCCCTCCTATAAAAGTGAGACAACTTTATAGGAGCAGAAAATTGATTAGTTAATTTTAAATAGAAATTGCACTTATTTTTTAAAATTAATGTAATAAGTTTTATGTTTAGTTAAATTCTTGAAAGAAATAAAAGAAAGAAAATCCAAAAAAATATTTTGGTTTTATGGGTGGTGCGGATGAAAAGACTCGAACTTTCACACCTTGCGGCACCAGATCCTAAGTCTGGCGTGTCTACCAATTTCACCACATCCGCACATTTGTCTAATAATTTTTACTTTTAAAGTAAAGTGGTGCGCTCTTCAGGATTCGAACCTGAGGCCGATGCCTTAGAAGGGCATTGCTCTATCCAGCTGAGCTAAGAACGCATTCATTATAATAATGGTGCGCCCGATAGGATTCGAACCTATAACCGTCGGATTCGAAGTCCGAAACTCTATCCAATTGAGCCACGAACGCCACTATATTTTATATTTTATTATTAGGTTTTACATTTTTTTATTTAATTATGGGGTGGGATGCGGGGCTCGAACCCGTGACCCCCGGCACCACAAACCAGTGCTCTAACCAACTGAGCTAATCCCACCATATTAAAAACAATTAAAATAAAAAATGGTCGGGGTGAAAGGACTCGAACCTTCGGCCCCTTGGTCCCAAACCAAGTACTCTAACCATACTGAGCTACACCCCGACCTACACGATAAACAGCTATTAGACTGGTTAACGAGGCGAAATTATAGTCAGTTACAATTAATATGTCAATAGTCTAATCATAAATTTTTAAAAGTTACTAAAAATGAGATTAAGATTAGTTTGTTACAATTCTTTAACTTAGCATTTGAGGTAAATTTTGAGCGAATTTTTTAGTAACATAAATTCTTTTTTAGAAGCAATTCTTTTTTTTGATATTCTGTTTGGTTATGTCGATGGAGTTAAACTTCCTTTTCTTGTTGCTTGGCTTATTTCTGGAGGGGTCTATCTTACAATTTTAACAAAATTTATAAACCTTAGAGCCATGAAACACTCTTTTGACATACTTAGAGGAAGATATGACACAGAAAAAGATGTTGGTCAAATCTCATCTCTTGGAGCATTAACAACTGCCCTTAGTGCTACTGTTGGTCTTGGCAATATAGCAGGTGTTGCTCTTGCAATTGGAATAGGTGGTCCAGGAGCTACATTCTGGATGATAATTGCTGGTTTTTTAGGAATGAGCCTAAAATTCACAGAAGTAACACTTTCAATCCAATACAGGGAATTCCTAAAAGATGGAAGCATTATGGGCGGTGCCATGGAGTATCTCTCAAAAGGATTGGCACAAAAGGGATATGCCAAATTTGGGAAAATCCTCTCTCTTATTTTTGCAGTTCTTATGATTGGTGGTGCAATTGGTGGCGGAAACACTTTTCAAGTATCTCAAGCGCTAAGCGCCGTCTCTCAAGAGATACCATTTTTTGCTCACTATCCCATAGTTTTTGGAATCATAATCGCGATTTTAGTTGGTTCTGTTATTATTGGGGATATCAAAAGAATTGCATCAACCACTGAAGTTCTTGTTCCTTTTATGGCGATTGTCTATATTGGTGCTTCAATCTGGATTTTAGGATATCATTTTGACAAAATAGATGATGCATTTAGTATAATTTTTCATGAAGCATTCTCTGCAAGTGCGGTTTATGGCGGTACTCTTGGCGCCATCATACAAGGATTCCAAAGAGCTGCTTTTTCAAATGAAGCAGGTATTGGCTCATCCCCAATAGCACATGCCCCGGCAAAAACAAAATATGCAATCAGACAAGGTCTTATCGCACTATACGAGCCATTTATCGACACTGTTGTTATATGCACGATGACGGCACTTGTTATTGTGATTACTGGTGTTTATGCTCACGACGGGGCATATATGGCACTCATAGAGGCAAAACAAGGCGCTGCCTTAACGAGCGTAGCATATGGAACAGTTATTTGGTGGTTTCCTATCATTTTGACAGCAAGCATATTTATGTTTGCTTTTTCAACTCTTATCTCTTGGTCATATTATGGAGAACGCGCTTGGGTTTATCTTTTTGGCTCAAACTCATCTATGATATATAAACTGATTTTTCTCTCACTTACAATCATTAGTACAGTTGTTAATACCGGCGTAATGGTTGATTTTAGCTCTATGCTATTTTTAATGATGGCGCTACCTAATATTTTAGGACTCTTTATTCTTAGTGGAGATGTTAAAACACAGCTTAATGTCTATATGGCAAAACTAAAAAGCGGGGAACTTGACGCGGAGGCGATAAGATGAGTGCGATAGAGCAAAAGTGTAAGAATCTTCTACTGCAAGAGGGAATTGACATCAACTCTTCAATAGGGTTTGTTGTAAACGGCGAGACACATACTCTTACATTTGGTTATATTTTAGAGACTTTTATGATGGCATCCGATGAGTCGCAGATTGTTTTTTTAACTGCACTTGAGAAGTCACTTAATGCCAAAGATATGGGAGTTGATAAATTCTTTGAGGGAATGGGGCAACTTCTACTTATGACACATCTCTCAAATAAAATTGAGATTTAGTGTCAAAGATAGATATAACTTTTTAAAACTGTATCATCCCGTTTATTGGGCTTGACGCCGTTGCATATGGTCGTTTTGCGATTCGTCCAGAGAGATAACTCATTCGCCCAGCAATTACTGCATGTTTCATTGCTTCTGCCATCATTATTGGGTTTTGCGCGCCGGCAATTGCCGTGTTTGTAAGTACGCCGTCAGCTCCAAGCTCCATAGCATAAGCCGCGTCACTAGCACACCCGATGCCAGCATCTACTATAACTGGAACACCAACCGCCTCACGGATAAAAACTATATTGTAAGGATTTTGAATTCCTAAACCACTCCCAATAGGCGCAGCAAGAGGCATAATAGCGTGAGCTCCTGCATCTTCGAGTCTTTTTGCCATGATCGGATCATCTGAAGTGTATGCCATAATAGTAAAACCTTCACGAGCCAAAATTTCGCAAGCCTTAATAGTTTCCAAAACATCCGGATAGAGAGTTTTTAAGGTATCGCCGATTACCTCAAGTTTTATCAAATCAATCCCCGTTGCCTCACGAGTTAAACGAAAAGTTGTTATCGCTTCCTCTGCAGTAGTACATCCAGCAGAGTTTGGTAAAAACTTTACATTTGTACCTTTAAATGTGTCTCGCAAATTTTCTTTATCTGGGTCTGTGATATTAAGCCTACGAACAGCTACCGTAATTAGTTCGCTTCCACTTGCAAGAGTTGCCTCTTTTGTTGTTAAAAAATCTTTATATTTTCCACTTCCAACAATTAACCTAGAACCTAATTCGTACTTTCCAATTTTTAGTATATCTTTCATATTATTCCTTATTATCTGATATTACACACCAAAACAAATTTTTCAAAAATGTAAGGTTTGTTATTATTTAAGTTTACCAATTCCGCTTATTAACTCATCTGGAGTGAGCGAAAAATCAACTCCATCATAATTTTTACTCAAAAGAGCGTGAGCCAAAGAGCCGTTTATCGCAGAGTCTAATGGTGTATAACCCTGTGCCAAAAGTGCGCCAATAAGCCCACTTAAAACATCCCCGCTACCACCTTTTGCAAGAGCAGAAGTTCCGTGCGGATTTACAAAAAAATCGCCATCTTTACCAATTATTACATTTGCACCTTTTAAGAGCAGTACTGCTGTTGGAAACTTAGCGCAAAATTTCTCTGCATAAAAAAAACGATTTTTCTGCAAAACCTCAACACTTATATCTGCAATATTTGTCATTTTTAAAAGTGAGATAAACTCTTTTGGATGTGGCGTTAGAACAACGCTTTGTCTCTTTAAAATCTCTAAAAGAATCGGCATATAAAAAATATCCGCATCTCCGATTAGTGGAAGATTGTTATCTAAAAATTTATCTAACTCAATTATACTAAATTCCTCTCCAAGCCCCATGCCAATAGCTAATGCAGTGCTATTTTTTGGTAACTCATGAGAATACATCAGTGTGTGCGGAATTTGTGGATTCTCATACCCAACAAGCGTTACTAGCCCACTTCCAAACCTTAAAGCACTCAAACCACTGATTACACCGGCTCCAATTTTACTCCCTGAGGCTATTGCCAGATGCCCATAGTTCCCCTTGTGAACATCTTGTTTTTCTCTATTTGGAAGTTTTATATCACCTAAATCAAGAAGTCTCCAGTTGCTTTTTGTCTCATAAAAACTCCTAGAAACCCCAAGATCTATAACTTTTATTTCCCCTATTCTCTCTTTTGTTTCATCTAAAAACATACTCTTTTTTAAAGCACCCATTGTTAGTGTGACATCTGCTTTAAAAACCCAAGCCGATGGAATATCGCACGCTATTTTAAAAGCTTTTATTTGGTTCATTTTCTCAATAAGAATGCTTAATTCTGTGCTTAATTCCCCACCAAAACCAGTCCCAAAGATTGCATCCACCAAAACAGCACAATCCTCAATCTCTCTGCACTCTCTAACACCTATACTCTTAGCTCGTTTCTCTTGAAGAAGTGCCATTGCTGATTTTGGCTTGTTTGCGTAAAAGATAGAAACGGCATAATCTCCATGCAAAATCCTAGCAAGAGCCAAACCATCGGCTCCATTATTTGAGGCTCCGCAAACAACTATTATTTTTGAATTTTTAGGAAAATTCTCTCTGATATAAGCAGCCATGCCACCCGCGGCATGTTCCATAAGCAGATCCTCACTTAAGAAAAACTCCTCATAACATCTTCTGTCTAGTGATACTACCTCGTCAAAAAGATTTTGCACCCCTACTCCTCGATCTTGTACTCATCTATCTGCACAAAATCGCTCTTTATATCGCTAAAAGCGAGTGTTGGATGAGCTGTTCTATACTGAAAAAAGAACTTATTTTTTGATAGTGTTTTTAGTTTTGCTGTGTTAAAATAGTTTAGGTTTGAGCATTTTCCAAGATAAAGATATGTAAAAAGCAGTTTTATCTGCTGGCTCTCAAAAGTGCTATGAGGCTGAGCTAAAAATGTAAATCCATATTTTTTTAGATTCATAAAGCCCAACATATAAAGTAAAAAATCCTCAAATTTTGTATAAAAACCATTTAAATTTTCTATATCATGAAAAAAGTAGTAGTAGTTATCTATTAACTCTTGCTGTGTGATTACTTGAGATAATCTACTTCTTATATCTCTTTTATTTGAGAAATAGTTTGGATTTGTTGCCATATAAATATGTTTTTTCTCAGAAATTAACTGCTTAAATTTAGCGTCAAACTCCTCACTCTCTTCAAATCTTATGTAGTTGAAATACTCATCTTTGTATCTTATCTCAATATCCTCTTCGTTTGAATCTGCAAAATCCATATAGAGCGTTGCTACTCCGCTATCAATTGCAAAATTTCTTATCCTGCACGCTAAATTTGTTTTACCAGACCCTTCTTCTGCTAAAATCAGCGTGTTATAGCTCAAAAATCTTTTGTCTAATTTATGTACATTAATACTTGTTGTGCACTTTCCTAGCTTGTCTCTCATATTAATCCTTGAAACTATTTGTTGATTATTATACCAAATTCAGTACAATAGATATAAAATGTCATACAACACACAAAAAGGAATCTTTATGTATAAAAAAATAGCCCTCTCAGTCGTACTCATAACCTCTTCTCTTCTTGCTTCTAGCTTAGTTGATGACGCAAAAAAAGCTGGTCTTGTGGCTATTCCTAGCTCAAAAGCCGCGCTTATGAAGTTAATTGATAATCCAAAAAACCCTATAACCGGCAAAAAAGTTGAGCTTGGCAAAAAACTATATTTTGATCCTCGTCTATCAAAAAGTGGTTTCATAAGTTGTAACAGTTGCCACAACCTAAGCGAAGGTGGCGACGATGGTATTTCAGCCGCTATTGGGCATAAGTGGACCGCAAACCCTCATCATCTAAACTCGCCAACAGTTTATAATGCAGTATTTTTCTCATCACAGTTTTGGGACGGCAGAGATGCTCATCTAGAAGCGCAAGCGCAAGGTCCTATCCAAGCTGCTCCAGAGATGTCTGCAACACCTGAACATGTGGTTGCAGTTGTGACCTCTATGCCTCAATATGTGAAGGATTTCAAAGATGCTTATGGCAAAGATGTAAAAATAACTTTTGAAAAGGTAGCAGATACTATCGCTACATTTGAGAGAGTACTTGTTACTCCATCGGCTTATGACGACTTTTTAAATGGCAAGAAAAATGCACTTACAAAAGAACAAAAAGCTGGGCTAAAAACATTTATAGATAAGGGTTGTGTAACTTGTCATACTGGAATAGCTGTTGGTGGCGAGATGAATGCGTTTAATGTAACTGGCACTTATAAGTTCCAAGAAGTTGGTGATTTTAGAGGGAACAAAGATGGTCTAGTAAAAGTACCAACACTAAGAAATATTACTCAAACGGCACCATATTTCCATAATGGTCAGTTCTGGGAACTTAAAGATGCTATAAAAGAGATGGGTAGAATCCAACTCGGCACAACTATAACAGACAAAGAAGCTAGCGAAATTGAAGCATTTCTAAAGTCACTAGAGGGAAGAAAAAAGACAATCGTACTTCCACAATTACCATCTTCAACAGCGTTAACTCCAAAGTCAGATATAAACTAATTTTTCTACTTGTGCCCTAAAGTTGGGCATAATAGAGCTTCAACTACCGCTTTTGGCATTATCTCAAACTCTAACTCTTTTATCTTTGCTTTAAACACCTCAAAACTATCATCGTCAACCCTTGTTAGGCTTTTTTGCAAAATTATTTCACCACCATCAAGCTCGCTATTTACCCAGTGAACACTCACTCCAAAAAGGCTGTCTTTGCTCAAGTAACTCTCCTCTATCGCCTTTGCACCTTTGTATTTTGGCAGAAGTGAAGGATGAAGATTTATGGAGTTGATTTTTGAAGTAAAAGCAGTGCTTAGAATTCTCATAAATCCACTCAGAACACTCAAATCTGGCTTATACGACTCTATAAGTTTTACAAGTTCTTCATCAAACTCGGTGCGAGAGTTAAAATTTGTATGCTCCAGAACCTCAACTTTTATGCCCAAATCTTGAAGTTTTTGGATCCCTTTTGCATCTGCGTTGTTTGTGATTCCTGCTAAAACAATACACTCTTTGTTGTGCAGCTCTTTTACAATATTTTGCGCATTAAACCCATCACCGCTAAAGAGAATTACTATTTTTTTCATCATCACACTACTTTTTAAGATATTGGCATTATACCAAAGTAATAAAAGTGTACAATTACGCCATGAATTACAAAGAAATAGCACAAGAGACTTTAACAATCGAAGCAAACACTCTGTTGGAGAGTGCAAAAAATGTGGATGATGATTTTAGCAGAGCAGTTGAGATTATCCTTGGATGCAAAGGCAAGCTTATCGTAACTGGCGTTGGAAAATCTGGTTTAATCGGCGCGAAAATGGCGGCAACTTTTGCCTCAACTGGAACGCCTAGTTTTTTCCTACATCCAACTGAAGCGCTTCATGGCGATTTAGGGATGATTGGCAAAGATGATGTAGTTATTGCGATTAGCTACAGCGGAGAGAGCGAAGAGTTAAGCTCGATTCTTCCCCATGTAAAAAGGTTTGAAACACCACTAATTGGGATGACAAGAGATAAAAATTCTACACTTGCAAAATTTAGCGATGTTGTTATCTCTGTGGTTGTTGAAAAAGAGGCTTGTCCGCTAAATATCGCACCAACTAGTTCGACCACGCTAACTCTGGCACTTGGCGACGCACTCGCAGTTTGTCTTATGAGAGCAAGAAATTTTAAAAAGAGTGATTTTGCATCTTTTCATCCTGGCGGAGCGTTAGGAAAACAGCTTTTTGTAAAAATCAGTGATTTGATGCGAGTTAAAGATTTGCCTATCGTGAGTGCTGATACAAAGGTTAAAGATGCGATTGTAAAGATTGGCGAAGGCAGACTTGGAACTGTTTTGGTTGTAGATGAAGGTGGCAAACTCTTAGCGCTTATGAGCGATGGAGATATCCGAAGAGCGCTTATGAGCAGTGATTTCTCACTTGAAGAGAGTGTTTTAAAATACGCAACAAAAAATCCAAAAACAGTAGATGATGAAAACATACTTGCAAGTGAAGCACTTGTGATGATTGAAGAGATGAAGATACAGCTTTTAGTTGTAACGGATAGAGATAAAAAAGTAAAAGGCGTGCTTCACATCCATACTTTGATAGAAAGAGGAATAGGCTCGTAACATGAGATTAAACAAATACATTGCGCACCACGCAAGCTACTCAAGAAGAGAAGCAGATAAAACCATTCAAGATGGATTCGTCAGAGTTAATGGTACGATTGAGACAAATCCAGCTACGCAGGTTGAAGAGGGAGTCGATACCGTTTATGTTAGCGGTAAACAAGTTAGCGTTAGAGACAAATACACTGTTATTGTCTATCACAAACCAAGAGGAGAACTTGTCACAAAGAGCGATCCAAGAGGCAGAAGAACCATCTATGACACTCTAGGAAAAGAGTACAAACACTACATCCCAGTTGGAAGACTTGACTTTGCATCTGAAGGATTGTTACTGCTTACTGATGCTTCAAAGATAGCATCAGCGCTTATGGAATCGGATTTAGAGAGAGTTTATAGGCTAAAAATCAAAGGCGAAATCACAAGAGATATGGAGAGTGCGATGCTTCAAGGTTTAGTTCTTGAAGATGCGACTGCTGGCGGACATGAAAAAAGCAAAATAACATCTATGACAATAAATCCTTTTATAGGATACAAAATACAGAAAAATCAAGGCGACTACTCAATCCTAAAAGTAGCACTAAATGAGGGTAAAAACCGTGAGCTTAGGCGATTTTTTGCTCACTTTGGGGCAGAAATAGTTGACCTTAAAAGAGTTAGTTTTGCCGAGATTGAACTAAACAATCTTCCAGTTGGAAAGGTAAGATTTCTAACAAGAAGCGAATACTCTGCTCTTTATACATTTTTAAAAGATGAAAAAAAGAAAGCCAAAGAGAGAGCGTAATAGTTGAACTTTGCGCATCTACTTAGACCAGAATGTTTCAATGATCTAATCGGTCAAGAGCATCTGAGTGGTAAAAATTCGCCACTTAGGGTATTGTGTGAAAAAGAAGCACTTGGGCATAGTTTTTTGTTCGGTCCTGCTGGGTGTGGAAAAACCTCTCTTGCTAGGATTATTGCAAAAGAGATGCGATTACCTTTTTACGAACTAAATGCGACAAGTCTGAAAATAGAAGAGTTAAGACGCATCTTTGAGCAACATAAAAATAGTCTGCAAAAACCGCTTATTTTTATAGATGAAGTTCATCGTTTAGCAAAAAATCAGCAAGAAGTTCTGCTTCCTGTTATGGAGAACAACTCTGTTCTTATCATCGGTGCATCAACCGAAAATCCATTTTTTTCACTAACTTCTGCAATCCGTTCTCGCTCTATACTTTTTGAACTCTTTAGCATCTCAAATGAAGCACTAAAAAAACTGCTTGAGAAGACCATCTTAAACCATAATCTTATTATTGACGAGAAGGCAAAAGAGTATCTAGTTGCAAGCAGTGGCGGTGATGCTAGAGCTATGCTTAAACTCTTGGAGTTTGCATCGAGCATCACACAATCTATCACGCTTACAACCCTAAAATCACTTCGTCCAAATGCGCTTAGTGCTGGGAGTAGCGAAGCTGGCGTTCATTATGATTTGGCAAGTGCTTTAATAAAGTCCATAAGAGGCTCTGATATGGATGCTGGCATCTACTATTTGGCTCGCCTTATTGATGGTGGGGAGAGCGCTGAGTTTATCGCCAGACGATTAGTTGTGCTTGCCAGCGAAGATATTGGAAACGCAAATCCTCAAGCACTTACGCTCACAACTTCCGCCATGACAAGTGTCTCTAAAATTGGTTATCCAGAAGCTAGAATTATTTTAGCTCAGGCTGTTATATACCTTTGCGCTTCGCCAAAGTCAAACTCTGCATATCTAGCAATAAACTCAGCGTTAGATGCCATAAAGAGTGGCACGATACTGGAAATTCCAGAACATATAAAAAACAGCGCAAAAAACTACAAATATCCACATAATTATGGTGGTTTTGTCAAACAAGAGCATCTAGCAAAGCCACTAAAATTTGTAGAACTGAAAGAGATTGGGTATGAGAAAAAAATGCGTGAGTGGGCAGATAATCTAAGCAGGCATTAATTTTTCTTATTATATTCTATACGCAACACATCTCAAAAAAGAAAAGGATTGTTATGAAAATTGATATCTCTGGAAACAGAATCATAATAGCTGGTAATATAAAAAGCATTGTAGATTTTCAAAATATAAAAAAAGAGATTGATATCATCGTGACTTCTTCTCAGTCCGTTACGATAGAGATTGTTGACTCCCTATCAATTATATCATCGGTTATTGGATATTTAAACAAGCTTGTTCTAAAAGATGGAATTGATATCAGCATAAAAGCAGGAAGCCAACAATTAATTGAACTGCTCGATGATTTAGACCTTACAACAACACTAAAAGCCACTAGGATATAGTCATGACAATCAAATCCAAATTAAACCTAATAGCAGTAGTTGTAATCTCCTTTGCGTTAATTATTATCGGTGTCGCAATAAACAAAGCATACTCCGATAGAGTGTCTATGATTCGGGCGCAAGAGCTGAACAACCTCTCCCAAAAGCTAAGTCTTTTAATCCATGAAACGCAAAAAGAGAGAGGTCTTAGTGCTGGATTTATTGGCTCAGGAGGCAAAAAATTTGGTGATGTTTTGCCGAAACAGACAAAAAAAACAACAAAAGAGTATGAAGGCTTAGTTCAGTATATCACTACTTTAGAGCTAGAGGAGCTAGGTAGAGAACTAGATGGCGAACTTGATAATCTTAAAGCAGATATGCAAGAAATAGAGGAAATTCGCTCAAAAGTTACCTCACTTACAATTAGCACTAAAGATGCTGTTTCATACTACACAAACATGAATAAAAAAATCTTAGCCGTTATTTCTTTGACTGCAAAATCAGCTAATGAACCAGAGCTAGTTAAAGCATTAGAAGCGTACTCAAACTTTTTAAAATCTAAAGAGCGGGCTGGAATTGAGAGAGCGTTACTAAGCGGGGTTTTTGGCGCGGATAGGTTTGATGATGGTGTTTTTGTTAAATGGACATCCGCAGTTGCGGAACAAAATACATTTTTGGATATCTTCTTGTCAATTGCAAATGATAAATCAAAAGATCTCTATAAACAAAAAATCAACTCTCCTGTTCTGGCTAAGATAGAAGAGATGAGAGCTGTCGCGAAAGATAGGGCAATTAGTGGTGGTTTTGGCGTAGATAGTAGTGTGTGGTTTAATGCTATGACCCAGAAAATAGATATCTTAAAAGAGATTGATGATGAGCTAGCACAAGAAAATAGTCAATTACTAGAGAAGATAAAATCAGATTCTATCGCTAGGGTAACGATATCTCTTGCTGGGTACACTATTTTTGCTATTGCTATTTTTATTATTATTTTTACAATAAGCAGAGGGGTCAACAGAAGCGTTGGCAGTAGCCTAGAGAAGATTAAGTGCGTATCAGATGGTCTTGATTTAACTTGCGTAGTTATAGTTGAGGGCAAAGATGAAATCTCGCAAATTTCACAGGCACTACACACCATGATTACTGCATTTAAAGAGAGCGTTTATAAAGCCAAAGATGTCTCAGTATCAACCTCATCAGAGGCTACAATTTTAAATAGTGTGGTTGATGAACTTGCAACAAATAGTGAAATTGCTGATGAGAAAATAAAAAATATTGGTGTTTTAGTTAGTGAGGTGGGGCAAAGATTAGACGCAGTTGAGGATGCCTCCATAACAGTAACGGAGGATTTAACTAGAACCTATAATGTTTTAGATAGATTTATAACCGAGCTGAACCTAGTTGTTACATCAATCGATGAGAGCAGTGAAAACCAACAAGAACTAGTTCAAAAAGTTTCTTCTTTAACAGAACAAGCAAAAAACATAAAAGATGTTTTAGCAATCATCTCCGATATAGCAGATCAAACCAACCTTCTGGCACTTAATGCAGCTATTGAAGCGGCAAGAGCAGGAGAGCATGGAAGAGGATTTGCTGTTGTAGCTGACGAAGTTCGTAAGCTTGCCGAGAGAACACAAAAGAGTCTTACAGAGATAAGCGCAAATGTTAACCTAATCACCCAAAATGTTGTAGAGATTTCTGATGAGACGGCAAAAACATCACAAAACATGTTAAATATCTCAGATTCTGCCCAAGAGTTAATCTCATTTTCGAAAGAGACTAAAGAGAATCTTTCCATAACAGCAGATAGATCAAGAGATGTAGTTCATCAAAGCACATATATTGCAACAAAAACGAAAGAGCTTATAGCAAATATGGATGAGATAATCGACTTATCTTCCAAAAATAGTAGTCATAGATATAAGATAGAGAGCGTTGTGGTAAGATTATCCGAAGATACAGAAAAACTACAAAATGAACTCAACAAATTCAAAATATAATTTTGATAATTTTTCTATAAAAAAGAAAAAAAACAGAAGAATAGAAGAGCTAGAAAAAAGGGAAGAATACACAACCTATCAAGAGGATTTAGCTTTCGCAAAAGAGCTTAATCTTTTGCGAAACGACTTTTATTATCAGATGGTAGAATCTGAGCAGGTATTTCTTATTGACTTTATGTATAAGCCACTTGATATTTTAAGCGGTGATGCCTATAGTGCAAGAAAGATTGATAACGATAGAGCTTTTTATCTTATAGTTGATGGTATGGGTAAAGGTCTATCAGCATCGCTGGGTGCTATGCTGATAACATCCTATGTTAATCACATTATAGACACATGTATATTTGATCTGTACGAACTTGTTGACAAAACCATAAAATATATTAAGCCTATTTTGCTTGAGGAAGAGACAGTTTCTGTAGATTTTATTTTAATAAATCATAAGACAGAGCAGCTGCACTACTCAAAATTCTCAATGCCACGATCGCTTATGCAAACAAACAGTGGTGAAATTATAAAAATAAAGTCAAATAACCCACCAATAAGTAAATATATTGATAATTTTATATTATCAGAACTTGACATCTCAAATATTACAAAATTTCTATTTCATAGTGATGGAATGGTTGAAAATAGCACAAGATTTGGTAATCAGCTGTATGCAGAGTATGTTGAGAATGATTTCCTAACTTCTTTTACTAAAGATGATTTAAGAGCTAAATTTTTGTGGAAAATTGATGAGCAAGAAGATGATATAACTTTTATTTTTTTGAATAAGTTGGATTTAAATAGCGCGACAATTGCAACAAAAAAATTTAGTAGCACTCTTGAAGACATAGAGAGCGCAAGCGGTTGGTATGGTGACATATGGGCAACTTTAACCGAAGATGCAGAACTACAGGGTATGGCAGCAATTGTTTTTTCAGAGTTGTTTATGAACGCTTTTGAACATGGAAATCTAAGCATAGATTCTGCCAATAAACATAAGCTTTTAGAAGATGGCATATATTTTGATACACTGGAAGAGCTTTCAAAAGGATGTCCTAGAAAAATAAGCGTAAATATTAGCAGGGTAGAGCATCAAAAAAATAGTTATATTTTAACTTCAGTTAGAGATGAAGGAGATGGTTTTGACACTGAAATATTAAGTAAAATTTTTAGAAATTCAAAAACTTTTAATGGGAGGGGCGTTTTTGTATCAAGACGCTCTTCCCTTGGCATCTACTATAACTCAAAAGGAGATAAAGTACTTTATCTCCATAAGCTATAGTCCCGCTTTAACTCTTAAACTCGTTTATAGTACTTTGAAGAGATGAGGCGACTTCTACAAGCTGTTTTAAATCAGACTCTATACTTTTTGCGCTCACTCCATTGGCAGTTGATAGTGTCTCAATTTTTGAGATATCAATGATAATCTCATTTATTTGCTCCGACATCTGCAAACTATCCTCGGTGGACTCCTTTGCAACCTTCGTAGAGTATGTTATTGCATTGGAAGTTGTGTTTATTTTATCCTCAACATCACTCGAAATATTTGTAAGGTTCTCTATATTTTGAGCATTTATATGCATTTTATCACTTACATCATTGATAGATTGAACAATTGTACTGACGCTTATGTCTATTTCAACTAAGCTTTTTTGTGTTCTCTCTGCAAGCTTACGGACCTCATCAGCTACAACAGCAAATCCTCTCCCGTGCCTCTCCTGCTCTTGCTGCTTCAATAGCTGCATTTAGTGCCAACAGGTTTGTTTGTTCCGCTATATCTTTTATAACATTTAAAACACTTTTCACTTCACCAGCATTATTTTTTAATCCAGAGAGTTCATTTGAAAGTTCATTCTCAATCTCAACAAAGCCACTTACTTCTCTACTAAATAACGATAGTGATTTTTTTGCAGTATCTAGTTCCTCATTTGCCTCTAGAATATTTTCCTGCGTCTCTTGTGTTGTTTGTATATTTTTTTGAAGAAGCTCTTTAATGAACTTACTTTTTTGAGTTGTAGCATAGACTATTTGTTGCTCCTGCTCTGTACTTTTACTGATTATATGACTTGATGATTCTATCTCTTTTGCGATATCTGCATTTTTTAAGCCTAAAGTTTTGACATTATTTACAGTATTTTGAACCATCTCTAAAAATTTATTAACCTCTTTTGCGGTATCACCAAACTCATTTTCATTTTTATCATTCAGACGCTTTGTAAGGTCTTTGTCGCCACCGACAAGCTCTGAAATACGAGCTTTTAAACCAAAAAATGGTTGAAATATTTCCCTAGAAAAGAAAATCCAACTTACAATCGTAAAGAGTATACTTGCTATCAACAAAGTACCTGCGAGTGTTCTTTCTGTAGAGCTGATACTTGAATCTGATTTATCAAGCGACACCGTTAAATCCATAGTCCCTAAAACATACCCTTCTTGTGCATTAGCGTGACATGATAAACATTTAGCTTGAGCTATCATAGCTCTTATCATTCGAATTGTATGATGGTTATTTTCATTGCTCTCTACAGTCTCAGCTCTCTTCGTCTGCATAACTTTTTGAACAAGCAAATCTGATGTAAATTTCTCCGTTGGAGCATAAACCTCTATAACAGCTTTTGATTTTGCAACTTTTAGTGATTCTATACCATCAATAGAGCTAGCTGCGCGCAACGACTCTTCCACCACAGAAGAATCGCCAGCAACCATACTGTTAGGTTAGTAAGAGATTGAAAAATAGACTCACTCAACATTAATAGGGACTCTTTTGTTGATTTGTTTGATATCTCATGAATGGTTGATGACAAATAGTATGTCATACTAATTAGCCCAACAATACTTAAAAAGATTGTTGAAGCAATAACTTTTGATTTTACAGTTTTTAACATAGTTTCTCCAGATAAAATTAATTTAGATCAAACAAAGAAAGTTTACTTATACTCTATCTTTGTGTAGATTAGAGTTTGTTTGATACTAAAATTTCTTTTATTTCTTGGTATCAATTTTGTCTTTAGCACTTTTTATAGCGCCATCTAACGCTGTTTTAGCTATTCCCCATGCTTGAGCACCCATCCTTTTTGCCTCTTGTGCGGCAGGAGATTGCATGGCTTTACTGCCTCTCTTTACTGCTTTTTTTGCAATATTTGAAAATCTATCTCTCATAAGCTCTGCCGTCTCTTTTGAGATATGCACAAGTTCCTCAAGATCATATCTCATGCTTTCGTTTATCTCTAAAAGTAGTTTTTCTATTGTTAGAGAGCATCCAGTCGCTTGAGTTTGGATTACTTGAGAAAAAAGAACATCTGTTTGGTTTAAGTCTTCCATAATTGTGTCATAGTCCTCAATCAGAATATGTTTAGCCTCAAGCGGAATAAATGCAAGTCGCTTTTTAAATCTATCTATTGAGCCAACCAAACCGCTTCTCATTCCCCTTAGAGTAGAGTTTAGTATCTGCGAAGCTCTGTTTGGCGAAGCTTCTGAGACATCAATAGCTGATTGTAGTATAGTTGAGAGTATTTTTCTGATTCTTATCGTGTTTAGTGAGCCCTCTTTTATAGCTTCAAAGGTTAACTCTTTTATAATCTCTTGAGTGGTCTCTTTTATATCACCGTCCGTATCTTTTTCTAACGCCGTGATTATGGCGGACTCTACCATCTCGCTTAAAATATCAAAGAGGTCAATCGACTGGAGTTTTATCTGATGTAGTTTTGCAAGAGTGCTTAAATCTTCAGGATTTACCTGCTTTTCCATAGCATTAAAAACTGTATATTTCAACTCTTGCAACACCTCTGATTTTCTCTCCAACTGTCTCTCTATCTGCTCTTTTTGCGCCAAAAGTGACTCAACCTCATCATGTAACGATTTCGTCTCAATCTCCAGTATAGAAGTTGCTAACGCTCTCATCTCATTTAAACTTATCTCATCAGCAGTAATGCTCCACTCCTCAACTAAGTGTTTAACAATATCTTCAACTCGCTCATCTACACTAGCGAGATTTTTGTTGTATGATTTTTTCAGATCTCTTTGTAATTTTTCTAACTCCATAACTATTCTCCTTGATTTTATAGAACCATCTTTATATCTTGATGCGCTTTTAGTGCTTCATATATAAAGTTTCTATCATCTTCGTTATGTACAATCATCTCAAGATTCATGCTGATATACTTACCGCCTTTACTTACATTTGAGTGCTCAATCTTGTGAATTCTCTCTTCCACTACATCTCTGATTGCTTTTTCTAGCGTCTCTTTCTCGCCAGCAATCAGCTTATATGACCATGAACACGGGTAGTTAAGCTCTAATTTTTTCTCCGAAAAAGGAGTGTTATCGTTTAAAGTCTCCACTTTTTCCTCCTGATTTTCTCTCTAATTGAACATGACGAATAACCATGCCTTTATCTATGGCTTTTACCATATCGTAAATCGTTAGAAGTCCTATGCTAACTCCAGTTAGCGCCTCCATCTCAACACCAGTTTGACCTGTTAGTTTTGCAGTTAGTGTTAGTTTAAATCCTGGTAGTTCTAATAGTTCTTCAACATCACAATTGATGCCGCTAAGATTAAGCGGATGGCACATTGGGATAAGTTCACTTGTTTTTTTGGTTCCCATAATTGCAGCAATAACCGCAGTTTGAAGCACAGGACCTTTCTTTGTCTTCTCGCCCACTATAGCATCATAAGCATCTTGACTCATCTCTATAATCCCACTTGCTACAGCAACCCTCGTCGTGAGATTTTTTTCGCTTACATCAACCATTTTAGGTCTGTCTTTTTCATCTAGATGTGTTAATTTCATATATTTCTCTTTTTTATTTTACTTGATTTATTATAGCCAATGGATATGAATAATAGCAAATTAGTATGAATTCTATTTCTAAAGAGTGGTAATTTTTTATAAATGGGGCTTTAGCCTATAGCAATTATGCTACAAGCTGGTTTAAGTAGATTAGTCTTCGTGTTTACCTTGAAACGAAGAAGGAGCAAATGATTTTTCCATATACTTATCAACACTTAAATCAATCGTATGTACTATAACATCATCAAGAGATTTTAAAAGTGAAGCTGCTTTTTTATTTGTAGCAATCCCCGATGCCTTTATAAATAGAACTATAGTTTTGCCACCTCGCTGTATAACGGAGATACGAACTGGACAAAATGCCATCATTTCAATATCTATATTAGAGATTTGATTAGCAACATAGCCATTACAAATAACCAGCGATGTAACTTTTTCAAGTTTGTTTTTATTAAAATCAGCACCAAACTTTTTTTGATATCCAGCTTCTTTAAATCTACTCATAAGATCTATCTCAGAGACAATATTCATGTGATTCGCTTCAATTGCTTTTTTCAGCTTAGGAAAATAATCATCATAAGGCTCATTTATAATCTTCTTATATATGCTACCCTGAGCAGCCATTAAATTACTTGACAATAGAAGAAGCAGGGTTAAGATTAGTTTTTTCATTTTATTCCTTATTTTTAGCAGATGAGGCTAAACTCTTTATTTTTTTGTGATAATAATATAACAAAATTTAGCTAAATCTATTTTAAAATTAATACCGATTGTTTATTTTATTGGAATCATTGCAAACTATCTACCCAAGAAGCAATCAAGTTGTTTTTATACAAAATCTCAATCTGGATATAATGTTATAATTATTCTCAAAAAGAGTTGAGAAAGACGGAAAAACAAGGAAAAATTTTGAAACAAAACCAATACTTAGAACTCGGAACAATAAACACTCTACTCATAGATAGGCACACCCCACACGGTATATTTTTAACCTCGCTTGATGAGAGAGATGTGCTTCTTCCACAGGCCTATGTAACCGACAAGATGCACGATGGTGACCTTTTAGATGTTTTCTTATATACCGATTCAGAAGATAGACTTATAGCAACTACACTAAAACCAACTGCGATGCTAAACGAATACGCACTATTTGAAGTTGTAGATGTCGCACCTTTTGGAGCATTTGTAAAATGGGGGCTCCTAAAAGATTTGCTCGTTCCAAATATGTTTCAAAAAGAGCCATTTAAAGTTGGAGATAAGCGATTTTTAAAAGTTGTTTATGATGAGAGAACTCACAGACTTGTAGGAACAGAGAAGCTTGGTGATTTTTTTGAAAAAAGAGTCAAGGGACTTTACCCAAATCAAGAGGTAAAAATCATCATAATTGCAAAAACACCACTTGGATTTAAGTGTATTGTTGAAGAGAGATATGAGGGTTTGATTTACCACAACGAGATATTCCAAAAGGTAAATATTGGCGATGAGAGAAGTGCTTTTGTAAAAACAGTGAGAAAAGATGGATGTATTGATTTGAGTCTTCAAGCTTGTGGTGGCAAACAAAAAGATGTAGCATCTGAGATAGTTTTATCACTCTTGAAACAAAACGGTGGGATTTTACCTTACAACTATAAAAGCGATGCCGAACTTATAACAGAGTTTTTTGGACTTAGCAAAAAAGCCTATAAAAGCGCTTTGACAATGTTACAAAATGATGAAAAAATAGAAGTCAAAGATACTGGCTTATATCTGAGGAGCTAGATTATGGCGAAAGATAAAAAAAGCATAGAGCTGTCTGAAAAAAAGATAGCATTTGAGATAAAAAAAGTCTCTTACAAAGTTATAAGATTCTATCCTTCGCAAATGATGGTTGATGTTATGGCTGTAGATGATGGCGTAAAGCTTGGAATGCAGACGCTTCCTTTTGCACATATGCCAAAAGAGATAAAAAAGATAATCAAACCAAACTAATGGAGAATTTTTGACATTCAATCAACTTAAAATGGCTCTTTACTCTATAGTAATTACAAACTACTATGGGCTGAGACTAAAAAACGCTAAAAATTTGCAAGAGAAAAAAAGCCTAAGAATCGAGTATGCACAAAAATTACTAAATAAGCTAAACATCCAAATAGAAGTAATCAATGAAGAAAAGCTTCCAAAAGATGGGCAGTATCTCTTAATCTCAAACCATAGAACAATTATAGATCCTCTTATAGTTGAAATTGCCACAAAAAATAGTAAGGTATTTGGTTATTGGATCTCTAAAAAAGAGCTCTATAATTCACTGTTTTTTGGACTATTTGTTAGAAATGGTGGTTCAGTTTTACTAGATAGAGACGCCACGCAGATGAATGGCTTCTTTAAAGATGTTAAAGAGTGCGTTAAAGAAGGTAACTCAATCTATATGTTTCCAGAAGGAACTAGAAATAAAAGCGATGCACCAATTGGTAAGTTTAAAGAGGGCGCACAGATAATCGCCATAAAAAATAGACTTCCAATTCTTCCAGTTTTTATACATGCAAGAGCAGATGCCACTTTGATGTCTGCTATAAAAAGCTCATCTCAAAGACGAACTATAAGCATTGAAATAGGTGATATTATAGACCACAAAGACAAAGGATGCTCGATTCAAGAGAGTTTTAAGAAACAGTTTAACATTAAAGACTCAAAGGCGGAATAAGTTGTGATTTTAAAAGTGATTATGGGCATTGGAGATAGAACTACTGCCTACTTTTTATCATTTTTTAGTACTCTGAAATTTGCTATCATCTGCTTTATGTTAATGTTTAACCCCAACAGCTACTCTCCTGCTAGTAAAATGGTGCTCATAAAACAGATATACTTCACAACAGTCCAGATAATACCTCTCTTTAGCGTAATGGCGGTACTATTTGGCTCTGTAATCATCGGCGTTGTTATCTCTCTCGCCACACTATATGGTCTTCAAAATAATATTGGTTCAATTTTAATTACTTTCTCAGTAGATGAATTTTCCCCATTTTTTACGGCACTTCTCATATCTCTTCGCTCTGGAACTGCCGTAAATACAGAAATCGCAGTTATGAATGTAAATAAAGAGCTCAACAGTCTAAAAGAGTACAAAATAGATATCGTAAGCTACCTCTTTATACCAAGAATAGTTAGTGGCATAATCAGCGTAACGGCTCTCTCAATCATCTTCTCTATGATAATGCTAACAAGTGGCTATATCTTTACTCTATTTTACTTAAACATGGATCTTCACACATATAAGTCCATACTGATCAGTGCAGTTGAGATTAAAGATATTTTTACGCTTTTACTCAAAGGCATCTCTTTTGGTTTCGTAGTCATGTTTATTCCGATACAGAGTGGACTTAAAACTGCAAATAGCTATACTGCTATACCAATATCTGTTTTAAATGGTATGGTTAAGCTCTTTATAGCTCTATTTTTTATCGAGGTGATATCATTACTGCTTCAGTCAATCTAACTCTATTTCATACTCATTCACAAATCGATGAGTTTATCTCCATACAAAAAGAGTATGCACTTATATCAAAAGATACTCCTCTGATTTCCAATCTAAATATGTGTGAAAATATTGCTCTAATCAAAGAGACGCACGAACACAAGAGTATTAAAGATGCCGAAAATGAAGCGTTTGAGATGCTTCAAAAGATAGAATTAGGTGAAATTGCTCTAAAAAGAGTCCCACAATGTAACTCTCTAGAGATCTTTTTCGTTATGCTAATCAGAGCCTTAATGACAGAGAAAAAACGGGTTATCATAGTGCCTCTTTTCTTGTTGACAAGTAGTTTTGAGGATATGAAAAATATTTTAAAAAAGATATCGGTTCTAAATAGTGATAAATGTATCTATATTTTAGACCTTGTCTCAAATAAAAATTATTATAGTGACTCTAATCTGGAGGGGAAAATTTATGCAGTATGAAAAAATGAAATTTGCCGTAGGGCTTTTTGTATCAATTCTGATTTTAACAATCTTTGCTTCACTCTACTTACTTTTAGATGAAAAAGGGACTTTTGATAAAAGATACAGCTACCATTTTAGTACAGACAGCGCAGAAACATTTAATGTTGGGATGCCATTAAAGTTTTCAGGGTTCAACATTGGTGTTATTGACAATATTGCTCTAAAGGATGATGGAAGCGTTTTTATGACATTTTCCGTAACATCAAAATATAGAAAATGGATAGCAGAGGATAGTGTTTTGATGATAAAAAAGCCTCTTATTGGCTCCCCACACATAGAACTCTACTCAGCAAAAGGAAACAAAACCCTCAAAGAGGGCTCGCAGTTGGTTATACTTAAGAGCGATGATATAAACGATATGATTTCAAAGTTTGAACCGGCTGTAAACAGGCTTATAAACATAGTAAATTCTATTGATATAATTACCTCGAAAATGTCAAAAGATGATTCAAATCTCAATAAAACAATGCAAAACATAGAAAAATTTAGTGGGAATTTAGCTGTGAGCAACTCTCTTTTAACCTCTGTAACTGGTGATGATGCCTCCACTAAAAATCTTATCAAAACCATTAATTCAACCACCAAAATTGTAGGAGAAGTGGATAAAATCAGCAAAGATATAAGCGCCATAACGGCGAAACTTGATGCAAATATAGTCACTCCTGCCTCAGTCTCAGCGCAAGAGCTAGAGAAGATTTTAAAAGATGTAAAACAAAAACTTGATACCCTCGACTCAACCGTAAAAACTGTTGGTAGTTATGATAAAGATTTAGTTGAGCTAAAAGAGCAGATATCCGTTGGTTTAATAAAATCAAATCAGATTATGGACAGAGTTGATGGAATTTTACAAAATAAGAAAAAAAGTGAGATAAAACTACCATGAAAAAACTATTTTTATACTTAGTAGTCCTATTTTTGTTTTTTGCATGTTCATTTGATACACCACCTAATGAGTGGCAGTTTAAGAGCATTAACGCCTTTGATTCTTACCAAAAAAACTTTCTAAGCTCGAACGATACTTTGGCAAAAAATGATCTCTCTAGAGCCATAAAACATGCAAAAAGCAGCGATGACTTAACTACGCTAGCTAGAATATATTTAGGTGAATGTGCATTAAACATAAGCGTTGGAATAAGTGATAAGTGTGAAAATTACGAGAAAATATCTTCGCTAATAAAAGATGAAACGCTCAATAGTTATTTTTTGTTTATTAACAAACAAAGCTCTGATGATAGTTTAAAATTACTTCCAAAACAGTATAAAAACTTCTCGCGTTATTTAAAAGAACAAGACTATAAAAAAGCTAACGAAACACTAAGAGAGATAAAAGAGGCTACATCTATGTTTCTTTGCACTGCCATTTTGGAGGATTCTGCGGATGATGAATCAATTGATAAAGTTATAAGCACAGCATCTCTTTATGGATACAAAAAAGTTGTAATTTATTGGCTAAATATCAAAAAAAATAGGACTTTTGATTCAATACAAAAAGAAAAAATAGCCCGAAAAATTTCTATACTTGGTTCTTAAAATTAGGCTATAATCTACCATATAGTAAATACAATAAGAGGAAAATTAGATGCAAAATATAAAAACATGCAGTTCACTCAAAGAAGTTAGAGATGAGATAGATATTATTGATGATAAACTAGTTGAGTTAATTTCGCAAAGAAGTCATCTAATTAGACAAGCAGCTGCTTTTAAAAATAGCGTCGATGAGGTAAAGGCCGAGGAGAGAATAGAGTTTATTTTACAAAAAGTTCGCCATGCTGCCATTCAAGCAGGAATTTCTCCAAATATGATGTCAGAACTATTTACAATTATGATAAATGAGATGGTTGAGATGGAGATATCTGAATTTAGAAACAAGCAAGCGTTTTAATTTATCCAAAAAAGGATAAATTATTTGTATCTGTAAGTGATACGACCTTTATCAAGCGAGTAAGGCGTTAACTCTAGCTTTACTTTGTCGCCTGGTAGTATTTTGATGTAATGCATACGCATTTTCCCAGCGATATGACATAAAATTATGTGTCCGTTTTCTAACTCTACACGAAATGTTGCATTTGGCAAAGCCTCTATAATCTTGCCATCTACTTCGATAACATCTGATTTAGCCATTTTAATCCTTCTTCTTCTCTAAGCTTGAGATAAAATTTCAGCTTTACCATTGACAATTGCAACAGTATGCTCGTAGTGTGAGCCGCGTAAACCATCGGCACTGACAACATCCCATTTATTCTCTAAAATAAGTGGTTTCGAATCTTTTTGACATATCATGGGCTCCAAACAAAAAACCATTCCATCTTTAATCTTTGGACCATCTTTTGAACTTTTACCATTCAAATAGTTTGGTATCTCAGGTTCTTCGTGGGGCTTCTTTCCAATTCCATGTCCACAAAAACTATGTAATGGAACAAACCCTCTTGAGCGAATGGACAACTCTAAAATTTGAGAAAGTTCTTTAAATCTCATACCAACTTTTATAGATGATATTGCTTCATAAAGACTCTCTTTTGCACATGCAATAAGCTCTTCGTCCTTAGTAGATACTTCTCCAACCGCAACAGTAATAGCAGCATCTCCAAACCATCCATCAAGCTCCGTACCAACATCATAGCCGATTATATCGCCATCTTGAAGCTTGTAATCAGTTGGGATACCGTGGATAATAACTTGATTGAGTGATGTGCAAACTGCATTAGGAAAGCCATAAAGGCCTTTAAAAGATGGTCTGGCACCATGAGAGAGAATATACTTCTCTGCCATAGCATCAAGTTCTTTTAAAGAAACCCCTGCTTTTGTATTTTGTCTTAGTAGCTCTAGTGCGCCGCCAACAATTTTATTGGCAGCTCTAAGTTTCTCTATTTCCCCAGGTTTTCTAAGCGCAATGGCCATTATTTAAAGACCAACTGCACTTAATGTTTGGTACTTGCTCATATAAACCTGAGCTTCAATTTTTCTCATTGTATCAAGTGCTACTTGAACAACAATTAGAACCGCTGTACCACCAAAAAAGAATGGGACTCCCATTCCTTTTATAATCATAACTGGCAAAGTTGCAATAAGTCCAAGATAAAGTGCACCCGTAAAAGTCAATCTACCTGCTGTCTCATTCAAGAAATCTTTAGTAGCTTCACCGGTACGAATACCTGGAATAAATCCACCCTGTTTTTTTAGATTTTCTGAAATATCTTTTGCATTAAAAGTAATTGACGCATAAAAGAATGCAAAGAATACAACAAATACAAATGTTAGAAAATTAAAAAAGTAACTATTTGGATTTAGATGATCAGCAATAGCAACTAGTGTAGGATTTGTACTGCTTGATAAAACAGTCATTGGAAACATTAAAATTGCACTAGCAAAGATAACAGGGATAACACCAGCAAGGTTAACCTTAATAGGAATATAGTTCATGATTCTTTTGTTTTGATTCTGCATAATCACTTTTTTAGCATAAGTAACAGGGACACGGCGTTCACCAAGCTCAACATAAATAATAATAGCAACCGTTCCAAACACAAGAGCAAGAATAGCAAGCACAACAAAGAAGCTCATAGCACCACTATTTACCATAGTAAACATTTGACCAATTCCTTTTGGAATCGCCGATACAATACCTGCAAAGATAATAAGAGAAATTCCATTGCCTATACCAGCCTGAGTTATCTGCTCACCAATCCACATCAATAACATTGTTCCTGCAAGCATAGAAACCGCAGAGAGTATTATAAATGTATTATGATCTACAAGAATCGCGCTGTTTCCATTTGGTCCAGTTAAACTCTGTAATCCAACACTTATACCAATTGCCTGAATAACTGTTATTACAATAGTTGCATAACGAATTATCTGCATATATTTCACCATTCCGTCTCGCTCTTTTTTCATTTGACCAAGAGGAGCAAATGTAGCAGCTAGAAGTTCCATAATGATAGATGCGGTAATATAAGGCATGATTCCAAGTGCGATTATAGACATTCGTTCAACAGCATTGCCACTAAACATATTGAATAGACCGAGTGAATCTGATTGATGTGATTTGAAGAAAGAAGCTATTACAAGACTATCTACGCCAGGAACTGGCACATATGCCAGTAAGCGGTAGATAAATAAAAACCCGATAGTAATAAATATCTTATTTACTAGATTTTTATTCACGACTATTTACCTGTAGTTGTAACGTTGTCGTCTTTAATTTTTGATGCTAGCTCTTTTGCTGATGCACCAACTAATTTAACTTTTGATACCGATAAAGACATCTTGTGAACACCACGAAGAGCTTCAACAGTAATTTCAGCTAGTTCTAATACAGCTGTAATTTTATCAACATTGATTACATATGGTTTAACTACGCGAGATTTAAAACCAATTTTAGGCAATCTTTTTGCTAATGGAGTTTGTCCACCCTCAAAATTTCTTTTTCTTTTACTTCCAGTACGAGCCGTTTGCCCTTTTCCACCGCGAGTAGAAGTTTTACCCATTCCACTTCCACAACCACGACCTACTCTCTTACGAGAGCTTGTTGAGCCTGGAGCTGGAGTTAAATTATCAATACTCATTTTCTATCCTTTCAAGCGACTTAATGCATCAACCGTAGCGCGCACTAGTGTATTTGGATTGTTTGAGCCAATTGATTTTGTAAGTACATCTTTAATACCTGCAAGTTCAAGAACTGGACGAGTTGCACCACCTGCAATTAGTCCAGTACCCTCTGATGCTGGCTTTAATAAAACACGACTTGCATTATATTTTTGCTCAATATCATGTGCAATAGTTGTACCTTTAATTCTTATCGTTGTTAAGTTTTTAAATGCATTATCTACTGCTTTTTTAATAGCATCTGGAACCTCTTTCGCTTTTCCAGTACCATATCCGATAGTGCCTTTTTTATTACCAACCACTATAAGAGCCGTAAAACGAAATCTACGACCACCTTTTACAACTTTTGTAACGCGACCAATATTTACAATTGATTCTTCAAATTCTTCTCTATTGATTTCCATTTTAACCCCTAGAACTTAATTTCGTTTGCACGAAGTGCGTCACCAAATGCAGCTATAACACCGTGGTATTGGTAACCATTACGATCAAATACGATTTCTGTAACATTAGCTTTTTTTAGTGTTGCAGCAAATGCCTCAGCAAGTGCAACTGCACCTTCCTTGTTTGATCTGTGATTAATTGCTTTAGAATTAAGTCCAGCCAAAGTTACACTTGCCACATCATCAATAGCTTGTACGCTTAAAAAACGATTTGATTTAAAAACAGAAACACGAGGAACTAAAGCAGATCCAGATATTTTTGCACGAATACGACGCTTACGCTTTAAACGATTAACGACTTTACTTTTTAATACTTTTGCATTCATTATTTAATACCCTCCCTTACTTTTTAGAAGTTTTACCGGCTTTGCGCGCGATAACTTCTCCAACGTATTTAACACCTTTACCTTTGTATGGTTCTGGTGGACGGAATGATCTAATTTCAGCAGCAACTTGACCAAGAACTTGCTTGTCATGAGACTTTAAAGTAATAACATTCTTTTCAACAGAAGCTTCTACACTTTCTGGTAACTCATAGTTAACATCATGAGAAAAACCTAACTGTAAATTAAGAACTTGACCATTTACAGCAGCACGGTAACCAACACCGTTAATCTCTAAAGCTTTTGTATATCCAGTAGATAAACCAGTAACAATATTAGCAGCTAGAGCACGGTATGTTCCCCAGAAAGCTCTATGAGTACGAGCATCCGAAAGATTACTAAAAGTTAATGTTTTGTCTTCAAGTTTGAAGCCAACATTTCCTTTTGTATCTAAATCAACACTATTTTTGCCTTTAGCAAAAGTTATAACATTTTCATTTACGCTAACATTAATATCAGCTGCAACTATTACAGGTAATTTACCAATTCTTGACATGTTATCTCCCTACCAAATCGTACACATAACTTCGCCACCAACGCCAAGAGCATAAGCCTTGTCATTTGGTAGTATGCCATGTGATGTACTAACAATAATAGTTCCGTAACCATTTTTGAAACGCTTTATATTCTCTTTACCCTCGTAAACACGACGACCAGGCTTAGAAATTCTTTTCATTTCATTAATAACGGTTTTACCTGCATCATTGTATTTTAATACAACTTTGATAGTTTTTTTAACGCCATCTTCGATAACATTAGCACTCTCAAGGTAACCTTTTTCCACTAGAATATTAGCTAGAGCTTCAATACCTTTTGAATGTACCAAAGTTGTAACCGATAATCTTCTCATACCAGCATTACGAATACGAGTTAACGCATCCGATACTAAATCATTTATCATATTTTTTCCTTATGCTATGCAATTAGCAGTATCTAATCAATATATAACAGTGTCAAATCTATCTAAAAGAGAGATTAGCACTTGCGTTATATTACCAAGAAGACTTTCTAACGCCTGGGATTAACCCTTCATTTGCCATTTTTCTAAAGCAAACGCGACAGATACCAAAATCACGAATTACAGAGTGTGGACGACCACAAATCTGACATCTAGTGTAACCACGAACTTTAAATTTCGGCTCTCTTGCCGCTTTTACGATCATTGACTTTTTAGCCATTGTTGCTTCCTTTAGTAAAAGGCATACCCATTTTTTCTAGAAGAGCAAATCCTGCTTTGTCTGAATCAGCAGTAGTTACAACTGTGATATTCATACCATGAATTTGCATTACAGAATCATAATTAACTTCAGTAAAAATAAGTTGCTCTTGTAGTCCGAAGTTATAATTACCACGACCATCAAAACCATTTCTTGGAACACCACGGAAATCTTTCACACGAGGAAGTGCAACAGAAATCAAACGATCTAAGAAGTTATACATATTCTCACCACGAAGAGTAACACGAACACCAACTGGCATACCTTCACGAACTTTAAAACCTGCAACAGATTTTTTAGCTATTACGGTTGATGCTTTTTGACCAGCGATTGCTGTAATTGTATCTTCTATGTTTTGGATAAGCTTGTTATCTTTCATTGCAAAACCAGTACCAACTGAAATAATAATTTTATCAAATGCTGGTGCCTGCATAGGGTTTTTAATCCCTAACTCTGCTTGTAACTCAGATCTTAAACTTAAATATTTATCTTTAAAACGAGCCATCTATTATGCCTCCACTTTACGAACATTTGAAATATCTATTGGCATCTCTTTATTGATATGTCCGCCTTTAGTATTGTCTTCAGTTGGTTTGATTGCTTTTTTAGCAATTTTACAACCCTCAACAATAACTTTGTTCTTTTTTACTAAAACTGAAAGCACTTTTGCTTTAGTTCCACGATCATCACCAGCGATAATTTCAACAGTATCGCCTTTCTTGAATTTAATCTTTGCCATCAAACAACCTCCGGCGCAAGAGATACAATCTTCATAAAACCAGCATATCGTACTTCACGAGCAACAGGGCCGAAAATACGAGTGCCAATTGGCTCTCTTTTGTCATCAAGTATAACAGCTGCATTATCATCAAAACGGATAAGAGAACCATTTTCACGGTGAACCTCTTTAGATGTTCTAACGATAACAGCTTTTACAACTTTACCTTTTTTAACTTTAGCAGTTGGAGTCGCTTTTTTTACAGAAGCAATAATAACATCACCTACTGTTGCGTAACGACGCTTAGAACCACCAAGTACCTTAATACACATAATCTCTTTTGCACCTGTGTTATCAGCTACAACTAAACGACTAAAACTTTGAATCATGAATTTTCTCCTGATACTACTGTTTTAAGTCTATAAGATTTTGTTTTAGAAAGTGGGCGACACTCGATTGCAACAACCTTATCGCCAACTTTTAACTCATTGCGCTCATCATGTACCAAGTACTTTTTGAAACGCTTTACAACTTTATGGTAACGAGGGTGCATTACACGACGCTCAACAAGAACAGTTGCTGTCTTGTCGCCTGCAATTTTAACTACGCTACCTTGAATTTCACGCTTATGTGTCATTGCTTGCCCCTATTTCGATACTGCAGTAAGTGCAGTATTGATTCTTGCAATATCTTTTTTAGCTATTTTAAGTTCGCTACTATTTTGTAATTGCATCATCTGTTTTTTTATTTTTAAAGTAAAAAGCTCTGTTTTTCTTGTTTTAAGCATAGCTTTTAATTCAACCGAGTTTTTATCTGCTAAATCAGAATATTTCATTGCTCATCTCCGCAGTTATTATTTTTGTTTTGAATGGTAATTTGTGTAACGCAAGAGTTAATGCTTCACGAGCAAGCTCTTCTGGAACACCAGCCATCTCAAAAATTATACGACCTGGTTTAATGTTCATAACCCATTGGTCAACTGAACCTTTACCTTTACCCATACGAGTTTCAAGAGGTTTTGCAGTTAACGGTTTTGCAGGGAAAACACGAATCCAAATCTTACCAGATCTTTTGATATGACGAGTAGCTGTAATACGAGCTGATTCGATTTGACGAGAGTTAATACGACCCGCCTCAACAGCCTTAATTGCAATATCGCCAAATGCAAGCGTAAATCCTGAACGAGCGTTACCACGGTTACGCCCTTTCATCATTTTACGGTATTTAGTTCTTTTAGGCATTAACATAATTATTCAGCCTTTCCGCTATTTTCGCGTTTTGGAGCACGCTTGTTTGGACGACGCTGCTCTGATTTTTCTTCTTCTTTAGCTTCAGCAGGGATACCTTTAGTGAGAACCTCACCTTTAAATATCCAAACTTTTACACCGATACAACCATAAGTAGTATGAGCCTCAGCAAAACCGTAATCGATTTTTGCACGAAGAGTATGAAGTGGAACGCGTCCCTCTAAATACCACTCAGTACGAGCCATTTCAGCTCCACCAAGACGACCGCTTACAGATATTTTAATACCTTTAGCGCCTGAGCGTTGTGCATTTTGCATAACTTTTTTCATAGCTCTTCTAAAAGCAACACGATTCTCAAGTTGAGTAGCTACATTTTCAGCAACAAGCTGAGAAACAGTTTGAGCTTTTTTCTCTTCTTTAATGTTTACTGATATTTGCTTACCAACAAGTTTTTGAAGATCTGTTTTAAGAGTCTCAATGTCCGCACCCTTTTTACCAATAATGATACCAGGACGAGCCGCAACAACAGTTACTCTAAGTTTTTTAACAGTTCTCTCTATGATAATGTTAGCAACACCAGCATAGTAAAGTTTTTTCTTCAAATATGTACGAATCTTGTAATCTTCACCCAAAGATGCTGCTGCAGTCTTAAAATTAGGGAACCAACGACTCTCCCAATTACGGTTGATACCAAGACGTAAACCAATAGGATTAACTTTTTGACCCATATTATTTACCCTCTACTTCTACTAATATATGTGCTGTCGGTTTTCTTATTCCAGAAGCCATACCACGAGCACGAGGACGAAATCTTTTAAGAACTGGACCGTTATCAACACGACATGATGTAATTACACAATCTGCCGCTTCATTACCACTGTTTGCAACTGCTGACGCAACTACTTTATAGATAATTTTTGCTGCTTTGTTTGGTGTAAACTCTAAAGCTGCCAATGCTAGCTCAGCGTTCATACCTTGAATCTCTCTTGCAATAAGACGAGATTTAGTTGGAGAAACACGGATAAATTTTAATAATGCTCTAGCCATGATTACCCTTTCTTCTGAACTGAGCCCTTATGGCCCTTGAATGTACGAGTAGGTGCGAACTCACCTAGTTTGTAACCGATATGATTCTCTGTTACGAAAACAGGAACAAATTGTCTTCCGTTATGAACATTTAAAGTTAGTCCTACCATATCTGGTAAAACCATACTTCTGCGAGACCAAGTTTTAATAGGCTTTTTATTGCCTTCTGCTTTAGCTTCAACTACTTTTTTAAGTAAATGATCATCAATAAATGGACCTTTTTTTACGCTTCTTGCCATTTAACTACCTCTTCGGATTAGATTTACGGCGAGTAATAATTAGTTTATCACTAGCTTTTTTATGACGAGTTTTAGCACCTTTAGTTGGTTTACCCCATGGAGTAACCGGATGACGACCCGAATTTGTTTTACCTTCACCACCACCATGCGGGTGATCAACTGGATTCATTGCTGAACCACGAGTCTGAGGACGGATACCCATATGACGAGAGCGACCCGCTTTTCCGATAACTATATTGATATACTCTTCATTTCCAACAATACCGATAGTAGCCATACACTCACCAAGAACTAAACGCATCTCAGATGAAGGCATACGAAGTGAAACATACTTGCCATCACGACCCATAATTTGAGCAGAAGTTCCAGCTGAACGAACTAGTTGTCCGCCTTTACCAATTTTAAGTTCAATATTATGAACAAGTGTTCCAACAGGAATACTCATAAGTTTCATCGCATTACCTGGCTTAACATCAAGTCCAGTTTTAGCAGACATAACTGCATCTCCAACTTTTAAACCTTTTGGTTGCAGGATATATCTTTTGTCACCATCAACATAAGTAACTAATGCAATACGACAGTTACGATATGGATCGTACTCTATAGTGCTAACCGTACCTGGAACATCAAATTTATCTCTTTTGAAATCTATGATACGGTAAAGTTTTTTAGCACCAGCTTCTTTATGACGAGAAGTTATACGACCATTATTGTTACGACCAGCACTTGCAGGAAGTTTTATTAATAGTGAACGAACAGATGGCTTAGCAGTGATATCACTGTTATCAACATTTGTTAAAAAACGACGACTTGGAGTTGTTGGTTTATAAGTTTTTATTGCCATGTTAAACCGCCAAACTTTCTATTTGTGCACCCTCAGGTAATTTAACATAAAACTTTTTGAAGTTATTTTGTTTACCAGCTACACCACGGAACTTTTTAATTTTTCCGGTTTGATTAAGTGAGTTAACTCTTGTTGGAATAATTCCAAAGTACTCACGAAATACCTCTCTAAGACCACTCTTGCTCATACGAGGAGATGTTTGAACAACAAGAACACCATCTTCTTGAAGACTTAAACTCTTTTCTGTATAAAGTATAGATTTAATATCTGTAATATCTGCCATTATTTAGCCTCTCCTACAAGATTTTCCCAAACTGCTTTTTCAATCACAAGTGAACGATAGTTTGCAGCTAAATAAGCATTTAATTCATTTTCTTCAATTACATAAGTACTTGCGATATTTTCAAATGCTAAATAAGTTTGTTCATCTAAAACAGTTTTAACAAAAAGAGTATCTCTTTGGTTAAGCGCTTTAAATATTGCTGCTGCATCTCTTGTTTTACCTGATGCAACTTCAATACTATCTACGATGAATAGACTTCCATTTTGAGCGTGCTCGTTTAGAGCGAAGTTAAGAGCAAGTTTCTTTTGCTTTTTATTAACTTTAAGATCATAATTACGATTGTTATTAGGACCAAACGCTTTACCACCGCCCACAAAGATTGGAGAACGACGAGAACCAGCTCTCGCACGACCGCCACCTTTTTGAGCCCATGGCTTCTTACCACCACCTCTAACTTGTCCACGAGTTAAAGCTGAAGCACTGTTAGCTCTTTGAGCTGCTTGTGCAGATTTAACATATAGATATAAGTTGTGTGGATTAATTCCAGCAAAGCTCTCTGGTAATGCTAACTCAGATGCTTTTTCCATTTTTTCATTTAGAACAATTGCGCCCATTATTTAGCTACCTTTACACGACCCAAAGCACCATTAGGACCTGATACTGAACCAGATACCACTAAGATGTTGTTCTCAGCATCGAAAGAGATTATTTCATTTTTAACACTATTGGTTGTGTTACCGTATTGTCCAGGCATTTTCTTGCCCTTCATAACACGACCTGGATACTCATTACTACCGATTGAACCTGTCAAACGACCAAATCTATGACCGTGTTCAGCAGGACCACCAGAGAAATTCCAGCGCTTCATAGCACCAGTAAATCCACGACCTTTTGTTTTAAAAGTAACTTTTAACACTTTAGCAGTTGCCAATGGTGATAAATCTAAATCACCAGCTTCGCTATTTGCTACTTCTAAAGTAACAAAACGGTTAAACTCAGATGAAATATCATACTTTTTTTGTTGACCTTGAGTAGGCTTGTTCAATTTTTTACCAATATTGTAAGCAACAATAGCAGTACCTTCATTTACTTCACAAACCTTAGCATCTAACACTCTTAAAAGAGTAACAGATTTACTAGGAACTGTGATAGTACGGCTCATACCAATTTTTTCAACGATGTATTCCATACCAGCTCCCTACTTATCCATAGAGCGGACTTCAACATCCACTTCAGGTGCAAGATCAAGTTTCATTAGAGCATCAACTGTTTCAGGCGTTGCAGAAACAATATCAATAACTCTAGCGTGCATACGGATTTCAAACTGCTCACGAGAACTTTTGTTAATGTGTGGAGATTTTATCACCGTATATTTACGAATCTTTGTTGGCAAAGGTATCGGACCGCGGATTACCGCACCAGTACGCTTTACAGCCTCTACGATTGATGCTACAGATCTATCAAGAACACGATGATCATAAGCTTTCAATTTTAAACGAATTTTTTCCATGTTTTTCCTTCTAAAGAACTCATTAGGTCATGCCTAACATTTTTAAACGAGCGGAATTGTATCTAAAGAAACTCTAATATTCAAGTAAATAGGCACTAAAAATGGTTTTTTACTAAAATTAACTTCCTTTTAATAAGGAAACTGTAAAATAGCGATATGGAAATATTACTTGAAGAACTATATAAAACCGACATTACTATTGATAAATTTCATTTTAGAAAAACTTTTTTGGATGATTCAAGCTATCAGATAAATGGAGTTACTCAAAGCGGAAAGACAAAACTTGTAAAAAATTATCTGCTTGGATTTAAAAAAAATAGCTACCTCTATATAGATTGCAACGATGTCAGAATTAATATTGAGACGCTAAACAGCGATTTACAACCTTTTTGTCTAAAGTATAAAATCAACACTCTCGTTTTAGATAACTACAAAAAAGAGGTTAAAGTAGCAAATGTCTCTCAACTCATAATCTGCTGCGAAAAAAACTTCGATATTGAGTTTTTAACCACAATCACTCTCTATCCACTTGACTATGAGGAGTTTTTAGCGTATGAGCATAAATATGACTCCACGGCGTTAAACCACTTCTTTCAGCTTGGAGGATTTGCATCTATGCACAAAATTAACGCTGACGAGAGAGCACTTTTTATCCAAAAAACATTGAAGTACACTCTTAGTGAGATGGAGTTTGATCTTTTAGTTTACTGCACAAAAATGATGGCACAGAAAATCTCCCCTTTTTCTATATATGAGAGAATCAAATCAACAAGAAAAATCTCTAAAGATAAACTATATAAGTCTTTTGAGGATCTAAGCAATAAAAACTACATTCATCAGCTTCAAAAAGTTAACCATCCAAAAGCTATTAGAAAAATTTATCTTTGCGATACCTCTCTGAAATCTGCACTGACAATAGATAAAAATTTTGGTAAACTTTTTGAAAATATGATTTTTTTAGAGCTTTTGAAATCAAGCACAGCGTGTTATTATGATGATGGGATAGATTTTTATCTCCCTAATAGTGACGAAGTAGTTTTGGGAATGCCTTTTGCCGAAGAGAGATCACTCTTTAAGAAAATGGAGGCTATTGAGGCTTTTATCTTTAGATACCAAGTTAAAAAAATAACAGTTGTTACAATGAGCAAAGAGGGAAAGATAAATCATCCACTATCAAAAGTTGAAATGATACCTTTTGATATTTGGGCGATAGGAGATTAGGATGAAAATGGAATTTGGTAATTTATGTGGAATTGATGAAGCTGGAAGAGGACCAATTGCTGGTGATTTAGTTATTGCTGGCTGTGTATTGGCTTGCAATATTGATGGATTGAATGACTCAAAAAAACTTACGGCAAAAAAAAGAGAAGAGCTATATGAAATAATCATTAAAAATTCAACATATCATATAGTAAAATTTAGTGCCAAAGAGATTGATGATAATGGAATTTCACTCTGTTTAAACAGAGGACTAAAAGAGATTATAAAAAATCTAAGCAGCAAAGAGTATCTTTTTGATGGAAACTCCTCGTTTGGAGTGGATGGAATCACTACCATGATAAAAGCTGATGGTAAAATCGCAGAAGTTAGTGCGGCCTCCATCTTAGCTAAAGTAACTCATGACAGAGATATACTAAAAGAGGCGCTTATCTATCCATTGTATCAATTTGAAAAGCATAAAGGATATGGAACAGCACTTCATGTAGAGATGATTAAAAAATATGGATATTGTGATATTCATAGAAGAAGCTATAAGCTAAAGGCGCTAACTCCCAGTTTAATATGACAAAAGATTTACTATTTTAACTCCATCTATACCATGGAGCTAAATAAGAAATTTTCACAATACATTTAAAACTTAAATGGAAGGAAGTGCTTCACTAATGACTTAGCGCCTTCTTGGATAACAGCATCTTGAACACCTTTAACGACAGCATTCCCTGCGGTACTTTCTTGTTGTGTAACCTGTTGTTGCACAATTGGCTGTTGTGCAATGGGCTGTTGCACAACTTGCTGTTTGGTGAGAAGTTTTTGCTCTTTTTGGTACTGTGTATTGGCTGTAATCATGGCAGCCACTACCTCATCAGAGAGTCCCATCTTCTCTAATTGAGCCATATCATCTTCTGTAAAAGATTTATATGCTCCTTCTGACGCATTTATTTTAGCGATAATAATCACATCTTTTTTGTTTGCTTTGTGTAGCGCCACTATGTCGATGATACGAAAAGTAGCTGGACCAGTATAAAGTAGCTTTAACACTGGATCTTCAATACCGCTAAGTTGCTCTGGGTGTTCATCTAAAAAAGTGCGTAATTTTTTACGATCACCGCTTGCAAGAATGGCTTTGAGCTCATCAAAAGATTTTTTTGGTTCAGTAGTTTTTTTATCCACTATAGTGCTAGTTTGCCCAAAAGTGATGATAGTATTATAGATAGTTATATAATTTAGTCCCAGTGCCCAGTCGGCAGCATTTTTTCCAGTTTTGTCTCTTGCTGATGTGTCCGCTCCATTAGCTAGAAGCAGCTTAACAATCTCAATGTAATTGCGCGAAGAGGCATACATTAATGGCGTATATCCATTCCTGTCAACATAATTTATATCAGCTCCTTTTTTAAGTAGTTGCTGAACTAGATTAATATCACCTGTTGCAATAGCATAGTCAAGTGGGCTCGAGTTTTTATCTTTAACTAAATTTACATTCGCTCCATGCTTTATTAGCAAGGACACACTCTCTAGATAGTTAGAACTTACTTTTTTAAATGTAGTGACATCAACATGAATTGAATCGTAGTATTTGATACTACTATTGATTGCCTCTATTTTTTTGATACATCTATCTAGTTCAAAAGAGTTATTGATTTCAAAATTTGGATTAGCTTTTTTTAAAAGCAACATTTCCGTTACTGCTGGCTGACCACAAGAGTAGTGAAGTAACTGCGATGGTTCTGCCTTGTAATCAAGAAACAGTTTGAATTTTGACATAGCACTTTGCTCAGGAGAATATTCTATATTTACAAGACCTTTAAGAGATTGATTTATATCTGCGCCTTCTTCAATTAACATCTTAAACATATCTTCTCTATTATGAAGAATAGCGAGTGCTGCGAGTGAAAAACCATTATATACCACATACGGAGCTCCCTGGATATAACTCGGAGAAACTCCCTTGGCAAGCTCACTTTTTAAAGTAACCATATCATTTTTTGTAATTGCCTCTACCGAAGGACTCATCATCGGAGCACACCCAGAGAAGAAGATAGCACCCATCACAAATAACATTATCAAAATATTTTCTTTCATAATATCACACTCCTCGCATAGACAAACAGTTAAGATTTAGATTGTATTTTAACAATATCTAGAGCTATAAAAATTAAATCTACTGTATATTTTCAAGCAAAATAACATTTACAAAAGTACCACTACTTAGATTTCCATCATCTTCGCCACTTATCATCAGAGCACTTGAATTTAGCATATTTGTAAGAATCGCTGAGCTTCCAACTTTTTTATCTTTAAAATTTATAAAATATTCGCCATCTAAAATCTCCACATTGCACGCCGTGAACTCTGTTAATTTGCTTCTTTTATTAAAATCCTCGCTCAGCTTTGCTTCTATTATTTTATATACACTTTCTCTACCAAGCATTTTGGCAATAAGCGGAAGAACATATAGTATGGCGGTAACAGTTGAGGAGTAGGCAAATCCAGGAAGAGCTAAAATAAATTTATCTCCTCTTTGTGCCACTAAAACATGCTTACCAGGCTTTATTGCGACACCCTTGTAGATAACCTCAGCACCAAGACGAGGGATGATATCTTTTACAAAATCATAATCACCCACACTAACGCCACCAGTACTTACCAATATATCAGCACAAGCAAGAGCATTTTCAAACGACTGCATTATAGAAGTTTTGTCATCGCCTACGGTTCCAAGCTGGATAGACTCTGCCCCTGCTTGTTCAAAAAGAGCACACAAAGTATAGTTGTTTGAGCTTCTGATTTGTGCTGAGTTATCACTGCTTACACCCAGATCAAGGATTTCACTTCCAGTTGAGACAACCGCAACACGAGGCTTAAGTGCAACTTTTACCATCACTTTATTGAGTGATGCCATTACCCCAATTTCCACAAAACCTATCTTTGTACCTTTTTTTATTAGCACATCACCAGCTCTGAATCCTTCGCCAATAGGGCGAACTGATGAACCTTTTATAACACCCTCGTTTATGATAATTGTTCCATTTTCAACAACCACATTTTCTATCTGAATCAAAGTGTCTGCGCCATGAGGCATCATAGAGCCTGTAAAAGTCTTTATACACTCGCCACTTTTAATAGCTCTCTTTTCTTCATGCCCTGCTGGATTATCTCCAAGAATTAGGATGGATTTATTTTGTAAATCAGCGTGAATTACGGCATATCCATCCATTGAGGCTGTTGGGAATTGAGGATCATTAAACTGGGCTACCATATCCTCTGCCAAAACTCTTCCCAAAGATGAGCTAAGTGCAATACTTTCATATCTATTAGAATTTACCTTTAGCAAATTCAACATATCTTGACTTGTTTCATAAGATAATAGACTCATTTTAAAAATCCTTAATTTTATTGCATGCCCTCAAGGAACACCTTGCAAAATGAAGGAAGCCTCCACTTGCTAGTCCCGCCTAGAAACAAAGTCCCCAGACTCCGCTTGCGCCGCTGTGGCGACTAAATGGGCAAAAAATGCCATTATCTAGCGTTTCTAAAATATGACTTACTCTTTAAGATAATAAGCCACTCCCTTTTATAGCAGTTGAGCGCTCAAGTGCATAAACTCTTTTACCATCTATAATATCATACTTCCAAATGGGCGCAGATGCTTTAAAATCCTCTACAAACTCATCTATAAACTCTAGCGCAACACGGCGTTTGGGCGAAAAAACTGCTGTGATATATGAGGATTCATGAAGCATAACATCGCCCTTTGAGTGAGCCATTTTTATAATAGCACCCTTCTCTTTCGCTTTTTCTTGCCAAGCATCAAACCAAGAGTTCAGTATCGGCTCATAAACATCAAAACTAAGACCATCAATTCCACCTTCACTTCTAACTGTTCCAACAAAAGGGATATATGCTCCATAATTACTTTTTGCTTCATCTTCGTACCATTTTTTTAAAATAGCAGGAACATCAAGCGCTCCCTCACATAGGTACAACACTCATCAACCCCCACAAACAGGTGGTAAAAGAGATACTTTGTCGCCACTTTTTAGTTCAATATCTCTGCTACTTACAAGAGTATCATTTACTGCTACCGCCGAATTTTCTAACCACTTTTGCATCTCTTCATCATCTTTGAGTATTTTTGCTAACTCGTTTAAATTTGTAATATTTAGTTCCAATGGCTCTTTTTGGATTGGACCTAAAAATTCTACTCTTACCAAAAGTTGCTCCTATTTTTTTGTTGATTATATCTCAGATTAACTAAAGCATGTATAATAGCGCACTTAATCATATAGATAAAAAGAGAAATAATGACAATTTTTGATTCAATAATTTTAGGCATCGTAGAAGGATTTACGGAATTTTTACCAATCTCTTCAACTGGGCATCTAATCGTTTTTAGTGAACTTTTAGGCATAAAACAGACGGATGTTACAAAAGCGTATGAGGTTATCATTCAATTAGCTGCGATTTTGGCGGTGGTTTTTAGCTACAGAGATAAATTTACATTTAAAAAGATAGATTTGTGGAGCAAAGTTTTTTTAGCATTTCTTCCAATTGGAACAGTTGGTTTTATCTTTTCCTCACAAATAAAAGAGCTCTTTAGCATAAGCATAGTTGCAATAATGTTCATTGTTGGTGGCATTGTATTTTTAATTGTAGAGAAATTTTTTATCGATGAGAATAGCCATTTTACGACCGATGTGGAGAGCGTGACTTTCAAGCAGGCTATGATAATTGGCTTTGCACAAGTGCTAGCACTCATTCCAGGGACAAGCAGAGCTGGCTCAACTGTTGTCGGTGCTCTTTTAGTTGGACTAAACAGAAAAACAAGTGCGGAGTTTAGTTTTTTACTAGCTTTTCCAGTTATGTGTGCTGTTTCAGGATATGATCTGCTAAAACACTACAAAGAGTTTAGCGATGCAAATCTCATGGTTTTGGCAGTTGGGTTTGGTATCTCTTTCGTCGTTGCATATCTGACAATCAAGCTTTTTTTGAAATTCTTAGACAAATTTACATTTGTCTCTTTTGGCGTATACAGAATCCTTTTTGGGGCTCTGCTTCTATTTTACTTTAACTAATTGGAATAAAATTTGCTTGATATTACTCAAATAGTTTCAGGGAGAGATCATGAAATCAACTCAAACAATAAGTTCAAAATTAGATTTTTTTTTCAAAAAAATTGAGATAAATTTTTTGAAACTAAGCAGTAGATTCTTATAGACTATAATTTAATTAATCAAGCGTTGCTATGACTTTTAACTATTTCACATCTTAGAAGTGATATTTTCTATAACTATCTTGGCTAAACAGAGAGCCTTTGATCTATGTGAAAGTTTCTCTTTTATCTCATCCTCTAGCTCCCCTAAAGTTTTATCATAACCATCAGGAACAAAAATTGGATCATATCCAAAGCCACTGCTTCCCCTTGCTTCACTCAACACAGTCCCATGCATCCAACCATGAACACTATACTCCCCATCCTTTGTGACAACCGCTATTGCCGCCGTGTAATGAGCTGGCGAAGAGAGAGCACCTTTTGCTTTAATCTCCTGCATAAGCTTGTTAAGATTATCTTTATCGCTTGCGCCTTCTCCACCATATCTTGCACTATATATTCCTGGTCTACCATCTAAAATATCTACGCTTATTCCACTATCATCAGCAATGACGACCGCATCTTCACATAAGAGCAATCTATTTTGCAAAGCTTTAAACACAGCTCGTGCTTTTATAAGCGCATTCTCTTTAAATGTATTGGCGTCCTCGATAATATCAAACTCTTCCATCAGTTCACTGTATGGCACAACCTCATGATCTCTACATTGCGCCTTAATCTCTTTGACCTTGCCTTTGTTTGAAGTTGCAAGTATTAACCTCATTTTTTATCCTTATTTTTCGCTTTAATTATATAATTTTTTATGTCACAAAGTTTGTGTAAATGTTTTTTCATTATAATTCACAAATTATATACTGTTTAAGGCAGAAAATGTTTAAAAAAATACTACCTCTCTCGGCAATTCTATCTCTTAGTTTTCTTGGTCTTTTTCTTGTACTTCCAGTTATTTCTGTATTTGCATTAGAATTAGAAGGTTCAACACCATTTTTAGTTGGTATGGTTGTTGGTGGATATGCACTAACTCAAGCTATTTTCCAGCTCCCTCTTGGCGCGTTAAGTGACAAAATAGGGCGAAAACCAACCCTGTTACTTGGTCTGCTTATTTTTCTTGTCGGCTCTTTAATTTGTGCTTTTTCTACAGATATTTATACTCTTATGGCAGGGCGTTTCCTCCAAGGTGCAGGAGCTATTGGCTCAGTTGTAACAGCTATGATATCCGATGTAGTTGCGGAAGAAATTCGTGGAAAAGCCATGGCTATCATGGGAGCATCAATTGCTCTTAGTTTTGCAGCCGCTATGGGCTTAGGACCTGTTATTAGTGGTAAGTTTGGTATAAGTTCACTTTTTTTTATTACAGCAACTCTAGCTGTTTTTGCAATTATCTTACTTTTTACAAAGGTTCCAACTCCTCCAAAAATTAAACATATATATCACGCAACTGCTAAAAAATCTGATATTTTAAAGAATCCAAATCTCTTAAATATGATTGTTATTAACGCTATGCAAAAAGCTCTTATTACAGTTGCTTTTGTTCTGATTCCAATCGTATTAACAAAAGATTTTGGGTGGCAAAAAAATGAACTCTGGATGGCCTATGCACCAGCTATGCTTCTTGGACTTGCTGCGATGGGTCCGGCAGCTGTGTTTGGAGAGAAGCATAATAAACCAAAACAGATATTTCTTTTATCGATTCTTCTTTTTATAGGGGCATTTTTGATTATGGGACTTACAGCTTCTAGCACTATTTTTGTTGTAGGTGTAGTTATGTTTTTTATAGCCTTCAACATGATGGAGCCTTTAGTTCAGTCAATGATTACTAAATTTGCAAAAGTGCATCAAAAAGGAGTAGCAATTGGTACTTCAAACTCTGTGGCTTATTTTATGACATTTATTGGTGGAACTTCAGCAGGACTATTTTTAGGCATAAGCGACAGAGCGACTATCGGGGTTTCGGTTGCTATTATCGCCGCTATATGGTTTTTATGGACACTTAAATTACAAAACCCACTTAAATACTCTCACCTATATTTAGCGCAAGATAGTGTTGATTTGAACAAGTTAGAAACACTTGAAAATGAACATATTGCAGAGTGGTATATAAATCAAAGTGAAAATATTGTTGCAATAAAATTCCTCAAAGATGCTTTGAGTGGAGATGAGTTAACAGCTAAAATATCAAAAAGTAGTTAGAAACTCTAGTGTGCGAAATTCAGATAGTTTTTAAAACTATCTGAATAATAAAAAGATTAATTTTTCTGTGGTGTTACATATAGGTTAAAATAACGACCCTCAAACTTTGGTGGTTTATCCATAACAGCCACATCTTCTATCATGTGCCAAACTCTCATCAAAACATCTTTTCCTGCTTCAGGATTTGACATCTCACGACCTTTTAGAAATACACGAAACTTTACATGTTTGCCCTCTTCCAAAAACTCTTTAGCATGTTTTACTTTATAGTTAATGTCATTTTCAGCAATTTTTACAGATAACTTAATCTCTTTTACATCAATTTTAATCTGATTTTTCTTCTGCTCTTTAAGTTTTCTCTCTTCTTGATATCTATATTTACCATAATCCATAATCTTGGCAACAGGAGGCTTTGCAGTTGGAGCAATTAGAACTAAATCTAAACCTAATTCATTTGCTTTATCCATAGCTACATCTATAGAAACAATTCCTAAAGATTCTGCTCCATCTATATTACAACGCACTTCTGGCACACGGATATCGTCATTCATTATGACTTGGTCTTTTTTAGTCAAAAATTTACCTCATTTATTTTAGTTTGAATAAGCTTTAGAAATTCCTCTTCGCTTATGTTGTACTGTTCCCTTGTTCTACGGTCACGAATAGAAACTCTGCGAGACTCAACCTCTTCATCGCCTATAATGGCGAGCATTGGCACTCTTGTTTTTTCTGCTGTTCTTACTCTTTTGTTTAAAGAGTCATTTTTAGAGTAGATTTCACTATCTGCCCCTAAATCTATCAGTTTATCTGCTAACTCTTTAGCGTAATCGTTGTGTGGTTGGGCTATTGGAACGATTGCAACTTGAGTTGGAGCGATAAACATTGGAAACTCTCCAGCATAATGCTCCGTTAATATACCAATAAAACGCTCAAATGAACCTAAAATTGCTCTATGAATCATAACGGGTTGAATTTTGTCATTATTCTCACCGTTGTACTCAAGCTCAAATCTTGAAGGTAGGTTAAAATCCAGCTGAATTGTCCCGCACTGCCACTCTCGCCCGATTGCATCTGTTATCTTGATGTCAATTTTAGGACCGTAAAAAGCTCCGCCTCCCTCATCTATCTCATAAGCAAGACTGTTTTTATCCATTGCATTTTTTAGTGCCTGTGTAGAAATTTCCCACACTTCGTCACTTCCAACCGCTTTTTCTGGCTTAGTTGAGATCATCATTTTATAATCGAAATCAAAAGTCGACATAATTTTATCAACAAAATCAACAACTTCTATAATCTGCTCTTCAATTTGATCTGCTCTACAAAAAATATGCGCATCGTCTTGAGTAAACTCTCTAACACGAAACAGTCCATGAAGTGCACCAGTCATTTCATGACGATGAACTACACCATACTCAAAATATTTTAGTGGCAGATCACGATATGAGTGCAAATCTTCTTCATAAACTTTTATGTGTCCAACGCAGTTCATAGGTTTTACACCAAACTCCACATCATCTATATTTGTAAAATACATATTTTCGCCATAGTTTTGGTAGTGTCCAGATGTCTTCCAAAGGTCTGAACGAAGCATCTCTGGACCACGAACAGGCTCATATCCGCGTTTTCTGTGAGCTTTAAAAAGAAGAGACTCTAATCTTGCACGAAGCCTGCCACCTGCTGGAAGCCAGATAGGAAAACCAGCACCTACTTCCTCACGAAATGTAAAAAGTTTCATCTCGTTGCCAAGTTTTCTATGGTCTCTTTTCTCAGCTTCAGCCATTTGGTCTAAATACGCTTTTAGCGACTCTTTGTCAGCAAATGCGATTCCATATATGCGAGTCAGAACCTCATTTTTAGAATCGCCGCCCAAGTAAGCACCTGAAATTTTTGTAAGTTTAAAGTATCTTATTAATCCAATATTTGGCAGGTGAGGTCCACGACACAAGTCTTCAAATGCACCTTGCTTATAGATAGAAACTCTTTCGCTCGGGATTCGCTCCATTACTGCTAGTTTTAGATGATCATTTTTAAACTTCTCTTTTGCTTCGTCCATAGAGATTTCGTATTTTTCAATATCATATTTTTTCTTGGCAAATGAGAGCATCTCTTTTTCTATCTCTTTTAAATCGCCCTCGCCTATCTCGTGAGAGGTTTTAAAATCATAATAGAATCCCTCTTTTACGGTTGGTCCAACATAAAACTCCGCATCAGAATAGAGAGATTTGATGGCCTGTGCCATAAGATGGGCTGTTGAGTGACGAAGAATCTCTAGTGAGTCTGGAGAATTATCTAAGTGAATCTGCTCACCCTCAAACCCAAGCTCTTTTGCTGTTTGTAAATCAATAATTTCGCCGTTATGTTTTATTGCTATTGCGTTCAAAATATATATTCCTATCTTTTTAAAGTTCTGTTTTTAAAATTGCGCCATTTGAAGCGTTTGAAACTAAAAGCTGATAGCGTTTAAGCCATTTTGATTTAACTTCATTTTTATAAGGCTTATAATTTGCTTTTCTTTTTGCTATGACATCATCACTAACATTCAAGCGCAATAAATGATTATCAGTATCTAGCTCAATCTCATCGCCATCTTCAACAAATGCAATCAAACCACCCTCAGCAGCCTCAGGAGAGACATGCCCGATGCTAGCGCCTTTTGTGGCACCAGAGAAACGACCATCAGTTATAAGAGCTACACTATCACCAAGTCCCATTCCTTGAATAAGCGCAGTAGGAGCGAGCATCTCTTGCATACCAGGTCCACCTTTTGGCCCCTCATAGCGGATAACTACTACGCTTCCAGGTTTTACTTTATGACTCATTATTCCAGTAATCGCTTCTGGTTGAGAGTTGAAGCAGATTGCTTTGCCTTTAAATTGTCTCATATTTAGCTCGATTCCAGCAGTTTTTACAACTGCGCCCTCGGTTGCTAAATTTCCAAAAAGAATAGAGAGTCCACCAATCTGAGAGTAAGCATTTTCATTTCTGTGAATAATCTCTTCATCTAAAATTTTAGCATCTGCTATTCTCTCACCTAATGTTTCACCCGTAACAGTAGGATTATCAAGATAAAGAAGTCCGCCTCTTCTGCTTATCTCTTTCATAACTGCATTAACACCACCGGCTTTGTCTATGTCATCCATATGAACAGTTGTTAATGATGGAGATATTTTAGCGATGTGAGCGACATTGTCAGCTATTTCATTGATTTTTTCAATTTTATACTCAACACCAGCTTCTCTTGCGATTGCCAACATATGAAGAACAGTATTTGAACTTCCACCCATCGCCATATCTACGACAAATGCGTTGTGAATAGCTTTTTCGTTTAGTACATTTTTCAGATTATACTTACTATCATCAGCCTTTGCCATCTCAACAATTCTCTTAGCAGCCGCCTTGACCATCTCTATTCGCTTAGGTGTCATAGCTAAAACAGTGCCGTTTCCAGGAAGCGCAATTCCCATCGCTTCACAAAGAGTGTTCATAGAGTTTGCTGTAAACATGCCAGAACAACTTCCACCGCTTGGACATGCATTGCACTCTATCTCATACAACTCTTCATCTGTCATTTTTCCTTCAGCGTGCTGACCAACAGCCTCAAAAGCAGTTGATAAATCGATAGGCGTACCATCTTTTTTATGCCCTGCAGCCATTGGACCGCCAGAGACGAAAATAGTAGGAACATTAACACGAAGCGCTCCCATAATCATACCAGGGACAATCTTATCACAGTTTGGGATACAGATAAGCGCATCAAGCTTGTGAGCGTTCATAACAGTCTCAATAGAATCTGCAATAATTTCACGAGAAGGCAGAGAGTACAACATCCCGTCGTGCCCCATAGCAATACCATCATCAACGCCAATGGTGTTAAATACAAATGGAACTCCACCAGCCTCGCGAATTGCCGCTTTGACTATTTCACCATACTCATGTAAAAAGAAATGCCCTGGGATAATATCTATATAACTGTTTGCTATTCCGATGAATGGTTTGTCGAAATCTTCATCTTTAAGTCCAGTAGCTCTAAGCAGTGAACGATGCGGAGCTCTGTCAAAACCTTTTTTTATAGTATCGCTTCTCATAAAAATCCTTAATTAGTGGTGTTATTATCTTTATAAATATAGACGGGATTGTACCATTTTTTTCATTTTTTTTATAAAAGCTCTTTACAAACAAAAATAAAATAGCTATAATTCCGCTCACTTAAAAAATAAGTAACAAAAAATGCGGGAATAGCTCAGTGGTAGAGCACAACCTTGCCAAGGTTGGGGTCGCGAGTTCGAACCTCGTTTCCCGCTCCATAAATAAAAAATAAAAAAAAGATATCCGATATCTTTGAAAAAACCCAAGCCCGGGTGGTGAAATCGGTAGACACAAGGGATTTAAAATCCCTCGCTCGTAAGGGTGTGCCGGTTCAAGTCCGGCTTCGGGCACCATTATTATAAATTATTGTTGAAACTGGTGCCATCGCCAAGTGGTAAGGCCGCAGCCTGCAAAGCTGCTATCCCCAGTTCAAATCTGGGTGGCACCTCCAATTTTATAGTAACTTCTTTACAAATGTGGATCTTTGGCTGAGTTGGTCGATAGCACCGGTCTTGAAAACCGGCGAGGGTTATACCTCCCAGAGTTCGAATCTCTGAGGGTCCACCATTTTTTAAACACAATCCCATGCTTTGCAGAAATTATTCATAACTAATCACTATATCAATTTATATTCCCTTTAGAGCAATCAATATTCTCTTCTCTCAATTTAGCAAGGTAAAAATAAATAATTTTTCAATTAAAACACCAAAAAATTTAAATATCCTCCTCTAAAAAAATATACTGATATAAATTTAAAATTATAAGAATATAAAGCAAAAATACTTTTATAGTAGAGTGACAATTGCTTTGTTAAAATAGTTTATTGTAAACAGGAGGACTAATGATATGAAAACAGCAATTTTTTATGGAAGCAGTACTGGAAATACCGAGAGTGTCGCAAAAAAGATTTTAAAAAAACTAGGCGGCGTAGAAGTTTTGGATATTTACGATATCTCAAGCACTAAAGTCGAGAAAATATCTGAATACGAAAAACTAATCATTGGCTCACCTACTTGGGGTGATGGAGACCTTCAAGATGATTGGGAAAGTGTTTTTGAGAAGTTAAAAAATATTGATTTTGCAGGAAAAACAGTTGCTTTGTTTGGCTTGGGTGATCAAGAGGAGTATCCGGATAAATTTTTGGGTGCTATGTGGTTGCTTTATGAAGTAATTAAATCAAAAGGGGCAAAAATCATCGGAGAGTGGCCTGCTAGTGGGTATTATCACAATAACTCAAAAGCTCAAGATGGAGACCAGTTTGTAGGTTTGGCTCTGGATGAGGATAACCAAAGTGAGATGAGCGATGGTCGTATTGATGATTGGTGTGAGCAAATTCGTTCAGAGATACTTTAGCTAATAAAAATTATAAAATGGTGCCAACACAAAAAGTGTGGGCACCTTCTACTCATACAAAAAAGCCTACCTAAGGTTTAAGAAATCACTTTTTTTATCTTCTTTTTGAATTATACTCACCGAACAAGTCATTCCAGCTGCTAACACGAATCCTTTGGGGACGCTGTCTATATGTATCCGAACCGGGATTCGTTGTGCTAAACGCACCCAAGTGAAGGTTGGATTTACATTGGCTAGAAGTCTCTGATCTGTTACATTGTCTCTGTCTGAGATGCCACTAGCTAGGCTCTCGATGTGCCCTTGGATGATATATTTTGTTCCGAGCATACGCATCTGCGCCTTGTCGTTTATATGTAAAAGTGAGAGTTTGTTCTCCTCAAAATATCCATATATCCAAAAAGAGTCTTTTTTGATCATTGCCATATGACTCTCACCAGTTTGCACATAATCCCCTTTTCGTAGAAGAAGATTGCTCACCCAGCCATCACTTGGAGCCTTAACGCTTGAGCGTTCAAGATTAAGTTCTGCTGTCTCTATCTGTATTGCTGCTTCTTCATATTTTGCTTTGGCTATAGCAACTTCAAGTTTAGCATCATTTCGATTTTCCTCTGACATTACCTCATCACTAAGCCCTACTCGACGCTTATACTGATTTTGCTTCATCTCATGTTCTGCTTTTCTTATCTGAGCGAGAGTCTTAGCCTCAGCCAAGGCGTGCTCAAATCTTACTTTATCAATTTGAAATAGTAAATCGCCTTTTTTTACAAATTGGTTATCAACAACATTAACGCTAGCTACAAGACCGCTCACATCAGGCGCTATCATTACAACTTCAGCGCGCACCCGTCCATCACGTGTCCATGAGCTATTCATATAGTTGTTCCATAGCTTGAGTCCAAGAAAAAAAGCAAGACCAACCACACTAAGCGTGATAATAAGGCGTAAAATTTTAAAAAGTCTGTTTTTCATAAGTTCCTCAATGATAAATAGTTAAACATGCTAATGTAAAAAAACAGACAAAAAGAGCCATTTTAAAAAGCCCTGGATGCCAGACATGACGATAGATGCCAGTGTCGGTAATAATCCCATCAATTGCGATTTGCAAAATAGCCACAATTATAAAAATTGGCAACAGAGTAGGCATCTGAATACCATATAGTGTAATATCTAGCGGCATGAACCCTCCTTTGGCATAGGGATTGACACTCTGCTTAACAAAATAGTCCTAATAAGTGGGAGCTCCGCGACGATGTTAGCCTCTTGCTTGTGCTCTACATGTAGAGACTTTATTGCATTTTTTAGTGATTCCAGCAGGCTTTGCCTCAAAGCTTCTGTCGGTGCTTGAAAATATTGTTTGATCCCTTCTAGCGACTGGTTTATCATTTTAAACTCCCCATTTAGCCGATTTAGATTTTTTCTTACTCTTATAATCGCACCGCCTATCTCTAGAGTTGCCAACAGCCACTCATAAACAAGGCGGTTTGAACGAATATTGAGTTGTCCTTGCGTTGAAAACTGCTGTATCATATCTCGTCCCATGCTCTCTAGCGAGCCTCGCTGAAAATTTAAAGGTGCATTGCAAAGAAAAACAATCTGCCCACGCAAAACTTTTGCCACTCTTTTTTGCGATAGTGAGCATGACCAAAAGTTCACAAGCATATAAGCCGCACCTGCAAAACTAACTCCAAGTAAAGAAGCGATGGTTGTTTCCAGAAAAGTTGTTGGGTCGATTTTATAGTAAAGATCAAACGAGGTTTGCGACATAAATAAAAATACAAACCCCAAAGAAAATCCTGCCCATTTAGGTTTAGTCGTCATCCATCCGACAAACGCAAAAACGGGTGTGACAACAAGACTAAGAGTATAAGCATCTGTTGCAAATTCAGGCACTATATAAAAATCATACAAAGCCGCTACAAAAGCCGCACTCACAGCACCTTTTAGAAAATTTATCACGGCATCCAATGGTCTTGGAAGTGTACCAATAAGCAAGCCAATGACAACAGCCATTGTAATGGTGAGCGTGCCATATTTCCAGCCACTGAGTATCCAAAACGCCATCGTAATAAGCAATACGCCGCTTCCCCTAAGTGCTGCAAGAGTAACAAGCAGATTGTCTGTATGTGTTTTAAAACGCACAACTCGGCTTAGCTCTTTGGTCGCTTTGCCTGAGCTTTTGAGTCTGTAAAAAGCAAGATAACTGTTTGCATAAATAAAAAACTCATCCAAAATTCTTGTTATCAAATAGCCAGCAGAGCGAAATGCATCATACTCATCACTGCCAAAATGTGCTTCTAAACTGTTTTGTTGTTCTGTGAAACGAGAATGTATAATCTCCTTTAACTCTTTAAGCTGATTTATCATGCTATGAAAACCCTCTTCATCAAGATTTGAAACATTTTGGAGCACCTTCGCAAAAGGAGCATAAAGCTTTTTTAAATTATCAACAGTTTCATTAGAGGTGTGTAGTTCTATGTTGCCTACAATATTTTTGAGCGAATGAAATGTCGTTGAGAGATGCATAAACTCTATATTTAACTGCTCCAAATAGAGCCTATTTCTTTTGTCTATTGCACTCTCAAAAGCACTGTTGACTGCAACTGCATGTACTCCAACAACCCCGCTTGAAAACTTTACAACCTCTGCATCTTTCATATCTTGTGCCCCAAAGAGAGAGTTTTCGTCTACAAGTGATGCAAGGACGCTCTCAAATCTTTCTCTCTCGCTTGTAAGCAGCGAATCAGAAAGTTTTCTTGGGAAAAAAATTTCACTCACAACTGTCGCACATAGTATCCCAACCATTACCTCTGAGAAACGCGAAGTTGCAATATTAAATATCTCCATCGGCTGCTCGATAACCGGAAGTGCCACGATACATAAAGTGTACCCTGCCAAAACAAAACCGTACGATTGAAAATTTCTATACTTTACGCCCGCTGCAGTAGTGATACCAATCCAGATAGCAAAAAAGAAAATAAACCACATGGGCTCTTGCGCAAATGCTCCAACCATCAAAAACGAGACTACTACGCCAGCAATTGTTCCAAGTACACGATAATAACTTTTAGAAAAAACAAGACCGCTTTGTGGCTGCATGACAATAAATGTCGTAAAAATTGCTGTTCTAGGATCAGGTAGAGTGAGCATCATAGAAATCATCAAAGCAAGCAGAGCTGCAAGCGTTGCTTTTGCCATATAAATAAGCGTTGGCGCATCTTTAAGCAACCACTCTTTTGGTGCATTTTTCAGAGAAAAGATGAGCAGCGTGCCAAAGGGCGCTGTTTTACTTAATGACATTTTTATCCACCATATCAACATACCCGCCACCAAGTGCTTTAATTAAACGAACTTCAAGCAGAGCTTTTGTGTTGCTTAAATCAATACTGCCGAATTTAGTTAGTGTTGCTTCTCTTTTTGCTTGTAAATATGGTAACTTATTTGCAAGCTTTGCGCTGAACTTATCTTGCGCTATTTTTACATTAAAATCTTTTGCCTCAACCTCTTTTGTGTGCAACTCTATCTCGCTCTCTAAAATCTTTGTTTTTTTGAGTGTAGAGACCACTTCATTTGCTGCTTTTATAACAACATTGTCATAATCATTAACAGAGCTGTTGTAATCACTTGTGCGCACAGAGAGATTTGCTTTTCTCTCTCCGCCATCAAAAATAGGCAAAGAAAAAGCAACCCCAGCCGATGGAGCAAAAGAGCTATGACCAAAAAATTTACCTAAATCAAAAGAGATAAGGTTTGTCATCGCCGAGAGGCTTATATTTGGATAGAACTGAGCCTTTGCATTTTGGATATTTTGATCCTTGCTTAGCACGATATATTTTTGCACTGCAATATCCGCTCTGTGTGCGATGAGGTTTAAAAGTATCTCTTTTGGCAGAGGAACTTCAATGCTTTTTATGTTAGGAGAACTCCATTTATCCGCGACTGATGGCATAAATCCTCCAAGCATTGCGATGGCTTCCCTTTTTGCTTCGATGGAGCGCTTGATGCTCTGCACTTCTTGATTGAGCTTTGCAATTTCAGATCTCTTAGTGTTAAACATCACTGCATCACTAAGTCCACTTTTCAAACTTAAAAGGTAAATATTTTCCTCTTGTTCTAGCAATTTTTTCACTTCATGGAGCAGTTGAACTCTTTTTTCATCAAAATCCCATGAGAGATATATTTCACAGATTGTAGTTGAAAGAAAAAGCTTTATCTCCTGTATATAGGTTTTTTGAGCCATTGCGCTATATTTTGCTGAGAGAATTTTTGAGTCCCTTGAACCCCAAAAATCAAAATCATAGTTTAGAGACAAGCCTGTTTTGTATAGAGTTTCAGTCCCTCCACCTAGAGGTGGTGGAAAGATGTAGTTTTCACTAAAGCGTTCGCGCGAGATGCCTGCATCTGCTGAGATACTCGGCAGATTGCCAGCTTGTTTGGATGCGATAATGCTATTTGCCTGAGCGTATTTTGCCTCAATACTTTTTATGCTTGGGGAGCTACTAAGTGCAAAATCTATGATCTCATTTAATTGCGAATCACCATAATCTTTGTACCAATCAACTTTAAGTTTTACTCCATCAGACATCACAACATTTTTTTCAATATCATCTTTTATATTGAGCGCTTGCAGAGGTTTTTGCATCTGGATTTTCGGCACACAAGCACTAAAAAACAGAAGAGGCAACAGCAATAACAGTGTTAATTTTAGATTCATTTTCCATCCATAAATTTTCGTCATTATATTTGTTTCAAAACTATTATTCCATACAAAAAAACACTCAATAATTCACATTATTTGCTATAAAAATTCTTTTTTCTTGCTATAATAAATATTATGAAAAAAGACACAGCACTTCTTAGAACAAAAGTTACAAATGATTTGATGCACTATATCTACGAAAATATTGATTCGCAAATCAACCTAGACACTCTAAGCGAAGATTTCCATCTCTCTAAGTTTCATTTGCACCGTATTTTCAAACAAGAGTTTGACTCAAATATCTATGAAACCATAAAATCTATACGACTTCAAAAAGCATCAAATCTTCTTATCACAAACAAGAACTCTACTATATCTGAAATATCTTCGACATGTGGATATGGCTCACAAACCTCTTTCATCAGGGCTTTTAACGCGAGATTTGGAATGAGTCCAAAAAAGTGGAGAAAGGGGGGATTTATAGAGTATTCAAATAAAATTATAAATGAAGTTCCAAAAGAACTTATTTCAAACAGAGACTACTCAAAACTCTTGCCTATCATAAAAAAAATGCCCTCTGTCACAGTTTATTATATTCGCCATCATGGTTATAGTGAAGAGATAAAAAAATGTTGGCAGAAACTGCAGACCTTTATTTTAAGTAACAATATACAAAATTACTCACAAATAGCGATATATCATGACAACCCTATTATAACTCCACTAAAAGATTGTAATTATGTTGCCTGCTTATCCATAGAAGATACTCAAAACATGAGCAAAATAAATCTTCCTTCTTTTGAATTAAACGCTGGAGTCTATGCGGAGTTTAGCGCAAAGGGGTACAATGACGATATCCTAAAATTAGTACAGTGGATTTATCATGAATGGCTTCCATCAAGCGGTTATGAGACCACAAACAAACCGCCTTTTCTCATCTATGACGAAAATAATTTTTTAAATGAAGATGGTTTTTTCTCGCTTAAATATTACATACCGATAATACTTGCCTGATTTGATTTAGCAATAGATTATAAAAAAAGATTTGTAGAGTTGGATGGATAGAGCTCTAGATGCGTCAAGTAGAGCCTCAAATCAAACTCTACTTGATGGTAAGATGGTTGCATATAGACACAGAGTTTATAAAAAGCTTTGTTGTGCTCTTTCTCTTTAAAATGAGCTAGCTCATGAACTGCTATCATCTCCAAAAACTCCTCTGGCAGAGCTTTAAACATTGATGATATTCGTATCTCATTTTTTGCTTTTAGCTTAGCGCCTTGAACTCGCGAGATGAAATGATGGGTTCCTAGCGCGCTACTCACAACATCCATTTTCCCATCATAAAGCACTTTACTAAGTGGATTTGACTTTTTCATATGCTCATTTTTTAGATTATTTATATAACCAAAGAGCGTTTTATCCGTCTTATACGAATGCAGATTTTTATATTTGCCTTTAAGATAAAGACCAAGTTTTTCTTGCTCAACCAGCGCCCTAACTTGATTTTTTGTGACCTCTGGATAGTGGTTGATGTATCTATACATTTTTAAATCCTATAGCAGAGCTCTTAGTTAGAGAATCCAAACGGAGAATTTTTTGCCTTTGATTTTTCCATTTTTTAGCTTCTCATGAGCATAATCTACTTCACTTGCTTTGATTGCAACATAACTCTGTCTATCATAAATATCTATTTTCCCAATAGAAGCGCCCTCGAGTCCAGCCTCACCGGTCAGTGCGCCAAGCAAGTCGCCAGCTCGAACTTTATCTTTTTTCCCACCCTCTATAACAAGCGTTATGTTAGTAGGTTTCATCTCAAACCCATTCATTGATTTGAGCTCTGATGCGTCTTCAAAGAGTGGATTTCTGCTTTTGTATTCGTTTGCATTTTGCGCTTCATTTGGAGTGTAGAGTGTAAAAGCGAGTCCTTCTGCTCCAGCCCGTCCTGTCCGTCCTATTCTGTGAGTATAAGTCTCGCTACCATGAGGTATATCATAGTTGACAACCATAGAGAGCTCTTTTATATCTAAACCTCTAGCCGCCACATCTGTTGCAACTAACACTCTACAACTTTTGTTAGCAAACTGAACTAATACATCGTTTCTCTCATACTGCTCTAAATCCCCATGAATAGAGAGTGCGTCTATCTTTTTTGTTTGTAGTGTGTTAGCGATTTCATCGGCTTCAGCTTTTGTGTTACAAAAAACTATGGCATTATCTGGAGAGAAATTGCTAAATATTTTTACCAATACCTCTAGTTTTTTACCATATTCAACCTCATAAAATCGCTCTACTATTTTGTTACCGCTCTCGGTCGCGGTTGTTTTTACGGTTATAGCGTCGTTTTGGATAGATGCACTAACGGCTAAAATCTCCTTGCTGTAAGTAGCCGAGAAGAGAAGTGTTTGTCTCTCTTTTGGTACAAATGTCAAGACCTCGTTTATCTCTTCGCTAAATCCCATATCCAACATTCTGTCCGCTTCATCTAGCACTAGAGTATCAACATCTGTGAGTGATAGAGAATCTTTTTTTAGATGTTTTAAAATTCTTCCTGGAGTTCCTACGATAATATGCGCACCATGACGAAGCGAACCTAGTTGTGGACCAAAAGCAACGCCGCCACAAAGTGTTAAAATCTTAACATTGTGAGTAGCGCGAGCAAGCATACGAATCTCTTTTGCAACCTGATCAGCTAACTCTCTTGTGGGACAAAGGATGAGTGCTTGAACTCTAAATTTTTTAACTTGAAGTTTATAAAGCAAGCCTATGCCAAACGCCGCAGTTTTGCCACTTCCAGTCTTTGCCTCAGCAATAACATCTCTGCCCTGCAAAATATATGGCAAACTCTCGGCCTGAATGTCAGTCATCTCTGTATAGCCAATATCTTTTAAATTCTCTAACATTTCAGCAGAGAGAGGAAGTGTTTTAAACTCTTTTGTATTCATAAAATCCCTTTATTTATAATATGGTTTTACAACTTTTTAATGTGCAATAATACAGTATATTACCTATTGTCCTTATTTTTTGTATAATCCAATAAAAAAGAGAATATATGTTTGAACTATTATATCTTATCGTTGGAGTGGCACTTGGCGCTCTGGCTATCTGGGTTTTAAGTGTTAAAAATTTAAGAGATTTGCTTGATAGAGAAGTTACGAACTCTTCAACACTTTATAGCCAAAATAGTGTTTTAAATGAGCGGATAAATGGCTTGAATGAAAAGTTTGAAGCACAAATGGCTCTGGAAAAAAGAGCAAATAGTGAAAAAATTGAGCTTCTTGAGAAAAACAAAGAGCAGATGAAGCTTGAGTTTAAAGAGATTGCAAACAGGATTTTAGAGTCAAATTCACAAAAATTCTCCTCACAAAATCAAGAGAGCATCAGTAAGATTATTGCCCCGATGAAAGAGCAGTTTAACGAGTTTAAGAAACAAATAGATGATGTTTACATAAAAGAAGCAAAAGACCGCTCGATGCTTCAAGCCGAGATAAAGAGCATAAAAGAGATAAATCATCAGATGAGCAGAGATGCAAATAGCCTAACAAACGCTCTAAAAGGCGAGAGTAAAAAGCAGGGTGTTTGGGGCGAGATGATTTTAGAGAGTGTTCTTAGCCACTCTGGTTTACGCGAAGGAGTTGAGTTTGAGAGAGAGGTCAGTCTTGAACACGAGAGTGACGGAAGCAGATTTCGCCCTGATGTTATAGTGCATCTCCCAGATGGCAGAGATATTATCATAGACGCAAAAACATCTCTAAATGCCTATGAGAAGTACACATCTGCTGAGGATGAAGAGCAAAAAGAAGCATCTTTAAAAGAGCATATCGCCTCAATGAGAAGACATATAAAAGAGCTTAGTCAGAAAGATTATGCAAATCTCAAGGGGGTTGAAACTCTTGATTTTATCTTTATGTTTGTGCCTATCGAGAGTGCTTTGCTTGCGGCATTAGAGTATGACAATACACTTTTTGATGAAGCGTTTAAGAAAAATGTTATTTTGGTTGGACCAACAACTTTGATGGTGTCGCTGCGTGCAGTTGAGAACACTTGGAAATATGAGCATCAGCAGAAAAATGCTCAAGAGATAGCAAAAAGAGCAGGACTGCTTTTTGATAAATTTTCAAGTTTTATAGATAGTGTGGACAGACTTGGAAAACAGATTGCAACGGTTCAAAAGACATATGATGAGGCGTTTTCAAGGCTCCACAGCGGAGCGGGAAGCATAACTAGCCAGTTTCAAAAGCTAGAGCAATTGGGTGCTGCAACTTCTAAGAAATTACCGAATCATGTGACAAAGCAACTTGAAGAGTAAGATTATATAATTCTCTACAATGAAGCTCCTGCAAAACTAAAAAACACGCTAAATAAAGCTTCGCTTTGCTGCAAAATCGTTCGCTTAGTTTTTTAGTTTTGTAAGGAGTTTAATTTTAAAATATGGAAAAAAGAAAATGCAAGAGCTAGAAACTGTAGAAGAGCTAGAAGAAGAATTAGAGGCAATCTTGGCAAAAATAGATAGCATTGAGGCTTTAGTCTATGAGCAAAAGATGGACGCTTATGAGGGCTTTGTAGAGTCCGATAAATATAAAGATAGAGTTATAGAGCTTGGTTACAAACTCAAAGCATTGGGCATAGATATAACAACAAGAGAGCAATAGTCTCAGCAAAATTAGTGAAAAGGTTTAAGATGTCAAAACAACCAACCATATTAGAGCAATTTCGCTCTTTTTATTTTCAAAACAACTTTAGTGATTTTGAGCAAGCTATTGAGTATTTTTCTGTTTTTGGAGGAATGGGCTGGAGTGTTGAAGCTTCTAAACCACTTGAAGAGATTATTGAGAGTAAGGTTTTTAAAAACTACACCTACATTCATGGCGATATTACAAAGATAACACAAAGCGACAAGACTACTCACTCACTGCTAAGTGGCATCGCTATGGGTGATCGTAGAGTTCACTCCGCACTAAAGCGAGCGAGAATCAACAGAAACGATGCAAACAGCGCCATAGATGCACTCTTTAAAAGAGGTTTTATAATGACAGAGAACTCGCTTGAAGCTCCACCACAATCAGAAGATAGCATCGACGAGAAGATAAATTTCTCTTCTCCTTTTATGAGATTTTGGTTCTCATTTATATCACCATATTTTAAAACCATAAAAGAGGGTGACTACAAAGAGGCTAAAGAAGCCTTTATAAACCGAAAACAAGGGCTTTATGAACTAACATTTTTAAAACTCTCTATGGAACTTATAAAAAAGAGTTTCACAGATGATGCTATCGTCGAGATAGGTAGTTACTGGGATAGAAACAGCGAGATAGAGATTTTAGCAAAAACGGCATCTGGTAAAATAGTCGCTGGAATATGTAAATACTCAAACTCCAAAGCAAAAAAGAGCGAACTAGCTAAACTCAAAGAGCAGTGTTTATCAGCTGAGCTAAACCCTGATATTTGCGTGATTGTCTCAAAAAGTGGCTTTACAAATGAGCTAAAGACACAAAAAAATACGAATTTAAAACTATTGACGCTAAAAAACTTTAAAACCCTTGTTGAAGATTTGAGTCAGAAAGATTTGATTGAGAGTACAGGAAAGAGATACTAAGATACCGCTAAGAGCCCAAACCCTTAGCGAAAGTTATAAAAAGTTTAGAAGCGAACCATCATACCAGCATAAAAGCCAGAAAATTCTATATTTGCTTTCACATCAACACCGCTTTCATCAATATCAATTTTTTGAGTTCTATATCCAATTTCAACAGCAGGCTGAACAACAGGAACGAAATCTAGCATATAATCTACCTTTGCCCTAAAATCATAAACCGTCGAGTTGCCTGTTGTCAAATACTTTATATCTGATTCAATTCCAATATTTGTAGATGGAATTTGAACTCTTGCTCTTGCATAAAGAAGAGGAACAGCTAGCATTGCACTATCACTATAACCGGTAAAAGCGCCAGATGGAGCAGCTCTATACGAGGCATCTAGAATCTTAATATCAACTCCCAAATCAAGAGTAATCCACGCCGTGTTATCTAAGATATTATAGTAAGGGATAATATCGTACTGTTTTATATCATATGACAGGGTTGTTGTGGCTACTCCGATATTGAAATCTTTAAATTTACCAGTTGCCGCACCATCATCTTTTACAGATGTATACTCCAGTCTTAAGTTAGGAAGAATAGGAATCGGATGCTTAATCAACATCCAGACATATGGCTGAGTGCTATCTTTCTCATTTGATATATAGCTACCGTTTGCACCAGCATCAGTATAAGAAGCGGTTCCTTTTGAAGATTGCATCCACGCCCCAGCGCCAGCCTCAACTCTTGTAAAATCTGCGGACGCACTAGAAGCTAAAATCGCACCGCATGCCATTATGCTTAAAATTTTTTTCATTAGAACTCCAATTGTGTAATTTATATGATTATAACGGATTGAATTTATGAATAAACTTAATATTACCAGCCCTAAACAGAGCTTATGACTGGTAAAAAATTAGAAGGAGAGATAAAATGAGGTCATCACCTCATATGTAGTTTGTGGCGCAAAAGCACCGTTTTTAGATTGCCCGAGGGAGAATCGGCAACCTTGTGAAATTATCTTTTAGTTATGTCAGGAGTCACACATCATGTATCTTGCGAGCGAACAAGATACATAAAAATTTATTTTACTGCAGCGATTGCAGCGTCGTAGTTTGGTTCCTCAGTTATTTCAGGAACAATCTCTTTGTAGGTAACAACTCCTTGCTCGTTTACAGCAAAGATTGCACGACAAGTCACACCAGCAAGAACAGAACCACCAAGTAAAACACCATAAGCGTTAGCAAAATCTTTGTTTCTGAAATCTGAAGCAACAGTTAGCTTATCTATTCCCTCAGCTTGGCAAAAACGACCAGATGCAAATGGTAAGTCAAGTGAAACGATAGTAACTTTAACACCTTCCATTGAAGAAGCTTTTGCGTTGAAATTACGAGTTTCAGTAGCACATACACCAGTGTCCAATGAAGGAACAACGATGATAAGTTGTTTTACACCTTGTGCACCACCAACTACTACATCACCTAAACCAGCCGAGTTAACAACTGTAACTTCTGGAGCTTTATCACCAACATTTACTTGATTTCCAAGTAACTCAACATCTACACCTTTAAACTTTGTTGTTGCCATTTTTGGCTCCTTATTTTGTTTTTCTTGTTTGTTGAGAGAAGTATAATTTAAATCGGATAATATTACTCTTAATTAGAAAAAGTGTGTTTTCAAATAAGAAATTTTTAAGATTATATACTGCTTCTTGGAAAAACGACAAGCTCATCGAGACTACTAAACAACTTCTTTTCATACATCTCTAAAGACGCTCTTCCTATCATAGCGGCATTGTCTGAGCAAAATTTTAACTCACTTAAGAGAAGCTCTGCTTTGTATGGCTGCAACAACTCTTCTATATTCTTACGGAGATATAAGTTTGCACTAGCTCCGCCAACAATAGCAAACCTCTTTGGAGGAGTGTTTTTAAAATATTTTTTTAATTTTTGCACTATATGAACCGTTGCTATGTGCTCAAACGAAGCAGCAATATCCACATAATCAGCCTCTGTTGCCTTTTCAACTGCAAGCCTAACTGCATTTTTAAGTCCTGAGTATGAAAAAGCAATTAGTGGGGAACGAGAAAGTGGAACTGAAAAATCATATCTTTTTCTATTTCCATTTTTTGCTAAATTTTCTACTACAGGTCCACCTGGATAGCCAAGATTCATCATTTTGGCAACCTTATCGAAACTCTCGCCAAAACTATCATCCATGCTTTTAGCAACTGTTTTTATCTCAGTAAAGCTTTTTACTTCCATAACCTGCGTATGTCCACCTGAGACCAAGAGGACAGTAAGCGGGAATTGCTCCTCTTTTTCTATAAACAAAGAGTATATATGGCCAACAAGATGATTAACCCCAATCACTGGAATATCAAGCGCAACAGAGACAGCTTTTGCCATAGTTACCCCCTCCACAAGAGTCACGCTGAGTCCAGGAGTTGTTGTAACTGCAACCGCTTTAAGTTTAGAAAAATAACTCTCACACTCCTCTAAAATCTTAGGAAGCGCCTCTGCGTGAAGCCTAGAAGCGAGCTCTGGAACAACACCGCCATAAACCGAGTGCTCTAGTTCTTGAGAAATTTTCTTATGAAAAAGAAGTTTTTTTGTAGCAATCTCTGTTATAGCAACAGCACTATCATCGCAAGAACTCTCAATGCTTAGTATCAAAATTGACTCCTAAAATATTATTGCGAGATTATACAATAGTGTTCTTGTGGTTTCTAAAGATTATATGGGGGAAATAAAGAGAAATATAAAGAAAGCTCCGCTTATAAAAGCGAAGCTTTGTAGTTTTTTTAAGACTACTAGTTTGTAGGATAAATGTCCTGACTTGGATAGTTTGGCTTGCTAATTTGCGTACCTTTGTCACCTTGAGTATCATAGTGAACTATATTGTCAGCCTGGAGAGCACCTAATGTTAATGCGATAAGTAAAATAACTTTTTTCATTTTGTATCCTTTGGTAAGAGCGCATTACGCTCTAAAATTTTAAATCAGAGAAATTTTATCTGATTTAACTTTTAACGGTTATTTTCTTTTCACGCTACTTATTTTTCTTAAGCAAATTTTATGAATTAAGACAAAAAATCTCTTATTTCTCTATCTATCTCAAACACCTCATCTATGCACTTTGGAGGCACTTGAAATTTTTCATATATATCTAAAATATTTTTTGATATATTCATAAATCCTATTTTTCCACCCATAAAACTCTCAATTGAGGCTTCATTTGCTGAATTTATAACAACTCCCAATGCTGGATTTTTAAGGAGCTCATCTTTTATCTGCCAGATTGGATATCTCTCTTTTGTTATCTCTCTAAACTCCAAAGAGCCGATTTTTAGCAGATCCACATGAGGGAGTATATTTTCCTGCATCTTGTTATTGATTGCAAAAGCGATGGGGAGTTGCATATTTGCGTTGGCAAAATGAGCAGTGGTTGAGCCATCTTTAAAGTCTACAAGCGCATGAATTAGAGATTTTGTCTCTATGATAGCATCATATTTTCCCTCTCCAAAAAGCCATCTTGCCTCTAAGAGCTCAAACATTTTATTTACCATTGTCGCACTGTCTATAGTAATTTTTTGCCCCATTGACCAGTTTGGATGTTTTTGTGTGTCCGCTAAAGTTGCGTTTTTTAACTCTTTTATATCCCAATCTCTAAATGCGCCGCCGCTTGCCGTAATAATCATCTTCTCTACAGCTCTATCCTGCAATAGATACCAAAGTCCAAAATGTTCACTATCAATTGGCTGGATTCTGCTTACATCTATAAATGCACCGCAAGCAACCAGAGACTCTTTGTTTGCAAGAGCAACCTTTTTGCCAAGTGAAATAGCTTTTAGAGTTGGGCGAAGTCCTAAAAAACCAACGAGGGCATTTACAACAAGTTCGCTTTTGGAGTCTTCCATGACACTTAAAATAGCATCTTCTCCATAAAAAACATTGTTATGATTTACTTTTAAAACATCTTCTTTGTTGGCTACGACTACAACTTTTGGAGAGTGTTCTAAAATTTGCTTGTTGAGTAGAGTGATATTTTTTCCAGCCACTAAAACTTCAATTTGTATATTAAATCTTTTAGCAACTTCGAGTGTATTTACGCCGATAGAGCCAGTCGAGCCAAGCAGTATCAACTATACAAGTCCGCGAAGAAGAACGAGCATTATAATTGCGCCAAAAAGATAGCCGTCTATTCTGTCAAGCACACCGCCATGCCCTGGGAGCATATTTCCGCTATCTTTTACGCCAGCATCTCTCTTTAGTGCACTCTCAAATAGATCTCCAAAAATAGAGCTTAGAGAGACTAAAAAAGAGATGATAAATGCTGTGCCAAGAGTAGTTACGCTGAGTCCGACAAACATCCCGGCAAAAGTTGCAACAACTATTCCGCCAACAACTCCCTCTGCTGTTTTGTTTGGGCTAGTTGGACTAAATGGTGTTTTACCTATACTTTTACCGACCACATATGCACCAATATCACTAAGAGCAACGATTGCAAGAAGCCAAAGAAGAGATAACATGCCATGCTCTTGATACATTGTAAATATAAAGAGCATCCCAGCTGTCGGATAGATAAATGGAAGAAGATTTCTCCAAGTTCTATTTCTGTCATAAGCTACTCTGCTTGCATAAATTACGCCAGCTACAACAAAAAGGTCATCACCTTGAGGATAAACGCCTGCCACAAGCCATATTATAATGGCAAAAACAAGCAGAGCGTTGTCTTCTGTACCAAAAAGCTTCATCGCCTCTTTAAAAGCTAAAATATATATCAATCCGAGAAACAGCCATGTTAAAAAAAAGTTATTTATAAAACCAATAACAAAAACTCCACCAACAAGGGCTAAACCTGTTGTTATTCTCTCTTTTGAGCCAAAAAATATATCCATTACAGTTCCTAATAAGTGTTGCTATAATGATAACAAATCACACTTTAATATCTAATATATGCAGACGACTTTGTGTTGCTTCTTCTTTGTTCTCATCATTTTCTGGGTGCGTATGTTTTTTGCTTCTACTGTTTTCCTGCTCGGCCTCATTCTTTTCATGCTCACGGTCGGACGCCACTTGATGGTTTTCCTCCGCTGGACGAACCTCAAGCACTTTCTCGTCTTTCTCGCTTAGCGAAGCCTGAGCCATTACATTTTGCATATCGATACGATTATTGTGACTGTTTACAACCGAAGCTACATTGGGTATCTGCTGATTTGCATAAATAACGCCTCCAACTCCATCTATTGACATAGTATCTCCTTTGTAACTTTAATCTCTTGTATCTACCTCAATGGTTTTGTACTTATTGTAAAGTACATTCGCCCCGCTCTGTATAGTTACTTCTCTTCTGGGAGTATAATCGACTAAAAACTTATCTTTTTGAAACATTGTAAAATCAACGCACAACCTCGCGGCACCCTCTATGATATTTATGGGGATATTTTGCTTGTCGGTTGTAATGATGACATGAGTAGATGGCATGCCCTTCATATGCAACCAGATATCTTTAGCCTTGGCTCTTTTTAGTAGTTCAATGTTTCCTTTTTCATTTTTACCGACCCCTATCTTATATCCCTCTATCCAGAATATTTCTATGGAATCTTCACTTTTCACTTTTTTTGCTTGTGTATTTTTTGGAAAAAGAAGTGCTATTTTCGACATATCTTTTGCCTCTTTAACGGTGTGGATAAAAAGTTCTATATGTTTGATTTTCTCCTCTAGCGAGTTTTTTTCTATATGCAGATGCGCTGCTCTCTGCTTGGCTTTCTTGCTTCTCGTAAAAAGTGAATTTACCATCAAAGAGGTGGATGAAAACTCTTTTTGAAACTCTATTTGAACCTCGCTTCCATCATAATCAAGAAGTTTTAGAACTCTTTGATATGGCTTGACATTGTGCATATTTGCTAAAAGCAGATTTCCAAAATGGTTCTGTTTAACTGCTTCGTCCATAAGCGAGTTCTCGTCATCGAGTCCAGAATATAGTTTTTGAAATTTTGTAAGTTTTTTTTCTAAAAGTGAGATCTTCTGTTTTTTTAGTGAAATCAGCTTGTTTGTGAGCTCTTTTTCATACTCTTCATATAAAAACACCTCAACATCTTCAAGCGGATACTCTTTTGCCTCAAATGAAGCCTGCGGAACATCTAGAAGTTTTTGCCCGACTCTTACTTCTCGAAACGATGAAAAGAGATCCACATGACGAAGCGCCTCTAAAACAATACCCTCCTCATCTAAAATAATGACATTTGTATATTTTCCGGTAAATTCGATTTGCAGATTTGTTTTTTCTTCTTTATAGGCCGAGGCGATAGTTGTTTGAAGATGCAAAATCTTATCACCATTTAGAAGTTCTATGTTTAAGATATTTGCACGATTAAATCTCTTTGATAAAACCACATCAAAAGGCGCATTGTAAACCTTTGAACGAGGATAAGCAGCACATTTAAATATCTTTGAATTGCTTCTTTGCATCTCAAAATAGAGCTCATCGTCTCTATCAAAAACAATTTTTACAATGGTATCGCTTACTCTATAGATAGCTGATATTTTTTTAAATTTTTTTAAATATGAGTTAATTTGTTTTAGGTGTGATAGTTTCATAAAAGAATTCTAGCCTACTTTTTTAGTTATAATCGCAAAAAAATAAAAGAGTCCGCTTGCATCTTCCAAAAGGTTTCGGTAAAAACTACTTTACCCTAAGAGCTATTACTGCAACTACTAACCAAGTTACGCTAAATGCTAATGCTGCGAGAGTGGAGGCGTTTCATATGGTTGGTTTTTTTGGCGGTGAACAACAAGAAGAGTTAGAAGAAGAGGACATAGCCACACTTTGCACGCTAGAGCTCTCTAAAAAACCTTGTCATTGCAACTGTTACTATCTAAAACGCACCAAAAAAATACTCCAACTCTTTCCATCCCAAAAACTTGACTTTTACTACTTCAAATCCCTTAAAAACGCCGTTTCTCCACCATTTCTTTAATTTTCTAAAGTACAAAAAAATTAACTATGGACAAAAAATGAAAATAAAGATACTTTTATCACTGCTAACTTCAACCATCTTAGTTGCTCAAACGATTGAGCTTGAACCGCTTGTTATTAAATCTACGCTTATAAAAACAGATGAATTAAGATCAACTGATGCCATAGAAATTTACACTTCAAGCGATATACAAAAAGCTCATGTACAGAATATTTATGAGTTTTTAAATCAGCAAACATCCGTTATAGCTATGCCTGCTTACGGAAACCCATTTACGCAAAAGCTTGACATGAGAGGGTTTGGCATAGGTGATGGGTATCAAAATATAGTTGTAACGGTTGATGGCAGAAGATTGAACAATATCGATATGGTCGCTCCGTTATTATCTGCAATTTCGCCGGCTTCTATTGAGAGAATTGAGATTATAAAATCCGGCGGGATTGTAGCTAATGGTGATGGTGCAAATGCCGGAGTCATAAACATTTTAACCAAAAAAGATAGCACCAGAGAGGTTTCTGTCTATGGCGGAACCTATGGTATGGCTGATGGCTCTTTTTATCTGGGACATAGTGATGATAAACTTTCCATAAGCGCGAGTGGTGAGGTGCAAAAAAGTGATGGTATTCGCAATGTTGATAGTGTCGGCGGCAAAGACAATAGTAAACTTAAAACCGCTTCACTTAACATAAGCTATATACCGACAAAAGAGCTAGAACTAAGGGCTGGAGCCTCATTTGCGAGAATTGATGTTATATATGGCGGAACCATGAAAGAGTTTGAGTATGAGAACGATCCATCTCAACAAGGTACAAATGCCTATGGAAGCAGTGTATCATCACATCAAAAGTTTGATACAGATGCGGTAAATGCAGGCATGAGCTACCAGATAAACAGCAATTTATCTTTAAATGTTGATGCAAACCATGAGGAGAAAACATCAAATTTTATAACTTACTCCTCCATTGCCGATTACAAATATAACTCTGCAAAAACCACTTTTGAGTACGCTACAGACGCACTAAGCATCTCTGCTGGCTTAGACCTTTTAAATGGAGAGAGAGATTCTCATGTTACCTCTTACTCTGTTGCAAATGAAACCACAAAAAACAATCTTGCTGGTTTTATTATGAGCAATTTTAGGTTTGGCGACCACTCCATAAAAGCTGGTTATAGATATGAAACTGTGAATTATAAGTTTAGAGACACTGGCAATAATCTGGAAAATTCTCACTCGCTTTATGGTGCAGAACTGGGCTATAACTATATGATAAGCAGAGATAGTTCATTGTTCTTAAACTATGCTCACTCTTATCAAGCCCCTGATATTGATAGGTTTTTTAACAAAGATTGGACAGGAGTGGTTAGCTTCAATGGTTTTATAAATCCAAGCAAAGCAGACTCCATAACTATTGGATACAGCAATATAATAGACAACAACAAGCTAAAACTCTCAGCATATTACATCAGTTTAAATGATGAGATTTACTACTACGCCGACCCATCATACACAAACTCTAAAAATACAAACATAGACAAATCTCATAAATACGGTATAGATGTTTATGACAAATATCTTCTCTCAAATACATTTAGCGTTGCATTAAATTACAATTTTGTGCAGGCGATTATAGACAAAGAGAGAGAAAACGGGGAAGATTTTAGCGGTAAAAAACTTCCTGGTGTCAGCAATCACAACATAAAAGCAACGCTTAATTATCTGCTGACTCAGCATACAACAGTGGCTCTTACACAGACATACAGAAGCGATGCATATGCCATGGATGACTTTAGCAATAGCTTCTCACAAAAACAAGATGCTTACAAAAGTACCGATATTTCAGCGACATATAAAAAAGAGAACTATGAATTTTTTGCTAAAATAAACAATCTATTTAACCAAAAAAATGGACTATGGGTTAGCGATGACGCCATCTATCCTGTTAACTACACAACAACCGCCATTGCGGGACTAAAAATCAAGTTTTAAGGCAGAGAGTTGAAAACAGAGATAAATCCACGAGATTTTATAAAGTACAAATTCTTTAACTCTCTGTTTTTGGGCATATCTGTTGGGAGTATATTTACCATTTATGCTCCACTTGAGCCTTCAGTTTATAGTTTGGGCGGGATAATGCTCGCTCTTGGTATGCTCTTTGTGGCTAAGTTTTATCATAAAATATTAACAATTCCATACTTTTTTAAAATCTCACTTCTTGTTGAGGTTGTCGCCTTTTTTATGGTTACATATTTTTTGATATTTTCATATAATTACCAAAGCGCTCTTGTTGTGTATGCTGGATATCAGCTCACTTTTACCTTTGGGGCTTATCTAACAAGGGCTGAGACACTTTTTTTAAAAAAGAGGCAAATACTAAGTTTTGTGGATATGACAAATCAAAAAGGGTACCTCTTTGGGATGCTTTTGTCTTATGGTTTTTATAAAATTCTTGAATTTGCCTTTGATATGCAAGGCAAACAGGAGCAAGTTTATACGATGCACTTTTTGCTTCTTGGCATAGAAGTTCTTACTATATACTTTTTAGCAAAAGCTTTTAAGGTTAAAAGATCTGTGCTTCAATGTGATTGATATTAAATCCCTCTAGAGTTTAAGCCTTTTGTGATAGCGTCGTTAATCTCCTCTTTGTAGTCAGGATTTAGTGCTACAAGCTCTTTATCAAATTTTACAACAATATTTTTATTTGTATTTTTATGCCTACAAATCGTCAGAATAATATCAACATATATGTCAAAATCAGGATGCGCTCTTATGCCTAGCTTTTTAGCAATAACGCCATGATGTTTTATAACTAAATCAAGAACAGTGGCTAGCTCTTTTGTGGTTGTACCTTTGTTTTTTATGACCCCTAAAAGATAGTCCAAGTCTGTTCTAGTTATTATTTTTGGTTCATAATTTTTACTGACTTGATTGCTATTTTGTTCTGCTACGGCACCTTTTTTAGGGCTTAAAAAGAGCAACAGCATTAAAAATGCTAAAACAACAACAAGTCCAAGAATCATATATATAATCAACTCTGTTCCCATTTTTACCTCTATTTATAAAATCTTATTTTTGTCTATCTCAACTCCGCCGTACTCGAGTGTGTTGATTAAATCTGTTGTTGAAAGTTTATCGAAATTTGCCATCATAACTTTTTTTAGATACTCTTTTTCTGCCTGCTCAGCTCGCATAAGACTAGGAGCAAAAATTCCTTTTTTATCAAGAATCAAAGAAGTGATATCACTATCAAGATTTATATGATTCATTAACTCTTTAATATCCATCTCAAAAATAGAACCCATCAAAGAGAGCATACCAGCAAGATAGGCTTTGCCTTTGTTGTTTGGATGCGCATCCGCTTCCATTCTCTCAGCTCTTTTTATTGCCATCTCCAAGAGAGTCTTTGACGCAGGACTTTTAGAGACCTCTGAGTAGAGATAGACCAAAAGCCATCGCAGTAGCTTATCTCTGCCCATCAGATTGATTACTTGAGGCAAAGATTCAACTTTGACACCTAGTTTATGTGAATTATTGAAGTACTGAATAAGCTTAAATGATAAATCAGCCTGTTTTTTTAGAAACTCTTCTAATTTTTCATTATTACTATTGTCTGCTTTGATGATTTTGATTAGTTGCAGTATGATAAATTGAGTAGGTTCTTTAAGTCCTACTATCTCCATAACTTCAGGTCTATCAAGATAATACCCTTGAAATAGATCAAATCCCATATCTTGATATTTTCTAAAGTCATCTTTGGTTTCAATATTTTGAGCCAAAAGTTTGATTCTAGTGCCTTTAAATTTATGCATAACCTTCTCTAGATTCTCAGGCTCAGATAACGCTGTATCCATTTTGATTATGTCAATATAGTTAAACAGTCTACTGAACTTTGTTATCATTTGTGCACTCGAATCAAAATGCTCTAGCGATAGCCGAAATCCTCTTTTTCTGTACTGTATAATTTTGCTTATTATATTTTCATCAAGATGAATATCTTCAAGTATATTTAAAACAAATCTATCCTTATCAAGCACTTCTAAAATCCCTTTTGTTAGGGTGATTTCATCTATATCAACAAAAGCCAAGGTCTGTTTTCCAAGCAGTTTGTCAAGTTCTGCACTGGTTATAGAGCTCATTATGAGCTGAGCAGTTCCTTTTACACTATCCGAGAGACCGGTTGGCATATTTGAGCTATTTTTAAATATTAGCTCATAGGCATAAACTTCATTTTTACTATTAAATATCTTCTGTTTAGATATATTTATTATATTCATCTTCTTTATCCTTGATCTTGTAAATTATGACATAAACTATTAAGTAAAGAGCTTTAAGGCGATATTTGTTAAAATCTAGCACTTGTTAAAAGGCTTAAAATGTATAAAAAAGTTCTTACTTATCTACTTCTGGGCTATGCCATCTTTGGTTTTGTTCTTCTCCCACTAATATCAAAACCTTTGATTTCCAAGGTTATGTCCGAGAAAACAAATGGTAAAATTTCAGTTAGTAGTATATCTTTTAACCCTTTTTCTTTTAAAATCACTCTAAATGAAATCACTCTTAGCACTCTTGAGGATGAAAAAGTAGCAACAGTTAAAAAACTTGAAGTTAACCTAGAGCCACACTCAATGCTGTATGGAGCAGTTCATATAAAAAATATTCTCTTAGAAAAACCAGAACTTTTTGTGGTTTATAACAAAGACAAAACTTTTAACTTTATGAAGATAATCAAAAAGAAAGAGGATGATAACAGCACAACGTCGAGGCTAATATTTGATGCCGTGAGTGTTACAAATGCAATATTTAACTATAAAGATTTAACAAAAAAAGAGAAGTTTGAGATTTCTGCTGATGATTTTAACTTTAAACTAGCCGGTGTGGATACAAATGATTTTAATGCAAGTGGCGCTTCTGCTTCATTTCACACAACCCTAAGTGATGGCGCTCTCTTGGAGTTTAAAAGCAATATCCGAGGATTTAAACCTCTTGTGGTTGAGGGTAATCTATCGCTCAGCGGAAGCAGACTCTTTACTGATTGGAAATATATTAAGGATAATCTAGCTGTTGAGGTAGCGGATGGAAAACTCTATTTTAGAACTAAGTTTTTTCTAAATTTGGATGATTTAAACTCCACTAAACTTGATGATTTATATCTTGGCGTGGATGATTTGAGGATTAAACCAAAAGATAAAAGCGCGGATATTATCAGGTTAAAATCGTTTAAGGTGGCTGGCGTAACGGTTCTGCCTCTGAAAAAAAATCTACAGATAAACTCTATTTTAGTGGATTCTCTAAATCTTAAAGTTGAAAAAAGTGCGACTAAAGAGATAGATTTGCTAAACTATCTAAAGTTTAAGCAAGATAAAAAAGAGAATGGTACTCAAAGCGAACAAAACAGCACAAAAGCCCTATGGAGCGTTAATGTAGGAAAAATTTCTCTGCAAAAAATAGAAGCTGACTTCATGGACAGAAGCATTGTGTCTGGTGTTAACACAAAACTAAATGAGCTAAATCTTGAGATGAAAAATCTCACTCTTCTTGGAGAAAAACCATTCTCATATAACCTAGATTTTGCCCTGAATGATTCACTAAAATGTGCTTCAAGCGGAGATGTGATTCACAAAAAATTAGAGATTAACTCCTACACAAAATGTAGCAATCTTGATGTGATGCAGTTTTTGCCGTACATAGACGAGGCGGCATCTAAAGAGCTTAAAACTTACGCTGTTTCACTAAAAAAAGCTTATCTGGATTTTGATTTTAACGCGTCTATAAAAGATGAAAATTCAAAGATAGGCGCGGTTGTAAAAAATGCAAACTTAGCTCTGCGTGATTTTGAGCTAAAAAGAAGAGATAGGGATGAGAAAATTGTCTCTTTTGAGCGCTTTGAAGTTAATAGCACCAACCTAGATACACAAACAAAAGCTGTTACAATAGGCAAAGTAACACTAAATGGGCTTGATCTGTTTGCAAAAAAAGATAAAAACTCTATCATGAGCTTTGTTGGTTTGATTGAGCCAAAAGAGCAAACAAGCGACCCAAAAGATGCAACTGCTAAAAAAGATGATAAAAAGTACAACTTAACACTAAAAGAGCTTGAGTTAAATTCAGCAAAAACAACATTTATGGATGAGAGCGTTAAAGGTACGCCGACTACAACTCTCGATAAGATGGATTTAAGGGCAAAAAATATCTCTTCAAAAGAGAACAGCTGGCTAAAGTACGACCTCTCTCTTAGAGTAAATAACGCAGGAAACATAAGCTCAAAAGGGGAGCTAAAACATACTCCACTGGAGCAAAAAGGAACGGCAGAGTTCAAAAAAATCTCACTTAAAGAGATAACACCATATCTGCAAGATAGTACATTTTTAAAGATTAGCGATGGGTACTTAAATCTAAATGTCAAGACCGAGTATAAACAAAACTCTCAAAAGCCAGATGCAACCGTTAATGGTTCGCTTAGTGTGGATGAATTTTTCCTTCATGACAGTAGAGACAACAGCTCTGTTGCCTCTTTTTCAAAGGCTGATGTCAAATCATTTGCGTTTAAAACATCTCCAAACTCTCTCTATATAGATGAAGTAGCACTAAACTCTTTTTATGTAGACGCGGTGATTGATAAAAACAAGAGCATGAACCTCTCGAAGCTTATGAAGCCAAAAGCCCAAAAAAAGCAGACTTCAAAGGATAAAAACGAGACAAAAGAGGCCACTAAAGATGCTATGGCATTTAAGTTAGCAAAACTTAAAGTATCAAACGGAAGTGCCAACTTTGCGGATTATTCGCTTCCAATCAACTTTAAAACTTCAATACATGACTTAAGCGGAAGCGTCTATGCCATCTCAAACAGCAAAGGCGAAATAAGCCTAGTTGATATAGATGGAGAGGTTGATGAGTATGGCTCAACAAAACTAAAAGGTTCTCTAGAGAGTGCGAATCCAAAATCATTTATGGATCTGGATTTTAACTTTAAAAACATCAATTTAAGCTCTGCAAGTGGCTACAGTGCACAATTTGCGGGGTACAAAATAGCAAAAGGCAAACTCTTTCTTGATCTGAAATATAAGATTAAAGATTCAAAACTTCTCAGTAAAAATAGTGTAATTATAAAAAAGATTGAGTTAGGCGATGCAATCGAAGATAAAAGCATTACAAAACTGCCACTTGGTTTTGCCATAGCTCTGCTTGAAGATAGTGATGGTGTTATAGATATTGATATGCCAATAGAGGGCAATGTTGATGCGCCTGATTTCAAGTACGGCACCGTTGTTTTGAGCGTTTTAAAAAATCTTATCGTAAAAGCAGTTACTTCTCCATTTAAGTTTCTAGGTTCCCTTATGGGAATAGACGGCGATAAGTTAAAGTATATAGAGTTTGAACCGGCAAGAGAAGTGTTACTGCCATCAGAGAGAGAAAAGCTTGACACTCTCTCATCTCTTTTGATTAAAAAACCAAAAATCTCTTTGACAATTCAAGCTAGTTTTGACAATGAAAAAGACAAAAGAGCACTTAGAATCCAAAAGCTAAAAGAGAGAGTTATACAAATCAGCAAGCAAGAGCATGCAACTACTGAGATACTAGAAAAAATACTTATGACATCTGAGTCAAAAAGTAGTCTAAAAGCCATAAAAGAGAGTGTTAAGAAAAGAGTAAAAGAGGATGCGGTTGCTTCAGAATATCAAAAAGAACTTTTTGAGAAGTGCTTGAATACACAAGCAGTATCATCTGATGAGCTGAGGAACATGGCAAATAAAAGAGCAAAAACTATTTGGGATTATCTCGTTGTAGCAAAGAGAAATAGTGCAGATAGAGTTTTATTAAAAGAGATTAAAGAGATTAACGAAAAAGATGGGGATTTTGTAAAAACAGAACTTAAAATAGAGATTAAGTAACCTTATCTTTGGTATAATTTTGCCCCTATAAACAAATTTTCAATAAAGGCTTTTTAGATGCCATTTTCAGCACAAAACAGAAAAGGCACCATGAACGGTGTTATTTTCGTGGCAATTTTTGCCGCAGCAGCTACTATGATAGGCGACATCCCAGCCATAAAGGCACTTGGGATTTCACCGCTTGTTATCGGTATAGTTTTAGGTATTTTTTATGCAAATACTCTTCATCACAAAACTCCAAAAGAGTGGAGCACAGGTATAACATTTTCAGGTAAAAAAATCCTTCGTTTTGCCATAGTTTTTTACGGTTTTCGTATAACATTTCAGCAGATTGCTGAGGTTGGAATTGACGGATTTTTAGTATCTTTGATAATGCTTGCTTCAACTTTTGTGTTGGGAACTTGGGTTGGCCAAAGATTTTTTAAGATGGACAGAGATACTTCAATGTTAATGGCTTCTGGTGCTTCTGTTTGTGGAGCGGCTGCAGTTTTAGCAACTGAACCTGTTTTAAAAGCAGAAGAGTATAAAGCTGCCATCGCTGTATCTATGGTTGTTCTATTTGGAACAATCGCGATGTTTTTATATCCAGCACTTTACAATATGGGCTTTTTTGATATGAACGCCAAAGAGTTCGGCATATATGTTGGTGGAACTATCCACGAAGTAGCTCAAGTTGTAGCAGTTCCAGCTTCCATACCAGGCTCAAGCCCAGAGATGGCTAACTCGGCCGTGATTGTTAAAATGACAAGAGTTATTATGATTGCACCGATGCTAATTATTTTAGGCATATATCTCTCTTTTAGTGCAAAGAAAAGTGGCGGTGAAGCTAGTGGTGTTAAGTTGGTTATTCCATGGTTTGCGGTATATTTCATAGGTATGGCAGGATTTAACTCACTTGGATTAGTTCCAATGAACATAGTTGGAATAATAAACGAAATAGACACATTTCTGCTAACAATGGCAATGACCGCACTTGGAATGGGAACAATTTTCGCTAAGTTTAAAGGTCTAGGACTTACTCCAATTTATACGGCCGGCACAATGTTTATCTGGCTTATGGTTGGTGGATACTTTATAACCAAGTGGGTTGTTGCTACATTTTAGGAATCTTTACCACTAAAATGGACTTTTACCACCCACTTTAGTGCATAATATGAAAAAGTGGATGGAGTTAAATATATGTCATACATGCCAAATACGCTTAACTCTTTTTGGCTCTGGCGCGAAGTATCTTCAAGGCTCGGTGTATCAAATCCAACATATAAATATTGGAAAAATACGCCAAACCTAAAACTAAATAATAAATATCTTTTTGTGCAAAAAAACAGCCTTCCACAAAAATATAAATATGTAGAAAATATACTCACAGATTTATCTGGGCATCTACCTATAAAATATGCATCAGACCAACTTCATGTGAACGAACATATCTTTTCCTATGATAAAATGAAGCTATATAAAGAGTTTGAGTACAAGTTTGTTGAAGATGTAAAGTTTGTAAATATAAAAAAATTTTTCAGCGAAAATGGAATAAAAACTGATAAAAATTCAATAATTCAACTTGGAAAAATAAAAGATTTAGAATTTAGCATAAATTGCACATTTTACAATCTTAAAAATGATTACGGAATTGTAGTGTATCAATCATGAGTACTTTTTTTATAGAATTTAGAGACCCACTCTTTGGTGCGATTCTCTTTTTTGTTATTATTTTCGTTATTGCAATCTTTTCATACTGGTTCAACAGATATAAAAAAAGAGAAGACTACAAACATTTAGATAGATTTTTAAAGCAGTTTAACACACCAGTTTCTAAAGAGGAGCTATATGTTTTAATCACAAAGGGCGAGTTATCAGAAAAAACTTGGCTACTTCTGGCTCACTCTTTTATTAAAAATGGTGATTATGAAAAAGCAATAGAGATTTATAGTGAACTGTTAAAGGTTGGCAACAAAGATAACTACAGAGATACGCTCTTTTTGCTTGGGAAAACTTATTTAAAAGCTGGTTTTTTAGTTCGTTCAAAAACAATATTTTTAGAGATACTGCAGAATAATCCACGAACGCCGCAAGCCCTAAACTATCTTCTATTAGTTTATGAGCATATGAGAGATTATAGCGCTGCTATCGAAATTTTAGAGCCTTTAGAAGAGCTTCAGATAGAGACAAAAATACAAAGAGCATATCTTGATGCTAAGATAATTTTGAGCTCTACAGAATTTTCTGTGGAGCAAAAAGTTGAGAAACTACTTGAAATATATAAAAAGGACAATCAGCTAACCTATATGATTTTTGAGTATATATTTAGAGTTAACCCTAAAGCTGCATGGGTAAACCTTGATGTATCTAAATCAGGGCTACTGCTTGATATATTGTGGGGTTGTGATAAAAAAGATTTGAATCTTGATATAATTATGAGTAGTGGCTATTTGAGGGAACTTTATAGTGCAAAATGGTATATAGAGTCAGAGAAAAGTAGTTCTATTTTTGAATTTGATGTACTGATAAATCTTAACAAAAGCGTTAACGCAACACTTAGTTTTGAGTATTTGTGTGATTGTTGTAAGCAGGTTTCTCCTTTTGCATTTCATCGTTGCAGTAGTTGTCATGCAATAGATAGCTTGAGAGTTGAGTTTAGTTTAGCAAAAAGTTATTATGGAGATTTTAGTGAAGAAAATAACTCTTTTCAGTGATGGAAGCGCCCTTGGTAATCCAGGTCCAGGTGGATATGGGGTAATTCTAAGATTTGAAGATAAAGAGAGAGAGATAAGTGGAGCAGAGGCACACACAACAAACAATAGAATGGAACTTTTGGGCGTTATAGAGGGGCTAAGGGCTCTTAAAGAACCGTGTATCGTTGATGTAGTGTCTGATTCATCTTATGTTGTAAAAGGGATAAATGAGTGGCTCGATGGCTGGATTAAAAGAGATTTTAAAAAAGTCAAAAATCCAGATTTGTGGAGTGAATATATAGCAGTTTCAAAAATACATAGAGTAACTGCTATCTGGGTCAGAGGGCATGATGGACATATTGAAAATGAGAGATGTGATATTCTTGCAAAGAGTCAAGCAGAGAGAATCAGAGAAGAAAATAGGGGGTAGCGCGTGAATAAAAATATAGAAAACCTAGAGATAGCTTTGGGTTATAAGTTTAAAAACCAAAAGCTCATTACCGAAGCGCTGACGCATAAAAGCAACAAACAGCCCTACGATAATGAGCGACTTGAATTTTTAGGCGATGCGGTTTTGGATTTGATAGTTGGAGAGTATCTTTATAACAAATTTGATAAATCAGATGAGGGTAATCTATCAAAAATCAGAGCATCACTAGTAAATGAAAATGGTTTTGAAAAACTAGCGAAATCTATCAACTTGGGTGAGTTTATCTACCTATCAAACGCGGAAGAAAACAATGGCGGCAGAGATAAATCATCCCTACTCTCAAACGCTTTTGAGGCAATAATAGGTGCAATCTATCTTGAAGCTGGCTTAGATGAAGCCAAAAGAGTAGCGATAGCATTGATAGAAAAAAATCATAAGGATATTTCACTTGACTCTCTCTTTAGCGACTATAAGACATCACTTCAAGAGCTAACACAGGCTAGATTTGGACAAACTCCAGAGTACATAGTGGTTGCAAGTCGTGGACCAGACCATCAAAAAGAGTTTGAAGTTGCTGTTCATATAGAGAACAAAGAGTATGCAAGAGCAATCGGTAAAAGTAAAAAAATCGCACAACAACTAGCAGCTGAGATGGCAGTTGGACTGCTAAATGGAGAAAAAAAGTGAATAGTTTTGGACAGAAATTAAAATTTAGTACATTTGGGGAGTCTCATGGAGTGGCGATTGGGTGTCTGCTTGATGGTGTTCCTGCAGGACTTGGCATTGATGAGGCATTTATTCAGAGTGAGCTAGATCGTAGAAAACCTGGTAAAAGTGAGTTTGAAACAGCAAGAAAAGAGGACGATATAGTCGAGATTTTAAGTGGGGTTTTTGAGGGCAAAAGTACGGGAACACCGATAGCTATGGTTATTTATAACACTAACCAAAAGTCAAAAGATTACTCAAACATCAAAGATATTTTTAGACCAGGACACGCAGATTTTACATACTTTTACAAATATGGCATAAGAGATTATCGTGGTGGAGGAAGAAGCTCTGCTAGAGAGACTGCCGCGAGAGTTGCTGCTGGAGCAGTTGCGAAGCTGATGTTAAAAGAGTTAAACATTGAAGTGCTTAGTGGCATTTGTGAGGTTGATGGTATAAAATCTGAAACTTTTGATTATGAAGTGGCAAAAAAAAGCATTATTTATGCACTCGATGCAAACAAAGAAGAGGATCAAAAAGATGCTATCCTAAAGGCGAAAAATGAGCATGACTCTGTTGGTGGAGTTGCAAGAGTAGTTGCAAGAGGTGTGCCAAAAGGTTTAGGTCAGCCGCTTTACTACAAGCTAGATGGAGTTTTAGCGGAAGCTATGATGGGCATAAACGCAGTAAAAGCAGTTGAGATTGGCGATGGCATACTAAGTGCATCTCTTCATGGTTCACAAAACAACGATGAGATAAGAGCTGACGGATTTGCAAGTAATCACGCTGGTGGTATTTTGGGTGGAATCAGCAACGGTGAAGAGATAGTTATGAGCATTTATTTTAAACCAACACCTTCAATCTTCAAAGAACAACACACCGTTACAGCACAAAATGAAGAGGTTGATTTTTCATTAAAAGGAAGGCATGATCCATGCGTGGCGATTCGCGGAACGGTTGTGTGTGAGGCGATGATGGCGTTAGTGATAGCGGATATGTTACTGCTGAATATGGGCTCAAAGATGGATTCGGTTGTAAAATATTATAAATAGCGTTGGTAGGATATCGATTGGTGCGAAACTTTAAAATTAGGCTGATTTTTCATCGGTGAAGATATATTTTTATGTTGCAAGTGGGGTGAGTTTTATACAATTATAAAACAAGTGCCAAAGGTACTTTACCATCCAAGATGAAAGCAGAAAAAAAATATGTTAAACAGCGAAGTTACAAAAGATAATCTAAATAAAATGGTAATCTTGTTTTACTCAAAAGTATTAAAAGACCACACCGTTGCTCCCTTTTTTATTGAAAAATTAGGAGACGATATGAAAAACGATAGATGGCGCCCTCATTTAGAGCTACTAACAAATTTTTGGGCCTCCATCACTCTGGGCGATAGCACTTATAGAGGCAGCCCATTTGCCCCACATCTAGATATAAAAGGTATCTCAAGAGAAGCATTTCAGGGGTGGCTAAGGCTATTTTATGAGACCCAAGATAGCATCTATACTCCGGAAATAGCTGACTTTTTTAAACAAAGAAGCACTCTAATAGCCGGTAACTTCATGAGAAATTTAGGAATCTAGCAAATAAGATCAAAGACCAATGGAGATACTAAGACGCTAGACTCCTTGGTGGTATGAACCTGCGATAATTCCCCCCTCCTCCACAAACAACACAGTTACCAATCCAATTGAACCAACTTCGAAATTAGCGCAATATAGTTGGTGTAAGATAAAAAATGTTATCATTAAAAAGAATCCGAGAAACAAACCATAAACATATATAAAGGAAAAAATAAATGAAGGGTATAATCCTAGCGGGCGGGAGTGGAACAAGGCTTTATCCAATCACAAAAGGGGTGAGCAAACAACTTGTGCCCATCTATGACAAGCCTATGATCTACTATCCTCTGTCTGTCTTGATGCTCGCGGGCATCACTGAAGTTCTTATCATCTCTACCACACATGATTTGCCACGATTTGAAGAACTTTTGGGTGATGGCAGTGATCTCGGTATGAAATTTTCTTATGTTATTCAACCTTCTCCCGATGGGCTTGCACAAGCTTTTATTTTGGGTGAAGAGTTTTTAGCAGGTGATGATGCTTGTTTGGTCTTAGGAGACAATATTTTCTATGGGCATGGCCTTACAGAGATGCTCACAAAGAGTATTCATAATGCAAAAGATGAAAACAAAGCCACGGTGTTTGGTTATTATGTAACCGACCCAGAGAGATATGGTGTTGCAGAGTTTGATGAAAAACACAATGTTATAAGCATAGAAGAAAAGCCAAAAAAGCCAAAAAGTAATTATGCTGTTATTGGTCTTTATTTCTACCCAAGAGATGTTGTACAAAAAGCAAAACTCGTAAAACCATCAGATAGGGGTGAGCTAGAGATTACAACTCTAAACCAAGAGTACCTAGATGAAAACAGACTAAGAGTAAAACTTATGGGAAGAGGATATGCATGGTTGGATACCGGAACCCATGAGTCACTTCTGGCGGCGAGCACATTTATACAAACTATAGAGCAAAGACAAGGGTTAAAAGTCGCTTGTCTTGAAGAGATAGCGTATGAGATGGGGTATATCTCAAGGGAAAAACTTCTAGAGTTAGCTCAACCACTAAGTAAAAATGGATATGGACAATATCTTATACAAAGAGCAAATCAGCCAAGAAAAGTGATCTAATATGAACTTTATAAGAGCTACCATACCTGATGTAATCATCATTGAACCAAAAATACACGGTGATGAGAGGGGCTACTTTATGGAGACATTTAGAGCAGATAAGCTTGAAGAGTTTTTAGGTTTTAAAATCAACTTTTGTCAAGATAACGAGAGCAAGTCTAGTCGCGGTGTCTTAAGAGGGGTTCACTACCAGCTTGCACCTTATGCTCAAACCAAACTTGTTCGCGTAATTCAAGGAAGAGTTTTGGATGTGGCAGTAGATATTCGCAGAGGAAGTCCTACATTTGGGCAACATATAGCAGTGGAACTTAGTGGTGAAAATAAAAAACAGGTATTAATCCCAAGAGGATTTGCACATGGATTTGTGGTGCTTGAAGATGATACTATTTTTGCATATAAAGTTGATAACTACTACAATCCAGAGTGCGACAGAGGCATAGCTTTTGATGATGAGAGCTTAAATATAGATTGGATACTAAGCAAAGAAGAGCTAAACCTCTCAGCAAAAGATAAAATACAGCCACTGCTTAAAGAGACAAAAGATATTTTTGAGTTTGGCGTAGATTACTACACCTCAAAGGGCACATGTGCTTAATATTTTAGTAACTGGCTCCAGCGGACAACTAGGTTCAGAGATAAAAGATTTAGTACAAAATGAAAAATCAGATATTAAAAATTACATTTTTTACTTCACGAACTCAAAAGAACTCGATATTACCAACTACAAGAAAGTAGAATCTTTTTGCTCCGACAACAGCATAAAAACCATCATCAACTGCGCAGCCTACACAGCAGTAGACAGAGCAGAATCAGAGCAAGAACTAGCAGATAAAATCAATCATTTAGCAGTTAAAAACCTTGCAACGATTGCAAAAGAAAATAACATCAAACTTATCCATATCTCAACTGATTATGTATTTGATGGAACAAACTACAAACCATACACAGAAGATGATGCCACTAACCCTCAAAATATCTATGGAAAAACAAAGCTTGATGGCGAAAACGGTATGCTAGCCATAAATCCAAAAGATTCTATCATCATAAGAACATCATGGGTTTACTCTAGTTTTGGAGCTAACTTTGTAAAAACTATGCTCCGTTTAGGCAAAGAAAAAGAGTCTCTGAGCGTGGTTTACGATCAAGTGGGAACTCCAACTTATGCAAGAGATCTCGCAAAAGCCATTTTAGATATTGTCCCTAAGATAAAAAATTTAAAAGTACAAATTTATAACTACAGCAACGAGGGCGTACTCTCTTGGTACGACTTTGCCAAAGAAGTAATGAAAATGGCAAAGCTTGATTGCAAGATAAACCCAATAGAGACAAAAGAGTATCCAACGCCAGCATCAAGACCATATTACAGTTTGCTAAATAAGTCAAAAATAAAATCAACTTTTAATCTAGAGATGCCTTACTGGAAAGACTCTTTAGATGATTGTTTAAGAAGATTAGGAGTAAGAAGATAATGTTCAACAATAGTGATAAAACCATACTAGTAACAGGTTGCGCAGGCTTTATAGGCTCTAACTTTGTACCATATTTTTTAGAAAAATACCAAAATTACAATCTTGTAAACTTAGACCTCTTGACTTATGCGGGAGATTTACAAAACCTAAAAGAGTGCGAAGACAACCAAAGATATAAGTTTATAAAAGGCGATATCTGCAACCGTGAACTTGTAGAGTTTATATTTGATGAATACAACATCAGAGGCGTTATCCACTTCGCAGCAGAGTCGCATGTAGACAACTCTATTAAAAATCCAGAAGTGTTTATACAAACAAATGTAAATGGAACTTTTACGCTACTTGATGTTGCTTATAAATTCTGGATGGAGAAACCATTTACATATAAAAACAGTTATCAAGATTGTAGATTTCATCATATCTCAACTGATGAAGTGTATGGAACTCTAAATGAAACAGACCTGTTTACGGAGTCCACTCCATACGCTCCAAACTCTCCATACAGCGCAAGCAAAGCAAGCTCCGACATGATTGTGCGAAGCTATCAAGAGACTTATGGACTAAACACAGTTATAACAAACTGCTCAAACAACTACGGACCAAAACAACACAATGAAAAGCTAATCCCAACAATCATACGAAAAGCATTGGCTGGTGAAGCCATACCAATATATGGGGATGGTAAAAACATAAGAGACTGGCTTTATGTACTTGACCACTGCAAAGGGATAGATTTGGTTTATCATACCGGACTTGAAGCAAATGTGTACAATATTGGCGGAAGAAACGAGAGAACAAACCTTCAAATCGTAGATGCTATATGCACTATTCTTGATATAAAAGCACCAAAAGAGACTTCTTATAAAAAGCTTATCACTTTTGTAGAAGACAGAGCAGGACACGATAGACGATACGCCATAGATGCTACCAAACTTGAAAATGAGTTGGGCTGGAGAGCAGAAGAAACATTTGACACAGGAATTATTAAAACCGTGGAGTGGTACTTAAAAAAAATATAAGGAAGCAGAGTGATAACAAACGCACGATTAACTCACTTAAAACAACTAGAAGCTGAATCAATTCACATTTTACGCGAGGTTGCAGCAGAGTTTAGAAATCCTGTTATGATGTACTCTGTAGGAAAAGATAGTTCCGTTATGCTTCATCTTGCTATGAAAGCATTTGCTCCAGCAAAACCACCCTTTAAATTTTTACATGTAGATACTCTTTGGAAATTTCATGAAATGATAGAGTTTCGCGATCAACGAGCAAAAGATTTAGGTTTCGACCTTGTTGTTCACTCTAATCCTGAAGGCGTAGAGATGGGTATATCTCCGTTTGTTCACGGAAGTAAAGTTCATACAGATATTATGAAAACGCAAGGTTTAAAACAAGCTCTTGATGCCGGTGGCTATGATGCAGTTATTGGCGGAGCTAGACGCGATGAGGAGAAATCCCGTGCAAAAGAGAGAATCTTCTCTTTTCGTGATAAATATCATCGTTGGGACCCTAAAAATCAAAGGCCAGAGCTTTGGAATATATACAATACCGCCATACAAAAAGGAGAGAGTGTTCGTGTCTTTCCTATAAGCAACTGGACTGAACTTGATGTTTGGCAGTATATATATTTAGAGTCTATTCAAATACCTTCTTTATATTTTGCAAAAGAGAGATCAGTGGTTGAATATGAAGGAACAAAAATTGTAGTAGATGATGAACGCATGCCAGAAGAGCTTAAAAAAACTGCAAAAAATGAGATGGTTCGTTTTAGAACTCTTGGTTGTTATCCACTAACAGGAGCCATAAAATCTACTGCCACAACTCTTCCAGAAATCATCAAAGAGATGCTACTCTCAACCTCAAGTGAAAGAGAAGGTCGCCTTATTGACAAAGATCAAGAGGGTGCGATGGAACTTAAAAAAATTGAGGGATATTTTTAATGTTAGGTATAAACAATATAGAAGAGTACTTAAAAGCTCATGAAAACAAAGATATGCTTCGTTTTTTAACATGCGGAAGTGTAGATGACGGAAAAAGTACACTTATCGGTCGCATGCTTTATGACTCTAAAATGATATTTGATGATCAACTTAGCGCCGCAGAGAGTGAAAGCAAAAAGTATGGTACTACTGGCGAGAAGATAGATATGGCACTTCTTGTAGATGGGCTTCAAAGCGAGAGAGAGCAAGGCATTACTATAGATGTTGCATATAGATTTTTCGCTACTCAAAATCGTAAATTCATTATAGCAGACACTCCAGGACATGAACAATATACCAGAAATATGGTAACGGGAGCCTCAACTGCGGATGTAGCTATTGTACTAATTGATGCTCGCAAGGGAATACTTACGCAGACAAAAAGACATAGCTTTATAGTAAATTTGCTTGGCATAGAGCATGTAGTTGTAGCTATAAACAAAATGGACTTAGTAGATTTTAGTGAAGATACATATAATAAAATAAAACAATCATATGACCACTTAGCAGACCAGCTTGGAATTAAAAATAGATACTATATTCCACTCAGCGCACTAGATGGGGATAATGTAGTCGATAAGAGCATAAAAACTCCATGGTATGATGGAAAACCTCTTTTGGGTCTGCTTGATAGTATGGATATCTCTAAAGAGATAAAAGCTGAAAATTTTAGATTTCCAGTTCAGTATGTGAACCGCCCCAATCTGGACTTTAGAGGCTTTTGTGGAACCATATCAAGTGGCAGCGTCCAAGTCGGTGATGAAATAACAGTTTTGCCATCAGGTAAAACTACAAAAGTTAAAAGCATTATTAACGCTGGCGACACAACAGAAGCAAACAGAAACACTACAACAAATTATGCTTATGCACCTATGGCTATAACAATTACAACTGAGGATGAGGTAGATATATCTCGTGGAGATATGATAGTTCATACAAAAAATTTACCAAAAGTTTCAAATAGTTTAAAAGTAATGTTAGTGTGGATGGATGAAAAACCCATGAACATAGGTCGCACTTACGACATAAAAAGAGCAACCTCTGTAATAACAGGAAGCTTTGAGCATATCAACTACAAAATAGATGTTAATAGTTATGAAAGAACACAGGTAGATACTTTGGAATTGAATGACATATCATCATGTAAAATGTTGCTAACGCGACCAATTGCTGCTGATTCTTACAAAGAGAACAAAGAAACAGGTAGCTTTATAGTGGTTGATAGAATCAGCAACAACACTGTTGGAGCCGGTATGATTGTTGGTGTCACAAAGCGAGATGAAGATAAAACTCTAAGCAATCACAGAGAGTACACAAAAGCAGAAACAGCACTCAATCAGTACATTCGAGATAATTTTCCTGAATGGGATTGTAAAGAGGTTTGATGTATAAAGAAACAAATAAGCGCTCAATAGTTAAGGGCATAAGTTGGAGAGTTCTAGCTACAAGCACCACTATTATAATAGTTTATATTTTTTTTGATAGATTAGATTTGGCTATAGCTGCCGGCATGATGGAAACTGCACTAAAAGTAGGGTTATATTGGGCACATGAAAGAGCCTGGTTTAAGATTACTTGGGGTAGAAAAAAAATAGAACCTTTCAATCTTTGGTTTACAGGACTTCCTTTAAGCGGAAAAACAACTATTGCCGATAAAGTATACAAAGAGTTAGAAAAACTGCATATACCATTAGAGAGAATTGACTCAAAAGATATCAGAGATCTTATTCCAGATATAGGCTACAGCAGAGAAGATAGAAACAGGCATATGCACCGCATAGGAAATTTGATTTGCACCCTGCAAAAAAACTCTATCTCAACAGTAGCATCTTTTGTATCACCATACAAAGAGTCAAGAAAAGCGATTCGAGAGATGGTAATAAATAACATAGTTGTGTATGTAAAAGCAGATATACAAACATGCAAACTAAGAGATTATAAAGGCGTCTATGCAAAAGCTCTTAGTGGGGAGTTTCAAAACTTTTCAGGCATAAATGATGTTTATGAAGAGCCACAACGAGCAGAGATTACAATAGATACGGATGTTATGTCCGCTGATGAAGCCACGCAGATGATAGTTAAATATATAAAGAAAAATTATGTCAAATAATATAGTCTGGCACAGCGCTCAAATAAGCAAAGAAAAAAGAGCAAAACAAAAAAAACAAAAACCTTGCATTTTATGGTTTACAGGACTTAGTGGAAGTGGCAAGTCAACTCTTGCCAACGCACTAGAAGCCAAACTGCATGAGATGGGATATCACACATATCTACTAGATGGCGACAATGTTCGTCATGGACTAAACGGTGACTTGGGATTTGATGAAGCATCAAGAGTAGAGAACATAAGACGCATAGGCGAAGTAGCTAAGCTCTTTGTAGATAGTGGCACCATAGCTTTAACAGCTTTCATATCTCCTTTTATAAAAGATAGAGAACTAGCAAGAACTCTCGTAGAAGAAAGTGAGTTTATAGAGATATTTGTAGATACTCCTTTTGAGGTTTGTGAGCAAAGAGACCCAAAAGGACTTTATAAAAAAGCGAGAGCTGGGGAGCTGAAAAATTTTACAGGCATAGACAGCCCATACGAAAAACCTACCAATCCAGAGGTTTATCTACTAAACGATAAAGAAGATATAAATAAAAATATAGATAAAATAATCACTTATTTAAAAAACAACGGATATCTGAATGCTTAAAAGTATAAATATAGAAGATATAAAAAAAATAGCACTAGAAGCAGGTATTGCTATTATGGAAATCTATAACAAAGATTTTACAGTCGAGTATAAAGATGACAAATCACCATTAACGGAAGCAGACTTAAAAGCAAATGAAATCATCTGTAATGCACTTCAAAAACTCTACCCAAATATACCACTTATGAGTGAAGAAAACAAAGAAGTTCCCCACGAGACAAGAAAAGAGTGGGAATACTACTGGTGCATAGACCCCATAGACGGCACAAAAGAGTTCATCAAAAAAAATGATGAGTTCACTGTAAATATTGCTCTTATTCATAAAAACACCCCTGTTTTAGGCGTCGTATATGCTCCAGCTTTACATGAACTGTACTGGGCTAAAAAAAACGAGGGTGCTTACAAAAACAACCAAAAACTTCCACTACAGATAAATCAAAATCCAAAAGAAAAACTCTTTGTAGTTGCAAGCAAATCCCATCTATCAGATGAAACACAAAGTTTTATAGATCTCCTTGATGCAAAAGAGATTGAACAAGTATCAAAAGGAAGTTCACTAAAACTATGTATGGTAGCAACTGGGGAAGCAGACATCTACCCAAGATTAGCTCCAACCATGGAGTGGGACACGGCTGCTGCGGATGCTATTGTGCGAGAATCTGGAAAGATGACATATCAATTTAAATCTGATATTCCCTTGGCATACAATAAAGAAAATTTATTAAATCCTTGGTTTGTTGTGAAATGAAATGAACTATATAAAAACTTTTTATAGATTTATAAGAGATATTTTTAAAAATAAAAGACTTCTTATAGATTTAGCCAAAAATGATTTTAAATCAAGATATATGGGCAGCTATTTAGGGGTGCTTTGGGCTTTTATACAGCCCATGATTACTGTTTTTATTTTTTGGTTTATTTTTGATATAGGCTTCAGAAGTGCGCCTGTTCAAGATTTTCCTTTTATTCTTTGGCTTATGGTCGGTATGTTTCCATGGTTTTTTATTTCAGAAAGCTTATCAAATGGTACAAATGCCATTTTAGCAAACAGCTTCTTGGTAAAAAAAGTAGTGTTTCGTGTCTCACTATTGCCAATTGTTCAGATTACTTCAGCTCTTGTTATACATCTGTTTTTTATCTTGATTTTACTTGGAATGTTTATGTTATATGGGCAAAAACCAACAGTTTATTGGTTTCAAATATTTTACTATCTATTTTGCACGATTATTTTGATGCTTGGGATTTCATGGGCAACAAGCGCCATCGTTGTATTTTTTAGAGATATGAGTCAGATTATAGGGATGGTAATACAGTTTGGATTTTGGCTTACTCCTGTCTTTTGGTCATTAACACAAATCCCTGAAAAATATCGTTTTATCATAGAGTACAATCCCATGAATTACATAATACAAGGATATAGAGATAGCCTTATAAATAATGTTTGGTTTTGGGAAAAGATGGATGCAACTATTTATTATTGGGCCGTGAGTGCTTTATTTTTATTTGGCGGTGCTATTATCTTTAGAAAATTGAGACCTCACTTTGCGGATGTACTATAATGAAAAATATTGCTATAAAAGTTCAAAACCTTACTAAAACTTATAAGCTTTATAATAAACCAAGCGATAGGCTAAAAGAAGCTTTGCATCCTTTAAAAAAGAAGTACCATAATGAATTTCATGCACTACATGATATTAGCTTTACAATAGAAAAAGGTGAAACTGTAGGTATTATAGGACATAATGGGGCAGGTAAGTCAACATTACTAAAAATAATAACAGGTGTTTTATCCCCAACTCATGGGCATGTGCATGTAAATGGAAAGATAGCATCGCTCCTTGAGCTTGGAGCAGGTTTCAATCCTGAATATACAGGTATAGAAAATATTTATTTACAAGGTACTTTAATAGGATATACCTATCAAGAAACAGAACAGAGATTAGATAGAATTCTTCAGTTTGCAGATATTAATGATTTTGTTTATCAGCCTGTAAAAAGCTATAGTAGTGGCATGTTTGCTAGACTTGCTTTTGCAATAGCTATAAATGTAGACCCAGACATACTTATAGTAGATGAAGCTTTAAGTGTGGGAGATATGAACTTTCAAGCAAAGTGTATGACCGCAATGGATAGAATCAAGCAAAAAGGAACGACCATACTTTTTGTGAGTCATGATATAAATAGTGTGAAAAGTCTTTGTGAAAGAGGTATATATATAAAAAATGGCGTAATGCATGCTATAGGTAAAGCTAGTGATGTGGCCGAACAATATATAAAAGAAATGAGAGAAAATCTTAATGATGAAAACATTAAATTCTCAAAATACTTAGAGTCAGATGAAACAAAACAAAATAAAAATATAGTATCTAATGATTGTCTTATATTTAAAATATCAAATGAATTTGAAAAAAAACATGCTCAGTTTCGCTATGGTTCTGGGGAAGTTAAAATTTGTTATGTTGAACTTCTGGATGGTAGTAATAACCCAATAATAGAGGCAGAATTTAACCAAAATGTAAAAGTTAGAATACATTTAGAAAGTTATGCCAAACTTTCTGTTGCCGTTAACTTTCAAATTTTTGATGATAAAAAAATAAATATTGTTGCAGGAGGGTTTAAACAAATTGGTGAAGAGCTATTATCTTTAAAAGAAAATGATAGATTTATTATTGACTATGATTTAAAACTTCCTCTTTTTCAAAGTAACTATTCTATACAAGCTGTTATTTCTACTTTTGTAGGCGGCACAAATACTCCAGTATTTATTGATTGTGTTCCTGATGCATATGTTTTTCAAGTCGGCCAGAGACCTGGTTTCCCAATATGGTCAAAAGTCGATCTGTTTCCAACTCTTAAAATCAATAAGATAAAAGAAAATTTTCATGATTAATGTCACAAAAACATATTTGCCTAATATAGAGAAATACAAAAAATATATTGATGAAATTTATGCAGGTAATAAAATAACTAACAATGGTCCTCTTGTTAAAAGACTTGAAAAAAGACTTGCTGATTACTTGGGTGTAAAAAATATAGTGCTTGTGTCAAATGGTACTATAGCACTTGAAATAGCATATCGTACTCTTGGATTAAATGGTTTTGTGATCACTACTCCTTTTAGTTTTGTAGCAACTACTAGTTCGCTAGTGACAAATAATCTGTTACCAATATTTGCTGATATTGATGAAAGAACTTTAAATCTAAATCCAAAAAATATCGAACAACTAATCACGCCAAATACATCCGCTATACTTCCAGTACATGTATTTGGAAATGCTTGTGAAATAGAAGAGATAGAATGCATTGCAAACAAATACAATCTAAAAATAATTTATGACGCAGCACACGCTTTTGATGTGAAGTATAAAGATAGAAGTGTCCTTAATTATGGAGACATTTCTACTCTTAGTTTTCATGCTACAAAACTTTTTCATACTATAGAGGGTGGGGCTTTGATCATCAATGATGATTCACTTGTAGAAAAAGCAAGATACCTCATAAATTTTGGTATAGAAAATGCGGAATCTATTCCACATTTGGGCACAAACGCAAAGATGAATGAGTTTGAGGCGGCTATGGGGCTTTGTGTACTTGATGATATAGAAGAGATAAAAGCAAAAAGAAAAACTCTCTTGGACGCTTACAAAAAAGAGCTCAATGGTTTAGTGACATTTCAAGAACAAAATAAAAATGCAAACAAAAACTATAGCTATATTCCAGTAGTTTTTAAAAGTGAAGAAGAACTTCTAAAAGTACAAAAAGCACTTAATGATAAACAAATATTTCCAAGAAGATACTTTTACCCATCACTTGATACTTTGGAGTACATAGAACCAAAACAGACGATGCCAATATCAAGAGATATCTCAAAAAGAATACTATGTTTGCCAATGTATTCTGAACTTACAAATGAAGAACAAATACTTATAATAGAAATTTTAAAGAAATCATTATGACATTAGCAATAATGCAACCATATTTATTTCCTTATATTGGATATTGGCAGCTTATAAATATTGTTGACACTTTTGTTGTTTATGACAATATTCAGTTTTCAAAAAGTGGCTGGTTCAATAGAAATAATATTTTGCTTAACGGAAAAAAAACTCTATTTTCAATGCCTTTAAGAAAAGATTCTGATAGCTTAGATGTTGTTGATAGATTCATTTCAGATGAAGCACAAAATCAAATAAATAAGATTTTGAGTCAGATTCAAAGTGGCTACAATAAAGCACCATATTTTAAAGATGTTTTTCCTTTGGTTAAAAATATTTTTATGTATGATGAAAAAAATCTATTCAAATATATACATAACTCTATTGTTGAAGTATGCACTTATCTAGATATTGACACTCATATAATAATCTCTTCGGCTATAGATATAGACCATAGTTTAAAATCGCAAGAAAAAGTTATAGCTTTAAATAAAACTTTGGGTTCAAGTCAATATATAAATCCAATAGGTGGAACTGTACTATATAATGCAGATACATTTAAAAATGAAAATATTAAATTAAAATTTTTAGAATCCGAAGTTCCAGAATATAAACAATTTAACAATGAGTTTATACCTTATCTTTCTATTATTGATGTTTTGATGTTTAATAGTAAAGAGGATGTAAAATTGATGTTAAAAAGATACAAATTAATTTAAGGAGCATTGTATGAAATGTATTATTTGTTATTCAGATATGAAATTTTATTTTACAAAAATATTTAATATTTATGATTTAAAAGAAGTTCATTATTGGATATGTCCACATTGTGGTTTTTGTGCTTCTAAAACACACTTTGAGATGACAGATATAGAGTGGACAAATTTAAATAATTCATTTCATAACAAAAGCCATAACAGTGAAGAAAATCCATATAACCGTAATCAAAGATATTTTAAACAAGCACAAATGCTGCATTTGATGACTAAACATAAGCTTATTGATAAAAATAATTGGTTGGATTGGGGATGTGGGGTAGGTGCCGTATCACTTCTTTTAAAAAAAATGTTCAGTATTAAATTAATGACATATGATAAGTACTTTACTCCAAAAATAAATTTAATTGATGTGAGAGCTATGACAGCCAGATCATTTGACTTAGTTGTAAATACAGCTGTTTTTGAACATGTAAGAGATAGAGATACATTGAATGAGATCGAATCATATGTTAATGCATCTGGCTGTTTCGCTATACACACCCTAATTCCAGAAGCTATTCCAAAAAATCCAGAATGGATGTACTTATTGCCAGTGCATTGTGCATTTCATACAAATAAAAGCATGCAAATTTTAATGGATTCATGGGGCTATAATTGCTCAGTATATAATGAAGAATCAAAATTGTGGATATTATTTCGTAAAAAGAGCAGTGTAATTAAACCCAAAGTTGAAAAGATAAATAAATCATTAGGTTGGAATTATTTACATTTTAAAGATGGATTTATGGATTACTGGAAGTAGGCATTTTGACATGAAAGAAATAGGTGGATATTTTGAATTAGAACTAGCCCAAAAAGAAGAATATCATTTTAAAGCTATAAAGCTCAATAGCGGAAGAAATGCTTTTAAATATATTTTAAAAACTCAAAGTATTAAAAAGGCGTATTTACCATGCTTTATATGCGATAGTATCGTTGAGCCACTTCAAGAGCTTGAAATTGAATATGAATTTTATAATATAGATAATAATTTTGAGATAGTACAAAAATTAGATATCAAAGATAATGAAAAGTTATTCTATATAAATTATTTTGCGTTGAAATCTGAATATATAAAAAGATTAACTGATATGTATTCAAATAAGTTAATAGTAGATAACACACAAGCTTTTTTTGAGAAACCTATTAAAAATATAGATACTATTTATAGCCCAAGAAAATTTTTTGGTGTAAGTGATGGCGGATATTTGTATACTTCTAAAACAATAGCCGATAAACTAGATGTAGATGAGTCTTCTGAAAAAACTATTCAACTTTTAGGAAGAATAGATAAAAATGCGACATCATTCTATGATGATTATCAAAAAGCAGAACAAAGACTAATGAACCTACCAATCAAAAATATGTCAAGGCTAACACAAAAGATACTTTCTTCTATTGATTATCAAACCATACAGCAAAAAAGAAAAGAAAATTTTAAATATTTACATAGCGAATTAAAAAGTATAAATTTACTAGAAATAGATGAAAGTCTAAAGTTTACACCGTTTGTTTATACTCTTTTAAGTGGGGGGGAAATATATACTAGTTTGAAAACAAAGTTAATAGAAAATAAAATATATGTAGCTAAATATTGGAATGAAGTTTTAGGGAGAAAATCCACAACAGAAATAGAAAAAGATTTTGTAAACAACATCATTCCTTTACCAATAGATCAAAGGTATAGCCTAGAGGACATGAAGAGAATAATAGAGACCATAAAAGGAAACTATCTAAATGTATAAGAATATGGAAGAGAGTAAAAGAGTAGAAAATTTTAAAAGAAACAGTTCACTAGAAGATTTTTTAAATGAAATCAACAATGATTTATGGGAAACAGAAAAAAATCTTTTAAAGATAGCAGAACCTGATTATCCACTTATTTTTGTAATGGGATCACTAAGAAGTGGTTCTACGCTTATGATGCAGTGGCTTGTAAATTTAGGTTTTGCATGTCCCACAAACATGATGTCAAGATTCTATAAGACACCAATTATTGCAAGTAAAATACAGTTACTTTTAACAGATGAAAGATATAACTATCGAAATGAATTGAGAGATTTTAATAGTGAAATTGATTTTAGCAGTGAAAATGGTAAAACAAAAGGTGCTTTATCACCAAATGAGTTTTGGTATTTTTGGAGAAGATTTTTACCTTTTAAAGAGTTAGATTATTTACCTACAAGCGAGCTTTTAGAAAAAGTGGATATAGATACTTTTAGAGCAGAATTTGCAGGTATAGTAGATGTATACCAAAAGCCATTTGCACTTAAAGGTATGATACTAAACTATAATATTGACTTTTTGGATAAGATATTTGAAAAAGCAATATTTATATATACAAAAAGAGATCCTCTTGCAAATATAGAATCAGCTCTCAAAGCAAGAGAAAAACAACTAGGGAGCATAGAAGAATGGTACTCTTTTAAGATACCTGAATATACTGAACTTAAAAAGCTCAATCCTTATGAGCAAGTAGCAGGACAAATATATCATATAAATAAAGCTATTAAATCTGGACTAAAAAATGTGGCAGAGCATAAAAAAATGACAGTAATCTATGAAGAGTTTTGTGAAAATCCGAAAGTTTTTTATGATGAATTGAAAGAAAAGCTAAGAGTTCAAGGATATGAGATGGAAAATGAGTATTACGGTGCAGATAGCTTTGAAATAACACGAAAAAGTGTTGATGACACAAATATAATAGAAGCGTATAAAAAGATTTATGAGAATGGTAAAAATGTTTAATTTTATGAAAAAAAAACAGAAGATATTCTGTATTTCAATGCAGCGAAACGGAACAACTTCTGTTGGTCAATTTTTTCAATTTTTTGGATATAAAGTTGCAGATAATAGTGTTTCACAAAAAAATCAATGGGGCTATCTACATTATTTAGGTGATTTTGAAAAAATATTTAACTCTGGAGACTTTAAAAATAATTCTATTTTTGAAGATGGGCCTTGGTTTTTTCCAGAATTTTATAAGCAACTTTATTTCAGATTTAACAATAGTAAATTTATTTTATTTAAAAGAGACCCTGAAAAGTGGTTCGCTTCAATGTTATCTCATTCAAATGGAAAAAGTTTAGGGAGAACATATGTGCATGCTAAAATTTATAGAAGAGAGAGAGAACTATTTGACATATGGAATAATGAAAATATGGATAAAGATATGAATGGATTAGATTTAAAAAATCTTAAAGAACATTATATTGATGTGTACAATAGACACAATTTCGAGGCTGAACAATTTTTTAAAAAACATGCCCCCAATTCATTATTTATATGTGATTTGGAAGATAGTAGTAAATGGATAAATTTAGGTAGATTTTGTGGCATATCTGTGCCAGAATCTTTTGATGTTCATGTCAATAAATCAAAATAAAAAAAGGTATGTAAAATGTCAATGTTTTTTTTAATGTGCTCAGAAAGAAGTGGGAGTAATTTTATTACAAAGTTATTAAATGGTCATAACAATATTTGTGGACCTTCTACAAAACATATAATCAATCCTGTTGCGAGAAATTTATTTAGATATAAAGATTTAAAAAATGAATCTAATTGGAATGAATTACTTGTTGATATTCATAGATTGATGAGTGTAGGTTTTTCTATATGGGAAAAAGAGTTTAATGTTGATGAATTAAAAAAATTAGCACCTACTGGAGATATAGAATCTTTAATAAGAAATATTTTTATGGAAGAAGCTAAAGCTAATGGAAAGCAACATGTATTTATTAAAGAAAATCAGGTATATGAGTTTTTACCATTTTTACTTTTAAATTTTCCAGAAGCAAAATATATTTATCAAACAAGAGATCCAAGGGATATGGCGCTATCTTGGAAAAAACATACAAATCACCCTGGTGGAGTGGTTCAAGCAGCAAGACAATGGCAGAAAGATCAACAAAATTCACTTAAAAACTACGATGAACTTGCCAAAAGAGGGAAAGCCTATTTTGTACACTATGAAGATTTAATATCTGATGCTGACAAGTATACATCTGAAATAATTCATTTTTTAGGATTACCTCAGGATGCAAACATTGAGAATTTTCATAAAGATGAATTGACTCAAAAAAATGCTGGGATGCATAAAGCTTGGAATAATCTTTCGCAAGGCGTCATAAAAGATAATAAAAATAAATATCTTAATGAACTAAGCGAGATGGAAGTTAAGGTAATTGAGAAAATTTGCTATTATGAAATGAAATTTTTAGGATATATATGTAAATATTCAAAAGAAGAGCTAGAAGAAATTCTAGAAGAAGATATTGAAAGGTTAAATCGAAGCGAATTTGAAAACATTCAATATGAAAGTTCAGAAGGTGTAAGGTTAAATATGGAAGCTAAAAAAATATTTTATAACAAACTTATAGATGAATTATAATGCAGTCTGATAATATTGTTTACCCATTAGTTAGCATTTGTACCGCATCATATAATCATGAAAAATTTATTAAACAAATGCTTGATAGTGTTGTTAACCAAAAAACTAATTTTCAATTTGAATTATTAATTTATGATGACGCTTCAAGTGACAATACTCAAAGTATAATAAAGGAGTATGAAAATAAGTATCCAGAAATTATAAAGCCTATTTTTCAGGAATTAAATCAATTTTCCTTAGGTAAAAGACCTCAGATGTTGTTTAATTTACCAAGAGCAAATGGCAAATATATCATTTTTATTGATGGCGATGATTATTGGCTAGATGAATTGAAGCTACAAAAACAAGTTGATTTCTTAGAAAACAACTTAGAATATATGGCATGTGCTCACAATACTAAGGTTTTAAGAGAAGATATCGATGTGAATAATGATGAGCTGATTGTTAATAATCCACAAAAAAGTATATTTGGAATAGAAGATTTTACAAAGGGAGAAATATATTTTCACACGGCTTCAATACTGTATAGATTTAATGATGAAATGAGAACAAATAAGAATTTTTTAAATTTATATAGAGGTGATTGGTTTCGCGTTATGGTATTTGCTCAGCTTGGTCCCACAAAATACTTAGATGAGGTAATGTCCGTGTATCGTATACATAATAAAGGTATATGGTCATTGCTAAGCAAAAAAGAACAAATCCAAAAAAACCTAAAAGCTATTCTTGATATAAATAAAATATTTAATTATAAATATGAAAAAAATTTTCTAATATTATTTGCAAGAGTATTTGTAACAAGCGAGGTTGATAATAGCCTTGAAAACTTGTTTGAGCTTTTTAAAGATGAAGAGAAGAGTGACTTGATAAAAGTAATAGCATATATAAATAGTTATGCCAAAACAAAAGAAAAATATGTTCAAGAAAGAGAAAAGCATTTTCAAGAACTTGAGAAGTATGTTCATGAAATGCAAGCACTTAAAACATGGAATGTTTTAGCGTTGGAGCGAAGGCTATTTCCAAAAAAAGATGGAAAATGAGAATTAGCAAAGTATTTCGCATAGTAGCCAAATCATTTTACATGTTACTCCCAAAAGTGATAAGAGAGCAATACAAAGAGAGTGAATTATATTTTATTGATTTAGCGAGGAAGGTGAAAAATCGCTATCTTGGAACTTCCGGTGGAGGCTTACATGTTCTTCAATTTGTAAAATCCATAGATAAGCTAGATATCCAGTATGAGACTTTAGCTTCTATAAAAACAAGGAAATCAAGACTAGGTAGTGTCGTTTTATTTGATAAAACAGGAAATTACACTAAGCTTGATGAAATCGAAGAAAATGTTTTGGATATAGATCTTTATTTTTTTAAAGAGATAACCGTTTTGGGTAACACTGACGCTTTAATCAATGGGCATGAGCTTTATCATCAAGAACTTCTGGCAATGAAAGAACATCATGACTTAAAGCGATCGGATATTTTTTCTTACTTTGATCGAAAAGATAAAAGTATTGTGTCTATAAGTATGTCAAAATCTCAAGATTTGACAAATATAGACATACTATATATATCACTACTGAAAGAACATTCACAAAATTATTATCACTGGACGACGGAAATCATACCTAGAGCTTTATTTAGTATAAAAGAACTATCAAAAAAAGAAAATAGTCAAATTTTTGAAAACAAAAGCATAGTATTTCTTATCGATGAAAATATTCCAAAACAATGTCTTGAGATTTTAAAAGTTATAGTGCCATTTAAGTACAATCTAACAACTATAAAAAAAGGAAAGCTATACACATGTAACAATCTTGTCTATTGCTCACCATTTTGGCAATCGCTTGACAATACTTCAGGCAATTTAGAACAAGAAGAATTTTTTGTAGATACTTATGGCTTGAAATTATTTCACGAAGAAATATTTAATTGTTTAGCATTACCAAAAGAAGAACCTTTTAGAAAAATATATTTAAGACGAAAATCTACACAAATGAGATCTATTGTTAATACAAAACAAGTTGAGGATTTTTTCATCAACCATGGCTTTGAAATTGTAGAAACAGAAAAATTAATTTTTACAGAGCAAGTAAAGTTATTTTATGAATCAAAAGTAGTTGTGGGAGCTTCAGGAGCAACTTTTACAAACATACTATTTATGCAACCTAATACAAAAGCAATAATATTTTATCCAAGTCATCCATCGATAAATCATGGTATATTTCAACCGCTAGCTGATGTATCTGGAGTAAAATTGATACACTATAAAACAATTCCTAGTGATGAAAAAAGTATACACAGCAACTTTATGGTAGATTTAAGTAAAATACAAATCATTTTAAAGGGGTGTTGATAGTGGGATTTGGCTTAATAGACTTCAAAACACTGGGAGATGAACGAGGCTCTCTCATAGCAATCGAAGAAGGGTACAATGCTCCATTTGACATAAAGAGAGTTTACTATATTTTTGATACAAAACAAGGTGTTGAGAGGGGTTTTCACGCTCACATAAATCTCAAACAAATTGCCATAGCCGTAAAAGGCTCTTGTACTTTTGTCTTAGATAATGGGAAAACAAGGAAAGAGATAAAACTAATAAATCCAAATCAGGGACTATTTATTGAAGGGCTTATATGGCGAGAAATGAAAGATTTTAGTGCAGATTGTGTTTTAGTAGTTCTTGCAAGTGAGCATTATGATGAGAGTGATTATATACGAGATTATGACAAATTTATAGAAGAAGTAAATAGATGATTCATAAACTATCTGATGTCCAATCAAAAAATATTGGAGAAAATACAAATATATGGCAATTTTGTGTAATCCTTGAAAATGCAATAATTGGAAATAATTGTAATATTAATGCAAGTGTATTTATAGAAAATGATGTAGTTATTGGTGATAATGTCACAATAAAAAGTGGTGTACAGGTTTGGGATGGCATAATTTTGGAAGATAATGTGTTTGTTGGTCCTAATGTAACATTTACAAATGATTTTAATCCCAGAAGTAAGCAATATCCAAATAAGTTTTTAAAAACTACAATTAAAAAGAATGCTTCAATTGGTGCAAACAGCACAATTATTGGTGGGATAACTGTTGCAGAATATGCAATGGTGGGTGCTGGAAGTGTTGTTACAAAAGATGTAGGAGTACAAGAACTTTGGTATGGAAACCCTGCCACAAGGAAGGGACATGTTTGTAAATGTGGACAAAAGTGTGATAGAACATTAATATGTGAAGATTGTGAAATGGGGGGGGGTAAATAGTTATTTTTGCCTAATGGCAGCATGATTATTTATGGTAAAAATATAAATATGAGAAATGAATTTGGATTTTATGGTTTAGGATTTGAAAAATCTCATTTCGATGTACGAAAAGGGAATGATAAGGTTATAGCATTTCATCAAAGATTTGGGGCAAAGATAGTTGATGAAGATGAGTTGGATTATTTTTTTAATTTTGAAAAAAATGATTATGAAATAACAAAAGAAAAATATAGAAGGTATTTGTACAATGATTCCAAGTTTTAAAGATTTTTTAAAAGAGAAGCAAATAGTTGAGAAAATAATGTTATTTGAGCATATAGTTTACAAGCAAATTGATGGAACAAAAAACTCATATAGACAAGATACTGGTAATACAAATAATATGACAATAACTCATAGTCATGTTTATGCAAAACCAAATGGTAATGGCAAAGAATTGTATTCTGTGAACATAGATGGAAGTACTCATGACGGCTATTCAGGAACTGAAGTGCCTAAAAAGCATGCAGATTTTTTTAGAACCAAAGGTTATGAAATAAAACATGATAATATACTAGAATGCTTGTTTTTGGAAAGTTTGAATAAAAATGATTATGAAATCATAATTTTAGAAGAAAGCGAGGAAAACTAATGATCCCATTTTTAGATTTAAAAGGCTTAAATGCTCAACACAGAGCTGAATTAATAGAGGCTTTTACTGAGTGCAAATGATAACTTTATTAAATTACAAATGGTTTATATATTCTATATATTTTTCAGTGTTAATGCTTATATCTCTTTTTGTAAGAGATATCCCAGATCAATTTAACGTATATTTCACTATCGATCAAATAATAAAAACTAGTAGTTTAGGTGATCCTGTGAGTTTTTTAACTGGTGCAATAGATGTATCTAAAAATGGATGGTTTACACCTGCTAATCAATGGTTAATAAATTTATGGCCACCCGGTTTTATGCTGATTGAAGGATATATTCTAAAATTATTTGGGGAATATGTATACATAATATTAACATTACAAATTCTTTCATCTTTAATATTTTCATTTGTATTGATTATGATATATGGTTTTATACCTAAAAATATTAACAGACTAATTGCGTTTTTCATACCTTTAATTTTATTTATTTTTCCTGTATCTAGGGTTTTTTTGCTCGAACCTACCGGGGTATTATTAGGAGAAAGTTTTTCAATAGGGTTTTTTTTATTATTTGTCTTATTTATGCTAAAAGCGCACTATCATTCATATACAGTTTACTCAATTTTAGCAGGGCTATTTTTAGGGATATCAGCCTACTTCAGATCACAATTTGAAACGATATTAGTAATTCTTTCACTATTCGGTATCTTTTTTATTATATTTAATATTTTGAGATATAAGTTTAATTCAAAAAGAAATAAAATTGATTTAAAAAATATACGTATACTTTTTTATATCATTATAACATCAGTTCTCATTACCTTACCGTGGAGAATTTATAACAAAATCCATAACGACAGAATTTCATGGGTAGCAACATCATCTTTAATTTATAGCAATTTAGTAAGTTCAAATGAAAAATTGTTAAGCATTGGTGGAGGTTGGATAGTTGAAGGCAAAGGGAATATGATTTGCTTAGTCAATCCTTCAACGTGCGATGACATAAAAAATAGTAATCCAGAATTATTGATAAAAACTTTTTTAGGTGACCCCATTTTATGGTATCAGATAAAATTTATTCCCTTAAAAAATTACTGGTTCTCTGAGCTTGGCTATTGGACATCACCAAGCCCAAAAATTACACAAAACAGCATGATCATTAACAATAGTTTTATTTTAATGTGTATATTCATCGTCATAACAATTTGTTACAAGCACAAAAATAGTATTGCACAACTTTTGGGATGGATATTTGTTTCACTTTTTATAACCTATTTAATGATTTTTACAGTTGTTCATTTTGAAACTAGATATTTCTATTTCCCAAAGATATTTATTATCTTTTTATTTTTACTATCTTTAATATTTTATTTCCGAGAAAAAAAATATGCTTAATAATACAACATTGCAATCAAAAATATCAATTATAACCCCAGTATACGGATGTTGTGGGAGTCTCAACAATCTATATGAAAGATTAACCCAATCTCTTTCAGCCGTAACAGATGATTTTGAGATAATCATGGTAAATGATTCAAGCCCTGATAATGCATGGGGAACCATCAAAAAATTAGCACAAAGTGATAGCAGAGTAAAAGGGATTAATCTATCACGGAATTTTGGACAGCACAAAGCTATCACAGCTGGTCTTGACTATGCACAAGGCGATTGGATTGTTGTGATGGATTGTGACTTGCAAGACCAACCAGAAGAGATTATAAAGCTTTATAATAAAGCTCTTGAGGGACATGATATTGTTTTTGGGAGAAGAGCCAAGAGAAAAGATACCTTTTTTAAAAAGCTTAGTTCAAAACTTTTTTATAAAGTGTATGATTATTTTACGGAAAGTAAAATTGATAATACAATAGCAAATTTTAGTATTATTTCCAAAAAAGTTTTAAATACGCTAAAACAAATGAGAGAACAAAATAGAACATATCCTTTATTCGTAAATTGGGCAGGATTCAAAAGAACTGAAATTAATATAGAACATTCCTCAAGAGATGAAGGAAAAAGTTCTTATACTTTTAGTAAATTGATAAATTTAGCAATCGATAGTATAGTTTCACAGTCCAATAAGCCACTAAAACTTTCTATCAAGTTTGGTTTTATCGTAGCTTTTTTCAGTCTTTTATATGCAAGTTGGTTAATTTTAAGATATTTTATGTTTTCCATTCCTGTTGAGGGCTGGACGAGTGTAATGGTATCTATATATTTTATAGCTGGGTTACTCTTTGCTAATATGGGAATACTAGGACTTTATATAGGTAAAATATTTGATGAAACTAAAAATAGACCAATATATATAGTTCAAGAAACTACTTTTGAAAATGAAGGAAATTGATGGGATACTTCTATATATTTGGAACAATATTTTTTACAGTTTACGGACAGTTGGTTCTGAAATGGCGAATATCTTCATTGAACTTTACTTTGCCAAATGATTTTTTAGACAAAGTTTTATTTTTATTCAAATTAGTGTTTGATCCATTTATTTTTAGTGGTTTTGCAGCCGCATTTATAGCATCATTTTTTTGGATGGCAACTATGACAAAATTTGAACTTAGTTATGCTTACCCTTTTATGAGTGGAGCATTTGTATTAGTTTTTATTTTGTCAGTATTAATTTTTGATGAAATAGTTACGTGGCAAAAGATATTAGGTCTTATGTTTATTGTAGCTGGCATTATCGTAACAAGCAGGAGTGTTTAACAAATGGCATACTATACACAAGAGCAATTACAACAATTAGGCTTTAAACACATAGGCAAAAATGCAAAAATCAGCGATAAAGCAAGTATTTATAACTGTGATCAAATAGACATAGGAGACAATTCTCGCATCGATGATTTTTGTGTGCTTTCTGGAAAAATCAAAATAGGTAGGAATGTTCATATTACTCCAATGTGCTTGGTTGCTGGTGGAGAAAAAGGGATAGTTTTTGAAGATTTTACAACTATAGCTTATGGTGTTCAAGTCTTTACTCAGTCAGATGATTATAGCGGTAAAACTATGACAAATTCAACTATTCCAAAAGAGTATAAAAATGAGTTAATGAAAGAAGTAATTTTAAAAAAATACTCTATTGTTGGTGCTGGAAGTATTATTATGCCAGGCGTTATATTGGCTGAGGGGACTTCAATAGGTGCAATGAGTTTAATACTAAACTCAACTGAACCTTGGGGAATCTACATTGGTAGCCCTGCTAAAAGACTAAAGGATCGAAAAAAAGATTTATTAGAATTAGAAAAAAAATACTTAGAAAACAAGGAATAAACAATGATCCTATTTAACAAACCGCCTTTTACCAGTAATGAAGAAAAATACGTTTTAGCATCGATGAAAAGCTCAAAAATCTCGGGAGATGGAGAGTTTACGAAACGCTGCCACGAATGGTTTGTAACTAAACTCGGATGCAGTAAAGCACTTTTGACCACATCGTGTACGCATGCACTTGAAATTGCTGCAATATTGCTAGATATACAAGAAGGCGATGAAGTGATCATGCCTTCTTATACTTTTGTCAGTACTGCCAATGCATTTGTTCTTCGTGGAGCTAAGATTGTGTTTGTAGACATTCGTCCCGATACAATGAATATAGACGAAACATTAATCGAAGCTGCAATTACCAACAAAACAAAAGCGATTGTGCCTGTCCATTACGCAGGAGTTGGATGTGAGATGGATGTTATTATGGATATTGCCAATCGTCACGGACTTTTTGTGGTCGAAGACGCTGCTCAAGGAATGATGTCTACCTATAAAGAGCGACCGCTTGGGACAATCGGGCATATAGGAGCGTATAGCTTTCATGAAACAAAAAACTATACCAGTGAAGGTGGACTTCTTGTTATCAATGATGCAAGATTTACACAAAGAGCTGAAATCATAAGAGAAAAAGGGACAAACAGAAGTCTATTTTTTAGAGGCATGGTTGATAAATACTCATGGGTAGATTTGGGCAGCAGTTATCTTATGAATGATATGAGTGCAGCCTATTTGTGGGGGAATCTTGAAAAAGCAGATGAAATTAATTCGAACCGATTAAATAGTTGGCAAAAATATTACGATGGATTAAAAGAGCTTGAAGAGAAAGGATTTCTTGAGCTTCCAAAAATCCCTACAGAATGTGTACAAAATGCACATATGTTTTATCTAAAAGTGAAAGATTTAAAAGAGAGAACAAAGCTGTTAGAGCACTTAAAAGAAAATGGCATCTTAGCAGTTTTTCATTATGTGCCATTACATTCTGCACCTGCAGGTTTGAAGTTTGGTAGATTTGAGGGGATGGATGAGTTTACTACAAGCGAGAGCGAAAGGCTAATTAGGTTGCCAATGTATTATCAACTTTTAGAGAATGACATTTTTATTATTGTCTCGAATATAAAAAAATATTTTCAAGGTACACATTTATGATCCCATTTTTAGATTTAAAAGGCTTAAATGCTCAATATAAAGATAAATTAATAGAAGCTTGTACCAGAGTAATAGATAGTGGTTGGTATATTCAAGGAAATGAGTGTAAAGAGTTTGAAAATGAATTTGCTGAATATTGTGGTACAAAACATGCCATCGGTGTGGCAAATGGTCTTGATGCACTTATCTTAATACTAAGAGCCTATAAAGAGCTAGGAGTTATGAAAGATGGCGATGAAGTGATAGTTCCTTCCAATACCTATATCGCATCGATTCTTGCTATCTCTCAAAACAATCTCGTTCCCGTTCTCGTAGAACCGAATATCGATACCTATTTGATCGATCCGATAAAAATCGAAGAAAAAATTACCTCTAAAACCAAAGCGATCCTCCCTGTACATCTCTACGGTCAAACGTGTGATATGGATGCTATTAATGCAATAGCAAAAAAATATAATCTAAAAGTAATCGAAGACTCAGCACAATCGCATGGAGCCTATTATGGTGAAAAGCGGAGTGGAAATCTGGGGGATGCCAGCGGATTTAGCTTTTATCCTGGTAAAAACCTAGGTGCACTAGGCGATGGTGGAGTTGTCACTACAAATGATGATACTCTTGCAAGCACTATCAGAGCACTTGCTAACTATGGAAGTCATAAAAAGTATGAGAATATTTACAAAGGCATAAATAGTCGCTTAGATGAAATGCAAGCAGCAATGTTAAGAGTAAAGCTAAAATATCTTGATATAGAAATAGAAAAAAGAAGAGAAATAGCAAACTACTATATGCAAAATATTAAAAATGAAAAGATCATCCTTCCAATTCAAAATTCAAAATTAAACACTCAAAATTACTCAAATCATGTGTGGCATTTATTTGTCATCAGAACAGAAAAAAGAGAAGAATTACAAAAATACCTCTTAGACAATGGAATTCAAACATTAATACATTATCCAATCCCACCACATAAACAAAATGCCTATAAAGAGTGGAATGATGTAAGCTATCCTGTCAGCGAAAAGATACATGAAGAAGTTCTAAGTTTACCTATAGGTGGGGCGCAGAGCCTAGAAGATACTATAAAAATAGTACAAGCAATCAATGGGTTCTGATTTTCCATTAGTTTCTATTATTATCCCAGCATATAATCATGAAAGATATATGGTTAAATGCTTGGATAGTGTACTAGAAACCAGCTATTCAAATAAAGAAATAATTATTATAGATGACGGCTCAACCGATAGTACTGATGAGAAGATTGCAGATTGGATAAAATTAAACTCAAATAAAATAGATATTATATACAAGAGTCAAGAAAATCAAGGTGTTAGTAAAACATTAAATAAACTAGTATCTTTAGCAAAAGGTGAGTATATATGTCTTTTGGCAAGTGATGATTATTTATTGCCAGATGGACTTTCTAGTAGAGTTAATTACCTAGAAGATAATTATAGCAAAATGGCTGTAATAGGTGATTGCATTATTGTAAATAACAATAATAAATGTTTATATACAAGTGCTTTAAAGGAGCACTTCAATAGAGATATAAAGCTTTATATGGACGACAATAGTCTTAAAAATGAAATTATTAGACATTGGTCTATTCCAGGCCCTGTCTTAATGGTGCGAAAAAAACTGTATGAGGATAACGACTTTAAATACAACGAAAACCTTATGACCGAAGATTGGGATTTTTATTTAAAGTTGGTATCAAAAAATTATTTAGGTTTTATAAATAAAAAAGTTAGTGCCTATAGAGTACATGAAGAAAATATCTCAAATATTCTCCGAAATAAGGTACTTAGAGATAGATTTCGTACCGTTTTTGCTAATCTCTCTTTTTTTGGCCCAAAAGATAAAATAAAGTTATTGAGCACGCTGTTTATATTTGTTATTATTTATTGTGCAAGATTTATAAAATTAAATAAGCTAAAAAAATACTTCAAATGAAAGCAATGCAAAAGAAAATAGTCATACTTTTATCCACTTATAATGGAGAGAAGTACCTAAAAGAGCAATTGGATTCGTTATTTGCTCAAACATATAAAGATTTTGAAATAATAACCAGAGATGATAAAAGCAGTGATGCTACATTAGATATACTGAAATCCTATAATATTAGGTTGATGGACATAAATGAGAATCTAGGTGCTAAAAATAGTTTTGCTACACTATTGCGATATGCAGTTGAAAATAGCAATGCGGAGTATTTTATGTTTTGTGATCAAGATGATATATGGGAAAACAATAAGATACAAATATCTCTTATAAAGATGCAAGAGACCAGTGAAAAGTTTGGTGATGTACCTCTTTTGGTGCATACCGATTTGGAAGTAGTGGATGAAAAGCTACATATTATAAATAATTCTTTTATGAATTTTCAAAAGATAGATCCATATAAAAATAAGTTCAACAATCTCATTGTGCAAAACACCATCACTGGGTGTACCATGATGATAAATAGAAAACTTGCAGAAAAGTGCCTACCTGTTTCAGACAGAGCCATTATGCATGACTGGTGGATAGGGCTTGTTGCGAGTCAATTTGGCAAGATAAGCTTTATAGATACAACTTGTATAAAATACAGACAGCATGTCGGCAATACCGTAGGGGCAGATGGATTTAGTTTTAAAGTATTATTTAAAACTTTTTATAAAATATTTTCTTTTGATATTGTTGGACAATACAAGTTTCAAGCTAAAGCTTTTTTGGAACAATTTGAAGATGAGCTGGATGAAAAAACTAAAGCAATGCTAAAGGATTTTACTGAGTTAGAGGAAAAATCATTTTGGCAAAAAAGAGTAATATTATGGAAATATAAACTTTTGAAACAAGGCTTTATTCGTAATCTAGGGTTATTTTTAAAGATTTAAGAATATAGGGGAAAGAGCTGTGCAGATAAGTGGGTCGATAGTTTTATATCAAAATAATGAAGAGCTTCTAAAAAAGGCAGTTTATAGTTTTTTAAACACTTCTATGGATGTAAAACTCTATTTGATAGATAATTCACCTACAGATAACTTAAGGTATCTCTCAAATATAGATGAGAGAGTGGAGTATATATACAACAATGCAAACTTAGGCTTTGGCAAGGCTCATAATATAGCTATAAATAAAAGTATCACAGATGGCACTAGTTACCACTTGGTTTTAAATCCCGATGCTTATTTTGAGCAAGGTGTGATGGAAGAGTTACATGAGTATATGCAAGCAAATCAAGATGTGGCAAATATAATCCCAAAAACATTTTATCCTAATGGAAAATTGCAGTACCTTTGTAATTTACTACCAACTCCAATAGAGCTAATTGCTAGAAGATTTATTCCTTTGGATAAAATGGTCCAAAAAATCAATCATAAATATGAACTTCATGATTTTGATTATGACAAGATTTTAAATGTTCCATTTTTAAATGGATGTTTTATGTTTTTACGAGTTGAACATCTAAAAAATATCGGTCTGTTTGATGAAAATATCTTTATGTATATGGAAGACACTGACCTCAACAGGCGACTCCATGCAAAATATAAAACTATTTTCTATCCAAAAGTCAGTATTACCCATGTACACGAAAGAGGGTCTCATAAAAATAAATCTTTACTGATAGCTCATATAAAATCTACAATCTACTATTTCAATAAATATGGTTGGTTTTTTGATAGTTTTAGAAGAGAGAAAAACAGAGAAGTTCAAGAAATAATAAAGAAGTATAAAATATGAAAAAATATCTCCTAAGTCTCATTCTTATTTTAATTGACATAGCAGTTTTGATGGCTCTTTTTTATTTAGCATATTATTTAAGAGTAAATATAGGCGACTTATTTCTACCAACATTTCATGAGCTGAGGCTTCAAAACTTTTATTTTGTCATTTTTGTCATTTTTATATTAATGTTTTATGAAAATATATATACTTTAAGATATGACTTTTGGCAAGAGACCAAAAAAATAATGCAGTCCATCCTCTATGGGTATCTTGTTATTATGGCGTTATTGGCGTTGGCAAAAATTTCAGATGGGTATTCGCGGATTTTTATAACCATCTATTTTACATTGGCCCTACTTATAATACCTCTAGCTAAAAGATATACTAAGAAATTTCTTTATAGATTTACATTTTTCCAAAAAAGAGTTTATATCATCGGAGAACAGACACAAAAAGATATTTTAAAAAAAGAGTTTCATGAAAACTGGTATCTTGGTATGCGATATGATGAAAAAAGATACGACACGGTAATTATCACATCAAAAGGTAGCGATACTTCAAAAATGAAGCAAAAGATTGCAAAATATCTACTTCACCATGCCGAGGTTTACATCGTCCCTTACATTTCGAGCGTTAATTTTGCAAACTCAAATATCATAGAGTACTCAAACATACGATACAACACAATCCAAGTGGAAAATAAACTTCTTCTTGCACACAATATATGGATTAAAAATATAGCGGAATTTTTTATTATACTTATTATCTTACTGCCATTCTTGGTTGTGCACACTGTCATTGGTTTATTGATTCGCTTGGATTCCAGAGGTGCAATTTTTTTCAAACAGCCTAGACTTGGAAAAAACAGTAGTAACTTTATCTGCTACAAGTATAGAACTATGTATGAAAACTCAGAGGCTACATTGGAAAAATACTTAAAAGAGCATCCTGAAGAAGTGGTATATTATGGAGAGTATCACAAATACCAAAATGACCCACGCATTACAGGACTTGGAAAGATGTTACGAGCCACTTCTTTAGATGAGCTACCTCAAATTATCAATATCTTAAAAGGTGAAATGAGTCTAATCGGTCCTCGCCCATATATGATAAATGAATCAGATAAGCTAGGGGAGAATAAACAATTTATTTTAAAAGTAAAACCTGGCATTACGGGGCTATGGCAAGTAAGCGGTAGAAACAATCTTACCTTTAAAGAGAGAAATGAACTGGAAATTTGGTATATAAAAAACTGGTCACTATGGGCTGATTTTGTAATCATAATGAAAACCATCAAGGTTGTTTTATCCAAGGTTGGAGCAAAGTAAAAATGGGTAAAGAGATAAAAGCTGAGTCAAATCAGCTGAGTTCACCTCTATTTTCCCACACTTTCTCAAAGGCACGAACTACATCATCCATATCATCTCTACTCATTCCAGGGCGCATAAGCTCATGAGTTATGATTTTGTTGTAGTGCATATCTTCACAAACAGGACAGTCGCCTTTTTTGTACTCCCGCTCTGTATGGTTAAACGGATACTCTCCAAAACAGATTTTTTCCTGATAGAGCGGTTGAAGATATAGAGGTTTTACATATCCGTAGCTAAGCAAAACAGCGCTGTCGTCCCGCATAATAGTTGGCGGAAGTTCAGCTTTTACAGCATCTATAAATCTGTTTCTATGAACTCCTGCTATCTTCTCATCAAACACAAGTATATGAACATAATAAGAGTGAGCTGCACCATCTCTAATGGGTGGAACTTTTAAAAATGGCATCTTTTTAAATCTCTCTTCCATATATAGAACATTTTCTACTCTTTGCTCAACCAAATCTTTTAACTTTAGCAGTTGAACTCTTGCGATAGAAGCCTCGATTTCCGTCATACGGTAGTTAAACCCTAGCATATTGTGAAGCTCACTCTTCTCTTTGTACCCTTTTGCGCCAATTACAACCTCTGCATGATTTCGGATAAGCTGAATTTTAAATGCTAGCTCATCACTGTTTGTTACCACGATTCCACCCTCTCCGCTATGTATATGCTTGTGATAGTTAAGCGAGAAAATACCAATATCCCCAAGCGTTCCAGCAAATTTACCATCAAGTTTTGCATAAGGAGCTTGTGCGCAGTCCTCTATGATTTTAAGATTGTGCTTGTCTGCTATCTCTCTCAAAGCCCTATAATCGCTCGGCTGTCCAAATATATCAACCGCCATAATCGCTTTTGTTTTTGAAGTTATCTTGCTCTCAACGGATTTTGGATCTATACAAAAAAACTCCTCTTCAATATCCGCAAACACAGGAATTCCACCATAAAGCAGTATCGCCGTAGCACTCGCACTCATAGTATAGGGAGAAACTATCACCTCATCGCCAGCGGTTATACCAAGCGCTCCGACTGCGGCATAAAGCCCAGAGGTTGCAGAGTTTACGCTTATGGCATGTTTGGAGCCAAAATACTCAGCCCACTCTTTCTCTAGTGCCCTAACTTCTGTCCCACCATAGAAATCATCATGCCAAGAGCCGATGTAAGTAGAGAGTTTACCGCTTCTAAGCACCCTTAAAACCGCTTCTTCTTCCTCTTTGCCTATTGTGTTGTAAGCTGGAAAAGGCTTATCTCTTAATTTTTTCCCACCATTTATTGCAAGTTGCACGACTCTCCTTTGAGTAGATTTTCTCTTATTTTTAGCAGCTTAGAACTAATACTGAGATGCTTTTCTAGCTGCTCTTTTGAGTTTTTATCCAAAAGAAACTCTAGACTATTTTTTGCGTAGTATTTTAGACTATTTGGATATTTTTTATGAAGTTTTAGCTCTTTTGTCCCTTTTACTTTTTTGGACTCTTTTGCCTTATAGACTCTTATATCAAAACCAGATTTCTGAATCTTTATAACACCTTTTTGACACACAATTTCCATCTCAAATATAGAAAACTCACTACTGTCAAAATTTATCAAAACTCCACTTGTCTGCTTGGTCTGCATCCAAAAAGAGCCGTAAATATCGCCATCAATTACACTTGCACCATTTGCCTCAAATTTGTTTATCTCTCCAAAAAAATGCTCAACAAGGCTCAGCACATGGGAACCGTTATGATAAAGCCCTTTGTTTACTCTTGCACTAAACCCTAAAACAGCTCCAAGTTTTCCTTTTTCAAGTAGTTTTTTAACGCCGTTTATAGATGGGTCAAAACATCGGATGAAGTTTATAAGCAGATTTGGGTTTTTCTTCTCGATAAGTTCATGGATTTTACTATACTCTCGCATATTTGAAACAAATGGTTTTTCACAGATTATATGTTTTATATCCGTTTTCAGAAGCACTTTTTCTAAAACATCAAAGTGCGATTCTGTATTTGAAGCAATAACTAAAAGGTCAATATCTTCCTTTTTTAGCATCTCATCAACACTTAAGTATGTACGAATATCACTTCTCCAGACGGAGCTAAATTTTTGCAAACTCATTTCGTTTATATCACAGCATGCTATAAGTTCTGTTATCTTACAAAGGGCAAACGCATGAGCATGAGTTAAAATTTCATCAGAATCTGGAGTGTCGTAAAATCCAGCGATATTTCCACATCCGACTATGGCAGCGTTCATCTTTATCCTATTTTACTATCTGTTTTATCATAGTAGCAAAATCAATTCCAAATGATTTTATCTCGTCCACAGATAGAGCTCTTTTAAAATCAGATAGTTTCATATTTTTATTTATGGCTCTAATTTTATTTTGCTCAAAAATAGGTACAACACACTCTCTTTTTGAAGGTGGCATAAGCGAGAGAGAGAGTTTTCCAAGCAACATTGCTTCAAAAAGTACGAAACCATCTATTCCAATGATAATTTTATTTTTACAGAGTGAGCTAATCAACGCTGTTTCATACGGATTTTCTATCTCTATTTTTATGTTTTTATATCTACTTGTCAAATAATCATATTTACCAATTTCATCCGAGGGATGAAGCCTTATATTTAGCTCATTTGTGCCGAAGAGTTCCATATTTTCACATATCTCTTCGTAAACCTCAAACTCATCAAATCCCCAATAATTTTCATTACCATAACTATTAAGAGCCACTTTTTTTGTAGGTTCACTTATAAAAAGCAGACTATTTTGCTCTTTTATCTGAGTATTCTCAAAAATCTCTATATCATCCAAAAGATTATAAAATCTAAGTTTTATGATATTTGCAAAACCTAAATCATCAGCCATTTCATAGCCATAAATATCATTCACGGTTATAAAATCAGAGATATTTTTTCTATAGTTTTTATCGGGATAGCCAAATCTCTCTCTATAGTTTACCCAATGTTCCAGCATCGCAACCGATGGAATATGAAGAGTTTTTGCCACTTTTATAAACTCTAGATGAGTCCTATTTTGCCAACTTGTGCCAACCAAAACAACGGCAGGTTTTAAAAAAAGAAGCTCTTGTTTTATGTCAGAATCTTTATCTAACTCTTTTATACAAACCCCAAGATTCGCTTTTTCAAAAACCAACCAAGCAGGAGACTCTTTAAACGCAAACAGGTGCCACTCATAATCTTCTTCATATCTTTTGATGATAGAGATTAGGTTATTGCTAGGTCCGCCATCATTAAAAAAAAGAGCAATTTTTACCAAGATATATCACTTTTTCCTAAAGCTTCTGCAAATGAAATATCACGAGTTGCCACTTTTCCTAAAATCTCTTTAAAATATTTTGGATGAAGTCCAAACCCGGGTCTTACGCTTCGCACAGACTCTTGGCTAAAAATTTCACCTTTTTTCATATTTTTTGTTACATAAAGACTTCTTGAGAACTGCCTATTTTTTCTCTTCTTTTCACTCATGCTATAGTCAACTCGCCCAAGAAGTTTCTCAGCATCTCTTATGGCTCTTACCATATCGCTAAACTCCTCTTTATTCATAGAAAACTCAGCATCAGCTCCGCCGATGGCTCTGTCAACTATAAAGTGTTTCTCTATCACTTTTGCCCCAAGAGCAACTGCGACAATAGGAGCGGTGCTTCCCATAGTGTGATCTGAAAAACCACTCACAACACCAAAAGTTTGAGCAAGGTTTGGGATAGTTAGGAGATTTGCCTCATGAAGCGGTGCCGGATATGCGGAAGTACACTTAAGCAGTATTATATTTTCATTACCCTCGGCTCTGCAAATATCAACAACATCTTGAATCTCATCAACCGTAGCAATTCCTGTACTTATGATAATGGGTCTGCCCTTAGAGGCAACATACCGCACAAGCTCATAATCCGTTATCTCAAAAGAGGCTATTTTATATGTTGAGGGACCGAACTGTTCTAAAAAATCAACAGCACTTTTATCAAAGGGAGTAGAAAATATATCTATCTCTATGCTTCTAGCAAACTCAAACAGCTCTCTGTGCCACTCCCATGGAGTGTATGCTTCTTTGTACAAATCATAAAGCTTTTTATCATCCCAAAGCGTTGTGCCTTTGATGATAAAATCCTCTCTATCACTGTCAAGCGTCAAAGTATCGGCGGTGTATGTTTGAAGTTTTATAGCATCCGCTCCGCACTCTTTCGCAGCCTTTATGGTATCAAGCGCATTTTGCAAACTTCCATTATGGTTAGCGCTCAGCTCCGCTATAATGTAAGTGCCATCTTTTTCTAAATCAAAATTACCTATTTTCATCTGCTACTCCTCTTCATTTCTAAACTTCATACAAATAATACTTTTTCCATCGGCTACTTTTTTACCACTATCTTTAAAGTTAAATTTTCTATATAGACCAATGGCTCTTTCATTATCAATAAATACTTCAAGATTTAGAGTTTTAAGTTTTAGAACCTCAAAAGCATACTTCAAGCCAACTTCTAAAAGCATACTTCCAGCTCCCTTGATTTTATCAATAGGATTTGCATAAAGCCCTATATCTGCGCTCTTTTTAGCAAAATTAATATCTGTAAAATCTACAACGCCGATATAATCAGTGTTTTTTTTCACAACCATATACTCTTTTGTTTTAGACATTTTCAGCGACGCTATAAACTTTAAGTGATTTTTAGTTGTGATATTTTGTGAGTCATGCATCCATTTTTTCACACTCTCATGATTTCGCCACACTAAAACCATCTTTTGCTCATTAAGTGTTAAATCAATAAAATTAATAAGCTCAAAGACCTCTTCTTTTAGCTCAATTTTCATTTTTTAATCATTTCTTTAACCATGGAGTTTAACTTTTTTTTACTAAATCGTCCCATAACACCAAAGCCATTTTTCTTCAAAAACTTATACATCTCTCCCTGATTATCGGCAGTTTTAATAGCTATAAAAGACAACTTCATAAAGTAAGCTTCATTTGCACTAACGCTAGGAGTGATGATACCAAAATCACTTTTTCTCATTAGCTTTGCAATTTTTTCTGAGTTTATATAAAGTTTTATCCACTTTTTTTCTTTGGCATACTCTTTTAAATCTTCCAAATTTTTATTTGCACTCGTAGTCACCACAACCGCTTTTACATGGTCAAAATCTTTAATAACTTCTAATATTTTTATATTTAGATTTTGAGTATCTGCCCCACCCATAGCTATAAAAATTTTTATATTCTTACTTTTTGTTTTAGGTATAGCTTTGGCTTTTTCTTTGTGGAATTCATCCCTAAGAAGCGTCTGTTTGCTTCCGCATCTAACTTCGCATGAGGATGGAACCAGCTCTTTGTATTTTGATTTTTTTGCATAGATATTATGATTTAAAAGTATGTCGCAGTGGTGTTTTTCGTAAGTATCGTCTAAAACAAAGATTTTTAACGCTGGGTTTTGTTGTTTTAATCTTTTTTCAAACTCAAAATCTATATCATAGTGGTCAATCACCAGCATATCTATATTTTTCTCTTTAACTAAAGCCTCTAGTTCGCCAATATTGGCACTTTTTAGTATCTCTAAATTATATCCCGCTTCTGTTATTTTATAATTTATATTTCCAGCTAAATCTTGCACGGCAAAAATAATTTTGGAATTTTCAAACTGCTTTGCAAGAACCAAATCTCGCATGATATGTCCAGTACCTATTGTCGAAGATGAGTCAGCTCTAATTAGGATGTTCATCTGTTGTTGTTTTCATAACGGCCTCGTACATAAACTCGGCTCTTTGCCAATCTTCTAAAGTATCAATATCTTGAACCAAATGACGAGGTAAGATAACAGGGATACTATCTTTTCCAAACATAACCTCGCTTGAATATTTACCGACTTTACTCCAGTAAAACTGCCCTGCATCTTGGTATGCTTCTTCCAAATCTTGACTTCTTTTTGGATAGTTTTCAGGCCAAAACATCTCACATCTTCCATTTTCATCCAGCTTAAAAGTTCGCTGAATTGGAAACGGCATAGAGGTGCATGAAAAAGCGTTTATGGCACTGCTATTTTTTAACTTCTCATACCCCTCTACAAGATATCTGCCTTGAAGCAGAGGTGCCGTTGCGTAGATAGTGCACATGTACTCATATTTCTCGCCCCTATCTTCTAAATACTTTAAAGCATGGTCTATAACCTCTTTTGTATTTGTGAAGTCATCACTAAGCTCTTTTGGTCGTAAAAATGGAACCTCTGCACCATATTCTCTTGCAATCGCCGCTATCTCTTCATCGTCCGTAGTAACTATAACTTTTTCAAAAATATTTGCATCAAGTGCCGCTTGTATGGAATAGGCGATGAGTGGTTTGCCATGAAATAACTTAATATTTTTTCGTGGAATTCGCTTACTTCCGCCTCGCGCCGGGATAATTGCAACTGCTTTTGTTTTCATTTAAAAACTGCATCCTCTATGATTATATTTGCGAATGGTATCCAAAAACATATCTGCAACATATTTTGCATCTTCCATACTCATCTTTTGATGACATGGTATTGAGATTTCACTTCTGTAAAAATCATCCGCCACCATAAGCGAGACATCACCGAATTTCTCTCTGTAAAAACTGTTTTGATAGATTGGTTTGTAGTGAACCTGAACACCAAGCCCAAGACTTTGCAACTCTTTGAAAATATCCTCTTTTGGGCATTGCAGTTCTGGATTTAAGATTATTGGATATAAATGTCTCGAACTTATCATATTTGAGGGAGTCTTTTGAGTGATAAAGAGCTTCTCATTTTTAAATCTCTCATCATAATAAGAAGCTATGTCACTACGAACTTTTATAAAACTGTCCAATTTTTTAAGTTGGTTAAGTCCAAGCGCTGCCGCGAACTCTGTTAATCTAAAGTTGTGTCCCATGGCTACCATGTCAGAGTTCCAAAGCTCTTTTTTAACCACTCCATGTGAGCGAAAAAGCCTCATTCTTTTTGCAAGCTCCTCATTGTCGGTTAAAACTGCACCGCCCTCACCTGTTGTTATGGGCTTGATTGCATGGAAAGAGAATATTGTCATGTCAGCAAATGAACCGACTTTTTGCTCATCAACACTTGAACCTAGGGCATGGGAAGCATCATCTATTAGTATTAGATTGTGTTTTTCTGCTATATCTTTTATCTTTTGTATCTCAACAACTTTTCCGCCAAAATCTACAACTACTATCGCTTTTGTTTTTGGAGTTATAAGCCCTTCTATAAGTCGCTCGTCTATGTTTCCATCAAGTTTCACATCGCACCAGACGGGCTTTGCTCCAAGCAAGACAAACATATTTGAGGTTGCTACAAAACTAATTGGGGTTGTGATTATCTCATCACCCTCACTGATTCCACATATGACATAAGCGGCTAAAAGTGCAGAGGTTGCAGAGTTAAAAGAGACGGCAAATTTCGCACCAGCATAGTCGCAAAGAGCATTTTCAAACTCTTCAACTTTCGCGCCTTGAGTTAAAAACGGAGAGTTTAAAACACTTACCACCACATCAATATCATCTTGCTCAATCAGCTGTGTAGAGTAGGGAATCATCTGCTATTTCTCAATCTCGGTATGGTTCATTTTTGCAACCAAATCCTCACTGCTTAACCACTCTGTATTATTTCCAGAGTTGTACTCAAAGCCCTGAGCAACCGCCACTCCAGTCTCACCTATAAGATTCTTTTTAAAGTCAGAACTTTGCGTAAACTGAATAGTAGGCGTTATTACATAATGATCATCAAACTCTAGCGTAAGATGACTATCGTCCGATGGACACATAATCTCATGGAGTTTCTCTCCGGGGCGAATTCCTATGATCTTATGAGGCAGATTTGGAGCCATTGCAAGTGCCAAATCAGTCATTTTCATAGATGGGATTTTTGGGATAAATATCTCTCCACCCTGCATCCTCTCAAAGTTTTTAAGAACAAACTTTACCCCATCTTCAAGTGTGATTAGAAATCTTGTCATTTTCACATCAGTTATTGGGAGCTCTGTTGCACCCTCATGGATAAGTTTTTGAAAAAATGGTACAACTGAGCCACGAGAACCTATAACATTGCCATATCTAACAACCGAAAACTTTGTTTCTCTATCGCCAGTTAGGTTATTTGCTGCCACAAAAAGCTTATCACTTGCTAGTTTTGTTGCACCGTAAAGATTTACAGGATTTGCCGCTTTGTCAGTCGAGAGGGCTATAACTTTTTGCACGCCTGTTTCAAGTGCTGCATCTATAACATTTTGAGCACCCATAATATTTGTTTTTATGCACTCCATCGGGTTATACTCTGCAATCGGCACATGCTTCAGTGCTGCTGCATGTATCACAAAATCAACACCTCGCATAGCTTTTAAAAGTCTCTTTTCATCTCTAACATCACCAATAAAATAGCGCATGCAAGAATCCGTAAAGGTTTGTGCCATCTCATACTGTTTTAACTCATCTCTTGAAAATATGATTATTTTGTTTGGTTTGTATTTTTTTAAGATTATCTCTGTGTATTTTTTGCCGAAACTACCTGTTCCGCCCGTTATGAGTATATTTTTTTCATTGAACATTGGCAATCCTGTAATTGAGGCTATTTTTTAATTTTTAAGCAAGTTTAGTACCATGTTGTTTTGATTATCAAAATTTTGTGTTGAGTATAAGCAGTATGTTTTTAGATAAAGCAGATAGTCTTAAAAATTAAGATTTGGCAATTTTGTTTGTCTGAATCTATTTCGCCACTGCCAACATCAAAATAACCGCTTTAATAACCAAATAAATAAAGATAATATGAGGAACACGATTAATTAAGGCGTTGCCAAAATTGTTGGTTTTTTGCAAAATAAAATTCTATCTATTAAATTTTGAATAACTTTAAAACAACCAAAGCAGTAAAAATATTTCAAAATAAAAATTAAGTTGTTTTTTATGATATTCTAAAAGAAAGAGTATCTCCATATGAGTTTTAAAACTTATATGGAGGATTTAAAATTAGTTAATTAGAGTTTTATTTACTTTGTAATTCTTCTACAATAGCTTCTCTTAACTCTTTGAGTTCAAGCCCAGCAAGCGAATTCTTATTTTATAAAATTAAGTTAAATTTTTAATAATAAATAAAAACCCTAAAGCCCATTGCCCCACATATGCATCTTCTTGGCAATTATTAAATCACAGTCATCTAAGATGGCTATCTCGTTTGCAACTCTAAATTCACACGCCTCTAACATCTCTTTTACTAAAGCAGTATCTACTAAATCTTTTTTTTCTATAATGATTATGTTTGCGGTGTTTGCTAATGCTCGGTATGCTAGTTTTAAAATCATCTCTTGATTTTCATGAAGAGAGAATATATGGCTTAGCATAACCATATCATAATCTCTTGGGGATGCACGAAAAGGCAAGGAAAACTCTTTTATATGTTGAAGATTCTCATATTTTGCGAATAGCGCATCAGTTAGATTGTCTTCACTATAAAGTGCGAGATTAAATCGTCCATCCACTTTTTTGATTATCTCATCGAACCAGATAGTTGTATCATCTACTTCTGTTGTTACTTGTAGGTAGCAGTTGCCAGGAAGTGGGTTAAATAACTTCTTAAACTGCTCCAGATTTTTCACTTTTGTTAGTACGCCAGTTCGTTTAACTCTCTAAATAAGTAGGCTTCCACAATGTCATCAATATTTCTTTGTGTATGAGCAACTAAAACCATCATATTTTGCTCTATAAACGGCCATACATACTCGTTATCGTTACTAACGACAAGAACTTCACTTAGGTCTTCAAACGCATCTTTGTCTGCATTAAAGTTTGTTTGAGTAACTCTACCCTCTTCTATAAGCAGTTGCGCCCAAACTTTTACATCTTCTATCTTTGTAAGTGACGCTTCTTCGGCATCATCACTATCCATTGGAATTAAAATGAACATTGCTAATCAACCTTTTTAAGGTCAAGTGCTAATGCTTCATTATCCATAACGCCTATATCTTTGCTCAAAACTGCTTTTGCTATGTTTTTTGCATCTTCAAGTGAGTGCATTTTGTATGTTCCGCATTGGTAAACATTTAGCTCTGGAATATCCTTTTGCTCTTTTACCTCTAAAATATCCGACATACTTGCTCTCCAAGCATCTGCAACAACATGCTCATCAGGCGTGCCGATAAGACTCATATAAAAACCAGTTCTACAACCCATCGGCGAAATATCTATAATCTCAACGCCATCATGATTTAGATGTTCTCTCATAAATCCAGCAAAAAGATGCTCGAGTGTATGGATACCCTCTTGAGATAAAATCTCCTCATTTGGTCTAACAAATCTCAAATCAAAAACTGTAATATCGTCTCCACTTGGAGTTTTCATCCCTTTTGCACGACGAACGGCAGGAGCTGGCATAATTGTGTGATCTACACAGAAACTATCGAGTAGTGGCATATAAATTCCTTTTTTTATTTTATTGTATCTTTTTTTGTTAACTATATATCTTTTTTACGCGCCCAACTTCGCCGCTCATTAAGCGAACTTTTATCCCATGTGGATGATTTGGTGAACTTGTTAAAATATCCCTAACTACGCCATCTGTTAAAACTCCGCTACACTGGTCTTGCTTTAAAACTATGGCTACGCTTTGATTACTTTTTATATTTTTTCTCTGGGTGCCATCTGACATGGAATACCTCCTCTTATTGCGCTCTGTTTATATTTTTTAAGTGGCTATAAAAGCATTGATTCTGCGTTTTTAACAATATGGTCTATCTCTTCTCCCTCTTTTTGTATGGCGGTGCCGAGGCGTATTCTATAATGAGACTCTTGGCGTAATTTTTCACTTATTTTTTCACTATTTTCAGCTGTATCAACAAAATATGCAAGCAAAAATTGTTTCTCTCCCCATCGCACAAGCATATCATTTTTGCGAATAATGCCCTTAATATGTGTGACAAAATCTTTTAAAGTTTTTTCATTAATAACATTTTGAGTTACTAGATCTATGATAGTAATTCCAATGGTTTTTTTATTAAAAATTGCTGCATTATAAAAACTTTGCAATGTATGCATAAAATATTTTTTATCATACGCAAGGCTCTCTTTATCAATACTTGTATCATTTTCAATCATAATTCGCTTAATTAAGTCTTGAGAAATATCAGTAAATGTCAATAGCGCATAATCTAAAGCAGGCGTTTGAACATCTAAAGAAAAAGCGTAAGCATCAATTTTATAATCTAGCATGCTAACAATTTTTTCTTCTTCTGGCAGTTTTATAAATTCATCAACCCAATGTTCTAAATTTTCTATATTTCCAGCATGAAAATAGCTATCATAAGGGACAAAACGGCTAAATATAGAGCTATATTCCCGTATAAACTCCTTAGGGGTATCAATATTTGTAAAATCAATAAAAGCCTTGTTAAAGAGTATTGGAGTATTGTTGTGCAGCAGAACAATAAGATCTTTTTGTCTATCTATGGTCGATTTAAATAATTTATAATATGGGGTGTTGCTATCCGTCTTATCTTTTTGTTCGTCTAAATTATTCATTACCCAACCTTTTTTGCAATATAATTAACTGCCAGAAAGTATATCTTTTCTATCAAAAATATGACTTAAACTATTTAAAAAAAATATACTACGAACACATAATATCATAAGGTCGTCTTATCTCTTTTATAAGCTCATCAACACTCATATGACGAGACTTTCTCAAAAATTCACTTCCTTCTAGAAAAATTAAAACAGTAGGAATGGCAAAAACGCTAAAACTTGCGGCTAGCTCTTGCTCTATTGAAACATCAATGTTTATGATTTTAAACTCACTAAAGTTACTCTCTATAGCGCTTACTAATTTTGGCTTTAAGGCATGGCAGACATTGCACGACGGTGCTGAAAAGTAAAGCATTACCGCCCTATTTTCTTCTATAATTTTTTTAATATCTTCAACTCTCTGCATATCTTAAAACCTCTGTTTTTGTACGAAATTATACTATAATCGCACTTATGAGTTCTATTATATACTCCATCTTAGGTATTTACTTTTTTATATTCTTGGGCTATCTTGCGAAGATGAGCTTTAAAGATGATGTTGATGAGAAAACAATAACAATCATAAATATTTACTTCTTACAAGTTTTTCTGACATTTTGGGGACTTCTGATTCGCCCCATAGACATAACTCTACTTTTTGCACCATCCATATATTTTCTAGTTACTATAATTGTTTTAGCGTTATCTGCTTTTATTGCAAAAAAAATATTTTCTACACAAAAAGAGCGTTCAATTGCAACAGTTTCGGCCGCTATAGGAAACACAGGAAATCTAGGGATACCGCTTTGCATAGCCATTTTCGGCGAAGAGTCCATCCCGTATGTAACAGTCATAAATCTTGTAAATGTTTTTGTGGTCTATACTTTTGGAGTTTTTTACTACTCAAGAGGCGCTTATGATACAAAAACATCGCTAAAAAACATAGTAAAACTTCCTATACTCTGGGCTGCAATGTTTGCCATCGCTCTTAGTTTCTTCAACTACAAACCAAACGAAGCTATTATGAAAACACTCATGATGGGCGCTTATGCCTCAATGACAATGCAGCTATTTTTATTTGGAATCTACCTCTACGGAACAAAAATAAAAGAGATAAGCAAAAAGCTGGCTATATGGGTCATAAGCATGAAATTTATCATAATTCCGGCTGTATCTTTTTTAATTCTCTACAATATTGAACTAGATTTAACCATAAAAGGGATAATTTTTATAGAGCTTCTAATGCCACTAGCAGTTGCAAATGTTAACATCGCATCGCTTTATGATTGTAGTCCAAGAGTTGTAACCGCCCTTGTATTTGTCTCTTCAATTCTATTTTTAGGAGTTATTTTTGTAGGAGTTAAAGTTTTGGCTTACTTATAAAAGATGAATAAAATATATGAGATATACAAACAACTGCACGCCAACTATGGGTCTCAAGGATGGTGGCCAATTTTGGGATATGGGTACCATAAGGATGATTACACTTTTCCAAGAAATAGTGATGAAATATTTGAAGTCTGTTTGGGTAGTATCTTAACTCAAAACACAACATTTACCTCGGTTGTAAAATCGCTAGAAAATTTATATGCAAAAGGGGCGATAAACCCTTATAAAATTGAAAATATGGATATTAAAGAGCTAAAAGAGGCAATAAGACCATCCGGATACTACAACCAAAAGGCTCTTTATATTTTAGAGTTTATAAAGTTTTACAAATCACTTGATGGCAAAACCCCAACCAGAGAAGCCCTACTTAACATAAAAGGAATAGGTGAAGAGACGGCGGATTCTATGTTGCTTTATGGTTATAAAGAGCTGGAGTTTAAAGTTGATGCTTATACAAAAAGATTATTAACTCATTTGGAACTTGTAGATGAGAGAGCAAAGTACGGCAACATAAAACAACTTATGCAGAATTCTTTAAAAGAGGTTATTAATGATAAAGAAAATCTCCTCAGAGTGTATCAAGAGTTTCATGCTCTAATAGTAGAACATGGTAAAAAATACTACTCTAAAAAGCCTTATGGCGTTGGATGTTTTTTGGCGAATTAATCACCAAAAACAGTTCCACCCACATCTTTATCGCTATATTGGCTATGAGTTCCATCACAAAATGGGAAATTTTTACTAGACTTGCACATACAGATATGATATTGTCTTGTATCTTCAACAACAACTTTTTTTGGAAGACAACTTGTTACTTTGTGACTTCCATCACAAAAAACACCATCTTTACTTCTGCCACAAGCACATAAATAGTACTCAACGCCACCTTCTAGCGTAACACCTTTTGGTTTATTAGAAAAAACTATAGCTTCGCCGCACATATACTACTCCTTTTTATCTATTTGCATACCATTATAAGATAAAAAAAGCCAATAATGCTTAAGAAAATTATACTCTAGCTAAAATTCCCTCTACGCTAAATCCAAATTTCTCAAATAGCTTTTCAGCCGGAGCAGAAGCACCGAATGTGTCCATACCAATTACCTCATCAGCCAATCTGTACCACTCTAACCCTCTTGCTGCTTCAACTGCTACTTTTTTACTGTCTACTTTTATAACTAAATCTATATATGTCTTATCTTGCTCTATAAAAAGGTCGTAACACGGAATTGAAGCAACATTGACTTTAATGCCTTTTGCATTTAACGCCTCTTTTACTTTAAGACATAGCTCAACTTCCGAGCCAGATGCCATCAAAGTTATAGTTGCATTTTCATCTTTTGCAACCAAATATCCACCTTTAGAAATTTCACCAACTACGGCTTTTGGAAGCACACTTAGATTTTGACGAGAGCAGACAAATGCCGATGGAGATTTTTTCATACTAAGAGCAACTCTCCACGCTTCAATATTTTCAGCGCCATCTGCAGGACGCCATACATAGAAGTTTGGAAGTGCGCGGAACTGGCTTAAATGCTCAATCGGCTGATGTGTAGGTCCATCTTCTCCAACTCCGATGCTGTCATGTGTCCAGATAAAAAATTGCTGAATTCCTGTAAGTGCCGCTATTCTAGCTGCTGGTTTTAAATAGTCCGAAAACACAAAAAATGTAGCCGAGAACGGCATAAGCGGTCCATAAAGAGCCATTGCATTTACAATTGAAGCCATTGCATGTTCGCGAATTCCAAAGTAAATATTTCGCCCTTTTGGATAGACTCCCATATCTATAAGTTCTGTTTTATTTGATGGACTTAAATCTGCACTGCCGCCTAAAAAGCAAGGAAGAGCCCTAGCTATTGCGTTCATAATCTTTCCGTTTGTGTTTCTTGTAGCATCTGCCTTTTCAAAAAGAGGCCATTGGATTTTTGAGAAATCAGGATTTTGCAGAGCAACAAGCGCTTCATTTTGCTCCATAAGCGGAAGAGTTTTTAAGCTATGAATCCACTCTCTCTCCGCCAAATCGCCCTTTTCAATCGCACATCTAAAACGAATTAAAACATCCTCATCAACATGGAATGATTTTTCAGGATTAAAACCAACAGCTCTTTTTGCCTCTGCAATAACATCAGCACCAAGCGGAGCGCCATGAGAGTGATGTGAGCCCTCTAATTTGCCGGCACATTTCGCTATTGTTGTGTTTGCTATGATTATAGTCGGCTTAGAGTTTGATTTTGCAGTAGTAATCACACTATCTATCTCATCAAAATTGTGTCCATCACACTCTAACACTGCCCAATCCTGAGACTCAAATCTGCCGCGGATATTTTCACTTATGCTTAAACTTGTTGAACCCTCAATTGTAATACGGTTTGAATCATAAATGAGTATAAGATTGTCTAGTTTGTTGTGTCCAGCAATAGAACAAGCTTCATAGCTAATCCCCTCTTCTAAATCCCCATCTCCGCATAAGCAGTAAACTTTATGGTCAATCACATTTGCAGTCTCTGAATTTGTCTGTGCGCCTACAAACTTTGAAGCCATAGCAAAACCAACAGCATTTGCGATGCCTTGTCCTAGTGGTCCAGTTGTTATCTCAATTCCAGCTGTATGTCCAAACTCTGGATGTCCAGGAGTTTTAGAGTCTAGCTGGCGAAAATTTTTCAAATCATCGATAGTTAAACCATATCCCCAAAGATAGTAAAGTGAGTATATTAAACCAGTTGCGTGTCCACCAGAAAATACTAACCTATCGCGATTTAACCAAGATGGATTTTTTGGATTATGATTCAGATGTTCGCTTAAAACAACTGCGATATCTGCTAAACCCATCGGTGCACCAGGATGACCTGAGTTTGCTCGTTGAACCATATCTGCTGCTAAAAATCTTATACTGTTTGCCATCTTTTGACGAATTTCATTGCTCATACTAATTACCTTTTTGATTTATCTATGTCTATTTATATATTGAAGAAGGAGCGATGAGAGCTCATTTTTAAGTTTATCATCAAAACTATTTAACTCTAAAATTAGCTCATCTGCCAAAGAATCCGCCTCTTTTAATGTCGCGCTAAGCCCAAGTAGCGTCACAAAACTATTTTTCGCTTCATCATTATTTGTAAGTTTCCCCGCTTCATGAGAACTTTGAGTTACATCCAAAATATCATCTTGAATCTGAAACAGAAGTCCTAGCTTTATGCCAAACTCATAAAGCTCTTCTGCTAACTTCTCTTTACCAACTATAATCGCACCCATTTTTAGTGAGCATGCGATCAGTTTTGCAGTTTTGTTTGTGTGTAAAATCCTTACATCCTCTATGCCAAGAGGTCTATTTTCAAAATAACAATCAATTGCTTGACCCAAAACCATACCGTTTAATCCGCCACTGCTAGCTAGTTCTCTAATAAGATAAATTTTTGTGTAGTCTGAAAATGGCGCGTTGCTTAAAACTTCAAACGAGTAAGTGTTAAGTGCATCGCCAACCAAAATCGCAGTTACTTCATCAAAAGCAACATGAAGAGTCGGTTCTCCTCTGCGAAGAGGCGAGTTGTCCATAGCCGGAAGATCATCGTGAATAAGTGAGTAGGTATGAAGAAGCTCAACAGCGTAAGCAGCATGCATTGCTCCTTCTATGAGAAGCGGATTATAAGCTTTTACGACGCCTAGTAAAAGTTCTGGGCGAAATCTTTTTCCGCCAGCAACAAGCATTTTTTGTAGAGCCTGTTCGTATGTTGGATGTATGCTTTTTGATACTGGAAGATGATTTAGTAAAAATGACTCAAAATTTTGCATTTGGAATTTTAGCTAATTAATATTCACAAAAAACTGAAAATCATCTCTTTGAAAAAGTAAAATAGCTGTTTTCTTGCCGCCAGAGAAGATTTTATAAATATCCTCTTTTGTCTTTACGCTTTGCGCTTCAATCTGGAGTAGTCTATCTCCAACTATAACGCCATGAGCTTCAGCTTCTTTATCTGTTTTTATAACTAACAGATTTTCATCATAACTAATTCCAAAAAACTCCAGTGGTTTCTCGCTCACAAAACCACCACTCTCTCTGTTTTTAGTTGTCATGTTAAGCATAAGCTCCGAGCCATCTCTGCGCACTTTTGCACTATGAGCAGAACCAACCTCGCTAAACAAAATATCTCTCATCAGAGCCGCGCTATTAGTCACTTTTTTGCCATCAAACTCAACTATTAAATCGCCTTTTTTAAACAGGTTGCCATCTAAAAAAGGGTTGCTTTCATCTACAATAACAGATTTTTCAGTATCTTTTATCTTAATCCCAAAATCACCGTATGAAACTTTTTTTGTATCAATAAACCGTTGAATATACTCTTTTTCTATAGCTCCTCTTGGAGTAACGATTGCTTCCAGATAGCAACAACCGTTTATGACAACTCCAAGATTGAGTAAATTTTGACTATATTGTGCAAAACTATCAACCCCTATTTGGTGCTTTACTATCTCACCTTTTAGGGCTACTTTGTCATTAATTACTGCTCTATTGCCGGAAAATTTACTGTTAAATCTAAAAGGATATTTGAATCCATAACTCTCCTCTACAAGATAAAGAGACAGAAATGGATCATATTTGATAATTTTTTGTGTTGGGGGAGTTTGGGAGAAGATTAGTCTTTGATTTTTTTCTATTGGTATTTGAAGCGACTCATTCACGACTGTTTTTGAGTCGATAACTTTTTGTTTGCAAGAGTCAAAGTTGGCACTGTTGCCACATAAGGCAAAAAGGTTTAAAAAAAGAGCTACCAAAAGAAAAAGTAGCTTTAGCATCTACACAACTTCAAGCAACTCATTGCTTCTTTAAACATCAAAATTGTAAAGAAGCAGTTGTTGCGCATTGCTATATCTTCTCTAATATCTCTTCAATATCATTGTTTTCATCAACCAAAACAACTCTTGGCTTATAGTTTTCTAACTCTTTTTCATCATAAGTAGCGTACGCAACAATAATAATTTTATCGCCTTTATGAACTTTTCTAGCAGCAGCACCATTTAGGCAAACATCTCTTTTGCCTCTCTCACCAAGGATTACATAAGTCGAGAATCTCTCGCCATTATTGATGTTTAAAATCTCTACTTTTTGTCCAATTCTCATCTTTGAAGCTTCTAAAAGCTCTTCATCAATTGTAATAGAACCAACATAATTCAAGTTAGCATCAGTTACAGTTGCACGATGAATTTTGCTGTATAACATCTCGATTGTCATGATTACATTCCCATCTGTTTTTTCATCTCACATGGAGAGATTGGTTCATCCCAAACATCAGCGCTTATAAGAAACTCTTCAACAACTTTTCCGCCAAGAAGATGCTCTTCTACAATTCTGTCAATCTTCTCTTTTGTAAGTCCTGCATACATAAAGTGTCCCGGTTCAACTAACATAACAGGACCTGAACTGCAGCGACTTAAGCAAGATGTACGGATAGGTTGAACTGTCCCCATTATGCCATTTTTCATAAGCGATTGTGCTAAATGCTGAAACAAGTCCTGAGTCTGCGGTGTTACACATGATGGCTTTGGCATACCCGGAGGAGATGTTTGTTCACACTTAAATATATAAAATGCCGGTTGAGGAATTCCCATAAATTATCCTTAATATTTTTCGCAATTATAACAAAAATAAGTTCATAAATAATTGCGTTACTTATTTAGTTATATTTTTAAGCAGTTCTCGCACAACTTCTCTATCATCAAAAGGTAGTTCTTCATCATAGATTATCTGGTAAGCTTCATCACCTTTGCCAAGAATTACCACAACTTCATCATCTTTTTGATCAATTAAAGCCATTTTAATGGCTTCTCTTCTGTTTGGCTCAACTTGAACATTAGTTTTATCTTCAATGCCACTCAAAATATCCGCAATAATCATCTCTGGGTCTTCATGTCGTGGATTGTCACTTGTTATATAGACTCTCTTTGCCAAACTAGCAGCAACTCTGCCCATTAAAGCTCTTTTTGATTTGTCACGATCACCACCGGCTCCAAAAACTACCAACAACTCTTTCTCTTTTAGAGCATTTAGTGCTTGTTGCATCCCATCTGGCGTATGAGCAAAGTCGACAATCACATTTGGAGTTTCACTCACTTGCTCCATTCTACCACTAACTCCAGCAAAATTATCCACAACTTCTGCAACTTCTTCAAGTTTTTTACCAGTTATAAGGTGCACAGCACTAATTGCTGCCATAAGATTATAGAGATTAAAAAATCCATGGAGTGCTGCCGTAAATGGAACAACATCTTTAAAATGCTGGATAATTCCACTTGTGGCATTGTTTAGAGAGTATGCTATAAGTCTATATGTAGCAGGATTTTCTATGCCGTAAGTAAAAGTATTTTTAAAGTTAAACGATGCTCTTGGCTCATCTTTATTTATTAGTTTTTTACTCTCATCCTGAAAAAAACTATTTTTTGTAGCTATGTACTCGCCGATTGTTTTGTGATAATCCAAATGGTCTTGAGTAATATTTGTAAGTATTTTCAGCTCAAAATTCAATCCCTCAACTCTTTTTTGAGCGATTGCATGAGAGCTAACTTCCATTATAAAAAATTCACAACCAGCCTCTACGGCTTGATAAATATGTTTATAAGTATTTAAAACTGATGGTGTAGTCAGAGTTTTGCCCTCAACCATCTCATCATTCATAAAAAATCCTCTAGTTCCTTGCATTGCGGCTTTGTAGCCCAAATCTAGTAAAAATGAGTAGATTGCACTAGCGGTTGTTGTTTTACCATTTGTCCCTGTTATACCAACTATTTTTATTCTATCCACTCCAAAAAGTTTTGAAACGCTCTTTATGTCTATAACTGAATGAGCTCCATTATCTTTTGCGTTTTGTAAATATTTCTCATTTTGTGGTGTTAGAACAAAAGCTGTCTGGGCATCACATAGTTTAGAATCTTCTGTAACAAATCTAAACTCTTCGTTTGGTAGTTCAATTTTCAATTCGTTTGCCTTTTGCTAATTTTACAAATAATTTTTTAAGAAGTCTGTCTCCAGGATAGATGCTGAGCGCATTTTCCAAATAACTTAGAGCCATTTCAGCAAAATCATTCTCTATAAGCTTATCAAGAAAGTCAATAAAGTCATCCTTTTGAGTAATTATTACCTTTGTTGAGAACATTATATTTTCAAATGTCTCTTTAAAGCCCTCTCCACTATCGAGTAGTACCTTGAAGTCCTGATAAAGTATACCGTCTTCAAACTCTAACCTGTTGCGAAGTGGTTCTGCAAACATACTGCTAAGCCTATCTAGCGTGCCATCCATATTTTGTAAAATATCGCTCATAATCATATCTGCTTGCTCTTCATCTTCCGCTTTTAAAACTTCATAATAGTCAAAAAGTGCCTCAGCTCCGCCCTCTCCGCTCATAGCCATTTCTGATAAGATAACGCCATTATACGCCTCTTTTGAGTTTGGATAGTTTTGCAAAACTATCGCGAAATTCTTTAGTGCATTTTGAAAATCTGACTTTGAAAAATAGTCTTTTGCTTGTGATAATATTTTGTATTTGCTAATACTCATTCGTCTCTACTTCTTTTATAAATTATCTATATCATGTTCCATACCAACGGGTACATTTATAACTGTTAACTCTGGGTGTATATCAATTTTTAGCTGCCTCTCAACGCCATATTTCAGGGTTGTTCCACTACTTGCGCAACCGATACAAGCCCCCTTTAGCTGTATATAAACTTTTGAGTTTTTAACGGTAATAAAAGCTATATCACCGCCATCAAGGGCTAAAGATGGACGAACTTTATCAATAGTGTTTTTTACTGGAACCATAAGCTCTTCGTCTGTAAATGGGATCATCTCAATTGCCTCTTATTAGTTAATTTTAATCCGTAAAATATGACAAAAACACTTAGTTAGCGATAAATAATATCAGTTATCTATTTAAAGAAAGAATCTGATGGACATAAATTGGTTTTCTCATTCCTACAATTATATAGTTAATACTCTTTTTTTGCATTAAAAAGTCTATGGAACACTCTTGCATAGAAGAAGAGCATCCACTAAAGAACTCATTTAGCTCAATTCTTGTCTTTCTTGAGCACTCATAAGCTACTATTTTTTTATATTCCCATAAGTATTTATCTATAAGAGTAAATAGTTCCTCTTTTAGAGCATCATCAATGTTTCTCATACTTTTTTCAATATGTGGGATAACCTGTTGATATAAAAATATATCTAAATCACCAATCCAGCTAAACTTATGTTTATAATCGTCAAGTTGCTCTAAAAGATTATAAATTGGCTCCAATGCCTCAGTTTCACAAATTTCCATCAGCTCATTGAAAGAGCTATAGTAGGCTCCATTTTCTTCATAGTCAGCTAAGCGAAACATCTTATTTTGAATCTTTGCATTTAGTGGTCTATTTGCTAAAACTCTAATCTCATTTTCATGTGCCCACATTGCGCATCTTAAGCCTTCTGTTTCAAGAAGATTTATTGGCAGCTCTATTGTGGAGAAACTATTTTTTTCATTTCCAACTTCATCTGCTGCGTTTTGAGCCAAAACAATCAAATCTTTGTATGGTAAAAACTCATCACTATTTTGCAGAGCCGAAAAACTGTTTGAGCTTATGCCGTAAGAGTTAATCCTGCCATTTTTTACCTCTTTTTCAAGCCCGACAAAGGCTCTCTCGATTCTTTTGTACATTTCATCAAGTCTGTCATCTCTGCTGATGCCCTGCTTGATTGCATCCAAAATATAATATTCTGGATTATGTATCAAGTAACAATCTATTTTTTGCATCTCTAATCTTTTTAGAGATTTACTAAGTTCTGATCTAAGAAAATTTTCTGAAATTGAGTGGTAGCAGTCATCTGCAAATCTGACAATTTCTATATCCTCTTTAAAAGTGTGAGAATTTTCTTTAAATTCAGCAAGTGCAGTTCCTTGAATATAACCAAACTTACTAACTATCTCAACTTCATCTCTCTTGCTTTTATCAAACTCTCTAAATGCAAGTGCGATAGCTCTCTCTGCTCCACCGTCCATGTAGTTTGATGATGTATCTATCATGGTTATACCGGATTCTATTGCTTCTTTTAATGCTTCTATATGCTGGGGATTAATATCGCTTACTCTATATGTTCCAAATGCGAAATTACTCATAATATCTCACTTTTTATTTTTAAGTATTTTGGTATGTGGAGGTTTTTAGATGGAATAACAAACAGGAAAGATTCCTGCTTATTAAAGTTAATTTACACTAATGATATAAACGCCATAGTAGTAGCATCACCACGACGAATTCTAGTTCTAATTATTCTAGTATATCCACCTGGACGGTCAACATATTTAGGCGCTATATCATTTAGTAAAGCTTTTGTTGCTTCTTTGCTTTGAAGCGCAGCGAATACTGCTTTGTGAGCATTAGAATCATTTTTACCTGCAACTGTAATCAGTTTTTCAATGTAAGAACGAAGTTCTTTTGCTTTTTCAACAGTAGTTTCAATTTTACCATGTTCTATTAACGAAATGCTAAGGTTCTTAAGTAAAGCTGCACGATGTGAACTTGTACGACCTAGCTTACGGTATCCATGACGATGTCTCATCTCTAATTCCTCTTCTTACAAGCTTATAAAGCTTCTATTTTCTTTTTTAATGCACTAGCGATTTCATCTGAGAGAGTACCAACTTCAAAGCCAAACTCTGAAAGTTTTTCTAAAATCTCATCATACGATTTCTTACCAAGGTTTTTAACATTTTTAAGATCATTGATGCTCATTAATGCTATTTCGCCTACCAATTTAATGTTTGAACGATCAAGGCAGTTAAAACTTCTTGCGCTCAAACCTAAAGTGTCTATATTTGTTGTTAATCTTTTAATATCAGAACTCTCTTCTACTCTTTCGATTGAAGTTGGAGCTTTAACACTAATTTCGCTATTAAATACTGCTAGTTGAGCATACATAACTTCTAGTGAGTTCTTAAATGCATCAAGTGGAGATATTTGACCATCTGTCTTAATGTTTAAAATAACTTTTTCAAAGTTAGGATTGTCTTCAACTAATATATTGTCTATCTTATATGTTGCGCTACGAACTGGAGTAAAATAAGCATCAAGTGCAATATATCCACCTTCCATTTCACTCATAGTGTCTTCACTAGCGACATAACCGATACCCTGTACAATCTTAAGAGAGAAATTTAATACAGAGTCTTCATTTAATGTAGCAAGATGTGCTTCTGGAGTCACAATTGTAACTTCATCATTTGAAAGATTACTGCCCTTGATTGTACAAGGACCTGTAAAACTATATTTTATTTCAGACTCTAAAGTTCCATTTAGTAATTTAAAGCGAATCTCTTTAAGATTTAATATAAAATCAGAAATATCTTCAAGCATACCACGCACAGAGTCAAACTCATGCTTAGCACCCTCAATTTTAATAGCCACTGGAGCATAGCCAACTGAACTACTTAGCAAAAAGCGTCTAAGTGGATGAGCTAAAGATATCGCATAGCCTGTTTCAAAAGGGTATGCAATTATATTTGCTTCATTCTCACTTATTTGCTCTACCTCAAATTCATGAGGAGCAAGTGGGGTTGTTTTAATTTTCTTCATTCTCTAACGCCTTTTATTAACTATTATTTAGAGTAAAGTTCAACGATTAAACGCTCTTCAACAGGAATAACTACCTCTTCGCGCTCTGGTAAACGAGTAAAAATTCCAAAAACTTTTTGTGAGTCAACATCAACCCACGGAGCTATACCAGTTTGATTTGTAAGTTCTATAGCACGAACAATCTGAGGATTATTCTTACTGCTTTCACGAATTTCAACTTTCTGACCAGCTCTAACACGATATGAAGGGATATCAAGTTTTTGACCATCTACCAACAAGTGACCATGAGTAACTAATTGACGAGCAAAACGACGAGTTGTTGCGAATCCCATACGGTAAACAACATTATCAAGTCTTTGCTCAATTAGTGTAACAAGGTTTGTACCTGTATTTCCATCTCTTCTTTTAGCTTCAACAAATATAGCACGGAATTGCTTTTCAGAAACACCATACATAAATTTTGCTTTTTGTTTTTCGTTTAACTGCAAACCATATTCAGAAACTTTTTTACGGCGTTGACCGTGTTGTCCTGGAGCATATGGGCGCTTCTCTAACGCAGATTTACCTGCTAAACGACGCTCACCTTTAAGATTAAGACTTACGCCAAATCTTCTTTCGATTTTTTCTACTGGACCTCTATATCTTGCCATCAGTAATCTCCTTAAACTCTACGACGCTTAGGTGCGCGACAACCGTTGTGTGGTAATGGTGTAACATCTTTCATATATGTAACACGGATACCTTCGATAGCACCTACAGCTTTAGTTGCTGTTTCACGACCTGAACCAGGACCTTGAACTTTAATACCAAGTTCTTTTATACCATGCACTTGAGCTTTTGCTACTGCATCTTCAACAGCCGCTTGAGCAGCAAATGGAGTAGATTTTTTAGAGCCTTTAAACCCAAGGCTACCAGCAGAACTCCAAGCTATCATATTTCCCATATCATCAGTAATAGTCACTAAAGTGTTATTGAATGATGAAGATATATGAATAATGCCACGAGCAATATTTTTCTTAATTACTTTTTTTCTAACAGCTTTTCTTTTTGCCATCTACTATCCCTTACGCTGCGCCGACAGTTTTGCGTTTGCCCTTACGAGTACGCGCATTTGTCTTAGTTTTTTGGCCACGACATGGAAGACCACGACGATGACGAAGACCACGGTATGAACCAAGATCCATAAGTGCTTTGATATCCATTGCAACTTTTTTACGTAAATCACCCTCAACCATATGTTTTTCACGGATTTCATTTGTGATAGCCGCAACATCTTCTTGAGTTAGTTCGTAAACTCTTTTATTATAGTCTATGTTTGTCGCGTCAAGAATTCGACGAGATGCATGTAAACCAATACCATAGATGTATGTTAAACCATACTCTACTCTTTTTTTCTTAGGTAAATCAACACCAGAAATACGAGCCATGATTATCCTTGTCTTTGTTTATGTTTTTTAACTTTGCAGATTACTCTTACAATGCCTTTTCTTTTGACAACCTTACAGTCATCACACATCTTCTTAACTGAAGCGCGTACTTTCATAGAAAGCTCCTATTTTGTTTTCTTTTCAGAGAGATAGCTCTTTGAAAATATAAATAATTAAAGCTACCACTAGCTTGTAGTAGCAAAAATAACTAAACTTTACTGCATCTAGGCAAGGCAACAATCAGCTTGCCAATACTTTTGTCTATACAATACATATATAGGTAAAAATACTCTTGTCATAATGTCGAGACAGCAAAGCGGACCAGAATTGTACACAAACAAATGTAAAAGATTTATTAAGAGCGCATCATTTATGCCGCAATCTCTCATATGGTGTGTACAAAAAGTCTGTTTTATAGAAAACTTGGTGGTTTAATTCACTCCCATAAAACAGAAACACCATATTCTCTATCCAACACTATATATTTTTTATACTCTATTTTTTTATTTCCTTTTTTACTAAATAGCTCAACCTCAACACTCTCTTTTTCTAAAAGCTCTCTAATCTCTTTATATGAGAGCCATTTTCCATATTTAGCAAGCGAATTTTGCCAAATCCTAAAACCGCATTTGGACTCTTGCGAGAGTTCAAAAAACTCTCCATCTTCGGTTACCCACTGGGCGTTTGAACAGGCATAAAGTTTTACTTTTTTACCTCTTGCTTCTTTGTCTCTAACCTCAATATCTCCGTCACTGCAAAATGGGCATTTTCCTAAAATCATAATAGAACTCTTTTTTTAATTAGAATTATATAGCACCAGCAAGATAGAGATAATTTATATGACAATTTGCAATATTAACACTAGCTCCAGACACCATCAATTTTAGTGGCACAAAACGGGCAACTATCCATCTCGAGCAGATGGTTTGTTATGTATTGCCCAATATTACCATGCCTCTCAATGACTATTTTATTGCAATTAGGGCAGTATGTTGACTCGCGAAGCCCATCGTCAATATTGCCAACATAAACATATTTCAATCCTGCTTTTTTACCAATCTCATAAGCACGCCTTAGAGTTTTGGCTGGTGTTTTAGGAACATCTAGCATTTTATACATCGGATGAAAAGCACTAATGTGCCATGGCATAGACGAATCTAAAGTAGCTTGAAATGTAGCAATTGCACGAATTTCTTCATCTGAATCATTATATCCAGGGATAAGAAGCGTTGTTGTCTCAATCCATATCCCCTTTTTGCGGGCATATTCAATCGTATCAAGCACCGGCTTTAGCGCTCCTCCACATATATCCTCATAAAACTCTTTACTAAAACCCTTGATGTCAATATTCATTGCATCTAAATATGGAGCGATTGTATCTATCGCTTTATGTGTTTCATATCCATTAGTGACATAAATATTTTTAAGTCCTGCTTCATGAGCAAGTTTGGCAGTGTCGTATGCGTACTCAAAAAAAATAGCTGGTTCATTGTATGTATAAGCAATGCTCTTACATTTATACTCCAACGCCAACTCAACTACTGCTTGTGGGGAAAGAGAGCGACCTATAATTTCGTGATGATGCTCTTGTGGATACTGTGAAATATCAGCATTTTGGCAAAACTTACAGGAAAAATTGCATCCGACAGTTCCAAAAGAGAGTACTTTGGAGTCTGGTAAAAAATGAAACATTGGTTTTTTTTCAACGGGATCAACATTTACTGCTGCGGCAATACCATAGGTTAAAAGTTGCAACTCTCCATTTTCAACTTTTCGAACACCGCAAATGCCATATTCTCCATCGTTAAGCTTGCAGTGTTGATTGCAGGCTTCGCACATAATTCTACCATCATCAAGTTTTTTTGAAAGCCATGCTACTGATGACATAAAAGCTCCTTTTATAAAGATTTCACTTTCAATATTTTTTGTGAAATACTCTATTGCTATCAAAAATTTTAGTCAAATTTAAATGAGAATTTGCTTCTACTTTGTTTGTTGTTCACAGAATTATACTAATCTTTCAGCGCAAACAATTGACATTAAAAATAGTAATTTGCTTCTAGGCGGAGCTCACGATTTGAAGTATCGTTGCCGTAGCCTTCAGAGGCAGTTGCTCCTGCGTTTGGTGATTGACTTGCCAATATGATTTGATTGTCTTGAATCATGTAGCGAACTTTAAGTTCAAGCTTTTTGATTGTTGGGACTTTATACTTGGCATCGATGTTCCATTGATGGGTATCTCCATTATTATAATAACGATCAGTTGATCCTTGATAACCTACTTTGGAGGGATCACGATTATAATAACTGTAGCTAATCAATGCGCTTAGACCGCTTACCATGCTGTTAAAATCATAATTCAATTCTGCTTTATAGGCTTTTGTATTTGCATTCCAGTCGGTAATTGTCATGGAGCGAGTATATCCATCTGTTGGAAATCCTCGCCATGGAGCAATTAAGTCGCCACCACCATCTGTATGGGAATATGCAACAAGGAAGCGAGCCGCTTTGTAGTTGACGACTGCACGCGTAGCATACATATAGGTGTTAACAGAGTTATCATTATCTCCTTTGAGCTGAACTTTTGAAGTGCCACCGGTTGTATTAGTGGCAGTAACTGCACCTGATGCATATATAGAGGAGCCATCTTTTGGAGTTATGATATCTCCTGCACCTGTATCAAACTGTTGCATATATCTAACTCCCAAAGTGATGACGGTATCCCCAGCTTTTATTGCGTAATTGGCTTCTAGCATCCCTTGGTCAATAATATTTTGCCAATGCATCCCCCATGCTTGTATTTCTAGTGGATCAATTGATTTGTTTTTAATACCTATGATTGTTACTCCAGGAGTCTCATCTACACCATAATTTATTCCATCAACAGGAGTAGTATAAGCGGTATAGTGAGTTTTATAATAGTTTTTGATAGCATCAGGAGTATCACCTGTGTCGGCCATAGAGCCAAAATAGGTCATTCCTCGTTCTTTGATCCTATCGGCATAATCAAGTTGAATGGTAGTGTTTGCTAAATCATTTGAAATTACCTGAGCTCCCTGAATGGCAATAGGAATCATTTTTGTATCATTTGGGGTAATCCACGGATTGGACATTAAAAATCGACCCCCTTTAATCGATGTTTTTGCAATATCATATTGAAGATACGATTGTGCTAGAACACTGTATCCGGCTCCAAAATTTGTTGCAGCTCCAGGACCGCGAGCAAAAAGATCAGAGGCAGTTGTATTTTTAGCATAACCTTTTGTATCTCCATTGGTATCATCAGTGAAAAAATTTACTCCATGTGTTATATAAAACCCCACACCGGCACTAAGCCCATGTAGCGGCGCTGTTTTATAAATTAAACTACCACCTATCGCCATTCCTTGACTATCTAAGTTTGGTTTATTCGGGACTGCCCATCCATCGTTATCAATCCAGTTGGTATTGAAGTATTGGGCACGCAAGCGCCCATCAAATTTTCCATCTTTAAATGCACTCTCTAAATCATCTGCTGCATATGTGAAAATCGCAGTTGCAAGCATTAGTGCAGTTGCAATACTAAGTTTTATCATACTAAATCCTTATTTATTAGCAGGTAGGCTGTACCCGCTTGCTTTTAAAATTGTTTGTGCTTGGTTTGAGCCCATAAACTTGAGAAATTTTTCTGCAGCTATCTGGTTCTGTAGTGAAGCATTTTTTAGTCCTACCATCGCTTGATCTATTGCGTTATATGATTTTGGATCAACTTCGACCCATTTACCAACATTTTTCATCTCAGGAGATAGCACAATTGACTTTGCCATAAATCCAACTTCAACAGCTTTGGTAGTTACATAAGCTCCAACTTGAGAGATTGATTCTGCGGTTATGATTTTATGAGCAGCAGCGTCCGCTACTTTGTAAAAGCGCATTGAATTCATCGCTTCTGTGCCATATGGAGCTGTTTTAGGGTTAGCAACTGCGACTTTGTTTACGGCTACATCAGTTACTACGGCAACTCCCTTAGAGAGATCTGCGCCAGTATCACTCCACAAAACCAAAGAACCATAAGCATAAACTGTCGCCGGAGTTGTTGTGTAGCCGCCTTTGACCAACTTAGATGGAAACTCAACATCCGCAGATAAAAACAGATCATACGGAGCACCGCTCATAATCTGTTGAGTCAGTTTTCCAGAAGCACCAGTGATGATTTTTACATCAATCCCCGACTCTTTAGTAAACTCTTTTGCTATGTCTGTAACGGCATATTTTAGGTTAGCAGCAGCAGCAACTGTGATAGCTTTAGCAGTTAGTATCGAAGTAAAGAGAGCAGAGACAAGAGCTAATTTTAGTAATTTCATAATTTTCCTTAAAAAATATCTCGTTATGTTTAGTAAGATATAACGAATTGTAGGGCGATGGAGCTGAAATCTACTTTAAACAGTGGATTATTATCTTGTTTAGTAGAAATAGCAATGTTTAACTAATATTTTTTTGGCACCCTATTTGCTTTGGTTGTAAATTAATTCTAACTTTGTGAGGTAGTATGTGAATAATCCTTTTCTTGTTGGTGAGACAATATATCTTCGTGGATTAGATGTTGAAGATGCCAGAGGCGATTATCCTAGCTGGCTAAATGATGAGAGTAGTTGCAAATACAGTGAGCATCATGTTTTTCCATACTCTGCCGATTTGGCGGTTGACTATTTAACAAAATTACCACTCCAAAAAGATAAGATTATGCTTGCTGTAGTTGATAAAAAGAGCGACACTCATATTGGAAACATAACTCTTCTTGCCATCTCATCTCTTCACCGTAGTGCTGAATTTTCCATAATGATTGGAAATAGAGAGTTTTTGGGCAAAGGAGCCTCAAAAGAAGCATCCCTGCTTATGTTAAATCATGGCTTTAATACAATGAACTTACATAGAATCTGTTGCGGAACTATGGTTCTAAATAGCTCTATGAGAGCACTAGCGAGCTATTTGGGAATGATAGAAGAGGGAGTATTTAGAGATGAAGTTTATAAAGAGGGGAAATACCACGATACTATTCGTTACAGTATTTTAAAAGATGAATTTAACAACAATCTAGCGTCAAACAGATATAAATAAAAGGCAAATTATGAACCAAAGAGCACCAAAAGATATTCATCAAGAGCGCCTAAAGATGCACAATGCAAATGTTGCAAACAGAGTTCAGTACTTTGATACTCAAACTGGCTTTTTTTATGAAAAGCTTCTAGAAAAGAGAGCTTGTCCTGTGTGTAAAGAAGATAAAGAGCAGTTTTTGTTTTTTAAAGATGGTGGGCGACATGTTAAGTGCCTGGAGTGCGAGATGATATATCTTAACCCTGTTTTTAAGGATGAAAATCTTGAAAAACATTATCGTAACAACCATGATTTACAGAGTGAGATTGTTGCAAGTGATAGTGAGTTTTATACAAATCTTTACCAAAAAGGGCTAGATTCCATACAAAAAGCAACGACGGTTGGCAACATTTTGGATATTGGTTGTTCGGCCGGTACATTTTTAGATCTTGCAAAAAAAGCCAACTGGAGTACATTTGGTGTTGAGCTAAACGAGCAGGAGGCTTCATACGCAACCGCAAAGGGGCATAGTGTTTACAATAAGTTTCTCTCAGAGGTTGCCTTTGATGTAAAGATGGATGCGATATGCTTATGGGATGTTTTTGAGCACCTAAAAGATGGAGAGGCGTATTTAAACGAGATGAAGCCTCTGCTGTCCAAAAATGGGGTTATCTTTATCCAGATACCAAGCGCGGACTCTTTGGCAGCTAAAATACTTCAAGAGAAATGCAATATGTTCGATGGAATCGAGCATGTCAATCTCTACTCGTTTAAAGCGGTGGAGAAGCTGGCAAAGAAGTGTGGATTTGTGGTTGAGGGTTATGAGACTGTTATCTCAGAAATTGGAGTTATAAATAATTACTTAAACTACGAAGACCCATATTTTGGAGAAACTAGCAACACAAAAACACTATTCAATTCACTAGATGAAGAGTGGCTTCACAAGAAGAAAATGGGATACAAGATGCAACTTGCACTCAGGAGAAGCTAATGAGATTCTGTACAAAATGTGTTATGCCTGATACAAAACCAGACCTGCATTTTGATGAAAACGGTGTGTGTGATGCTTGTCGTTCACAAGAGAGCAAGAATTTTCATATCGATTGGGATGAGAGAAAAAAAGAGTTTTTAGAAGTTGTAAAAAAACATAAAAAAAACAAGCACTATGACTGCATTATCGGCGTAAGTGGCGGTAAAGATTCTACTTTTCAAGTAGTAAGTGTCCTTGAAATGGGGTTAAATCCTCTTTGCGTATGTTTCGAGCCAACTATTCCAACAGAAGTTGGACGCCAAAATCTTGCAAATATAAATAGTCTTGGAGTAGATTTAATCCATATAAAACGAAATCCAAAAGTTTACAAGTCGATGATAAAAGAGGCGATGAAGAGAGTTGGAGATTGTGAATGGCCAAATCATCTAGGCATATTTACAACCCCTGCGCATATTGCTGTAAATTTCAATATACCACTAATTATCTGGGGTGAGAACTCCGAACTTGAATACGGCGGACCAGCATCAAGTAAAGATAATGCGTACCTTGATCGTAAGTGGCTTGAGGAGTTTGGCGGACTGCTTGGAAATAGAGCTACCGATATGATAGGCGTTGATGGAATTAGCGAAAAGGATTTGGCACTCTACTTCTACCCAGAAGAAGAAGATATTCACAGAGTCGGAGTCACTGGGCTATTTTTGGGTTACTACATCAAATGGGATTTAAGAAAGATATTGGAAGTCTCCAAAGCTCATGGCTTCAGTACATCAAGTAGCAGAGTTGAGACAACTTATGAGAATTTTGAGAATCTTGACTGCTATAGCAACCATGTTCACGACTATTTAAAGTATGTTAAATATGGCTTTGGAAGAGCTAGCGATAATGCTTGTTTGGATGTTCGACTAGGTTACATCAGCAGAGATGAAGCGGTGCGTTTAGTTAATAAATATGATGGAATTCCGCCAATGAGAGCAATCGAAGAGTTTTTAAAATATAGCGATTTTTCACGCGCAGAATTTGATAATATCTGTGACTCTTTTACAAATAAAAAAATCTTTACAAGAGATTCGGATGGAAAATTTATCCGTGATATTGATGGTTCGTTAGTGCGAAAAGAGGAATATATTGTCCGCTAGTATCGTTATCGTCGACTATGGGATGGGAAATCTTCGCTCGGTACAAAAAGCGTTTGAAAAAGTTGGTTTTAGAGCCATTATAACTCGTGAACATGAACTTATAAAAAGTGCCACACATATAGTTTTACCTGGTGTTGGAGCCTTTAGGGATGCTATGAAAAACTTAAACTCCCTAGGGTTAGTAGAAGTTTTAAACGAGGAGGTACTTAAAAATAAAAAACTTTTTTTGGGTATCTGTTTAGGTATGCAACTCATTGCGCAAAAGAGTTATGAGTTTGGTGAATGTGAGGGTTTGGGCTGGATAGAGGCTGAAGTTATAAAGTTTGATGAGGGGGATTTAAAAATTCCTCATGTCGGCTGGAACAGCGTGGATTATGCAAGTCCATCTATACTTTTTGAAAATGTGCCCAATGGTAGTGACTTTTACTTCGTGCACTCCTACTACTTTAACGCCTTAAACAGTTATGTAATCGGGCACTCATCTTACGGAAGGAACTTTATTTGTGCCTTGCAAAAAGATAATATCTTTGCCACTCAATTTCACCCTGAAAAAAGCCAGAAACATGGACTTCAAATAATTAAAAATTTTGCTTCTTTGACAAAAGAGTCGCTATGTTAAAACATCGTCTTATACCATGCGTTTTACTAAAAAACTGGCAGTTAGTAAAGAGTATAGAGTTTGATTCTTACCGCACTATTGGGCATCCAACTGCAACGGTGCGAGTCTATAACTCTCGAAATGTGGATGAGCTTATTGTTTTAGATATTGATGCAAGTCTTAATAATGAGCCAATAAATAGTGAAATTATTACTGATATGGCAAATGAGTGTTTTATGCCGCTGACCATAGGCGGAGGCATCAGGACAATAGATGATGTTTACACGGTTTTGGGTGCTGGTGCAGATAAGGTTGCCATTAACTCAGAAGCTATTAAAAATCCGCTCTTTATCAAAGAGATAGCTACTATATTTGGCTCGCAGTGTGTTGTCTGCTCTATTGATGTTAAAAAAGTTGATGAAGCTTATAGGGTTTTTAGTAAAAAAGATGGTTTGCTTGACATTGACCCATTAGAACTCGCACTTGAGTATGAAAAACAGGGAGCAGGAGAGATTTTACTAACTTCAGTTGATCGCGATGGCACAACAAAAGGTTATGATATAGAACTCTTAAAACTCTTTAAAAATGCCCTCAAAATCCCCATCATCATAAATGGTGGTATGGGAGAGCCGAAACACGCCATTGAGGCACTACAAAATGGTGCGGATGCCCTTGCTGCGGCATATATATTTCACTTTACGCAGTTCACACCACAAATGATTAAAGAGGAACTCTCTCTAAATCACTACCCAGTTAGATTATCATAAGGAACAGACATGGACGATATCACACTAAAAGCACTAGATACATACAATAAAAACCTTATCTACTTTGAGAAAGAGCATAAATCCGTATTTGATACAATCTCTCTTTTAACTCAGCTTATAGATGATGGAGTATATATAGAACAGTATGCACTTGAGTATAAAGATGAGGGATATTTTGACATACAGGAGCTCTCAAGTGGTGAGTTTTTGTATAAAAGTAGCAGTATTGATGCCTCTTCTAGGATGGTTGATGCTATTGACTTAAAGCGAACAGGTGCAGTTTTTAAAGCTCAAAAATATGCTTATGCTGGTGACGAGCAAGCTGAAGCCATAGATAAAAGTGAACTCTCTTTTCATAACTCTCTTTGGGCAACCATAAAAATAATCAACTATGTGACAAAATACGCATCTCCAACTACCATGATGGGGCGTGTTCATAAGATTATCTTTTTGGGGGTGGGGCTGGGACTTCATATTGCAGGAGTTATCAAAAAACTAAACCCTCAGGTTATTTTTATCAAGGAGAAAAATCTAGAAACATTTCGTCTATCACTTTTTGTCACTGACTATGAAGAGCTATCAAAGGGATGTATATTCTCTTTTTCACTTACAGATGATGAAAATCAAGAGAGAGAAAACTTCTTAGAGTTTCTAAACAGAGGAAATAACTATAACCTCAATCTAAAGCACATCCCTTTTACGCTTGATTATCAACTTGAACTGCAACGGCTACAGACGCATGTCGTGTCGCAGAGTTATATAAACTATGGTTACAGCGCTATGCTTTTTCGTTTTATAAGCTCCCCTCGTTATTTAGCACAAGGGTACTCATTTTTAAATGTAAATAAAATCTATAAAGATAGCTTTTTTGCTCAAAAGCCAGTTTTGCTTCTCTTTTCTGGTCCTTCAACTTCAAAAAATATTGAGTGGGTTGTTGCTAATCGTGATCGATTTATTGTTGTCTCTGCTCTCTCGACATGCAGATTGTTGCAGAGACACGATATCAGACCAGATATCATTATCCACATAGATCCAGGTGAGAATTCAGCTCTGCTTTTTGATAATTTAAAAAGTGATTATTTTAATGATATTGCAATTCTTCTTGCTTCTAATGTTGACGAGGCAACTCTTCAAAGATTTGAGCGCTCAAAAGTTCATTTTATTGAGCAGGGAACACTTTATAAGAAAGGCTTTGGAAGATTTTCTGCTCCAAGTGTTGGAGAGTATGCTTATGGTCTGTTTTTACTTTTTGGTACGACAAATCTCTTTATGTTGGGTGTAGATTTAGCTCTTGATGCAAAAACTTTTCAAACGCATGGGGATTTTCATCCGTTTCAGGCAACAGGAACACACAATAACCAAACCTCTTCACTAAATCCAAGTGAGTCCATAACTTATGTAAAAGGAAATCTACAAGAGAGCGTTCCTACACTCTCAGCATATAAAATTTCAATTGAACAGGCCGCCATTTTTACTGATATGTTTAAAAAAGATTATCATCATCTATATAACTTAAGTAGTGGAGCATATCTTGATGGGCTTGAACCATTGAAGTTTGATGATTATGATTGGGATACACTTGCTGTGCTTGATAAGAGATATATTCATGAAGAAGTAAATAAATTCTTTAGTGAGATTGGCTCGGATGATTTTAGCAAAGAAGATAGAGGACAGATTCTTTATCAAATTAAAGAAGCAAAAAAACTAGAAAAAATCATCAAACAACACCAAAAGAAAAAGTTTGCAAATGCAGAAGCCTATCTTAACTCTCTAGCGCAACTTTCATGGGATTTGGGAGATATGGAGTATAAAACAAATTCAGATTTGGCACAGGTCTATTATGAGTATTTTTCTATTATTCTTAGCTATATTTTTGACCTCTTTAACACAGAAGAACTTATTAATCCAAACAAACGCCTCGTAGAGATTAATGCGATTTTAGTTAAACAGCTTCTTAAGATGTCGCAACTCTATATTGTAAAATTAGAGGATTATTTAAAGTAAGATAGCAGAAGCAAGATAGTTTGCTCCTGCTATAAAGAGAATATCAAACAGCACCAAAGGATGCTGTTTTGATTACTTTTAACTACTGTAAAAGCTTTAATACATTCTGTTGAACAGCATTTGCTTGACTCATAGCATAGCTTCCAGATTGTGCAAGGATATTAAATTTAGAGAAATTCGCACTCTCTTGAGCGAAGTCAACATCACGGATATTAGACTCAGCTGCTTTAACATTTACCTGAGTTACAGAGATATTGTTAATTACTGAAGTGATCTGGTTTTGTACAGAACCTAAGTCTGAGCGAATTGTATCAAGGTTTGTAATAGCTGCACTAACAGTATCTATAGCTTTCATAGCACCTTTTAGCGTTGTAACATCAATACCAGAGAGGTTTGTAAACTCAGTGTTTGTCATGCTTACACTATTTTGTCCGCCACCATTTGCTGCTATTTTTGATCCAGCTGCAATAGAAGCGTTTGTTCCAGATGTACCTTTAATCATGCTAAAGTCTTTAAGAACACTTACTTGATCTGTAAGCGTAACATCTGTGCCTAAGATAGTACCGGCTTTAAGTCCTGAACCAGTTCCACCACCAACTTGTGCATCTGTTAAGTCTTGATTGATTACTGTGCCTGCTTTAAGTACAGTACCTGTATTTAGCGTTGAGCCAGCTTTGATAACCATATCTTGATTTAAAGTTACAGCAGCACGAAGTTGAAGCTCGCCACCGACAGTTGAGTTCTCTTTTAATGTTGAACCGCTTCCAATTGTTGAACCAAGTTTCAGTTGAGTCTGTTCTGTTGTTGTTACATTTGAAGAGATAACAAGAGCATCACCTAAGATTGTACCAGCTGCAAAGTTAGTACCAGTCAAGAATGTAGAACCAGCTTTAGCAGTCATAGCAATAGAGACAGTAGCCGTTGAAGTAGTTACTAAGTCTTCACCTAAAATAGTTCCAGCCAAAAGTGTACTTGAAGCACCGATTGCAGCATTTTGGTTTTGGATGTCAACGCTAATTGTCATATCTTTAGTCAGCGTTGTAGCTGTTGCTAAAGTAACATCTACCGCAAGAGTTGTGCCTGCTTTATATGAAACACCTGAAACCGAGAAATCTTGTTGTAAAACAGTACCAGCATCAAACACTGTACCAACACCAAGAGTTGAACCTGCTTTAATGAACATATCTGCAGTTAGTGTTGTTGTTGCACGAGTAGTGATTTTTGCTCCAAGTTCTGTTCCATACTGAAGTGTAGATCCTGAACCGATAATAGAGCCTACTGCTAATTTATCATCTTTAGTTGATACAGCAAGAGCCATTGCAACAGTTCCACTTACTATAAATCCAAGTGATGAACCAGCAGCAATACTAGCATCAGAAACGATTACACTTCCAACTTCAAGCATTGAATCTTGAATAGTTGTCATTGTTCCAGTTGTTACTATGTCCTCGCCAACAGCAGTACCCATTTTAGAGCCAGTGATTTGGAAAGTTGATGAACCTATTTGAGCAACTTCAAGATGACCTATTGTGCTCATTGCATCAGCAGTTGTACCCATTACACCCGACATATCGCCAGTCACAACCATTGCGCGACCATCATTTGAAGTAAGAGTAATCTTACCATCTTCTGTTTTAGTAGCACTTACGCCTGTTGATGTTGTTTTGTTATTGATAGCTGTAAGAAGTGTTCCATCAGTATCACTTGCTGAAACATTGATTGAACCTATATTTACGCCATTGATTGCAAAATCAGCTCCAGTTGTTCCAGCAGCTATTGAAGAAGCAGTTGTAGTTGTTACAACAGCTTTTGCAGTAATACCTGTCTCTCCGCTGTATCTATTAATCTGATCAGCTAAAGCACCCATACCGTTTGCAGGATTGTTGTTTGCTTGGATGTTAACAGATGCAAGAGTAAGCTCTTTGCCAGTAACTGCACTCTTTAGTGTTAGCTGGTTTTCACCCATTTGAGCAACATTCAACTCAGCGTGAGTTGTTTGACCAATTTGGCTTGTCTCAGCAGAAGCGATTGATGTCTTGATGCTTTCGTTAGCGCTTGCACCCATTTGGAACTCTTTGTTAACAAAAGTACCTGATAGAAGCTTTTGACCATTGAAAGATGTAGTTTTTGCAATCGTGTTTAAGTTCTCAAGAAGACGGTTAATATCTTTTTGGATTGCTTGACGAGAAGTTGTGTTTTGACCATCAGACGCAGCTTGAGTAGCTTTAGTTTTGATAGTATCAAGAATATTTGAGTACTCACTAAGAGCACCATCAGCAGTTTGGATAAGACCAATTGCATCATTACCATTACTTACAGCTTGACCCAAAGCACTAGCTTGCGCTCTTAGTGAGTTTGCAATAGCAAGACCAGAAGCGTCATCCGCCGCTTTGTTGATTCTAAGACCTGAAGATAATTTGCTTAGAGAGTTATCTAAGTTTCTGTTGTTCGTTGTAGCAGCTTGGTGTGAGTTAAGTGCCGCAGTGTTTGTGTTAATTCTAAATCCCATGATAAATCCTTTGTTTTATTTGCATAAATACATTATTCAACAATGGTTAAAGCAAAAATGATTCCATAATTATAGTTTGACTTAGAAAAAACAGAGAGATTAAATTTAAAGCTATGTAGGAGTTTAGTCGGGCAGTTTACCCGACTAAGAAGATAGACTAAAGAAGCAGTAGATACTTGCTTTAGTTAGTTAAAACTATTGTAATAATCTTAATACATTCTGTTGAACAGCATTTGCTTGACTCATAGCATAGCTTCCAGATTGTGCAAGAATATTAAATTTAGAGAAGTTCGCACTCTCTTGAGCGAAGTCAACATCACGGATATTAGACTCAGCTGCTTTAACATTTACCTGAGTTACAGATACATTGTTAATAGTAGAAACGATTTGGTTTTGAACAGAACCGAGATCTGAACGGATTCCATCAAGGTTCGTAATAGCTGCACTAACAGTATCTATAGCTTTCATAGCACCTTTTAGCGTTGTAACATCAATACCAGAGAGGTTTGTAAACTCAGTGTTTGTCATGCTTACACTATTTTGTCCGCCACCATTTGCTGCTATTTTTGATCCAGCTGCAATAGAAGCGTTTGTTCCAGATGTACCTTTAATCATGCTAAAGTCTTTAAGAACACTTACTTGATCTGTAAGCGTAACATCTGTGCCTAAGATAGTACCGGCTTTAAGTCCTGAACCAGTTCCACCACCAACTTGTGCATCTGTTAAGTCTTGATTGATTACTGTGCCTGCTTTAAGTACAGTACCTGTATTTAGCGTTGAGCCAGCTTTGATAACCATATCTTGATTTAAAGTTACAGCAGCACGAAGTTGAAGCTCGCCACCGACAGTTGAGTTCTCTTTTAATGTTGAACCGCTTCCAATTGTTGAACCAAGTTTCAGTTGAGTCTGTTCTGTTGTTGTTACATTTGAAGAGATAACAAGAGCATCACCTAAGATTGTACCAGCTGCAAAGTTAGTACCAGTCAAGAATGTAGAACCAGCTTTAGCAGTCATAGCAATAGAGACAGTAGCCGTTGAAGTAGTTACTAAGTCTTCACCTAAAATAGTTCCAGCCAAAAGTGTACTTGAAGCACCGATTGCAGCATTTTGGTTTTGGATGTCAACGCTAATTGTCATATCTTTAGTCAGCGTTGTAGCTGTTGCTAAAGTAACATCTACCGCAAGAGTTGTGCCTGCTTTATATGAAACACCTGAAACCGAGAAATCTTGTTGTAAAACAGTACCAGCATCAAACACTGTACCAACACCAAGAGTTGAACCTGCTTTAATGAACATATCTGCAGTTAGTGTTGTTGTTGCACGAGTAGTGATTTTTGCTCCAAGTTCTGTTCCATACTGAAGTGTAGATCCTGAACCGATAATAGAGCCTACTGCTAATTTATCATCTTTAGTTGATACAGCAAGAGCCATTGCAACAGTTCCACTTACTATAAATCCAAGTGATGAACCAGCAGCAATACTAGCATCAGAAACGATTACACTTCCAACTTCAAGCATTGAATCTTGAATAGTTGTCATTGTTCCAGTTGTTACTATGTCCTCGCCAACAGCAGTACCCATTTTAGAGCCAGTGATTTGGAAAGTTGATGAACCTATTTGAGCAACTTCAAGATGACCTATTGTGCTCATTGCATCAGCAGTTGTACCCATTACACCCGACATATCGCCAGTCACAACCATTGCGCGACCATCATTTGAAGTAAGAGTAATCTTACCATCTTCTGTTTTAGTAGCACTTACGCCTGTTGATGTTGTTTTGTTATTGATAGCTGTAAGAAGTGTTCCATCAGTATCACTTGCTGAAACATTGATTGAACCTATATTTACGCCATTGATTGCAAAATCAGCTCCAGTTGTTCCAGCAGCTATTGAAGAAGCAGTTGTAGTTGTTACAACAGCTTTTGCAGTAATACCTGTCTCTCCGCTGTATCTATTAATCTGATCAGCTAAAGCACCCATACCGTTTGCAGGATTGTTGTTTGCTTGGATGTTAACAGATGCAAGAGTAAGCTCTTTGCCAGTAACTGCACTCTTTAGTGTTAGCTGGTTTTCACCCATTTGAGCAACATTCAACTCAGCGTGAGTTGTTTGACCAATTTGGCTTGTCTCAGCAGAAGCGATTGATGTCTTGATGCTTTCGTTAGCGCTTGCACCCATTTGGAACTCTTTGTTAACAAAAGTACCTGATAGAAGCTTTTGACCATTGAAAGATGTAGTTTTTGCAATCGTGTTTAAGTTCTCAAGAAGACGGTTAATATCTTTTTGGATTGCTTGACGAGAAGTTGTGTTTTGACCATCAGACGCAGCTTGAGTAGCTTTAGTTTTGATAGTATCAAGAATATTTGAGTACTCACTAAGAGCACCATCAGCAGTTTGGATAAGACCAATTGCATCATTACCATTACTTACAGCTTGACCCAAAGCACTAGCTTGCGCTCTTAGTGAGTTTGCAATAGCAAGACCAGAAGCGTCATCCGCCGCTTTGTTGATTCTAAGACCTGAAGATAATTTGCTTAGAGAGTTATCTAAGTTTCTGTTGTTCGTTGTAGCAGCTTGGTGTGAGTTAAGTGCCGCAGTGTTTGTGTTAATTCTAAATCCCATAATAAATCCTTTTTGGGTAAGAGCCTTACGCCCTTTGGTTTAATTTTTATCTCAGCTTCCTTGCCTTGACTCTAACTAAATCGGTAACACAAAAAATAACTTTAATAAATTTAGTGCTTTTCTTTATTTAAATTTTTTTCGATACACTTTCGCCACTAAAAACTATACTATATATAGGAAAACTATTTGAATTTAATTATCGTCGAATCACCAGCAAAAGCTAAAACCATAAAAAACTTCTTGGGTAAAGAGTATGAAGTTATCGCATCCAAGGGGCATATAAGAGATTTGCCAAAGTCTCGTTTTGGCATCACGATAGATGAAAATGAGAACCTTGTGCCTGCTTATAGCGTGGCAAAAGAGAACGCCGCAACTGTAAAAGAGATAGCGGCTTTGGCTAAAAAGAGTGAAACCATATATATCGCGACCGATGAGGACCGTGAGGGTGAGGCTATTGGCTGGCATATAGCTCATGCAATAAAAAGAGACCCGACAGAGCTTCCTCGCATCGTTTTTCATGAGATTACAAAAACGGCAATTCAGCACGCACTTGAATCTGCTCGCAAGATTGATATGGACATGGTAAATGCTCAACAAGCTCGCCGTCTGCTTGACCGCGTTGTGGGCTATAAACTCTCCCCACTTTTAAGTTCAAAAATTCAAAAAGGGCTCTCTGGCGGACGCGTTCAATCCTCGACTCTAAAGCTTGTTGTGGATAGAGAACGGGAGATTAAAGCGTTTGTTCCTGTTGAATACTGGACTATTGATACGCTGTTTAAAAAAGAGATAGAAGCGGCGCTTATCCTGCATAAGGACGAGAAGCTCTCAAAACTCTCGATTACCAACAAACAAGATGCACATAACATCGCTAAAAGTGTAAAAAGTGACTCTTTTGTTATAACCTCAATAGAGACAAAGCAGAGAAAAAGCTCAACTCCACCGCCATTTATGACATCAACTCTTCAACAGACCGCATCTAGTAAACTCGGATTTACTCCGCAAAAAACTATGATGGTAGCACAAACACTTTATGAGGGTGTAAAAACTCCTGATGGAACCTCGGGTGTTATAACATATATGAGAACTGATTCACTAAATCTTGCAAACGAGGCGGTTGAAGCAGTTAGAGAGATGATACTTAGTAGATTTGGAGAAAAATATCTTCCAAAAGAGCCAAAAGTTTATAACAAAAAAGCAAAAGGTGCACAAGAAGCGCACGAGGCAATCCGCCCAACAATGCTAAGTTTTACTCCACAAATTGCAGAAAAGTTTCTTAAAGCTGACGAGATTAAACTTTACCGTTTGATTTATGAGAGATTTGTATCTTGTCAAATGAGCGACGCTATTTTTGAGCAACAAAGCATCATCTTTAGTGGAAAAGAGAACGAATTTAGAGCGAGTGGCAGAAAACTTACCTTTGACGGTTTTTACGCACTCACAGGAACCGAAGATAAAGATAAGCTTCTTCCAACTCTAAAAGAGGGCGATAAAATCGAGCTTCAAAGCACAAAACCAGAGCAACACTTCACAGAACCACCAGCTCGTTACTCTGAAGCAAGTCTTATCAAAAAACTAGAATCCGAGGGTGTTGGAAGACCATCTACTTATGCGCCAACAATTGCAACACTTAGTAATCGTACTTATGTAAATATAGAAAACAAACAGATAGTTCCAACTGAGATGGCGTTCACGGTTACAGATATTTTAGAGAAAAATTTTGCGAACATTGTAGATATCTCTTTTACAGCCAACATGGAAGAAAAACTCGATGAAGTTGCAGAGGGAAACATTGACTGGCAGGTACTTTTAAAAGATTTCTACTCTCCTTTTATTACGCAGGTTGAAGAGGCAAAGACAAACATCATCTCACTTAAAACTTCACAGCCATTAGGCAGAGCTTGTCCAAAATGCGGGGAAGAGTTACTGCTTCGCTCTGGGCGATTTGGCGAGTTTATAGCTTGTAGCGGTTTTCCTAAGTGTAAATACACAGAGCAGGTTGAGGGCGAAGAAAAAGCTGACTCAGGTGAGCAAAAGAGCGATGAGATTTGTGATAAATGTGGAAAAGAGATGGTTGTTAAAAGTGGTAGAAACGGCAAGTTTTTAGCATGCAGCGGTTATCCTGAGTGTAAAAGCACAAAAAGCATGGAGCAAGAGAGCAAAAGCTCAGATGTTCCATGTCCTGATTGTGGTAGCAGACTTGTATGGAAACTCTCAAGAAGAGGTGCATTTTGGGGATGCGAAAGTTATCCTAAATGTAAATTTATATCAAAATTTGAACCTTCAACTATAAAATGTAAAGAAGATGGATGCGGTGGCGTTTTGGCAGAGAGAGTTTACAGAGGCAAAGAGGTTTACGAGTGTGTAAAATGTAAAGCAAGAACGCCTAAAGAGGAACTAAAATAGTAGATGAAGAGCATAAAAGTAGGGATTATCTCAGACACTCACTCTAAAGTAAAAAAGGCCAAAAGAGCCATAGATGCTTTAGTGAAAAATGGTGTAGAGTTTATAATCCATGCAGGGGATGTTTGCAAGTTTGAAACACTCGAGCTTCTTCGTGATAGTGGTGTTAAATATGTTGCCGTTTATGGAAACAACGATGCACATTTAACAGAGTTTCATAACAATTTTAACCTTGTTCAAGAGCCTTACCACTTCAAACTAGCAAACACAAAATTTAAGCTTATGCACCTTCCTTTTTATATGTCACCAGATGCGGATGTTGTTGTGTTTGGTCATACGCATATATTTGATACCGACTTTAGAGGAAATACTCTCTTCTTGAACCCCGGAGAAGTTTGCGCCAGAAACAAACCAATCTCAGAGTGGGCGATGCTTGAAGTCACAAGAGAGAGCTTTTTTGTAACACACTACACAAGGGCAAACAAGAGCGACATGATAGAAGAGAAGCATTATAAATATGAGAGAGAACATCATGGGTAACAATATTTTCTTATGTTCAATCTGCAATATAAATAGTGGAACATGCAACGAAGATTGTAAATTTTGCTCTCAAAGTGTGAGATATAAAGCTGACATTGCGCGATATAAACAAAAGCCAATCGAAGAGATTATAAAAGAGGCAAAATCTGCAAGAGATAGCGGAGCTTTGGGCTTCTGCTTGGTTACTGCCGACAAAGGATTAAACGAAAAATCATTAGAATTTGTTTGCAATACTGCGAGAATTTTAACAAAAGAGACACCAGAACTTAGACTCATTGCCTGCAACGGAACAGCAACTAAAGAACAGTTGTTAACTTTGAAAAAAGCTGGCATAAAAGCCTACAATCACAACCTAGAGACCTCAAGAGAGTTTTATCCGCAAATATGCACAACCCACTCATGGGATGAGAGATTTGAGACTTGTCAAAATGTAAACGAAGCTGGTCTAGTTCTTATAAGCGGTGGGATTTTTGGTCTTGGCGAGAGCCATGAAGAGAGAATCTCTATGCTCAAAGCACTTGAATTACTAAATCCAACATCAGTTCCTATAAACTTTTACCATCACAATGAAGCGCTAGAACTAAAACCTAACTCCCTAAGCGTTAATGAAGCACTAGAACTTATAAAACTAACAAGAAAATTGGTTCCAAATGCTATGCGAATAATGGTGGCAGGTGGCAGAGAGTTAATGTTTGGAGATAGACAAAGCGAAATCTTTGCAAACGGTGCAAACTCCATTGTTATAGGTGACTATCTCACAACAAGCGGACGAGCAAAAAGTAGAGACTTGGAGATGTTAAAGTCTCTAAATCTTACTATTGCTAAAAGTGTTTAGGTTAAAATGAGCAACTCAACTCTGTTTATAAGCATTGCTTTTTTAATAGTCCTTTCGCCGATTTTCTCAAACAGAACTAAACTTCCCTTAGCTGTTGTAGAGATTCTTTTAGGCTCTGTCGCACTCTGGCTTGGAGTGCTTGATTCAGGCAACGAGGTGTTTAAAGATCTCTCTAAAATAGGTTTTTTCTACCTAATGTTTTTAGCAGGGCAAGAGATAGACCTAAAGAGATTTAAGTCTCAAAAAGAGAAAATTTTTAAAAATGCAATTGTCTATTTTAGCACTCTTTATGCCCTCTCTTTTGGAATATATCTTATTTTTGATCTGAATCCTGTCTATATAGTCGCTATTCCCATAGTATCTCTAGGGATGATTATGGCTCTTATAAACGAACATGGCAAAGAGTTTAAGTGGCTTGAGATGGTTTTGATTGTTGGTGTTATCGGCGAAATAGTTAGTATTTCTGCTATTGTCATCTATGAGTCATTTATTCATTTTAGGCTAGGATTTGATTTTTACAAAAATATATCTATATTTTTTATAGTTCTCTTTCTAATTTATTACTCATTTAAGCTTCTAAATATCATATTTTGGTGGTATCCAGAACTAAAAAAAATTATAATGCCAGAAGATGACTCTAAGGTTCAAAGTGTCAGAATAAGCGTTGCTCTGTTTATTATTCTAATTGCCATCATGAATATACTCCATATAGATATGGTTTTGGGCGCGTTCTTTGCTGGCATCTATATCGCTAACTTTTTTGAGCATAAAAAAGATTTGCCACACACTCTGCATAAAGTAGGATTTGGCTTTTTGATTCCTGTTTTCTTTATTTATGTTGGAACTACACTCAATCTAGACCTTATTTTTGGCAGTGATATTATCTCTCATGCTCTGCTTATCTTATTGGCTATTGTCTCTGTCAGAATTATTGGCTCATATATTGCGTACAGCTCACATCTAAATCCTAAAGAGACATTTTTATTGGCTCTTGGTGACTCTATGCCCCTAACATTTCTTATTGCGATATCCACAATCGCTTACGAAGCTAAACTAATCACGCAGAGTGAATATCTATCTTTTGTTGTTGCTGGTATGTTGTCCGGTATTATTATAATGAGTATATTAAATTTTTTAATATACTATATTTATAAAAAAAGATAATGGTATAAAAAATGCTGACATTCCGTAATAGTGTAAAAAATTCATATTAGGGTTGCGAGATGTATTATGTTATAAAGAAGCAACTAGACCAACCTCTTCGCTCTTTTGTAGGGTTTAAAGTACCAAAATATATCGCCTCAAAAAACAGTGACAATGTAATTTTTGAGTTTATAATAGACGACAAACCCCAAAGAAAATGGGTAAAAAAAGAGGAGATCATCCTACTTACTGATAATAAAGAGTACTTCTTAAAGATACTCTCTCAGCTCCAAGCCACCCAAGCGGAACAAGAAAAGTTAGTAGAAGAGGCGAAAGAGCAACTAAACAGATGCTTAGAGAATTTTGTAGAGGCTATAAGTAGTGATATAAGAGATTTTGAAAACATGAGAGATACGGACGATGGCGTACCTTGTATATTGAAATATCTATAATTTATCTATACTAAAATATGCCGCGCATCGATAACGAAAAATTTTACTCCTCAGCTATAGAGAAATTTGGGACCACAGCAAAAGGTGTGAATTGGCACTCCAGCGAATCTCAGAAATTAAGATTTAAAATTATTTTAGAGATGTTACCCAATGATATAAGTGGTTACACCATAGCTGACGCAGGATGTGGATTTGGTGATTTTTTTACCTACCTAAAGAAGAAGAAAAGAGAGCCAAAAAACTACGCTGGTATAGATTTGCTTCCAGATATGTACTCTATTGCATCAAGCAAAACGGGATGCGAGATAATAATTGCTGACATTTGTAAAGATTCACTACCATTGGCTGATTACTATATTTGCAGTGGCGCTATGAATGTTCTAGAGAGTTTTGAGACACATCTTTTTATACGAAACTGCTTTACATCATCAAAAATCGGCTTTATTTTTAATGTACTTCATGGCGATAAAGAGAGTGAAACCTACAACTATATGACAACCGAGCAGATTAGCTGTATTGCGGCTGATTTGGGTGTAAAGAGCGTTATCATGAGAGATGACTACATGGATGACGATATAACAGTTGGATTTTTTAAAGAGAGAATTAATTTGTAATGTGTGCTATTTTTGGAATTATCGGCGAGTATGATGAGCAAAAAGCAAAATCTGCACTCGCTAAACTTACCCACAGGGGACCAGACTTTTGTGGAGTAATCCAGAGAGAGAACCTGTTTTTTGCACACCATAGACTAAGCATCACCGACATACACTCCCGCTCAAATCAGCCACTAAAACATAAGAAAATTCTGCTTTCGTTTAATGGTGAGATCTATAACTTTAAAGAGCTAAAAGAAGAACTTAAGAGCGACTTTGATTTTAAAACACAAAGTGATGGCGAGGTTATAATTGCCTCATATCTGAAATGGGGTTTGGATTTTGTAAATCATCTCAGAGGTATGTTTGCAATTGCGCTTCTGGATGATGGGACACTCTACCTTTTCCGTGACAGACTCGGCAAAAAACCGCTCTTTTATCTACATGAGAGTGCGTTTGTGTTTGCTTCGGAGATAAAGGCCTTAGTTCCATTTTTAAATAAAACCCTGATGGATGAAGATGCACTTTTGAGTTATCTCTCATTTTTGGCTCCGACTCCGCCTTTTACATTTTTTAAAAACATAAAAAAGTTAGCTGCCGGAGAGTATCTAATCTTTAGAAACAGCAAAACGGAAGTAAAGAGATATTTTGACTTACTGGATGTTTCGCCAAATCTCATAACCGACAAAGATGAGGCGATTTACAAACTCGGCAATGTTTTAGAGGAGTCTATAAAACTTAGACTTGAGTCCGATGCACCGATGGCTTCGCTTCTCTCCGGAGGCATAGATAGCGCCGCGATAAACGCTTACGCTTTAAAAAATGGCGTAAATCTTCAAACTTACACAATCGGTTATGAGGGGTTTGAAAAATATGATGAGAGAGCAAATGCGAGAGAGAGTGCGGAGCTTCTTGGAGTGAAAAACAGAGAAATCGTAGTCTCAAAAGAGCAATTTTTGAACGCAACTGACAAGGTGTTAGAAACACTGGATGAACCGCTAAATGACCCAGCTTCTATCCCTTTGTATCTGCTATTTGAAGAGATAAAAAAAGATGGCTACAAAGTTGTTTTAAGTGGGGAAGGAAGCGATGAACTTTTTTTGGGGTATAGACAATATTTTGAATTTCTTGATATAGAAACTCTAAAAAATCTCAAAAATAAAAATTGGCTAAGCGGATATTTTCACTCGAACTTCTCCATGAACAGAGAGTGGGAGCGATACAAAAGAGTTTTTGACAGCACTCTGCTCTTTAGAACAAGCGGCGAAAATTTCACGGATTTACAAAAAAATATAGCAATGCGAAAAAATATCAGGGACAATCACTCTTTAAAATATCTCAAAAGCTATAGGGATAGATTTGATAACTCACTCCATAAAGATGAGAGCATCTGGTATAGCAACATAGACCTGCATCTCTTTCAAGCAGAGCATTACTTAACAAAACTTGACCGCATGAGTATGGCTCACTCAATCGAGTCAAGAACACCGTTTTTAGACCATAAACTAGCCTCTTTGATTTTTGAAATAGACCCCAAACTCCGCTACAAGGACGGTGTCACAAAATCGCTGTTAAAATCTGTTTTAGCTCCTCTCGTTGATGTAAAAATACTCTCAAGGAGAAAAAAAGGGTTTTCAAATCCCTTTATGGAGTACTTAGTTGAGAGCGAAAGAGTAAACCTCATAAAAGAGGTAAATGAGCAGACGGGAATATTTAAAAAAGATATTTTGGATAAGCACATAAAAGAAGCATCAAAAGGTGCCTTCAAACAGCACATCTGGGGACTTTATGTACTTAGTGTTTGGATAAAAAAGTATTTATTATAGAGAATATAACGAATCTAGTTATCCCTTCGTATGCTCTTCGATTTTTTCCATCAACATATCATTCATCTAAGGAAGCTTTAGCGGAGAGATTTCTAACTTAGAGTTTTTAAACTCTTTGTCATACTCAAAATAAACAACACCATTTTTTAAAAGAATTGTTCCAATTTTTTTGTCATAGATAGATGCATCAACTTCGTAACTATTCACTTGACAATCCTTTTTAGTAGTAAATCTTCCTTCTTAATCTCATCAAGAGTTTTGTACTCTCGTTGTTTTAAAAGTCCGCTAATGTTATCAAAAAGTCTAAGAGCAATCAATATTTTTATCAAACTCTCGAGTGAAATTCTCTTTTTATAGATAAAATCTCGATATGATGGAAGTGGAACATCCGCCTTTAATGCTAGTTCTTTTTGCTGAAGATTTTGCATTCTTCTTTCATTTTCAATGAGACTCGAAAGATTTACTATAATCTCTTGAGGTGTAGCTAGTTCTATCATACTCTCTCCAATATATGCTATTACATATTTATATACTGTATTATATATTAAAAATATGCTATTACATTGTTTATTATCTCAACATTGGGTGGAGGTGTTGGTAGCGGTGCGACGCCTGAGATTGTTAAAAAAAAGATCTTTTAGCCTACTGCTAACTTAACGATGGTACTAATCTAGGAAAAACTGCATGAGATGGTTTTATAGCCTTGAGACTAATATAGTCCATAGCACAATGAGACTGTTTACTACTCCTCTATTTTTAAAGAACTTAGTGGCTCAAAATATAGTGTCTCAGGATTGTAGTAATCTACTTCGCCAGTTGCAATGTTATAAATCCAGCCGTGGAGTTGAATCTCTTCAGCATCTACTCTCTTTTTTACAGATGGGTAAGTCAAGAGATTTTCTATCTGAGAAATTACCGAGAGTTTCTCTGTCAAACGCAAAAGAGTTTCTCTGTCTGCATCTCTTCCAAGTGCTAAAATAGCCTGTTTTTTTGGTTGTTCGCCCAAAGTTAGCCATTTTCTTGTGTGGATTAACTCTTCGGAATTAAGTTCGCTTTTATCGTGAATAGCTTCGATTGCCCCACATTGAGTGTGTCCGCAAACGATTATATGTTTTACTTCTAAAATGCTCACAGCGTACTCTATAGCAGATGCTGTTGAGTGAAAATCTTCGCTGGGGCTGTAAGGTGCTACAAAGTTACCGACATTTCTGACAACAAACAGATCTCCCGGAGCGCTATTTGTCATCATATCTGGAATCACTCTTGAGTCTGAACATCCAATATATAAAGCTTTTGGATTTTGACCCTTTTTGGCTAACTCTAAAAACTCTTTCTCATGAGCTCTGCAGTAGCTTTTTCTAAAGAGTTCATTTCCAGTAAATAGTCCATCATGCGACATCTTTCATCCTTTTATTTTATGTTGCTCGCCAAAACGAACAAGTCTCTAAAGCTATGAAAAACAAGTTTTTCAAAAATTACAAAGCATTATAGGCTTTTTTTAAAAATGGATAACATCATTCTATGATATTTTCTAGTATCCAAGGCCACTCTCCATATCCACTATCACTATTTATATGCCCTGCATTTTCTAAAATTTTCATAGGAATATCAAGAGATTTTTGAAGAGATTTTGCTTCATCCACTGAGAGATATGGATCGTTTGTTGAGGTTATAAGTAGTGACTCTTTGGCATATAAGTTTGTAGGAGTTGCGCATGGATAAAAGCTATTAAGCTCTGCAATATCACACTTAAGTGATGGAGGTGCCACAAGATATAGTTTTTCAAGCTCAACCAATACAAACTCATGACACATTTGAAACCAGAGTATGTTTGCTATGGAGTGACAAATAACGACATCTGGCTTAAACTCTTCTAGCTCTTTTTTTAACTCATTCATCCATCTGTTCTTATCTGGAAAATCAAAATCACTAAATTTTAAAAAACTTACAGTTGAGTAGTTTTTAGCGAGTTCACCAGCGAGCCAACTCTGCCAATGTGGAAAATCGCTTCCGCCCCAACCGTGTAGAATTAAGTATTTTTTATTCATAAATTGCCATCAACCTTTTTTATACAGAAACACCCTTTTCATAAATCTTTTTACTATTAATAGGCAATACCATTTTATATAAATATTGATTAAGAGGCAATTAGGCTCTTTAAGTTTCGCATTAGTAGTATTATATAAGAAAAAAAAGTTTACAATATTGAATTAACTATATAAACAATTATTATAGTTTAGAGGGTGATAATGAGAAAAAAGAGTATCAAAAAAATAACGCTAACTCGCCTGCTACAGGTGTTTATTGTCTCTATTTTACTTATAGTTTTTGCAATAGGTTTGAGTTACAGAAGTTTTTTTCAGTTTGTTGTTGAGAATGAAATAAAGTCAGTTTCAGAAATTATAAAAGCTGGTCTTACTGCTCAAATGAAGGCTGGAATTATGGATAAGCGGGAGTATTTTTTAAATGAGATATCCTCCGTCCATGACATAGCATCTATTAAAATAATTCGTGGAGATAGTGTTATAAAGCAGTATGGAGAATCAAATCTATCTGAAAAAAAAGAGAACAGTACCACTAGAAATATACTAGTGCAAAAAGAGATGTATATAGAGTGGATGGACACAAAAAGTAGAGTCAAAGCCATTGTCCCCTACATTGCAAGTTCACAGGGCAGCTTTAACTGTCTGCAGTGTCATAAAGCTAAGGACGGTGAGGTTTTGGGTGCTATAGATATCAGTATGGATATTAGTGCATATCAAAACTTTGTACTAAAAAATGCCTATATAATTGTTGGGTTATTACTTTTGTTTGCCTTAATTACGATACTTGATATGTTTCATGTAATAGAGCGGTATATCCGCAAGCCACTTATAAATATCATTAGTGATGGTGAAATTGCTTATATATCACATAAAGATATAGATAGCCAAAAGTATGAGAGCATAGAGTTTGATGAGGTTGTGCGAAATATCAACAATTTTAACAGAACCGTTACAGAAAAAGAGAAGCAACTGCAAGATAAAAACAGGCAACTAGAGCTCTTAAACGAAGAGATAGAATCAACGCTAAAAGAGACTATGCTAACCATTGGACAAATAGAAGAGATAAGGTCGGATGAGACAAAATTTCACACTAGACGAGTTGCAATGATGAGCAAGGTAATAGCCAAAGACTACGGCATGAGCGATGAGCAGATAAAGCTTATAGAAATCACTTCGCCTCTGCACGATATCGGAAAGATAGGCATTGCTGATGCTATTTTAAACAAGCCTGGAAAATTGACACAAAATGAGTATGCTGGAATGAAATCACATGCTCTTATGGGCTATGATATTTTAAAAAATTCAAACCGTCAGATACTCAAAATTGCATCTATTATCGCTTACGAGCATCACGAAAAATATGATGGAACTGGCTATCCAAGAGGGCTCAAAGGCGAGGAGATAAGCATTTATGCAAGAATAGTTGCGATTGTTGATGTTTTTGATGCTCTGCTCTCTAAGCGCGTTTACAAGAGAGCGTGGAGTGTAGAGGACACGGTTGCGCTACTTAAAGAGGAGAGAGGCAAACATTTTGACCCTAAGTTGGTGGATATAGTTGTAGAAAATATTGATAGATATGTGCAGCTGTTTGAGAATCTCTCAAAATTAGATTGAGGCCATGAGGCCTCTTAAGGAGTGTAGGTTTTATATCGAAGAGTGTGCAGAGAGAGCCTTTGAAATTCTTTGTAGAGTCTCATCTTTGCCAATTATCGCCATTACGCTATCAAGTGCAGGACCTGAGAGTTTGCCTAAAAGCGCAACTCTAAGAGGCTGACCAATCTTTCCAAAACCAACCTCCATCTCTTTGACAACCTCTTCCATCAAATGATGATAATCACTTGGAAGATGTAGCTCATTTGAGGAGTTGATTTTTATCATAAATGCTTTTAAAACATCTACCGCTTCGCCTTTAAAGGCTTTAGTCATAGTAGCTTCATCGTAGTTTTCTGGTGCTACAACTATCTCGCCAATAAGATTCGCTAGCTCTTTTATAGTTTTTGCTCTATCTTTTAACGCATCTAACAAAATCTCTTTTTTATCATGAGATGTCAAAGCTAGACCGTAAAATTCCAATAGTTTCGCTAGTTTATCATTTGACATATTTTTTATATAGTGAGAACTTAACCAGTCAAGTTTTTCGGTGTTGTAGATTGATGCGGATCTGTTTATATCTTTTGGATTAAACAGCTCTATCATCTCATCCATTGAAAATATCTCTTGATCCCCATGACTCCAGCCTAAACGAACTAAAAAGTTCAGTAGCGCTTCTGGAGTGTAACCCATATCTTTGTAAGCCATAACATCAGTAGCGCCGTCTCGTTTGCTTAGTTTCTTTCCTTCAGAGTTGTGAATCATCGGGACATGGTTAAATTTTGGAAGAGCAAAACCGAGAGCCTCATAGACCACTATCTGCTTTGGTGTATTTGAGAGGTGATCATCCCCTCTTATAACCTCAGTTACACCCATTAATGAATCATCAACGGCTACAACGAAGTTATAAGTCGGCGAGCCATCAGAGCGAGCGATAACAAAATCATCTAAAATATCTTCGGCTCTAAAGACAACATCACCCTTGACTCCATCTCTAACGATAATCTCACCACTAAGAGGTGATTTTATGCGGATAACGCTATCTCTGCCCTCTGGCGGAATACCGTTGAAATCACGATATCTGCCATCATACTTTGCTCTCTCTTTGTTTGCCATCTGAGTCTCACGAAGAGCATCAAGCTCCTCTTTTGACATATAACATCTGTAAGCTTTGCCCTCATCTAGAAGTTGCTTTATATAGGCAGCATATATATCATCTCTTCTTGATTGGTAAATTATCTCGCCATCATGCTCTAGTCCAAGCCACTCAAAAGCTCTTAAAATAGCCTCTGCTGCTTCAACAGAATTTCTAGCTTTGTCGGTATCTTCAATACGAAGAAAAAACTTTCCACCATTTTTTTTCGCCCAAAGATAGGAAAAAAGAGCAGTTCTTAAACCGCCAATATGAAGATAGCCAGTAGGACTTGGGGCAAAACGAGTAACAACCATAGGGAGCCTTTATGTTTTTAATAGCCGAATTTTAGGCAAATATTTGTTAAAGATGGGTAAAATAAGCGCTCTATTAACAAACAGGATAATTAATGTACAAAATATTTTTAGCTCTTATTTTAACCACGCTTCTGAGTGCAGAGATGATTGATGGTATTGCTGTCATCGTAAAAGGGAGCATTATTACGCTTAGTGATCTTGAAAAAGAGATGACAACTTCAGATCTAAGCGCAAAGGGTGCGACAGATAACCTCATAAGAAAAAAGCTAGAAGAGCTAGAGACGCAAGAGCGAAAAATAAGTGTTACGAGCACAGAAGTTTACGATGATATAAAAAATATGGCAACTAAAAACAACATGAGTGTTGATGAGTTTTATGAAGCGGTTCGAGGCTCAAACGGATTGAATTCCACCGAGTTTAAGCAGAAGATTAAAGAGAAACTTCTCTCTCAAAAACTCTACTCCTCAATTGCTTATACTTCAGTACCACAACCGAGCGAACAAGAGGCAAAAGAGTATTTTACGCTTCACAAAGAGGAGTTTTCACATCCTAGTTTTTTTGATGTTATCATCTATAACTCTAAAGATAGAGAAATTCTTGAGAAAAAGATGGCAAATCCTATGTTTTTATCAAAATCACTTTTAGAGACGAAAGAGCTTCTTGACGCCAAAAAAATCTCACCAGAGCTTGTAAGGTTTTTATCAAAGGCGCAAGTAAAAAGTTATACCCAGATTGTTCCGGATGGCAAAGACGGGTTTATGCTATTTTTTATAAAAGATATAAAAACAATAAATGAAGATAACTTCGAGGGTGTTAAAAATCAAGTTATAAATCTTATCATGGAAGACAAAAGAGAGCAGGTTCTGAGTGATTACTTCGCAAGATTAAGAGGAAATGCAGACATTAAAATCATAAGAGAATCAAAACAAGATGCTAAGTGATAAAAATTTTATAAAAATCGCACAAGAGATAGCAACTGCTTCAAAGTGCGTCTCTAAGCAAGTTGGCGCCGTAATAGTTAAAGATGGAAGAATCCTAAGTACGGGCTACAACGGCACGCCAGCAGGCTATATGAACTGTCGTGATTATTGGGATGACAACTACACAAAAGAGCATCACGAGTGGTCAAAAACTTATGAGATACATGCAGAGATGAACGCCATAATCTGGGCGGCGAGAAAAGGGATAAGCATAGAAGGTGCAACCATCTTTGTAACGCTAGAGCCTTGTAGTGAATGTAGTAAAAACATCATTGCAAGCGGGGTTAAACGAATAGTTTATCTTACGCCATACGAACACACTCATTCTGAGGTTATATCAAAATTTATAAAAGACAATCGTGTGAGCATAGAACAGCTTGATGTTACCCACTAAAGCTATGAAAAAACAAGTTTTTCAAGAATTACAAAGAGCACTACCAATATGGAGCAGAAAATGAACGAGCAAAAAGAGCTAGAGGCAGAGATAGGCAAACATCTTATGCAGCCTGAAAATTATGGGAAAATCGAAGATGCTGATTGCGTTGGTGTTGGGATTGACCATGCGACTAAAACTTATGTAATAATGTACATAAAAAGAGATGATAAAACTATTTTGGATATTAAGTTTGGAACAAATGGAAATCAAGACACAACAACGCTTGGTTCACTGCTTACAGAGATGATTAAAGGTGATGAGATTGTAAATGTTTTGAAAGCAGTAAGTGCGCTTGAGGCGGATTTGAATGAGTCGTACGCAAATATTAAAGCGCCAAAAATTGACTTAACGAAGCCAGAGGGTGAGCAGGTTGAAAGAATTTCTACAGAGCATCAAGATAGTGCAAATATGGTTTTAACGGCTTTTCGTGCAGCGATGCGCCACTATGATAGAAAAGATGGTGGTATTGTTGAAGAGCAGTTTGAGATGAGCATTGTAAAAACTTGTCCATACTCTACAACTGAGTGTCACTTTGTGCAAAAAGTAGATAAGTAACACTTAGAGATTAAACTAATTTCACTTATTTTAGCAGTGGCTTACCATTTTTTTCATGCCACTCTAAAATGCTACTCCATATCTCCGCTGCACTCTCAGCGTACCAAAAAAGTCTCATATCTTCAAAATCTATAAGACCTTCATCTAAAAAATACTCAAAATTTATAGCGCCCTTCCAAAACTCTTCTCCAACAAGAACTACTGGAAATGGTGCAATTTTACGCGTTTGGATAAGAGTGAGCGTCTCAGCCAGCTCATCAAGTGTTCCAAAACCACCAGGAAAGGCAACAAGAGCCTTTGTTCGCTTTAGAAAATGGAGTTTTCGCATACTAAAGTAGTGAAACTGGAAGCATAATTCTGGCGTGATATATGGATTTGGAAACTGCTCTCTCGGCAAGATTATGTTTAACCCAATTGATTTAGCGCCAACATCAAATGCTCCGCGGTTTGCAGCTTCCATAGCACCAGGACCACCACCTGTCATGATTGTTAGTGTGTTGTCATTTGCAGTTTTTCTAGAGGTTCCAACAAGTCGTCCAAACTCTCTCGCAATATTATAAAAATTACTTTTTTTCAGCACATTTTGAGCCATTTTCACTTTTTTAGCAAGCATCTCATCTTGCGGGTTCATCTCATAAGCCTCTAATACTTTTTCAAGCTTGCGCTTTGCGTGAGCCTCTTCAAGTATGCGTGTACCACCAAAAACAGAGATAGTCTCCTCAATTTTATGCTCTTGTAAAAGTAATTCGGTTTTTAAATAGTCAATCTGTAATCGAACTCCCCTTACCGAGTCTTCTCGTAAAAAATCATAATCCTCATCTGCAGGACGATAACTAGGACTATTTTTTATATCCAAAAGCCTTTGTTGTGCATCTGGGTCATCCTCTAATGATTTTGGAAGCTCACTTGGAAGTTTCTCTTGCCTTTTTGTCGCCTCTGGCGGTGTTGGAACATGTATTGAGCACCTATTTCTATCCTCTTTAGTTCTTTTTTTCATGTTAGTTTTCACTTAAAAATAGAGCGATTTTTTCAGTAGGTCTTCCTATGATAGCCCTGTTGCCCTTGAAAATTACAGGTCTTTCAATAAGTTTTGGATTCTCAACCATAGCATCTACAAGCTTGTCATAATCATATTCTTCTTTTAGATTTAGCTCTTTGTATATATCTTCTTTAGTTCTCATAAGCTCTCTGGGACTCATTCCGAGCATTGTAAGTGCAGTTGTAATCTCATCTTTAGTTGGAGTAGTTTCTAGGTATTTTATAACCTCTGCTTCACAATTGTTTTCTTCTAGTATAGCTATAGCTTCGCGTGATTTTGAGCATTTTGGGTTGTGCCAAATAGTTGTTTCTTTCATACAGACTCCTTTATTTGTCGCTATTTTACAATATAATTCAATAATAATTTTTTGTTTAAGAGGTGCAAAGTGATAGAGATAGTCTTATATGTTCATATTTTAGCGGCAACTGCGTGGATTGGAGGAGCTCTACTACTGTTTCTTCTTGGTGTATTTATGAAAGATAAAAATGCTCAAAAGCAGACATATGAACATCTCGGTCCATTTTATGGGTATTTTGAGGTTTTTTGGCTCATAATACTTCTTAGCACAGGCTCTTATATGTTTTATTATTTTAATCTTATAGATGTGCTTACTCTTGACATCAACGAATCAAAATTAGGTTATATGATGTCTCACAAGCTTTTTTATGTGGCTGCAATAACATTTTTAACTGTTATTCATATGCAAATCGCACTAAAAACACACAACAAAGAGCGCAGTAAACTCCAAAAAATTATATCGCGTGGAAGCTCTATGATGATCTTTTTTTTAAACCTCGGAATATTATGGTTTGCTATGCAACTCAGACAGATTCTCTCTTAAATATAAAAATTGATTGTGATCACTAAACCATTAAACTCGTTTAGAAAAACTTCTACAGAGATACTTGAGGATTTTAAAAATCTTTCCCTAAAAGATGGCGAGATTACTCAGGTAGAAGTTTTAGATTCTGACATAGAGACTATCGGTTATAAGGCATTTGTAGATTTAGCACAACTCTTTTTTATGAAGATGCTTACACCATTAAAAACAGACAAAGAGAGTGTAATTTTAAAATTTCAAAAACTAAATCAAAATAGCTCCTTTCATAAAGTGGATGATAAAAGTAGTGAGAAATATGGCGCTCTTAGCGAGTTTTTCACCATCGACAAGACAACTCAGTTTAGTTTTTTATATCACTACCAAAAAGCATTGGAATTCATAGACATAAAGTCAAAAAAACGACTCTTAAACCTCGGTATAAATAGAGGTGATGAGTTTAAAGTCATAGAAAATATGATTGACATCGGCGAATTTGACGCAAAGGAGTTTGTGGGAATTGACTACTCATCTAGTGCTATCGAGTACGCTTCTAAAGAGTTCGCCAAGAGTAATATGAAGTTTATATGCCACGATATAAACTCCCTTGACGAACTTAATCTTGGAAAATTTGATCTAATTATATCCATAGGAACGCTTCAAAGCTCAAACATAAGCTTCAATGAAATGTTTATGTCTTTGTATCAAAATTACTTAGAAAAAGATGGAGCGATAATACTAGGTTTTCCAAACTGCAGATGGATAGATGGTGAGATGGTTTATGGTGCAAAAGCTCCAAATTACGCCTTTAGTGAGATGAGTTTGGTCTTAAAAGATATTCATTTTTGTAAAAAATATCTACAGCAAAAAAAGTATAGAGTTGTGGTAACTGGCAAGGATTATCTGTTTTTAACAGCCAGAAAAATAGTGGAATCAACAATCCAATAACAGCTATTTTTTTGTTTTAATAAAAAGCAGATAAAATAAAATCTATTTTGTATGAAAAAAACCATCATGCTCTTTGATTTTACAAAAAGGATCTATCTTGAGTATTAGTAACATTTTGTTTGTATCCGTTGAAGTACCTATCACACTAACCAAAGCCGAGCTAGAGAGAGAGTTTCCAGGGCTGATACTAACTACGATTGAAAACTCATTGGTTGGAGAGGTATCTAACAATAGATTTCTTTTTGCTTCATCTTTTGGTGTTTTAACATTTTGTAATTTTACTCATCAAGAAATAGGGTCCATACTTGAGAGATTGGGCGTGCCAGAGGCTCTTAGCTACTCTACTGCTCTGCTAAATCAAGATTATCCAATGGTTTTAGATACACAGTGTGAAAAACCACAAATTGACTCTAATGTTATTCGATATAACAAATTTGATAAATCTGTAGCGTCTATTATTTCACTCGCAATATCACAAAGTGTGGGATTGGAAAAACGAGAAGAGTCTTTAGAAAAAAAGATGTATGAGAGCAGATTGATTTATGACATAGTAGAAAATCTAAAGATGAAAGACAGAAAAAGGCTAATGAAATTTTCATCAAGTATTGCGAAAGAACGCTTTGATATACTCAGTCAGCTCTATTTGCTAGATAAGCCAGACATTATATGGGACGATACGGAGCTTGAATCTTTGTACAATCAGCTATCAAATCAACTAGAGTTAAAATCTAGATTTGACATTATCGAATATAAAATAAACTATCTAAAAGAGTCCGTAGAGCTGGCAATTAATCTGGTAAATCAAAAAACTAGCGAGTATCTGGAGTGGATTATTATTTGGCTTATAGCCATAGAGATATTTTTTACAATATATGAGAATTTCATAAAAATTCATCCATAAAAATAGAGCAGGAGAGCGTATTTGAAAATAGCTATAACGGGAACAGCTGGATTTATTGGAAGTCATTTGGCACTTAAATTTTTAGAGCGAGGCGATGAAGTTGTTGGTATTGATAATATAAACAACTACTACGACCAGAGTGTAAAATATGGCAGGTTACTGCGAAGCGGGATTATAGAAAATCTTGAGGATGGGGCAGATATTGCATATAACTCATTTATAACCAGCAGTAAGTATCCAAATTATAGATTTATAAAATTGAATCTTGAAGATAATGAAAACATAGAAAAGCTATTTAAGAACGAGAACTTTGACAGCGTTATAAACCTCGCAGCTCAAGCAGGTGTTAGATACTCTTTAACAAACCCAAGGGCATATATTGATAGTAACATTGTTGGATTTGTAAATATTCTTGAAGCTTGCAGGCATAATAATATAAAAAGTTTGGTTTATGCGAGCAGCAGTTCTGTTTATGGGCTAAATGAAGTGCAACCATTTTCAACTGCTTCTTGCGCGGATCACCCAATGAGTTTGTATGCGGCAAGCAAAAAATCAAATGAACTTATGGCCCATACATATTCACACTTGTACAATATTCCAACAACGGGATTGAGGTTTTTTACTGTTTATGGACCATGGGGCAGACCCGATATGGCGCTTTTTCTTTTTACAAAAGCTATATTGGAGGGGACTCCGATAGATGTTTTTAATTATGGAGAGATGTGGAGAGACTTTACCTACATTGATGATATTGTGGATGGAATCATAAGGGTGAACGACAACCCTCCGTCTGGCAACAAAGAGTGGGATGGCAAGTCCCCAGACTCATCTAGCTCGCCAGCTCCATATAAAATCTACAATATAGGCAACAACAACCCTGTGAAACTTACAGATTTTATAGAAGCATTGGAGAAAAAATTAGGCCGTAAGGCTCAAAAAAATATGTTGCCAATTCAAGCCGGAGATGTTCCAAGTACTTATGCGGACATTAGCGATATTGCAAAAGATTTAGGGTATGAGCCAAAAACATCCGTGCAAGAAGGTATAGATAATTTTGTGGATTGGTATTTAGAGTTTTTTGAACAACAGGGAGAAAAATGCAAAAATTAATCAAACTATTAACAGAAAAAACAGCACTAAAACAGGAGCATATAGCCAACATCTTAAAACTTTTAGGGGAAGGCGCAACCATCCCTTTTATTGCTCGCTATCGCAAAGAGATGAGCGGCGGTGCTAGTGATGAGGTGCTGCGAGATTTTGAGCTTATTTATGAGAGTTCAAAAAAGCTTCTTGAAAGAAAAGAGGAGATATCAAGGCTGATTGAGCAAAGAGCTACCCTGAGCGAGGCTATCAAAAAAAGTATAGAAGAAGCCGATACGCTTAGGGTTTTAGAAGATATTTATAGGCCATACAAAGAGAAAAAAAACTCAAGAGCCCAAAGCGCTATTGATAGCGGTTTAACGCCTCTTGCGGACGCACTTGGCAATGCAAAACTCTCTCTTGCGGAGTTTTATATTCTTGCGAAAAACTTTATAAAAGGCGAAATAAAATCCGTTGAGGAGGCAGTGAAGGGCGCTCAAGATATTTTGGCTGAGAGATATGCAGATATGCCCCGTGAGAGAGAATTCATTTATGGCGCAATGATGCGCTTCGGCTCTTTGGAGATTAAAAAAGGGAAGGAGTTTGATGAAAAAGGAGTTTTTGCAAACTTTGCAGACAAGAGCGAAAAAGTTGCTTACATTCCATCTCATCGCTATCTTGGAGTTATGCGCGGAGTCAAAGAGAAGCAACTATCTGTAAAAATAACAATTGATGTGGAGTCGATAGAAAAAAACATAAGAGAGTATAAAATCCCGCGAAATGCTTCAAGCTCTAAAGAGTTGTTGTTTGAGGCTTATAAGGATGGGCTAAAGAGACTTTTGCTGCCATCAATCGAGAGAGAGGTGCACGCAGAGCTGAAAATCAAAGCAGATATGGGAGCTATAAATGTTTTTGGCAAGAATCTAAATCAACTCCTCATGACTCCTCCGGTTGCTAACAGAGTTATGTTGGGAGTCGACCCTGCGTTTGTTAGCGGATGTAAGCTGGCTGTTATTGACGAGAACGGAAACTACCTAAAACACGATGTCATCTACCCAACTGCACCAAAAAATGACTATAACACCTCTAAAACAAAAGTGTTATCGTTAGTAAAAAACTATAATATTACAGCCGTTGCCATCGGCAATGGAACCGCTTCAAGAGAGACTCAAGAGTTCTTTGCCCGTCTCAACAAAGAGGAGAATATAAATCTTGCCTATACTGTTGTTTCAGAAGCTGGAGCATCTGTTTACTCCGCCTCAAAACTAGCACAAGATGAGTATCCAAACCTCGATGTAACCATAAGAGGCGCCATCTCAATAGCCCAAAGACTTCGCGACCCCATGGCAACACTTGTAAAAATAGATCCAAAATCTTTAGGCATCGGACAGTATCAACATGATGTGGATCAAAAACTTTTAGAGAAAAAACTAGGCGATGTAACGGGCGACCTTGTAAACCGTATCGGTGTTGATATAAACTCTGCATCCACATCTCTGCTTGCTTTTGTCGCTGGCATTGGTGAAAAAATAGCTAAAAATATTATAGCTTTTAGGGATGAGAATGGAAATTTCAGAGCCAAAGATGAGCTTTTAAAAGTAAAAGGTTTAGGCAAAAAGGCGTATGAGCAGGCGGCAGGTTTTATTCGCATAAAAAACGGCAAAAACAGTTTTGACAACAGCGGCATCCATCCTGAGAGCTACGGAGTTGCCAAAAAATTAGATGGCTTGGAGCTGGAAAAAATCGATATAAAAAGCAAAGCCCTAGAGCTTGAAGTCGGCGAAGAGACCTTAAAAGATATCATCAAAGAGCTTCTAAAACCAGGATTTGACCCCAGAGAAGATTTGCCGCCAATTCCGTTTAAGAATGATATAACTGACATTAAAATGCTAAAAGAGGGGAGTTTTGTCTCTGGAGTAGTTAGAAATATCGCCGACTTTGGAGCATTTGTTGACATCGGACTAAAAAATGACGGCTTTATACATATCTCAAAAATGAGTCAAAAAAGAATCAAGCATCCGCTTGAAGTTCTCTCTTTAAATCAATATCTTCCACAAATAGAAGTTGTCTCCATAGAGCTTGAAAAAGGAAAAGTCGGACTTAGTTTGGTGGGTGGTGTTTAACTATTTTGTAGTCCATCGCCTATTTCTATGAGAAAAATTAAAAGAGAACAAGAAGATGAAAAAATAGCTAGCAAAAATAAATGGTATTTTGAATAGATAAGTTTATAAAATTGCTAAAATCATCAATCTCAAAGGTGGCAAAAAGTGGGGATTTAAATATAATGGATCAAATATATAAACAATATAGTACAAGGCTACTTTCTTTTATTAATTCAAAAGTTCACAATAAAGAAGATGCAAAAGATATACTCTCTGAGGTATTTATAAAGATATATACCAATATAGATAAACTTAAATCAGATGAAAAATTAACATCATGGATGTTTACAATTACTAAAAATACCATTATTGATTTCTACAGAAAAAACAACAATAAGCAAGATAATATAGAATTTGATGAGGAGTATATTTTTGAACAAAAAGAGCAATCATCAGCAATAAGCGAACTCTCACACTGTATAGCACCAATAATAAATTCACTTGCACCAAAATACGCCAAAGTGTTGCATTTATCTGAAATAAAAGAGTTAAAACAAAAGGAAATAGCCGAAAAACTAGATATTAGCACCAACAATATAAAAAATATAATTTTTCGAGGCAAGAAACAGATAAAAGATAAACTACTTCAATGTTGCCATTACGAGTATAATAAATTTGGAAATATCATAAACTATGATGTTAAAGATGAAAACTGCAATTTTTGCTAAACATGAACAAAGATGAAACCTTTTTAGAAAATTTTCGTCTATATACATAGAGAAGTGATTCTCGAAATACTTTTAAAGGAAAATTATGAATTTCACACAAGAACAAAAAAGAGATGCCATAGCTAATAACTATGCAACTATAGGATCAAATGACAATAGTTACGGTTGTAATATTAGTGGCTGTTGTAATAGTGATGAAATCTCTTTAAACTTAGGGTACTCAAAAAAACAACTTAACTCCATACCCAAGGGGGCAGATAAAGGTTTGGGATGTGGAAATCCTACAACTATAGCTTCGCTTAAAAAAGGTGAAATGGTTTTAGACTTAGGAAGTGGTGCTGGGCTTGATTGTTTTTTGGCTTCACAAGAAGTTGGAGAAAAAGGGCAAGTCATTGGTGTAGATATGACAAGAGAGATGATAGCAAAAGCCCGAAGCAACAAAGAGAAAAATGGCTATGTTAATGTTGATTTTAGATTAGGTGAAATTGAGAACTTACCTGTTAGAGATAACAGTATAGATGTCATTATATCAAACTGCGTTATCAATCTATCTTTGGACAAACAAAGGGTTTTTAACGAAGCTTTTAGAGTTTTAAAAGTTGGTGGTAGATTGGCAATTTCTGATATTGTATTAACAAAACAAATTCCCTCCCACATGATTACACTAGACAGCTTTGGAGCTTGCATCGCCGGTGCTAGTTTTATAGATGATTTAGAGTTACTTCTCAAGAACTCTGGTTTTAAAGATATTAATATCACACCTAAAACCGAAAGTAAAAAGTTTTTAAAAGATTGGTCTGAGAACATTGAAAACTACATAGTTTCGGCAAATATTGAGGCAGTTAAATAGATAACAAAACATAGGCCTACGCCCCTGTAAGCGAATCTCCACTTTTACGATATACTTTTCTATCCATGAATCATCAAAAAGTGGGGACTAAAAATACCAAGCAGACTACGAGTAGATTTGGCTGGTTTACCCTCAAGGGGCTATTTCACTATGTTGTTTTAACCATTCCGATGACAAAGAGATGTTATGCGCAAATACACCCTCAATGAATAAATCCCCACTTTTATAAAAAATTACACCCCTAAAAATCAAAGTTACTAAGATTCTAAAAGCTTTTCAATTGTCTCTTTAAAAATTGGTAAATTGTAGCGAATAACATCCTCTATGATATTGTCGTCGGTACTGTCATAATCATGTGCAATATAGTTTCTTACCGCACTAATACCCTTTAACTCTTCACTTGTGAATGCTTCAAGGATTTTGAACTCATTATCATCTTTGAGTTTGCTAAACTGCTCAGCTATTCTTACAATATTCATTCTAATGGCGGGTTTTATTATTTTATCTTCAATGGAATGGGTAACTTTTAATTCACTCTCATGCAAAATAAATTCTATATTTTTGATACACTCATAAATTTTGTTAAGTCTATCTATACCTTTAGACATTGATTAAGCCATTTAAGATTGATTTATTTGTATCTGGAACTAAATCTATAGGAGTTTTAAAAAGTGCTTGTAGTTCGTTCTTTATGCCATCTATTCTAAGAAGTTTTGAGAAACCGTCTCTGTATTTTAAAGAGAATTTATCATAATCTAATTTGTAGGCAATATCAATATCACTAAATTTAGTTTGTGTATCTTTTGCATAACTTCCAAACAATCCCAAAAGTATCAATCCCTCTTTCTCGTAAATCGGTTTTAGCTCTTTGAGTGTTGATAAAATCTCGCTCTTTTGTGGCATTGTGTGATCTCACTTTTTAATCTGAGTTAAGTATAACATAGATTGATTTATATGTAATTGTAAAAATCTAAAGTACCATCTCAATAAAACAATTTATTTAATACCTAGGATTATCAGCTTATTGCTATAATTTTAAAAAAATCAAAAGAGCCTCATGATACAACTAATAAATATCTCCAAAAACTATGGGAAACAGGAACTTTTTAGCAACCTGAATTTCAAACTAAACAGCGGTAACAGAGTCGGTTTGGTTGGTAGAAACGGAAGTGGAAAATCTACGCTTTTTAAGCTTATTCTGGGCGAAGAGTCTGCTGATAGCGGCGAAATTATTATACCAAAAGGGTATAGAATCGGCACGCTAAAACAGCATCTAAGTTTTAGCGAACACACTCTAAGAGAAGAGGCTTCTTTGGCTTTAGAGGGCGATATGAAGTATGATTTATATCGAGTTGAGAAGATTCTTTTTGGTTTGGGATTTAGTGCGGAAGATTTGGGGAAAAATCCTCTCTCGTTTTCAGGCGGATACCAAATACGGATAAATCTGGCAAAACTTCTAGTAACAGAGCCAAATCTGCTTCTGCTGGATGAGCCGACAAACTACCTTGACATTCTCTCTCTTCGTTGGCTAAAGCAGTTTTTATGCTCATTCGAGGGAGAAGTTATCCTCATAACTCATGATAGAGATTTTATGGATGCAACAATGACTCACACGATGGGAATCGTACGAAAGGGACTTAGTTTTATTCAAGGCAATACCCACAAATTTTATGATCAGCTAAGAGCAAATGATGAGCTTTATGAGAAACAAAAAATTTCACAAGACAGAAAAGTAAAAGAACTTGAAGATTTTATAGCCAGAAACAAAGCTCGTGCCTCAACCGCCGCCCTCGCACAGTCAAAAGTCAAGCAACTAGAGAAGATGGAACTTATGGATGATTTAGGATTTGACTCATCTCTAAAATTTGATTTTAACTTTAAAGAGACTCCAGCAAAGGTTCTTCTTGATGTTCATGGCTTAAGTTTTGGCTATACACCAGAGCAAATCCTATTTAAAAACATCTCATTTGTGCTTAAAAAAGGGGAGTGTTTAGGGATTATCGGTAAAAACGGAAAAGGTAAATCAACTCTGCTAAATGTAATTGCGGGTGAGTTAAAACAGCTTCATGGAACAATTCACTCTCATCCAAGCGTTGTAAGTGCACACTTTGGGCAGACAAACATAGCTCGTCTTCATGCAGGGAACAGTGTTATGGATGAGATTCACTCTGCAAACACAAAACTCTCTACTCAAGTTATCAGAAGCATAAGTGGAGCCATGATGTTTAGCGGAGACAGCGCCGAGAAAAAAGTCTCCCTTTTATCTGGCGGTGAAAAAAGCCGTGTAATGCTTGGGCAGATTTTAGCAAGAGAGGTTAATCTTTTGCTTCTTGATGAGCCTACAAACCACCTAGATATGGACTCTATCGAGGCACTAACAATGGCAATAAAACGCTTTGAAGGCTCTGTGATAATCGTCACGCACTCAGAAGAATTGCTTAGAAGTGTGTGTGATAGATTGATTGTTTTTGCAAAAGATACAGCCCAATATTTCGATGGCGGATATGATCTATTCCTGGAAAAAATTGGCTGGGAAGAACAGGAAGAGAGTGCTAAAGTTGAGAAAACAGCACCGCAAAATAACCAAAAAGAGAGCAAGAAAGTAAAAGCAGAACTAACTCGTAAAAGAAACGAGATACTCTCTCCTCTAAGGAAAAAAGCTGAAAAAATCGAAAAACATATTATAGACACAGAGAAGCAGATAGAGTTAAATCACAAATTGCTTCTTGATGCCACAAATATCAATGATACAAAAAAACTTGTGGAGTTGTCGAAGCTTATCTCAGAACAAGAGAGTAGCGTCGAAGAGAGCTTTGAAGAACTCGTAGAAGTCCAAAGTCAAATTGATAAGATTATGGAGGATTATGAAAAAAGATTTGTAGAACTAGAGGGATAGCATTTGACAAAATAGAAGGTTTTGCCGAGTATAGTCATATAATTACCGATCTATGCCAAGTAAATATGTTGTATTAAAAATGATTATAAGGGATTTTTTGGGGGCTTTATGGTGGACAAAGAGGGATTTGAAAAAAGCTTATCCTTATTTTTAATTTTATTGTATTTATTTCTCATTCTGTGTTATACTTTTATCCGAGAACATGTAGTGCCTTAATGGTTGCAATTGATTACTGCAACTTGTTGGGATGAGGGGTAGTTAGATTAATTTCTAGCTACCCTTTTTTTTTGCTTATTTTTAAGTGGGTTGTGTTGGGTGGGATTCTAACGCGAGGTACTGCTATGTTTTCCCACATGATAGTAGTCTTTTTAGTCTTGATGGTGTTCACACCTTTATTGCACTAATCAAAACAGAGGAATTAATCACTCCTCTGGCTACTATTTTCCTATTTTCAATTTTTTCTCTTTTAGATTTTTAAATAAAAAATATCAATGCTTCTATAATGTTTCATAGTGATTGATAAATAATTAGTGTGAATTGTAGCCGAACTCGCGTGAGGTGGTTTCACATAGTGAAAACTATTCATTCTAATTATTGTTGTTACTTAGGAAATTCTTTTTCTCTACCGCAAACAAAAATGTTGCTGCGCTCCTAGTTCTGGGACCCGCGAGGTACGAGTGGGTTTAGGAGCGTAGCTCCCTTGTCAAATTATCAAAAGTTTACAGACATTTAGTCTATGCAGTGTTTGTTGGTTAATGTTAAAAGATATTTCTTTTATGGATATTGGATATTGACATTACAAGTAACTTTAGTTTGAACTAAAAGTTTATATTTTCCTTTTGGAACTTCTGTGTTAATGCTATAGTGCATAAATATTTGACCAAGTCCACCATTAACTTTTTGATTATTGTCTGTCAATAATGAAACTTCTGCACAACTTTGTGGATTTACATTTACATTCACAAATCCATCTTTTAATGTTTCAAACTCTCTAACTTGTTCTTTCATTGAGTGTTCAAATCTTGATGTGCCTCTTTGTATTATTTGAATATATGGTCTACTATCTGCTCTTTCTCTTGATTCGCTAAATTTCTTTCCGACTGAATACACAAAAATCATTCTTATTGGCGTTGCCTCTTTTGGCATTGGGTAGTTTTTAAGAGAAGTTTCTATAATTCTTTTTGATAAATTATCAAATTTTCTCTCACTGCTTCTTGCGATATAGTTTATTTCTCCTATACTTCCATCACTGTTTAAAATAAATTCAATTACATTTTTTTCATCAATAAATTTTTCTTTTTGCAAATTCTTTGTCTCTTGTTTTAACACTGCTTCAGTTATTTCTTTTATTTTGTTCATATTGTCATAAATATAATTTTGCTGTTTTTCGGATAATGTTTCAAACTTATCTTTATATAGTGCTTTGATGTTCATTTTCACTTCCATGTTTGCACTCGCAATCACCCAACTCAACATAACTATTATTAATGCTTTTATTGTGTTCATCTTTTTTACTTTAGTTGGAATTTGCCGTTACTTGATTTGTTTTTTATTTCTTCTAGTCTTTCTAAATGTCTTTTTGTCTCTTCTATGCTTTCGTCTAAAGCGAGTCCTTGATTTATTAATTTTACTAAATCTGGTTTCTCTTTTTCCCAATTGTCCAATGATCTTAATGATATTCCAAGTTTTTCTGCTAATTCTTTTCTTGTCATTTTCCTATTTCCTATTTTATATATGCAATATTTGCATATTTTAAGCTTTTTTTTATTTATTTGCATGTATGATTTTAAATATCTGCAAATATTGCATATCGGAGTGATAACCATGAAAACAAATACTCGTCAAAACAAACCTCTTACAGTTAAATCGACAAAAGAGAATAACGCAGGTCTATCACTCCTACAACATCATGAGACTAAGCCCATTTATGCGATTAAAGATTATAACGAATTTTTAATTACACACTTACTAAATAGTTTTAAACAATCTCGGCATACGCTTTTAGCGTTATAAGTCCGACCGCGGGTTGACTATCACTCCCCCGCGTTAACAAAAGAGAGATAGAAAAAAATTTTGCCTAAATAAGGAGTGTGATATGAGTCAAGTGATTAGCCAAGGTTTTCGAACTATGTACGAAATCTTAGAGGTAGGAACAATTAAGCCCGGTAAATCTGGAACAATGGAAAACGGTACAAAATACAGTGCTAATGTTAAATTTCGTTCTACTAATGTAGTTCAGCGTGAAGATAAAATTGTAGGAATTCAAGAAGTAGATACAACGGTTGAGTATCGCATTATTTGTGCGACTGAGGAAGAATCTATCAAAGTTGCAGAGATTATTCGCAATTATCGCAATTCAAAAATGCCTTTTTTTATCTCTGGCGACCTCCCTAGAAAATATCAAGGTGGCGATATTTTTATGGTTGATTCATTTGATAATGGTGCAGAATTCATTAAAAATTCTTTGTCTCAATCTAAACAAACTTCAAAGGCTTAAGTATGTTGGCAGTGATTGAGATTGGTTTCCAGTCCTCTTGTGTAAGCCCAAATACTTTATCTACCCAAAGGGGTTTCTTATGTTAAAAAAACTTAATTTTCGTGAGCGTTTAATCGCTGCTGGTGTTGCTGTAACTGCTGTTGCTTCTCAAGCTTCTGCTGCTTTAACTGCTCCAACAATTGCAACAACAGATTTTGAGACTGTTGCTGGTGCTGTTCTTATTGCTGCCGCTGTTATGTGGTCAATAAAAAAAGCAATGGGCTTGTTAAGAGCTTAATTATAGGGGGTTCGCCCCTTATTATAAGGATATAAAATGCTTACTCCTACTATAGACATCATAAATCTTACTATCTTATTAGGTTCTGCACTTGTTGGTTTTGCTGTTATTTGGGGTATTAAAAAATCAATCAAACTATTATTTTAAAGGTTAAAAAATGAAACGAATCTTATTACTACTCGCTTTATCTTTTAGTCTTTCTTTTGGTTCTATATCCGTTCAAGGTGTCTATTTTAGTGATTTTGATGAAAACGCTACAACCTATTTAATCTCTTACTATCCAAAAATAATATTTTCTGATTTAGGTTTATCATCAACTCGTCAAACAAATATAACAGATTGTAGAAATTCTGGCACTTCCACTCTTGGTTGTTTAAATTCTAAAGGTTTTGTTGGTTCTGATTTTTTAAGACTTCGTGAACAATCTCATCTTATAGATTGGTCTTTAGCTACTAACGCATTAGGCATAAACCAAAGAGATTTTAATTATATGAACTCGTTAAGCGGTGTTCTTTTTGGTTTTGTATTTCTATTTTTTATGGTTTTAACTGTTGTAAATATCTCATCTTCAAAAAGGTTTTAAAATGGAAATTTTAGCTTTGTCTTCTGATATGTATTTTAACTACTTCTTTTCAATCGGCGTTTATTGGGGCTTTGCCTTATCTAGTTTCTTTGCTGTTTTATCTCTTTTTAGTTTGTAATATGAAGATATTTTTTATTATTTTTTCTTTGTATTTTTCTTTGTTTGCTCAAACATATACAGGTGCCGATTATTCTCCTTATTCTCCTAATGGTACAGCTGACGCTCCTACTACTTGTGCGAATTATATAAATGATAAAAATATTCAATATGGTTATCCATCTACTGACTTAAATGGTTCTGCTTCTCGTTCTTTGTGTAATGATAAATTTGGTGTTCAAAATTGGATATGGTCACAAAATACAAATATTTTTAAACAGGATGCCTGTACTATTTTTTCTAATTATACTTCTGTTCGATATTCTTTACATAAAGTTGATGTTTCATGTTCTACTGCTTGTATTGCTCCAGAGGTATGGAATGCTTCTACTCATACTTGTACTGCTCCATTAACTTGTACAGCTCCTTTATCTTTAAGCCCTCTAACTCATACTTGTGTTAATTTACATGACTATGATGGTCAACCTACAAATTGTCGTAATAATGGTGGTGTTTCTACTACATCAAGAATTAGTTTATGGGGCATGAAATATCCTTCTAAATGTGTTTCTTATCGTGATTATTTAAAAACTGATGCGAATGATTTATTAAATGCTCTTGCTAATGGTATGGGCATACATAATTCTTTACGAAGAGCATTAGGAAAAGCTCTTGATTGGTGGGCCAACTTAGCTTCAGATAGTCCTCTTTTAAAAAAAGATATGGAATATAGCGCTGGACTTCCAAAAATTGAAAATAATAGTGTAACCATTCCTGTAACTGCAACTGAAAAAACTTCAGGCTCTGGCGATTCTTTAAACAATAATGCCTATTATAATTATCTTCGTGATGAATTTTTCCCTAAAAATCCCTCTTTGGCTCCAGAAGTATCAGATGAGTTAAATATTGCAAACATTGATAGATGGAATAGAATGAATGAAGTTTCTAAAGATAATAATACTAATCCTATTCCTAATGTTAATCAAAGTTCTGGTTCTGCCAATATTTCTTCTGAAACTATTAGCGCTACTCCTCAGCGTCAAGTTCAAGATACTACAATCATGTATCCACAATCTTTACCTTTTAAAGATCCCCCTAATTTAGTGCAACAATATCCTGACCTTTTTGCAGATTATGTGCCAAAGCCTTATTCTTTAACTCCTCCTCCTGTAACAACTACTGCTATGGTTGTTCCGCAGACTAATACTGTTGCAAGAACCGTTATTGATGGTTTTCCGTCTAAAGTTTGGACTAGTACTTCTGCTTATCCTGATGGCTCTTTTAGTACTTCCGAAACAATAGTTAATGAGCCTTTAAAGAAAGGCAGTACATCCGTAACAACTGTTTCTCCAACAGGTAAAACTAGCACGGTTGGCTATACATTCGATGTTCCCGGATATATTTCTGAACCTACTCCTGACCAATTAGTTATTACTAAAACTAGTCCTATAGTAACCATAAAACCTACTCCTTTGAAAGTTACCGAAATGATTCCTCTTGTAGGTTCAGACGGTGCACCAATTGCTTCAGCTCCTTTATCTCCTACCACCACTACTGGTCAAGATTTGGTTAATGCTGCTATGCCTGCTTTTAGTTTTCCAACTCTTAGTGAATTTACACCTTTTAATTTATCGGATGTTACAGAAATGTTCAATAATGGTAAAACAATGATTGACAATATAAAAACTCAACTAGATACTGCCAAAACTTCTTTTGATACAACAAAAACTCTAATTACTGGTGGCTGGACTGCTCCAACTTTTCCCTCTGGTAGTTGTGGCAACTCTTTAGTTATTAATTTTCGTGGCAAATCTACTGATTTATGCCCTCCAATGTTAAATAATATTTCTAAAATTAGTCCTATTTTTTCAAATGTTGTTGCAATTGGCGGAATGGCTTTCGCTGTAACTATTTTTATAGGAGGCTTTTAAATGTTAGCTTTTTTTTCTATGGTTGCAAATGGATTTGGTCTTATTTTCGCTTTTATTAGTAAATATACTGGTTTTTTTAACACAGCTTCACTTTTATCTAATTTTAGATTTTTATCAAGAAAACTGCTTTTTGTAATTGTTATAGTCATGATTGTTGCTTTGTTTGCCATTTTGATAGCTTTTTTCTATTTCACTGTTGATTCTCTTATATCTGCTTTTAATTTAATTTCTGCTCTTTTAGTTCGTATTCAAACAATGTCTGGCGGTGGTGGTTCCGCTGATGTTATTTTTTTATTTCTGAATGCTTCTGGTTTTACTACAGGTTTTAATATAGCTTTTCCCTTTATAGCTTCCGCTCTTACTTTTAGATTGATGAAATTTTTATATTTAAGTTTTTCAAAATTGTTAGAAAAAACTACAACTTTAGTTATGAATTTCAGTAGTGCGATTACTGCTTCATAAGGCTAAAAAATGACTCAAATCCAAATAGACAAGCTGTGTGAAAAGATTTTAAAAATAGTTGCAAAGATAAATAAAATCAAAAAATAAAGAGGATAAAAAAAGTGATAGAGTATTATACAGGTGTTCCCGGTTCTGGTAAAACATACAATGCAGTAAATCATGCATATAACTGTTTTATAGATTCGTCTCATAAACAGTATGGAAAATATAAAAATTTCTATACAAATATCAATGAATTTAATTTTGAGTTTTTTAATGATAATGCTTTGATTGCTTCAAAATCAGATAAAAAACAATCATTACTAAAATCAATATTTTCTTCTATAAAAACTCCATCAATAAACAAAAATCACTTTTTTACCAAAGAGAAAAAATTGATACCAAATGAGAGTGCTTTAGCTTCTGATACAGAGGTTCAAAGTGTTAAAAAAGTTGTTGCATATAATCTAGAAATTGATAAGCTTTTAGAGAGTTTTACTATATTGCACACTTTATATCTTGAAAAAGCAGACGATAGTGTCTTAATTGAAAAATCAAGAGAGTTAAATATTTTAGACACTCTATTTATAATTGATGAGTGTCATAACTACTTTTCTGATTCAAATACAGTTTTAATTTGGTGGCTTTCTTATCATAGACACTTGCACCAAGACATCATTTTAATCACTCAAAATTTCTCTCTTGTTAATCGCAAATATTTAACTTTTGGCGAGTTCTTCTATAAAGCAGTTGCAAGCTCTTTGCGCGTTCGTAGCAGTGTTTTTACTTATCATCAGTATATCAATTACCATTTATATAAAAATGCTCATTCTGATACAATAAAAGTTAATTTCCGTGCTTCTGTTTATGCCCTCTACTCTTCTGGTGCCAACACTCAAAGCAAAAAAGTAATTTATAAATATATATTTATAGCTGTTGTTCTTCTTGCTGTTGTTTTTTTAGTTTTTAATATGATTATATCTCGCTTTTCTCATGCTAATGATGATTCAAAAAAAGCAACACTTGCAACTAATTCTAAAAATATAAACGCAGTACAATCTCCAATTCTTAACTCTCCAGCTCCTCAAAACATCAATAATGTAGATTCTTTTAGTGTTGTTTGTGTTGAAAATGATTGTATATCAAATAATCAAAGATTTTCTGTGACTGATTTAGTTACATATACATCAAAATATGGCTTAACTCAAATCGGTATTGATAAGTTATGCTCCGATGTTTTTATTCGTTCTTATTCTAAAAATGAAAAATTTCAAAAAGAGGTTTTAAATGTTTCGCTTAATATCCCTGCTAATAATTAGCATTTCACTATTTGCTCAGACTATAACATTGTCTGATTTAGTTTTTATTGTTCAAAAAAAGGACAAAATTAATATCATATTTTCCAATGATGTTCCAAAAACTCTTTTGGTTGATTTACCGTCAGATTATAATAAATCAACATATTTGCCATATCTTAAGAGTCTTTTATATGCTAATGGTTTTAAGATTTCAAATGATGATGGTATATATATTATTTCAAATTCAAATTCTTCAATTAAAGATTCATTTTTAAATCAAAATCAACCAGGTGAGTCAACATCAGATAATAATAGTTTTATACAGCGCAAATCTCAATCTTTTAATCAAAATTATAATCAGCCTTATCAATCAAACGAACAAAGAATAGATCCTATTACGGGTCGCCCTATAATTTTTAATTCTACTAATCCACAGCAACCAGATTTAAAAAATGATTTAAACATCTCTTTTTCAACTCAAAAGCTAGATTATTTACAGTTTGAAAATATTAAGTCATTTTTGGATTTCTCAACCGTTCCTTATGTTTACTCAAATATCTCTAAAACAATCATATTTAAACAGACTTCTAAAAATGTTTGCTTGATAGATAAGATAAAAGAGCAAATTGAATTTTTAGACATAAAAAAAGAGCAAGTAACTTTAAAAATAACTATATTTTCAACCAACAAAGAAAAACTCAAAGAGGTTGGTTTAAATTCTTCTATAAATTTTGATTTCTCTTTACTTTCAAAAAGTGGTGCATTGCTTACTGGCGAAGCTGTCGCAGGGTTCAAGGGTTCACTAAAAGCTTTAAGCATTCAGGGTGCACTTGATATTATTCAGTCAACTAGCTACTTGATAAGTGATAATGACAAACTAGACTATAAAAAAGTTGTTTCCATTCCGTTTCTTGATGAAAATTTTGTTTTAACGACCGACAATGGTACCAATCAATCAAAAAAATATAAATACAAAGATATAGGTTTTAAAGTCTTAGCAACTCCTAACATAGTTGGCGAAACAATTAACTTAGATTTTGCATTGAACTACGGCGAAATTCTCTCTTCTGGGGATTATCCAATTACCTCGGATAACTCAATTATAAATAAATTTAGTGTTAAAAAGGGAGATATATTATTACTTTCTGGTTTAACAAAAGATTCAATAAATGATAAAAATGAGGCTCTTCCATTTTTTGAGGATATTCCATTTATAAGAGATATTTTTACACATAAAACCAAATCAGACAAAAAAGAGATATTCAATATTTCAATAGAAATTCAGTAATAAAAATTAACTTTGGAGTGATAACCATGAACTACGGCTTAACATATAACGATTTAAAATTTGCAAGACAAAAACTTGATACACAAAAGAAGTATCTAGAAGATAACTCTTTTACAACTTCATCAGGTCAAGTTAAATCACTTCTTGAAGTTTCGTTTTCTGCAAATATCAGCGAGAGATATTATGCGCAGCTCTCAAACAAAATAAACACGATGCACTCTTTGGCAATCTCTCAAAATCTAAAGCCATTATTTTTAACAATAACACTTGATGGATTTTTTAGAGGTTTTTTAACTTCTAACTATGATAAATGGGATAATAAAAGCGAAATAAAAAGAGAAGAGTATTTAAAACATATTCCAAACAATGCAGTGTATGGATTACTCAGAGATAAGATAAACAACAAAGAGCAGTTTAACGCAAAAGATTTGTATAATATTTTATGTTTTCAATGGTATAGATTCTCTGCTGGCTATGCCTTTAAACAACTAAAGAAAAGCTCACGACCCTATATTTATCTAAAATCAACCGAGCCACATAAAGACGGTGTTCCACACATGCACATTTTGTTCTGGGTTCCTGAAGATTCATTTTCATCTTTTCAAAAAGATTTTGTTCGTTATTTCCCTGCTCCTCAAAATCATAAACCAATCAATAACTCAGCAGATGGAGATACCAAAGGCTTTCAAACTGCAATTAACAACCCTGTTGGCTATATTATGAAATATACTACAAAGTCATTTATGGATTTAAGAACGGGCGAGGATTTGAATTTTCTACAAGCTTGGTATATCAAAAATAAAATTAGACGCATAACCACTTCTCATTCAACAATACCACAATGGGTATATCAAAAGGTTTTCGCCTTTGAGCAAGATTGGTATCATCTTACAGATTTAACCATCAGAGAGCCGAGACTATGCGAGTGGAGTAAAGAGGATGATTACTTTATACTTATAGAAGATAACGGTCGCTGTTTAGAGTATGATAGCGGTTTGCTCACTTTAAAACATATTGACAGTAACAACATTATAAAGCAGATTGGTGAATACTCTAAAAAATCAAAAGTTATAAAAAGTAAATTTAAAAGTATCCCTACTAAATGGATAAATTTCAAAAAAACTAAACCGAATCTATATGAAGTTTGGATTGATGATAAGCTTTATATATATAGAGATAAAAAACTCTCAATACCTACTCCAAAACCTCTGCTTATGAAAAACTACGAATTATTAACCTATTGGCAAAACTTAGACATAGAGAGCGTCAATCCTTATCATTTTGCACACACTCATAATGTAATGATAGAACGAGGCTTGATGGATGGCTTTAAGATTCCAATAAATCATAATGTAGAGCAAGAAATGTGGGGTTTTGATAATTTATATTTAGAAAGTGAGGTGTTTTAATATGAAATTGAAATCTTTTACAATTTTTGGTTATCAGTTTTTAATTGATGGTAATGAAGATATTACTATTTTTTGGTTCAAAGATTATGGTGTTTCACGTAAAGAATTGAAAAAAAAATCTTTTTTATATAAGTTTTTTTATTTTGTTTTTAAATCCATTAAATAGAGTGAGATGTTTTAAATGAAATTCTCTCACTACTCATCTTTATATCTTGATTTCAAGCTTCATGAGCTTAAAAACTCAACACTAGATAAATATGAAAGTATCGTAAAAAACAGAATTGATCCATATTTTGGAGAGCTTGAAATTACAGATATTAAGCCTACCGATATAAAAAAATGGCTTTATAGCATAGATGATGTGGGAGTAAAGAGCCAAAAGCACTACTTAGGCGTTTTGAGTGGTATTTTTCAGGAAGCTTTTTTTGATGAAGTTATAACTAGAAACCCTGTTAAGCTTATTAGAATCCCAAAATATGACAAACCAGATATCAAACCATTTACCAGCGATGAAGTACAGCAGATTATGGAAAACACTATCGATAATAATTTCAAATTTTATCTAGCTATCGCTTTTTACACTGGTATGCGCTCTGGCGAGATAATTGGACTCAAAAAGAGTGATATAGATTTTGAAAACAAGATAATAAATGTTTCTCGTTCTCGTAGTAGATTTGGAGAGAGTACACCAAAAACAAAATACAGCATTAGAGCTATTCCCATAATAGAGCTTTTAATGCCTTTTATTCTGCAACTTTATAACTTTCACGACCATGAATATTTATTTGTAACTCAATACAATAAACCATATCTAGATACAAATGTTTTTATTAGCTTTTTTTGGATTCCATCTTTGAAAAAGTTAAATATTGAGTATAGGCGACCATACAATACGCGGCATACTTATGCAACAAATATGCTCTACAATAATCTAGTTTCGCCTATTCAACTATCACAGCTGCTAGGTCACTCTAATACTCAAATGGTCTATGAAGTCTATGTCAAATATATAGAATCAAACTATAAAAATTTTGATAGAAGTATTTCAATTTATCAATAACGCATAAGTAAGGGATTTTTTATCTTTTTTTGAGGTCTTGCAAAGTCCTATATTTAGGGCTTTCTGGTGGACAAAGAGGGATTTGAACCCTCGGTACCTTTCGGTACGCTACCTTTCCAAGGTAGTAGATTCGACCGCTCTCCCATTTGTCCATTTTAAGTATGAGGGCAGAATTTTATCTTTAAAACTCTTAAGATTGCCTCTTTTGCTTGAAGATATTTTGTTTTAGATTAGCAAATCATCATAATTATATTTTTGTAAATCCAAATAGTACTTTTTTTCTAGTTTTACAAATCTTTTATCTTTGGGGGCTATGGCCTTTAGTTTCTCTTTTTGTTTTTCGCTCTGTTTTTCTGATAAGTTCTTACTTTTAATGAATTTCTTTATAGAGACTAGGGTTGCTTTTTCTTGATTAGAATCAATATCTATCTCTGCTTCAAATATCTCTTTTTCAACTTGAAACTCGCCTATCATAAGCTTTGAAGAGATTGCATTTATAATATTTTTTAGTTGCTCATCTTTATCTCTATAAATCTGCTCAATCTTTCTCTTTTCCTCAATCAGCATCTGCTCTTTTTGGTCTCGCAGTGTTCTTGTTTCGACCTCAAGAGACTCTACTTTTTTTTGAAGTTTACTGTTTTGCTCTTCCAAGAAAATATAGTATTTATCATCAGACTTAAATGCTGTTTTTCTTTTTGGTGTCTCTTTTTGCTCTGCTTTTTGTTCATCGTCGATTATGACAAGCTTCACACCATTTTCTACACTACTCACAAGAGAACCTCTTCTTATACGGTTAAAAATTGCCTCTTTTGAGACTCCTAGTTTTAGTGCAGCTTCGGATATGCTTAGTTTTGTCATTGCCTTATCTCATATTTTCAAAAACAAGTGGTGCTTCCCACTCCATAGCGCGAATGGTTGAGATTACTTTTTGTAAATCATCTATTTTTGCCCCTTTTACGCGGATAGAATCACCCTCTATCTGGGCATTTACCTTGAGTTTCAGGTTTTTTATCTCAGCTGTTATCTTTTTTGCCTCTTTTGACTCTATGTAATCCACAATTTTAAAAGTAACTTTTCTGCTGTTTCCGCTGGCGTTTTCGGTTTTCATCTCTTCTAAAACTTTTGAGCTAAGGTTTTGTTTAAGGAGTTTTGCTATCACAATATCTTTTAGTGCATCTAGTTTGTTATCACTTGATGCCACTAACACCAAGAGCTTATCTTTTTCTTTATAGCTAACTTCATAAGTTGTTCCTTTGAAGTCATAGCGGTTTGCAACCTCTTTATCAACGAGGTTTATAGCGTTTTTAAAATCCTGCATATCGATTTTTGCGCTTATGTCAAATGAGTACTCTTTTGCCATTGCTAACACTCCCTTTGTTATGTTTGTTTTATTGAAATTCTTGCAAAACTAAAAAACTAAGCGAACGATTCTGCAGCAAAGCGAAGCCTTAGCAAGCCTGTTTTTTAGTTTTGCAAGAAGTCTATTTTATAACAAACAAACTTAAAAACTAGGGCTTCCATCAAAGCTAAATCCACTGCCAAAACTGCTAAAGCTAGGATCCGTATAGCCTTGTATAACGCTTCTTGTTCTTAGTTTTTCTATGTCAGCTTTGCTTGAGATTCCTTGTGGACAGACGATTGTACAGGCGTTGCAGAGTGTGCAGTCCCAAACACCGTTTGTTTGTATATCGTCAATTTTTTCATTTTTGTTTAGTTCTCTTTTGTCGCTAACATATCTCAAAACTCTTGTTAGTGAGAATGGTCCCAAGAACTCTTCGTTCACGCTATAAACTGGGCAAGCGCTATAACATGAGCCACACAAGATGCAATCACTTTGAAGTTCATTTAGTTTTTCATCTTCATGAGAGAGTAAAATATGCTCAGATGCGGAGCTTTGCCACGCTTTTACTTTTTGGTTGAACTCATAAGCTCTATCCATATTTACAACTAAATCTCTTATGACTTCGCTATTTCTCATAGGTTCTACAAAATCACCATCTTGTACATGATAGCTACAAGCCAAAACCTCTTTGCCATTTACTCTAACAGCACAACTTCCGCAAACACTGCTTCTGCATCCACTGCTGTATGTGAGTGATGAATCAAGCGTTGTTTTTATCTCGCCCAGAATCTCTAAAAGGGTTTTATTGTTTGCCTCTATCTCATACTCTACAACACTCTCTCTTTGTATATTAATTTTCATAACTAACCAAGCCATCTCTTGTTATAAAAGTGTTAGCACAAAACATTTCATTATTAGCCGTTGGATAATCAACCCTAAAGTGTGCTCCTCTGCTCTCCTCTCTCGCAAGCGCAGAGATTAAAACCAACTCACTTAACTCCAACATATTTTTAAATTCTAAAAACTCTATGAGGTTTGTGTTATAAACTTTTGCTTTATCGCCAACACCCATATTTTTTAAATCTTTTTTCATATCCCTAAGCACATCAAGTACATTTTGCAGACCCTCTTTGTCCCTTTTGATACCAACAAATCTATAAAAAAGTTCTCCAAGTTCTGCCTGCTTTGTATAAAAATTTATCTCATTTTTATAGCTCATTATCTCTACAATTTCCGCTTCAAAGAGACTTTTTTGCTCATCAATATTTGCCTCACCCTTAAACTCTTTCGCATACTTTGCCGCATTTTCTCCAGCAACTTTACCAAATACAACAAGCTCTAAAAGTGAGTTTCCACCGAGTCTGTTTGCTCCATGAACTCTATGGTTTGCACACTCGCCAACTGCAAATAGCCCATCTATATTTGTCATGGCTTTCTCATCCACTACTATTCCACCCATTGTGTAGTGAGCAACTGGTTTGATTGGTATTAGCTCATGTATCGGATCAATGTTTTCATACAGTTTTGCTAATTTTACCTCTTGCGGTAACTCATTTTCTATGAACTCTGAACCTAAATGACGAATATCTAAAAAGACATCTCCGCCTTTTGCTATCTCATCATCAATCGCACGAGCTACTTCATCACGGGGTGCCAGCTCATTTGTAAATCGTTCTCCATTAGAGTTTAAAAGATAGCCACCAGCGCCTCTGGCACTCTCTGAGATTAATATTGAGGAGTTTTTAAGAGCTGTTGGATGAAACTGTATAAACTCCATATCGCTAACAACTCCGCCAGCTCTAATGACTGACGCTATACCATCACCTGTTGTTGAGACTGAGTTGGTTGAGTTTTTGTGAAAGATTCTACTATATCCTCCAGTTGCAATTATGACACTACTACTTTTATGGATTTCAACTTCACCACTTCTCTTGTCAAGCACACTAACACCGCAAACAAAACTTTTGTTAGAATCTTGTTTGTTAGTGATAATCTCCAAAAGGTATCTCTCATTTAAAAACTCAATTCCTAACGCCAAGCATCTATCATAAAGTGTGTGAAGAATTTTTAATCCCGTATAATCTTGTGCATAACACGCTCTGGCTGCATAAGCTCCACCGAGTTTTCTTTGAGCAATTTTAGAATCTTTTGTTCTGCTAAAAGGCACTCCAATGCTATCGAGCCATAAGAGTGCATCCGGAGCATTCTTACATAAAAATTCTACTGATTTAGGGTTTGCTAAATTTTTGGCGGAACTTAGAGTATTTTCTATGTGAAGCTCTATGCTGTCACCATTTTCACCACCCAAAACAGCATTGATACCGCCTTGCGCCATGGAAGTTTGGCTTCTTGTTGGGTACTCTTTTGTTATAACCACAACATCAGCACCACTACTCTTTGCGTGGATAGCAGAGACTAAACCCGCTCCACCTGCTCCTATTATGATTACTTTGTTACTCATTTATTAGATATCTTTTATTTTTTTAATCAGCTCTCTTGCTTTTGCTAGTGCTAAATCCACTTTCCCAAACACAAGCGCCACAGCTAAACGACGACCTTTATGAGCTTCTGGTTTTGAAAAAACTCTAACAAAACTATCTTCATTAAATAAAGACTCATCAACTTCAACAACAGGAGAATAGTTGTGGACTTCTGATTTAAACGCAGCAGATGCACCCTCTCCATAAAATGTAAACCCTAGCGGAAGCCCTAAAACTGCACGAAGATGAAGTGCAAATTCACTCTGACTTTGAGTTATAAGTGTTACCATTCCAGTATCATGAGGACGAGGCGAAACTTCTGAGAAATAGACTTCATCGCCTTTAACGAAAAGCTCAACTCCAAAAAGACCACGACCACCTAAGCCATCAGTGATTCTTTTTGCCATATCCTGAGCTCTCTCTTTTGCAACTTCGCTCATCTGCATCGGTTGCCATGAAAAAACATAATCACCATCGCGCTGCTCATGTCCGATTGGTTCACAAAAAACAGTCTCTTTGCCATTTCTAACAGTTAGCATAGTTATCTCATAATCAAAATCCACAAATGCCTCAACTATAAGTTCACTTGCATCGCCACGAGCTTCCTTTGCAATCTCCCAAGATTTTTCTATATCCTCGGCACTTCTTGCTATGCTTTGCCCGTGTCCAGAACTGCTCATAACAGGCTTTATAACACATGGGAAGCCCATCTCCACAGAAGCCTCTTTTAAGCCCTCAAGTGTTGTTACAAATCTATATGGCCCTGTTTTTAGCTCCAAAACCTCAGCTGCAAATGTACGGATATTTTTTCTATTCATTGTTTTACTAACAGCATTGGCATTTGGTATAACATTGTAGCCCTTATCTTCTGCCGCAAATAGAGCATCTATGCTTATGGCTTCAATCTCTGGCAAAATATAGTGAGGTTTTTCACGGTAGATAATCTCTAAAAGTGCGTCTTTATCTTGCATATTTACAACATAAGAGCGATGAGCCACATGATGAGCTGGAGCGTTTTGGTATCTATCAACCGCTATGACTTCAAGACCAAGTCTTTGAGCTTCGATTGCTACCTCTTTGCCAAGTTCACCAGAACCTAGAAGCATAATTTTTTTTGAGTTCGATTTTAATGGAGCAGGAAAGTGCATGGGAGTCCTTTGAAATAATTGGGAAAATTATATCAAAATTGACTATATGAGGAAGTTAAATAGCACAAGCGAGACAAAATGCCCCGCTTAAAAAGTTAAAAATTTAGCGTTTAATACCTAGAAGTGTCTCTAAGAGCGTGTCAGAAGTGGTAATAGTTTTACCATTTGCCTGATATCCTCTTTGAATAATAATAAGCTGTGTTAGAGCGGATGATAAGTCAACATTTGACGCTTCAAGAGCCGATGACTGTATAAATCCACGCCCAGAAGTAGCGGCAGTTCCGATGATTGGATCCCCTGAGTTGGCGGATTGTACAAAGATATTTCCACCCTCTGTTCCTAGACCTTCATTGTTTGTAAATTTCGCCATTCCCATTTGTGCCAAACCAAAAGAGCGACCATTGCTAAATGAGCCAACTAAAGTTCCACTTTGATCAATTCTAATTCCGATCAAATCTCCACCAGTAAAACCATCTTGGCTTATTCCGGAAGTAGCTGACGCGGCATCAAAACTTGTCATACCATCAAACGCATTTGCTGTTCCGAGGTTAAGATTTACCTGCTGTTGTGGCGCTGAACCGTTGTTTCCACTAAAAGAGACATTTGGTGGGTTATATGTTGCTAAAGAACCATCATTGTTAAATCTTACAGAACCCATCTTCTCATTTGTTGGAGACACTGTGTTGATTGTTGCTGGTGGTGGGACAGATACAAGCATACTCCAAGTACTACCAGTACTTGAGTCCACTGAAGTTTTTCTAAACTCAACTCTAACAGTATGCTTTGAGCCCAGTGAGTCAAATATATCTATACCGCTTGAGTGTGTTGCGTCATTGAAACTTTGTGAAAATGCTTTTCCAGTTGTTCCATTAGGTAGCACTGAATTTAGCGCTTCCATATTCCTAGTAAATCTTGTGTTTTCTGTTATGCCGCCACCAACAACGCTGTTTGCATTCATTCCAGTAATTGATAGGTTTATGTCATAGTCAAAACCACTTCCACCAGGATTTGTTAGTTCAAATTTTCCCTGAGAGTTAATTTTTAACTCTACATTGTTTAAGTTTTGAGTCTGTGTTGCTACTGGAATCGCGGTAGGATCAGCAAATCCAAGAAGTCCAGCCTCACCCAAAACTATTGTATCGAGAGTTGTCGGACCCATATTTGAGTTTATAATATCCATCGTATCAGTTGCAGCGTTGTAAGATGCTACTATTCCAGATACTCCACCAGTTGCTAACTGAGCATTAATCTGAGTCTCATAGTAAGCACCATTTGCATCTGCCGTATTTGCTCCAGTATTTGGAATAATAATAGCTACACCACCCAAATTGAAACTAGCTGAGTTATTGGCCACCGAAGCAATAACACCCGCAGATGTTACGCTTGGTGTAGTAACGGTAACCGTACGAGCTTGCACCTCCATTGCTTCACGAAGATCTGCGATTGTTGTAAATTTTTTATCCGTATCAGCAGTTTTTATAGAACCACTTGGATCATACTGATATCTATATGCGGTTATATCATTTGCTATGCTAAAGCCACTGTTTGTGTTTCCAAGAGCAGTTAGCTTGATGTTATGAGATGCCGAATCAATACTGTTTGTATTTACTAAAACAATCCTATTTGTTGCTGAATCATACGATGCTGCGATTCCAGTTACGGAAGTTTGCCCGTTTATAGCCGAGACATATCTAGCGGCATTTTGGGCAGCATTTTCTATACCCGTACCACCCGTTGTTGTGATTCTTTTTACATCTCCGTTGTCAAGAGTAAATGAAACATCTAGTTGATTCCCACCAATAACTGGTGTGGCAACCAAACCACTAAAGCCACCATCACCGCCGCCGATTGTCATAGCAACTGAAGCAGTGTTTGTATTTGAGATTGTGATTTGATTGCTGCCTGAGTCATACGCAGCAGCTATTCCTGTTCTACCTGCTGCTATTAGCTGAGCGTTAATTGCTGCAGCATATCTAACACCATTCGTATCAGCCGTATTTGCAACACCAGAGTCTGCTAGAGTTATATTCACTCCATCAATTGTAATGTCCAAAGCATCATTTTGTGCAACTAAGTTTGAAGACACTGAGCCAACTGCAGTTACAGATGTTGCCACAGGACCAGTTGATGTTACGGTAGAGTTTTCAAACGCAGCCCAGATACCCTGATTTGCTTGTAAACTAAACGCTTCACCCGCCTCATTAAACATAACTCCCATATTGCTAGAAGCTATTGGATTCCCATTTTTATCTATTGCTGGTGGCGTTGGAATCGCCGGTGATGGTCCTGCTGGGACTTCATAAGTTGGTGAAAAACTAGTTACAAGTGGACCTGAACTTAGGTTTGCTTTTAGCACAACTTCGGCTGTTGGATTTGCTGGAGTTGTTAATCCTGGTGGTATATTTATGTTAGTGATGGGCGCTGTTGCATCTACCTTTCCCGTAACCTTATCTCTCAACCAACCCTGAGCAATGAAACCGTTGTTATCAACAAAATTTCCACCCGCGTCAAATTTAAAATCTCCGGAACGAGTATATTTATATGTATTTCCACCATCTGGAGAAATTATAAAAAACCCATCACCCTGAATCGCCATATCTGTATTTTTATCGGTATTTTGAACAGAACCTTGCGAGAAAATACGAGTCATTGAACTAACGGTTGAGCCAAGACCAACTTGAACAGCATTTTTACCACCTAAAGCGCCTTGAGGAGCAGTAGCAATAGCCCTTGTTTGCGCTAAAAGGTCAGAGAAATTTGCACGAGAGTACTTAAATCCTATCGTGTTTACATTGGCAATATTATTTGATTCAACATCCATCGCAACTTGGTGTGATTGTAGCCCAGATACGCCAGAATAAAGTGATTTTAACATTTTAAATCCTTTTTTATTTTATGCCAAAGAGAGTAGTGTTGCTCCTTAGCGTGATAGATAACAAACTCTTTACATACTTAAATAGTAGAAAACAATAGCATTTATTGTTCCAGATTTATTTATGCATTCCTAAAGCTTTTTGCAACATCTCATCGGCTGCTGTTACTATTTTTCCACTTGCATCAAATGTTCTTTGAAATATAATTAACTCCGTAAGTGCCGATTCTAGCGATACATTAGAATTTTCTAACTTGTAGTTTATGACCTCGGCACCCAGTATATTTTTACCATTTGTATCTTGATAAAATATCGGTTTACCACTATTTGAACTCTCTGCAAATTTTGTACCATCTACACGATCAAGACCTTGCTCATTTTGAAAATGAAACACTCCAATTCTGCCAACACTACTCTGCTTACCATTTGTAAATGTTGCTATTACATCAGCATTTCTATTTATCTCATAGCCAACTAAATCACCGCCTATGGTTCCATTCGAGGTACTAGAGCCGCCAGATATAGTGCCATTTGTTGAAACTATACCACTGTAATTTTCCCCCAAATCTATTGCTACGGCCGTACCTTTGTTATCAATTGAAGTTAGTGTATTGGAGATTTGAGCACCAGTTGCATCAAAGCTTACAACACCACTCTGAGTGGAGTATATAGTCGCTCCATCCAAGCTACCAACTGTTGCCACAACATCCCACTGTGCGCCAGGTGGAACCTGAGTAGCACTTTTACTAAATGTAAGTTTGAGATTATTTTTGACTCCAGTAGAGTCAATCACCCCAGCGCTAACAGTTCTACTCTCATCAAGCACTCCCAAATTTGCTTGAAAACTAGCCTGTGTTGTTGCCTCTGGCGGATAGGTTAAAACATTTGGGAAACGAAGAGGTGTTTGTGAACTAGCACTATTTAGTAGAGTCTCTGCTGATGAGCTAACTAAAACATCATTGCTGATATTTTTTCCCATAGTTCCCAAAACAAAATAACCATCTGGCGTAACCAGATCATTATTTTTGTCAAAAGTAAAATTACCAGCTCTTGTATAAGCGGTTTGACTGTTACCACTAATACCAAACCAACCATCTCCGTATATAGCCAAATCTGTATTTCTTTCAGACAACATCAAAGAACCATCAGTCTGATTCATACTACTAGTTTGCACTCTTGAACCAATTCCAATACCGCTATTTACACTACTAAAACCGCTGTCTGTATTTACTGCAGTTTCAAAAAGTGATGCGAATTCTGTGTTATAACCACGAAACCCAACAGTGCTGACATTTGCTATGTTATTTGATGTTACATCTATGGCACTTTGTTGCGACATAAGTCCTGAAACACCAGTGTAAAAGGCTTGAATCATCACAAACTCCTTTAGTAAACTTCTTTAACCTGCGCCAATGGAACATAACTGGATCCAAGTTTTAGATAAGTTGTACCACTATCAAATTTAACAGATTCTATTGGATAAGCTCCAAGTCTAGTCGTTTGTGTGGTTCCGCTTTGATCTGTGTAATTTGCAGTAACTTTATATATTCCGCTCTTAGATTTACCACCGGATGAGTCTTTTCCATCCCACTCAAACTTATATACACCAGATGGATTTGTACCAACATTAATGGTTGCTATTTTATTATCTTGTAAATCAGTAATATTTACAGTTCCCTCTTGCACGCTATTTGGAAAATAGACTTCAAACTCTGAGTTTGTACCCTCATCATAAGTTATAGCGTTACTTCCGATATCAGCAGTTTTGCCAATAGCCGAAATTGTAGAAAATTGCTGTGAGCTCCCAAGAGAAGCTGTTAAGTTTTCTAAAGCTGTGTTTGTGTTAGTTGATGACTCTAGTGCTGCTAACTGAGAAGTTTGGCTTAAAATCTTATCCGTATCCATAGGTGCGGTTGGGTCTTGATACTGCAACTCGACCAAGAGAAGCTTCAAGAAGTCATCTTTACCTAGCGAGGTTTTATCTTTTACCGCTGTGCTAGCTGTATAGTCTGTATTTGTTGCGGCATTTAAGCCTGTTGATGTAATTGACATAATATTCTCCTTGTTGTTGATTATCTAACCTCTTTTGAGGTATAAATTTGCTTTAAATATACCTAGGAACAACTATCTCTAAAGAGCTTAATATCTCTTCGTTCACACTCTCATTTGCAAAATAACCATACTCTTCTTTGGCTTTTTGTTCATTTTGGCGTTGCTGCTGTTGTCCACCACCAAAGCTGTTGGCACCAGAATCGGCACCGTTACTGAAGTTTATCGTAGCACTATTTATTCCACTATTGTTTAACTGCGTTTTTAACTCATTAATATTCAGGGCCAGCGTATTTATAGCTGAGTTGTTTGAGCTAAGATTTACATGTAGATTTTTTCCTCTTTGAACAATTGTCAAATCAATTTCACCTAGATTTTGTGGATTTAACTGCACTTTCACTCTTGTAAAAGGAGATCTATAGTCATCTACTGCTGTTTTAATATCATTCGAGAGATACTTAATCATCTGTTTTGCTTCGTTTAGCTTTAGTTCCAGAGAATCACTTTTTACAGAAGCCACTCCATTTATGCTCAAATTCTCATCTGACTCTTTTTTTGTTGTAGATTCACTACTTGTCTTAGCCCCAACCTGAAGTAGCTGTTCTAAAGAGACAACTGCATCCTCTTTTGCCTTTGGAGCTATAACCTTAGCGGTGGCAACAGAGAAATCAGAAGTAAGTACCACATCACTTTGTGCTGGCTTCTCTGCTCTTAATAACAATTTTAAGGTCTCATCGGATCTATCTTTTGTTGTTTTTTGATCAGATTGTGGTGCAATATTTTTCTTTGAATTAACAAACTGCTCAGTAGTTGCTCTCTCAAAAAGTGCTTCTGTTTTAAAAAGTGGTGTTGTTTTTATCTCTTTGAGCGGTTCTTCTTGAGATTTTGAGATTATTTTATCAAATATATTTTGTCTCTCTTTGTCTTGTTGCGTGTGCATTTTAGTGCTCTCTTGCGGTTTAGAACTCTCTTGAGTTATGTTGCCATCAAGCAAGCTCTCTGAAGAATCAATTTTTATTTTAGGAGAGAGCTTAACATCTTCAACACTTACTTTTGAAACATCTATACCAAATTTTTGAGCAACCTCAACAAGACCTTTTAGAGTTGTTGGCATCTCTTTAATCTCTGATTTTTTATAGCCGTCACTATCTTCTATCTTTGTTTTTAGATATTTTTTTGCATCGAAGATAAGTGATTTAACCTCATCCTTGCTCATAGCTGTAACTAATTTTGGATTTAGTAACAGTGGTTCATCTTTTAGTTCTGCAACTATTTTTTCAGTACCCTTAAGAAGAGTTGCAAGCACTTCACTTTTTGAAATATTTTTTGCACTATTTGTACTATTTGCACTTTTCATGCTTTTTTCTTCTGAATTTATAGCAAGAACTAAAGGGTCCGTGCTAGCACTCTTCCCCTTTGTATTTAGACTTTTTAAAAGATCAGAAAAAGAGACTTTTGGCTTATCTTTTGAAGCTGATAGGTCTAGAGGTAACGCTTTTGACGCGGTTTTACTATTGAAATCCAACGCAATCATAGCTTGCTCCTTAGTTATATATCCTAAACCAAAGCATTATTTATTCCATAGTTAATTGAGTTTGGTATAATGATGTTATGGGATTATTATTTATTTTATTATTACCATTTTTACTGTTCGCACTCAGCCCATTTGAGACACCAAAGTTCAAATATAAAGATACCTCAATATTTAATACACCAATAAGAGGAGTTACAGACACTTCTCTTTTTAACACTAAAAAATTTGAGAAAATTGATACGGGAGTTTATGACACAAAAGATAGAGATGAAAATACGAAAGCATCAAAAAACAGCCAGATCATTTGCAGATATGTGTGTGACAAGAAAGTCTATAAAGAGCAAAAAATAGTGGACGCAGTTGAGTTTTATAAAAGAGAGAGAGGATTTAAGTAGTTTATCAATACTACACGCTAAAACGAATAAGTCCATCCTAGGCAGAAAGAACTCATCATATTGCGTCGGCTATCTAAATGGAATCTCTAGGCATTTCAGGTCAATCTTATAGTTTGACTTAACACTCTGTCTTAGTTTTTCTACAACTGCTCGTGAATCTTCGCCATCTGCTGGGTAGCTCATAGAAAAACCATTCACTTCTCTTGCTGAAAACTCTTCAAACATCTTTTTGACAACCTCTGCGCCATATTTATCGGTATATGGAAGAATAAAAAAATAGTTAGATTCACAGTTAACAACGGAGTCTGAATTTCTTAAAACACTATCGAGAGAGCCATCTATTACCTCTTTTGATATTGTTGAAAAATCACAGTACAAAAGCGTAAAACTCTCAGAGCGATTCTCATCCAGCCTCTGCGCCAAACCCACAGTCAAATCAAGAAGTTGTTTGAAATTATCAAATGTAAAGTGAACACCAGCCATATTGTTTCCTTTTTTTACTATTATAGCTCAAATTACTAGTTAAAAAAGATTTTGAAGCTACTTAACCAATACTATTATTTCTCATATTTATTCTGTAAAAGTGGCATCATTTCGTATTGTTTACAAGATTATTACAATTTTACTCTTAGCTTATCACAACTCTTTAGGTGATGAAAAGTAATATCCCTGACATTTATCCACCCCCAGCCCCCTAAGTGCCTCGTAAATCTCTTTGCTACTCACAAACTCTGCAATTGTCTTTATATTTGCCTCTTTGGCGAAGCTAATAATATTTTTAGCAACTAAATATGAGAGTTTATCGGTTAAAATGTTTTTAATAATACTTCCATCTATCTTTATCACATCTGCATTTATCTGGGCAAGATATATAAAGTTAGAGTAGCCACTTCCAAAATCATCAATATATATCTGATAACCTAGTGATTTTAACATTAAAATATTTTGTTGAGCTTCTTCATAATTTACAATCTCTTCTGACTCAAGTATTTCAAGCCCTAATCTCTGTGAGAAGGTATCAATTTTTGCATACATTTTTAGTATCTCAAGAATTGTTTCGCTCGTCAAATCTTGTGGATTTAGATTTACACTCAGGCTTAGTGATTTGTCTAAAAAAAGCTTTTTGTAACAGATATCTAAAACTTCTTTCGTAAGATTTCTCGCAATAAAAGTTCCTTTTGTAACAGATAAAAATTTATCTGGCGTAATAATTGTTCCATCTTTTGCCCTGATTCTAACAAGTGCTTCATGATGTACCACCTTTTGTGTTTTAGTATCTACAATAGGCTGAAAAAGGCACATGAGCCTGCCATCATATATGGCATCTTTAATCTCATTTATAGTTAGAAAAGAGCTATCCTCAATACTTTCTGCGTATATCTCTATTCTGTTTCTGCCACCATTTTTAGCATTGTAGAGCGCGATATCCGCCAGTTTAAATGCAGTTGTAAAATCTCTTTGGTTCTCTGGATTTAAATTTACACCAATTGATATAGTTACACCTATTCTCTCATATTCAGATATTTCAAATACCTCTTGAGCTACTTTTGTAAAGATTCTGTCTAATAAATTAAGTCCTACAGCATCACTTTCTCGCTCTTTTTTTATTAGAAGACAAAACTCCTCCCCACCATACCTAATGAGTATATCTCTGTTTTTGCGAGTCTCTATAAACATAACACTAGCCAATCGCTCCAGAACCCTATCTCCAGCAGCATGTCCATAAGTATCATTTATTTTTTTAAAATGGTCAATATCAATTGCACATATTATGTAATCGTGCAGATTCATATATGGTTCATAATCTAGTAAATAGTTCTTATTATAAATCTTTGTTAGCCTATCAATATAAACATCTTTTTTACTTCTTTGATATCTTAAGGCCTGAAACAGAGCAAAAATAGCAAAACCCAAAATTGCAAGAGCAAGAAGAAGAATTCCATATCTTATTTTCTTCATAATATCTTCAATATCATCAACTCTTTTAATGGAAAAATCAACTACCAAAATCATCGAAACTATATTTTTATGAACAATAGGCACAAGATATGTAACGGAGAGCTCTTTTGATACTCTGTTTTCTAAAAAAATTGGCTCTTTTGTATTAAATGGCTTATTCCATAAAACAGAATCTATATCAAACTTTTGGTCAATAAATGCTTTCTCGCTCTGCTTTGATGCATCCGCCAAAAATCTAAAAATTCCTTTTCTATCTCTATAAAGTAGATAAGCATATTTAATATCTTTTGTTAAAAATAGAGAAAGTTTCTCTTCTATTTCCTTTTGTAGGGCGGTATTACTTTTTATATTTTGTATAACTTCCCTAGCGCCGTATTGTGCAGTAAGTCTATATATCTCTTTTGAGATGTTGCGAGCTATAGAGGTGGTATCATTTGTGGAAGTTTCAAAAATCTTTTTCTCTAAATTTTGCTGAAGCTTTATCGTTGAGACATATAGACTAGCAAGTAAAAATACTAAAAAAAGAATCGTTGTCCCGATTATAATACTTTTTTTTGTGAGCAGTTTTGTTTGAATCATCAAAACTCCTCTATAAACTGCTCATAAGATTTTGGAAGCATTGTCAATTTCGATTCCAATCTTTTAGACGAAAAAGTGATATTCGGTCTACTTTTAAACCAGTAAAAAAGTCCAACAAAATCTCTATTTTTATTAAATAATTCTCTGCTGTTGGTAAAATGTATTGCTCTGCTGTTTTCACACAGCTCCATGTCATCAACACTCTGCTTGGAAACAAATATAAAATTAGCTTCTTTACAATTTTTAGCGATTCTAAATCCATTCATTCCCAATGTCATAAAATCTTTTTGTTCTCCAACCACATAAATATTTACATCTTTATTCAAAATATCGGCTGCTATTTGAGCAACTATCTTTGCTTCAAGCTCTCCTATTGTATCTTTTTTTCTAAGCGTAAATGGACCATCTTGTGCTGTTAGAAGCGAGACAAGCAGTATGCAAAGAGTGATTATTTTCATTAAAATATCCACTGCATAGAGATAGTACCTTTTCTGTCACTATTTTGAATACCCTTATATACAATATTGTTCATATTGGAGAAATCAGGATATAAAACATTTACATCATCATCAAGAAGATTTTCTCCCTTTAGTGAAAAAAGTAGGTTTTTTCTACACTGATACTGCACTCCAAGAGAGAGGTTATAACTTGTGCCCATATCTATTGTTTTGTTGTATACATAACTATTTTTAAATATCAGCTCTTCATAAAAGTCAAATTTACCATATTTTTGAGAAGCCCTGATTGTCGCTCCTTCTGTTGGGCTTGCATATTGGGAGGTACTATTTTTTATCTTATAGAGAGTAAAGTTTAGCTCATTGTCTTTACTAAATTTTCTCTTATAGTCAAAAGTTATGCTCTCTCCTCTCATCTTTTCATCTGAGTTTATAAACCCCATTTGAGTTGACATATTTCCAGGCACTATTGCATCGTCTATCTCATAATGATTCAGATAAAGTGAAGCTCTATTGTCGACATCATCATAAACTCCCTCTAGAGAGTAAATTTGCTTTGAGAATGGTTTTAAATTTTTATTATCTTTATTTGCATAGTCTATTTCAAAAAATGAGGGTGGCGTAAAAGAGCTTGAAGCAAATGCTTTTACACCAAAATTTTTGTTTAAAGTAGCTATAACCCCTGCTCTGGTGGAAAATTCATCAAAATCATAAAAATCACCATTTCTGTAATATTTATCATACTTCAAGTCTAACACAAGCATATTATTGTCATTAAGATAGTAATTATCCTCTAGCATAACAGAGATAACTGACTCTTTTTTAATATTTGAAAATGGCGTATTTATAGGAGTATCAGCCAGAGATACCATCTCTCTTTTATCCACTCTATAATCTTTTGTTTTAGCTACTGACGACAAAAAGAGGTTATTGTCACCTAGAGAAAACTCTTTCGAAACAGAGAGTTCATATTTTGTAAGAGTTAACTGTTCATTATATATTTTAGGGATAGTTGTAGTTGGATTTAGAAGATCTATAACAGGCAAAACCATTATACCTTCGCTATTTGACTCTTTCAGATCTCTTATATTTTTATCTATAGAAAAATTTATATTCCCGCTACGATTATCAAAATATTTTGTAGCAGAGACAAACAGGTCCTCAGCTTTTATGCTTCCATCATCAGGAGCTGTATCTTTTGCAAACCCAATAAACCTATCTTTTGAGAGTTTTGTGTACCCTAAATCAAGCACAAAATCATTTATGCCAAGGGATGCGTAAGCAAAAATTCTGTTGTTGTCATTCTTGATATCCTCTCCATTATAATGAGTCGTAGGATTGTTTGTGTTTGAGCCATCCACCATAGTCAAAAGGGTAATTTCTTTATCCTCTAGCCCATAAACGACAGCGATATCTAGGGAGTCTCTTGAATCAACACTTGTTCTAAGCGTGCCACCATTTAAATGTTTTGCACTTTTTGTATAAAGCTTTATGGTTATATTTGATGGCTCGCCAGCCATCGATAACGAGCCATCACCCCAATATACCTCAATATGACTAATATGGTCAAGCGGATACTGCTCGTACATTATCCAGGGCGAGAGAGAGTTTATAGAACTTACTTCATGATTATTTATATAGAGTCTCATTGATGTACCAACACCCTGAGAACCACCGGCAAATACTGGGGAGTTTGCACCAAAAACATTTTTCTCAAATGATAGAAGTGGAAGAGTTTTCAATACATCGCCAAGCTTAAAGGCCTGCATTTTTTTTAAATCTTCTCCGCTGTAAACTATAGTATGTCCAAGCGACTCTTTTTTTGTCTTTGATGCTCCTTCAATCTCTTTTTGATACTGACCAAGCAACTCGGTTATATCATCACCAAAAGAGATTGCGGATAAAACTACAGAGTGATATAAAAATATAATAAAAAATCTTCTAAAAAACAAAATAAACCTTAAAATAAAACTATAAAAACCATACAACAAACTTACTTAATGTTATCATTAAAACAAATAATTTAATGAAGAATCTCAGAATTTATAGAGATGGATTTTATGTATAATAGCAAAAATAAAAAATAGGATTTTTATGTTTCATTTCCTTAGCATCTTCTTGCTTCTTGTCTCAACACTTCTTTTTTCATCTGAGTCCAAAAAAATACCAATCTTAACTTATCATCGCTTTGGAGTTGAAGTAAGCGACTCAATGACCATAAAAACAGCCTCATTTGCATCACAGCTTGAGTGGCTTAAACTAAATGGCTATACTGTAATCTCACTTGAAAACGCTTATGCCTATCTGCACGGCGAACTAAAATCTCTCCCTACAAAACCTGTTGTCATAACTGTCGATGATGGACACAAAAGCGTCTATACTCAGATGGCACCGCTTGTAAAAAAATACGCTATTCCGGTAACGCTCTTTATATATCCAAGTGCAATCTCAAATGCCTCTTACGCCATGAGTTGGGAGGAACTAAAAGAGCTTGAAGCGACAAAACTCTTTCATGTTGAGTCACATACTTATTGGCATCCAAATTTCAAACGAGAGAAGAAAAAACTCTCACACGAAGAGTATGCAAAATTTGTTGATAAACAGCTCCGCGGTGCCAAAGAAAAGCTAGAAGAAAAAATGGGGCATGAAGTTAAATATCTGGCGTGGGTTTTTGGTATCTACGATGATGAACTCTTGGATAAGGCAAAAAAAGCGGGGTATAAAATGGCATTTACCATAGACAGAAAACATGCCTCTTCAAGCGATAACATGATGGCGCAAGGTCGCTATATGGTGGTTAGCAAGCACGATATCAAGGCTTTTGAAAATATGGTGAATGGGAAAGAGGAGAAAAACACTCACTAGCTCTACTAAACTCAATGGTGCTTCTTGGTGTTTTTCCGAATTCCTTTTACCGTATAGTTTTTCTTAAAGCATGATTGACAAATGCTGTATGGTGAATTTAGAGGCAGTGGGATATTGCATATTTTGCATCTTTGAGCGAGTTGGCTTTGTTGTAGAGACTCTTCTATGTATTTGTTCAAAACAGCTCTTGCGGCTCTCGCTTTTGGAGCATCTGGGAAGAGGTCATCAAATCTATAACTAAGCCAAAGATATAGCGAAATCTCTTTTACCATATCCTCTGCACGAAGCAAATCATCGCTCGTACTTGCAAAAGCACCGTGGAGTCGTGGCGCGTGATAATCGATTGGGATTTTTTTCTCAAAAGCACCCAAATAACTCTCAAACACACCAACTATATATGGAGATTTTAAAGTTAGCGGCGCGCAAGCGAGATGGTATTTTGTCGCTATATCCAAATCATAACTATCAACTATTAGAGCCACCTCAACCATATCTTCTAAGTTCGTTGCAACAAATGGACCATTAAACTCCATATTTTGCACAAAAAATTTCAAAATTTCACTCAAAGAGTTCTCTTCAAGTATGGTTGCAACTAGCTGAATATGCTCTAGATTTGCCATAACTTTAAATGGCACCGATATTTTTCTTGCCTCTTTTTGGAAACATTTTTTGACAATTTTTAAGATACTTGAACTTAATGCTCCAACAAAGCCTTTCTCGTGAAGACCAAATCTCCCGGCACGACCCGAAATTTGATGCACTTCACTGGCATCTAAATCTCTAACAGTTACTCCGTCAAATTTTTGGGCACTTGAGAAAAGTATAGTTTTTATAGGAAGATTCATTCCCATAGCGATGGCATCGGTAGCGATAAGTATCTGCGTCTCTCCGGCTCTAAATCTTCTAGCCTCCTCCCGTCTAACTTCAGGGGAGAGATTGCCATAAACTACACTGATTTTATAATGTTTTGAGAAATTTTGCTTTAGCTTTAGTACATCTTTTCTGCTAAAAGCGATAATCGCCGTGCTCTCTTTTACATCTTTCATCATCGTTGGCTCTTCAAGAAGAGTTAGCGGGTTTTTTCTCTCGAACTCAACTATCTCAAGCTCTTCGCCAAGATACTCAGCAATAGCAATAATTGCCTCTTTGACATTTGGCGAGCCAGTCATTATAACCTCGCTAGCAGGAGCACCGATGATGGCATTTGCCCACGCCCAGCCTCTATCTCTATCATCTATCATTTGTACTTCATCAATTACACAAACATCTACATCAACTTCAAAATTAAGCATTTCAATGGTCGAGCTTATATGGGTTGCATCCGCATCCAAAATCTGCTCTTCGCCAGTTATAAGAGAGACAGCAACTCCATTTGCTCCCAACTCCTCATAACCCTCTAATGCCAGAAGCCTAAGCGGAGCCAGATAGTAGCCAGTATCTGCTCTTTGGAGCCTCTGCATAGCCTCATATGTTTTCCCGCTATTTGTTGGTCCTATATGAAGTACTAGTTTTCTTTTCATACTTCTTGCTTGAGGAAACAGATTTTTAAAATCTCTTATAGTTCTAGCTAGAAGTGTGTATCTCTGTTTTTTTACAATCTCATCGCCAATGTTGTGAACAAATCTTCTAACACATTTGCGGATGACTTTTGATGATAAAACAAGAGAGGATGGCAACAACTCAAGCAAAATCTCATAAACTCTCTCGTGGAGCTGCTCACTGCTTAGATGAAGTAGAGTTGCGTAAGAGCCGCACTCATCTACAACTGCTTGTAAATCTTCTAAAAAATGCTCCTCATGCTCTTTTTTGGCCTCTTTTACGGCTTCACTAAAATCAAGTTCATTGCCCTTCCAGATATCCTCTAAAAGTGAATTAAGCTCGATATGAAGCTCCAGAGAGTAATGTTTAATTTTGTTCGAGTATGGAAGCAAGAGAGCTTCTTCTAGTTGAATCAAAAGTTCTTCATTGTGAACTTTTATATCAGATGGACCAACTGCATCATGGATAATTTTTGCTAATTTACTCTCTTTTATACTTGGGTAAGAGAGTTTGGTTTTTGGGGGTGAAGAACGAAGAGCGGTTATAATCTCTTTATGATCTAGATATCTGTGCGGATTTTGAAGATTTTTTATAAAGTTATCTATCTCATCTTGTTTAAGTTTTACAACTCTCTCTTTATCTTGTGAGATCTCGTCAATTATGAGATTTTCATCACTCTGCTCGATATACTCATAGGTATAGTTTTTACTCTTTAGTGTGATGATTTTATGAAAACTCTCTCCATAAAGAGTGTATTTGAGTGATGCGTTAAACTCAAGTGAGTCATCTAGGTCAAAAACACCGTCAAGCGCTTTCTCAAGTCTCTCCTTTTTTTCGGTGTATCTTATGTGACGAAGCTTTGATTCCATCTTCTCTATAGTTATTTTTTTGCTTCTAACATCAACAAATGCCTTGTGCAAAAGCGCTCTCTCATGACGCGAAACACCAAGACTATCCATAACTAACTCTATCTTACCCTCTCTATCTACGCTCTGCTCCTCCTCTGAAACTGCTTTGTAGATTTTGCCATTTTTAGTAAAAAAGTCCAGTATTGCTGGACGATAACCGCTATCTACATCACTCCAAATCATTCTTGCTATCTTTACAAGCATCTCTCTGCTTTGATCAACATCATGAATACCAAGGGTTGCAAAAAGTTCACTCAAGGTAGCTGTACTTACTCTGACTATGCCTACATCAAACGGATCTTCGTTAAAATATTTTTTAATTTTTTGGTTAATTTTGCTTTTTTTTGCCATATATGATTGTAACCAAAAGGACTCAATTGTGCAAAAGAGTTTTATTATTTGGTATCATATCTTTAAAAAAATGGGTACAAAATGAACTTTGCTGACGAATGGACACAAAAAGAGTTTTTACAGAACAAAATAAGACTTGAAAAACTAGGCATAAAAGTTCTTCTCATCGACACTATTCTCTCTGGGATTGAAAACATGGATACAGTTCTCTACAACCCTCATGAGCTAGCAAAAGAACCAGAGGGAAGCGTCTTTGTTTTTTATTGTGATAGTGGAAAAGCTACGCTAAACAGACTTAGTGAGTATAAAAAGAAGTTTTATAAACATCATTGCATCTCGCTCAAAGGTGGGCGAGGATATTGGCGAAGAAATATGATGCTTTTAGAGAAGGATGAGCTGTGAAAGCAGTTGATGAAAAGACTCTAAGTAACTTCATCCAAAACCTCTTGGATGGAAATTTTTATGAAGCACATGAGGATTTGGAGGCGATCTGGTTTGCTCGAAGGTTTGAAGATAGTGATGAGATAAAACTAATTAAAGGCTTTATCAACGCCTCCGTTAGCTTTGAGCTAAAGAAAAAAGGTAAAGAAACGCAAGCAGAAAAAGTTTGGCAAAATTATCTTAAATACTTGCCTCTACTTGATGAGGTGTACTCAACTCATAAAGAAAAATATATCTATATTTCAAAAATTATAAATGATTTAAAAAACAAAAAGATAGAATATAAAAAAAAGGATATTTATGAAAAATTTCTTTAAACTGTTGCCGTTGATTGCTATCGCTCTATTTCTTTTTAGTGGATGTGTTGCTATATCTCCAGTAATTCAATCATCTGCATCTGGCGATATTAAAAACTTGGATATTGCAATAAGAAATGGTGGTAATGTTAATGAGAAAGATCAGTTTAATTTAACACCACTAATTTGGGCTACTAGAAATGGACGATTAGAGACTGTCAAATACCTGATAGAAAAAGGTGCTGATGTTGATTTGAAAACAGGACACAATGAGACCGCTCTCCACTGGGCAGCCGCTTTTGGACACATCGATATAGCCAAATTTCTAATAGAAAAAGGTGCTGATACTGAAGTAAGAAATTATCAAAACAAAACTCCTATTGATATCGCAGCTGTAAGTATAAAACAGAATTTACAAAATTTTGTAGCTGAGCGAAAAAAAGAAAAAATAGAAGCGCAAGCTGTTCTTGTAAAAAAAGAAGCCCAAGAAACAAAAGCAAAGCAAGAACAAGAAATAGCAACTAAAATCAACGATTTAATCATTCAAAAAGATTTTGAGGGATTAAAACAACTAACAGAGAAAGATCCAAATCTTGTAAACTATATACAAGATGAAGAGTTAAGACTTATGCTAACAGGTCCTAAGGGGATGAAAGTTGGAGATATTCGTAAACTTCTTAAAAATGGAAAGAGTGAGATAATCGTTGTTTCTCTTATAAAGCGAGTTCAAGTTCCATACAAAGAGTTTACACTTGAAGAAATAGAAACACTAACAAAAATGGAACTAACAGATAAAACTATCTCTGCCATGATAGATGTAACAACAGAGTTACTAAAAGATGAGAGAAGACGAAAAGAGCAAGAGTTTTATCAAGCTGAAAACAAAAAACTTATGGATCAAAAAGCTCAACCACAGACTATTATCAGAGAAGTACAAACTAACAACCAAAACAACAACTCGCAACTCCAAGACAAAGCAACTGAAATACTTCTACAAGAGGGAAGTAAGATGCTGCTTAAGAGTTTGTTTAGGTAGCTGAAGGAGAAGAGATGAAAATAGTTTGTCCTAATTGTAGAAGCATCAACAATGTTCCGCAAAAAGAGTCTTATGCGAAAGCAAATTGTGGAAAGTGTAAGCATTCACTTCTGGATACAAAGCCGGTTGAGTTAACTAACAATAGTTTTGATGAGATTATAGTAAATAGTGAAATACCAGTCATAGTTGACTTTTGGGCGCCATGGTGCGGCCCATGCAGGATGATGGCGCCAAATTTTGAAAAGAGTGCCAAAAACTTCCCGCTTAAGGCACTTTTTGCTAAAGTAAATACAGAAAATGAACAAAATCTCGGTGCAAGGTTTGGAATAAGAAGCATCCCAACAATTATAGTTTTTAAAAACTCGAAAGAGGTTCATAGAGTATCTGGCGCTCTTGATGAAAATAGTATAAACTCTCTAATAAATAAATTTCTATGATATTAAATAAAAAAATAGGGTTTAAATGAGCAAAGATATAGCGAATCAAGACAAAGTAGTAACTGCTTCAAATGTCAAAAGAGCATTTTGGATAACTAAACTATTTTATGGCATATCTTTTGTAATGCTCCTGCAGGGTTGTGCCCCTATTGCTGAAAATACCCTAAATAGTGCTATTATTAATGCTCATAATGATGCGCTGTTTCTAACTGATGGCTCATTAAAATGCCCCTCAAGCTTACAAGGAAAAACAGTTAGATTGCAAAGTAGATTTGATGAATGTTTGCAACCAATGGCTATGGAAGCACTCTCTTTAAAAGCTGATGGCTCAATGGAGCCTATCAGCTTTGCTTACAACGGCTCATGGCAGGATGATGTAACAAACACTATAAAACGCAATCTTGCTACTGCATGTGATACCAAATTTTCGGATCAGCCTAATACTCCATCAATTGATCTGAAATTTAAAAAGCTTACTTCTCAAATTTTATCAATTGATCAAAAGAGTGAGACAAAAGATTTTAATCTTATTAGTCTCGATAGTAGGTACGATTACAACTACACCACAAATTATGTTATGGATGTTGAAGTGGGCGGTTCTTTATTTGAGCATCCACTGAAATATGCAAAAGGTCTCCAGAGAAAACAATCCGGACACCAAATTTCACTTGGTAAAAACTACCTTTTAACTATCAGCACGCATGCCGAGGGCTCTAGAGTCGTGGATGTTTCAATTTTACCAGAAAACTATCTTTTATATGCCCAAAAAACAGCAGAAGTAATGGATATGAGAACGGTTGTTGTTCCAATTTTTTCAAACGAGATGATTATTGACTATAAACTATATTCGCCATCTGGTGAAATACGGAGTAAAAAAAGCTTATCCATGCAAGCTGGAGAGATAATTAAAAATTTAAATTTTACAACCGTTGCGAATCCCTCAGATCAAGCACTTATTGATATGTTTGCGGGCACAGGCGCAGGTATTGGCTGGATAAATAACGCAGTCGTTGGCCCTTACGCTTGGCTGCTATACGATTTTTCTCAGGAGATAATTAAAAATGTTAACTAAATATATTTATCTTTTATTTTCAATATTCTTTATCTTTGGGTGTGCTAGCAATACACAATATCGTACCAAAGAGATTATTGCTGAGCTCGACAAGCCCGCCCAGTCTCCAGTTAAAAAGCAGGCAGTGCAAGTTGTTGCTACACCAGAAACAGACAAACAAAGAGAGATTCAAACAAAAGAACAAGACCAAGAAATAACAACTCAAATCAATAATCTAATTATAAAAAAAGATTTTGAGGGATTAAAACAACTAACAGAGAAAGATCCAAATCTTGTAAACTATATACAAGATGAAGAGTTAAGACTTATGCTAACAGGTCCTAAGGGGATGAAAGTTGGAGATATTCGTAAACTTCTTACAAAAGGTAAGAGTGAGATGATTATAGTCTCTCTTATAAAAAGGGTTCAGGTTCCATACAAAGAGTTTACGCTTGAAGAAATAGAAACACTAACAAAGATGGAGTTGACAGAAAAGACCATCTCTGCCATGATAGATGTAACAACAGAGCTATTAAAAGATGAGAGAAGACGAAAAGAACAAGAGTTCTATCAAACAGAAAACAAAAGATTAATGGAGCAAAAAGCTCAACCACAAACTATAGTACAAACCAATAACCAAAACAATAACTCGCAACTCCAAGACAAAGCAACTGAAATACTTCTACAAGAGGGAAGTAAGATGCTGCTTAAGAGTTTGTTTAGGTAGAGTTAAAAAGTGTATACCACACCCAATGATGTTGCCCACAAACTGCTGTCATAGAAATCAATGTTAGAGTTTCCAGAAAATGCGTAAGCAGCTGCGTTTAGTGACCAATGGTCTAGTCCAAATATGTTTTTGTATGTAGCATCAACTCCAGCTGATAAGTAGGTTGTATCTTGTTTCTTTTGAAAAACTGGATTTTCTTTACTGTATGTTGATGAGCTGGCTTGGATGCTAGTGCCAATGCTCCATCTTTGACTACCGTAAAAGTGGGTAATTCCTATCTCTGAGTTTATATAGTCTCGCGCGTTGCCATCGCTGTCATTGGTGGTTAATTTGAGTGTTGGGATTAGAAAGTTATTAGCATTTAGTGGATATATAAAGAGTAGTTTTGCTGAGTTCATATTTGCACTTCGTCTCAATAGCTGTTGTTCAGACTGAGTTATGTAGTAAGAGCCATTATCACCAGTTAGTGTACCAGCTAGGCCAGCGCTAACTAAGCTCTGGGCGTTGCTATCTGTATCAAGTTCAACTTTTCGCGACTGAATCTCTATCTCAAAGCTACTTCCCATAACTCTCTCCCATTTTATGCCTATACCACTAAATGTTTGCTCCGTTGATGCACGGTTCTGGTTGCGAAGAAGTGGATCTTCCCATACTTTGGTGGGAGTAGAACTTTTAAATAGTCGTAGTCCGACTATGCCCACATCCCCTAAATCATGGCGAACACCTAACCCAGCGCTTGTTTGCATTGCAGAAAAATCATCTGTAACATTATCTACAAAAATTTCTGTTTTTTTATCATCTAGCGTGTATCTAATCACCCCTAAGAGTATTGGAAAAATAGCTGATTCGCTTGGTGGAGAGCCGAGATCACTAATCTTTTTGACTTCAAAATCCATTGTCCTAGTCCCTAAGATTTCAGAGTTTTTATACTCTCCATAACCACCACCAAGAAGAATCGAGCCACTCCATCCGCTCTCTTTTTGTATTGATTCTGCTCCAGCATAGCCAGCTAACAACGCTACAACTAACATACTTTTTACTATTTTCACAAGCTATCCTCACATACTCTATTTTAAATTATTATAATGATTTAAAACTTAATGGTTAGTGAAACCTCTTTTTTGCTTAAAGTTTATAGTGAATCATTTTCTATGATATAATAATTTTTAATAACAAAAAAGGATATTTTATGAGCAAAGATACGGTAACACTAACAAACAACAGAACTGGCAAAAGTTATGAGTTTCCCATATTTGATGCCACTGTTGGACCTTCAGTTTTTGACATCTCAACGCTCTATAAAGAGAGCGGAATGTTTACTTATGACGAGGGCTACACTTCAACAGCGTCATGCCACTCTGAGATAACTTTCATAGATGGTGATGAAGGTAAGCTTATGTATAGAGGGTATGACATCTCATATCTCTCTAAAAAAAAGAGCTTCTTAGACACCGCCTATCTTCTGCTAAATGGTGAACTCCCAACAGAAGAGGAGCTAGAGAGCTTTGCGCTGGAGATGCAAAAACGCTCTTTTGTTAATGAGGGAATCAAAAAACTATTTGATGCTTTTCCTGACAATGCCCACCCTATGGCGATACTCTCTGCTGGAGTCTCTGCTCTTTCTACATTTTACTTTAAACATCTAGATATAAAAACTAAAAAAGAGTACAAAGAGATGTCAAACAGAATAGTTGCAAAAATCCCTACACTTGCTGCATTTTCATATAGATACTCACAAGGTCTTCCTATAATCTATCCAGATATTAACAGAGGTTTTACAGAAAATTTTTTATATATGATGAGATCTTATCCTCATAATCATGTTGAAATAAAGCCTATCGAGATAAAAGCATTAGATACTATTTTTACTCTTCATGCTGACCATGAACAAAATGCTTCAACTACTGCCGTTAGAAATTTAGCATCAACAAATGCTCATCCATATGCTGCCATAAGTGCTGGGATTGGTGCACTGTGGGGTAAAAGCCATGGTGGGGCAAATGAGTCTGTTATCCGTCAACTTGAGATGATTGGAACAGTTGATAGAGTAAATGAGTTTATAGCAAAAGCTAAAGATAAAGAAGACCCGTTTAGATTGATGGGATTTGGTCATAGGGTTTACAAAAACTTTGACCCTCGTGCGACAATACTAAAAGATATCAGAAATAAGCTTATGAATGAGCTAGGCATAAGCAGTCAGCTTATAGAAGTTGCAAACAAAATAGAGGAGATTGCGCTTACTGATGAATACTTTATAAGTAGGAGCCTATATCCAAATATAGACTTTTACTCAGGACTTATCCTTCAGGCATTAAAAATTCCAAAAGAGATGTTTGCTGTAATATTTGTCATCGGAAGAACTCCTGGCTGGATTGCTCAATGGAGTGAACTAAACCAACAAAAAAATGTAAAAATTGCTCGTCCGCGTCAACTTTACAATGGTCCAGTGGATAGGACCCCAAATTATTAACAGATTTTCTTGTTAGTAGTTAGTTGCTATTGCTGTCTCTTGTTAAAACCAGATACTTTACTTTTTTGATTTGAGATAAACTCGGCTGAGTATGGCTTTAGATAGAGCGGGATTGTTCTACCTTGGTATTTCATCATATCATCAAGCATTGTTTTTGAAACAAACTCAACTTCCATATTTTTAACATCACAAAGATACCTAAAGAGAAGTTCTCCTAATCTTTGAAGCGAGATTTTGTATGTTGCATCAGTTTGGGCATAAATCCACGCACTAAAGACATAAAACTCACGAAAAACACTTCCATCTTGCCAGATTAGTTCCACGCTTCGCTTGAAATTCCCGTTGTTGTACATAAGATCCCAAAATCGCGAGAATCTCTTCATGATTTGGATATCACTAAACGAGAGAGTTGAGGTCTGCAAAACATCGTACGGCGGTATATCACTGTATATCATACCACATTCTATATCATGACGATTTATGTAGGTTCCTGAGAGTTTTTTTAGTATCCCTATCTGGATTTCACAGCTACTTAGGCTCATTAGCTTATCTAGATTTGCTCCGAAACTCTCCAAGCTCTCTCCAGGAAGCCCAACAATTAAGTCGAGGTGCATGTGAACATTTGTTTGTTCTAGCCACCCAATATTTTCTTGTATCTTATCTAGCTTTAGAGGTCTTGATATATTGTTTGCAATCTCTGGATTTAGCGTCTGTATGCCTATTTCAAGTTGCAGAGCACCATGAGGAAATTTTGCTATTTTCTCCTTTAATGATTCTGGAAAATGATCAGGCACAACTTCAAAATGAGCAAAATATGGCTCCTCTTTTGCTAAAAAAAAGTCTAGCAATCTATTTGCAGTTTTTATGTTTAGGTTGAAAGTTCTGTCAATAAACTTGAAATTTCTAGCACCTCTCTGCCAAAGCAATTCAAACTCTTCTAGAAGCACCTCTATATCAAACGCTCTAACCTTTTCATCCATCGAAGAGAGACAAAACTCACACTCAAACGGACATCCTCTTGATGCTTCAACATAGATGTAGCGATGTTTTATGTCGTAGTCTGTGTAAAATTTGTATGGAAGTTCTATATTTTTAAGGGAAGGCATACTCATTTTTATGATTCTATCTTCTGGTGGATTGCCATCTACTATACTATGGCAAAGCTCATAAAAAGCTCTATCTCCTTCACCTTGGATGATATAATCAGCTCCATCAAGATTCACACGAAACGGCTCATGCGATACCTCTGGACCACCTAGTATTATCTTTGTATTTGGAGATATTTTCTTTAAGAGGTGGAGAAGTTCACGAACCTCCGATACATTCCATATATAAACACCAATACCTATAATGGTTGGGTTATGGACTAAAATCTTCTCTACTGTAGTCTGGATGGCGTCATTGATACTAAACTCTACTATTGTTGTATCTTCTTGTAACTCTGCCATGTTTGCATAAAGATATCTTAGAGCAATTGAAGTGTGAGTGAATTTTGAATTCAGTGTAGTTAATATGATTTTTTGCATTTGGAAGTTTAGCATAAAGAGTAATTACCTAGCCAAAAAAAGGGAAAGCCAGGTAATTAAAATAATTTATAGGAGCATCTCTCTCAAATTATGAAAGGGGTTAAACATAACTGAGACTCAAATTATATGAGCTATAAGTTAATCGCAGTTAAACGAAATAAAAGAAATAGTTAATGGTTACCATGTTTTGAATACTCATCAACAATCTGGTCTAATTGCCTAAACAATTTGCCAGATGCCTCTTCCATATTGCTAAAGTTATCGTAGATGGCGGTAGTATTTTCAGGTCTATATGCACTATTATTATCAATAAACACTTTATTTTTAAATACTGATTCGTGCACTATCTCATGAGAGCTATCCATCTCTTGGAAAACCTTCATATGACCAAATTTCTCTTTACCAACACCAAGATACCATTTACCCATACGACAATTTCTATGATCAGCAAAAGTTTTGCTTACATCACTGGAGAGCAGCGCGTGATACGCGAATGATTTAAATATAATATGATCAACTTTTACGAGCGTTGTAAACAGTTTTGTATCAATTTTTGAAGCCAATTCTGATGATTTGTTTGCAAATGAGTTTAGTTCTTCAAATGTTTTTTTGAACTCATGAATTACATCATTTGATTCTTCCGCAATATTTGAAATATTATCAGAGCTTCCTCTCATATTGTTCGTCTCTTGTTGTAGTGTTGATATGTTTATCTCTATCTCGTGCGTTGCCTTTTGTGTTCTCTCGGCGAGCTTGCGAACCTCATCCGCTACAACAGCAAATCCTCTACCATGCTCACCCGCTCTTGCAGCCTCAATTGCAGCATTTAGAGCAAGTAAGTTTGTCTGATCCGCAATATCTTTGATAAGCCCTACAACATTTGATATATCTCGAGATCTATTTTCAAGATTAACAATAGTCTCGTGCGAAGTAGATATGGAATCAAGAAGGGTACCCAGCTTATTGCTAATGCTCACTACACTATGCAGACTTCTTGATGATAAGTCTGCTGTTTTATGGGAGACTTCAGTAATCTCTTTTGAATTATCTTGTGAAACAATAATATCTTGTTGTATAACAGCAAGTCCAGCTCCAACCCCTCCACCAAGACCACCTAGCTTATCTGAGAGAGCATTTTTTAAAGCAGCCTCATAGCCCAAAGCAATAGATGATATAGCTTGTTTTACTTTTTGTGAGGTGGATTTAAATATACCATGCAAGCCAGATGGGCTAGTTGTTCTATATGCTTTACCAACAGAGGCATACTCTATAGAAGTTTCCGTATCTCTCATAAATGCTTCTAGTTGATCCAGCGCATTGTTTACGCTCCATGCAAATACCGATTCTTTTGAGTTATCATCTGGTATGTTGGTAATTCTACCATTCACTTTTCCATCTGCCATATCTTTTAATAATCTAATTGCCTCGTCATGTATCTGATTATGTCTACTATTGGTTTTATTGGTTCTGAAGAGAGATAATAAGTTCATCGTAACTAACTCCTTTTTCTTTTAAAATATCTGTTAAAACTTTAAATGAAGCGTCAACTCCACTACTTTTTTCAATATCTACCATCTTTTTGTAAAGAGGAATAATAGTATCAAGGGCTTTTTGGTTTGGCTTTCTTCTAACTGAGTAGTAGTCAACCACCTTGCCATTTTCGTCGAGCGATGCAGTTATATTTGCATACACCCAGTAATCATTTCCATTTTTTGTTTTGTTAATAACATAGGCAAAAATTTCTTGTTTTTTGGGGATAGTCTCCCATAAAAATCTAAAAACTGCTTTTGGCATATCTGGGTGCCTTATGATGCTGTGTGCCTTTCCAAGAAGCTCTGACTCACTATATTCCGCCATATCCATAAAGATTTTATTGCAGTAGATTATACGACCCTGCAGGTCTGTTTTGGATACAATAAAATCTTCATCTTGCATTATTTTTAACATGTGTGACCTTTTAAAATTTTTAATCTGAATTTAAGTGGTAAAAATTATACCATTATAATTTATTTTTTATAGCAAACTCAGCAACTGATTCTCTATGCGTTTTTGTCTGTATAGTTGGTTGAGTTTGCTATAATTTCGCATGTCAATATTACTAGCTGCATTTTATTTTTTTTATTTCTCAATCATCGGCGTATATATAATATTTTTGCCAAAAGTCCTCTCCATGACTGGCTACTCGGCGAGTGATATTGGTATCATATTTGCAGCGGCTCCGCTAGTGAGATTTTTAGTTCCTTTTGCTTTTATCAGGGGGCTCAAAATAGATATTACAACCTTTACTGTGGCACTTTTGATTATGTGCTTAAGCGCGATATCATTTTATTTCTCACTTAGTAATTTTTATAGACTTCTTTTTTCAAATATAAGCTTTGGCGTAGGGCTTAGCCTTGTGCTCCCATATATTGAGCTTATATCTCTAAGGTATCTTGGTAAAGAGCAATATGGAAAAATCAGACTTTTTGGCTCGGTTGGTTTTATACTTGTAGCGCTTGTTTTAGTGAAGTTTTTAAATGCTCCAAATACAGCACTTTTGTATCTTCTTATTTTGACATTTATAACCACAGCAGTAGCTTTTACTATAGCAAAAAAAGTGGATACTCTTTTGGAAAAGCATGAAGAAACCGCCAATGACATTAACCTATTGCAAGATTGGAAATTATGGGTTGGATTAACGCTTATGCAAGTTAGTTTTGGCTCGTTTTACAACTTCTTTACTATTTATGTAACCGATAATGGAGCAAGTTTAGATATGGCGATATATTTATGGAGTTTTGGTGTAATAGCTGAGATTTTTATGCTCTTTTTTCAAGGCGCATTTCTTCGTAAAAATTTGCTTTTGATTCTTCAATTTACCACTTTTACAACCGCTATAAGATGGTTAATGCTCTTTTTGTTTCCTCAAAACATAACACTTCTGTTTTTCTCACAATCTCTTCATGCACTTAGTTTTGCACTATTTCACTCTGCCGCGATTAGCTACTTATTTCATCTTTATAGACACAAATCTCTAGCGCAACAGTTTTTCTCGGGCATAACTTATGGATTTGGCGCATTTGCAGGAGCATTAATTGCTGGATTTATTTATGAGCTTTATCCAAAACAGCTATTTTTAGGTTCAGCGCTTATTGCTCTGGGGGCAAGTCTATTTTTATATCTTTGGGGCAAGCAAAAATCAAAACAGACACTATAGCAACTCATTTTTGTTTTTAATAGTTACATCCATCTGGGGGAAAGGCACAGAAATTTTATTTTCATCAAATGCCAACTTTGCTTCTTCCAATATAGCAAAATAAACATCCCAATAATCTGCATTATTTACCCAAACACGGAGAACCAACTCCACACCATTATCGCCAAGCTCACTCACTGCCACAAATGGAGCAGGCTCCGCCAGAACTTTTTCTTCATCTTGCATAAGTTTCATCAAAACATCTTTCGCAACTTTAAGGTTATCTCCATAATCAATAAGTAGCTTATGTTCAATACGACGAGTTGGTTTTTTTGAGTAGTTGACAATATTTGAAGCAATTACTGCGGAGTTTGGAATCATTACAATTTTGTTATCCGGCGTTATAATGGTTGTAGAAAAAAGGTTTATCTCCTCTACCATGCCATGAACTCCAGCAACATCAACGGCGTCGCCAACATCAAAAGGTCGAAAGATAATGACAATTACTGCTGCTCCAATATTTGAGAGCGAATCTTTAAGCGCTAGGCCAACAGCCAGTGAAGCCGCCCCAAAGACAGCTAAAAATGATGTCGTGTTTACACCAAGTGCATTAAGAGATGCTAAAATCACAACAATTAAAAGAGAAAAATAGATAAGATTGCCCAAAAATTTAACAAGCGTATCGTCTACATGTGCCTTATTCATTAATCTTTTAAATACATTTGTCACTCTCTTAACTACTATTTTACCAATATAAAATATCGCAACGGCAGCTACAATTTTCAACCCATATTCACTAGCATAAACAACAACCGCATCTGTGTACTTTGTTAACATTTTCTTTCCTTTTATTAGTATATCTATCCAAACAAACCCTTAAGCGACATCAATAGAAGTTTTGCTTTTAAAATTTCTTATTTCGGTGTTGGCACCTTTAAAATTAAAAAGCTCCCTCTTCATACTTTAAAGCGCAAGAGATTAAAAAACATATAGAATTTTTTATATTTAACAGGTTTTTGTAATCTCCAACTCCAAAAGCAAAACTATTATCTTCAAAAATTATATTTATGCCATCACTCATATCTACAAGCGAGAGTTTTGAGTTTTCTAACAACTTTGCCTTATGTACACCGCTAAACTCAAAACAGACTGTTAGCCAGTCAAAACCTCTGGCACTATCTTGTCCTGTTAGAGTAATTTTAATAGTTGTAGGAGAAATTATTTCTATGGAGCGAAGTTCTCCATCTGTAAAGTTGCTAAAACGAGCTAGAAGAGGTTTTATATCTTTTGCTAAGAGTGGTTTCATACACAACTCTTAGCAAATTGGTTGATAATGCAGATTATTGACAACCTGCACACTCCAAACTTCTGTCTTCTATATCTTTTGAAACCTCTGGTGATTGAGAACGAAGATAGTAGGTTGATTTTAAACCTAACTTCCACGCCAACATATAAATCTCATTCAGATATTTTCCACTCGCTTTATCAAGAGTTATAAATATATTTAAACTCTGACCTTGATCTAGCCATTTTTGACGAATCGCAGCGGCTTTTATAAGTAATGTTTGGTTCAAATCATATGCAGGAGTATAATAAACCCAAGTCTCAGGTGAAAGATTTGGCGCCACGACAGGAATAAGTCCCGATAGATTCTCTTCATACCATTTTCTCTTAAACACCGGCTCAATCGCTTGAGTTGTTCCAGTGAGTATAGAGATAGAACTCGTCGGTGCAATGGCCATCAAGTAACCATTTCTAATGCCCTGCTTTTTAACTTTTGCTCTTAATTCATCCCACTCGTATGATGATGCGAAAAGTCCGCCACGATCAACAAGCTTTTTAACTTCAGCATTAGCATGGTCCATAGGCATAATGCCTTGACTCCACTTTGAACCATTAAAATCTGGATAAGAACCCTTCTCTAACGCAATATCTGATGATGAATTAATAGCATTATAACTAACAGCCTCCATAACCTCATCTACTTTATCAAAATGCTCCTGGCTTCCCCATGTTATGGCTTTTTCCGCTAACATCTGAGCTTCACCCATAACACCCAAACCAATTGCACGGCTTTTCATGTTAGTTCGCTTCACTTTTTCTATCGGATAAAAATTGAGGTCAATCACATTATCCAGTGCACGAATTGCAATTGGTACTATTCTATCTATATCCTCTCTTGTATTTATGCGAGCAAGATTCACAGAAGCTAAATTACAAACAGCGGTATCACCGTTTACCTTCTCTTTTTCAACAACATAGATTGGCACTCCACCAAGCGAGTCAAGAGCTGTTACTTTTTTCGCGAATTTTTCTAAACCGCTATCTAGTTTTACTATCTCATCTTCCTCATAACTAACACTCTCGCCATTTTCAAAAATAAACTTTATCTTGTAACGATTTGGACTTGTGTTTTGAAATATTTCAGTACAAAGGTTTGAACTTCTAATAACACCAACATGACTGTTTGGATTAGCTCTGTTAGCATTATCTTTAAAACACAAAAACGGACTTCCAGTTTCAAAATAAGAAGTTAGTATTTTTTTCCATAGATTTTTAGCTTTGATTTTTTCCTTAACAATCCTGTCGTCTTCTTCAAGCTCCTTGTATCTTTTGCTGAACTCTTCACCGTAAAGCATTGTTAGCTCTTTCACATCGTAAGGATCAAAAAGTGTCCAGATGTCATCATCTTCTACTCTTTGCATAAAGAGATCATTTAGCCACATTGAGGGGAAAAGATCATGAGCACGACGACGCTCTTCCCCAGAGTTTTTCTTCAAATCTAAAAAGTCATTTATATCTATATGCCAAGGTTCCAAATAAACAGCAATAGCACCTTTTCTTGTTCCGAGCTGATCTACGGCGATGGCAATATCATTTGTTATTTTCAGAAATGGCACGGTTCCACCGGCTGCATTTTTATGTCCATCAATATAAGAACCCATTGAGCGAACATTTGTCCAATCCCAACCGATTCCTCCGCCAAACTTAGAAAGCATCGCCATCTCTTGATAAGAGTCAAAAATACCCTCTATATTGTCTGGTGTTGAGCCGATGTAACATGAACTAAGTTGATGTCTGATTGTTCTAGCATTTGAGAGAGTTGGAGTTGCAAGCATAACCTCAAACTTAGAAATCATGTCATAAAACTTGATAGCCCACTCCTCTTTTTTCTCTTCTCTTTGTGCCAAAAACATAGCAATTGCCATAAACATATGCTGAGGAAGTTCTATTGGATCAGAATTTCTATCTTTTATAAGATATCTGTCATAAAGTGTTTTTACTCCTAGATAATTGAAGAGCATATCTCTCTCTGGCTTAATATGTTTCTCTAAAATATTAAGGTCGTAAAGCTCTCTTATACCAACAAGAAGCCTTCCCTCTTTTTCGCCTTTTATAAAATATTTCTCCAATGAATCATAGCCGGTAAAACCATTTACTTGATGGTACAGATTAAAAAGAAAAAGACGAGATGCAACGAATGTCCAATTCGGAGCATCTATATCTATCTTGTCTACCGCGGTTTTTATAAGAGTTTCTTGTATCTCTTTAGATGTTATACCATCACGAAAATGGATTTGTGCATCAACCTCTAACTCACTCTGAGAAACATTGTCAAGTCCCTCTACTGCAGCAGAAGTATATTTTTGTATCTTTGAGATATCCAACAGTTCAGTACGGCCATTTCTTTTTATTATTGTTATCATTTTCATCCTATTATTTAAAAACTCTTGCAAAAATTTTATCTACATTTTTGGTGTAATAGTCGTAGTTGAAGCACTCGCGAATCGCTTCTTCGTTTAGTGAACTTCTAAGTTCTTCATCTGCTAAAAGATGATTCAGATAAAGACTCTCACCTTTTTCATTTGTAGTAGGTTTTCCTTGCTGTATCTCTTCCCAAACTTTCATCGCATTTCTTTGAACTATGCGATAAGCATCCTCACGACTAACACCTTTTAGTGGAAGCTCTAAAAGAACTCTTTGCGAGAAAACCAAGCCACCAGTTAGGTTTAGATTTTTCATCATATTCTGGGGATAAACTGTTAGTTTTGCTATAACACTGTTCATACGGTGTAGCATAAAGTCAGTTGTTATAAAGCTATCAGGTAACCAAAATCTCTCGGTTGATGAGTGACTTATGTCTCTCTCATGCCAGAGCGCTACATTTTCCATCGCTGGGATTGCGTAAGCTCTTATCATCCTTGCCAAACCTGTTATATTTTCTGTTAGTATAGGATTTCGTTTGTGTGGCATTGCAGATGAGCCCTTTTGTCCTGCGGCAAAATACTCTTCACACTCATAAACTTCAGTTCTTTGCCAGTGACGAATCTGAACTGCAAACTTTTCAATAGAACTCGCCATAAGCGCTAACGCAGTTGCAAGCCTTGCATATCTATCTCTTTGGATTACTTGATTAGATGCAGGTGCTGGTTTTAGTCCTAACTCTTCGCAGGTGTACTCTTCAAGCTCTAGTGGTGCATGAGCAAAGTTGCCCATCGCACCACTAACTTGACCAACACTTATAACAACAAGCGTTTGTTCTAAATTCTCTAAATGTCTTGCCATCTCATCATACCAAACAGCTAACACAAGACCAAATGTTATAGGTTCTCCATGGATACCATGACTGCGTCCAACCATCAAAGTCATTTTATGTTCCATCGCTCTTGTTTTGATGGATTCCATAAGCATCTTCACATCTTTGATGACTAACTCCAAAGAACTTTTCATCTGAAGCGCTACGGCAGTGTCAACTGTATCAGAACTTGTCATTCCATAGTGAAACCATCTACTCTCTTTTCCAAGCGTCTCAGATACACTTGTTGTAAATGCAATCAAATCGTGACGAGTAACAGCTTCTATCTCATCTATTCTAGCTATATCAAAACTAGCATTATCAACAATCTTTTTTGCATCCTCATCTGGGATAAGTCCTAGTCTATTCCAAGCTTTAACAACCGCTTTTTCTACATCCATCCAAGCCTGATATTTTGCCTGCATAGTCCATTTGGAACTCATCTCTTCTCTGGAGTATCTCTCAACCATATCTAGCCCTTATAATTATTATTTTATGTTAAAATTTAGGTATTAAGTTTACAGAAATTTATGTAAATAGTTGATTAAAAAAGGATACTAATTTGCCGTTTATTACGAAGAAAATATTTTTACAAGGGAAGCAAAGAGCCAGCCTTTTTTTGATAAGAGAGTTAAACTTTACCCAAAGTGAAGCGCAAAAAGTGATTGCCAAAGCTCGCCTGTTTTTTAATGGTAAGTTAGTTGAAAAACCAACAGACGAAATATTTGGCGACATAGAGTTTATGTATTTTGAACCAATCACGAAAGGTCTAAAAGCCCATATTGAGTATGAGGAGTTTGTAGTTTTTGATAAACCTAGCGGCTTATTAATCCATCCACAGAATAGACTCACTCCATACTCTCTCATAGATGAACTAAAAGCTCAATATGGGATGGATGCAAATATTGCCCACAGAATAGATCAAGAGACAAGCGGTTTGGTTCTATGTGCAAAAAATAAAAAGAGTGAGATTGCATTAAAAGTAATGTTTCAAGAGAGAGATATGAAAAAAAAATATCTAGCCATGGTTCATGGAGAGTTAAAAGATGAACTTAAGATAGATGCACCTCTTTTAAGATTTGATGATGAAAAAAGCGCATTGGTTAGAATGGTTGTAAAAGTTCACGAGAGTGGTAAAGAGTCGCTGACATTCGTAAAGCCTCTAAAATACTTTAAAGAATCAAATACAACTCTTGTTGAGTGTTCTCCTCATACCGGAAGACAGCATCAGATCAGAGTGCATCTGCTTCATGTTAATTACCCAATCGTAGGTGATCCGATTTATGGTCAACCAGAAGAGAATGTTGTAAAATATTTAGATAGAGAGATGACGAGAGATATGAGAGTTGAAAATAGTGGTGCTAGGAGATTACTGCTTCATGCGAATGAGTTGAAATTTGAACTATATGGTAAAAGCTATTGCGTTAAAAGTGATGTTGATTTTGAGAAAGTTTGTTTTGAAAATATGAGATAAAGCTACATTTTACTTTAAACCATTAAACTCTTTAAAATTTAAAAGACCTCAATGTTTCATGTGAAACATTGTTAAATAAATTGATTTTGATTCATATTTAAGAAAATATTTTGTGAATGTGAATAATAAAATATTTACTATTTTTTATATTATTTATAATTAAGATAAAAAAAAATAATAATCCTTTAAAACACCATAAAATAGGCATTTAAGCTATATAAAAGTATATAAATTTCAGCTTATTTTTATATAAATTTATTCTTAAATGACACATAAATTTTATAATTTACGCTGGGTAAAAATTCAGGTTATTCACAGATTACAACAATGTGTGAATAACAGGCACTTGAGTGATTTTTAAATAAAGTTAATTCAAGACATAGCTTTAATTATTCATAAATTTTAAATATTTTATTTAAATTAATCAGGATTATGCACGAATAGCTACAAAAGATAAGTAAGTTTCTGATCGGGAGCTCAAGACTAAAAAAGCAAGCTTATAAAAAAGATTTTATATAAAAGCTCGAGTGATGCTCTTATTTCTCTATAAGGAAAGTAAGGTATTATTTTGCCTATAAACGACTTCCCTGGTGTGTTGGTCGTTTAGTTATTTCTCCGCTATACAATCTTCTTAATCAAATCAAAACTAAATTCTGAAAACCAATCTATTAAACACCATAGATTAATCTCTGCTTATTTTCGAACTAGTTACAGCCTTGACCCTGTTAAATTCATCCTGCTCTTTTAGTTGTCCACACGCAGCACTTATATCTATGCCCTTAGAGTCACGAATAGTGCACAGAAGACCATGATTGACTAGATACTCCTGAAAAGCAACCATATCGGCTTTTGATGGTCTATCATACGGAGTTCCTGGATATGGGTTAAAGTATATTAAATTTACTTTAGCTTTTATACCCGAGAGCAGTTTTATGAGCTTTTTTGCAGAAGCGATATCATCATTCTTGTTTTTTATCACAAGGTACTCGAACATAACTCTTTTTCTTGTGTCTATCGGAAATCTTTTAACTGCTTCTATAATAGAGCTAATATTGTGCGCTTTGTTCATTGGTATAAGCTCTGATCTTAGCTCATCATCTACTGCGTGCAAAGAGATTGCTATATGAACACCCAAATCCAACTTACCAAGTTGGTCAATCTTATTACTCAATCCACTTGTAGAAACAGTTTGTCGCTTCGCTGATATACAAAGTCCATCATCTTCTTTAAATATCTCTATCGCTTTTGCTAAGCTTGTGAGGTTATCAAGTGGTTCTCCCATACCCATATAGACTATATTTATCATTCTGTTGTGTTTGTGGTCATTATCTCTCTTTAAACTCACAACCTGAGCTACAATCTCCCCCGCTGTTAAATCTCTTGTAAACCCACCTTTGGCAGTTAAACAAAAAGTACATCCCATCTTGCACCCTACCTGCGTAGAAACGCAGATGGTATATTTTGCTTCATGTAAAATAACTCCATTTTCATCGAGTTCTGCATCTTTCATCTTGAGCCAAACCGCTTCTATTGTTTTGCCATCTTGAAGCTCAAATAGATATTTTATTGTTCCATCACTAGAAACCTCTTTCTTAGCAATCTTCATCGGATTAACTAAAAATTTTTCTTCTAACTCATCTTTTAATGTTTTTGGAATATTTTTCATATCTTCATAATTTTCCGCATACTGATGATACAGCCAGCCAAAAACTTGTTTTGCTCTAAATGATGGTTTAATCTGCTCTTGCAACTCTTTTAGTGTAAACTCTAATAGTGATGGTTTTATGTTGCTCATTTTTGCGGTAGCTCTTTAATTCTTTTTTTTACATGCATAGATAACAACTCTTTTGCTTTTTTATGGTTAGCTAAAAAATCCTCATGAGCTGTTTTGTTAGTATAATTTGTTATACAAAAAACGCCACCAGCTGGAATATCAAACTCTTTTGCCACACTCAAAACAGAAAAAAATTCCATATTTTCTATGCCTATTCCTAGGTTTAAAAACTTGTTTGTTAGTTCTTTATTAGTTGAAATATAGTTTGAAGAGTTTACAATTATATCTTTTTGATTAGTTGTATTAGTAGAAATTACATTATCTAAAGGTGTATAAGCATCACTATTTAAAAATGCAAGTTCTATATTTGAAGCAGTTTTTGACTCTACTATATCAAATATTTTAAGCTCTCCATAACTTCCAGCGCTCCCAATAAAAAACAAAAACTCTGGTTTATCAAACAAGCAAAGCCTAGTTAAATTCATAGCGCTCTCAATCAGACCAACCCCGATAGGTTGAGCAAAATCAAATGATTCACTATTTCCAGCACAGATTATCATAGGCGAACCGGTATATTGTTGTCGTGTAAATAATGCTTTAGTTCCATTATATCTATCTCTTTATAGTGAAATATAGTAGCAGCAAGTGCGGCATCCGCTCCATGAAGAAACGCATCTTTTATATGCTCCATCGTCCCAGCACCGCCACTTGCAATCACCGGGACATTTACAGCTTGGCTAATCAGCTGGGTTATGTTTAACTCAAAACCTGCTTTTGTGCCATCAGCATCCATTGATGTCAAAAGTATCTCCCCGCTCCCACGGCTAACAACTTCTTTAGCCCAAAGAACTGCATCTAGCCCAGTATCTTCTCTTCCACCATTTAAAAAAACATGATATCTGTCGCCAACTCTTTTTACATCTATTGCCGTTACAATGCACTGCGAGCCAAATCTCTTTGCCCCCTCATCTATAAGTTCTGGGCGTTTAATTGCCGCTGAGTTCACGCTAACTTTATCACATCCGACATTTAAAAGTTTGTATATATCTTCGAGTTTTCGTATGCCGCCACCAACAGTTAATGGTATAAAAACCTCTCTTGCTACCTGTTTTACAATATCCACGATTGTGTCGCGGTTATCAGATGAAGCCGTAATGTCCAAAAATGTGATCTCATCCGCGCCCTCTTCGTTATAGCGCTTTGCAACTTCAACAGGATCACCAGCATCTCTAAGTCCAACAAAATTCACACCCTTTACAACACGACCATCTTTGACATCTAGGCATGGAATAATTCTTTTAGCAAAATAATTCATAATGGTTTAAACCTCTTTTTACAATACGAAATTATACTATTAATGACTTATACAAAGCCCAATCAATTGATTTCAAAATGTTTCACATGGAACAATTCTGCTGCACAATCTACTATAATATTAATATAAGTAATATTATAGTAGACTTCACACAATGAATAAAGTGATAGCAAAAAAGAAGTATGGACAGAACTTCTTAAAAGATGAGGTAGTTTTACAAAAAATAATCGAAGCGATGCCCCATAACAACAATAAAATTGTTGAAATTGGGCCTGGCTTAGGTGATTTAACTAAATATTTAGTAGATGTCAAAAGCGTAGAAGCTTTTGAGGTTGATACCGATTTGTGTAAGCTATTACAAAAAAAGTTTGAGAAAGAGATCGCAACCGAGCAACTCCACATAAACTGTGGAGATGTATTAGAAGCTTGGAAGAGTGAACTTATAGAAGAATCGTATGATTTGGTGGCAAATTTGCCATACTATATCGCGACCAACATAATTCTAAAGGCCCTCGCAGATCCAAAATGTAAAAACATACTTGTAATGGTACAGCTTGAAGTTGCAGAAAAATTTTGTGCGAATGAAAATGATAAAGTATTCGGTTCTTTGAGTGTTATAACTCAAAGTGCAGGGAGCTCACGAATAGTCGTGAGAGTCCCACCAACAGCATTTGAACCACAGCCAAAAATAGATTCTGCAATTTTTTTAATAGAAAAAAGTAGTGATAGAAATGATGAGATTTTTGAGGGTATGCTTAGAGTTGCATTTAAGCAACCTAGAAAAACTCTCATGAAAAACCTATCCGAAATTTATGAAAAAAATAATCTTCAAGATGCTTTTTTAAAGCTAAACCTCGCACAAACGATTCGTCCTCATCAAGTCTCTACAGCTGACTATCACCAATTACACAATATAATACAAAGGAATTTTAATGTCAGAAGAGACTCAACAGACGAGTGAAGTTATCGTAACTAATTCACAAAATACTCAAGAAGATCGTAAGCCACACAACAACAATAACAACCGAAGACCAAATGGTCCAAACAATAGCAATCCTAATGCTTCAAACAACAAACAAGGTGGTGGAAAAAGTCGTCGTCGTCAAACTTTACCTATTGATGAAAGCTTAAAATCTATGGTTTTTGCAAATCAAGAGTCACACAAACAGAGATTAAACCCTCATTACAAACTTGATCTGAACTCTAAAGATAAGATTCGCATCACTCCACTTGGTGGACTTGGCGAAATTGGTGGAAATATAACTATATTTGAGACACAAACAGAAGCTATTTTGGTGGATGTTGGAATGAGCTTTCCAGATGAAGATATGCATGGTGTCGATATACTAATACCTGATTTTAGCTATGTAAGAGAGATAAAGGATAAAATAAAGGCGATTATCATAACTCACGCTCACGAAGATCATATTGGCGCAATGCCATACCTTTTTAAAGAGATGCAGTTTCCTATATATGGTTCACCTCTACCACTTGCTATGATTGCTGGCAAGTTTGATGAGCATCACATAAAAGATTTTAAAAAATATCTAAACCCAATCGAAAAAAGAAAAGTTTATGATATAGGTAAAGACTTTAAGATTGAATGGATGCACATGACTCACTCAATTATTGACTCATCATCTTTGGCTATTACAACTGCAGCTGGAACTGTTATTCACACGGGAGACTTCAAGATCGATTACACTCCTGTAGATGGCTATACTGCGGACCTTCACAGACTTGCTTATTATGGAGAAAAAGGTGTACTTTGTCTTTTAAGTGACTCAACAAACTCATACAACACAGTGCCAACACCATCTGAACTTAGTGTTGCTCCAGCTATGGATAGAGTTTTTGCAAAGGCTGAGGGTAGAGTTTTACTATCTACATTTAGCTCAAACATTCATCGTGTCTATCAAGCTATCCAATATGGCGTAAAATATGGAAGAAAAGTTTGTGTAATAGGTCGCTCAATGGAGAGAAATCTAGAGATTTGTATGCAGTATGACTACATTAAATTACCAAAAAATATCTTTATAGAACCAGAACAGTTAGCTGATATGAATGATAAAGAGGTTCTGATAGTTACAACTGGCTCTCAAGGTGAAACAAGCTCTGCTCTCTTTAGAATGTCTATAGGTGAGCATAGACATGTTAAAATTAAGCCAAATGATTTAGTTGTTTTATCATCAAGAGCAATTCCCGGCAATGAGGGCTCTATCTCTGCGATGCTAAACCATCTACAACGCGCTGGTGCTAAAGTAACATCAGAAAAAGATATCCATGTCTCAGGGCACGCTTCGATAGAAGAGCAAAAACTTATGCTCCGCCTTGTTAACCCTAAGTTCTTCTTACCAATTCACGGCGAATACAACCATGTAATGAAGCATCAAGAAACTGCTATAATGTGTGGTATCCCCGAGAGAAATATTGGTATTATGAACGATGGAGACACTATCGAAGTTGCTCCAAAATATATGAGAAAAGTTAAATCAGTTAGAACTGGTAAGACATACATTGACAACCAAAACAACCATAAAATTGATGATGATATAGTCTTAGATAGACAAAAACTAGCTTCTGATGGAATAGTTATGATAATTGCTCAGATTGATGGGCAACACTCTAAAATGATATCTAAACCTGTAGTTACAACATTTGGTCTAGTAGCCGACAAGCAAGATAAGTTTTTTGCAAAAGAGATGGAAGAAGTTCTTGAACACTTCCTAATCAACATCAAAGAGGGATTGATAGAAAACCCAAGAGCCCTAGAAAATGACCTTCGTCAAGTTGTAAGAAAGCATATCTATAGAAAAATGAAAAGATATCCTCTTATTGTTCCACATGTATTTATACAATAGATGGTAAAAGAGTTTAAAAATTAATTTAAAGAAGCCTAAATGACCGGTGGTTTTTTTGCAATTTTAGACGACATCGCTGTTTTATTTGATGATACTGTTGCCATAAGTAAGATTGCTATTAAAAAAACAGCTGGTGTTTTAGGCGATGATTTAGCCGTAGGCGCTGAAAAAGCAGCCGGTTTTAGTGCATCAAGAGAACTTCCTGTTCTTTGGGCAATAACAAAAGGCTCATTTAGAAATAAACTAATTTTGCTCCCCCTATCTTTTTTGCTTAGTGCTTTTACTCCACAATTAATCATCCCCATTCTTATTCTTGGTGGCACTTATCTTAGCTTTGAAGGGGCACAAAAGATATACGAATACTTTACCCCAAATAAGCATCACAAAAAACCATTAGCAGAAATGATTATGAGTGAAAAAGATCTTTTAGCCCTTGAGAAAGAGAAGATTAAGTCAGCAATATTAACAGACTTTATTCTCTCTATCGAGGTTATTATCATAGCGCTTGGAACCGTAGCATCGCAACCATTGACTATGCAAATTACCATTGCTTCTGCTATTTCAGTGCTTGCAACTATTGGGGTTTATGGAATTGTTGCTTTCTTAGTGCGAATAGATGATATAGGAATCGCTCTAATAAAAATTTCGGAAAAAGTTGGTGGTTTCAGAAAGAAAGTATATAAAAAAATCGGCAATAGTTTAGTAATCTCTCTACCTAAAATTATCAAGTTATTATCAATTGTAGGTGTAATTGCTATGTTGTTAGTTGGTGGTGGAATATTTGTTCACAATATAGAGTCACTTCACAATGTAGTGAGTTTTATACCAATTATTGGTGCTGAACTTTTTATTGGATTAATAGTAGGCTTTACAATTTTAGCAATTGAAAAAACAGTAAGTCTATTTTTTCAAAAGTAAAAATTTGGATTATTTAATATACGAGCAACAATAATCAGTTACAGTTTTTATCTTCAAATCAAAAGAAGAGTTAGCAGGTACATTGAAAGTCTCTGGAGTGTTTAAAGTTTTCCACTCTTCTCCTGGAAGCTTTATATCTAAATCTCCACTCATAATTTCCATAATTTCAGCCGCATCCGTCCCAAAAGTGTAATCACCAGGCATCATAATTCCAAGAGTTTTCATAGAACCATCTTCAAAATCAACTCTTCTGCTTGTAACTTTTCCATCATAATAGATATTCGCTTTTTTTACTATATTTACATTTTTAAAACTTAACATTTTTTTACCTTTTTTTTAGAATTATATCCTATTCCCAATCTAGTAGTCTTTGTTGACCTTCTAAACCTCTGATGTGAGTAACATCTTGAGAAACCTCTATAACGCCCTTGTATGAGCCATTATTATCTCTTATAGCAAAATAACGGATATGAATAAATTTGCCTTTAAATGTTATCCAAAATTCAGCTTCATCTCTTCTACCAGCTTTAAACTCACGAAGAATCGTAAGAACTTGATCAACACTCTTTGGAGGATGACAAAACTTTACTTCACGACCTATAATTCCAGCACTTCTTGGAAATACTCTATCTTCACCACGATTATAAAAAATTACTATATCGTTTTCATCAACATAAGTGATATCAACAGGCATAAATTTCAGTAACCAGTTAATCTGCTCTGGCAACATAAATCCCTCTTGAAGATTAATTCTGCCCTCAAGTGAAAATGGTAATTTTCTTTTTTTTGTATCTTGTGATGGGTGAATATACTCACCCTCTTCATGTGCAGGATATGGAGCAGGTACTTCATCAAACATCCAACCTATCTCTTCATCTCCACTTCTCATCTCTTTCCAATCATCTTCTTGAAGCATCTCTAATGCTCTTGGAAGAAGCCTTCCCTCTTCAACTTGCATTATATGTTCAAGATTATGAAAAAGATTTTGTAATACTATATTCAAAGACAATAGCTCATTTGCTTGAACTAAATTTCTGGCATTTTTTACTATTGCACGAATATCATCATGAAATGCCCACATACCTTGAGATGGACTTGTCCAGCCATATTTTTCCAGATATGGAAACAATTGGTTCTCTTTTCTAGCAAAATGTTTTTCTATCAAGCAGAGTCTTGTAAACTTCTCTTTAAACTCTTCATAATTATTCTCAATATCGATGCTGTTAATACTCGCTATCAGTCCTCTAATTAACTGATTTTCTTCAAGATATACTCTTGCTGGGTGACCCTCAGGTAAATTTGTAAATGGATTCATTTTGTGCCTTAGTGATTAATTGACAAAATTATACTGTTTATAAAATTTTACTTTTTGATTTGAAGCAAGTTAACTCTTTGTGAGTGTGTAATTGCAACTGCCATAGCATCTGTGATATCAAGAGGTTTAATCTCTTTTTTTATATTTAGTAACATTTTTACCATAAATGAGACCTGTTCTTTAGCGGCTTTGCCATTTCCTGTTAATGATTTTTTAACTTGTAGTGCTGTGTATTCACTAAATTGCCCAAAATATTGAAGAATAAGTAGTGAGATAGCTCCACGAAATTGAGCCAATTTTATAGTTGTTTTTGGATTATGTGCATAAAAAATGTCTTCTATTGCAACTTCATCTATCTTATGATTTTTAAATATTCCCTCAAATGCCTCAACCATCTGCGGGATTTGAAATTGTAACTCTTCTGCTTTTATTTTTATAAGACCGGCTTCAATAAGCGAAATCTTTGAATTTTCTAAATTTATAATGGCATAACCCATATTTCTCGTACCTGGGTCTATTCCTAAAATTATCATACCTCTCCCATTATATTATATATCAAATTTTAACTATTCACACTATTCACAATCTAGTTATTCACATAAATTTTAACCATTTTTTATAAGAAAATTGATATTATTAACATATAAGGATTATATATGAATATTGGTCAAAAAGTTTTAAATTTACTTAAAGATGAGATATCTGAGATTGAATATGATAGGTATGTTAAACATTTAATTTATGATTTAAAAAAATCTAGTACTAATTTAGCAATATTTTATGCTCCAAATGCTTTAGTTTTAAATTGGATAAAAAGTAAATATAAAAACAAAATTCAACATCTTTTTGAAATAAATAGTGATTCAAAAGTAAATATCGAAATAACACTTATAAATTCTAAAGAAAAATTTATAATAAAAGAAAAAAATATACAAAAACAACCAATTCACTCTCTTTTAAATCCATCATTTACATTTGACAATTTTATGGTCGGTGGTTCAAATCAATTTGCTTATGCTGCTGTAAAAAGTGTAAGTGAAAAAGCTGGAATTTTATATAATCCTCTTTTTATTCATGGTGGTGTTGGGCTTGGTAAAACTCATCTTATGCAAGCCGCTGGAAATATTTTTCAAAATCAAGGAAAGGTTGTTATTTATACCACGGTTGAGCAGTTTTTAAATGATTTTATTAGACATATAAAAAACAAAACTATGGAAAGATTTCAAGAAAAATATCGAAATTGTGATGTTTTACTTATTGATGATATTCAATTTTTAAGTAATAAAGAGACAATCCAAGAAGAATTTTTTCACACTTTTGAAGCACTTAAAGGTGAAGGAAAACAAATTATTTTAACTGCTGATAAACATCCAAAAAAGATAGCAGGGCTTGAAAAAAGGCTTCAAAGTAGGTTTGAGCATGGACTTATTGCAGATATTCAACCACCAGAACTTGAGACAAAAATCGCTATTATTGAAAAAAAATGTGAAATAAATAGAGTTATTTTAACTAAAGATATTATCAACTATATTGCAACGGTTATAGAGAGCAATGTTCGTGAAATAGAGGGTATTTTATCTAAACTCCACGCTTATTCAAAACTTATGCATGTTGATATAACACTTGATTTTACAAAAAATGTATTAAGAGATCAAGTTCAAGAAAATCTTGCAAATTTAACTCTAGATACTATAACTAAAAGTGTTGCAAAAGATTTAAATATTAAACCAAGTGAAATCCGTTCAAAAAGTAGAAGTAAAAATCTAGTTTATGCAAGAAGAATTTCTATATATTTATGTCGTGAATTAACACAAAATACAATGCCTCAGCTAGCTCAATACTTTGGAATGAAAGATCATACTGCAATAAGTCATACTCTTAAAAAAATAAATGAATTAATACAAAATGATGAAGATTTTAAAGTCAAAATAGAAGAGCTTACCAATAAAATTACTTCATCTTCATAAAAATTAGAAAAAAAGATATAATTGCTAAAGTGAATAGATGTGAAAAAAGTTGTAGTGGTTTGTTACATATAAAAACTCTTAATTTAGGGTTCAAATGGTGATAATCACATATTCACATTACCCTACTACTATTACTAAAATTTTATTAAATAAATAGGATTTCAAATGAAAATAACAATACAAAAATCAATTATTGAAAATATTTTAATCCATGCTCAACCATTTTTAGAAAAAAGAGATACATCTCAAATAACTTCTCATATTTTTATTGAAGCATTAAACTCTAAATTAACTATAAAAGCTACAGATTATGAAATAGGTTTTTTAGTATCAACAGAGAGTGTAGAAATAGTAAGTGATGGTAGTATTACTGCTAATGGTAAAAAACTGTTAGATATTATTAAAATATTAAAAGATGACAAAATAAATTTAGAAACAAAAAATGATATTTTATATATTTCACAATCTAACTCTAATTTTAAATTACCAACATTTTCTCACAATGAATTTCCTGAATTTCCTGAACCTATTGGAAAAGAACAAATTTCAATAGATTCTCAATCTTTAATTGACTCTCTTAAAAAAGTAACTCCATCAATTGATACAAATAATCCAAAATTTGAGTTAAATGGTGCTTTAATTGATATAAAAGAAAACAATATAAATTTTGCTTCAACTGATACAAGAAGATTAGCTATTGTTACTCTTGAAAATAGAAGTAATAAAGAGTTATCAATAATTATTCCAAAAAAAGCAATAGTAGAAATACAAAAACTTTTTTATGATAATTTAAAACTTTTTTATGATGAAACTAGTTTAATTATTATCTCAAAGCAGTACACATTTTTTACAAAACTTATAAATGGTAAATTTCCTGAATACTCTAGAATAATTCCAAAAAATATATTAAAAAATTTAATATTACCAAAAGCCAAAATGATAGAATCAATAAAGCAAATAACAACTATCTCATCTGATGTAAAAATGACTTTTTTAAATGATCTAATAACTTTTGAATCTCTTAGTGATGACAATATTGAAGCAAAAACAGAAATGAGTTTTTCAACTGGATTTTCATCACCATTTATAATTGCTATTAATAGTAAATATCTTTTAGATTTTTTAAATTCTATAAATAGCGTTGATTTTACAATTGGACTGAATGAGAGTAACTTACCATTTATTTTAAGTGATGATAATTTTAAAACAGTAGTAATGCCAATAGTAATTTAGTAATATTTTAACTCCTATTTATGGGGTTAATTCACTTTTATTTTTAACTTCAAATTAAATCACAAAACTTTCTTTTAGTAAATGTTAGATAAAATGCCCGATTAATGTTATATTTGGAGTGATAAATGGAACAAGGTTACGGTGCTAGTAATATTAAAGTTCTAAAAGGGTTAGAAGCAGTTCGTAAACGCCCTGGTATGTATATTGGTGATACAGGTCACAGAGGTCTTCATCATTTAGTTTATGAAGTTGTTGATAATTCTATTGATGAAGCTATGGCTGGTCATTGTAATACAATAACTGTTTTATTAACAAAAAATGGAACTTGTAAAGTTACAGATAATGGTCGTGGTATCCCAACAGATATGCATCCAACTGAAGGTATGAGTGCTGCAACTGTTGTTTTAACAGTTCTCCATGCTGGTGGAAAATTTGATAAAGATACTTATAAAGTCTCTGGTGGTCTTCATGGAGTTGGTGTTTCTGTTGTAAATGCACTCTCAAATAATCTTAAAATGACTATTCATAGAAATGGAGAGATTTTTGAGCAAGACTTTAAAAAAGGTATCCCTCAAGAAATCATAAAAGTTATAGGAACTACTAAAAAAACTGGTACGACTATTGAATTTGCACCAGATCCTAGTATTTTTACAGAAACAATAACTTTTGAGTATGAATATCTTTCAAAAAGATTTAAAGAATTAGCATATTTAAATCCATTTATTACAATTATTTTTAAAGATGAGAGAACAAATGTTTCTGAAACATACCATTTTGAAGGTGGTATAGCTCAATATGTTGCAGATATGAATAAAAAAGTTCAAGTTGCAGCCGTTTATTCATTTTCCTCAAAAATAGAAGATATAGAGTTTGATATTGCACTAATGTATAATGATTCATATGATGAAAAACTTGCATCATTTGTAAATAATATTCGTACTCCAAATGGAGGAACACATGAAGCTGGTTTTAGAGCAGGACTTACTCGTGTTATTTCAAATTATAATGCCCAAAATGGTGCAGCAAAAGAAAAAGATGTAAAATTCTCTGGTGAAGATACTAGTGAAGGTCTTATTGCTATTGTTTCAGCTCGTGTTCCTGAACCTCAATTTGAAGGACAAACAAAAGGTAAACTTGGAAATACTTATGTAAGACCACTAATTCAAAAAGCAACTTATGAACTTTTATCTAAATATTTTGAAGAAAATCCAATAGAAGCAAAAGCTATTGTCTCAAAAGCATTAATGGCAGCTCGTGGACGCGAAGCAGCTAAAAAGGCAAGAGAACTTACTCGTAGAAAAGATTCTATGAGTGTTGGAACACTTCCTGGAAAATTAGCTGATTGTCAGAGCAAAGATGCCTCTATTTGTGAACTTTATCTGGTAGAAGGTGATTCTGCTGGTGGTTCTGCTAAAATGGGTCGGGATCGTGTATTTCAAGCAATTTTGCCACTTAAAGGTAAGATTTTAAATGTTGAAAAAGCTAGACTTGACAAAATATTAAAATCAGAAGAAATTACGAATATGATTACTGCTATGGGTTGTGGTATTAGTGAGGATTATAATGAAGAAAAACTTCGTTATCATAAAATTATTATTATGACCGATGCTGATGTTGATGGTTCGCATATTCAGACATTGCTTTTAACATTTTTCTTTCGTCATTTTAGAAAAGTTGTTGAAAATGGTTACCTTTATTTAGCACAACCACCTCTTTATAGATATAAAAAAGGTAAAAAAGAGATCTATTTTAAAGATGATAGAGCAATGAATGATTATCTAATTGAAAATGGAATAGAGTCTTTAGAAATAGATGGAGTTGGAGAAAATGATCTTATATCTTATTTTAAAATGGTAGATCATTATAGAACTTCTCTTCAAGCACTTGAGAGAAGATATGCTCTTGTTGATTTAATTCGCTATTTTATAGAAAACCCTGATTTAGTTGGTTTAGATATGAATAGTATGTATGAAAAAATTGAAGAATTTTTGTTAAAAAATAGTAATAATATTTTAACAAAAAGTATAAATAGTGACTCTATTCATCTCTTTGTTCAAACAAAAGATGGAATGGAGGAGCTACTTATTAATGATGATTTATTTAGCGCACCACACTTTAACGAAGCAAATTTTGTATATAGAAAAATTCAAGAGTGGAATTTAGATTTTGGTGATGATATTATTAAGGTATTAGAAAATATTAATGAATATGCTAAAAAAGGTGCCTATATACAAAGATATAAAGGTCTTGGGGAAATGAATCCTGATCAACTTTGGGAAACAACAATGACACCAGAAAATCGAGTTTTACTTCAAGTACAAATAGAAGATGCTGAATCTGCATCAGACACATTTACACTATTTATGGGTGATGATGTTGAACCTCGCCGTGATTACATCGAAAAACATGCAAAGGATGTTAAACATTTAGATGTTTAACCATTAGTATGACCCTTCCACAAGTAAAAGAGAGAGAGTATCGTTTTAAACTAGCACTTAGAATGGTACTTCCAATCTTTACTCTTATTATTGCTTTTATCATTAATTTCTCAATTTCAGAAGATGAACAATTAACATATCTATTTTATATTGAATTAACACTAATTCTTTTTTTTAGTATTTATTTTATATTTTATTTAATTTATAACGGTTTTGATACAAAAATAACTGATAATGTATCAAAAGTATTTTCCAAAGAATATTTGTATAATTATTTGAAAAAAGAGATTAAAAGTGTTAATGAATACTCACTTTTACTTATTAGTATAGATAATATAAGTGAGATTAATAGTCGATATGGTATGAGTAGTGGTGATAAAATACTTTTTGAAGTTGTTATATGGATAGAAAAATATTTTAAAGAAAAAAATATAGATAATTTTCCAATAGGTCACATCAAGGCTGGTGATTTTGTATTAGGTTTAAAAGGAAAAAAAAGTGTTTATAAAGCAGTACTTGAGTTGTTTTGTTTAAAGAGCGAAGAACTAAAAATTGATAGTATTGAAGTACAAATATCCGGAGTTATTAATGACATTACCCTTTCAAAAGATGTTGATTATCTTATAGAGAATCTTTTTTATCTACAAAAAATAGATAAAAATATAACAAATGTGGAGGATGAGACAGATCCTAATGAGTTAGAATTTTTAGTGATTGATGCTATAAATAAAAAAAATATAGAAGTTATGCTGCAAGATGTTTTTAGTGGGAATGCCCAAACAATAAAAGAGTGTTTCATTAAGTTAAAAACAGTTGATGGCAAGTTGGTTTATCCAAAAACATATATGAAAATCTTAGATAAATTAAGAATTATGATTGAGTATGATTTGATGATTTTAGAAAAAGTTATAAGTTTGTGCACACAACAAACCGATGTAGTTTTTGCTCTGTCTATATCACCAACCTCAATTAGAAATTCACTTTTTATAGCAAAAATAAAAGAGCTTTTTTATAAAAATGATTCTCTTAAAAATAGAGTAATATTTATACTTAGCGAAAACGAATATTATCCATTTATAGAAAATTATAATAATATTTTGCAAACATTAAGAGCTTTTGGAATTATTATAACCATAGATAGGTTGGGTTCACTAAATAGCAGTTTTTTATATCTGCGTGATTTACATATTGATATAGTTAGATTTGATAGCTTTTATACAAAAGAGGCAAATCGGGCTAAATATAAAAATATAATAGATGGTTTTAATATAATGGCACACAATAAAGGTGTTAAAAGTTGGGTCAAAATGGTTGAAAATGAGAGTAGTTATGAAACCTTAAAAGAGCAAAATATTGATTATTTTCAAGGTAAATATTTGGCACCACTGGAAAAAATTTAAGAACAGGAATAAAAATGAAATATGGTGAAAAAATTGTTAATGAGTTTGATGTGGAAAAAGATTTGGAAATTTGGCCAAATCTGCATAAAAGAGATTATCTTATAAAAATGACACTTCCAGAATTCTCTTGTCTTTGCCCTAGAAGTGGTTATCCTGATTATGCAACGATATATCTTGAATACACACCAAATGAGTGGGTTGTTGAGTTAAAAGCTATCAAACTTTATATAAACTCTTTTAGAGATAGGCATGTTTCCCATGAGAATAGTGCAAATGAGATTTATGAAATTTTAGACAAAAAATTAAAGCCAAAGTATATGAAAGTTATAGCAGATTATAACCCAAGAGGCAATGTTCATACAGTTATAGAGATTGACAGCTCAAAGCTTTAGCTCCTTTGTAAAGCTATAGTTTTTTATAAAATTTTATAAAACCTTCTAACCAAGAGATGGCTTGCACACGGTCCATTATTTTACCACTTATCTGAGCCTCATAAGCACTACTAAGTATGATTGTAAATTCTGGTGATGGAATTATGCCAAATGTCAAGATATCTTTACCGCTTAAGAGCGGTGGGAGTTTTTTAGTTAGTATGTTTAACTCCCTTGCTCTTTTTTCTATAGCGTCCGCTATATCATAATCAAAAGAGTAATTTTTAGAAAAATATACGGCTCTGCTTAAAATCAAGAGTTCACTTATATTTACTTTTGTGGCAAGTTTATAGAGTGCATAGTCACTAAACTCCTTGGCGTAAATTTTTTCTATCTTGCCATGTAACTCTATAAGTACAAAAACTCTTTTTAGTAACTCTTTTTCATTTGTAAATTTCCACAAAAAATGTTCTGCTCGCTCTTTTGTAAAATCATAACACAAGCCAGCTAGCATCAAAACCAATTTTGTTTGATCTTGATTTGTTAGTTGTTTGGATATCTCATCAACTACTAAAAGATTGTCAGTAAATATATCACTTCCAAAACTTTTTAAAAGCTCAAATGCAATGGATGGTTTTTGGCAGATGAGCAAAATCTTTTTTATTTCTTCAAAAATTCTCTCTTTTGGCAACTCTTCAAGCACTCTATTTTTAACCATTTGCCTACATAGCAAGTAGAGTTCATTATCAATTTTAAAGTCATAAACAACACTAAACCTAACAGCTCTTAAAACTCTAAGTGGGTCCTCTATAAAAGTTTCTGGATTAACAGCTCTTAAAATTTTGTCGCTTAAATCTTGAGTTCCATTAAAAGGATCAACTATTTTTCTCTCAACTACATTATATCCAATCGTGTTTATTGTAAAATCTCTTCTTGAAGCAGCGGTTTTAAAATCAAGATTTGAGTCTATTTTTATGCTGAATCCTCGATGCCCAGAGGTTGTTTTGTTATCTATTCTTGGAAGTGTAAAGTCAAGTTCATAGCCCATATAGCTTAGCTTGCAGACTCCAAAACTCTTTCCAACACTATTAACCGAGCCAAACTCTTTTAGAATATTTTCTAGCTCCGCCAGAGACGAAATCCCATATAGCTCAATATCTATATCATTTACAGTAATATTCAAAATAGAGTCTCTTATAAACCCGCCAACAATTATAGGCTTTATGCCATAAGAAATAAGTTTAGAGAAAATAGGCTCTAATTTTTTAGGGTATGTAATCATTTCATAAGTATAACACTGCTTTAACTCATATATAACAATTACTTGGGTATAATCGCGAAAAATTTTCCCACCTTAAGGAAACCTAATGCAAAAGATTAGAAACATTGCCGTTATCGCTCACGTTGACCACGGTAAAACAACACTAGTAGATGGTCTGTTAACACAGTCAGGAACATTTGGTGCTCATGAGCAGCACGCAGAAAGAGCTATGGACAGCAATGCACTAGAGAAAGAAAGAGGAATCACGATTCTTTCTAAAAATACAGCTATTCGTTATAAAGATTTTAAAATCAACATTATCGACACTCCAGGTCACGCGGATTTCGGTGGAGAAGTTGAGCGCGTTTTAAAGATGGTAGATGGTGTTTTAGTTCTTGTTGATGCTTATGAAGGTGTTATGCCTCAAACTAAGTTTGTTGTTAAAAAAATGTTAGCACTTGGTAAAAAACCAATTGTTGTTATTAACAAAATCGATAAACCTTCAGCTGAGCCAGATCGTGTTGTAGATGAGATGTTTGACCTTTTTGCAGCGATGGGCGCAACTGATGACCAGCAAGATTTCCCAGTTATATACGCTGCAGCAAGAGATGGTATAGCTAAGCTTGATATGAGTGAAGAGGGTGGTGACTTTCAATGTATTTTTGAAACTATTATAAATCATATTCCTGAGCCAGAAGGCGATAGAGAAAACCCAACTCAAGCTCAAGTATTTACACTTGATTATGATAACTATGTTGGTAAAATCGGTATCTCTCGTATCTTTAATGGTGTAATTAAAAAAGGCGATAACATTATGCTTGCAAAAGCTGATGGCGAACTTGTTAAAGGTAAAATCTCTAAATTAATCGGTTTCCACGGACTTAACCGTATGGAAATCAATGAAGCTGAAGCTGGCGATATTGTTGCTTTTGCTGGGTTAGAGACCGTTGATGTTGGAGATACTGTTTGTGATCCAGCTAGACCTATGCCACTTGATCCACTTCACATCGAAGAGCCAACTTTAACGGTTATATTTTCCGTAAATGACTCTCCACTTGCCGGTCAAGAGGGTAAACATGTTACTTCAAATAAACTAAAAGATAGACTTGAATCTGAGATGCAAACGAATGTTGCAATGAAGTTAGAAGTTGTTGGTGAGGGTAAATTTAAAGTTTCAGGTCGTGGGGAGTTACAAATCACTATTCTTGCTGAAAATATGCGTCGTGAGAATTTTGAATTTGGTGTAAGCCGTCCAGAGGTTATTGTTAAAGTTATCGAAGGTGTTAAATGTGAACCATTTGAACATCTTGTTATCGATGTCCCTGAAGAGTTGAGCGGTAGTGTTATTGAGCGCCTTGGAAAAAGAAAAGCTGAGATGAAATCTATGCTTCCAATGGGTCAAGGTTTCCAGAGAATCGAGTTTGAGATTCCTGCTCGTGCACTAATTGGATTCCGTGGACAGTTCCTAACAGATACTAAAGGTGAGGGAATCATGAATCACTCATTCTTGGAATTCCGCCCGTACAGTGGAACAGTTGAGTCAAGAAGTTATGGCGCGCTTATTTCAATGGAGAATGGTGAAACACTTGCTTATTCACTATTTAATATTCAAGATCGCGGCGTTCTTTTTGTAGGACCGCAAACTAAAGTTTATGAGGGTATGATTGTTGGTGAACACTCTCGCTCAAATGACTTAGTTGTAAATCCTATAAAAGGTAAGGCTCAATCGAATGTTCGTTCAAGCGGCGCAGATGAAGCTATCAAGCTTATCCCACCTCGTGATATGTCACTAGAGCGTGCTTTAGAGTGGATTGAAGATGATGAACTTTTAGAAATTACTCCTATTAGTATTCGTATTCGTAAAAAATACCTAACAGAGAGCGAAAGAAAAAGAAACGATCGTAAATAATTTCTTTAATATCCTCTAGTCAAAAGGGATTTCCTTTTGACTGTCTATCTCCCAGCTTATTTTAAAATCTTTTTGTATAACTATGACAGTAGGGCTTAGAACCTTTTTTGTTGTAATAGTTTTGATGATAATCTTCAGCCGCAAAAAACTCTTTTTTATCCAGTATCTTTGTAACTACGGCATATTTTTTTGCCTTAAGAAGTGATATGAGTTCCAAGATAATTTCTCTTTCTTCTTTCGATGACACAAAAACAGCACTTAGATACTGCTCTCCAATATCTGGACCTTGTCCATTTGCTTGGGTTGGGTCATGAATCTCAAAGAATGCTTTTGCTAACTCTTTATATGAGATTTTAGTATTGTCATAAATAACTTCGACAGCTTCAAGGTGCCCTGTTTTTTTATAAATAACATCTTCATAAGATGGATTTTTTAGCTCTCCACCCATAAAACCACTTGTTACCTCTTTTACGCCTGGGAGTTTCTCTAGGTAATACTCAACTCCCCAAAAACAACCTCCGGCAAAATAGGCTTTTGAGAGTTTTGCTTTCACTATAAACTCCAGAGAAATAGAGTTTACGCAGTGCCTCTCGTTTTTTGGTGTGTAACCTTCCCCACTAAAAATATGACCCATATGAGCACCACAATTTGCACAAACTATCTCTGTCCGTCTGCCATCTACATCAGGAATCGATTTAATTGCTCCTTTTATGGCGTCATCAAAACTAGGCCATCCACAGTGTGAGCTAAATTTATCTTTTGAAGTATAAAGTGGTGCTTTACAGAGCTTGCATCTATAAACTCCATCTCTGCTCTCTTCTGTATACTCGCCAACAAAGGCTCTTTGAGTGCCTTTGTTTATAAGAACATGCTTTTCATCTTGAGTAAGTTTTTCTATATTGGCGTTCCATTTTACTAAATCCATATTTTGCCCCTATTTTTTGTTTAATTATAAAATATTTTTTTATTTAGATGATAGATTTTTTAGCCTAGACATTTTTATAAAGTTACTATAAAGGAGCTCAAAAAGCTCGGTATAATTACGGATTAAAATGTTTGAGGTATTTGCATGAAAAGAAAAAAAATATACAACCCCGACTCTAAAGAGAGTGTTAATGATAGAAAAATATTTGGTGGGGATCCAACTGGTATTTTTGAGTTAAATAATATCAAATATCAGTGGGCTTACAATCTTTGGGAAATGATGCTAAATAACACTTGGTTCCCAAAAGAGGTTGATATGACTCGCGATGTAAATGACTATAAAAATCTTACAGAAGCCGAAAAAACTGCCTATGACAAGGCTCTCTCACAGCTTATCTTTATGGATTCGCTCCAAACAAATAATCTAATTGACAATATTAATCCTTATGTTACATCTCCAGAGATAAACCTTATTTTAGTTCGTCAATCATTTGAAGAGGCGCTTCACTCCCAAAGTTATGCCGTTATGGTAGATAGCATCTCAACAAATTCAGCAGAGATTTATGATCTTTGGCGTCGTGACATGATGTTAAAGACAAAAAATGATTCAATCGCAAAAGTTTATGAAGAGCTCTCAGAAAACCCGACAGAACACAATTTCGTAAAAGCGTGTTTTGCAAATCAGATACTAGAGGGAATTTACTTTTATAGTGGATTTGCATATATCTACACGCTTGCCAGAAGTGGAAAGATGCTTGGTTCTGCTCAGATGATTAGATTTATCCAAAGAGATGAAGTAACTCACTTGGTGCTATTTCAAAACCTTATCAACACTCTAAGAAAAGAGAGAGCCGATCTCTTTACTGATAGACTAATTGTAGAAGTTATAGAGATGTTTAAAGAGGCAGTTGAGCTTGAGGTTGCTTGGGGTAAATATATAACTGCAGGACAGATTCTGGGTCTAACAGACACCATCATAGAGCAATATATTCATTATTTGGCGGATGATAGGCTCTCATCCGTTGGATTTGAAAAACTTTATAATGTCACAAACCCTATAAAGTGGGTGGATGATTTCTCTAAATTTAATGATCAAAAAACTAACTTCTTTGAGGGAACAGTTGCTAACTACTCAAAAGGTAGTCTTACATTTGATGATGACTTCTAAAAATAGTGAGCATAAGTTATGCTCACTCCTCTTTAAAACAACCTCAGATTATAATGCCAATCTACAAACTCTCTTAGGTCTGATAAACGAGTCTCAAGAGAACTCGATAATTGTAGCACCCGAGGTGTGTCTTACTGGGTATGATTATGATAATTTTGAAGAGGTTTTGGAGTTCGCACATATTGCAAATAAAGAGATAAAAAAAGCTTCATACAACAAAATAATCATCCTCACTATAATTGAGAAAAAAGATGGTGAGGTTTTTAACTTTGCTAAGATATTTTTCAATGGTGAGATAGTTTATGAGAGAGGAAAAGCAAAACTATTTCGCTTTGGCAATGAGCATAAATATATGTCCGAGGATAGTCATGAGAGTGTTGAAATCATAGAAGTTGATGGGATAAAGATAGGCGTTCTTATCTGTTTTGAGCTTCGCTTTAAAGATTTATGGCAAAAATTAGAAGGGTGTGATGTGATAGCGGTTCCCTCATGGTGGGGAGTTTTAAGAACGCAAAATTATGTAATCTTAACAACGGCTCTTGCCATTATGAATCAGTGTTTTGTAATTGCAAGTGATTCATTAAATGAAGAGTGTACAAAGATGAGTGGCATCGTAAAACCAAGCGGTGAGAGTGTGAGAAACGAGGATATGGAATTTTTAGAAATAGCGTATGATAAAAAAGAGATAATTGCCATGAGACGATATATGGATGTTGGCATTGGATAGGATAACGGCCACAAAAACCGCAAAATTGGCAGAAGAGTGCGGCAAAATATTTAAACTGCAGAGTGAAGTAAAAGATGCGATTGCCAATACAAATAGAGAGGTTTTTGTGCCTGCTGGTTTTAGACACAATGCATACAAACTAGATGCCCTACCAATGGGCTCGGCGCAGTGGATAAGCTCTCCTTTGACGGTTGCCAAAATGACACAATATTTGGAATCAAAAGGTGCGGATAGAGTTTTGGAGATTGGTTGTGGAAGTGGTTATCAAGCCGCTGTACTCTCACATCTGTTTCGTGGTGTCTTTACTATTGAGAGGATTGAGTCTTTGATGCTTGAGGCAAAAGCAAGGTTTAGACAGCTTGGCATAAATAATATCCATACAAGAACAGACGATGGGCAAAATGGGTGGGTTCAGTACGCTCCCTATGATAGAATCATTTTCTCTGCAACAGCGCAAAAAATACCACAAAAACTCTTTGACCAACTAAGTGAAAATGGCATTTTGCTGGCTCCGATGCAAAAAGGTTTAAAACAAGTTATTACCCGCTTTAAAAAAGTTGGAGGCGTTTTGCAAAGGGAGGAGCTAGAGGAGTGTGACTTCGTTCCTATTTTGGATGGTGTTCAGAAGTAAATTATAAGGGTAGACTGCTATAAGATTTGTCATACTCTTCAACCCTATTGCGTCCATTTTCTTTTGCCTTATAGAGTGCAGTATCGGCTCGTGCAAAAGCAGTATCAGAGTTAATATCATCGTGCATTATGGTTGTAAGACCTATGCTGACGGTAAAATTTATATTTTTGTTGTCAATATTTATTGTTTTGTTGCAAACTTCTTCTCTGATTCTATTTGCTAAAATTGTCGCATGTTTTGCATCTGTATTTGGCAAAATCATGGCGAATTCTTCCCCGCCTATTCTTCCTACAATATCTGTTTTGCGCAGGTCTTTTTTTAAAATGTTAGCAAACTCTTTTAGTACAACATCACCTGTTAAATGCCCAAGTGTATCATTTACATGTTTGAACTTATCTAAGTCAAATATGAGCAAAGAAGTCCTAGTTGTTTTATCCCGTTTCATTTTAGACACCTCTTCTTCTAGACGACTTGTAAAATATCTTCTATTGTAAAGCTCTGTCAGAAAGTCCGTTGTTGCCTGTTTTTCAAGTTTTTCTTGCATCTCTTTCTGAATTGTAATATCTAATATGCTCCAAATCATAGTGGTTGAATCTTTTGCCAACTCTATTTGAGAACCAATAAATTTACACCAAATTAGTTTGCCATCTTTTCTTTTTAGCTGATGTTCCATATTTATATAAGAACTTTTGTCAGTCTTTGAAATTTTATCTCTTGCCGTTTGGTAGGAGAGCTCGTCTAGGTAGTAGATTATTGCATTTTGTCCTACAAGTTCAGATTTTGAAAAACCTATTATTTCACAGAATCGTTTATTGACCATTAAAATTTGACAACTGTTATCTATAAGCAGTGTTCCCGATCCGTTATTTTCAAAAATCATTTCAAATTTTTGTTTTTCTAGGGAGAACTCATTGACAACAAATTGTCTTTCTAAAAATGATCCCGCCCACCTAGAGAGAAGTTTCATAAATTCGTCATCTATTTTGTCATATTCCAAGTGCCTTGCTTGCGCTGAAGAAAAATTTATAGTACCGTATACCTTAGAATTTACTCTAATGGGTGCACCGATATAAGATACAAGATTAAAATCTCTATGGCATGGATGACCAACATATTTTGATTTTGTAACATCGGTAATTGCTAAAACATCATCTATTTCTATGGTGGTTTTACAATATGTTGAACCAAGTACAAACAGCTGTCCATCAAATAGTGTTTCTGTGGGTGATGATTGGACATCTACCGTATAATCTTCCCCTACGATATGACTGACAATTCCAAACTCTAAGCCAAAATATTTCTTCCCAATTTCCAAAGCTTTTCTAAGAGTCTCTTTGGGGTTTATATCTGATATTGCTGCAATTTCGTTAAGTTCATGAAGTGCACTATTCTGGCGTTTAATTATTTGTAGTTTATTGGGCAACACACATCCTTCATTTACTGTTATATTGTTAGGATAGCAATATTTATCTTCTGCCTTTATAAAAATCAGTAAGGTTTGGTTCTTTTATTTACATTTAGAAGCAAGAGTACACCTTTTACTTTTTGATTAAAGTTTATGAATTTGTTTTGAAGTCCGCAGGTAGCTTAAAAGATTTCTATTGTAAAATAACATTGACTAATCTTGGAATTTTTAGGAGTCCATTATGTATGGTATCGAGTACTCTAAGCCCGAAGTAATTTTAATGCAACAAAGTGGTATTGGTGTGGCTGAGGTCGCGGCTAGAACCTGCTACGACTCGTTTGCTAATAGCGAAAATGAGGCTATTAAGTGTATTCAAAAGAGTATGCCAGATAATTCTGCGTGCCATGAGATAAATAATATAGATGAATCCTCACTTTTAGAGGATTTGGCTTGGACACATTTTCATCACTCTATTTTGGAGCATGCAACTCTTAGCTTTTTAATTCGTGGAACTTCAAGAGGTGTGTTACAAGAGCACGCCAGACACCGCATACAGGCCATCTCTGTGCGAAGTACTCGTTATACTATGAGCTCACTTATAAATGCTTTTGTTGCTTCTGGAGCAACTGGTAACAAAGAGTTTTTTGTAAATAAAGTCTTAGGGTTTGATATGCTGGTGACCACTGATGAGGAGTATAACAAGATAGAGCTAGGTGCGATTTACGATAAGCTTGCCTATCAATCAAAAATTATTGATGATTTCTATGAGATTGCAGTTGCAAAAAGTTCTTTGATATTTTTAGATGAGTATATTAACGACGAAGAGGGGCTATTTTTAGCGCTTGAGTCTGGTAAGAAAAAGCGGAATGTCGGCGATGCCTTTAAGCACATAGTAACCGATAATTGGAAAGTTGATATGGTCGTAACATTTAATCTTAGAAGCTTAAAGAACTACTTCACACTAAGATACAATGGGGCTGCATTTTTTCAAATCAGATGGTTAGCCGAAGAGATGATGAGAGTTACTCCAAAAAAATATTTAGATTTGATTATAAAACAAAGGTAGGCAAATATGTCAAAGTATCTCTTGGTAGCTATTTTTTTATTTAGTGGATGTTCGCAGTTTGAGTTTAATGTTGGAATGTGTGATAGAGATTTCACAGACCAGCAGTCAATTCCTCAAGAGTGCAGAAACTATAAAGAAGCAGAGGCGCAAAAAGCGTTTGATAAAGTTAAAGACAAAACTAAAGTTAGTGATCAAGAGCTTTTAAAAGTAAAAAAAGAGAATGAATAGGAGATTTAAATGAATACAGAAAAAGAGTTAATGGCAAGAAGTGGTGGGATTTGTGAGCTTTGTGGCTCTAGTGAAGGACTTAGTGTTTTTGAGGTTGAACCGTCAGAAGAAGGCGTTCTTGTCTGCTGTGTATGTAAAGGCCAAATTGAAAATTTAGACAGTATGGATGAAAACCATTTTAATTGTCTAAACGATAGTATGTGGAGTGAAATCCCTGCTGTTAAGGTTCTTTCATATAGACTTTTAAACATTTTAGGTCGCCAAGATTTATCAGAGATGATTTACCTTGAAGATAGCGAGAAAATCTGGGCAGACGCCTTGGTGAACAGTAGTTCATCTAGCGCAACAGTAAGAGATTCCAATGGTGTTTTACTTAGTGCTGGCGATAGCGTTGTTATTATCAAAGACCTAGAAGTAAAAGGCGCTGGTTTTACTGCAAAAAGAGGCACAATCGTTAAAAATATCTCTATACCATCAGATGTTGATGGTCATATAGAGGGTCGCGTAAATGGAACAAAAATCTACTTAAAAACAGAATTTCTTAAAAAAGCATAGGCAAAATATGAATCCATCTGATAGATTTCATAAAATAGATGCAGATTTTAGAAATCCTTATGCAAGAGATAGAGACAGGATTATTCACTCTGGAAGTTTTAGAAAACTTGAGTATAAGACGCAGGTTTTTTTAAATCAAGAGGGTGATTTTTTCCGCACTCGTCTTACTCACTCTATAGAGGTCTCTCAAATCGCACGCTCCATTACCTCGCATCTAGGACTTAATGAATCTTTAGCGGAGGCTATCGCACTGGCTCATGATCTAGGACATACACCTTTTGGTCATATTGGCGGAGATGCGCTTGATGAGTGTCTAAAACATGATGGGCATACAAATGGCTTTGAGCATAATTTCCAGAGTTTTAGAGTTGTCTCATCCATCGAGAAGAGATACAAAAACTTTAGTGGATTAAACCTTACATTTGCAACGCTTGAGGGGATTTTAAAACACTCATATCCATACAAAAAAAGCTTTTTACCGCCTATCATTGATGAGCAGTTTAATTTTGGGACTCATCCCTCCATTGAGGCGATGGTTGTTGACCGTGCTGATGAGATTGCTTACATGAGCCATGATATTGATGATGGCATAAATTCTGGGCTTATTAGTTTTGATGATCTACGAGAGAGTGAGTTGATTCAAGAGATTTTAGAGAAGGTAAAAAACGAGGAAATATCTGAAAATGAAGATGAGATGTTTCGTTATCGCTTTAGCTCGCATCTCATAAATCATCTAATCTACTCTCTTTTGGAGCATTCAAGTGATAAAGTTGACAACAGCAGGATTTTTAGTGCTTGCATTGACAGCAAAAGTGAACTCCCTATAGGTTTTGATGATGTGTTAGAGACAAAAATAAAAAAGTTGAAGAAAATACTATATATAAAACTTTATCAGCATAAAAAGATTGTTATAAAGATGTATGCTGGTAAACAGTCTATTAAGGGGATATATAAAGGGCTAATAGAGGAAGAGAAGATGCTTCCGAAGTTTTACTATGAACAGTTGGGTAGTAGAGAAAAACATAGGATAATAGCTGATTATATAGCTTCTATGAGTGATAGATATGCATTTAGTTTTCATAATGAAATGTACGGTAGATAAATAATTAGAAGCAAGGAAAAGATGATATAACCAAAAGGCTATATCATTTGTTACTAGAGGCGAGACTCATAGCGTCTCATCATATAAAGACGCTTAAGCATTTTTTTGCGAGAAGCAATTTTGAATTTTTTGCGTTTGTCTGTTTCAGTTTCGTGATAACGACGAGCACGAGCTTCAGTAACTGTTAGGTTACGGTCAGTCTGCTTTTTGAAACGACGGTATGATGCTTCAAAATTGTCATCACTGCGTAGTATAATACCAGGCATAATAAATCACCCACTTTCTTTTATAAATAAGCCGAAATCATATCATAACTAGCTTAAGTTGACTAATTTATGCTCTTTTTTATAATAAACATAAAAAAATTGTGTAAAATTGACTTATATCAATAATTATTATTCTAAATCGGATAAAATTCCTCTGATTTAAAAATATAGAGCGTAATGCGTTCTTACCAAAGGAAACAAAATGAAAAAGATCATTTTAATGGCTATGTTAACAATAGGTGCTCTTCAAGCTGATAATACTGTTCACTACGATGTAAGAGATGCTCAGAGTCCAATTAGTAAACCTAACCACCCAAGCACAGATTTATATTAATCATAAAGTTTTCTTTCTCCTTCTAAAACTTTATAGCGGGCTTTTGCCCGTTGTGCTATAACTAAAACTCCCCTTAACTAACAATTTAGTATAATCCACTATGATTACCCAAGACTCCATAGAAGCCCTAAGAGCACGCCTTGATATTGTTGATGTTGTTGGTTCCTATATTGAGCTTAGAAAAGCTGGAGTAAATTATAAGGCAAACTGTCCATTTCATAGTGAAAAAACTCCCTCATTTGTAGTTAGTCCATCCAAGCAAATATACCACTGTTTTAGTTGTGGTGCCGGTGGTGATAGCGTAAAATTTGTGATGGAGTATGAAAAGCTAAACTACCCTGAAGCACTTGAAAAACTAGCACTAACAAACAACTTTTCGCTCGGTTATACCGAGAACAAACAAAATAAACCAGCTTCCAAACTTATGCAAAAGCTCAACGATTGGTACAAAAACCAACTAACAACAAAACAAACAGCACTAGCATATTTAAAAGAGCGAGGAGTTTATGAGAGCGCATTGGAGAAATTTGGTATAGGTTATGCACCAGATACAAACGCGACAATAGATTTCATAAAAAATGGTCTTTTTAATATGAACGAAGCCATAGAAATGGGTGTTATTGGATATGATAATGGAAGATATTTTGCAAGATTTATAGAGCGAATAACTTTTCCGATCCACTCTGCAAATGGAGTGATTGTCGGTTTTGGCGGAAGAACCATAACTGGGCATCAAGCAAAGTATGTAAACTCTCCAGAGACTCCATTTTTTAACAAATCTCGCCTTCTTTACGCCTACCATCATGCCAAGCAGAGTATCCATAAAACAAAAGAGATAATCATAACAGAGGGTTATCTGGATGTTGTCATGCTTCATCAAGCAGGTTTTACTAATGCTGTTGCAACCCTAGGAACGGCTTTAACGCTAGAGCATCTGCCACTTCTTAGAAAAGGAGAGCCAAAAATTATCATGGCTTATGATGGTGACAATGCGGGACGAGCGGCAGCCCTAAAGGCATCAAGGCTTCTAAGTGTTAGTGGGTTTAGTGGCGGAGTTGTGATTTTTAAAGGTGGTAAAGACCCAGCGGATATGGTAAATGCTAACGCTGTTGAGGAGCTAGCATCTATGTTTAGGACTCCTCTTCCGTTTATAGAGTTTGTTATAGATGAGACTCTCTCGCTTTATGATTTAAGAGATCCAAAGGCAAAAGAGGGTGCTATGCACGAAGCAGTTGGTTATCTTAAAACTCTCTCGCCACTTTTAGCAGAGGAGTATAAATCATATCTCGCATCAAGGCTAGGCGTTAGCCAATCGTTCATTCGAGTGGGCGTTCAAACAAACACTAACCAAAACAAACCAATAACACAAAATAGCCGTTATAGAGATATGTGGGAGCTAACACTAATTAAAACTGTTTTAGAAAAACCGCAGTTTATTGATTGGATTTTGGATGTTTTGGATCCATCACTTTTACAATTTCACTCATCTGAATTTTTACTTGCACTTCAAGGTGAATATAATGAACCAAGTCTTATGGCTATTTTGGTAGATGAGCAGATAAGGGCATTAGAAGACGAAGAGGCACTAAAGAATGAGTTAATTACTTTTTTGGTGAAGTACTACGAAAGAGAGTTAAAAAAGATAAATAGTCACTCAGCAATCTCATTTGAAGAGAAAGCTTTTCATATTCGTAAGTATCGTGGGAAGATTTTAAGACTAAAACAGGGTGAACTGGTAGCTTTTAAGAGCTAGATTTATCTTCTTTTGGTTTTAGCGCTTTGATATTTATTTTTCTTCCAACTTTTTGCACGGTCTCTGGTGCTTCTTTGGCGCTTCCATCATAGCGATGATTTCTATCTTTACTCTTTCCTGAAAATATAGCTTTACCATTTTCATCTTTACCTAAAAATTTATTTTGTGGTCTATTTTTATCATCCCATTTTTTTGGTTTATTATCTGAAAAAGTACCTTGCTTTGCCTTGTCATAAGGTTTTTTATCGGATTTGAAATCATCTCTTTTTGTTTTGCCATAAGGCTTCTTTTCAGAATTAAAGTCAGCCTTTTTTGCTTTGTCGTAAGGCTTTTTTTCTGATGTTGAATCATCCCTCTTTGCCCTATCGTAAGGTTTTTTCTCAGATTTAAAACCATCTCTTTTTGGCTTATCATATTTTGGTTTTTCACCAGATGAAGCGTTAAATGCATACTCTTTTTTCGGCTTTTTGCTCTCTTGGATAACTTTAAATTTCTCTATATTCTGATACTCAAAACCAGTAATAATCTCTTGTTTGATGGCTCTTCCAAGAAGCGTCTCTATTGGGTACAGCTCTTTTTGCTCACTTGAATCTAGCAAGACAAGTGCCGTCTGAGTTGCCTTTGCCAATCTCGCCATATAGATAATTGCTCTATCTGGTAAGTCATAACTGATAAGAAGTTCGCTGATTAAATCGTTTGATTTTATAAGTTCATTGTCATCTACAACAGTGATATTCTCTTCATAAATGGCACCCTTTAACAGCTCAAGACTATTTGCTGTAACAATTGTGATCTTTGTTTTACTATTTTTTGCAATAAGCAGGTTAAGTAGTTCTAGTTTTTTTTCGTTTGGGCAAGGATGAACACGATGATTGTTGTGTTTTATGTTGATTTGAGTAGTTGACATGTGAAAATCCTAGTGAAGTGATATGGTCGATCTCTCAAAAAAAGAAGTCTAGGAATTGTATCTTATATCTAATAAATTATGCTACCATAGGCAAAAAATTAGGATAAACATTGTCATTTACCACATTAGGACTATCGGAACCACTACTAAAAGCTATTAAAGACCAAGGTTACACAGAACCAACGCCTATACAGCAACAAGCTATACCAGTTATATTAAGCAAAAGAGATATTTTAGCAGGTGCTCAAACAGGAACTGGAAAAACAGCAGGTTTTACTCTACCACTGTTAGAGTTGCTCACAAAAGTTAAGCCAACTAGAAATAAGTACGCAGTAAAAGCTCTTATTCTCACACCTACAAGAGAGCTAGCTGCACAGGTTGGCGAGAGTGTTGATACATACGGAAAATATCTTCCGTATAAATCAGCGGTTATTTTTGGTGGAGTAAAGATAAACCCACAAATAGCGCAACTTCGCAAAGGTGTGGACATAGTTATTGCTACTCCTGGGCGACTTTTGGATCTTATATCTCAAGATTGTATTGATTTGAAGGAAGTTAAATTTCTTGTTCTTGATGAAGCGGACAGAATGCTCGATATGGGTTTTATAAATGACATCAAAAAAGTGCTTGTACTTCTGCCAAAAGATAGACAAAATCTACTCTTTTCAGCAACATACTCTGATGAGATTAAAAGGCTCTCGGAAACTCTTTTAAACTCCCCAGTTCTCATAGAGGTCGCTCGTCGCAATACTGCATCAGAGAGTGTTAAGCAAGCCGTTTATCCAGTTGACTGCACTCGTAAAAAAGAGTTGTTATTGCATCTTATTGTGGATGGAAAGTGGAAGCAAGTTCTTGTTTTTACAAGAACAAAACATGGAGCAAATCGTTTAAGTGCACAGCTTGAAAAAGATGGTATAACATCTGTTGCAATCCATGGAAACAAGAGTCAAAATGCTAGAACGAAGGCATTGGCAGACTTTAAAGCCGGGGAAGTTAGAGTCTTAGTTGCTACAGACATCGCAGCAAGGGGGATAGATATAGACCAGCTTCCTCATGTTGTAAATTTTGAACTGCCAAATGTTCCAGAGGATTATGTTCATAGAATAGGGCGAACTGGGCGAGCTGGTAATGAAGGCGAGGCAATTTCGCTTGTTTGTGTGGATGAACATGAGTACCTTGCAAATATTGAAAAATTGATAAAAAAAGATATACCAAAAGTATGGTTAAAAGCGTTTAAGCCAGACCCAGCCATAAAAGCAGAGCCGATAAATCAAGGTGGAAATAGGGGAGGCAATAGAGGTGGAAATAGAAGCTCAAGACCTAGAAACTCTTCACCACAAAGCTCATCAAAAGATAGTTCTAAACGAAGATAAAACAACTTTTTTATATAATTTGCAAACTAGATAGAGGAAAAAACATGAAAGCAATCGCACTTTTTAGCGGTGGATTAGACTCGACTTTGGCAATAAAACTTATCATAGATCAGGGTATAGAAGTTCTAGCAGTAAACATAAACACTGGTTTTGGAAGTACAAAAGATAGGCTAGAGCATATGCAAAATATGTGTAAGCAAGTGGGTGCAGAGCTAAAAATCATAGATATAGAGAGTGAGTTTTTGCAAGATGTTCTCTTTGACCCAAAGCATGGATATGGTAAAAACTTTAACCCTTGTATAGATTGTCATGCAAAGATGTTTTCAGTTGCAAAAAGAGTTATGGAGGCGGAGGGAGCATCGTTTCTTATAAGTGGTGAAGTTTTAGGGCAGAGACCGATGAGTCAAAACAAAGACTCTCTTCAACTTGTACTAAACGAGAGTAACTGTGATGGTCTGCTTCTTCGTCCACTCTCAGCTAAAGCATTGGCTCCAACAATTGCGGAGTTAAATGGATGGGTAGATAGAGAAAAATTGGAAGAGATTGTCGGAAGAAGCAGAGATAGACAGCTTGAGCTTGTAAAAGAGATAGGACTTGACAATTTTGAGAGCCCTGGCGGTGGTTGTCTTTTAACTGATGCAAATTTTGCCAAAAAAATGTACGACTTTATAAAATATGATAAGTTTGAAGTCTCAGACATTCCACTTATGAAATTCGGTCGCCATCTAAGACTCTCTGATGGTGCAAAACTTGTGGTTGGTCGAAATCAAGATGAGAATGTTCATCTTCAAAATATAAAGAGTGAAAAATATGTTCATATCAAAACTATTGGGATTCCGGCTCCACATGCAATACTTAGTAAAAATGCAAGCAGTGCAGATAAAGAGTTAGCGATGAAGATAGTGCTTACTTACTGTAAAGCAAAAGAGGATGTTGTTTATACGCTATCTTGTGATAGTAGCGAGTTTAAGAGCTCGCCATTTGCTTCAAGGGGTGAGGTTCAGCCATACACAATAATGTGATGGCTATGCACTCCACTTATCTCATAAATATTGAAAATCTCATATTTCCACACGAAACTTCACTGTAGTTTTTGTTAGATGTACTGCAGTAATCCTCGTAAGATGTATTAAATCCTGAATAAAATGGTGCCTCAGTAGAAGCTATACAAACTTTTCCATACTTTCCGTTATAAAAATTATCCGTACATCTGCTTGAGAATTGCTCAAAACCATAATACACTTTTCTGTTTCTGTAGCTTTTGTTCGTGTAAGCATCTATCGCCTCAACTGTACTCTCGCCTCTGTTATATGCCATTGGGTGTTGAACTTTCCACTCTGCTGGCGTGCTGAAATAGTATGGGCTTATCTGTCTGCCGTTATTGTCAAAAGAGATCATAGTTTGAGATGATTGTTCAGTGAAACTGTACGAGACATCATAATCATATTGAGGTTGATTGTAATTTTTATCAGTTGCTTGCCAAACTCTAGTCCATCCGCCACCAGCGATTGACATTTCACAATATACTTTATTGTCTGTGTTGTCAATGATAATATCAAAGTACCCACTTTTTGACTCAGGAAAGGACTCTTTGATCTCCGCACAAGAGCTATAGCCACTTTTTACGACAGCCGTATCACGACTGAATTTCTTTTTTGATACTGGCTTTTCTTCTTGCTCAATGTATACTGGCCTATCAACTATCTTTTCTTTAACTATAACTTTTTCTACTACTACAGGCTTTTCAACAAATATAATAACCGGTTTCTCGACTATCTTCTCCTCAACTTTTGGGCAATCTCCATATTCACAATCTAGCCCTTTGAGAGCCTCTTTTGAAGCAGCATTCGCGCGACTATAATCAGAAGCACCAACCAAAATATACAACGACATTACCAAAGTAACAATCTTTATCATCTAATTTCCTTAAAATAAATTACACTATATTATAGCTCAAATTATTAGTTGCTTGTTCTTTGTAACAGAACCATAAAAACAATAAATATGAACGAATATTAACTCTCTAAAACCTGTTCAAATATATTTTTTGCTGTTTTCCAGCGGTTCTCTTTTGCATTCATCATTACAATAACACAATCTTTTTTACCTTTTTTCGCTCGTGCTATCAAACAAGGTCCAGCCTTTGAAGTGTAGCCTGTTTTGATTCCTACCGCATACTCATAACTGCTTAAGAGATGGTTGTGAGTGTTTGCATGAAATGGTCTATGTTTGCTGTCAAGTGAAGCGTATTTATGACTATTTAGTGAGCTAACGCTGTTAAATTTCTCATTTTTTATAGCATACTCTGCCATTTTTAATAAATCTTGTGGAGTGGAGTAGTGTTCTTTGTTGTCAAATCCGCAAGCGTTTGTAAAGTGTGTGTTTTTCATGCCTATTTTTTTAACTTTTTTATTCATCATCTCTACAAACTTAGCCTCAGTTCCACCAATGGCAATAGCAATTGATTTTGCTGCGTCATTATCAGACTCTATCATTGCGGCTTTTAACAAATCTTCCATCAAAATAACATCACCGACTCTGTATCCGGCTCTTGTTGGCTCAACTCTTGTCATTTCTCTTGTGATTTTCACCTCTCTGCCAAGGCTTTTTTTCTCGATGGCTAAAAGAGCTGTTATGATTTTAGTAAGGCTAGCAGGAGCTACTCTCTTTGTGGCTTCTTTTGAGTATAGTAATTTATGAGTGTTCATATCTTTAATGAGCAGTGCTTTTACTTCAAATTTATTGCACTCTTCCTTGTTTATATCAGCAAATAGGCTAATAGAACAAAGTAGAGAGAGTAGTAATATTTTCTTTTTCATGAGCTACCTTTTATTTTTGTAGTTGTATGAAGCAAACCGCATACCAATGGTGTCTGCTTCTATAATAGCACTATTTTTTACTATATGCAACTTTACGATTTTGCAATTTTTTATACATCTCTAAAATATTTAAATAATCCAGATGAAATTTTGTGCAAAAGAGTAATCCTTCGTTTGTTACTGCTTTTAGGGCTTTTTGGTACTTCTTGCTTGTAAAAATCTCTATCATACCCTCTTCATAATCCTCTAGAGATAGATTTTGCTCATCTGCTCTAAGAAGTTCAGCGACAATATATCCAAGCTTATTTGTTTCAAATTGTAACAGTTCCAGTGCTTCTTCTTTATTGCCAAGCAAGAGATGAGTTTGGGCTTTTAGTTCGCGCATACTAAAACTCTCTTCAAATATCACACCAATATACTTTCCAACATCCAAAGAATCATCTAGTTGTTCAATTTCAAAGAGTATATCTTCTGGGTCATAATTTGAGTAGTTTAAGACAAAATCACGGAGAAATTTTCCACTGTTTTTATTGTTGTATATCAAATCTTCAATAGGATAAACCTCTGAAAGCGAGGGAACTATCATTTGACATGAGTAAAACCCAAGGTAATCATACTCTCGCAGATACAGCTCTTTGCCTATTTTATCTAAGATATCAAAAAGAAAGTTATGTTCATCTTCGGTGGAGCTTCCAGCATACGCCCATGATGCGTACTCAAAACTTTTTTTAGAACTTAAAAATCCAAATCCAAGCTTTCCGTTTGAGTCAACAAAATGAGACTCAATGTTAAAGCTGTCTGAGACTACGCTCATGTCAAATGTTGGCGTTTCAAAAGTGTCAAGATTGTCTAAATTTCGACCTTGCATAAGTTCGCTCATAGTTCTCTCTAGTGAAACTTCAAGTATGGGATGAGAGCCGAATGAGACAAAGATGGTGGAATTTTTCTGATTAATGAGAGAAATGGCTGTAACTGGAAACTTCCCACCAAGAGATGCGTCAAGAACTTCCACTATATAGCCGAGGTTTCTAAGAGCTAGAATATCGTTGCTAACTTTTTCAAATTGCTCAAGTATCTCTTGTGGAAACTTTGGCAGAGTGTAGCCGTTTTTGATAATCTCTATTTTCGCGTATCTCTCAAAAATCTCACTTAAAGCCTGAACCTGCGCCTCTTTTGGTGTATTTCCTGTTGCTAGTCCATTGCTTACATATAGATTATTTAAGATATTTACTGGAAAATAGATGCTCTCTTTGGTTGAGTGTTTTACAAATGGAAGTGCGACAATTTTATCCGTAAAATCACTGTTGAAATCCACTAAATCTTCATAAGTTAACTGCTCAAGTGGATCATAAATATGAGTTAGTTCATTGCTGAGATAATTCCCACCAAACTCAAACGCGATCTCATCTGGATAGTGTTTTTCTCCACCAAGATAAAAATCCGTAAAAAAATTATTTGTCTGAAGTCTCTCTATATATTCGCCAAGCGCACTAGCAACCGAAGCCTGCTCAACAACTCCTTTGCCGTTTGAGTAGATATGTTTTGGAGCTTCAGCGGAGGCAAGATTTACAGAGAAGCAGTTTTGAAGTGGATGCTTTTGATGAGAAAATATTACCTCACATCCAACGGCTTCTAAAACACTCTTCATCTTTGAAATAGACTCTTCAAGTGGGGCACTTTTTGATAGCAGATCCATACTTTTCCTTGTTTTGGTGGTTGTTGAGAGTAATTTGATATTTTTGCTATTGTATTAAAATTTCTCACTAAAACCAAAATTAAGAGCGGATTTAGTACTATATTTGAATTAACAACAGGGGATTTAGATGACTGCAATGATTTTAGCGGCTGGACGAGGGGAGAGGATGCGTCCATTAACGGATGTTCTTCCAAAGCCCCTGCTTAAAGTTCATAATAAACCCCTGATAGTTTGGCATATAGAAAAACTCGCTTTTTTGGGCTTTAGTGACATTGTCATAAACATTGCACATCTAGGATACAAAATCCCAGAAGCACTAGGAGATGGCTCAAGATGGGGAGTTAGCCTCATCTACTCCGACGAGCAGATTTGTGGAGGGCTAGAGAGTGCTGGCGGAATTGTAAAGGCGCTTCCGCTGATAAAAAGTGAGACATTTTTGGTTGTAAATGGCGATATTTGGTCTGATTATGAGTTTAAAAATAGTTTTGATTTGGGCGAAGATTTGGCGCATCTTATTTTGGTAAAAAATCCAGAACATAACCAAAATGGGGATTTTGCTCTGCTCGAAAATAGAATTTTAAATGATGCAAAAGAGAAATTTACATTTAGCGGTATTGGATACTACTCAAAAAAACTATTTAATGATTTAGAGTGTGTAAAAGCACCATTGGCACCACTGCTCCGGCTAGTTATGCAAGATAAAAGAGTAGGCGGTTCATTTTATGCTGGAAGATGGCATGATATAGGAACAGTTCAAAGGCTAGAAGAAGCAAACATCACTTCTCTATAAACTGTCCACACCCCTTTACTTCGGTACCCTTGAATGTTTTGTAATCTTTGTTTCCATCTAAAAATGATTGAAATCTCGCGCAATCTTTACTTTGTAAACATATTTTGTTGTCGCATGCTTTATCTACCATGTTAAATCCTATCTATTATATTTTTTTTGAATTATAACAAATTTAATAGATAAATTTTATAGATTTGCCTAGTCTCAACTATTTGGTTAATGAGATTTTGACGCTAAAATTGTTATACTAAGGGGAAGAGGTGGAACTTATATGATTAAAATATTTTTATTATTAGTTGTTAGTATTATGCTTTTTGCAGATTATGGTTGTGAATTTGAAAATAAAAATTATTTAGAAATTTGCCAAAGAGCTATAAAAAGCGGTGTTTCAGGTGAATATGTAAATGAGTTTCTAACTTCACCATCAAAAATAGATAAGTTTGATGAAGCTAGCCTAAATGCGATGCAACCAGCATTGATTCCACTACACAAGAAGAATGAAAAAAAGGCAAATAATACGCTTGTTGAGAAGTATCTTCCTGAAATAGTTGCTCATCTAAAAGAGTATGCTGAGGTTTATGATTATGCTGAGAGCAGGTATGGAGTAAATCGTGAGATAGTGGCTTCTATCCTCATGAAAGAGACGAAACTAGGTAAGATTAAACTTACTCATGACGCTTTTACTGTGTTTAATACGATGGTTGTAAAGTCAAAGCCAGAGACAGATAGAGACAAATGGCTCATAAACATGGGAAAATCAAATATGGTCTCAATAATAAAGCACTGTTTTGATAGAGGCATTGGGGTAGAAGAGTGCACGCTTCCTAGCTCATACGCCGGAGCAATCGGGATTCCACAATTTATGCCAAATAATTTCGCGTATGCTGAGGGCTATAAAAAAGAGATTGGTGATTTGACAAATATGTCAGATGCTATCGTCTCAACAAGTAAATATCTATATAAAAAAGGGAGTTTTACACAACTTATAGATTGGGACAATATGCCAAATATTGCGGAGCTTGAATCAAAATGGTATGAGTTTCAGGAGAACAACGACAACGCCTCTTTTTGTTACGATAAAAATCCAAGATCAAATGAACCAATGGATTGTTATGCCTGCGATAAATCAGAATTGAACTCTGTTAGGGAGTGTAGTAAAAAAATTATGCGTTACAATAACTCTTCAAACTACGCTGTTGGCGTAATCCGTCTGGCTTATGATGCGCATAAAATGCTAAAATCACAAGATATTTCGCCATTTGAAACTAAAGGGTTTTAGTTAAATAGTGTAGAATATTAATGAATAAGTAGGTTAATTGAATAGATGTACATCTGTAAAAATTGAGGTTATTCCAGTTGAAGTTTTATAATATTAAGGATGGATAGTGCAAGACGACTTCCATCTGTGATGGCGTGTGCGGATAGAGTAGCACCACTTACTGTAGGAACATCTTGATTTAAATGTAACGCATTTGTACCATTCTTGTTAGCAAATCCGTCTAGCCAAGTTTTTGTAGGGAGGTACTCAATTGGTTCATTGAAAGCTACAATTTCAATTGATTTTATACTAGATTTCATATCGATTAAGTAGAGAGCTATAGCTGTCTTTGTTCGCACTTTCTTATTAAGTAGAACCCCATAGCCAATTGTTGACGACCCATTTTTTGCTATATAAACCCTATATAATTTTGTATCAATAGTTTGTTGCGAACTCTTCGAAAGCTGCTGCACCTGTTTTTCATTAAGTATAATGGTTTTCTGTTCGATTGATTTAGCATTAAATGCGTGCTGTGTTAATGCAACGGGATCACCCAGAATCTGGGCAAAGCCACTGTTAAAAATGATGAGTAAATATATAAGAGTTTTCATTAGAAAATAAATCCTAAAGCAAACGAGTATATTCCTTCATTTGCATAATTAGCTGAATTACTATCGTTTTTATTGTGACGCATAGTATATTCTCCTTTTAGCACCACTTGAGGATGAGGAAAATAGTTCATACCATATGTGAAACTTTCGGTTGTTCCAAAGGCGGCTTCTCCAACCACTGAATTGGCTAAATTATAATTTTCGTATTGAAAGAAAATAGGTAACTGCGTAGTTGTTTGTGTTAGATGCGAGAGAATATTGTATTCTAGATTGATATATCCTCCATCTGCTAATTTTGGATGGGTCGGAAAAACAAGAGAGGTATCGCCAACAGTATGGACTCCAAGATAAGCGTCCGCATGACTTAGATGCGCCTGAGTATAGAGCCCTTTGATTTTAAAACCATCTGTTTGATACTGAGCATGGAGCTCACCAATAGTTAATCGTCCCGGTTCTTTGCCATTTGTAGATGGACCAGCATCTCCGGTATAGAGACTAGTGCCTACAAGGAGTCCGTTGATGCCAGTATAGTCGATGCGCGCTACAAACCCTAGGTTGGAAGTCCGCGAATTTCTTTCATATCCTCCTCTGCGTCCATTTCTGATCCAGTTGATACCGTATGTATCTTTATCAAGAGATCCATCGTGTTCAGCCAATCCCATATCTAAGGCAACAATAGCGCCAATATAATAGTTTAATATATCTGTTTTGCCATGAATGGTTATTCCATTTTCATGCCATGTTGAGGGAATGATGTATGTTTCAACATCTGGACGATTGACTGTGTTAAATAGGATTGGTTCATGATTGAGATTGATTAATCCCATTGGAACAACTTGATGACCGATTCTGACACTAAATGCTGGATCGATTAAAAAATCAAGATAAAGCTGTTCTACAGATACTTCTTGTCCACCATGTTCAAATTCTATTTCGGAGTTTAGAATAATATTATCACTAAATTTGTAACCGATATAAGGAACAAAGCGAGTAGTCTCGGTTTCATTAGTGGCATTATTGGCATAGCGTGAAAAATGAATTTCACCATACCCACCAATAGAAAGAGGATTTTTCGAATAATAAACTTTTGAAGCAGCAACACCAAGTCCAGCTTCTGTTTTGCTTATATCAACTGTACCAAAAGAAGTTGCATTTTGTGTATTGATTAATTCATCGGCAAGAGCCTGTGTTTGTTCAGTGTTTGTTTTAGTATTGTTTTCTAGTGTTTCAATGCGTTTGTTAAGTTCTTGAAGTTGTGCTTTTAGGCTACTTATTTCATCGGCATTCACTGATGTGGATGCAATAACCATAGTAGCAACAGCACTTAGGAGGAGAGATTTACTCATGCTAAGCCTTTATTTTAGGTATTAATTTTTAGAAGTATAAATAAGTAAGCTTAAAATTATATTAATATTAAGAATTGGTATCATTTAGCATGCTAAGGTTTGTTTCTTAAGAATATTTTCGAGTAATGTCCTAGTTGAGATGTCTAAACTATTAGTACTATCATTCTTAAATTAATTAATTTTAGTTAAATAGTTGTGTTATGTAAAAAGTCAATTATCTCTTTCGCGTTTCCCTCAAACAAAACAGGTAGAGAACTTTTTGCCAATTGATAATCATACATTGGGTCGTAATATTCACTGAGTAAAATTTTAATCCACTCTTTATGTCCCTCGTTATTGTCGTTTGTATAACTTTGAGTTAGAATAGATTTTATATTTAGATGCCGCTCGCTTCCTAATCGTTTTTGTATCCTATCTAAGCCTGCAACAATATTTTCATACCAAAGGAGTTTTCCATCCTCTTTAAAAATAGCCTCATACTCTTTGATTGCATTAGTTATATACTCTTCATGTGTAATTTCTATGCGCTCTGCCAAAGGTGTGTGCAAAATCACGAGAGAGCCTTTGTTGAAGTTATCGAAAATAGGTTTTGGGATATAAACTCGTCCTATATTGTGGCTTTCGTGCTCAATAATTAACTGCTTATGTTGCCCTGCGTTGTGCTTAATGAGTTTATAATAAAGAGCATTTTCAAAATCAATTTGCGATGGTTGAGGTGAGATAAACTTTCCAAATGATGAACCTCTATGCTTGGCGATTGCCTCAAGGTCGATGGCATTGCTTAGTTTTTGAAGCAAAATAGTTTTTCCAGAACCAGTTCGTCCGCCGATAATTACTGTTTTTGTGTTAGCACTAATCTCTAAAGATTGCTCCGCTAAAAATCTACGAAACGCCTTGTATCCGCCTTTTAGCCTAGGAATCACTACGCCTGCTTCATCTAGCCAAGCTTGAGAGATGCGAGATCTTTGTCCTCCTCGAAAACAGTAAAGATACGCATCTGGATTTTCTTTTATGTAAGCCTTCCACGCCAAAACTCTCTGTTGTTTATCTACGAGTTTTTGACCAAGTTTAACGGCTGCTGCATTGCCATCTTGCTTATAGCAGGTACCAACAAGACGCCTCTGTTCATCATCTAAAATAGCTATATTTGTTGAGGTAGGAAATGCGCCACCCTCAAACTCAATGGGCGCTCGCACATCTAGTAAAGCTCTGTTTTCTAAAACGACAGATAAAAAATCATCCACTAAAACTAGGCTCATACAACCTCTATAAGATGTTTTGAACTCTCAATAGTCTCGCCTATTGAGCTAAGTTCTAAGCCTGATTTGGAGCATAATTCAAGGAACTCTTTTACGCTCTCTTTTTTCACAACACAAAGCAGTCCGCCCGAAGTTTGTGCATCACAAAGAATATTTTCAACATCTTCTCTCATTGGGCTGATGTGATGACCGTAACTCTCAAAGTTTCTTCTAGTTCCACCAGGGACGCATCCCATTGCTAGATATTTTTTAACATTTGCCAAAAGAGGAACATCATTAAAACGAACTCGTGCCGAGATGCCACTTCCATCGCAAATCTCACTCAGATGCCCCAAAAGACCAAATCCTGTTACATCCGTCAGCGCCGTTACACCCTTAAACTTTGAAATATCGGCTCCTATTTTATTGAGAGTACACATGGCTTCAATAGCAACATTTATATCATCATCGTTGATTTTACCCTGTTTTTGTGCGGTCGTTAAAATCCCAATCCCAAGAGGTTTTGTCAAAAACAGCTCACAACCAACGGTTGCAGTGTTGTTTTGTTTTAGATTTTTGTTCTCAACCAAACCGCTAACAGCAAGTCCAAAAATAGGTTCAGGAGAGTCTATGCTATGTCCGCCAGCAAGAGGAATCCCTGCCTCTTCACAAACAGAACGACCACCATCAATGACTCTTTGAGCAACTTCCGCACTGAGTTTTTCTATAGGCCAACCAAAAATAGCAATCGCCATCAAAGGTTTTCCTCCCATGGCATAAATATCGCTAATCGCATTTGTTGCGGCGATGCGTCCAAAAGTAAAAGGATCATCGACGATTGGCATAAAAAAGTCGGTTGTACTCAAAAGAGAGGTACCATTTCCAAGGTCAAAACAGGCAGCATCGTCTCTGCTTTCGTTTCCAACAAGAAGGGAGGGATAGTGAATCTTCTCTCTTGAGCTTGTAAGTATGGTATCTAGGAGTTTTGGGGAGATTTTACAGCCACAGCCCGCTCCGTGACTATATTGTGTTAGTTTTATATCTTGCATAATTCTTCTTTTTTTCTAATAATAGCTAAAAGTATAAATGAATACTCCAAAAAAAAGAAATTTGTACACTATTTTGGTTACACTTTTAGCTATTAAACAGAGCCCCACATATAAAAAGGAATCCAATGCGTTTTTTACTACTCTCTGCCCTTTTGATTTTTGCATTTGCCGGTTGTTCGCTAACCACCTATAACAGGCCGATTTTAAAAGGCAAAATAGATAATCCTGATATTATTATTACGGCTGTAGATAAAAGTTTTATCCTTAAGGGCGAGTTTACCTCACCATTTCAAAGTTCTGTTGGATATAACACTTTACTGATGCACGATAGTAGGCTTTGTGGCGCATATAGAGTTGCGTTAGAGAGAGACGCAAAGCATGTTCGTGTAAAAGTGCCAAACATAGAAAAAGAACTATATGGTATTTTAGCTCTTGACAAAGCAGATAAAGATGGGATTGGTCCTGGAACTGATTCGTATAAAATAGTTATTCCTCAGCCCTATATTGATGCCGTTAAGGGCGGAAAAATTTCAGTTGTTTATGAGTATTATAAGTTAAACAGCGATGGTTTGATGGATGTTAGTAAAATAAAAGAGCGTTCTTGGATTTTATGGATGAGTGATGAGGATATTTTCAGATGAAAATAGTTATTTTTTGTCTATTATGTATCACTTCTTATGCTAGTGAGTTGATTTTTGTATCTAGTAATACCGCGCCAGAAACTCTTCAAATGCTAAGCAGTAAATATCAACAGCCACTCTTGATTGATGGGGAAAATATATATCTTATTCCCAAAGAGTGCAAGTTGGAGCGATATTTTGGTGGTATTAGTCAAGGGAATTTAAAACTCATAACTGGACCAGCGCAAATTGAAGCTATGCAGGTTACGCAAGAGATATTTGATGCTAAAAATGATCAAGAGATTGAGAAGAAAATTGATATTGAGAAAGCTATTGCAATTGTTGAGGGGAAAGTTCCTAAGATATTTTTAGAGGATAGAGAAGGGCGAGGATTTGGTGGCTCAAGTCAGATAGTGCTTGATTTAACTTCTCAAAAAACAAAAGTAACCAATAATAGAGCAGAGAGCCATAAAGCTCCTGAGTGCCGTCTGTTAGATGATGGACTGGGATATCAGATTTTCTCGGCTAAAAACGCATATTTGTATATAAATACTCAGTCTGTGCCTATTTTTAACAACAAAGTTTTGTTTAAATAAAAAGGCAGTTTATTAAAGTAGATTTAGCTAGATTTGTGCAGAGATAAAATAACGGCTTCTAAAGTATGAGAACTATTTGGCTTTACTACAACCGCGTCATCGTAGGCATTTGAAGATTCTATACAGAGCATATTTCTGTATGCGTCTTCTCTCATGGCGCTCATTCTTTTTGTTTTTTCTATCCATGGATTCCAGACTACAACTGAAGATGAACAACTGTTCATAATAGTAATTTCTCTGTTTTTATCTCTTAAAATCACTTCGCCATCCACTTTTTGGTAAACTCTGTCAACTTCTGAGTTAAAGAAAATATCGCCATCTTGAATCTCTTGTTTTAGCGTGAGAGCATCGAGATATGGTTTTTTATTTAGTCCGTTTATGCTTACTTCGGATATATCAGAAACTGCAAAATAAGTGTGAAGCGCCTGGGTTATCGTGAACTCGCCCTCATCTAAGTTTGTTGTTTTTAGTTCTAGTTTTAGCGAGTCGTTTATTGTGATTTTTAACTCCAAATCAAACTTATGATTCCACATTTTCAGCGTCTCATCACTATGAGTTAGTCTAAATATAACTGATGATGTTTTTGCGTCTGGCTCATCACTACTAACAAATTTCCAAATGCTAGTTCTTGCAAAGCCGTGTTGAGGAAGAGTTTTATCTTTATGAAAACCAAACCACGGCCAGCAGATAGGTATGCCACCCCTGATTGCTTTGCCTTGTTCATAGTAGCTAATATCACTAAGCCACAAGAGAGGTTCCTCGTTAGTTTTACAGTAGTGAAAAAGATGTGCACCTTGAAGGGCAATCTTTGCAACCGCTGAGCTGTTTTGTACTAAAATATACTCAAAACCATTGGATAATTTCTCGATAGTCACCACAATGACTTCCATTTTGTTATTTTATGCCACTTTGTCGCATAAAAAAATATAAACGCATAACAGACTAAACCAACTAGGTATGTTGACTGCATATCGCCACTTGCTGAGGCTATTTTACCTACGAGTAGAGGGATAATCGCTCCACCAGCTATTGCCATAATGAGGAGTGCGCTTCCCTGAGCTGTATACTTTCCTAGACCCTCTAGTGCTAAAGGCCAGATAGTTGGCCAGATTAGAGCATTTGCAAAACCAAGAAATGCCACAAATGCAACAGTATTTGGAATAGCCCCTATACCACTCCATCCCCAAAGTGTCTTTGAAATTATGTAACTATCTGCAGATGATGTGACAACCCCGACTAAAAAAAGTGATCCTAAAACAGCGGAAGATATAAGTGCTTTTTCTTGAGAGATAAATTTTGGGATGCAAAATATTCCTACAAGGTAGCCAAGAACCATAAATGACATTGTGTAAGAGGTCAGTACCGTGTAGTTATCCATGCCAAGATATTGCCCATAAAGTCCTATGGTATCACCTGCTACTACTTCTATGCCAACATAAAAAAATAGAGCTAAAGCGCCAAGGACTGCTCGTGGAAATTCAAATATACTTTTTTCACCAAGCAACTTATCTTTCTCAAAATCAAGTTCTGGAAGTGATGAGAATTTAACTAAAATTGCAAGCCCACTCAGCGCTAGTGCCATAATTATATATGGAATTATAAGTTTTGATGCGACTGCTCCTTTGTCTATTGAGGATAAGCTATCTAAGCTACCAACGCCAGAGAGCACATAAGCCGTAAAAAGAAGTGGAGCAAGAACCCCCGCACTTTTGTTTATGACTCCCATAATAGAGATTCTCATGGCAGCACTCTCTGTCGGCCCTATATAAATCACAAACGGATTTGATGCTGTTTGTAAAATTGTTAGTCCTGTTCCTAGAAGAAACAGAGCAATCAAAAATACTATGAAATTTGCACTTATGGCAGCCGGTATAAAAATCAAACTACCAACAGCCATAATGGTTAAGCCAACAGCCATACCGTTTTTATAACCTACTCTTTGCAAGATAAATGACATCGGTAGAGCCATAACGGTGTAGGCTATATAAAAAGCAAAGGTTACAAAAAGTGCTTCAAACTCATTTAGTTCACAGATATCTTTTAAAAATGGAATGAGTGAACCATTTAGCCATGTGACAAATCCAAATATAAAAAATAAAACCCCAATAATGCTCATTGCAGCTAGATTTGACTTACTTGACATCATTCAACCCTTCTAAATATTTTGCAACAGCATCCTCATCATTTGTATGTGGAAGAACAATATTTGCAAGTTTTTTTACACCATCTTGAGCATTTGCTACGGCTACCGCATATTTTGCTAGCTCAAACATTCCAACATCATTAAAGTTATCGCCAAAAACAGTAAGTTTCTCCAAGTCAAACCCCATGTATTCACTCACACTTCTTATCCCATGTGATTTATCCGCATCTTTATGTAAAATTGTTAAAAAATAACATCCAATATAGGCTTCTGGAGCCAAAATATATTTTAAATTATTGCCAAATATTTTTTCTATATGCAAAGTTAATTCTCTTAAGATGGTCTCTTCTCCCATGTAGACAATCTTAAAATTGTTATCCATTGCGCGAATATTTTTACACTCCATAAGATTGTCATCGTTTGCATATCGAGTGAGCACCTCTTTTTGACTTGTATTGAGTATGTTAGAGTACAAAAACGCTTCATTTAGATTCTTATCAGCAAGAGCAAGAACAAAAGGATAAATCCCAAATTTAGCCCCCTCATCAATGATGGTGTCCGCAATATTTTTGCCTATAAATTTTGTATCAATTATCTTTTTGTCAACTGTGGCTATCAGGGCACCATCAAGAAGAATCATTGGTGCATTTATCTCTAGACCTTTTAAAAACTGGACTGTTTTCTTATAGGTTCTGGCAGTTGCTATACTCATAATAGAGTGTTTTGCTTTGGCATTCCAAATAGTTTTAGAAAAATTACTTAGTGAGAGATCTGTCCTTAAAAATGTGTGGTCTAAATCTGTAATATATATATTTTTCACCTATGTGCTCCTATTTGGCATGTGAGCATTCTCTCAACAAGAATTCGCCCTAATTCAATTTTTTCATCAACGACTGATGTGATTTTTAGATCTCTTAAATTTCTCTTGTCATCTAGTGTAGATATCTTTACAACTAGATTTATATCTTTTGTATGTTTTAAAATTGCCTCACAAACTGCTCTTTTTTTGTCAATATTGTCAAGCGTAACAATCACTGCTGCTGAATTTTTTGCATTTAGTGCCTCTAGCAAAGAGAGTTTTGACATATCTCCAAGATATGCCTCTTTTCCTTTTCGTAGCGCTTCTTGAACATGCTTTGGATTGTTGTCTATGATAACATAAGGAGCACCTATAACGTCAAGATTTTTAGCTACAAATTTTCCTACTGTACTGTATCCGCACAGGATTACATGGTCTTGTCTTGAACCAAAAACAGATGTGTTAAGCCCAAGGTATGGTCGCTTGCTTATGTTGTTTACAAAATTATTGATTCTGGTGATAAAAAATGGGGTAATAATCATAGACAAAATTACAACAAGAATAAAGAGTGATTCAAACTCCTTAGAGAGTATTCCTCCACTGTTTGCAACCGCAAAAATTACAAAAGAAAACTCCCCAACTTGTGAGAGTGCAAGAGCTGTTTTTATAGATAGAGTGGTTGATGAACTGACGCGAAGAATCGCAAAAATAACAGTTGTCTTTAAAATTAAAATAAGAGCAAAAATGCCCACAATTACCGAGAGATTGTCTATAAAAAAGACAACATCTATCTTCATGCCGACAACTATGAAAAATGTACCCAGAAGAATATCTTTAAACGGCGCTATATCAGATTCTACTTTATGATGATACTTTGTTTCAGCTATAATCATTCCTGCTACAAAAGCCCCAAGAGAGTAGGTAAAGCCCATATATGAAGCAAGCAGCGAAGCGCTTACGACTATAAAAAGAACAGAACCCATAAACAACTCGTCAACTTCGCTCGAAGCCGAGAAATGTAAAAGCCAAGTCATCACTCTTTTTCCGACAACAAACAAAAGCCCGATAACTACTATCGCGCTTATTGCCGTGTCTCTTAAGATAATGCCTATTGATTGATGCCCCTCATTTGATAAAAAACTAAGTAGAATCAGAATCGGAATAACAGCAATATCTTGAAAAATAAGTATTCCGGTTGCTTTTTGTCCATAGGGATTATGTATCTCTTTTGAACTCTTTAGATAGCTCAAGACAACGGCAGTGGATGAGAGTGCGAATGCGAGTGATATGATTATGGCCGGAGTTGATCCGAGATTAAAAAAATAATGACTAATTATATAAACAACAAAGGCGGTTAGGCTGACTTGTAAAAATCCATTTAAAAATATCTCCCTTTTCATGCTATTCATTTTTGCTAAAGATATCTCAAGTCCGATAGTAAACATCAAAAATACTATACCAAACTCAGCAATATGTTCTAAAAGGGCAGAGTCATTCATCTCTTTCAAATCAAAAGCATAGACTATAATAGTACCCGTAAAAATATAGCCTATGATTTGAGAAACACCAAAACGCTTTAAAATAAGATTTAAAACAGTTGAAATGCCCAGCGCAGCAACGATATAAAAAAGTACAAAATCCATAGAATTCTTTCAGATTATATTATTTTATCATTGTAGCAAAACATTCTTTTAGCCTAGCAGATACTCTACATTTTAAGGTGGTTTCCACTATAATTCCTACTTTAATTTAACATTCTGGAGCCATTTTATGACTAAATATATCTTCGTTACTGGTGGGGTTTTGAGTTCTCTTGGAAAAGGGATAACGGCAGCTAGTGTTGGTACTTTGCTTAAACACTCCGGCAAAAATGTTGGTATGTTAAAAATAGATCCATATATAAATGTTGATCCGGGAACCATGAGCCCCCTAGAGCATGGAGAAGTTTTTGTTACAAAAGATGGTGCCGAAACTGACCTTGATATTGGAAACTATGAGAGGTTTTTAGATACATCATTTTTAAAGACAAGTAACTTTACAACCGGTCAAGTTTACTCAAGCGTAATTGAGAGAGAGCGTTCAGGTGGCTATCTTGGGCAAACTATTCAAGTTATTCCGCACATTGTCGGAGAGATTGTAAAACGCATAAAAGAGGCTGGAGAAGGGCATGAAGTCTTAATTGTAGAGCTTGGTGGAACAGTTGGTGATATAGAAGGACTTCCGTTTATGGAAGCGATTCGTCAAATGAAGCATGATGATGAGGTTGAGGGAACATTTTTTATTCATGTAACGCTTATTCCTTTCATAAAAGCTGCTGGCGAGTTAAAGAGTAAACCAACACAACACTCTGTTCAAGAGCTTCGTCGCATCGGTATAACTCCTCAGATGATAATTGCTAGAAGTGAACTTCCTCTTCCAAAAACATTTAGAAAGAAACTTGCCATGAGTTGTGATGTCTCAAGCAATAGCGTCATAGAAGCACTTGACGCAGCTAGCATATATGATGTACCGATGTCATTTTTAAGACAAAATATTTTGGGTCCTATAGCAAAAGAGCTTGGTTTTGATGAGTTGAATCCAAATATGGAAGAGTGGGATGCTCTGGTTAAAAAGATAGTTCAGCCTAAAAAAAGAGTTGTAGTTGGATTTGTTGGAAAGTATCTTCAACTAAAAGAGTCTTACAAATCATTAACAGAGTCACTTATACATTCCGGTGCTCATTTGGATACTCGTGTTGAAATATGCTGGGTAGACTCCGAAGCTATAGAAGCACGAGGGGCACAGGAGCTCTTGAAGGATTGTGATAGTGTTTTAGTTGCAGGCGGATTTGGCAATCGCGGAGTTGAGGGTAAAATAGAGGCTATAAAATATGCAAGAGAAAATAAAATCCCATATCTCGGTATCTGTCTTGGAATGCAGCTAACACTTGTTGAGTATGCAAGAAATGTTCTTGGATTTGAGGGTGCGAACTCTGTAGAGTTTGATGAAAATACACCATATCCTATGATTTATCTAATAGACAACTTTTTAGATCAAAGTGGGAACACACAACTTCGTACTCATAAATCACCAATGGGTGGAACTCTAAGACTTGGTGAATATCCTTGTGATACAAAAGATGGTTCACTGCTTAGAAAGGCTTACGGTGGGGCAAAAACTATATTTGAAAGACATCGTCACCGTTACGAAGCAAATCCAATTTACAGAGAAGCTCTTGAGGGTGCTGGTATGATTGTAACTGGTGAGTCTGATGGACTTATTGAAACTGTTGAGATAAAAGGGCATCCTTGGTTTTTAGGAGTTCAATTTCATCCAGAGTTTACTTCAAGACTGCAAACTCCAAACCCTTCAATATTGGCATTTGTTCAAGCAACACTAGACGCTGAGTAATTTTTCTATATGGAAAATGCTCCACTACTAACAAAACAGACTCTCTTTGAACTGCTTTCAAAGAGGTTTGGTGATGGTGATAAAAAACTATCACAAATCCCAGATCCAAATCTACTTCAAGATGCAACAAAATCAGCAAAAAAAATTGCAGAAGCTATAAAAGAGAGAAAAAAAATAGTTCTTGTTGGCGATTATGATGTCGATGGCGTAAGCTCAAGTGCAATAATGGTTGATTTTTTTAGACAGATTCCTTATCCTCTTGAAGTTATAATACCAAACAGATTTAGAGATGGCTATGGAGTTAGTCCAAACTTGCTAGAGAGAATCGATGCTAATTTAATCATAACGGTCGATAACGGTATAACTGCAGTTGAAGCAGCAAATATCTGCAAACAAAGAGGCATTGAGCTTATCATTACTGATCATCATACACCATCAGATCTCTTGCCAGATGCTTACGCCATCATTGACCCAAAACTCCCAAATTGCGACTATCCATTTAAAGAGATTTGCGGAGCGCAAGTCGCTTGGCTACTTCTTGGACTTCTGAAAAAAGAGCTAAATCTAAATATAGATATGAGATTATTTTTGGATATTTTATGTGTTGCTATTATCGCAGATATTATGCCTCTTGTTGATATAAACAGAATTCTTGTAAAAGAGGGATTAAAGCTTTTGATGCACTCAAACAGGCCATCTTCTATCATTATAAGAGATTTTTTAAATAAATCCGTCATTAGTTCCGAAGATATTGGTTTTCAGATTGCACCTCGGATAAACTCAGCAGGAAGACTTGAAGATGCGAGCATTGCCTTAGAGTTCTTGACTGCCAAAACTGTCGAGAAGGCGTTTGTGCAGTTTGAGATACTAAACTCTCTAAATGAGCTTAGAAAAGAGAACGAATCAGCGACGACGAAAGAGGCACTCTTGTGCGTAAACGAGAATGATAGTGTCATTGTTGTCGCCGGAGATAATTGGCATGAGGGCGTTGTAGGAATTGTTGCATCAAGAGTTGTAAACCAGTTTGAAAAACCAGCAATCGTGCTAAGCTGTAAAGATGGTGTCGCAAAAGGAAGTGCAAGAAGCGTAGGCGAAGTCGATATTTACAAGCTTATCAAAGCAAATGAGAGCTATCTAACAAAGTTTGGCGGTCATAAAATGGCAGCAGGACTTGGGCTTGAGGTAAAAAATATAGATGAGTTTAGAGTTGCCATAAACAAAAGCGCATTGTCTTTAGACAAGAAAGATTTTATACCCAAAGAGAAGTTTATCGGAATAGTGTCTAGCGATGAGATAGATATAGAATTTTTAGAGTTATTGGAGAGTTTTGAGCCCTACGGTGAGGCAAACCTGCGCCCACTTTTTTTAGTAAAAGAGGCCGAAATCATAAGCATAAATAGTATGGGAAGAGATAGATCTCACTCAAAAATAACAATCAGACAATTCTCGCATGAGAGAAAAACTTTGGAGCTCATACTCTTTTATCAACTCCTAGAGATGCCCGAAAATAGAAAACTTACTTGTAGCTACAGAGTTACAAAAAATGAGTATAACGGGGCTGTATCACCACAGCTTATTATAAATAAAATCTATAATTATTAAGTAAATAATTAACTAGGTTTTATTGATACAAAAGCACTGAAAAAGAGATAAAATTATCAAAAAACTTAGTATTTTAGAAAATTTTAAGTTTTTCAAATGTAGAATCTATCGAATATTTCATTTACCATTCATTTACAGTATGAAAGTTTTTAGATGGATTTGGTAAAAAGAAGTTGCGCAATAGCTCCAGTAAAAAAAGGAAATCATAATGAGCAAAAATCAAATTTTAGAAGAGATTTTAAAAGAAGTTGATAAACATCCTGAGATTATGTCTCGTCGTGAAGCTTTAAAATATTTAACGCTCTCTCCATTGGCTGCATCTGTAATAGCGGGTACTACAATTGGAACATCTGAAGTTAGCGCTTCTTCCGATGTTAAAGGAAAGATAGTTATAGTTGGTGGTGGTTTAGGCGGAATGAGTACAGCAGCTCGCCTTAACAACTCAATTAACAATGCAGATATTACTGTAATTGAACCTGATCCGCTATCCGTATCTTATCAGCCTGGGCAAACTCTTGTAGCTGGTGGAATTTGGAAGATTGATGATATTCAATATAATAGAGATGAATTCGTACCTAAGGGCGTAAAACTAATTAAGGGTAGTGTTACTGCTTTTGATCCAAAAAACAACAAAGTAACTGTTGATGGAACACAGGTAATAGTTTACGATCAGCTTATTATTGCGACTGGTGTTATGCTTAATTATGCGGCAATTAAAGGTCTTGATGGCGTGATTACTTCAAATGGCAAGGATAATGCCGCAACTAAAAACACAATCACTAAAGATGGATTGCACTCAATCTACTTTCAAGATGGTGCAGTAGCAACATGGGCTGGTATTCAGGAGTTAGTCGCTAAGGCAAAAGCTCACAAAGGCCCTGATAAACTACAAGCACTATTTACTGAGCCTAATACACCTATTAAATGTGGTGGTGCACCTAAGAAAATTATGTATTTAACTCATGCTCGTCTTGTAGAAGCTGGTGTTCGTGATAAGGTTGAGTTAACTCTCTATCCAGATGGTGGAAAAATGTTTGGTGTTCCTGAATATCATGATGCAATTGTTAAGCAGTTTGAGGCAAGAGGCTTTAAATGGAACTATAAACACAATTTAGTAGCAGTAGATACAGCAACTAAAACGGCAACATTCGATAAATGGAGAATGGAGAAGACAGAAGTTGAAGACGAGATGGGCGATAAAATCGTAAAAGAGGTAAAAGTTAGTGAGCCAGTACAGGTTAAATATGACTTTATGCATGTTTCTCCGCCCATGAAAGCTCCAGATGTCGTAGGTCAATCGGAGCTTGGTTCGCAGGGACCTGGTTTTGTTACTGTTGACAAAGAGACTTTAAAATCTTCTTTCTTTCCAAATGTTTGGTCTTTAGGTGATGTTGTCGGTGTTCCGATGGGTAAAACAGGTGGTTCAGTTCGTAAGCAATATAAGGTATTGGTCAACAATGTTATTTCTGCGATGGGTGGCAAAGAGCCTACATCTAAGTATGATGGATATACTGTTTGCCCATTAATTACAGGCATTGGAACAGTTATGATGGCTGAGTTCAATTGGACTAAAAAACCAACTCCATCGTTCCCTCTTGATCCAACTAAAGAGAGATGGATAATGTGGTTACTAAAAGTTTATATACTTAAACCAATGACTATGTATGGAATGCTCTCAGGTAGAGCATAACTTAAGACTCTATTCTCTGCAAAGAGATAGAGCAACTTTTTTATTTCGCGAGATATCTGCGTTAGTAGTTTGTAAATCTTTTTAGGAAGCCTTATATTTATAGGGCTTCTTATTTAATTTTTACAGACAAACTATTTTTCATTCACAGTTGAATTAAAAGTGTATGAACTTACTTTTCCATCTTTATTAAACTTAATAACAAGATCTTTAGTGTCTGTTTCGCCTATAAGACGATAAGTGTAGCGACCATAAGTCCACATTGTGATGCCATTTTCCATTCCCTTGCGCCAAGGTTGCCCAAACATTAAAACAATATCACTTTGAGATGTTTCATCAACTTTAATTTGCTCTACACGGTGTGAATTAAAATCATTTCCTATCCTTGCGCATCCACTAAATGTTAAAAGCGAAATTGCCACAATCGATCCAAAAAATAATCCAGTTTTTTTGATACTACTGCTCATATTTAATCTCCATTTTTAGATAAGCAAATCATAACATAAAAATTTAGTTGTATAAAAACAGTAGGATGAATTTTTATTTAAAACGCCCTTAAGGCTTAAAAATGTAGAATCCTTGGAGCATATTTTATATATTCAGTTAGTTAAATTTGGTATTAAAATTAGGCTCATAAAATTAACACAAATAGGAAAAAGATGAAAAAAATTAGTTTTATAATCACAGCAGTAATTGCACTTTCGCTATCACTAAATGCTTTTACGCTTGGAAAGCTTGGAGAGTTCAAGTTTAAAAAAGTTACTAAAAATGTATGGATTATGCATGGCCCGCCAGAGAATCCAAGTGTTGAGAATGAAGGTTTCATGAATAATCCCTCATTTGTAGAGGGTAAAAACGGTACTATTGTAATTGACCCAGGTGGGAACTATAATGTTGGTAAAAAAATTGTCGCTGAATATAAAAAAGTTACAAAAAAACCAGTACTTGCTATTTTAAATACACATAAACATGGGGATCATTGGTTTGCTGGCAAGGCATTTCAAGAAGCATTTCCTAACGCGCAGAGCTATGCTCATCCAAATATGATTAAGGCTGCAAAAGATGGGGAAGCTAGAGTATGGTATAACATTCTAGAGGGTCTTTCAAAAAATTTAAAAGGCACAGATGGACCGTTTCCTTTCCCGACAAAAGTCTTAAAAGATGGAGATGTTCTTAAAGTTGATGGGCAAACTTTTAGAGTTTTTCATCCTGAACGAGCACACACTGATACAGACATCCTAATAGAGCATGTTGAGTCTAATACATTATGGTTAGGTGATAACCTAATGGATTGTCGTCTTGGAGGTATGGATGAAAGCTCTAGTATATATGGAAATATTGAGCTTCTTGAAGATATCCTTGCTCAAAAAAAAGGTTACAAAAAATATGACCTTTATGTTCCAGGACATGGCCCATCAGGTGAAATGCATAAAACTATTGATCCATTTTTAAACTATTTTAAAGTTGTTTTAAAGTGGGCACAAAAAGGTTATGCTGATGGTAAAGAGAGTTATGAAGTTAAGCCGGATGCATCTGCGGAGTTGAAAGATTACCACAACTGGGATGAATTTGAGCGTCAAATGGGTAAACACCTTATGAAAGCTTACTCAGAAGTAGAAGAAAAAGATAAATAATTTTATTTCGTGTTTGGTATAGATGAGTATCTAGTTGCAAAGTCCGATATAACGGATTTTGCAATCCTGGATGATGAAAATATAGTTTACAGCACAAAAAATGATGGTATAAACTTCTATAACTTTCTCACATTCCAAGAAAAAAAAGAGAAAAAAAGTCAATTTTTAAATCAAGATACAAAATTTTTTTGCTTTAGTCCAAATCATAAACTGTTTGCTTTTGTTGATAATCAATATATTTATATAATCAACATAAAAAAGAGAGAACTTATTCAAACAATCTCTGTTGCAAGTAACCCAATTTCAAAATTAAGCTTTGACGCATCTTCAAAATATGTAATAGTTGTAATTAATAATTTACAAGTTTTAAAATATAGATATGAACAGCAATTTTTGATATCCAGATTATATCCGCTACGAAATGTTATCCACAGTTTTAGTAACAATAAATATATAAATCTTTTTACATTTTATAAAAATTATATCGCACTTAGTTTTTCTGACGGCACGCTAGAAGTGATTGATATGAGTAGCAGAGTGGCTAGGCTAAAAATAGTTTACAATCGTATAACTGCACTCTCTTTTATAGATGAGAATAACTTAATTTGTGGAGATAAAAATGGTGGAATAGAGATAATTTCACTAGAAAATCCAAACTCAAAAAGAGTTATCAAAACAACATTTTCATCTATAAAAGAGATTATTATGATGCAAAACAGAGATTTCGCAATGATAATCACAGATGCAAAATTTGTCTCTATTATTGATATAAAAAATTTAAAAGTGGTCATAAAAAAGTATATTGAGTTTAGCTCAAAACCAATTAAGATAGATATCGCCGATAATGGTTTTTTGGTGGCTCTTCTGCAAAATAACAAAATTTCAACCATAAAGCTTCCAACTGAAGAGAAACTAAAATCATTAGCTCTTCATAACTGCATAAAAGAGGCGTATGAGCTTGTTACAAAAGAGCCTATGCTTCGGAATTCCCAAACATTTAAGACTCTAGAAGAACGCTACAGAAAGAGATATATAGAGGCAACTAAGGCATTAGAGAAAAATGACACTGCAAAAGCAAAACAGATGTTAGAAATATATGATGATGTGGAGAGTAAAAAAAATCAGGTTAAAGAGCTGTTTTTGGCGTTTAAAAACTACCCAAGATTTAAAGAGCTTTATAGAGAGGAAAAATACGCACTTATCTATCTTATTTCTGATAAATTTATACAATTAAGAGAAACAACAGAGTATAAAAAAACAGAACAGATTTTTAAAGATACACTTTTAAGTGCACAAAAATTACTTATAAGGGGAGAAAAAAGTGAAGCAAAAGCTCTGCTTAGTAGCTATAAAGCAGTTCCTTCAAAGAGGAATATTGTTAAGTTAATCTTAGCTCACAACGCGGATTTTATTGAGTTTTTAAGAGCAGTAAATGATAAAGATTATAAAAAAATAGATCAGCTTATAGCTTCAAATCCAGAATTAAGAGAGATTCCAAATTTTAAAACATTAAGTTCTGAGATTGAAATAGAGCTGGAGCGCATTGAGAGTTTCATAAAAAGTGGTGAGCTAAGTTTATTGGATAGTAGGATTGAAGCACTAGAATCAGCATTTGGGATTGAAAATAGAGTGCAAAAATTGAAGCTAGAGTATATAAATGCGCAAAAACTTCAAGAAGCATATCAAAATAACAACTTTAGGTTATGCTATGAGATTTTGGATGAAAATAGCTCGCTTAAAGGCAGTGTGTTGGGAGTACTTCTTGAAAAACACTGGTTTTTTATCATGGGCGAGTGCGAAGAGTTTGCTTTGAGTGGAAATATAAAAGATATTAAAAGTAGATTAGGTGAACTTGCAGAAATAAAAGAGAGACGAGTTAAGGTTGAGGAGCTTATAAAAGTTGGTTTTTATGCAAGAGTTTCGCAGCTTTTAGAGAAACAAAATTTTGATGGTGCAGAGGTGATAATTTATACATATATAGACACCTACGGATATGATTTGGAGATAGCTCAAATAATGAGAAGCTATGAGAGTTGCTCAGCTCGAAAGCTCGCAATAACTCAAAATTAGCTATCAGCTATACTCAAAAGCGAATTAACACTATCTTGAAATGGATTTTGAAGTGTTGAGCTTTGTGTCATAAACTCTTCCATTTCCTTTTTTTTATTTATCGCTTCATCTAATTCAGGATCACTCCCTTTCTGATACGCTCCAATGCGGATAAGCACCTCGTTCTCTTTCAAGAGCGTGTAGAGTCTTCTAAATTTTAAAATAGCCCTTAGGTGTTCAGGAGTTACAATGTCGCTCATAACCCTTGATGCGGAGTTTAGTATATGGATAGGTGGATAAATTCCAAAATCTGTCATTTCACGAGACAAGACAATATGTCCATCTAAGATAGAACGAGACTGATCGGCGATTGGGTCACTCATATCATCTCCCTCAATTAAGACTGTGAAAAAGGCGGTAATAGAGCCTTTTCCCTCCTCTTTCCCTGCTCGCTCCATAAGTTGGGGAAGAAGAGTTAGGGATGATGGTGGATAACCTTTTGAGGTTGGTGGTTCACCTAGAGCTAGTCCAATTTCCCTCTGAGCCATAGCAAACCTTGTGACAGAGTCCATAATAAAAAGAACATCTAAATTTTTATCTTTAAAATACTCAGCAACACTCATCGCAGCAAACGCACCATACTTTCTCATGAGTGGAGAATCATCCGAAGTCGCAACTATTATCACGGTATTTTCTAGATTCCCGCCTAGATTTTTCTCTATAAACTCAGGAACTTCTCTTCCTCTCTCGCCGATAAGCGCAACTACCTTTATGGGTGCATCAGCTCCTCTTACAATCATTCCCATTAGAGTAGATTTTCCAACACCACTTCCTGCAAAAATACCGAGCTTCTGCCCTTTTCCGCAAGTTAAGAGTCCATCAATGCTCTTTACTCCAACACTAAAAACTTCATCAATCATTCCTCGCTTCATCGCAGCAATGGGAGCTTTTATGATTGGAGATAATTTTGTTGAGATGATGGGACCTTTGCCGTCAATTGGTCGCATAAATGGATCTACAACTCTTCCAAGCAGACCCTCGCCGACTGGGATATTCATACCAGCCTGATCTAGAAAAACTCTATCGCCTGAACAAAATCCCTCTACAAAACTAAATGGTGTTATAAAAAAAGTAGCACCGTCTATCTCTGTAATCATTCCTGTAATCTCTTGAGCTGTGTCGTTTGAGACTATCCTTACCATATCGCTGATGCTGACTTTCAGCCCAGTTCCCGTGATGACGGTTGCGTTAATCTTTACAACTTCGCCAAACATCTCTGAATGATTTGTTGATGAGATTCTTTTTTTTAGGGAAGAGAGTGGCATCTGCTTAGTATCTTGTCCCAGTTGGAGAGTTTATAAGCGAGAAAAACTCACTTCTTGTCTTTTCATCTTTTTTGAAAAGTCCACGAAGAGCTGATGATGTCGTTGTTGAGTTTATCTTCTCAACCCCCCTCATCTCCATGCACATATGACGAGCTTGAACTACAACCGCCACACCTTTTGGCTTGATAGAATCCATAATAGCGTCCGCAATCTGCTCTGTAAGCTGCTCTTGAATCTGCATTCTCCTAGCAAAAACATCTACTACTCTTGGAATTTTTGAGAGCCCAACAACTTTGCCATCAGGTATGTAGGCAACATGAACTCTTCCGATGATTGGCAAAAGATGATGCTCGCAAGTTGAATAAAACTCTATATCTTTTAAAAGCACCATTTCATCATTTGAGCTTGTAAACATAGCAGACTCTAAAATCTCCTGAGCATTCTCTTTATATCCGCCAAATATAAACTCATGCGCTTTTCTGACCCTCTGAGGAGTTTTTAGCAGACCTTCTCTGGTTGGATCTTCTCCAACATAAAACATCATACTTTTTACAGCATTTTCAAACTCTAAATTCTTCTCTTTGGACATTTTTTACCTCAAACTTTTTATTACTGTAAGAGTATCAATAAGTAGCTGAGAAAATGGCGAAATTGGTTTTATACTCAAGCCAATGACATATTATGAACATCTTATTGTTCACTTGCTGCTGGTATTTCCACATCTGCCTTAGGTTCATCCTGAGCTATATCTTTATCTATTTTTTGCTCGTCGTTTTGTATATTTGTCTCATCCACGGCTTGAGCACTTTGGTTTTCATCTTTTACTATCTCATCAATTTTTGGCAGAGCCATTACCTCTTTAAAGGCAGATATCACAATACCGCGACGCATCATAACTTTGTAGATAATTGCGGAACGATTAATAACATATTTTTGGTTTCCAAGAGGATTGTATTTGATTGGATTTGGAAGGATTGTGGCTAGTCGTGCTGCCTCTTTTGCGTTAAGATTTTTCGCACTTTTGCCGTAGTAGTGGCGAGATGCTGCCTCTATGCCAAAAATCCCATCTCCCCACTCTGCGATATTTAGATATATCTCTAAAATACGGCGCTTTGAGAGGCTTTTTTCAATTCTGTATGTGATAATTGCCTCTTTAACCTTACGAATAGGGTTTTTACTAGGAGAGAGATATAGATTTTTTGAGAGTTGTTGAGAGATGGTGCTACCACCTGCAAGCACCCCTTTTTTTATACTCCGCTCTATTGCATTTTCCATGCCTTTAATATCAAAACCATCATGTTTGTAAAAACCATCATCCTCGGCAATAAGTACAGCTTTTATAAGATTTGGAGAGATATTTTTTATACTAACCCATTTTTGGTTAATCTTTATATCTCTATTTTCATTTGCCCACTCAGCAGTGCGGTATTCCATAAATGCTGTAGGAATTGGGTTGTTTGTCTTAAGAGAATCTACTGATGGATATACAAAGTAGCGAAGAATATCCAAAAGCATAACGATAAAAATAACAAAAATAACTCTTAAAAAGATTTTCATATTACTCCACTTTTTTGAAAGGATAGCATATATTGCTTTATTGAAAATAACATGTAATAGTAAATTTAACTGTTATAATATAAGCGATTTTTTTAAAAAAGGTTTACCATGAAAAAGAGTATATTTATTTGTTATCTTCTTGCTTCATCTGTTTTTGCCCTAACTCTTTTTGCACAGGAGGAGTATTTTGCAGATAAAAGTAAAATTTCTCTAAAGACAACAGATGCGCTAGAGATAGGAGTTCAGAGTTATTGGTATGAGTATGAAGAGAAAGTTAATGGGGCCTTTTTTATGTCAAACAAGGGTAGTAAATATGGAGCCTCGCTTACTGGGACCAAGAGTTTAGGAAGCGACTATTTTATTATTGGAGATGTCCGTTATGCAACTGGAAATGTCGAGTATAAGAGTGCTTCAGGAACAGGAGATGTAAGTGATAATATGTACGAAGTTCGATTAGCTGCAGGAAAAGAAGTGGTTGTTGATGGTTATCTTCTTTCAACTTTTGCTGGTCTTGGATATCGTCGTTTGGACAATGATTTAAGAGATTTGGGGAGTGGCGGATATAGAAGAACTAGCCAATATCTCTATCTGCCTATCGGTGTTACACATCGTTTTATGATTGACAATTCATCACGCATCTCCACTACAATCGAGTATGATTACTTGTTAAAGGCTGAACAAAAGAGCTATCTTTCTGATATAAGTCCTGCCGATGCAGCGCTTTTTGGTGATCCCGTAAATAAGCAGAAGAGTGGCTATGGAATTCGTGCAAGCACTGCATACGAAGAGAAATATTGGTCGGCGGGACTCTTTTTTAACTACTGGAAAATAGATGATTCAGAGATAAATTACTATGGTGTATGGAGCGTTATGGAGCCAAGGAATGAGACAAAAGAGATAGGAGTTCAGTTAAAGTATCGTTTTAACTAACAAGACATGGTATTAGTTATGATCTGCTAGTTCTCTTAGTAGCATAGCCAACTCTTTTGTTTCACTATATTTATTTGCAGCATCAAGCACATATTTTAGTGTTAGCGGTATATCTTTTAGGTAGCCATCTTTGGTGTCCCGGATGGATAGGCGAGAAAATACACCGAGAACCTTTATGTGTCTTTGAAGTCCCATGAAATCAAACCATTTTATAAATGTCTCATCATTAAAGCTTAACCCTTTTTTATCTCGAAACTCTAACGCGAGTTTTTTTATCTCTTGTTCATCAAAAGAGATATAACAATCTTTTAAAAGTGAAACTAAATCGTATGTAATCGCCCCACTCATGGCATCTTGATAGTCAATCACACCGATTTTACTCTCATCATAAAGCATAATATTTCTTGAGTGAAAATCGCGATGCACAAAAATGCCCTGAGGTTGCTCAAGCACAACTTTGGAGATTGCTTTGAGTGTTGTTGCGATTAGTTCGGCTTGAGAAGCAGTTAGTTTTACACCTAAAAGTTTTTCTAAATACCACTCTCTCATCAAATTCATCTCTACATGTAAGAATTTTTCATCATACAGCGGTAAATCAGTTGTATCTGTATTTTGCATATTCATGATGGAGTTAATCGCATTTGAATAGAGAGTTTTATAGTTGGCTTGAGTTAGTATATTTAAGTAGTGTATATTGCCAAAATCCTCAATTATTAAAAATCCATCTTCTAGGTTTTCTAGTAAGATTTTTGGTGCATTAATATTTGCGTTTAAAAGTCTTGTTGTTATGTCCAAAAATGGTTTTAGCGAGTATTTCTCTAGTGATGAATCCATTAAAAGTACACTATCGCTACCATTTTTTAATCTATAATATTTTCTAAAACTAGCATCGGCAGATGCAATCTCTACGCTATGGTTTTTATACTCTGTTTGAGATAACCACTCTTTTATCTTATTCATAAATACACCCTAAAATGGAATTTTCTCTAGCCCCTGTAACGGATTTGAGATTTACGCTCTCTTTGTGGATTCGTTTATACGCAAGCCACGCAAATGCCATAGCTTCCATAAAATCACTATTTACACCATATTTATTACTAGGCGAGACTTCAATATCTCTCAGATAAGCGCGGAGTTTTTGCATAAGAGCTATGTTTTTAACTCCACCACCACAAATGATTGCCAAATCAGCCGAGCTTTTTTTCACCTCACTGACTATAGTTTCTGCAGTGAATTCCAAAAGTGTGGCTTGAATATCTTCATCTATCAGATGCCCAAACCCTTCTAACTTTTTTTCTAACCATTTTTCATTGAAATACTCACGACCAGTGCTTTTTGGAGGCTCTTTTTGAAAGTATGGATCACTTAACATTTTGTTTAGCAAATTAGCATCCACATGTCCACTTGATGCCCACTCTCCGTTTTTGTCGTAAGTTTTGTTTTTTCTCTTGAAGATCCACAAATCCATTAAAACATTTCCAGTACCGCTATCGTAGCCGATAAGATTTTCTCCTAAAATGGTGATGTTTGAAAATCCACCAATATTTATAACAGCTACCTTACGAGCTAATTTTGAGAACATCTCTTGATGAAAAGCTGGAGCAAAAGGAGCACCTTGACCGCCAAGGGCTACATCTTTTTGTCTAAAATCGCTAACAACACTAACACCTGTTTGTGCTGTTAGTATGTTAGCGTTACCCAGTTGCATAGAAAATGGATACTCGCCAAAAGGCTCATGCCAGAGGGTTTGACCATGCAAACCGATAGCTCTAACACTCTCTTTTTTTATGTTATTGTGAGTCATAAAAGCTGTTGTTGCGTTAGCATATAATTTGCCTAAACGAGCATCTATTTGACCTATGACTCTTAGCGTTGTTTGGCCATTGATGGCATTTAAAATATCCTCTTTTAGTTTAGCATCAAAAGGATATTCAGCTGAAAATATCAACTCGCACGAGTTTGAGGTAACATTGCAAAGTACTATATCTAAGCCGTCTAAACTCGTTCCAGACATTACACCAATGTATAGCTCACTCATTTTTGCCTCCTAGTTGTACTATAGAAAATGCCACAGCAGTTGCGATAACCATTTGCCATGAGAAGCTGATATTAAATCCAAGAGTGTATGGCTGAAGTGCTAAAACGGTAAAAAAACCACCAGCTAGACCAAGTAAGACAGTTGTTTCGTTGCCGCGTTTTGTAAAAATGGCAGAGAAGTAAACTCCTAAAAGTCCAGTGTAAGCAAACGCCATAACACCAAGAGCAAACGAGATAAGAGGAAGGTCGCTATATCGCTGCCAAAAATAGCTAACCATAGCCATAAGCGATAAAATCAGGGCAAAAAATAGCACAGAAAATCGTGAGACTTTAACAAAATGCATATCATCTATTTCTCCCTGTTTTAGCTTCCACGGCTTGTAAATATCTTCAACCGCGACAGATGCCATGGCTGCAAGCACTGAACTTGTACTGGCAAGTGCTGCTGCAACGGCTCCAACAGTAACCAAACCACGCAGACCATCTGGCATCTCATTTAAGATGTAGTACATAAAAACGGTAATTTTCTCACCATTGAAACTTTGAACAACACCACTTTTTAGGTAAAAAAGATATAAAAATACACCAATAGTTAGAAAAAGAAGTACGACTGGAATTGTTATAAGGATTGAGAGAATAAGTGATTTTGTTGCCTCTTTTTTGTTTTCACAACACAAAATTCTCTGAGCCATATCCTGATCTAAGCCAAATGCAGCGATGTTAAGTAGAAGCCAACCACTAAAGAGTCCGATAAGGCTAAAATTACCATCAAGTGAATTATCTATAAAGTTTAGTTTATTGTTTGTTTGGAGTGTCTCTATGATTTGGATATTTCCTAGTGAGTAGTAGAGAAAAACTAAAACCGCAACACCTGCCCCTATATAGACAGTTGCTTGAAAAATATCACTCAAAACTATGGAGCGAATACCACCAAAATAGGCGTAAGCAAGGGAGCCCAGCATTAGAACAGTTATGGAGATAGCTACATGAGAGAATGATATATCGCTGAACAAAATCATAGAGATAGCGATTGCGCCAATGTAGAGTCTGGCTCCACTAGCAAGTACTCGCCCGATGAGAAACATTATCCCAGCGCCTCTTTTTGCCCTCGCTCCATATCTTTTTTCTAGCAACTCATAAACTGTAATTGCTCTCATCTCGTAAAATTTTGGGATAAACACAACTGCTATAAAAATGACAGCAATTAAAGCCGAGAAGTAAAATCCTATAAATGTAAAATCTTTGGTGTAAGAGTACTCCGGAGCGCCTAAAAATGTGGCGGCTGATTGGGAGGTTGCAAGAACTGAGATAGCAACGGCAAACATAGACAGAGAGGTTGAGCCTAGAAAATAGTCTCTTGAAGTCTTTATTTTAGTACGGCTTAGATATATGGATGAGGCGATTAAGATAAAAAAATAGGTACCAAAGACTAACCAATCAAGAGCTGAAAAAGCGCTGTGTATCATGGTTTTTTTAATTTTTTAAGAAGAAGTTCTACTCTTTTGTTTGAATCTTGAATTCTCTCAAATGGTATCGCTCCGCTTTTGATTTCACCTAAAATAACCTCTACTAGTTTATCGGTATCCACAAAACCCAACTGATTGCCAAAAAGTAGCATATCAACACCAGAATTTATGGCAAGTGCCACACTCTCTTGCAGTGAAAAAGAGCTAGAAATTGCACCCATTTGCATATCATCACTGATGATAACGCCGTTAAAGCCAAGTTTTTCTCTCAGCAGTTTTGTGTTTGTGTTGTATGAAAGTGTCGCGGGGTATTTTGCATCAAGATTTGAGTTAAAGACATGAGCTGTCATTATCATGTCGGCATCACCGCTGTTTATGAGCGTTATATATGGTTCAAGTTCAACCGTGCTCCATGTTTTAGAGATATCAACGGAGCCTTTGTGTGAATCATCAAGCGAAGAGCCATGCCCTGGAAAATGTTTTAAAACAGAGATAATCTGCTTATTTTTTTGCGCATCCATAAATATCTTTGCGTATCTAGTAACCGTTTTACCATCACTTCCATAAGAGCGATTTAACCCATAGATTACCTTGTTTTCTGGGTTTAGTGCCAAATCAACAACCGGAGCAAAATTGCAGTTTATTCCTGCTTCATGAAGTGTGTTTGCTAGAGCTGTATAGATATTTTTTGTCTCATAATCCGAGAGTTCTGATACTACTTTGGCTGAGGGAGTTGCCCCAAATCCATAAGCTGGTTTTAGTCTTGTGACTTTTCCTCCCTCTTGATCCACAGCAATAAGAAGAGGTTTGATTGCAGATGAGTTAAGTGTTGAGGTTAGTGATTTTAGCTGTTCTGGGGAGCTTATGTTTTTTATTTTTGTCTTGTCATTGTAAAAGCGGTCAAAAAGTATAACACCGCCGAGTTCGTAATTTTTTATATCTTTTATGATTTTGTTGTTATCGTTTAAGCTCTCACCCTCAAATCCGACAACAAGCATCCTGCCAATCATTTTTTTGAGCTCTCCATCATCTGGAAGATTGGCTGCTCCTAAGATTTGGGCGTAAAAAAAGAGAGTTAAAAAAAGTGTAATTTGTTTCAAAAAGATGCCTTGCTTGGTTTTGTTAATTACCTCTAGAGCCTGGTTTTATAGCTTCGCTACCGCTTTTGCAAAGAGGACAATCTTCTGGTGCATACATTTCGAATTCAAAGTCATCAAGTGCAAAAAATGGTATATTTTGTGGAAGTTTGCAGTTTGGCTTTGTTGTAACACTGCTATTTTCGCGTTTACAAAAACCACGATTTGCTAGTGCGGCAACACCAACTATCACTCCGCCAAAACTCTCTACAACTGCCGCTGCTTCCATAGCAGAACCGCCAGTTGTGATGATATCTTCACACATCAAAACTCTCTCGCCCTTACTCACCTCAAAGCCACGGCGGATAGACATTTCACCACCGACTCTCTCAGCAAATATATAACGACAATCAAGTGCTTGAGCAAGCGCAAAGCCAGCTATAAGCCCACCAAGAGCAGGTGCACAAACTGTATCAATCTTAAGTCCGCTCTCTTTTATTTGCACAGCTAAAGCATCAGCTAAAAGTTTTGCAGTTTTTGGATCTTCTAAAACTTTTGCAGATTGAAGATAAAATTGTGAATGATTTCCACTGCTAAGTTTAAAATGCCCCTCTAAAAGTGCGTTAGCGTCCATATAAATTTTTTTAACATCCATCTTTAAACCTTTAGTATTTCTGCTTCTTTTGTTTTTAAAATAGTATCAATTTGTGCAATATATTTATCTGTGGTTTTTTGTATGTTTTCTTGAGCAGATTTAGATTCATCGGTTGTTATAATCTTATCTTTTTCAAGTTTTTTTATCTTGTCATTTGCATTTTTTCTATCATTTCTTACTGAAACTTTTGCAAACTCCCCCATTCCTCTCATCTGTTTTGCAGATTCTTGTCTCTGTTCAACAGTCATGGCTGGAAAAAATAGTTTGATTTGATTGCCATCGTTATTTGGATTTGCTCCAATATTTGCTTTTAGTATCGCAGAATCAATAACAGATAAAAGATTTTTCTCCCAAGGGTTTATAACTATTGTAGTAGCATCTGTTGCTATGATTGAGCCAACTTGATCAAGAGCCGTCATAGTTCCATAATAGTCAATTTTTACATTATCTAAAACAGATGTTGTAACTTTTCCAGTTCTGAGTGTTTTAAAATCTCTAAGCATATGATCAATGCTTGATTTCATATTTACTTCACACTCGTTATGTATCTCTGTTAGCATTTGTTTGTCCTTGTTTGATGAAAATAGTGGCGTAATTGTAGCGAGAAATATTTAAAAAAAAGAAGAAATAGCTGCAAAATGCAACTATCTCAGTGGTGTTGTAGGGTTGTTTTTTGGAGCGACTGGAGCTGTTATGTTTGTTGATTGGACCATATTATCAACAACCGATGATGAAGAAGCTTTTGAGTAAACATACCCAAGAGCGATTGTGTTAGCAACAAATAAAAACCCAATAAAAAAAGTTGTTTTTGATAAAAAGCTAGCTGGACCTTTTGCCCCAAAAACAGAATCATTTGAGCCACTATATGCACCAAGACCGATGCTTGAGCTTTTTTGAAGAAGTACTGCTATTACTAACATTACGACTAGAATTATTTGAACTATAAGTAAAAAACTAGCTGTCATTGTATATCCTAAAGTTTTAAAAGTTGCGAATTGTACCCAAAAAATAGTCTATTACAAAATAGTGTTAGCTATTTTAGAGCTTTAGAGAATTTAAAAGAAATAGTCGATAAAATTTGAACATCTGTATTTTACAAATAAAAAGGAGCCGTTTTTGAATCAATGGATAGTAAATTTTGCCTATTTTCTAGATTCTTACGCTCCTTATTGTAAAACAAAAAAATTTATCTATAACATTTTAGAAAACAACAAATATCCATATAAAAAATATTTTGATTACTTGATGATGCTTATGGTTATCCTTAGTATCTATATCCTTATCCGCCATGTAAAGCATGAAGTCTCTTCCTCTTGGGTTTTTTTTAACAACTATATCATCTCTCTGTTTTTCTTGTGCGAATATATTTTACGACTATGGGCATATAGTAATAATTCTAAAATTATTATTGAGCAGTACGAAAGCGATCTCTTTTTGCACCGAAAATTTAACCTATCAGCCGCTATAAAGACAATCACCAAGCAGAAGATGGCTTTTATAGTCTCTCCTGCGGCAATTATCGACTTGCTCGCCATCATGCCATTTTTTCACGAATTTAGAGTTTTTCGTGTATTTATCCTTTTTCGGGTTCTAAAAATCTTTCGTTACGCAAAAGGGGTGCAACGACTAATCTCAATACTCTCCTCCAAAAGGTTTGAACTGCTTATACTAGGTATGATTACTATGATTGTTATTGTTGTTTCATCGGTTTTAATCTATGTCATGGAAGCAACAAATCCCAAATCACCGATTAACACTCTTTTTGAAGCGGTTTACTGGTCGGTGGTAACAATTTTTACCGTTGGATATGGAGATATAGTTCCGATTACTCCAGAAGGAAGAGTGGTTGCGATGCTTGTAATTGTCTCTGGTATCGCGGTTATCTCATTTGCAACATCAATCGTAGTGTCAGCTTTTACTGAAAAACTAGATGAGATTAAAGAGGATAGACTCATTGATGATGTGCGAGGGATGGAGAGATTTTACCTAATATGTGGCTATTCCAACCTGACTTACGCCGTTGTGGAGCGCTTTAAAAAAACAAACAAACAGATAATAATCGTTGAGACGGACCCAGTTAAAATCAAGCAGGCGCAAAATGAGGGAATGGTTGTTTTAAATTTTGACTCAGCATCACTTCACGCTTATCACTCGATGCAGATTCATCTTGATAAGCAAGTTATTGCCGTGATACTGCTACAAGAAAGCGATGTGGCAAATATCTATACGGCGCTAACAATCCGCGGATTAAGCAAGCATGTGCCGCTGTGTTCAGTTCTTCACTCACCAAAAAATCGTAAAAAACTCTCTCTTGCGGGGATTGACCAAGTTGTAAATCCACATGAGCTAGTTGGGATAATCAGCAGAAGAGTAGGAACTCAACCGGTCGTAGTAGATGTTATACATGCCTTGCAGTCTGGGCATGGCGGAACGATTGTTGATGAGATTGTGTTAGATAATGATATGTCGGAGCGTTTTTATGAGTTGCTTCTTCATCCGCTGTTTTATAGGCGTTTAAGCATGCTTGGGATTTATCAGACTAGGTTAGAGAATTTTGTTTTTAACCCCGATTCAAGTTTTAAGATAATTTCAGGGGATGTGGCAATAGTGGTTGCAAATCACTCTTTAATTAGTGAATTTCGCAATCTTTTACACAAAAAGAGGGTTTTATGAGTTTGTATAGTGCTGCTATATTTGGTTTTAATGAGTATGCTCATCAGATTATAAAACACGCGGGATTGCAGTATAAAAATATTGCTATATTTGTAATTAGTGAAGAGGAGAAAATAGCGGCTCTTCAAGCTGGATATAGCGCAGAGTTGATTGACTTAAGTGACGATTGGGATGAGATTCAAGAGCGCTTTAGTATGCAGAGACTTGTTGTTTTTTGTGCTTTAGCCGATGACGCCGAAAATGTTTTTTTGACTATCTCTTTGAGAGCAACCTTTGAGCATCTGCATATTATAGCGTTGGCTCAAAACGCCGAAAGCGTTCTTAAGATGAAAAGCGCTGGTGCAAATAAGGTGCTACCAAGCGTTGAGATTGCCGCAAATATTATCTTTGATATGCTTGAGAAACCAATTGTCACAAGGGTGTTGCATAGTGTAATATATGAAGATAATCTGTTGAATGTGATAGAGGTTAAGCTAGGAGAAGACTCATTTTTATGTGGAAAATATCTAAACGATATCTATTTTAGACGAGATTATGATGTTATTTTACTGGGCATCGTAGATCAAGAGCTAGGAACAAGTTTTAACTTTGCATCTAAGGGGCTTAACCACCACATAGATGCAGGAGATATTTTAGTTGTTATGGGTTATCAAGAAAAATTAGATGAGTTGATTAGAGTTGTAAGAGGAGAGAATAATGGTTAGAGTTGGAGTGATAGGCGCCGGTAAGTGGGGAGAAGCACTAGCTTTTGCGATGAGTGAGAAAAATGAAGTAGTTATTACTTCTCGCACCCCAAGAGATTGGAGTAACTTTAAAACACTAAGTGAAGTTTTGGAGTGCGAATATCTCATTATAACTGTTCCTGCGCAAGAAATCGGAGAGTGGTTACAAAGTAATTTTATTTTTTCTGGACAAAAAGTTTTGGTAGCATCAAAAGGGATTGAAGCATCAAGCGGAAAGTTCTTAAATGAGATTTATGCAGCTTATTTGCCAAATGAAAATCTAGCTTTTCTCTCAGGTCCATCATTTGCATCGGAAGTGATTAGCTCGCTCCCAACTGCGCTTGTCATAAATTCTGTTTCATCGTCCACAGCAGAGGAGTTTGCCGCACTGTTTCCTAGTTTTATCCGAACATATCTAAGTAGAGATGTGATCGGAGCAGAGATTGCTGGTGCGTATAAAAATGTTATCGCAATTGCGGCAGGGATTTGTGAGGGTTTAGCGCTTGGACATAATGCGGCGGCGAGCTTGATATCGCGAGGATTAGTTGAGATGGAGCGATTTGGTCGCAGCTATGGGGCAACAAGCGAGACTTTTTTAGGACTTAGTGGAGCAGGCGATCTATTTTTAACGGCAAGCTCTTCGATGTCACGAAACTATCGCGTGGGACTTGGTTTAGCACGAGGAATGAGTAAAGATGCCGTATGCACTGAAATAGGAGAGGTAAGCGAAGGCATAGGAACGGCTTACGCTCTTCATGAGATTGCAAGGCAAAAAGGCATCTATCTTCCTATCGCGGCAGAGGTGTATGCAATTTTGGAGGGAAAACCCCCTAGACAGAGCTTGAAAGATTTGATAGAGAGATAAGGTATAATTTCAAAAAATCGGAGAAATCATTGAGTTTTAAAAATATAGTTATTGCACTTACAATTTTTCAACTATTTATTACAAATCAAATTTTATACGCATCAAGCCAAAAACCGCTTGTTGCAACTAGTACATTTTCACTTTATGACATCACAAAGCATATCGCAATGGACAGGGTTGATACTTATATGATTTTGCCAGTTGGCGTGGATATCCATAGTTATGAACCAACCCCAAGAGAGATGATTAAACTATACAAAAGTGATTTAGTTATTTATAGCGGGGCAGGGTTGGAGCCTTGGATTAAAAATTTTGAGTTTAAAAAAAGAGTTATAAACATGAGTTTGTATGTGAAACTAATAAAACTAAAAGAGGACAATGAAGGGCATGGACACCATCATCATGACTCTGAAATGGACCCACACTACTGGCAAGATTTGCAAAATATGATAAAAGCGACAGAGCAAATCACAAAAGAACTTGCCGCATTATCCCCACAAAACAGAGAGTTTTATGCAAAAAATAGAGACGCTTATGTGACGATGCTTAAAAAACTGGATAGTGATTATAAAAGCAGACTCAAATCATGTAGGCTTGACACAATCATAGTCAATCATAATGCTTTTTCATACCTCTCAAACAACTACGGTTTTAGCGTTAAAGCTCTAAGTGGTTTTTCCACAGAAGTCCAGCCAAGCGCCAAAGATATGGCTGCTTTGATAGAATTTATAAAAAAATATAAACAAAAAACTATTTTTTTTGAAAATTTTACAAGTGATAAAGTTATGAAAAGTATTGCAAAAGAGGCTAAAGTCGGAGTTTGGGTTCTTCAGCCACTAGAAAATATTACTGCGGATGAAGTTGTAAAAAAACTGAGTTTTGAAGATATTATGAGAGACAACTTAACTAAAATTTCAAAATCATTAGAGTGTAGATGAAGTTTAAAATCCCAATTTTTGATATAAAAAACTTAAACTTTAGTGTCAAAGGTCAAAAGGTTTTATCGAATATCTCTTTGGAAATTTTTAGCTCTGAGTATATAGCCATCATAGGCCCAAACGGTGGCGGAAAAACAACACTTATCCGAATGCTTTTGGGATTAGAAAAGCCAACAAGTGGCGAGATAAAAATCTTTGGCAAAAAGTTAAATGATTTCAAAGAGTGGTATAAAATAGGCTTCGTTCCACAGCGAGCATCACATGTGGACTCCTCTTTTCCTGCGACTGTTTTAGATATTGTTAAGATGGGGAGAAGTTCACAAAAAACTATTTTTTCATCATTTGGTGAGCAAGACAGAGCTTTAGTTCATGATGCGATGGTAAAAATGGATGTGCTAGATCTGAAAGATAAGATGATTGGAACGCTTTCAGGTGGGCAAAGACAGAGGGTTATGATTGCAAGAGCGCTCGCATCAAAGCCAGAGATTTTGATTTTGGATGAGCCAAACACTGGCGTAGATATGGCGTCGCAAAAAAGATTTTACGCACTTCTTAGAACGCTAAATCAAGAAGAAAAAATTACTATTGTGTTTATAACTCACGATGTAGGCGTAATAGCGGATGACATAGCGAGACTTTTCACCATAAATCAAAAAGCTATAATCTGCAACAACCCAAAACAGACACTGAGTTGTGAGGAGATGAGCACGCTTTACGGTATAGATGCACATCTACTTCATAATCACAAGCATGAGCACTAAATGTTAGAGATGTTTGAGTACGATTTTATGCAAAGAGCTTTTATCGCTGGGATGATCATTGCCACGCTCGCTTCTATAAGCGGTACATTTGTTGTTCTTCGTCACTATTCCATGATAAGCGAAACGCTTGCTCACTCAGCATTAGTTGGTGTTGCCGTTGGTTTGGTTGCTGGATTCAACCCTTTGTGGATGGCGGTATTAGTTGCCATAATCTCCGCTTGGCTTATAGAGTATCTTAGAAGTGAATTTTCACTCTATAGCGATGCGGTCCTTGCAATTTTACTCTCAGGCTCTCTTGCAATCGCAGTTATAATTGTCTCATTGGGAGGAGCTTTTAACAACTCTCTCTTCTCCTACCTTTTTGGTTCAATTCTCTCTGTGAGCATAGAAGATGTCTATACAATTTCCATTTTTGGAACCATTGCGCTTACTTCACTGCTACTTTTTTCAAAAGAACTTTATTTTATAGCATACGATGAAGAGGTTGCAAAAGTTAGTGGCATAAAAGTGAGACTTCTAAACTTTCTGTTGGTTAGCGTCGTTGCAGTAATCATAGCTCTCTCCATAAGAGTAGTTGGAAGTTTACTTATAGGTGCACTTATGGTTATCCCAACTATCTCAGCGCTTCAATTTAAAGTAGGTTTTTTAAAGACGATAATCATCTCTTTGGTTATAGCGCTTCTTAGCGTTGGCTCTGGTATGACACTCTCGTTTTACTTCTCTCTTCCATCAGGTGCAACCATAGTTTTATGTGTACTAACAATTTTCATAGTATCTCTGCTAATAAACAGAAAATGAAAATAAGCTCAGAGTTTTCTAAGTTTGCACCAGAGTATGGGAGTTACAACACCATACAAAATCAAGTGCTAAAACATCTGCTGGGCAAGATAGTCAAAAAACCAAAACAAATCCTAGATTTAGGCTGTGGAGATGGTGGTGTCTGCAAGGCGATAGATTGGGAGTATGAACACTTTGTTGGAGTTGATTTTGCGCCAAAAATGTTAGAGTTGCATCCAAAGTCACAAAAGATAGAGTGTGTATATGGGGATTTTGGCAATGAAGTTTTTTTTGAAACTCTACTTGCATCCAAATATGACCTTATTACCTCGGCATCCGCCTTGCAATGGGCAGCTGATTTAGAGGCTATTTTTAAAAATATCAAAAGGTTAGATGCACCGATTGCTTTGGCTATTTTTACGGCAAACACCTTTAAAACTCTAAATAAGACAGCATCTATAAGTTCCATGCTAAGAAGTGCAGACGAGATAGAAGCACTTAACAAAAAATACTTTGGTGCAAATTTTGAACTTCAAAGTTATAAGTTAGAGTTCAAATCCACTAGAGAAGCGTTTAGGTACATAAAGAGAAGTGGAGTTAGCGGAGCAAGGAGAATATTAAGCTATAAAGAGAGTAAAAAGCTCTTAAATGAGTATCCTCTAAGTTATCTGGAGTTTGAAGTGGTTTTTATCTGCTCTTGTAGTATATAAACATCATCATCTACTTTTATCTCTCCGCCTGAGATGACTTTAGCAAAAATTCCTCTATCGTTTTTTAGAAGCGTCGGTATCTTTACATCTATAACCCCCAAGTGATTACATATTGTACACTGCTGGGATATTTCTAAAATGACATCGCCAATTTTTATTTTTGTTCCAATCTCTAAATTGTATGGATTAAAATCTAGAAGTATATTTTCACCAAGATAGCCAAATGGCATCTCTATACCATATATACTGACTAGATTATAGCTCGCAGTTGAAGCAATAAGAACTGATCTTTGAGAGTTTTTGTTATGAAACTTATCTTCAACAACACCACCACCATCTAAAGCAATAACCTCTCTTTCGAATCTATCAGAGGTTCCTGATTGTGAAATAAAAAGCTTTAAAACTTTGTCAACTTTGTGATCTGTCATCAATTAACCCTATTATTTTTTTATTAGAAATCTTAACATATTTTAAATTATTATTAATTTCACAAATAAGAAATATAATTCATATCAATGTGTAATAATAGCAAAAATGTGAGAAAATAATTATATTCTAATATTTTTTCTTGATAGTTTAAGAAAAGATGATATATAATCATCACATTGCATTTTGTACTATGCATATAAATCTTGTACTTTGCATACTATAAAAATAGAAGGAGGTAGGTATTAAATGAGTAAAATTTCTGAAAATAGTTTAGAAACAACTACAAACGCAGAGCAATCTAGTAGAAGAGAATTCTTCAAAAGAACTGCTGCTTATTCTGTGAGCGCTATCGCTGCTGCAAGCATATTGGCGCCTGCTAAATTATTGGCCGATGATGAAAATATCGTTCATCATACAAAATGGGGAACAACTTTAGGTGATGAGCTTAATAAGCATCCATATGGAATCCCATCTGCTTATGAGCATAATGTTGTAAGAAGAACTTCAAGTCTTATGTCATCCGCTGGAGATATGCATGCTGCTGTTTCAATGTCACCAATCCATGAGTTAAGTGGTATTATCACACCAAACGGTTTGCACTTTACTAGAACTCACAATGGTGTTGCACATGTTGATCCTAACAAATACAGACTTATGATTCATGGTCTTGTTGAAAAACCAATCGTTTTAACTCTTGAGCAGTTAAAAAAATACCCATCTGAGAGTAGAATTCTTTTTATGGAGTGTCCTGCAAATGGTGCTGCTGAGTGGAAAGGTCCTCAATTCAACTCTTTACAATTTGTAAAAGGTATGATGAGTAATGCTGAATGGACTGGTGTTCGTTTGTCAGTAATTCTTGATGAATTAGGCCTTAAGCCAACTGCAAAATGGATGCTAGCTGAGGGATCTGACGGTTCAGAAATGAGCAGAACTATTCCAGTTGAAAAAGTTTTAGATGACGCAATGATTGTCTATGCTCAAAATGGTGAAGCTCTTCGTCCAGAGCAAGGCTATCCTGTTCGTTTGATGCTACCAGGTTGGGAAGCTAACTTATGTATTAAATATCTTAAGCGTTTAGAATTCGGTGCGGAGCCTTGGTACTGTAAAGAAGAGACTTCTAAATATACTGTTCTTACAAAAGATGGTAGAGCAATCCAACACTTTTATCCATTAGAAGTAAATTCAATCATAACTAGCCCATGTCCTGAAAAACCATGGTCAGACCTTAAAAAAGGTGATTTGGTGGAAATTGAAGGACTTGCTTGGAGTGGGCATGGAACTATTAAAACTGTAGATATATCATTTGATGGTGGACAAAACTATGTTGAAGCAAACCTAAAAGGTCTGATTCTTCCTAAATCTTGGACTAGATTCTCGTATATGTACAAATACGAAGGTAAGCCACTACTGTTACAATCTCGCGCTATAGATGATGCTGGATTTGTTCAGCCTTCAGTTACTCAAGAAAAAGATATTATTGGTGTTGAGGGTGTTTATCACAGAAACTCAATTTGTACTTGGGAAGTTAGACAAGATGGTTCAGTTCATAATGTTCAAGTTAGAACAGACAATTGTGCAAGTAAATAAGGAAGGAGCATAGATTATGATTAAATTAAATAATAAATTAATTGTTTTAGGAGCTTCTGTAGTTGCTAGCACTGTTTTGTTTACAAACTGTTTTGCTGCCACAACAAGTGCCGATAAATCAAAGGTAAATCCTGCTGCCGCAGGTGTGTATAGTCCAATTAAAAATGCTTTGGACGGTGGTGTTACTTACAAGAGAGCGAATGGCACATATGCTGCATATCGTTACAATACACAAGCTACTAAAGGTGTAAATTTTGGTAGAACACCAACTGCTGCTGAGTTAAAAGCTTGGGATACAGATATTATGCCAGATGGTACAGGATTACCAGAGGGTGCTGGAACTCCTTCAGATGGAGAAGCGCTTTACGATAAAGACTGTGCTGTTTGTCACGGAGAGTTTGGTGCTGGCGGCAAAGGTTATCCAACACTAACAGGTGGAAGTGTAGCTTCACTTAAAAACCAAAGAACTTGCCCAGGCAAAGATGCTCCAAATAGAACTATTGGCTCATATTGGCCACAAGTAAGTACTCTTATTTGGTATATTCGTGATGCTATGCCGTACGCACATCCAAAAAGCTACTCACCTGACCAAATGTATGCTGTAACAGCTTACTTATTGGCTCAAAGTGAAATCAAGATAGATGGCAAAAAAATGGATGATGATTTTGTTTTAGATAAAAAGTCAATCATGAAAATTGTTATGCCAAATCGTAATGGTTTCTATCCAAATATTGATGGAGCAAAAGGTGTTGAAAATGTAAGAGCATTCTTCAAGAATCCTAAAAACTTTGGTGCAGTTGGTACTCGTTGTATGAAAAACTGTCCAAAAGAATCTGTTGCAAAAATTGTAAATGAGATTACTGCGGTTGTTCCTGCATACTCTGTAGTAAGAGATTTACCAAAAGAAGATGCATCTAAAGGCGGAGCAGTTTCTGAGGGTCAAAAACTATATGATGCTTCATGTGCTGTTTGTCATAAAACAGATGCTATGGGTGCACCACCTGTTGGAGACAAGAATGCTTGGGCTAAAGTAACAGCAAAAGGCATGGATAAGGTAAATCACAATGCAATCAATGGTGTTGGTGGTATGCCACCAAAAGGCGGCGCAATGGACTTAACTGATGCACAGATGTCAGAGATTGTTAATTATATGGTAGAATCTAGTAAGTAAAAGCTTACTAGATTTACTCACATTAAAAAAAGGAAAAAAAATGCAAAGAAGAAAATTTTTAACTTTAGGTGCAGTAGCTGCTGCTGCAACAGTATTACCAGTTGGCTTAAGTGCTACGGATTTCAGAGCAACTAATGCTAGCGCATGGGAAGCTCCATCAAGCAAGGAAGCTATTGAGGCACTATTTGGAAAAGGTGCTATGATTGAAGGCAAAATTGAGATTAAAGCTCCTAAATTAGCAGAAAACGGTGGTGCTGTGCCAATCGGTATCAAGTCAGATATAGAGTTAACAACTGTTGCTGTTTTTCAAGATGCAAACCCTAGAAGTGCTGTAGTTGTATTTGAATTATATGGTAATAAAATAGACCTTATGACTAAAATCAAAATGAAAAAAACTGCTGAAGTAACTATTGTTGCAAAAGGTGCAGATGGTAAATTATATAAAACTGCTCAAAAAGTAGAAGTTTCAATTGGTGGTTGTGGAGGTTGATTTAAACCCCTCAATAATTATCGTATAAGTCAATAAAATAAAAATAAAAATAAAAGGATTATTATGAAAGTAAAAGCAACTTTAAAAGGCGATTCTGCAGAAGTTAAGATTATGGCAGAGAGTTTGATGGCAGGTAAAGAAGAAGCAGCAGCAAAAAAATTGCCAGCTGAAGAATATATTACTCATATTACTGCGAAATTAAATGGAAAAACTGTGTGGGAGGCTTCTACTGGGCCATTCCTATCAAAAGATCCTTATTTCAAATTTGATATAAATGGTGCGAAAGCTGGTGATGAGATTGTTGTTGACTCTGTTGACAATAAAGGTAAAAAAGATACAGGAACTGCTAAAATTAAATAGATTTTATCCCCTATTTTGGGGATATTATTAGCTGATCTTACGCACTAAAATTTAATTTGAGTGCGTAAGATCAGCTATTAAGCGTAGATTTGAATTATCTAAAACTAAAAAACAAGTCTATTCTTTGAAAAAATAAATCACAAAAGGAGATGTTATGATTAAAAAGATATTAAGTCCACTGATGATTTCAGCAATTGCTCTTTTGTCTATTACAACTGTAAGTTCAGCAAGTGATAATAAAGCAAAAGTATCAAAATCAAAAAAATCAACTAAAGAGTTCCAGTATAATTTAGTGCCAAAAAAAGTTAGTGATAATGTATGGTGTTTCTTTGGGGCATTAGAGGCACCAACAAAAGAAAATGCTGGTAATATGTCAAATTCTTGTTATATAAAAGCAGATAGTTCATATATCTTGTGGGATACTGGTCCTTCGTATGTATATGCTAAGCAAGCCTACGCTGCAATGAGTAAAATTGCAAAATTACCAGTTTCAACTGTAATTTTAAGTCATGAACACGATGATCATTGGTTAGGAAATAATTATTACAAAGAAGTTCATAATGCAAAACTAATTGGACCTGAGTCAATAAACAAAAACTATAAAGTTGGTCAAACTGATACAAGAATGTTTCAAACTCTTTCGGAAAACGCTATAAGAGGAACAAAAATTATTCATGTTGATGAGTGGCATAAAGAAGGTATAAAATTCAAAGTAGATGGTGTTGAGCTTGAGTACGTTGCTGTTGGTAATGGACATTCTGCTGAAGACTTCTTTATGTATATGCCAAAAAATAAACTTATTTTCGCTGGAGACTTGGTTATGAATGGTAGAATTACATCAAATAGAGATGGTTCTGTTTTAGGCCAACTTAAAGCGTTGGAGATGATTAATTCAAAAGAATGGAATACTCTTATTCCAGGGCACGGATTTATAATCAATAAGACTGCTGCGAATGAATCTGTTCAATATTTTACTTTAACAAAAGATAGAATCTTAGAAGCAATGAAAAATGGTATAGATAGTACAGGTATAGTTGAAGCTGTTCCACTTTTAGAATTTAAAGATAAAGCAATGTATAAATTGTTAAATTCAATAAATGTTTCAAGAGCATACGACGAATTAAGTTTTTAAAGTAGTGATATTTGGCTTTTGTGCCAAATATCTTTTTGTATAAAATAATCATATTTTCAATAATCAAATCGTAATTTTTTTTACTTCATATAAAATATACTACTATTATTATTTTTAGTTTTGAAAGAATAAAAATTTGTTAATATTCTTTAAATAGAAATCTTCATAAGTAACTTCACCAAAAAATATCCTTTTCGATTGTATAGAGCTCATATCTAATCTGTTTAAAGTTTTCGCTATATTCAGCATTGCTTAGTTTATAAAGCTCTTCAAGTACTCTTGAAGACTCTTGAGCTCTTTTTAAATTAGCAATAATTATGTCATTAATATCAACACGATCTAGTTCGCTTTTTGTAGTTTTTCGAAGAACATCATTTATACTATCTCTATATTTTAATAGCTCAATTGTCTCTTTGATTTGTGATTTGTGCCGTAGTAGTTTTAATTTTGAGGCGATTGCTTTATTGTTATCTTTGTAGCGGAGTATATCTTCAACAACTCTAATCCCCTCTTTGAGACGATTTAAATTTGCATCAATCACCCGATAAAGTTCGGGTGAGAGTTGACTAGTCATCATTTCCAAATATTCCAAGCAGTTGAAGAAGAGCTGTAAATATATTTAAGAAATCTAGATAAAGTGCAATAGCTCCATCAATTGGAGTTTCGTAAGCACCTCTAATGATATTTTGAGTATCATAAGTAACAAGTATGCTAAACAAGATAACAACTGCGCCTGAGATAACTATTGACACTAGAGGGCTTCCCATAAATATATTAATTATAGAAAATGCAATAATCACAAATAGCGCAATCATCAAGGGTTTTCCATATCCGGAAAAATCTTTTGTCGTTTTAATTGCATAAAAACTCATAGCACCAAAAATTACAGATGTCATCATAAATGCATTGCCAATAATAACTCCTCCGCCATGCATACCAAGTGTACGAGCCAATAGTGGTGCCAACATTAATCCCGTCATAAAAACAAAACCAAACATAACAGCTAGATTAATCCCAGGCTTATGTTTTACAAATTGTAAACCTATTAGTAAACCTATTTCTAAAATAACTAAAGGCCAGAAGTATGATACAATCGCTCCTGACAAAGGTACTCCAACATAGGCGCCAACTGCTCCTGCCATCATAGAAGCAGCAAACAGCTTATATGTTTCCTTCACAAAAGATACTATTTGAGTATCACTTTTTGCAGCATTTCCATAGGTGTATTCCCCACCTCTTGCATAATCACGATCATAAAGTCCCATTTTTTCTCCTTCTTAGCATAGTGCTATCTCTTTATAGATATGAATTTTATTATATAAAGGGTTAATAGACAGCAACATTCCCAATTCCCCCCACCAATTAAGCCCTCTCTAAGCAACTCTTACCTATAATTCCCATCCACAAACAAAGCGACCTAAAGTTTAGGTTTAACGCTCTAAAAGAGCTGAAATTACTTCGTTTGAGATCATTGAAAACTAAGCAAGTAAATAGAACGAACGACTAATAACTTTTTCAAAAGTTGTTAAGTTTTTTATTCGTAACAAGTTTACTTAGAAATAACTAATAAATAACAACAACC
>NZ_JAQTOD010000002.1 GCF_028713515.1 Sulfurimonas sp. | reverse complement strand
CATCTGTCAGGTGTGGAAATGTAGGTCGCTGCCTAGTTGATCAAATCTTCTTTAATTAACTCTTCTTTTTTAATCTTTAATCAACTAACTCTTCTTTCTTACTTTTAATAATCAAAATTTTAATCTTTTTTACTATTTTAAATAAATGATTTGTTAATCAATTAAATCTCAAAATTTATCTTTATTTTTTCAGCTTAATCGTCTGTTATGTTACAAACTAAATCTTATTATTGCTAGCGCAGCGTGGTAATGTATTGTATCGCAACGATGCTGCCTAAAAGTCTAGATTATTATGTCGTGGTTTGTAATGACAAAGAAATTAGATTCGTAGCAGTAAGTGATTAAAATTAATCTATCAACCTCTAAGTTATTTCAAAAAAATTTCAAATATTGATTGATATGTGCTATTTTATGGGAGTTATAGTAACTCTAGCAATATAAATTTAGATTCTTAAACCGCTTTTTTAGTAATAGAATGTTTCAAATCTACACATAATTAAAAAATTATCACATTCTTTAGATATATAGATATATTATAATTATTGGATAAAACTATATAAAAGGCTTATGTAATTATTAAAAAATAGCATTTTTATAGTAATTAGTGATTCTAAACATACATAAAATTTATAATTCTAAATTTGAATATGATAAATATATCCTTTATTTATGCTTGTTTACTATTCATTTAAGATTGAGTTAAAAAATACTCCTCTATAATACTTCTATCTTAAAAAGAGAAATAGGAGAATAAATGAAAAGAACAATTAAACTAGCAGTTGTAGCTGCTTTAGCTTTAGGTGCAACTTCTGCATTTGCAACAAACGGTTCAGTGATGATTGGTATGGGGGCAAAAACTCGTGGTATGGGTGGAACTGGAATCGGTGTTAGTCATGGTGCTGAGTCTGCACTTTCAAATCCAGCAATGATAACTAAGATTAAATCTGACAATGAAATCTCTTTCGGTGGAACTGTGTTTATGCCAGATGTATCAACATCAACATCAGCTGGCGGTAATGTAGAGTCTAATAGTGCTGCAGATATGTTTGTTATCCCATCTGTTTCAGTTGCAAGCAAGGTGAATGACAACTTCTATTTTGGTGTAGGTATGTGGGGAACTGGTGGATTAGGTGTAGATTATAGAGAGAGCACTGATCCTACCTTAATGAATATGACAACTTCACTTCAACTTATGCAGTTTGGTGTACCATTAGCATATACAACAAATGGATTTGCTGTAGCTATTACTCCAATTGTTCAGTATGGTTCATTAGATATTAATTATAATCATCCATTAGCAGGAAATGTTGGAACAGGTGTAGCTGATGATTTAGCTTTTGGTTATAACTTGGGTCTATCTTACACGGCAGCTGGATTAACTCTCGGGGCTGTTTATATCTCTGAAATAGAGATGAATTTTGATAATGTTTTAAGTACTGCTGTTGGCGCAATGACTAGTGGAGGTTATACAAATAATAAACTCTCATCTCCTGCTCAATATGGTGTAGGTGCAAGTTATAAAATGGATAATCATACTTTAGCTATTGACTATAGAAGAATCATGTGGTCAGATGCTGAAACTTATAAAGATTTTAGTTGGGAAGATCAAAATGTAATGGCTATTGGTTATGAGTATGCAACAACTGGTTGGGCTCTTCGTGCAGGTTACCAATACGCAAAGAGTGCAATTCAAAATAATGCAAATTCAGCAGCTTTAACTGGTGGACCGGCAAACTTAGGAAATACATTTAATCAACTAGGTTTCCCAGGCTCTGAAGAGACTCACATAACTTTTGGTGGAACTGTAAATTTAAACAAAACGCTTTCACTTGACCTTGCAGCTGTTTATGGCTTAGAAAATGAGACAACTACTGGATATTTTGGTGGTGGTACTATCACAACTAAGCACTCTGAATCAAGCTATAGTGCTCAACTTAACTATAACTTCTAAGAGATATCTATATCTTTGTAGCATCACTTCTTTGTGATGTTACTTTTTAAACCCCAATATTATTTTACTCAAATCAAATCATCGAAAAAGCCCAACGCAACGAGCCGGCTAAAGTAAACAAAAAAAAGTTAAACAAAAAAAATTTCAGATAACTTACAGATTTATGTGATATAATATTTTAGATTTATTTTGTGATAAATGTATCACAAAATCAACTTAAATAAAAAAGGAAGAAAATGTTAAAGAAGATAGTTATAACTTTTTTACCTATTCTAACGGCAGCTATGTTTAGTGGTTGTTCATATATGAATATGGGTAAAGTGTTTGTGTTTGACTTTTCAGGAGAAACAAGAACAGCATACGCTGATATGATGGGTGTAATTGGTAAAACTGGTGATCCAGCGCAAGCCATGATGAAAGAGTGGAAAGTTGCAGATAATGTAACTGAGGATGATCTTTTTGAGAATATGAAAGAGCTAGCAGAAAACTATAATATGAGATTTGTTGGTGAGAAAAATATGTACAGAATCAAAGATGGAAAACCTAATGAGGTTGTTCATGCTAGAATTGGTGAATTCTGCTCTTTAAGTATCGCCAAGAAAATGTTAAATCATTCTCGTTATTATGGTGGTTTTATGCCATGTAGGGTTCTATATGTTGAGTATGGTGACGGGAGAAGATATCTGATTTCTATGGATATGACGCTTGCACTCTATGGCGGAACTAGTAAAAAACCGATTGATCCAGATCTTTTCGCAGATATGCTAAATGTTAAAAAAGCAATGGAAGAGATTCCAGCTAAAGCTGCATCAGGCGAATAATTACTACACAGTAATAGTTTTTAGTTTTCACGCCTTTGCGTGAAAATATCTTATACTTCATTTTGCATCCTATAAAATTAGAACTAAGCTCTCACATTTACAAGCTGTCTGTATCATGACTTTTGGCTCTTATGAAAATATATTATTCAGACAAGTTACAGATTTATGTGATATAATATTTCAGATTTACTTTGTGATAAATGTATCACAAAGTTAACTTAAATAGAAAAAGGAAGACAATGTTAAAGACATTCTTAAAATTAGCAGTTGCGTTATCGCTTAGTGCTACTGTTGCGTTTGGCTATCAGGCTATCAGACTTAATGTGTCTAGCGGAGATAAAAAAGAGAGAAATGATGCTTTTAATGGAATATTAGAAGTTGATTTAGAGGATGCTGGATTTACTCCAAAAGATTCTCATCCAGGAATAGAGTTTTACTACAATCTCTTCTACGGTACTAAACTACTAAAAGATGGCAAGCCAAATCCTAAGTTTAAAACAGATTATGTTGAGAATTTAGATAATCTTGGTTTTATAACAATAGCTGGTGAGCCAAAAATAAGAGAGATGCTTTTAAAAGAGCCAACTCTTGGTGGTTTCGCTCCTCTTAACTATCTTATATATAAGAAAAAAAGTGATGATAAGACTTTTGTTGGTACTTTAACACCTCAAGCAATGCTTGATATTACTAAGGTAAAAGATCCTGCGATTAGAGCAGAATTTACTAAATATATTGATGGCTTATCTGCTATTACTGATGCTGGAATGAAGGGAAAAGTTGAGTATGTTGAGATAAACAAGCTTAATGATAAAACTATGATGCAGTTTGAGATTCCTTTTGATAGAGGAAGTGATATTTTAGAAGCTAAATTTGATTTTATGGGTAAATTTGAAAAAGCATTTGAAGCTGAAGATTACATCATTGCAGGCAAGAGGGATTTTGGTGAATATTACGCCGATAATAACTTAAAATTTGATAGATATGATGCTTATTGGGTGTATTCACTTTGCCACTTCACATTTTCATATACAGTGTTTAATGTATGGCAGCATCCTGAATTAGGTGCATCTGCTCCTTGTTCAATGTATATGTATGTTGAAAAAGGTAAAAATGTACTACATGTGGGTATGCCAAGCGTAGAAAATTGGATAACTTTTGGTAAATTAACTGATCCAAAGCAGATTCAATATATCAAAGAGATGGATGCTAAAATCAGAAGCATTATGATTAGTTTAGGAGCAAAAGAAGTATGAAAAAATTATTAACTATTTTATTTGGGGCGTTTGTACTAACTTTTTTTGGTTGGGCAGGAAATAGCACTGAAGCACAAGCAAGTAGCGGCGAGCCAAGTGGGGAAGTTAGTGCTTATCTTCAAGGTGCATATATTAGTGTTGCTGATGCACAGAGCAAGCTCAACGCTGCTGGATTTGAAGTAATATCCACTTTTGAGAGTGTAAAAGATGGTAAGACTATCGTATTTACTTGCCCTACACTAAAAAAAGAGGCAGCTAAGCCCAATCGTGCAAATATTGCTGCAATGAGACTTTTTGTTGATGATAAAGAAAAAACAATATCTTTGACAAATCCACTTTATTTTGGCAAAGCTTATATGCAAAAGGATTACAATCATGCAACTTTTGCAGCTGTAAAAGCTAAACTTGAAAAAGCATTTCCTGGTCTTAAAGATTCTGAAGACAAAATGAAGTTTAAAGATTTAGCAGGTTTTCATTTTACTATAGGTATGCCTTATTATGAGGATGCTAAAGTTCTTGGTGAGGGCAATAATGCTGACTTGCTAGCAAAACTGAAGGCTTACAAAGGTGGCAAAGACTTTGCATTTGAACTTAAGATTTCTAATGACACAACTTTAGTTGGTTACGGTGTTGGTGCTGGAACAAAAAGATTTGTGGATAAAATTGGTCGTGCTAATGCTGGTTTAATGCCTTGGCCAATAGTTGTAAGCGGTGGAAAAGCGACTATGCTTCAAGCAGAGTACTATATCGCAATGAACTATCCTTTGCTTGGTATGGGACAATTTGCCGGAATAGCAACTGTTCCTGGGGATGTTATCAAAGACTTATCAAAGCCATTTAAGTAACTGGATGCTATGCGCTAAAGGGAACAAGTTCTCTTTAGCGGGAGAGACGAGGACTCTCTCCCCTAAAGCTACGAAAAATTGGTTTTTTGAGAATTTCAATTAGTAAGTAGCATAAAAATATTACGACAGATTTAGACGCAAAAAACATCTAAATCATTACGGCTTCTCTTTCCCCATCTTTAATCTCACCTATCAGATAGCCATCAGTTTTAGACAGAACTTTATCTACATTTTTATCTTCAACAACAAGTATCATTCCAACTCCCATGTTAAACGCTCTGTACATCTCATCGCCATCAACATGCTTTGATATTAGTTCAAATATAGGTAGAACTTTTATAGAATCTTTTTTAATCTCTGCTCTTAAGTTTTCTGGCAGTACGCGAGGTAAGTTCTCAACTATACCACCACCTGTGATGTGAGCCATTGCAACTATCTCGTTTTTTAACTCTTTAAAAGTTTTTACATAGATATTTGTAGGCTCAAGTAGAGTTTGGATGAGTGGTTTGCCATTAAAATCATCACTGAAATTTAGTTTCATCTTCTCAAACAGAACCTTTCTAGCAAGTGAAAAACCATTTGAGTGAAGTCCTGAGCTAGGTAATGCTATCAGTTTATGTCCTGCTCTTACCATTGAGACTCTGTCCATCTCCGACTTCTCAGCAACGCCAACAGCAAAACCAGCTAAATCAAAATCATTTTCACTATACATTCCTGGCATTTCAGCTGTCTCTCCACCAATAAGTGCACACTCGCTTCTTATGCAACCTTCGGCAATGCCTGCTACAACTGCTGTGGCGACATTGATATCAAGTTTTCCAGTGGCGTAGTAATCTAAAAAGAAAGATGGCGTACCAAAGTTGCATAGTAGATCGTTTACGCACATAGCAACGAGGTCAATCCCTACTGTATTGTATATGCCACTGTCGATTGCAAGTTTCAGTTTTGTTCCAACACCATCAGTTGCAGCAAGCATTACAGGTTCTTTAAAGCCCGTAGGAAGCTCAAAGGCCCCTGCAAAAGAGCCAATTCCACCTAGAACCCCCGGGATTCTTGTTGACTTCACTAGAGGTTTGATATTTTCAACGAAACTATTGCCTGTGTCTATATCTACACCAGCATCTTTGTAACTAATTTGGCTCATTCAAGGCTCCATTTTGGGTTATAAAATAATATATTCTGTGGGGTTACTATTGGTCTTAGATTGAACATTTTTTAGTAATTAGGCATAGTGGACAAAAATTTACTATTCCAGCAATAAGAGGAAGCACTCCTAGGTAAAACCAAGCATTACCAGTTATAAATCCAGTTACTATAAGAGCTAAACCTAAAATAATACGAACATACCTGCAAGTAGTTTTTATTTTGTTGTAATTCATTGTGAATCCATTGTGTGAAATTTAATGAAATTGTACCAAAATTTGGACCTATTCCAGACATATACTAAACTAGAGTGTTGTTTTAAATTTAAAGATTTTTTACAGGAGTATTGCGTAGTGGGGTGGAGCCCAGATAAGATTATAAAGTGCTTATCTGAGAAAAGGTAATTATTTATGAATTAAACATATCTGCATAAAGAGCATCCGCCCAATCATAAAGAGAGCTTGCATTTTTTATCCCATCTTTTTTCCAATCTTCACTGCTGGTGGTATCTGCAAAATCAAAAGTATCACTTACTTTGTCATATGAGTATTGAGTATATATGTAAATCGCTTTTTCTGGAGCAATTGAGACGGCGGAAAAACAGGTTGTGGTTGGTGACTCCCACTTAATTTTTTGGTTTTTATTGATTTTCTGTGCGATTAATGATGCAACAAAATGCCCCTCTGAGTTTGAGGTGTTACCGGATTTTGAAAAGCCCATTGGACGAGAATCGCCTGTAATAAAAATATTCTTCGCATCTATAGCTTCGTATGTAAGTGGGTTAATATGCGCTTCTAACATATTTTTGCCCTCTTTTGCGAGACCTACTCTCTCTAAAATTTTAGCACCTCGTACATGAGGATAAAAAGCAGCATCATTAAACTCAAACTGATCAAATTCTGTACGAACGATTTTTTTGTCTAAGTCTATTTGCGTTATGGTTGTTCCCGGAACATACTGAATATAATCAGCGTACAGCTCATCAAAAGCAGACTGAAAGCCTTTTTCTTTGATGGTGATAGTGCTATTTTCATCAAGTAAAATTACTTTAGCATCTAGTTTTTTCTCTTTGAAATAGTCAGCTATGATACAAGCTCTCTCATACGGCGCAGGAAGACATCTGTAATTTCCACCTGGAACTGTAAGTATGAAATTACCACCTTTAAAATTTAAAACTTTATTTTTTAGCGTCATATGCTCAGAGCCTGGGATAAATCCTGCAGGATACTCTTGTCTTAGTCTGTTTTCAAAAGCTATATCTTTTGTCCATCTAGAGTAGTCGTAGTCAATCCCTGGAGCAAAAACTAAATAATCATATTTAATATTGCCATTGCTTGTTTTTAAAATCTGATTTTTTTTATCTAAATCAACTGCAGTCGCGTGAAAATATGTATATTTGTTTTCTCTAGCTGCTTGAAGATAGTCATGTGTTAGGTATTCAAGCTTTACCTTGTCCACTAGCCACAAGTTACTAAGTGGGCAGGAGATGAACTCATGTCTCTGTTCTACTAAAATTACATCCGCATTTGGAGCAAATATTTTTGTATATTTTGCAATTGATAATCCAGACCATCCGCCACCTACAATAACAACCCTCGGTTTTTTAGTAGGTGCTAATGGTGCATTATAATCAGTTGTTGGATTGGTATTTTTAGTTGGTTTTGCGTTCACGACATTAGCGCTCGCATTTAGCGCAGAAGAGGCAACCGCTATGCCCGAGAGTTTAAAAACATCTCTTCTTGAAATAGCCATTAAAATTCCTTAATATAATATTTTGAGATTAGGTTATCACTTTTCAACTTATCAATAGCTTATTTTTTATCACATTTTTATCAATTTTTGCTTAATTATATGTTGTTGTTTGGCTTTTTAAAGCTTTTTAATCCAAATATGATAGAATCGCAATAACTTAAATTTGGAAAACTAATGAAAAATATTATATATAGTGAAATGATGGTGCATGTACCAATGTGCACAAGTAAAATGGCAAATAGTTTGTTGATTATTAGCAATAATCCCGAGAGATTAAGTGCTGAAGCATCAAGACATGCACAAGCAACTTTTAAAATCTCACCTTGTAATTTAGAGGAGATAAGTTCACATGGAGATAAATCTTACGATGTAATAATCTCTGAGATGCCGTGTGATGAGCTTTTGCTAGCCCAAATAAACCGAATTTTAAGAGATGATGGGCAGTTTGTAACAACTCATGAATCTTTGGAAAATATTGATACCAACAAGAGTCTTATAAAAAAAATCTCTAGATTTTTTAAAGTTGTAATGCCTTATAATCTGGGAGATTGCTCAACTGCTCTTTTTGCATCAAAAGAGTATCACCCAACGGCGGATATAATTTTGCAAAGGGCCGATATGCTTGATGGGCTTAGTTACTACAATTGTGATATCCATCCTGCTGCTTTTGCTATGGGCAATTATATAAGAAAAGAGTACCTTGGAGTTATAAAAAATTAATGGCATTTGAGTATGCGATTGCTTTAACTGGCGGTATTGCTACTGGTAAAAGTAGCGTTGCATCTCTGCTCGGATTAAATGGGATGAGAGTAATAGACGCAGATAAGATTTCACATGAGATTTTGGATGCTTCATCTGGCTGGGTTAGAGATAATTTTGGAGATGAGTTTCTTGATGGAAATAGAGTAAACAGGGCAAAACTAGGAACTCTGATATTTTCCGATACTCAAGCTAAAGAGAAGTTAGAGAGTTTTTTACATCCCAAGATAAGAGCTGAGATTGAGCAAAGAAGCATAAAGCAGGATAGTTTTAAGTTTCCATACCTTATAGACATACCACTTTTTTTTGAAAAATCTGGCTACGATATAAAAAAAAGTGTAGTGGTCTACACCCCGCCAGAGATACAGCTAGAGAGATTTATGAAGCGAAATGGCTACTCAAGAGAGGAATCCATTAGAAGGATAGAGTCTCAGATGCCCATAGAAGAGAAAAAAGTAAAAGCGACTTGGGTGATTGATAACTCAAAAGATCTTAAACATCTTCAAGAAGAGTGTGAAGAGTTTGTTGAGACTATAAAAACTGAATATGCAAAATAGGAAAAAAAGATGATTCTTTCAAAATATAGTGCAAATGGAAATGATTTTGTAATTTTTCATACATTTATAAAAGAGGATAGAAGCCTTCTTGCTAAAAAGCTATGCCATAGACAAAATGGTGTTGGTGCCGATGGATTGATAGTAATTTTACCACATGAGAGATATGACTTTGAGTGGCAGTTTTATAACTCTGATGGCAGTGAAGCCAATATGTGTGGCAATGGAAGTAGGGCCGCTGCACATTATGCCGCCAATAATGATATAGCTTCAAATGAGATGAGTTTTCTTACTGGTGCTGGGGTGATTGGTGCTAAGGTTAATGGAGATATGGTTTTAAGTGAGCTAACTCCACCGATTGTGATTGAGAAAAATATAGAACAAAATGAGAAGTCGTGGTGGCTTGTAGATACTGGAGTGCCTCATCTTGTGCATTTTACTGATAACATAGATTTTTTTGATGTAGAAGAGGCAAGAGAGCTTAGACAAAAATACAACGCGAATGTAAATATAGCATTCGTGGAAGGTAAAAATATAAGGGTTAGAACATATGAGCGAGGGGTTGAAGGTGAGACTCTTGCATGTGGAACTGGTATGGCAGCTTGTTTTTTTGTAGCAAATGAGAACAAGATGGTCGGAGATGAGATAGAAGTTTATCCAGCAAGCAACGAGACGCTTTATCTTGGAGTAAATGAGAAAACTATCACTTTTAAAGGTGCAGTTAAAAAGGTTTTTGAAGCTTCGTGTTTGAGTGTATAATCTAAATAGTAAGAGAGTTAAGCAGAACTAAAGCCCTGCTTCTTCTACTATTCTAGCTTGATGATTTGCGATAAGCGGGTCAATGATTTCATCAAAAAGTCCACCTTGCATAATCTCTGTAAGTCTATAGAGCGTTAAAGTTATTCTGTGATCGCTTATGCGATTTTGTGGATAGTTATAAGTTCTGATTCTTCCACTTCTATCACCAGTCCCGACCTGAGATGCGCGATTTGCACTATCTTTTGCGAGAGCTTCTTGCATCTCTAAGTCGTAGATTCTAGCTTTTAGAACCTTCATGGCTTTTTCTTTGTTTTTATGTTGTGACTTTTGATCTTGATTTGTCACAACGATTCCAGTTGGTAAGTGAGTTATACGAACCGCTGAATCAGTGGTGTTAACACTTTGTCCACCACAACCAGAAGAGCGCATAACATCCACTTTTAGGTCGTTTTCATTTATGATTACTTCCACATCTTCAACCTCTGCCATTATGGCAACTGTTATTGCAGATGTGTGAACACGACCTTGAGACTCTGTTAGAGGAACCCTTTGAACACGGTGAGTTCCACCTTCGTACTTCAACCTGCTATAAACTTTGTCGCCTTTTATAAGCGCGATAACCTCTTTGAAACCACCAGAATCTGATGGAGAAGTGCTGAGTATCTCAACTTTCCAATCTCTGATTTCAGCGTATCTGCAATATGCTTCAAATAGATTTCCAACAAAAATACCTGCCTCATCTCCACCAGCACCAGCACGAAGCTCGATAATTGTGTTTCTGTCATCATTTGGGTCTTTTGGAATTAGAAGAAGTTTTATCTCTTCTTCTAGCTCTGGAACTCTTGGCTCAAGAGATTTTAACTCCTCTTTTGCCATTTCAAACATTTCAGAATCGCCTAACATACTTTTTGAATCAGCAATTGCTGCCAATAAAGCGTGGTACTCGGTTGCTTTTTCAACAATAGTTGAAAGTGAAGATTGTTCTCTTGAGAGGTCTGTCATTCTTTTGATGTCGGAGGTTATGTCAGGAGAACTTAGCAAATTGCCAAGTTCATTATAGCGGTTGATAAACGGGTTTAGTTTATCAGCTAACATTAATAGTTAGCCTTATATAGCGTTTACAGCTAAGTGAAGACGACTGATTTTTCTAGCAGCAGTCTCTTTTTTGAGGATACCTTTGCTTACAAATTTTTGAATTTGTTTATTAGCCACTTTTAATGCGTCAGTAGCTTCTGCTCTGTTGCCTGCATCAATTGCAGAACGAACACCCTTTACAATGTTTTTAAGACGAGTTCTGTAAAAACGATTTCGCTCTGCACGAACGATAGTTTGACGAATTCTCTTAACTGATGACTTATGATTTGCCATAATAGTCCTTCTATAAATTTAAGTCCGCAATATTAGCTTAAAAATAATTAAATTTAAGTTAAAGACAAGGTAAATAAATAATTATGGATTAGTTATGTTAAAATACAACACTTTTTACTTGATGTTACGCACCAAAACGAACGAGTCCGTCTTGGTGGGAGGGACTCCTCGTCCCTTCCAACCCCCTGAAGCTACGAAAAACTAGTTTTTCGAGAATTCTAAGGTGCTTTACGCTCTTTTTTATGGAAGTGCATAACATCAGTTTAACTCTCATAAAGGATATGGTATGAAACTTTTTGGAACAGATGGTGTAAGGGGCGAAGCTGGTTCATTTTTAACGGCTGGACTCGCTATGAGACTGGCGATGGCAGCTGGAATATATTTTAAAGCTCACTCGAAAAGTAATAAAATTTTAGTTGGTAAAGATACTAGAAGAAGTGGTTACATGATAGAAAATGCCATAGTCAGTGGTTTGACTGCAATTGGATATGATGTTATTCAGATTGGACCGATGCCAACTCCTGCAATTGCGTATATAGCAGGAAATATGAGATGTGATGCTGGAATAATGATTAGTGCTTCTCATAACTCTTTTGAAGATAATGGAATCAAATTTTTTGATGCCAATGGAGATAAGCTATCCCATGATGTTGAGCAAGAGATAGAGGAGATATATTTTAATGAAGAAAAGTTACTCGAAGCGCAAGTTCGTGAAAAAAAGATAGGAAAAGCTAAAAGAATTGATGATGTTGTTGGGCGATATATTGTTCAGCTGAAAAACTCTTTTCCTCGAGACTTGTCATTAAAAGATCTTAGAATTGTTTTAGATGCTGCTAATGGTGCTGGATATATAGTTGGACCAACAGTGTTAGAAGAGTTAGGCGCTGAGGTTATAGTTTTGCACAACAAGCCAGATGGATTTAATATAAATGAGGATTGTGGTGCTCTTCATACAAAAGATCTGCAAGAGAGTGTTGTTAAGTATAGAGCAGATTTAGGTATCGCTCTTGATGGAGATGCTGATAGAGTTGTAGTGGTTGATGAACGCGGTGAAGTAGTTGATGGTGATCATCTTTTAGGTGCGCTTGGTGTGTATATGAGCAAGAGTGGTACATTAAGAGGAGGGGGAATCGTCTCAACTGTTATGAGCAATCAAGGGTTGGATGATTTTATGAATGAAAATGGTTTGAAGCTTTTTCGTTCAGATGTCGGTGATAAAAATGTTTTAGAGGTTATGAAAAAAGAGGGAATTAACTTTGGTGGTGAGCAGAGTGGACATGTTATTGTTAACGACTTTGCAAAAACTGGAGATGGGCTTGTTACGGCTCTTCAGGTTCTTGCGCTTTTAATAAAAACAAAAAAGAGTGCTTCAGTCGCACTTCGCCCATTTAAACTCTATCCCCAAAAACTTGTAAATATACATGTAAAAAATAAAAAACCTCTAAAAGATATAGTAGGTCTAGAAGATAAACTAAAAGAACTCGACGCAAAGCATATCCGCCATCTTATCCGCTACTCTGGTACCGAGAACAAGCTAAGAGTGCTTTTGGAGGGAAAAAATGCCAAAGAGATGGATTTTTACATGGACGATATGATAAAGTTTTTTGAGAAAGATCTAAATGTATAATCAAAGTCTTCGTTTTTTAGCAATTTTACTCTTTAGTATGATTGGTGTTTTTGTGATTGACCAAAATATAAAAACACTTTTTGTAGAGGGTTTTAGATACTACGCTGAGTGCATAGACCTTGTTTTGGTTTACAACAAAGGCGTTGCGTTTTCAATGTTTTCATTTTTGCAGGAGTGGTTAAAATATATCCAGCTTGTTCTTGTTTTTGGAGTACTCGGGTATCTGATATATAAAAAAGAGTTGTGTTATGCATTTCCAGCTGGGCTGATGCTAGGCGGAGCGTTTTCAAACATATATGATAGATTTATTTATGGTGGCGTAGTGGATATGGTTTACTGGCATTGCGGCTTTGATTTTGCAATATTTAATTTTGCTGATGTGATGATAGATGTGGCTGTGGTTTGGTTTTTGGTGCTGAATTTTAAACCAAAATTTTGTGAGAAATCCCTCTAAAGATATAAAAAAGCAGATTTTTGATAAAATGGCTTCAAATTTAGTTATTACAAAAAAAGATAAAAGGAAATTGATGAAAATCAAAACAAACAAAATCAATAGTGCAAATGCAGAGATAGAAGCTGAGATTTCAAACAAGACAATAGACACAAACTTAGAGAAAATAGCAAAAGAGTTAACTAAAACTGTAGCCGTTCAGGGTTTTCGTAAAGGCAAGGTTCCTGTTGCTGTAGTAAAAAAACAGTACGGCAATCGTCTACTTCAAGATGCTGAAGCAGAGGCACTTCGTGATGTTTTAAATAGAGGGCTTGATGAGTTAAAAATTTCAAGTGATAGACTTATCGGGGAGCCAAATATCTCTAAATTTGATAAAAATGATGCTGGAATTTCTGTAACTGTAAAAATTGCACTTAGACCAGATATTGACCTTGGTAATTATGCTGATATGGTTAAAGATTTTGAGAAGCCTGTTATTGATGAAAAAGAGGTTGAAGTTAGACTTGAGAGACTTGCTGATTCTCAGGGAAAATTTGTAGACCTTAAAAAGAAAAGAGCTGCTAAAAATGGAGATAGTGCAATAATCGATTTTGAAGGCTCTATTGATGGTGTGTTGTTTGATGGTGGCGCTGCAAAAGAGTTTGCATTAGTTCTTGGTTCTAACCAATTTATCCCTGGATTTGAAGATCAAGTTGTTGGTATGAATATTGGGGAAGAGAAAATTGTAAAAGTAAAATTCCCAGAAAATTACGGCTCAGATGCTCTATCAGGAAAAGATGCAGAGTTTAAAGTTACTCTTCATAATATCCAAGAGAAGATTAAAGCTGAAATAGATGAAGCATTTGCCGCTAAAATGTTAGCTGGTCAAGATGATACTTCACTAGAGAACTTAAAAGCTCAAATTAAAGCACAGATGAGCCACGAAGCACTTGCAAAACTTTATAATGATGAGCTAAAACCTGCTCTTTTAGAGACTCTTGTTGAGAGTATTAAGTTTGATCTGCCTGAGTTTGTTGTTGAGCAAGAGATAGATGTGTCGCTAAATAAAAAAGCAAGTATGATGAGTGAAGATGAGATAAAAGAGCTTCGTGAGAGCACAGAAAAACTAGAAGCGCTTCGTGAGACTTTTCGTGAAGATGCACAAAGAAGTGTTCGTGCAACATTTATAATTGATTCTTTGGCAACTGCTGAAAATGTAAAAGTTACAGAAAATGAAGTAATGCAAACTATCTACTACGAAGCAATGCAGATGGGACAAGATCCTAAAGTATCTTATGACAAGTACAAAAATGCTGGTTATTTACCAGCTATTCAGATGTCAATGGTAGAGGATAAAGTTCTTACTCAGATACTAAACTCAAAAACTAAAGAAGCTTAAGCAGTATGAGTTATGTTCCATATGTAATAGAAAAAACAGCAAGAGGCGAGAGATCTTATGATATTTATTCTCGTCTTTTAAAGGATAGAATCATTATGTTAAGTGGAGAAGTTAATGACGCTGTCGCTTCTTCAATAGTTGCTCAAATGCTATTTTTAGAGGCAGAAGATCCAGAAAAAGATATCTATTTTTATATAAACTCTCCAGGCGGAGTTGTTACATCTGGAATGGCTATATTTGACACTATGAATTATATCCGCCCAGATATTGCAACTATATGTATCGGTCAAGCTGCCTCAATGGGTGCTTTTTTACTATCAAGTGGTACGAAGGGCAAAAGATATGCGCTTCCTCATGCAAGAATTATGATTCATCAACCCTTAGGTGGTGCGCAAGGACAAGCAACTGATATAGCCATTCAAGCCAAAGAGATTCTTCGTATGAAAGAGGAGTTAAATAAAATTCTTGCAAGTAATACAGGCCAAAGTATGAAGAAAGTGGAAGATGATACAGATAGAGATAACTTTATGAGTGCAGAAGAAGCCAGAATTTATGGCATGATTGATGAAGTTTTAATTAAGAGTAGTAAAAAATAGATTGTATTAGGAGTTGACATGGCGGATATTTTAAGAAGCAGAACTCGCAGAAACATTACTGGCACTCAGACTACCGAGAGTGTTACGCCGAAGCCTATGGAACAAAAGATAGTTGTTGAAGAGCTCGAAGGTGATATAGAAGCGTATGCAAAAGAAGTTTTAAGTTCACTTATAAAAGATGGATTGCCACCAACCCCTAATAATTTCTCACTCTATTTTGATAGACATTTAGACGACAAGAGCCAAAATACTCGCAAACAAATAGTTTCTATACTTGAGCTAGAAGAGAGTAATGAAAACGAAAACAGTATGACGCTAGAACAGAATCTCAAAAGTGGATTCTCATCAATAAGAGATATTTTAGGTGTAATAGCAAATCTTTATAAAAATATGAATCTTATGACTAAAATCTTAGAGAAAAGAAAAGAAGAACTTCAGGCATCTTCCGGGGTAAACGACTCTCTTAGTATTACCGCTTCTTTGGAGTCCGATATATCAAAACTAAACTCAATTTTAAAAAAACAGAGTGTAAATATCAAGAGTATGTATGATAATACTGCTGATATTATCAAAACTGTGGAGAGTGAAACAATTTTTGATAATCAGTTCGGTGTTTATAACAAACGATATTTAGTAGCAAAAATAGAGCAAGAGAGTGCTCTTATACAAAAACTAAATCATAAAAGCTCTTTGATTATGATAGAGCTATCTAAGGATTTAAAAAGCAGTATAACAAATGAAAAAGCTATTTTACTTATGACAAAAACTATTGCTAGACTTCTGCTTAAGACATCAAGAAGAAGCGATATGGTCGCATACTACGGTAGTGGAATATTTGCAATGCTTTTAAAGCATACGGATATCAATAGTGCAAAAAAAGCTAGCGAGAGACTTTGTGATCTTGTCTCAAGTAGTAACTTTTTCCTAGGGGACTATGAGGTACAGTTGAAAATTTCGATCGGAATAACAGACATAACTGAAAATTGCTCAGCACAAGAGATTATCGTTAGCTCAATGGATGCTATGGAAAAAGCTTATAATGATAAAGAGGTAGATTTTGCCGTTGCACTTAGAAAGACCTAAGGAGATTTTTAGAGTATGAATTTGGTAATAATTGAGTACCCAGATAAAAGATTAAAAGAAAAATCCAAAGAAGTTGAGAAGTTTGATGCAGAACTTCATGCTCTTTTAGACAGTATGAATAGAGTTATGATAAAGTCAAATGGTATAGGTCTTGCGGCTATCCAAGTCTCTCACCCTAAACGAGTACTACTTATAAATATTCCAGATGAGAGTGACACACAGAGTTTTGATGGGCTTATTGAGATGATAAATCCTGTTATAACAAAAAAAGTTGGAGAAACTGTCTACCAAGAGGGATGTTTGAGCGTCCCTACATTTTATGAAGATATAAAAAGATTTGAGACTATTTTTGTAAGTTATCAAGATAGAGATGGCAACACAAAACAGGTAGAAGCAGATGGTTTGCTTAGTATTGCAATCCAGCACGAGATAGATCATCTTGATGGAATACTTTTTATAGACAAACTAACCTATGCAAAAAGAAAAAAATTTGAAAAAGAGTATAAAAAAATGCTCAAAGAGAAAAAAGAGTTAAAATAACTTCCACCAATAAATATGACACTTTGTCATATTTTCCTCCGCTATAAAATAATTTCACTATGATTAACAATAAAATCTAAACTTAGGATTCTAAGATGAAAACTGTCTGTTGTGCTACTTATGAGGGAATGGATGCCAAGATTGTTCAAGTTGAGTCAACGCTTACAAAAGGGTTGCCATCTTTTTCCATAGTTGGTATGGCATCAGCTTCCATCACTGAGGCTAAAGAGCGGGTAAAGTCAGCACTTTTGAGCAATGAGTTCTCATTTCCACCAAAGAGAATCACTATAAATCTATCCCCGAGTGATGTAAGAAAGGAGGGGAGTCAATTTGATCTTAGTATTGCGCTTCTTATTGCACTTGATTATTTGAGTGATGATTTGAGTGAATGGTTTGTTTTTGGGGAGTTGGGACTTGATGGCAGTGTTAAGGAGAACAACCAACTCTATCCCCTCGTACTATCACTTGCAAATCAGCAAAGAATCAAAAAAGCAATCGTTCCGTTTGAGTCGCTAGAAAAACTCTCAAAAATTCCAAATATAGATTTTTATGGCGTTAAAAATCTACAAGAGGCGATGGGGCTTCTAAAAAATTTAAATAAAATTGTGCCAAATTCACAACAGAGCTCAATCGAGTATCCCTTTTATGAGGTAAATGGAGAAAAATATTACTACGCCAAAGAGTATGAGCTTGATTTTTCGGATGTTAAAGGACAAGAGATTGCAAAAAGAGCTGCTCTAATAAGTGCAGTTGGTTTTCACAATATACTTTTTGAGGGAAGTCCTGGTTGTGGAAAAAGTATGATTGCCTCAAGAATGAGGTATATCCTGCCACCGATGAGGTTTGATGAGATACTTGATGTCGCTAAGCTTGATGTAATGGAGTCAAAAGAACCGCAGTTTAAGCCGCACAGAAATATGCGAAGCCCACATCATACATCGACGCTTGCCAGTATTTTTGGCGGTGGAACACACAAGGCCATGATTGGTGAAGTCGGTTTGGCAAATTTTGGAATTTTAATGTTTGATGAACTTCCATATTTTCAAAAAAATGTTTTAGAAGCGCTCAGAGAACCTATGCAGGATAACAAAATACGCATCTCAAGAGTAAATTCAAAAGTAGAGTATCCAAGTAATTTTTTGTTTATAGGAGCCATGAATCCCTGCCCATGTGGAAACCTGCTTGACAGACGAAAAGAGTGTAGATGTAGTGATTTGGAGATTTTAAGATATAAAAATAGACTCTCCGAACCATTTCTAGACAGAATAGACATAAGCGTGACTATGCAAGCCGTTGGCATAGATGATAAATCAAGCTTTAGCTCACTTGAACTGCATAAAATGGTCGTAAAGGCTCATGCATTTTCAAAAAAAAGAGGACAAGTTGAGTTTAATGCAAAACTTAACGACGCCCAGATTGAGCAGTTTTGCAAACTAGATAATGAAGCAAAATCGACGCTTGCTATAGCGGTAGATAAGTTTACACTCTCTTTTAGAAGTATTAAAAAAATACAAAAAGTATCTCGAACTATCGCCGATTTGGATAGTTCAGAGAGTATAGAAAAAAGACATATTTTAGAGGCGCTTAGCTATAGAAGAAGATAATACTAAGCCTTTTACATGATACTTTTAGAGCCAGTCAATATCAAAATCAACTATAAAATTCTCGAAAAATTTGTTTTTTCTAAAGAAACATTTTTGCTATGCAAAAACCGCTTTTGCTTGTTTTGTAGCTTTAGAGGGTTGGAAGGGGCGGTGAGTCCCTCCCACCAAAATGGACTTGTTCGTTTTGGTGCTACACATTGTAGTAGGTTGCATTTGGATGGTAAACTACAAGTGCTGAAGTTGATTGTTCTGGATGAATCTGAAATGTTTCACTCAGTTCAATCCCAAACTCTTCTGGTCTTAGTAGGTCAAAAAGAGGACGATTAAGTTCCAAATCCGGACAAGCGGCATAGCCAAACGAATAACGACTCCCTTGATATCTGTTCATCTGAACATCTGCAAGTGAATTTTTCTCTCCATCGCTTATGTTTAAATCTAGTCTGATTTGTTTGTGAGCCATCTCTGCGAGCGCTTCTGCTAACTCAACTCCAAGTCCATGAAACTGGTAATACTCTGTAAAATTACCCTCTGCATATATCTCTCGCTCAATCTCGCTAAGTTTTGCTCCAGCGCTCACGCAAGTAAATGCCACAACATCATCTCTGTCACTGTGAAAAAAGTCACTAAGAGCGCGGTGTGGCTGTTTTGACTGGCGAGGGAAACTGAACTCTTTGATTGCATCCGCTTTTACTGTTAGCAGAGGTTCTCTATTTACCTCTGCATTGCTGTTATAACCTCTTGATTCATCAAAAATTAGAAGTTTGTTATCATCACTTCTGCATGGCCAGTAGCCATAAATAATAGTTGGTTCAAAAAGTTCTTCATCCAAAAATCGTTTTTTAAGTTTTTCATACGCAGGCCAAACAAGCTCATTTAACTGTTTCTCATACGCCTCTTCACTCATTCCTTTTGAGCCATATCCCCAGCGAGACTTAAAGAGTAGCTTATGGTTTATCCACTCAAATGCTAGCTCTTTTTGTGCTCTTGTTAGTTTTATTTCTCGCCTTCCCCAAAATGGAGGAGTAGGAATTTTAACATCTCGAGAGGGCATTTTTAGCTCCGCAAATGGTGGTATTACAACCTCTTTTTGCTCTTTTATAACCTTTTCTTGCTCATCTTTTCCATGAAGATTGGTATCAAAATTTCCCTTTTCAATCCTGCTCATGGCGGTTACACCATCAAAAGCATCTTTACAGTAAAAAATAGGGCCATCATAAATTGGACGGCAGAAATCATCTATAAAAGAGCGAGTAAGTGCGGCACCACCTAGAAGAACTGGGATTTTGATTCCTGCACTTTGAAGAGCCAAAAGATTTTCTTTCATGACTTGCGTTGATTTTACTAAAAGTCCGCTCATTCCAATTGCGCTACCATTTGACTCTTTTAGTGACTGTATAAACTGCTCAATATCTACTTTTATGCCTAAGTTTGCGACTTTATATCCATTATTTGAGAGAATAATGTCAACTAAATTTTTCCCAACATCATGAACATCCCCTTTTACGGTTCCAAGAATTAGTCTAGTATCAACCGCTTTATCAATTTTAGGAAGATAAGGATTTAGATAATCAACTGTTTTTTTCATCGTCTCAGCACTCTGCAGAACAAATGGAAGTTGCATCTGCCCAGAGCCGAAAAGCTCGCCGACTACTTTCATGGCATCTATAAGAATCTCATTTACTATCTTCTCTGGTGCTACTGTGTGTCTGGCCTCTTCAACAAGTGGAATCATCCTCTCTTTATCACCGTCCATAAGGAGTTTTGCGATTTTTTCTTCATGGCTCATGTTTAGATAAGCTTCATCTTCTGCCTCATTGTCAACCACTTCTTTGGTACTAAAATGCTCTATAAATGCAAAAAGAGCCTCTCCGTTTGGTTTGCGGTTGAAAATCAAATCATCACAAATCTCCTGTTCTTCTTTAGAGATTTTATTTAACGGAATGATATGTTTTACATTTATAATAACGCTTGTTAATCCAGCCTCGATGCAGTGATGCAAAAACATAGAGTTAAGATATGGTCTTGCGTCCTTGTCAAGTCCGAATGAGATATTTGAGAGTCCTAAAACTGCGCCAACTTCAGGGTGTCGCTTTCGCAACTCTCTTATGGCTTCGATTGTGTTTATCCCTGCTTCAAAATACTCACTATCACCACTTCCTAGTGTAAATGTTAGCAGGTCAAACACTAAATCCTCAGGATTAATTCCATGTTTTTTGGTTGCAAGATCGTAGATACGCTCTGCAATTTTTAACTTATCTTCAACTGTTTTTGCCATTCCGACTTCATCAATTGTCAGACAAACAAGAGAAGCGCCATATTTTTTAGCCAAAGAGCAGACAACATCGAACTTCTCTATCCCATCTTCAAGATTTACGGAGTTAATGATAGGTTTGCCACCAATAAGCTTTAGTGCCTCTTCAAGAGCAGCTGTTTGTGTGGAATCTGGCATCAGGGGAAGTGCAATTTTTTGAGCATAGAGACTCATAACAGAGTTCATATCTTTTGTCTCATCTCGCCCAGCAAAACCAACGCTCACATCAAGAACATGAGCGCCAGAGCGAACCTGCTCTTGAGCCACGCTAAGTGTACCTTCATAGTTCCCAGCTAAAAGAAGTTCTCGAAATGCTTTCGAACCTGTTGCGTTACTTCTCTCGCCAATAAGAAGAGGTGCGGGCTCTTGCATTAGTGGAACAGTTGAAAAAAGTGAAGCTAATGAATTTGGTTGCTCTCCTGATGCAGCTTTTGGAACTATTTTACTTACTCGATTGACAAGAGCGCGAATATGTTGAGGTGTTGTGCCGCAGCATCCACCCAGAAAACTAACACCATCATAGTTTAAAAATCTCTCTTGTTTATCTGCAAACTCATCTGGTCCCATCGGGTAGTAGGTGTATCCTCCACGATTTTGAGGAAGTCCAGCGTTTGCATGAACACTTATAGGCTTTCTCCAAAGCTCGCTCAGAGTTTTTACATGTTTTTCAACCTGTTCTGGTCCTGTTCCACAGTTAAATCCAAGACTTAAAATATCAAAAGGTTCGAGTATAGTTGTGATAGTTTGCACATCTGTTCCAATGAGCATACCGCCACTAAGTTCTATGGTTACAGAAACCATAACTGGAATCTCAACTCCTCTTTGCTTATTTGCCTCAGCACAAGCATGAAGTGCTACTTTTATTTGGAGTGGGTCTTGGCAAGTCTCAAGCAGGAAAACATCAACCCCACCATCTATGAGGGCTAAACAAAACTCTGTATAGCCAGCAAACATCTCATCATAAGCAATATGTCCTAAAGATGGAAGTTTCGTTCCTGGTCCAATAGAGCCTAGACAAAATCTTGGATGTTCTGGAGTTTGGAATTTTTCTATCTCTTTTTTTACAAGTTCTGCTCCAGCCTTTGTTAGCTCATAAGCACGATGACCTATGCCGTACTCCTCTAAAACCCAACTAAATGAACCAAAGGTGTTGGTTGTGATAAAGTCAGCCCCAGCCGTTAAGTAGGCATGAAAAATTTCGCTTAAAACTTCAGGGCATGTGACATTTAGAAGTTCATTACACCCTTCGTTCCCCTCCCATGCCTCTTTTGGAATTTTTTCATCTCTTTGTTGAAGCTGTGTCCCCATCGCACCATCAATGATAAGCGGACGAGTTTTTATAGTGTTTAAAATGTAATTTTTTGTTGCCATAATAAAGATCTTTTGTTGAAATAAGGGATGATTTTATCTCATTTGAACATAAAGAGGGCTTTTGACAAAGAGGTTTCACTGGAGCGTAAAATAACTTTAATCGTTTGTAGTTATAATGATATAAAATATAATACTTTTATATGGTTTAGTTATAACAATTATAATAACAAAATATTTTGATATAATTTTGTCAGAAAAATGTCATAGGAGTTGAGTGATGAGTGAATCTAAAGCAAATTTTAAAATACCGACTGCATGGAGGATAAATAGATACTATCTTTTTATATTTATAACAGCTTTTCTGCTAGTTCTTCCATGGATAAAGATAAATGAGAGCTACTTCTTTTTGTTAAGTTTTGATAACTTAAAGCTTCATCTGTTTTTTATTCCTTTTGATATGCAAGAGCTTTATCTCCTGCCATTTCTTCTTATGATACTTTTTTTGGGTATTTTTGGAATGACTGTAGTTGGTGGGCGCGTGTTTTGTGGATGGATTTGCCCTCAAACAATTTTTCGTGTAATTTATAGAGACCTTATAGAGACGAAGATGCTAGGACTTAGAAAACGGATTAAGAACAAACAGCAAGAGCCAGATATGACTCTTGCAAAAAATAAGATTAAAAAAGTGGTAGCGGTTTTAATTTGGACATTTTTGTCACTTCTTGCAAGTGCTGATTTGATCTGGTTTTTTGTTCCGCCTGAAGATTTTTTCCGTTATCTCATGAATCCAATGGAACATATAATTCTCTTTGGAACTCTTCTCTCATCGGCTATATTTCTCATTTATGATATTGTCTATCTGAAAGAGGATTATTGTATCTATGTTTGTCCTTACTCAAGAATCCAGTCGGTTCTTTATGATGAGAGCACCGTTATGGCGCTTTACAATACAAATAGAGGTGGACATATCTATGATGAGGAGAAAGTAAAGCAGTTCACAAAACAAAAAGATTTGCAAGTAAATGAGCCTCACGCTGAGTGTACTGCATGTGAGAGTTGTGTGACGGTTTGTCCAACGCACATAGATATTCGAAAGGGGCTTCAACTTGAGTGTATAAACTGTCTTGAGTGCGTTGATGCTTGTACTGTTGTTATGGGTAAACTCGGTAAACCATCACTTGTTACATGGTCGAGCGAATATGAGATAATAGAGAAAAAAGGCAAAACTCAATATTTCCGCCCTAAGGTTGTTGCGTATATTGTTTTACTTATTGGTTTGATGGTTGGCATGGGACTTATGGGAAGCAAAAAAGAGCATATGCTTTTAAATATAAATAAAGAAAATCGCCTCTACTCGGTTGAAAAAATGGGCGATGGTAGGGTAAAAGTAGAAAACGCTTATGAATTTTTACTTCAAAATACTCAAAACGAAAAGATGAATTTTTACTTTGAAGTTATTGCTCCAAAAGATTTAAAAGATAAAATCGAGATTGCTAAACCGAGCGAATCGTTCAGTGTTATTCCAGATATCAAAAAGAAAAAGATTGTAGTTTTAAGAACCTTTGATGCTTTAGTCAAAGACGCAAGACATGACACTATTATCCCAATAACTATCCGGGCTTACGCTGTTGGACATGAAGATAAGATAGTAGTTTTTAGAGAATCAACATTTACCTATCCGAGGGACGATGTGATTAAGAATGCGCAGTAATTTAAAGAAGTTTTAGAGCTTCTTGATACTCGCCTGGATTATTAAGGTTTAAAAATGTCGCCTCATTACTAAACTCTACGAAGTTTGTCTTTGCAGAGTTTAGTAAAAGCCCCAATTTATGGTTATCTTTTTCGAGCATATCTATAAATCTATCCTCAAGTGAGCGGTGATAAACCCCACACATTGGTTGAATCCCAAATCCTGTTTTTGCAATTGTTGCATCTGAGAGAGGCGTATCTTTTAACATAATTGCGTCTATCTCTTCTTGTCCTACAAAAGGCGAGTCAACACTAATGGCAAAAAATCTCTCACATTTTAACGCTTTAAAAATAGCTACAAATCCAGCTGTTGGAGCAAATATAGAGTTTGAACTAACATCTTCTATAAAGTTTGCATTAAAGTTGAATTTGGATCTATGTTTACATGAGATGTATACTGTTTTGAAAATTTTACTTAGATGAAAGAGTTGAAACTCTGTGAGTGTGTCAAAGTTGCCAAAGGGAAGAAGAGCTTTGTCCTCTCCCATCCGGCTTGATTTTCCACCTGCAAATATAACACATGGAATCTCAATCATTTTTTAGTTTTTGATTAGTTTAGCTTCAATTCTTCTGTTTTGAGCTTTACCTTCTGCTGTTTTGTTATCAGCGATTGGAGCCATTTGACCCATGCCAGATGCTTTGATTCTTTTTACATCAACACCCTCAGCAACGATTAGTTTTTTAACAGCCGCTGCTCTTTTTTCTGATAGTTTTTGGTTAGATGCTTTTTTGCCAGCATTATCTGTATGACCAACTATCTCTGCGCTGTACTCTGTTCTAGCTTTTAAGAAATCAGCAAACTCTTTGATATTAACTTTTGAAGCTGTATCAACTTTGCTTGAAGCAGTCTCAAAATTAACATGTAAATTTACGATTTTTGAACAACCATTTTCATCAACTTTATCACCAGCTGGAGTTGTTGGGCACTTATCAACAGAGTTTAAAACTCCATCTTTATCATCATCGCCATCAACTACGGCTACTGATGCTGCAACTGCTGCAACAACTTCTTCTTTAAGAGGTTCTTGTTGTTTTACAGGTTCTGCTTTTGGTTCTTCTTTAACTACAGCAGGTGCAGCTTTAGGCTCTTCTTTAACTACAACAGGCTCTTGCTTAGGTGCTTCTGTTTTAGTAGTTCCACCAAATGCGAAGTTGATACCAGCTAGAAGAGCTAAGTTATTATCCCATCTGTTGCTATTGTCTTTAAGCATGTAGATAGCCTCTAGTTTTAGAGCTATGTTGCTTGTAAGTGGAAGTTTTGCTCCAACACCAGCATCAACAAAAACGCTATCTCTGTTACCCGAGAAGCGATTGTTAAGCGTCTCGTATCCAGCACCAATTTTTGCTAATGGAACAAACATGCCGATTGAGTTAAACTCATGAACACCATTGATTGCCATGCGGTAAATGTCTGTGCTAGCAGAAGAGTTCTCATAATCTGAGTTAGTATATAAAAGAGTAAGCTCAGGCTTTAAGTAAGTGTCTGTGTTGTACTGAAGTTCAGCACCAAGAAGAAGTTGATTGTCTAGGTTGATGTTGCCCTCGGCAATATCGTAACCAACAACAGGTGTGATTTCATATTTGTAATCTTGCGCAGATAGTGCGCCACCAAGTAAAAGAGCTGGAATTAGTAGTAGTTTTTTCATTTTTTGACCTTATTTTAAATTTTGTGAATTATATACCGTTAAGCTTGGAGGGCTCATAGATATTTTTTTTACTTATCTAGGGTCGGCTATATAGCCATCAACAGCGGAGATTGCCGCAACTGCAGAGTTAGCCAGATATACTTTTGAGCTTCTGCTTCCCATTCGTCCAACAAAGTTACGATTCGTTGTAGCAACTGCCACTTCATTGTCTCCAAGAATTCCCATATATCCACCAAGACAAGCCCCACATGTAGGATTGCTCACAACTCCGCCAGCATCTACTATAATATCAATATAGCCAAGCTTGTTTGCTTCTCTGAGTATCATTTGTGTTCCAGGGGTTACAATAAGACGAACATCAGGATGAACTTTTTTACCTTTTAGTATCTCAGAAGCAACTTTTAAATCACTTAATCTTCCGTTTGTGCAACTTCCGATGAATGCTTGGTCTATCTTGATTCTGTCTTTTACTGCTTGATTTACGCTGTGTCCGTTTGATGGTAAAAATGGATAAGCTATGACTGGGTCAAGATTTGCAACATCAATCTCTAAAATCATCTCATATTTTGCATCAGCATCAGAGTGGTGGATTCTCGGCTCACGAGCAAGATTTTTATCACTTAAAAACTCTTTTGTTATAGCGTCATAGGCGACGATTCCGCTTTTTGCACCAGCCTCAATCGCCATGTTGCACATTGAAAATCTGTCATCCATACTCAAATGCTCAATCGTGCTTCCAGTAAACTCCAAAGTTTTATAAAGTGCTCCATCAACACCGATAAGGCGGATAATCTCTAAGATAATATCTTTACCGGTTGTGTATTTAGCAGGTTTTCCGCTTAGGTTTACTTTGATAGATTCAGGAACTTTAAACCAGTTTCCGCCAGTTACCATAGCAAACGCCAAATCAGTTGAGCCCATGCCAGTAGAGAATGCTCCAAGTGCGCCGTGAGTACAAGTATGGCTATCAGCACCGATAATCACATCTCCAGGGACAACAAGTCCTTTTTCTGGCAAAAGTGCATGTTCAATCCCCATGTCTTTTTCATCAAAAAAGTTTTTAAGGTCATATTTTTTTGCAAAATCACGAGAGATTCTAGCTTGATTCGCAGAAGCTATATCCTTTGCAGGGATAAAGTGATCAAGTACTATAGAAAATCCATCTGGATTTTCAAGTTTAGTAGCACCACTATCTTCAAAAGCTTTTATAGATATTGGAGTTGTGATGTCATTTCCTATTACCATATCGATGTTGCAACGGATAATTTCACCAGCAAAAACTTTATGCCCTACATGCTCGGAGAATATTTTTTCAGTTATAGTTTGTCCCATTACGAGCCTTTGAAAGTTTGATTTAATTCGCAATTATACCATCACACTGTTTGTTTAATCTAAAATTGGTATTATTTTATCTTCTTAAAAAGAGAGAAATAAAATATGAAAAATAGTTATAAAAGGGTTGATGCGCATCTCTCTAGTTTGGGGTACTGCACAAGAAGTGAGGCAAAGCTGTTTCTTAAGAAAAATCTTGTCCGTATTGATGGAGTAAGAGTTTTAGATCCAACCAAAAAAGCATATCACACTCAAATAACAGTAGAAAATGAACCTCTTGATGCCGAGACCATAACCATTCTTATGAATAAACCAAGCGGTGTTATCTGTTCTCATGATGACGCTGGAGAGCTTATTTACGCGTTACTTCCTCTTCGTTATCAAGGAAGAAATCCAAAAATATCAACTGTTGGCAGACTCGATATTGACACAACAGGGGCAATTTTGCTTACTGATGACGGAGATCTGAATCATCGCCTAACAAGCCCAAAAAGTACAGTTTCTAAAATTTATGAAGCGACTCTCGCTACTCCGCTTAGAGGTGATGAAGCAGAGATTTTTGCAAGTGGAAAATTGATGCTAAATGGAGAAAAAAAACCACTTCTTCCGGCTAAAATGGAGATGTTATTACCAACAAAAGTAAGATTAGAGATTTGTGAGGGGAAATATCATCAAGTAAAAAGAATGTTTGGAGCTGTTGGCAATAAGGTAATAGCGCTTCATAGAGTAAACTTTGATGTATATAGTGTAGAAGAGTTAGCTTTTGGAGAGTTTATGATTATTGCAATATAGGATTGATTGTTTATTGTCAAGCAAAAGTAGTTTTAAAACATTCTTTCAATCTTATGCTTTGCTGACGCATATAATTTTAATAAGTAGTTGTTCTTGGAGTAAAGCTTATACTAATATAAACATTATAATGCCATTTGCTTATTTGGTCTCTTAAGAGTTATACCTATAATAAGTGTAAATAAAATTGTCAAATATGAAACTGGAAAATTTCCTATAAACATATACAGTGTAAGCAATGCGAGCATAATAGATCCAATCGTTTTTATATCACGATTATCATCTAGTTGACGAAACATTACAGCAATCGTGATTAACCATAAAAATAATCCAACTATACCACCGTAAAGAGTAATCTGAATATAGGAGTTATGAAAATCACTGATATTGCCAATATCTGCTTGGTATTGAATCTTTTTTGTTGTAAGCACTTTATGAAGAGCATCTATGTCGTCTCCTATTCCAACACCAAAAAAAGGCTCTTCCCGTATAATCTCATATGCTGTGTGCCACATCATAAAACGAAGTCCAGTACTGTCACTCATGGCTGTGCGATGAGTTATTAGATGGTCGATAGAGCGATATGTTTCGATGGTTCGATTTTTAAAAATAGTACTGAAATTAAAAGCAAGAAAAAATACAGTAGTTAATACTGGAATAATAATAATAAGTGTTTTTAGTATACTTAATCGAAATTGAATCAATAAAAAAATAATTAATGCAAGCGCAAATGATAGTTGTCCAGTCCTTCCGACATTAAGAAAAAGATTTGCCATCATTGTTGTGATAAAAAAAATAAAGATTGCTTTCTGAAATAAAGTTTTTGTTTCACGAAAAAGCCTTATTGCTAATATAAAAATTGCAAGAACTAAAAAAATGCTATAGATGGTGTGGTGCATAAATGGACTCGGATCGGCTGATGACCAACTTTGCTTGAAGTGTATGACATTAAACATTATTAGATAAGAGAGTGTTTCGCTTATGGCCATGGCAGCTAAAAAAGCACTAATTATATATGGAAAGAAATAACGATTTATTGAAGTATAAAACATAGGTAACAATAATAAAAAATAGTATTTAAGTAGATGTGTTATCCCTAAATGCCAATTATTGCTCCACAATAGGCTGAGTACAAGGTAAGTGTAAAAAACTAAAATTACTTTAAACAGAGGTTCACTGCGAATCATTTTCCATTTTTTTTGCCAGTCTCCCTCAATAATCCATATAATTGCGAGGGCACTAAATAAGATGGCGTGACTTCCCTTAGAGAGTGGTATAGAAAATGCGAGTAAGATGGTTAGGTAGTTGAAAAGTTTGTTTTTATTAAATGATTTAAAATCCAAAGTGCTAAGAGAGCCTTTAAGTAATAGCATATAAATTTCCTTCTGTAATAACATTGCTTGAATTTTTTTGGTTGATTATCATGATGTTGAAATAATAACAATAAAAAAACTTGCCAAAAATACATTTGAAATAAGCTCTTTTGATTTTGGTATCCTTAGCTAAAAACTAAGCTTCAAATTTTAGTGCTTTTTTCATATATTCAGTTGAGCAAAAAAACAGAGCTGTAAAAATAGGATTTATCTTTACATAATCTTTTTCAAAATCAACTGTCTCAAAGATAGAAAATTCAAATCCGCCGCCTATATCTTTGTTGAGTGGAGTGATAATAAATTTTATTGGTGCTAGCGTTTTAACCATATTTATAGCTCTTTTTTTCTTTTTTTGATTATCAATGCCAATAAGATTAAAATCATGATTTTCTGAACTTTTATGGATAAAGAGTGTCTCCTCAAGTGCTATAAGTTTATCTTGAAAAACTACTTTGTTCCAGTTTATTACTAGGTTTGGAGATTTTATCTCACATCTTTTTGCGGTTAATGGATGTGGTTTTACTGCCCGAAGCGCCTCTGTAAGCCCTAGAAGAAAGTTCGCTCCACCTAGAGCCTCGGCTATTTTTGTCATAAAAATATGAAGAAATGCTTTTGTCTCTTCATCTTGTTTATTGAAATTACACATATTTGTCCTTTGGTAGCCAAGTTGCATAGACTTGAAGTTATGGAATTATAGCTTAAAACAAATGTAAGCACAGCCAAAGGCTCTTTTTAACTCTTAAACATGCACAGCTGATTGAGTTTGGTATATAAGTTTAAGCGTATCATAATAACAAATGAATTATCATATCAAAAGTTAAACAAGACTAATTTTGTCTGAATTAAATAACCCAAAAAAATAAGGTAATAAATGCAAGTTTACTTAGATAATAATGCTACAACCATGGTCGATCCATTGGTTGTTCAGGAGATGATGCCATTTTTTAGTGATATGTATGGAAATCCAAATTCACTTCACAAATTTGGCACAGCCTCTCACCCTGCTATCAGTAAGGCGATAGACCAAGTTTATAAGGCGTTAAATGCAAGTGATAGTGATGATATAGTTTTCACATCATGTGCAACAGAGTCAAATAACTGGGTTTTAAAATCAATATTTAGAGATTATGTTGTAAATGGAGATAAAAACCACATTATCACAACAGAGGTTGAACATCCATCTGTTTATGCGGCATGTAAAGCCTTAGAGGAAGATGGTGTAAAGGTTACATATTTGCCAGTAAACTCTCAAGGTATAGTTGAGTCTCACATCGTAAGAAGTTTTATCACTGACAAAACCGCTTTAGTATCGATTATGTGGGCTTCCAATGAAACAGGAATGATAAATCCTATAAAAGAGATTGGTGAAATCTGTAAAGAAAAAGGTGTTTTATTTCACACTGATGCCGTTCAAGCTGTTGGTAAAATTCCAGTAGATTTGCAAGATGTTCATGTAGATTTCCTCTCGATGAGTGCACATAAGTTTCATGGTCCAAAAGGAATCGGAGCTCTGTATATCAAAAACTCACAAAAACTCTCTCCACTTTTAAATGGTGGTGAGCATATGGGTGGCCGTCGTTCAGGGACGCTAAATGTTCCTTACATCGTAGCAATGGGCAAGGCGATAGAGCTAGCTACTACAAATATAGAGGAGAAGATGGCATCAATCAAAGCAAAAAGGGATCGTCTTGAGGACGCGCTCTTGGAGTTAAGTGATACTTTTGTAGTTGGAGACCGTGAGCACAGAACGCCTAACACAATTTTAATATCTATAAAAGGTGTTGAGGGTGAGGGAATGCTTTGGGATTTGAACAATGGACAAATTGGTGCTTCAACAGGAAGCGCGTGCGCTAGTGAAGACCTTCAGGCAAATACTGTAATGCTTGCTATTGGAGCAGATAACGAGCTCGCTCATACTGGTATTAGACTAAGTCTTAGTCGCTTTACAACTGACGGTGAAATTGACTATACTATAACCCATTTTAAAAAGTCAGTCGCACGCTTAAGGGCAATATCAAGCTCATTTGCTAAAGTGGGGCCAACTTTAGGTGGAGAGGCAAAAGAGTGTGAACTACATTTTCACTAATTAAACAGTTAAAAATAATCTGACACAAATGTGTCAAGCTTCAGTGTCATAGTGGCTAGCGTAGTGAAAGGGACGGGTTCCTTTTACGGACAAATCAGGGAAAAAGTTTCCTTGAATTTATAAAATAAATTAAAGGAAATAAAATATTATGGCAAAAAATGACTTGCTTGGCGCTTCTTTATGGGATGCGTACTCAAATAAAGTAACAACTCTTATGAACAATCCGAATCACCAGGGTGAGATAACTGAAGCTGAAGCTGAAACTCACGGAAACAAACTTATCGTCGCCGATTTTGGTGCTGAGAGCTGTGGGGATGCGGTGCGTCTTTACTGGGAAGTTGATCCAAAAACAGATATTATCGTTAACTCTAAATTTAAGAGTTTTGGATGTGGGACAGCTATTGCTAGTTCAGATATTATGACCGAGCTTTGTATTGGAAAAAAAGTTCAAGAGGCTGTAAAAATTACAAATATTGATGTTGAGTTCGCTCTTCGTGATAGCCCAGAAATCCCAGCTGTTCCACCTCAAAAAATGCACTGCTCGGTTATGGCATATGATGTTATAAAAAAAGCGGCAAGTCTTTATCTTGGAGTTGATTCTGAGAGTTTTGAAGAGGAGATTATCGTCTGTGAGTGTGCTCGCGTTAGCTTAAGAACACTTCAAGAAGTTATCAGATTGAACGATTTAACAACAATCGAGCAGATAACAGACTACACAAAAGCTGGTGGTTTTTGTAAGAGTTGTATCAAGCCAGGTGGACATGAAAAAAGGGAGTACTATTTAGTGGATATTTTAGCGGATACTCGTCGTGAGATGGATGAAGAGAAGATGAAAGCGGCAGCCGATGCAGGAAGTGGCGGAAGTTTTGAAGCTATGACTTTGGTTCAAAAAATCAAAGCAATAGATGCAGTTGTGGATGAGAATGTTCGTCAATTCTTAATTATGGATGGCGGAAATATGGAAGTTATTGATGTAAAAACAAGTGATGAATACATAGATGTCTATATCAGATATTTAGGTGCGTGTAATGGTTGTGCCAGTTCTGCAACCGGTACACTCTACGCTATTGAAGCAACACTAAAAGAGAAATTATCTAAAAAAATCAGAGTTCTTCCGATTTAACTCTCTCTTTGAGGGGGAGTCATAAATGGTGATTGCTCTCCCATGTAGTTAATATCTAAAATTACAATCTCACACTCAAGCCAAATTTTAAACTTCTCATAAACTCTTTTTTGTGCCTCTTGAATCAAGAAAACGGCATCTTCAAATACCCCATTCCCAGCGTTTACTAAAAAGTTCGCATGTTCTGTGCTAAACTCCATTCCGCCAACCCTGAAACCTTTTAGTCCGACTTCTTCAATTAGTCTGCCCGCATAATTTCCAGCTGGGTTTTTAAAGCAACTTCCAGCACTCGGCGTACTTGGTTGATTCGCGCGCATTTTTTTAAACATTTCAACTTTTAAACTGTCAAATCCATAGTCAATCTCAAATGAAGCCTCTAAAATAGGGCTATCTATCTTCGCATATCTATATCCAAAATCAATATCTTTTTTTTCTATAGTACCTTTACAAGTTTCAATAGCGATAAGATAATTGAAAATCTCATACTCTTTAAGTCCGGCGTTCATATAGACAATGCCGCCGAGTGTGCCAGGGAGGTGAGATAAAAATTCAAAATTTGCAATGTTGTTTTTTTTACAAAATGAGGCAATTTTACCAGAGGGAGTTGCTCCGCCGATAATCAAAGTGCTGTTTTTGATTTTTATATAGTCATAAACTTTGCTTAGTTTAACGAGTGGTGGTGGCTTTTTACCAACCAAAATATTGTTGCATGAGCCGATAAGATAGTAGTTTTGAGGCAGTTCTTCGCACGCATTCAAAAGAGATACCTCAAAAATGCCCCCAATTTTAAAGGAGGAAAATTTAGAGAAGTCTATGCTTTTTTTACTCATCAATCAACAAAAGTTGGAATCATATTAAATACATGAAGCGAAAAATCGACCATCGTGTTTATCATCCATGGCATAGTTAAAATTATCACAACAACAACACCAAGTATTTTGGGGATAAAACTTAGCGTCATCTCGTTTATCTGTGTGGTGGCTTGAAATATACTAACCGCCAAACCCAAAAGCATACCAGTTAAAAGTCCTGGAAGTGCTAGGATGATGGCGACTTTAAATGTCTCAATCCCAAGCGCTATTAATTTTGCTTCCATTATGAGTTTCTCAGTTCTTTGTAGTCTGTCGGTATTGTAAAATCTTCAGCTTTTATAGGTGCATCATAAAGACCGTGCTTGTAGCCTAGTTCAAAAAGTTTGTTTATAGCGCGGTACTGGATTTCACTTAACGAAATTGAGTCATCGTTTGCATACAGTTCTAAGTATTTTTCCAAAGTTTTTGCATCTATGCGAACCAAATCTCTCTCTAATAGCATTTGAGATAATTTTTCTTTGTGCTCTCTCGCGACTCTAACTGCTTTTGTTAGAGTTTCTTCATAGGTAATAGCCTTATTTAAGGGGATAGAGCGGATAATTGCCATGCCACCAAGAGGAAGAGGAAGTTCATCTCCTGCTAGTTCTTGCCAGATATCCCACATCTCTCGCTCTACTTCAAGTTCATTGCCGTAAGTTAAAATGCTCTCATGAATCAAAACACCAGCATCGACAACCCCATCAAGAACAGCCTGTTCAATCTCTAAAAAGTTCATATAAGTAACTCTTGCATCTGGGTATGCTATGCGAAAAAGCATGGCGTTCGTGGTCTCTTTTCCACTAAGGGCAACTTTGAAATTTCTCTTTAGTGTCACGCCTTTTCTTTTAATAATTTTTGGTCCATAGCCCTCGCCAAAGCTTACAGCGGTTCGAAGCAGAGCATAATTATCTCTTATGTGCGGATATAGAGCAAAACTTATGGCAACAATTTCGTAGCTACTTGAGAGAGCTTTTTCATTTAAAGTCTGAATATCTTCGGCAATATTCTCAAATGTAACACCATCCATATCAACCCATCCAAATTTAATGGCATAGTACATAAAGATATCATCAGCGTCTGGAGAGTGTGCAATAAGGGTTTTTTTCAAGTTTTTCATCCATTATTAGTATTAGCTAAATTTTAACCAAATAAGGATAAAATCTCACTAATTTATATAGGAATTTCTATATAAAAAAAGATAAATATGACAATTTGCAATATTTTTTAACCAATGTCATAAATTAACATACAATAGTCTAAATTTAAAATAAGTGAGTCCAAAATGGATGCAAATAAACAAAAATCATTAGACTTGGCAATGAAACAGATAGACAAAGCATTTGGAAAAGGTGCTTTAATGAGACTTGGCGACAAAGAGATAGTGCCTATTGAGTCAATTAGTACTGGCTCACTTGGGCTGGATTTAGCTCTTGGCATTGGTGGCGTTCCTCAGGGAAGAGTGATTGAAATTTATGGACCTGAGAGTTCTGGTAAAACAACTTTAGCTCTTCAGATAACAGCAGAGTGTCAAAAAGCTGGTGGGGTTTGTGCGTTTATAGATGCAGAGCATGCTCTTGATGTTATTTATGCCAGAAATCTTGGTGTCGATATAGACAATCTTCTTGTTTCTCAGCCGGATTACGGAGAACAGGCTCTTGACATTGTTGAGACAATTGCAAGAAGTGGAGCAGTTGATCTAATAGTAATTGACTCGGTTGCAGCGCTTACACCAAAATCTGAAATTGAGGGCGAAATGTCTGATCAGAATGTAGGAGTTCAAGCTAGGCTTATGTCAAAAGCACTTCGTAAATTGACTGGTATTTTACACAAGATGAACTGTACTGTTATATTTATTAACCAGATCCGTATGAAAATCGGTATGATGGGCTATGGTTCTCCGGAGACAACAACTGGTGGGAACGCGCTTAAATTTTACGCATCGGTTAGAATTGATGTAAGACGAATAGCATCACTTAAACAGGGCGAGAATAACATCGGCAATCGTGTTAAAGCAAAAGTTATAAAAAATAAAGTCGCACCTCCATTTCGTCAGGCAGAGTTTGATATAATGTTTGGCGAAGGTATTTCAAAAGAGGGCGAACTAGTCGATTATGGCGTCAAGCTTGATATCATAGATAAAAGTGGCGCATGGTTCTCTTATGAAGATATAAAATTAGGTCAAGGGCGTGAAAATGTCAAGGCTAAGTTCAAAGAAGAACCAGCTTTAGCTCGAGAGATTGAAGAGAAGATAAAAACTGCCATGGGCATGAATAATATTATGATTATGGGCAGTGCTGACATCGAAGAAGAAGAAGAACAATAGATAGAAAATAAAAGGCGGACAAATGATATTTATAGATAGCGTAAGTGCAATTGAAGTTATGGACTCTCGAGGAAATCCGACAGTTAAAACAACAGTAGAGTTGAGTGATGGAACAAGAGAGAGTGCAATTGTACCCTCGGGGGCAAGTACTGGCAAAAGAGAAGCACTAGAGCTTCGTGATGGTGGCAGTAGATATATGGGGAAGGGCGTTTTAAAGGCAGTTGAAAATGTAAACTCTCAGATCTCTGATGCACTTATTGGCCTCTCGCCTTTTAATCAAGCCATAATTGATGCGATTATGAAAGAGCTAGATGGAACTGATAACTATGAAAACTTAGGGGCAAACGCGGTTCTTGGCGCATCTATGGCAGTGGCTCGTGCAGCAGCAACAAGCCTAGGAATCCCACTTTATCGCTATCTGGGGGGCGCTAATGCCATGGTTGTTCCTGTCCCTATGCTAAATATCATAAATGGTGGAAGTCACGCTGATAACTCTGTAGATTTTCAAGAGTATATGATTATGCCTATTGGTTTTGAAGATTTTGCAACTGCACTTCAAGCGTCTGCCGAGGTTTATCACAACCTAAAAGCAATACTAAAGACAAGAAAACATAATACTGCGCTTGGTGACGAGGGCGGTTTTGCTCCAGACTTAGGTTCAAATGAAGAGCCAATCCAAATCATTATGGAAGCGATAGAAAAAGCAGGATATAGAGCTGGAGGGCAGATTGCAATAGCACTTGATGTAGCCGCTAGTGAGCTTGTAGCTGATGGTGGATATAGACTTGATAGTGAAAATCGTACAGTTACTTCTGCACAACTAGTAGATTATTATGTTGATTTATGTTCTAAATATCCAATTGTATCTATAGAAGATGGACTTAGTGAAGACGATTGGGATGGATGGAAGCTTTTAACTGAAAAATTAGGAGACAAAATTCAGCTTGTTGGAGATGATCTCTTTGTGACAAATGCAACTATTTTAAATGAAGGAATTCAAAAGAATATTGCAAACTCTATCCTTATTAAACCAAACCAAATTGGTTCAGTTAGCGAGACAATGCAGACAGTTCGTCTTGCCCAAAGAAATGGCTATAAGTGCGTTATGAGCCATCGTTCAGGAGAGAGTGAAGATGCTTTTATAGCTGATTTTGCTGTTGCGCTAAATTGTGGTGAGATTAAAACAGGCTCAACTGCAAGAGGCGAGAGGACTGCAAAATACAACCGTCTTTTAGAGATAGAAAATGAAATTGCTTATGGCGAATACTTAGGTTCAACACTTTTTAGATAAGAGACAGTATGGCAATTGAAGAACTACTAGAAAAGTATGATGAGCCTCAAAGCATAACACAAAAATATCTTGGGCTCTCTCTTTACAAATTTCTAGTTCTTACTTTTGCTGTCTTAGTAATTGGTATATACCTAGGTATTATATTTTATGGAACAAACTCACTAGAGATTCTTTTTGGATTACAAGATTATCAAGAGTACCTCCAATCTGAAATACATAGATTAAAAAACGAAAATGCAGAACTGCAAAGAGAGTATTTTGAGCTAAAAGAGATCTCTGCTAAATAATTAAATTTGCATAGCAAGATATTTTCAACATTTTTTTCGCTTTTATTCCCTCTTTTTTTAATATATAAGAACTCTATTAGCTAAGTTGGGCATAATATCTATTGATTTACAATAATATTTTAAATAGGCTCTATTTTGATTAAAACTTTACTTGCGACTCTGCTATTCTTGTCTGCTTTAGACGCCAGAGAAAACCCATTTTTTCCATCAACTGTTGAAACAGATACACCATTTACATCAAATGAAAATAGGAACAAAGAACCACTCAGAAGAGCGGCAATCTCTATACCTGCTGAAGCTAGAGTGCTCCAAAAAGTTACAATAGAGTATAAAAATCTTGATGGATCTATCCAGACAAAAAGTATAAATCTTGATAACTCCATTGACTGGCATCTTCCTATTTTTATATCCCAAAGCTACAGTACTTCAATTTTAAATAGTTCAACAACTGAACAAAAAAATAAAAAAAATAGCACTAAAGTACTTTCAGAAGAAATAAACACCACAGCAATACATACAAAAAAGGAGAGTAATAAAGCAGAAAAAATATCTAAAAAAAATAAAATTTCTACTGGAAATATAGATTTTGTAACAAATGATAAAAAGATAAAAATAATAACAAAAGACTCAATGATAAGAAATTTTATATTAACAAATCCAAACAGAATTGTTGCTGACTTTAGTACGACTCTTGATGTAAAAAATGAAACAAGAAAAGTTTCGGGTCCCATTTTTAAAGCAGTTAAAATTGGAAATCACGGAGATTTTTATAGAACAGTAATAGAACTTGATGGAAATTATAAATACACTCAATATAAAACAAATAGTGGTTATGAGTTTGCTCTTTATTAATTTTGTTAGCATAAATATTTTGTTACAATTAAAAGTTTAAATGAAAGGAAATTTAAAATGTTAAAAAAATCTTTATTAATTGTAACTGTTGCATCTATCTTGTTTTTTAGTGGATGTTCTAATAGAATCGCAAATACACCAGCAGTAATGTCTTATGATGGAAGTTCTGTAGATTACTCAAAGATTGACCAGATGAAGGTCTCAAAAGTTTGCAAGTATGTTACTGACGCAAGTGGAGATACAACGATTGTTGCTGCCGCAAAAGCAGCAGGAATATCTAAAATAAAGCATGTTGATAACTCATACGAGTATAGCACTTTCTTGTTTTGGAGTAGTGGACACAAAAACTGTGTAACTGTTTATGGAGAGTAATTAATTTAGGCTTCTCCGCAAATAGTCTCTGCCTTTTATGGGGCAGTTACTATTAGAAATAGTAGTTAAGATTTACTCTAAAACTATCATCACTCCGCTTTTTATTGTTTAACAGCCTATCCTTAAATTCATATCCAAACTGCACTTGACTGTTTTTAGAGCTTCTGAAGCCTTGTATGATTGTGAAAATATTTTGTTCAAATCCGCTGTCATAAAATCTTTTTGTGGCTTCAAGCTTTGTATTTGAGAAGTTATATTTGTCAACAATCAGACCAATGCTTCCACCAATTGCGGCTTTGAAGCCATTGTCATAATAAAAAAGTGGATCAACCATCATATATGTATAGGCTGATTTTCCTCCATAGTTTGCTCCAGCACCAACAGTTCCGCTAAAGTTAGTTTTGTGGTTTGTTAAATCCTTGTCCCATCCAAATTTTGTCCTCCATGAGAAGTTGCTAAAAAATTTGCTCTGTTGGGCAAGGGAGGCAATTGAGAGAAGCGTTAGTTTTTCTAGCTCGGTTTTGTTCCCAGTTTTGGAAAGTTCAAAATCTAAAAATTCTATCTGCGTGCCTCTAAAGTAGCCAACATTACTATCTGTTAAGTCATGATATGCTGGACGGACACCTAGGTAGGCTATCCCTCTGCCTTCTCTTAAGCCAGCACCAACTATCGCTCTTATCGCTCTATGCCCATTGATTGGATTCTCTGGGGGAGTCACGCTAATAATATCGCCTTGTTTAAGAGTTGCTCTAGCTTTTGAGAGTTCATGGAATCGCTTAATATAACTTTTTTCATCTATTTTATTTTTACTTCGTTTGTATTGGAGCAGCTCTATTGAGGCTTCTAAAATATACTTTTTTTGTTGCGCATCGATTGTCTCATCATTAATTACACTATTTACTTCAATCTTTAAATCAGATAGAAGCATCGGTAGTTTTATATCTCTCTCTAAAATAAGTTCTTCGTATTTTAGAAGTAGTGTTCTTTTTGATGGTCTATAAGATTTATTGGTAACTATATTTTCATCTTGAACCACTTGAACAGTCTCAAATGGAATTACCTGAAAGTTAAATTTTTCTCTTAGATGAAGAGTCGGTCGTGCAACTTCTAAAAACCAAAGCATATTGTAAGAGCAGTTTTGTGTGAAGAAATAGTAGTATGAACGGGTTTCATTAAGCTCCCAGATATGCCTAACCATAGCCATAGTCTCCTCTTTACTTAAGTCTAAATCATACTCCCAAATGTCTCTTTGTTCACTATCTCTGTACTCTTTTAACTTCTCATAGTAAGGCATTAGCGAATATTTACCAAAGTATCCACCAAAAAGACCTTTTATGGCAAAAAGAGCCGCATTTTCCTTATCTGGATCTGCATCGGCTGCATAGTTCACTGCGTAAGATAGGAGTTTTGAGTCATATTGTGAGTTTACGCGTAAAAATGTGTGACCAAACATTGATGCCGGTGAATTTACATGTGCCGCTGGAAAAACAAGAGTTATAGATTTTGGGTTTAGAGTCTGCACTATTTTATCATACTCAGCACAATCAACTTTTGGTAAATCAGTCATATTTAGGCTCTCTTGAAGCCAGATTTTCCTTGCTGGGAATTTACATGCAGTTGAGTTATCATCAAAGCTTACCTCATTTAACAGAGCGTCTATTGTGGCATTTAGCTCACTACCAGAATCGTACTTGCCGTCTTGTGCTAAAAAAAATCTTTTATCATCTATCTCGCTAACGCCATTTTTTATATGAAGAAGTAGTTGCCAATATCTTGATTGTGCGAGATTTAACTCATCTGCTTTTTGTTTGTAATCTTTAGTTGAAGAGAAGAGGAGGGTTGCGCAAAAAAATATAAAAATAGTGATTTTAAATAAAATATTAGATTCCTAAATTGATGTAAAAAAGAGAGCTAAGTTCTAACACTCAAGCAATTTTAGCTTGAGTGAGATTTTTATATAGAAGTTATAGAGATGTTATCTAGAACATCAGCCATTTTTACATTTTGGCTTGTGTAGATTTTGTTATAGTTTTCTTGAAGTGATGCAGAAAAAGCAACTTTATCTGATACACTTAAAAGTTCGGCCAAAGTATCAATACTCTCGCCATGCCCGATAGCTATCTCTTTTGCTAGTTGATCCATATTTGAAGCAACAAACTCTTGAACTTGTTTGTTCATAACAAATTGAGTTTTTTTACATCCAAGCGTTCCAGAAGTGATACCAAAAGTTTGATTTCCAAAAATACCATTTGTTGTAGCTTGAAGTGCCAACATGATTGCAGTAGAATCATCTTTAATAATCAAAGAACCAAGTCCACAACCAGTTTGGTTGTTTACATTTGCCACAAGAGACGACGAGAGAGCAATAATCGCTGCAATACTTACTAAAATTTTTTTCATTTAAACTCCTAAAGATAAGATAGTTGTATTTTATGATTCGTTAGCTTAAAACAAGTTCTTTAGAAAAAAAACTTGCTTAATTCAAGTCGCTATCTATCCAATATTTCGTCCCCTGAATTGTTGCCTGAGCTGCGAGACCATTTTGTGTTAGTTTGTAGAGTTTAACTCCAGGAGCTATGGTAATAGCACCATTGATTTCTCCACCAGTTTCGCCATATTTTGCAGCTAAATCAGCTTGTGCGTTTGCTTCCCATCCTGCATTTATAAATGACTCATATACCGCTCTGTTTTCAAATAAAAATACAATTCTAAAATCCTTAACGCCAAGCCCAATGCCAAGCCCTCCGGAGCCCATGTTCATATATGTGTTTATTCCTGTTCTGTTGTTATGTGCCATCCCTTTGCCACCCTCGGCAGAGAGGAGTATAAGATTTACCCCAACGTTTGTAAAAGTTGCATATCCATAAGCATGATTTAGAATTTCTTGTGATTTTGGGTCATAGTTAAATAGTAGTTGAAGTGTCTCATTACCTGTTTTGATTCTCTCTACTCTAGCTTCAATCTTCTCCTTAAAAAGCTCTTTTTTAGTTTTCCCATCCCAAAACCCAGAGAAAAATACAAGAGCAAGAGCAAGAGCAATAATTACTTTAAGATGTTTCATGATGGTGCAACCTTTAATTTATTTTAAAAAATAATATCATAATTTATTGAAAAAATTTATGCTAGTTTTATATTCAACAAAGATGTTAAAGTGTACAATTTTTTAATGACTGATGGTCGGTCATTTATAAAGATGAGGTAAAAATGGCAATTATCGTAGATAAAGTACAAAAAAAGAGAGATATTGCTCTTTCATGTAGAGATATATTTTTTGAAAATGGTATAAGAAACTTAACGATATCCCAGATAGCTAAAACCGCAGGGATTGGAAAAGGAACCATTTATGACTATTTTAGAAATAAAGATGATATTGTTTTTGAGATAGTAAATATAATGATACAAGAAAGAAACAAAACATTAGAGACTTTAATTTCTGGTACAAAATCAACAAAAGATAAAATAAAATTATTTGGTAGTTTCTTTTATAGTGATGAAGATGCCCAGCTTAGAGGGCTCTATAAGGAATTTATATCTATTGCGCTAAGTTCTCCTGATGAGGAGATGATAAAGTTTCAGACTGAGTGTTTTAATTTATACTATTTATGGTTTGAAAAAACAATAGAACATGCAATCAATAGTGGTGAGATAATAGCGGAGTCAAAACAGTTCTGCAAAGGTCTTTTTGTCTTTGCAGAAGGGATGTTTATATCGAGTTTGGCTACAAATGCTATTGTCAATGTTAAAGATGAGATTGACAGTTTTGTTGATGCGTTGTTTAAATTAGTGGAGGTAAAGAAATGAAAAGAGTTCTGTTTTTAGTGTTGCCGATATTGTTGTTTGGCGAAAACCTAAAGTCACTTTTGGATTATGCAAACCAAAATAGCAAAATTGTTGCGTCAAGTCGTTTAAGTAAAGATGCGAAAATAAAAGAGGTGGATTCAAACAGAGGTGCATATATGCCAACTTTGGATATAGGTGGAACATATCAAAATATTGATAAAAAAAGTGCTTTTCAAGCCGGAGATACTTATAATGGTTTCGCAAAAGTTGGATTTGATATCTATGATGGTGGTAGAAGAAGTGCTATTTTAAACAGGTCAAAAGATGAACTAAAAGCAAGTCAATACAGTCTGCAAGATACAAAACAGAGCTTAAACTTTCAAATAGTTCAAGATTTTTTTAGCATTAAAACTCTTCAAGCAACTCTAAAATCGAAAGAGGATGTTAAAAAGTCGCTAGAAGAGCAACTTAGCAGAGTAAAGCAATTTTACGAAGCAAAGCTCGCAGTAAAAGATGATGTGGAGAGACTTCAAGCTAGTTATGATACAAATATTTATGAGATTGAATCAATAAGATTTAAAATACTTAGCGTAAAGAAATATCTAGAACTGAAGGTTTCAAAAAATATAGATTCGTTGGATGATTCTGGCTTTAAAGAGGTAGGGGATGTTGTTTATGAGCAAAGAGATTCTATAAAATCACTTATCTCTGGGCAAAAGGCAATTATAAGTGGCTCGGAGTCCATAGATAGTGTATATTATCCAAAAGTAAGAGTTGAAGATAGCTACAACATCTATGATTATAATGATGTGGACCCTATTGCGACGGGAATGCTAGCAGATAAACAGAATGTTTTATCACTTAGTGTAAGCATGAGACTTTTTGACTATGGTTCTGCAAGAGAGACTAAGCAGGCTACAATCTTAAGTGCAAAAGCACTAGAGCAAGAGATAAATTATAAAAATGAAGAGCAAAAAATATCTCAAGAACTAGCGCGTGAGAAGATAAAAACTACAAAGTTGCAGATTGCAAGTGCGGCAAGTGCGCTTAAATCAGCATCGAGTGCGTATGAGATTATCAAGCAAAAGTTTGATGCTAGAATCGTTGATAATGTAGTTTTTCTTGATGCTCTAAGCGCAAAAACAGCAGCAGACGCACTTCATGAGAGTGCCAAAAATGATTTGGAAGTAGCTTATGCAACTTATTACTATTATAGTGGAAAAGATTTAGGGGAGTTTATAAAATGAGAAGAGTGTTCATTGGGCTAATTTGTATAGTTTTTAGTTTAAGCGCGGACAATGTTTACGCAACTTTTTCAGTTGAAGCAAATAAAAATGCAAGTTTGGCATTTGATGCTAGTGGGGTTGTGAAGGAAGTTTTTGTTGATGTGGCAAGTAGAGTAAAAAAGGGTGCGAAATTGGCACAGCTTGTTGATGATGACACAAGAGCGTCCATAGAGTCCGCAAAAGCTGCTCTGGAGTCTGCAGAAGTTACTTTGAAGTTCGCGCAGCGAGATTATGAGAGACAGCTAAAAGTTAGAAATCTTATTGATGAGGGCAGATTTGATGCTTATGAGAAGGCGTACGAAACAGCAAAGGCAAATTTGTCTGAAATAAAAGCAAATCTACATCTTAAAGAAGCACTTTTACGAAAGACTACTCTTTATGCGCCGTTCGATGGGGTAATATATGAGAAGAGTGTTGAGGTCGGTGATGTTGTAAGTGGCATGATGCTTAGAACTGTTTTTAAAATTCAAAGCGCTCAAGATAGAAAGTTAATATTAGAGTTTGACCAAAAATATTATAAAAGTGTTAAAGTCGGACAAATTTTTCAATATAAGCTGGATGGAAGTGAAAAAATACATAGCGGAGTTATAACAAAATTGTTTCCAAGCGCTTCATTGGATAGCAAAAAGTTAAAAGCTGAAGTATCGGCAAAAGATTTGTTGGTTGGACTTTTTGGTGATGGCTACATAATAACTGGTGAGAAAAAGTAGATAAAAATGTATAAATTAGCACTAAGAAGACCGATTGCCACTTTGATGTATGTCATAACCTTGATGATATTTGGATATGCCAGCTTTAAGTCAATGCCATCGGCTCTTTTTCCAAATGTAGATTTTCCAATCGTTACAATCCAAACGCTCTACCCTGGTGCCGAATCAGGCACCATAGAGTCACAAGTTACAGATAAAATAGAAGAAGCAATCTCTAGGATTGGTGGCGTTGATAGCGTAGCATCGTCAAGTAGCGATGGCATTAGCGTGGTGACTGTGAAGTTTTTACTAGAGCGAAGCATTGACGAGGCAACAAATGATGTAAGAGATAAAGTCTCGGCTGTATCGCTTCCAAAAGATGCAAAAACTCCACTTGTTAGCAAGCTTGATATCGGTGGTGCACCCGTTATAAATGTCTTTTTAACAGCCAAAAATGATAGTGTAAAAAATCTTATGCTTTTTGCGGACGAGAAGGTGAAACCTGCACTTCAAAAGATAAATGGTGTTGGCGGTATAAATATAATCGGCTATAAAGACAGAGAGATAAAAATATTTCCAAATGCTCTATCTTTGAACAAATATGGCATCACAGTTGCGGAGTTAAACTCGATTATAGCGCAAGAGAATATAAAAGTCGGCGGCGGTAAATTAATCACTAAAACAGAAGAAATTACGCTAAAAACAAAAGCTGATGCACTTAGTATGCAAGAACTTAGAGATATAAAAATAAAAAATAATGTAAGACTAGGAGATATTGCAACCGTTGAAGATTTGTTAAGTGATCCAAAAAGTTTCGCTTCGTACAATGGGGTTCAGGGTGTTATGCTTGAGATTCAGAAGATTTCAGGAACAAACACTCTTGATGTTGTTAGTAGTGTGAAAAAAGTATTCCCTGAGTTGAAAAAGATGGCTGGCGAGAGATTTGAAGTAAAAATCATAAATGACACATCCCCTTTTATAATCAACTCGCTTGAAGATGTTAAATTTGACCTTATTTACGGCTCTATACTAGCGGTTTTTATAGTTTTTCTGTTTTTAAGAAACTTTACAATCACGCTTGTTTCGGCAATCTCTATCCCTGCATCCATCATGGGAACTTTTGCTTTGATGGACTACATGAAGTATGATCTCAACAAAATGACACTCATTGGGTTAACCCTTGCGATTGGGATAATCATTGATGATGCAATAGTCGTGATAGAAAATATTTATAAAAAAATGGAAGCAGGTATGAGCAAGTACGAAGCATCCTACGAGGGGACAAAAGAGATGGCATTTACTATTTTAGCAATCTCTGCGATGCTTTTGGCGGTTTTTGTTCCTGTATCTTTTATGAGTGGAATAGTTGGTAAGTTTTTCGAGAGTTTTGCTATGACGGTCGGTTTTGCTATCATCATCTCTTACACCATAGCTCTTAGCTTTATCCCGGCACTTGGTTCGAGAGTTCTACATAAAAAAGAGAGCCAGTTTTACACAGTAACAGAGCCATTTTTCAAGAGTATTGAGAGCCTTTATGAGAAGATTTTAAAACTTGTTCTTAGGTTTAAATATGTAACCATCATTCTTGTTTTTGCACTTTTTTTCGCCTCTCTTGGTCTATTTCCAAAAATCGGGATGGATTTTATACCAAAAGAGGACAAGGGAGAGTTTGAGATAAAAATCAAAGCAAATGCCGGCATATCGCTAGATGAGATGATAAGAAAATCAAAAACAATAGAAGATCTTGTTAAAGTCGATAAAAATGTAGAATACACTACTTTAGGCGTTGGTTACAATACCTCGCAGGAGAAAAACAAGGCGAGTATTTATGTAAAATTGATTGCAAAAACCGATAGAAAACTAAATCAAGAGAAGATTATTCAAGCATTTAGAGAAAAACTCGAACCATACAAAAAAGATATGTTTATAACTGCTTCGGCAATCCCAGATATAAAAGGCGCCGGTGCAAGTGTTCCTTACCAGATAGTTCTAAGATCAGACTCATTTAGCGAGCTAAACGAGGCAAAAAGCAAACTTGTGCAGTATTTGACCAAGAAAAAAGGATTTGTTGATATAGATACAGATTTGGATGAGTCAAAGCCTCAAATAGATATAAACATACTAAGGCAAAATGCGTCAAATCTTGGTATCACCGCATCACAAATAGCAGAGGCAATATCCATAGCTTTTTCAAGTGATTTGGAGATCTCGTACTTTGAGGAGAGAGCGAAACAGTACAACATAACGCTTAGATTTGATGATAAAAACAGAGTGAGCATTGAAGATATTAAAAAACTTCAACTTAGAACCTCAAAGGGAGATTTGGTCTATCTTGATGGCTTGGTTGAGTTTACTAAAAGCAAATCTTTAGCGACCGTAAACCACTTTGATAGACAAAGAGAAGTTACTGTTTTTGCGGATCTGTTTGGTTTGGATTTGGGTGGAGCGGTGGCTTATACAAAAGCCGAAATAGATCAAATATTACCAAAAGGTGTAACTTATAGATTTACAGGTTTTGCCGAAGAGATGGAAAAAACGGCGAAAGCTTTTGGCGTGGCAATTGGTATCTCAGTTATTTTGATGTTTATAATTTTAGCTGTGCTTTACGAATCTCTTATCCAGCCTCTTATCATTATGGTTGCTCTACCTTTGAGTATCATCGGCGTAATGCTAGCTTTATATGTGAGTGGACTACAATTTAGCCTGTTTGTTATGATAGGATTTATGCTCCTTATGGGAATGGTTGGCAAGAATGCCGTGCTACTTGTTGATTTTGCAAACAACTCCATAGAGAATGGGAAAAATGTAGATAAAGCGCTTATAGAAGCAGGCGAGAAGAGAGTTCGTCCGATTTTAATGACGACAGTCGCTATGGTTTTCGCAATGCTTCCTCTGGCATTAGGAACTGGATTAGGAAGTGAAACTAAAGCGCCTATGGCAATCTCAATCATCGGCGGATTGTTAAGTTCTATGGTTTTAACGCTCTTGGTTGTCCCTGCTATTTACAAGATAATAAGCCCGCTAGATAGATACTTAAGAAAGTTTTATGAAATTGACGCTATAATCAATAAGTAAGAAAGACAGATTCTTCGCAAAAAGGGTGCTTTTTTGTAAAAGTACCCCCATGAAAGGGTAATTATGAAATTTTTATTTATTCTGTTTTTTGGAATAACCATCTTGTTTTCCGACACAACAGTGGACGAAGAGTCTATGTTTTTAGTATATCAACCAAAAACATCCTCAAAAGAGCTATCCCCGCAAGTCAAATCTCTTCTTGAAAATGCCTTTGATATGAAGGGTGCCAAGTATGGATTTGGTGCAAGTTCGAATGTTTTAACTGATTGTTCAAATTTTACAAGAAAAACATATGAAAATCTTGGGTTTTTATTGCCAAGAAGCGCACAGGAGCAATCTCAGCTCGGAACGAAAATTGACAAAGAGAATATTCAGGCGGGAGATTTGCTCTTTTTCAAGACAAGAGGTGTAGCAATCGGTCATGTAGGTATCTATATAGGCGATGGAAAGATGATACACGCCTCTTACAAATTAAAAAAAGTTGTTGTTGACAGCATAGACAAGGCTTACTATGTCACTAGATTTGTAACTGCAAAAAGATTGTTTTTAGATTAATTTTTTATAAATTAGCTGGTGAATCTTTCGCTTTTTTGATGGTAAAAGATTTTTAAAACAAGCAAACTTTTTTTCTTATAATCTAAATGTTATAAATTCAGATAAAATTCCCATAATAATTTCCTATAAGTAGTAGCCATGATTAAATGTTATATTCGCAACGAGAATGCAATAGCCCTTATTGACACAATGACGGAGCTTGATGGTGAAATAATAGATAAAGTTGTCTGGGTAGATATGTTGGTGCCCACATATGATGAGATTATTTTTATTGAAAATACATTTAACATCAAATTTCCAACCAAACAAGAGACAGAAGAGATTGAGATAAGTTCTCGTTACTGGGAAGAGAGCGATAAGATTGAGATTAACAGCTACTTTCTAATAACCGCGAAAGATAGCTCCCATAATGAAACAGTCTCTTTTATCTTGTACCATGACCTGCTAATCTCAATCCGCTATACAAAGCTATATACATTTGATGAGTTTAACCGTAAGATTTTTGCTACTCCAAAACAGTTTGAAACAGGTTACGATATATTTTGCCAAATTTTAGATATACGAATAGATGCTGATGCAGACATAATAGAGAAACTCTCACGAGACATCACCCGTTTGCGTAAACATGTCTTAACGGACTACACAAATGATGACGAAGAGATACTAGAGAGAATTTCATCGCTTGAAGACCTCAATATGCAGCTTCGTGAAAATCTTAACGATAAACAACGAATACTTAGCTCTTTTTTAAAGTCAAATAAATATAAACATAATCTAAAACATGATGTGACTGTTATGCTTAAAGATATTAAATCTCTAATTGATTATACGGATTTTAATTTTGAGAGACTAGATTATCTTCAAAATATATTTGTTGGAGTTTTGAGTATTGAGCAAAATAAAGTTATAAAAATGTTTACCATTGTAAATGTGGTGTTTCTTCCACCAACATTGATAGCCAGTATTTATGGGATGAACTTTGACTTGTTGCCTGAGCTACATTGGCAATATGGATATCTTTTATCAATCGCAATGATGATTGCCTCATCTATTTTACCTGTCTATATCTTTAAGCGAAAAGGGTGGATTTAAATGCAAGAGTTATTGAAAAAAATATTAGGGAGTATATATGTTTAGAGTTTTTATTATTGGATTTTTACTGTTTTTTAATCTCTATGGAATTGATAGCGATGCTTTAAAAGCTTTTAAAAATAAAGAGTATGCGAAAGCTTTTGAGCTTTATGAGAAGAGTGCACAAGATGGAGATAGTGCGTCACAGAGTGCACTTAGTTATCTTTATGCAAATGGTCTGGGAGTTGAAAAGGATACCAAAAAATCAATCTTTTGGCTTGAAAAAGCAGCTGATGGATTTAACGCTTCGGCACAATATGATATTGGTATGATGTACTTGGATGGCTATAATGTTGAGCAAAATAAAACAAAAGCACTTAATTACCTAAGTAAATCTTCAAAATTAAACAATCCAAACGCCAAATTTAATTTAGCGTTAATGTACTATAAGGGCGATGCAGTTGATATAAATGCAACAAAAACAGCTGAACTTCTAGAGAGTGCCGCGCTACAAGGACACAAAGAGGCTATAAAAAATGTTGGCCGCTTATATATGCAGATACTAAAATTTGATAAAGCATCAAAATGGCTAGAGATTAACGCCAAAGACGGAGATAAAGAGGCGTATTATCTTCTTGCTGAAATATATTGTGAGCAATCAAAATTTAAACAGGCGAAAAAGTGGGCAAAAAAATCTATGGAAGATGGTAATCCAAAAGCTTCAGCGCTATATGAAAAGTATAAACTAAATAAGTACTGAAAACTTTTGGGTATCAAGAGAGTCTAAAATTGGGCTATCTTGTATCCAGCACCATAAATATTAATAATCACATCCTCTGAGAGTTTTATGCGAAGTCTTTTCATAAGAGAGGTTATCGCGCTGTTTGAAAACTCTTTATCACCCTTTTTTTGCCAAAGATGTTTAAAAATTTCTTGTGAAGAGAAAATATGATTCGGTTGGGATAAAAGTAGTTTTATAATTTCATACTCTTTTTTTACTAGCTTAATCTCTTTGTTCTTGAATATTAGCGTATCGCCGTTTTTGCTCCAGTATGTATTTTCACTTAAGCGAATTTGTCTTTGAGTTTTTCTGATTAGCTCTACACTATCCATAAGTGTTTTTTTTAACATATCGGTTTTTATTGGTTTTATGAGATATGCCTCTAGCTGAAGTTTAATTGCTTCAAGTAGTTTTTCTTGCTCAGAATGGGCGCTCATTATGATGATTTTAGTCTCTTTATCTTTTTCTCTGATTTTAGAAATAAGTGATAGTCCATCAAGATTCGGCATATTTATATCTGTTAATATTATGTTTGGACGCTTCTGCGTATAGATATCTAGTGCCTTTATGCCATCCTCTGCTCTATAAACTCTACTAAAGAATATTTCTAAATACTCTACAATATATTCGCACAACTCTGTTTCATCTTCAGCTACCAGTATAGATATGTCATTGATTTTATCTATTGTCATTTTTCATCTTTATTGTAAACTTAGCACCATTACCGCTATTTTTTGCGCTTAAAGTACCATTCATCTTATCTTGGATAATCATTTTTGCTATATAGAGCCCAAGTCCTGTCCCAATAGATTTGTGTTTTGTTGTAAAATAGGGATCAAAAATTTTAGATACATTTCCATCACTAATCCCGCCACAGTCGTCTTCTATTGTTACTGTCGAGAAGAATTCATTGCTTTTTTGTGAGATTATAATGTTAACATCCTTTGGAGCTTCACTTATAATAATATCGTTTATATTTGATAGTATAGATACAATAACCTGCACAAACTCATTAATAAGTCCATATAGCTTATTGTTATCATTAAGGTCAAGAGTTACATTCACTTTGGTATTTTTATGAGAAAAACTTACTATTTCAAGCGCTTTTTTGATGGCATCTGAGATTAAAAATAGAGAACACCCTCTGTTTGGTTTATAATAGTTCATAAAATCGTCAATGGTATCAGACATATATACTATCCTCTCTTCCATTCTAGTGAGCTTTTGCGCAATTTCCTCTTTTGTTAATATATTTGCACCATTTTTCTCTTTTAAGATTGAAACAGAGGCGTTTATAATAGCCAAAGGTTGTCGCCATTGATGGGCAATATTACCAATCATCTCTCCAATTTCTGCCCTTTTTGATTGCTCAAAAAGTAGTAAATCTCTCTCTTTTAATATTTGCTCCTTGTTTTGGAGCTCTTTTATAGTGTCTATGAGTTCTCGGTTGTATCCGCTCTCTATATAAAGTCCACAATCTAGATTTTTCATATCTTTAATTAGTTTATAAATATACTTCTTTTCTATTATGGAACCGTGCTGAGGGGCAATTATTTCTATATCTAGTTTTTCTATTTTATTTAGTGCATAATTAAAGATATCCTTGCTTGGCATATACTCTTGATGAAATAGTTTTGCCTTAAAAAAATATGTCTCATCTGCATAAAATTCCCATGACTCCTCTATCCCGCCAAAAATATCACCTGAAAAAAGTGTTTTACTTAGTGGGTCATAACTAACAAAGGCACCAGGAGAGTGACAATATGGAGTTGTGTAAAATTCAAGTCTAAATCCACTGCTTGTTATTAATTCGTTATTTCTTTTGTCTATCTCATAATATTTGGAGCTTATCTTATAGTGTTTGATTAACGGAGATATTCTAGAGTGTGTTACAATAAGCAGGTCATCTCTGTTTATTAATTTTTCTATCTCTGGAACTGCTGCTGCTAAATCTGGATCTTGATGATGAAGTATGATATATTTTATATCTTTTATATCAATAATGCTTTTTATTTTTCTAACGGTTTCATCAAACTCAAGCATTGAGCCAGGGTCAATAAGGATTGAATCATTGCCGTTTTTTATAAGATATGAGTGACACTGAAATGGGTCATTCGGCAGTTGCATACCAACCCAATATATATTTGGTGCGATTTGCACCGCCTCATTTGTGTCTGGTCTCTTAAGCATCTCACTCAAACCACTTTAGCTGCTCTCTTAGTTCTACTACTTTTCCAACAACAATTAACGCTGGAGTAGGGACATCTTTGGCTATTTCAACGATATTTTCAAGTGTTCCAACAACAACACTCTGATCTTTTGTTGTTCCTTTTGAGATTACAGCACACGGGCAATCGCTAGATTTCCCAATGCCTATGAGCTTTTTACTTATTTTGGGTAGATTATGAAGTCCCATTAAGAAAATAATAGTATCGTCAGTTTTAAATGTCTCCCAAGGGATTTGTGACTCTTTTTTATGTGGAGATTCATGCCCTGTAACGACTCTAAAGCTAACAGCAACACCGCGGTGAGTTACGGGAATTCCAGCATATGCAGGAGCACTTATTGCAGAGGTTATTCCTGGAATAATATCAAACTTTATACCTCTTTCAAGTAGATATATTGCCTCTTCGCCACCACGACCAAAAACAAACGGGTCACCACCTTTTAGGCGTACTACACTCTCATGTTTTAGTGCATTTTGATAAATAATTTCGTTTATATCATCTTGAGGAACAATGTGTTTGCCATCCTCTTTTCCTACATAGACAAACTCACATCCACTTTTTGCTTCTTCAAGAATTTCTGGATTTGCTAGACGGTCATATATAATAACATCAGCATCTTTGATGACCCTTAGTGCTTTTATGGTTAAGAGTTCTATGTCCCCAGGACCAGCGCCAGTTAAATAAACTCTACCCATTATTTAGTTCCTTCATAGATAAAAATACCAGATGGCTTATTTATGCCAAATAGTTCACGAGCTAAATACCACTCTTTAGTGTTAATAACTGCAACTTTGTTTGTGTCGTTTACAGATAGATATAAATTCGGTCTTAGATTTGACCATCTTGCATGTAAAACTTTTCCGTCAAACTCAAATCTTTTAATAATTTTTAGTGTTTGTGTATCAATGATTTGAACCACCGGAAATTTGTCCCCACTAAATGTTACCACCATGTATTTTTGATCAGGGCTAAGAGCGGTAAACACCGGAAGACCTTCTGTTTCAATGCTTTTTACAAATTTAAAGTCAGATGTATAAACTAAAACCTTGTTATTGCCAACAGCTGGGATGAAAACATTCCCCTCGCTTATGCTCCAAAAGCCAAAATGTGGAACTTTTAAAACAGGCTTTCTGTCTTCAAGTAGGATTTTAATTTTTGAGTACTCCATAGTGTCAAGATTTACAACACCAAAAAAGTCGCTTTTGAAAAATCCAACAATAAAGTTATTGTTTTTTATCATTGCGTCAAATGGCATTGTTCCAACATTTTCAAACTCTTTAAAAATCTCAAAATTTGGAAGTGTTTTGCCATCGTTTTTATCTTTTAATATAGTAATTTTGTCGTTATCCATCTGAGCAAATATCAGGTAATCTTTGTAAGCTTTAATTCCAACATTTTTTGAATTAGTGCTAAATGATTTTATAGGGTTTAAGTTTCTATCTAAAATGTCTACACTTTTTTTAGCATAGTTTGCCACTGCTATATAGTTTTTCTCAACCGTAAACCCAATTGCACTATCACTTGTTTTAAAATCTTTTATAACTTTTTCTGTCTCCGGATTAAATTTAATAACATACCCATCTCTAGAGATAGCATAGCCATCTTTGCCATCAAACTTAACAACGCCATGACTCATATCATGCATGCCATCTAAATGACCTTTGGTTAATCCAGTTTCAACTATGGCAAGAGAACTTTTCTCTCTCTCAACTATAAACAGCTTCTCTTCTTTATCTAAATCACTAAGAATAGGGTTTAGTGACTGTGCACAAAGTGAAGAGAAGGCTATTAAAAGCGCTAGCGCAATAGAAATTATTGGTAGTTTTTTATTCATAATATTAGTCATTTTCTCTCTTTCTCTCTTTCTCTGTTAAGTAGCACGATGGATCTTCACTCCACAAATCGCCAGTTACTGCATAAGCTCTTGCTCTTGAGCCGCCATTACATATATCTATCTGCTCGCAATCTGAACAAATTCCGCTGATATATGTGCGTGGATGAACTCTTAGTTTATCAAGTAGCTCGCCGCCCTTCCAAATATCGCCAAAATCTTTTTCTATAATATTGCCGGCTGTAAAAGGAAAAAATGGGTCTGGTCTTACATCGCCTTCACTATTTATGTTTAACAATTTTCTTCCAGCACTATTCCCGCCCCAACTAACCAATCTCTCTCTCATGATGCTTTTCAACTCTGGATATTTAAGAGCAAATTCATTTAAAAAGAGAATTGCATCTTGCTCCATGTTTCCAGTTACTATCTCTATATCCCTGCCTGTTTCGTAATACTCAAACGCTTTTTTTAAGATAAACTCAACAGAGCCTCTTCTTTGCTCTTTAGTTAAATCCATTTTTAGATTATCAAGTCCTCGTCCAGAATAGACAAGATGTGATATATATATTTTTGGGATATTTTCTTTCTCTGCTAAGTCAAAGATATACTCCAGAGAGTTTATGGTTTCTTTCGTTACAGTAAAACGAATACCAACCTTGGCTCCAGTTGCATTGGCCAACTGCACAGCTTTCAGCGTCTCTCTAAAAGCACCTTTTAAGCCACGAAAGTAGTCGTGTGTAGACTCATCACCATCAATACTTATACCAACATAATCAAAAGTGTCAACAATTCTTTGGACATTGCTTTTTGTAAAGTATAGACCATTGCTTGAAAGATAAGTAACTATCTTGTTCTCTTTACAAAAATCAGCAATCTCAAACAGGTCTTTTCTTGTGAGTGGCTCTCCACCAGAGAAGATAATAAACTTAACACCATTCTCTTTCATCTCTAAAATAGTTTTTTTTATCTGCTCTGTAGTAAGCGTATCGATTTCATCAAGAGTTGATTTTGAGTAGCAGTGAAGGCATGAGAGATTACATCTATTTGTAAAATTCCATATCGCAATAGAGCCATTTAATACCCTCTCCGGCTTATTTTCTACTACGGAAGCTATTAGGTTTGATAGTCTAAACATTATTTACCTTTGTATGTAAGAATATATTTTGCGACAACTTCTCTCTCTTTGTCTGTTAGTGTTAGTTTTGTCATAGCGGTTCGTTTATATCCAAATGCTTTATACATTGATTCTGGATCTGTTATGTATGCCTGAATCTCTTCAAGCGAACGCTTTTTTGCTATTTCGTTAAATGGAGGACCAAATGCCATGGCTGTCTGATGGTGACAACCCCAACAATATTTTTCAAAAACAGCTTTTCCTTCTGGCTCGGCTGACAGGGAACAAGAGAGGGCAACCGATAAAATAAGTATAATTTTTTTCATAATAAATCTTTCGTTTTGTTCATTATTCTAACAAAAATAAACTTGAATTATGCACTATAAGTAGGCTAAATTATTAAATTAAATGATATATAAGATTTTATTGGTATTTAAAAAAGGATAGAGGATTATATAGAGCGTTTTATAAATTTTCTCTCCAAAAAGGAGAGAAGGTGCAAATTATGCGCCTGGTATAGTTTGTCTGTGCTCAATAGAGTAAGTGAAAGTAGGAGTTGTTAAACCTTCGATATATTTAACAAATTTTCCTGTCTCAGCTTCATAGATACCGATACGACCTGCATTCCACTCAGAAACCATTTGCCAGTGACCATGGTTTGCTGGCTCAGCGTGAAGGATACGAGGAGTTAAAACTTTTCCATCTTTGTCTTTAACCGTAGGAACTTTCCACTCATGCATAACTTTGTGAGTTACAGGGTGAGTAATAGTACCTTTTTCGGTGCCAACAGTAAGAATTCTGTCTAGCTCAAGAGTTTGCTTGTTAATCAAGTGAATTTGATTCCATGCAGACTCTCCACCGATAACATTGTCAGCCCAAAGGAACGGAGTATGCTCGGATGTACCAATAAATAGACCACCACCAGCAGTTGGGATTTGACGAATTACGTCAAAATTGCTATCCCAGATAGTTACTTGACCTAAGTTCATGTTAACAGTAGCACCAAGTTGTTGTCTTAAACCTTCATTGTACCAAGAAGAACCTTGACCTGGATGTGGCTTAGATGATGGACCTGTATAGATTTTTGTAACTAAAGATTTAGTTTTAAAGTCTACAACACCAACAACATCAGAACCTTGAGATGCAATGAATAGATAACGACCAATCTCTTTTCCTTCATTTAAGAAACCATCATGAAGAATTTCACCAATATTTGGAATATCTCCAACAATTGGATAGTTCGGTTTAGAGTAATCTACGATATAAACATGCCCACCGTCTTTAAGTGCGAATGCAATATAAGGACCGTACGGAGTATCAAAAATACCAGCTACACGAGATGAATCGATGTCACCATTTGCTTTTATTACGCTTGATGTTGGGTAAACTTTTAATGGCTCAAGAGTCATAGCGTCCATTAAGATAGCTCCGCCTGGTACATAGTTTCCAGCCATTAGGAATTTTCCATCTGGAGAAACTGCAAGACCACGAGAGTCAGAACCAACTTGAACTTCAGCAATTTTTTGTTGACCTGGAGTATTTAAGTCGAACATTGTTACTAAACCTGAACGAGAGATTGAGTAAGCATAACGAGGTTGGCGCTTGTTAGTTACTGTAACATGCACAGCAAAACCAGCTGGGTGCTTAGATAAGATTTTACCGTTAGTACCATCAACGAAAGCAACACGCTCAGCATCTCTCTCTGTTACGAAACAGATATCTGTATTTCTGACAACATCCGTTGGATTTGGATATTTTGTGAAAAATGCCATTCTATCGTTAAGTTTTTTCCATCCACTTTTTACAGCATCTAAAGTAAGTGTATCAATTTTTTTACCTTTAAAGTGTTGAATATAATCAACCATTTTATCAGCATCAGCTTTTGAGAACTTCTCTTTAAATTGTGGCATTGCTGTACCAGCTCTACCATTTAAAATTGTATCAGCAAGTGCGTAAGAATTTTTCTTAGCAACAACCGCAGGACGAAGGTCTGAACCAACACCACCTTCGTGGTTAGGACCATGACAGCCTTGACACTCTTTTTCAAAAACTTTTTCAACATCCATTGCAGATGTATCAGCAAGTAAACCAGAACTAACAACCGCTAAAGTAGCAACAGACATAACTAATTTATTTAATCTCATTTTATTTCTCCTTCTAAAATTAGACATTTAGGGCCCAAAGGCCCAGGAACTATTTCACTAAAATAATTAGTGATTTTCTTTTTCTAAACGAGCTTTCTCTTGTTTGTAGATCCAAAACATTGGAAGTACTATAAAAGTGTGTAAAAAGATTGTTAGAGTCATAGGACCTTGGTTTAACCAACCAAAGAAACTAGGAACAATATCTACAAATGGTTCAAACATAACTGTCTCCTTAACGTTCGTGATGAGTAGCTTTACCGATACTCAATAAATCTGTTACAAGAATTACGAAACCTAAGAATGTAACTATACCCATTATAAGTCTCCAATCCATACCTTGCGCAAACCAAACACTTGCTTGACTATCAAAGTAACCTGACCAACTAGCACCCATTTGAGCACGCTCAACAAGAACTTGAACATATCCAGACATAGTAAGCGCTGCAGTCATACCAAGTACACCACCAAATATCATACTAGTTGCCCAGATAGATTTTTTAGTTGCATGCATAACTTTAATACCGTGCTTACCTTGAACAGCTATATAAAACATACCTATCAAGATAGTTGCATAAGCTCCAAAGAACGCTAAGTGACCGTGCGCCGATGTAAACTGTGTACCGTGTGTATAAAGGTTAACTTGTGGGAATGTATGAAAGAATCCCCATACACCAGCACCCAAGAAGTTACCAAGAGCTTGTAGTACGAACCAAGTAAATGCAGGTTTGTTAGCTATAACAGAAACCTCTTTTCCTTGTGCTTCTTGTGCACCTTGTTGTTTACCCCAGTCATATAGTACATGGATGAACATAGCAACAAGTGGTAATGGCTCTAGTGCACTAAATAGTGCTCCAATTTCCCACCAGTATTCAGGTGTTCCAATCCAGAAGTAGTGGTGACCGATACCTAAGATACCTGAACCAAATAACATAGCTACTTCAATCCATAACCACATTTCTACAACTTTACGATGTGCTCCAATCATAGTGATAAGACCATAAGCAGCAATCGAACCAACGAAAACTTCCCAAGTAGCCTCAACCCACAAGTGAATTACCCACCACCACCAGTATTGATCAATAGAGATATTATCAGTATAACCCATACCAGCTAAGTAGATACCAGCAAATGCTAGCATATCAGCCATAAGTACAGTAACGATACCTGAACGGTTACCTTTCATTCCTGTTGCATAAAGGTTATATACAAAACCAAGAACAACAACAACAATACCAATATCAGCCCAACGAGGTGCTTCTAAGTATTCACGACCTTCATTGATAAACCAGATAGTAGTTTGATCTGCTGGTCCAACTTGAACTAATAGATATACAAGAACAACAATAACGATTGCTGCTGCAAATACCCAGAAAAGTAATTTTCCAAGTCCAATTCCTACTGTTTCAATACCTGTTTCATCAGGTAATAACCAATAAACTGAACCCATCATTGCAAATACCATCCATACAACAAGTGCATTAATATGTATCATTCTAGCAACAGAAAAGTCAACTATTTCAAATAAGAAACCTGGCATTACATATTGAAATGCAGCTACTAGACCAAACACCAACTGCGCGCCAAAAATAATTGCAGCAAAAGTAAAATACCATGTTGCTAGTTTTTTTGATTCTGTAGTTAAATAATTATTTGCCATGAACCGCTCCTTGAATTTTTGCGAAGTTTCTCGGGAAACCATTTGTATCAATTGATGTCATATGTTTCAAGAAAGCTACCAAACCTTTAGCCTCTGCAGCTGTAATACCAAGATTTGGCATCATACGAGCGTGAGTAGGGTATTGCGATGGATGTTGTAAGAATTCAGCCATTGCTTCTTCTTTTGTACTTTTTCCTGTCATTGATTGCATTGAACCTTCTGGTCCCCACGCTGGATCTAACCAAGCTTTAGTTAAATCTGGTGCATAATATGCTCCATTTCCAAGAAGTGTATGACAATTCATACAGTTTTTTGATTGAGAAGCTAATTTACCTAAAGCAAGTAGTTCCATAGCCTCATCTTGGCTCCAGTCATCACGACCAAAGAATTTCTCTTTTTCTTGAAAAGCTGAAGTTCCTTCTGCATTCATTCCGCCAATTACTGGAATTTCATGTCCACGCTTAGTGTTCATTTCATAAGTAATCTTGTAGTTAATAACCGTTGGTCCTGGAACCCTCTTAGTTACACCATTTTGTAAATCAGCATCATTACCCATCTTTATTTGTGGTATCGTATCAAACGTTAACCAAATGAGTAAGATTGATGCGAAGCCCGTAATCCAAGCTGCTGAGCGTTGCCAGAAACGATTGTCACTCCATACAGTTTTTTTAGCCACTGTGTACCCTCCTATAAATTATAAGTTTGCATATATACTAAATCTAGTGTTCATTTTCTTCATGAACTCGATTTTGCATGTGATAAACCGCATGTGGAAGCAATAACAATCCAATAGCGGCCATAACTAAAGCCTTGCCCGTAAAATCGTTGACATGCATTAAGCTTCCCATTAGATATAAACAGTAATCAGTTAATATCCAAAAAATGTAAGCAAAAAGCATGGCCCATTTTTTAAGCAGCCCAACTTTTACAGCCGTATATATACCAACATAGAATCCTCCAAATACTAAAACAAGAGAAGAAGATATAAATATTGTTAAAAAATCATTAGCAATAATATCTTGAATTATTATAGTCTCTTGAACCATCTTCAAACCCCCTTCAATTGTTATACTTTTTCAGAATCACATAGAATTTTAGTTTGATTTAGATTAAACTTTGTTGATATATATCAAGTTTCAAACTTAATTTAAATTTTAAGATTTGTTTTATAATTGTTGTAACTATATGAAACATATTATAAGGAAAACTTAATAATATAGCTAGATAAAATGTAGTAGCGTGGACATAGTTAGCGTAAACAGTATTGTAAATATAATCATCACCAATCGTTTTGTTCTCTCACTAATACAATATTTTTCTTCAAGATACTCGCCAATCTTAATTCCAGGATATACGGAAAAAAGTAGCATTGGAACACCCATTACGAGAATCATAACTATATCTTGAATCATTTTGAACTCTTTTAAATAATTTTTTTAAGTAGAATTATATCAGCGACTAACTCTTTAAATATCTTAAATTTTAAAAACTTTTAGAAATTCGTAAAAACGCGCACTTTCTCAGATGCACGCGGACTTATTATGGGTATGGAATGATTATTTTTTATGTTTAAAAAAATCAGTTAGAGGCTAAAAGTATCTCTGATTTTTTGCTCAAAATCTTTGTCGCTTAGCTCTTTTCTTAACGGCACAAAAGTTACTGCTTCTGCGCCTACCGGCACTGAAATATCAGCATTTTCATCCTCAATAATCATCTTTATGGCGTCAGCTATTGGTTGTGCAGAGGGGCCCTCGTTTATGGCTTTTGCAACTATTGGAACAAAGTGAGATACTAACTCTTTGTATGGAGAAGTTTCGCTTGTTGTTTTAGCATTTGCAACTAATCCTTTTTTAACAAAATTTGTGCCAAAAAGGCCTGACTGGATTGAGTGTACTCTTATGCCAAATGGAAGTACCTCAAATCTTAAAGAGTCTACAATCCCCTCAACAGCATACTTTGAAGCATTATAATGAGATAAAAGAGGAAGGCCCATCTTTCCTAAAAACGAACTGATGTTAATTATCACTCCGCTTTTTGCCTCTCTCATATATGGAAGAACTTCTCTTGTTGTTTTGATAAGTCCAAATACATTTACATCAAATTGGTTAAAAATTTCTTCATCAGTTCCATCTTCAAGCGTTGATAAAAGACCATATCCTGCGTTATTTACAAGGACATCAATTTTTCCCTCGTTTTTAATGATTAAATTTACCGCGTTTTTTATACTCTCTGTTTTTGTTACATCAACATAAATATTTTTTAGTTTTGCATTATCTGATATTGCAACTTTATCTCTTGTTCCGGCATAAACTACGTATCCGTTATCAGATAAAAATTTTGCACTTATTTCGCCCATCCCTGAAGAAGCACCTGTGATTAAAACAACTTTTGACATTCTTGAATCCTTATATTATTTTGTAGCTTATTATATAAAATATCAAACAATGTTTTGTTATCTGATATTAAGTAAATAAGTATATCATACACAAAAAATAAAAAAATTGTAAAAAGTGAGTAAAAATATGGATTTTTTTAAGTATATACATGCAGTAGGAACAGGTGTAAAAGGAAATAGAGATTTAACTTTTGAAGAGTCAAAAGATATGATGGAGCAGATTTTAAAGAGAAGTGCTCACAATGAACAAATAGCAGCATTTTTACTTGGGTGGAGACTAAAACCAGAGACGACAGAGGAGTTTAGAGGCGCCGTTGAAGCCTGCGATGGGTTTATAAGAAAGACAACGGTTGAAAACTCACTTGAACTAGGATATCCATTTGATGGCAAAGAGAACAATCCCTATATGTTTCCGTTGGTGGCAAAACTGCTAAAAGATTCTGAGCTCAATATTGTTGTGATTGGTGATGATTTAACACCTGCGAAAAAAGGGATAACATTAAAAAATATAGCTACAAACATAGAGCTTAGCAGCAATATTCACTATTTTGATAGAGCAGATTTTTTTAAAGAGATGCACGAATTAACCAATCTTCGTATGAGGCTTGGTCTTCGTTCGGGATTAAATACTATTGAAAAGCTCCCAAGAGTTGCAAATAGCGAATATGCAATGACTGGCGTGTTTCATAAACCTTATGTAAAAAAATATGTTGAAACTTTTTCAGATAGATATAAAAGATTTGCTCTGCTTCAAGGTAACGAAGGAACTCCAGAGCTTTTTAGTAAGGGTCGCTTGTGGATAGTAAAAGGTGCAGAAGTTGAAGAGATTATCATAGAGACTGAGAGATACGGGATAAATTACACAAAATCTTGGGATGCAATCACCCTTGATGAGTCGTTGGAGCAGATAAATAACCCATCATCAGAATTTTTAAAACTTGCAAAATTAAACGCAGCGATTTCACTTTTTGTTTGCGATAAGGTAAAAAGTATTGATGAGGGCTTTGAAAAATTAAATGGATAAATTCTCTAACCATGTAAAAAATATTTTACATGGCTTCTTTTTGGCTATTGGTACAACAATAGCTGAGCCATCAACTATCTTACCTTTGATTGTGAATTACTTTGGTGGAAGTTCTATGCTTGTTGGTTTTTTTGCATCTCTTCTTCGTGGTGGAGCTATTGTAGTTCAGCTTTTTGCTGCCTTTCATGCGCAAAGTTACCAACTTATGTTGCCATATCTTCGTCGTATTTTCTTTATTAGATTTTTATCATGGTTTTTTATTGGTATTGCTATTGTTATTTTTGGTAAAGATTACCCAAATCTAACACTTTTTTTTATGGGATTAGGGTTATTTTTATTCTCATTTAGTGCTGGATTTGCTGCAATATATTTTAGGGAGATTATGGCTAAGATATTTAGCCATAAATTTCGTGGAAAAACTATGGCATATCGTCAATTTTTTAGTGGTGCAGGAGGACTTCTCAGTGGCGCGTTGGCGGCTTGGATTTTAGAATCTTTCACTCCGCCATATAGCTATGGCTATCTTTTTATCATCAGCTCATTTATCATGGGCTTTGGTTATTTGGCATTTTCTTTGGTTGATGAGCCAATTAAAAAGGAGACATCTAAAAAAGAGAGTTCATTTAAGGAATTTTTGCATAATTCTTGGGTGCTTTTAAAGGCTGATAAGAATCTTCAAATCCAGATAACAACCTTTCTTTTGGCATATGGATACCTGATTGCTTTGCCATTTATCATCTTAGATGCAAAAACGAAGATAGATCTTGATGGAGTTGCTATTGGTAGCTTGATTACTACTCAAATGGTTGGCGCAATGGTTAGTAATTTTTTGTGGGGGAAGCTTAGTGGAAGTGATAAAAACAGACTAACGGCGCAAATCTCAATACTTTTCCAGCTTGGAGCAATAGCTATAGCACTAAACGCATCTTCGCTATTTGAGTATTCACTTATCTTTTTTATAATTGGTGCATCAATGGATGGAAGTCGCATTGCCTCAAGTAATCTTATACTAAAAATTGCACCACCACAAAAAAGACCAATTTACATAGCGCTTCAGATGAATATTGTCTCTTTAGGAATGTTTTTTTCTATAATCGGCGGGGTGATTTTGCACTATTTTAATTATACGATTTTATATAACAGTGCAATTTTAACTCTGCTTGGGGCGCTCTATTTCTCTCTTAAACTAAAAGAAAATCTTCTAAATCAATCTTCAGACTAAAGCTAGTTAGTTCTTGAAAAATTTTAAGTTAGTTGGATTTGAAGATATCTTAAATTCCGTAAAACCTTTTAACAAAAGCTCTCTCTTTTTCTGTTTCAATTAAAACTTTACCAACGGTTTGATTTTTCTCATCAGAGATTGAAATTTCATTTCCATCTATTTTAAAATGCTCCTTACCCCATTGTCCCTCTACTTCATCAAATCTAAAAAGAACCTCTTTTGAACTTGGTTTCTCTTTTGTGTTGTCTCGCTTATCTAAAATTTCTAGTCCGCCAACTCTTTTTTCCATCTCGTATGGACTATAAACATGTAGGGCTTTGTAGATTCGAGCCTCTTTTGCTGGAGGCATTGCTCGTTGCATTGAAACTATTCCTAAAATAAGAAATGCTGTAAAAAATACGAAAATTAAAACTTTTTTTTGTGTCATCTGTTGCTCCATGTTTTTATATATTTGCTTGCTTTTTCTTCAAGCATCTTCATTCTCTCTTTGCCTTTTGGCAATGTTGTTCTTAGTTCTCTCATCTCTCTTAGAAATTCACCAATTGTTGTGGGAATTAAATTTTCTATATATGCTCTTAACTGTTTTGCCATGGCTGGAGAGGCCCCAGAAGTTGATACAGCGATAGTTAGGTCATCTTTTTTTATATAAGATGGAAATATAAAATCACAATAATCCACAGAGTCAACAGAGTTACATAGGCAGTTGTAGAGTTTTGATTCTGCAAAAATTTTAGCTTGCAGCGAAATGTCGTCAACCGCGACAATAACGACAGCAAAATCTTTTATATCACCTACCTCATAAGCTCTTTTTTCAAAACAGAGAGATTTTTCTTTGATGGTTTTTGTCATCTCTTCGGATAGTTCCATCGAAATAATCGAAATATCAGTAGTAAAATCAAGCAGATGTTCTAACTTTTCATAAGCTATATAGCCTCCACCAACGATTAGGATTTTTTTATTATCAAGTTTTAAAAAGGCCGGAAAATAACTCATTTCTCTCACTTATTACTCTGTTTATTTGACATAGTATCACATAATTTTAAATATTTTAAATTGATAAAAATCAACTACTATTAATTAAAACTATAATAGAATCGACAAAATAAAAGTATGAACGGAAATATAAGCAGTATGAAAGATGAAATTTTATCCAGAATCCAGAAAAAATTCCCACTTGTGGCAAGGCCATTTAAAGAGATAGCAGATGAGCTAAATATGAGAGAAGGAGAAGTTCTCTCTATTTTACAAGAGCAAAAAAAAGCAAATATTATTCGTCAAACTTCAGCAATTTTTGATACAAAAAGATTAGGCTATATCTCATCATTGGTTGCTTTTAAAGTTGCAGCGGACAAGATAAGTGATGCTGTAAAAATTATCAACTCTCACCCTGGAATCTCTCATAACTATGAGAGAAATCATGATTTTAATATCTGGTTTACTTTGGCAGTTGCGCCAAACTCTAAATTTGGACTAGAAAAAACTCTAGAGATATTAGCTAAAGCAACAGGAGCAGATGACTATATAATGCTTCCTACGCTAAAGTTATTTAAAATAAGTGTGAAGTTAAATACAACCGGAAAAGATGAGAAAAAAGAGGAAGTAAAAAGAGTTCAGCATACTGAAATAGAGATGACACCTCTTCATCACGCAATCATTAGAAGTGTTCAATATGACATAGACATAGTAGAAGAGCCATTTAAAAAGATTATTGATGAGCTTGGAATTGATTATGATAAATTTTTTCTTACACTTCAAGAGCTTCAAGAGGCTGGCGTTATGAGAAGATTTGCTTCAATCTTAAACCATAGAAAAGCAGGATTTAGCGCAAATGCAATGGTTGTATGGGATATAGACGAGACAAGAGGTGAAGAGATTGGTGAGAAGGCAGCTGCATTTAGTGCTGTAAGCCACTGCTATCTTCGTCCAAAATATCCAAACTGGCAATATAATCTTTTTACAATGGTTCATGGAAAAAGCACGGATGAGACAAGTGCCATCATCGCAGATATGGCTAAAGAGATAGAAGCAAAAAGCTATATGCCACTTTACAGTTCACGCGAATTTAAAAAAGTTCGTATTGATTACTTCTCTCCAGAGTTTGATATTTGGGAAGATAAATATAGCAATTAATTTTTCTTGCTAAGAGACATAGTTTTAATAAAATAAGATAATAACAGGAGACAAAATGGAACTTTTTTTAGAATTAGAGGCAGCGTATATAGTAATAGGTATTTTTATATTGAGCGTAACAGCTTTTGTTACATCAAGAGATTTTGTACCAAGAGGGGCTTTCAAGAAAGGAATGTCATTTGTTGGTGCTTTTGTTGCCATTATGATAGGCCTTCATTACAGCACAACAACTTCAAGAATGACAGAGGTTGAAGGACTTTTCAACTCTGGTAAAACTATTATTTGTGAAAATAAAATGCGCCGTACAATTTCAAAATCTGTTTTACTATCAAAAGAGCAGGGGTGGAGAGTAGAAAATCATCTTTTTAAGAATCCTGAGTATGAGAGAGATTTTCATACTGCAAGATGTGTTGGCTGGCTTGGTAGTGAACCGCAGATGGAGATAGAAAAAACCGACAGATTTAAGCTCAAGCCAGATGCAAAATAAAAATGAGAAAGGTACTAAAGCGATATGCAATGGCGCTATTTTTATTGATAGCTGTTTCAGCTTTGATGGTGCTTAGTACAATTGGTGTTAAAAGTTTCAGCGATAAGATAGTTAAAAATGCAAATATAAAAGAGGATATTGACACTATGGCAAAAGGCACAGATGCAAAAGAAGGTCTTATACCAAAAAGGGAGGCAACTAAATGAGTTTAGCAATTTTACTGAGTGTAGCAGCACTGCTTAGTATAGGTTTTCACTTTCTTGGAGTATATACAGGATCAAAAAAAACTGTTTGGATAATGCTTGTTTTTTTATGGTCGGTAGCAATTGGCACAGCAATGAACGAAATTAAACCAGCTGGATATGATGATATTAAGAAAATGAAGGGTAAGTTTAGTGACACCGATAAGCTTATAGAAGAAGCGATGCCTAAAGTTTCACTTTATGAGATGATAGTGATTAAGAAGAGCTATCAAACTAACAATCCTCAAAAATAGATGCTAAAGAAGATTGGGATAGTTGGATGTGGCTGGTTAGGTCAACCGCTTGCCACTCTGCTCTCGCAGGATTTTGCAGTTGAGTGTTTTGTTCGCAATAAAATAGAAGAAAACTCCTCTTTTTGGCAAAACGACATCATAATAGTTGCAATAAACACAAAAGACAACTATCTTGTAGCACTTCGTAATATTGCAAAACTTACAAATCCAGCCTCAAATATAATACTTATGAGTTCCACTTCGGTTTATAAGGAGTTTAATAATGAGATTAATGAGAGTGTTGAGATAAAAGGGCTAAGCCTTCAAAAAGAAGCAGAAGATTTGATGAGCAGTTTAAGGGATAATTTGTTGATACTTAGACTTGGCGGCCTAATGGGGGACGACAGAGTTGCTGGAAAATGGAAAAGTATCTCTGCTTTTGAGGATGGAAAAGTAAACTATATTCATAAAGACGATGTCATAAATATCACGAAAATCATGATAGAGAAAAACATTATAAAGGGTATTTATAATCTTGTCGCACCAATCCATCCGCTTCGCTCAAAGGTACATGAAAAAAATAGTAAAGATTTTGGATTTGAGTTTGGGAGTTTTAGTGGTATGACAAATCGCGTGGTCTCTTCGCAAAAACTAATAAAAGAGCTGGACTATAACTTCTTGTATCCAAACCCATTGGAGTTTTGGAGTAAATAATTCTATTTTGGCTTAGTTGTTTTTTGCTAAAGTTATAAAATCTATCTCTTCTTTTATGCTAGAGACTTTGTCGTTCGCCTTATCAACAGCTTTTTTATCATCTTCATAGTTTCCTGTACTAAATGTATATCCACTTCCTTTTAAAGTACAACCTTTCATCCCTGGTAGGCACTCTTTGCTGAGAAGTTTGCAGTAACCTTTATAATCATGCTGACAACTCCAACCCATCTTAGCTCCTTATCTTTTCTAAAATTATAACAAGCTATAATAAATATTATTTCATCCAAAAGATTAGCAAAAAAAGGTTACTAAAAAATGAAAAGTTTATATAACGACGCAGAAGCAAAAAAATATAAAATAGACTTAGATTTAAGAGTTTATACATCGAGGTTGTTAGGTGCAGATACATCGTTGGTTTTGCATGGCGGTGGGAATACTTCTGTAAAATCGACAGCTACGGACTCTTGCGGTGATGTAGTTGATGTTCTTTTGGTGAAGGGCAGTGGTTGGGATTTGGAGACTATTAAGGCTGAGGGTTTTGCTAGCGTTAGAATGGATGCACTTTTAAAAATGGCGGAGTTAAAGGAGCTAAGCGATAAGGATATGGTTAAGGGGCAAAGAGCAGCCATGATTGATCAGAGTGCTCCAAATCCATCTGTTGAGGCTATTTTACACGCTATTATCCCTTTTAAATTTGTGGATCACACTCATGCTGATGCAGTTGTAACTATCACAAACACACAAAATGGTGAAGAGAAGATTAAAGAGCTTTTTGGGGAAAAAGTTTTGATTATTCCATATATTATGCCTGGATTTGTTCTTGCAAAACTTGTTTATGAGATGACAAGAGATGTGGATTGGAACAGTTTAGAGGGTATCGTTCTTATGAACCATGGACTATTTACCTTTAGTGATGATGCAAAAATATCTTACGAGAAAACTATAGAACTAGTTGATATGGCGGAGAATTATCTGTTTAAGAGAGGCGCGGTTTTAGATATTCAAAACCAAAGCACAACCGCAGATCTTTTGGAGCTTGCAAAAATCAGAAAAGAGGTCTCGCTCATAAAAGAAAGCAGTATTATCTCTGTGTTAAATGATAGCAAAGAGGCGATATATTTTTCAAAACAAAACATTGAAAAGATTGCTATAAAAGGTCCTCTCACGCCAGATCATGTTATAAGAACAAAGAGAGTCCCAGTAATACTTACGGATGAGTTTGAGAAGGAGTTACAAAACTTTGTAGAAGATTACAAGCAATATTTTTTAGAGAACAAAAAAGATGAGATACTTTTAAATCCTGCCCCAAATTTTGCAATACTAAAGGGCAAAGGAAGCCTCTCTTTTGGTAAAAATGCAAAAGAGGCAAATATCATAAAAGATATAAACAACCACTCATTCGAGGCGATTTTAAAGGCAGAGAAGCTTGGTGGATACAAGGCGCTTGGGCAAAAAGAGATTTTTGAAGTTGAGTATTGGTCGTTAGAGCAGGCAAAACTGAAAAAGAGTAGTGATGAACTAGAATATGGTGGAAAAATAGTAATCATAGTCGACGCCGTAGATGAAAAAGCTCGGGAGAAGGCTTTTGAGTTGAGCAAAAAAGGAGCAGTTGTTATTGCAATTGATACAAATTGTGAAGTTGAGAAAATATTTTCTACTGGAGATATTATTGGCGTGAAATGCGATACTGATAGTGATGAGGATATAAAATCACTCATCTCTTTTGTTGTAAAAAGTTTTGGTGGAATCGATATGCTTATTGCAGACAAGCTGCAATACAAGAAGCTTGCTGAAGAGTGCACACCATTTTTGGAGCTATCTTAATCGCTCCATTCTCTTTATATTTTCTGGCATTTTATCCAGAGCAAACTCTTTTTGACTTCCTATGTAACTTGGGTATTTGTACCCTTTTGATGTCATAATTGTATAGAGTTCTTGCAGATATTCATTTTCTATTTTTCCATATTTTACATCCATCTCTTTGGCGATTCTTAGAAAAAAAGTTAGTAAAATAAGTTGAGTTTTTTCATTTATAGAACTACCATATATGACTGATTCAAACTCTTTTTTCATAGTTAAGATATTGTATTCGCACTCTATATCTAATTTCTGGGCATCTTCTGTCGCCATATAATCTAGGATGTTAAGAATAAGATTAAGAAACAACATGTTAGTTTTATCAATTATTACATTTTCTCTGCAGAGTTTTTCTCTGTATTTAGCTATATCTGGTTGTATCTGTTTAAAATAGGCTTCGACCATAAAATCTCCTTTATCTGTTTTTTTGGGATAAAATTATAACACACTCTTATCTTTAAGGGTGTAATTATAATTTATAAGAAAGGGTAAATTTATTTTTGTTGTCTACTGTCAACAATAAAAACAGGCATTATGTGTATAATATAAACAGAAGGAAAGTGAAATTTAGCATCTCTCTTTGGTGTAGTAGCTATCTTCAGTCTTAATTAAAAAAGAAGAAGTTAATGAGAAAATATATAGTTTTATTTGTGTCTCTTTTTATTATGGCGCTTGGGGCTCATTTTCTTGTGCTTAGTATGTATATTCAAAGTAAAAAAAATGACTTTTTACAACTACATAACAAGAGTGCTATAAAAAGTTTTGAGATAGTTGGAAGTAATTTCAGTAGACTATCAGAGAGTATATTTAATACAGCTATAAATAAGCCGTATGTTTTAGAGAAGATGATAAAAGCATATGGCACTCAAGATGAAAAGAATAGTGCAAGAAGTGAGCTATATGAGGAGCTCTTTGATGAATATACTTATCTGAGAGGGCTTGGTATAGTACAGCTACATTTCCAGCTGAGAAATAGTGAATCTTTTTTGCGTTTTGAAAACCCTGAAAAATATGGGGATAACTTAACTTATACTCGCAAAAGTGTTGAGTGGACAAATGCAAATCAGACTAAGACAGAGGGTTTTGAAGAGGGAGTTTTTTATAATGGATTTCGTTATATTTTTCCGCTTATAAAAATTGATGGCACAAAAAAAGAGCATCTTGGAAGTGTTGAATTTACTTTTAGCCCTTACGCCTTTATTAATGACCTCATAAACTATCAAGATATAAAAGCTGAATTTATAGTAAGTTCTAATGATGATACTAAAAAAAATATTGTTACGCCTACAGAACTAAGATACACAGAGAGTCCTTTTGATGGCTTTATGTATGAAAAAAGCATAAAAAAAGAGCTAAACAATAATATAAAAAAGATAGAGATAGAAAAAATAACAAAAAGTGATAGCAGCAGAGCAAGTAGAGATATTTTTAAGGGAGATGTTTTTTCAATTCCATCAGGAGATTCTTTTTCAGTTTTTACTTTTATACCTATAAAAAATTCAGTTTCTAAAAAAGTAGTCTCCGCAATAATTCTACAAGAGAACAGTGATGAAATCAAAGAATTAGACAACCAGTTTTTTCTATTTTTATTTAGTGGTTATGGAGTTATTTTAATGGCGATACTTTATATTTATCGAGAGGTAAACTCTAGGGTCAAATTTCAGAATATTTCTAAAAAAACACAAAAAATTCTTGATGCACAAGAGGCAATAGTTGTAATACTTGATAGAGCTGGAGTTATCAGTGTAAATAGAAAGTTTCTTAATTTTTTTGGGTGTAGTAGCTTAAGCGATTTTAAGGCGAAAAATAGATGTATTTGTGAAAGATTTGAACAAAATGATAAGTTTTTTCATATAGGCAAAGTAAAAAACGATGGTTTTTGGATAGATGCGCTCTCTGAACTAAGTGATAGAGAGCATATAGTTTCCATGAAAGATAAAAACAATAAATTTCATTCATTCGCAATTTTTATAAATAGCATCGATAATAGTTACATAGTCTCTTTTTCTGATATAAGTGAGACTATGCGTGAACACTTTTCACTAGAGCAAAAAGCCATGCATGATAGCTTAACGAATGCCTATAATAGGGAATACTTTCAAGAAAATATAAATTTCATTATAGAAGAGAGTTGTAAAAAAGAGCTACATGTTGGAGTGGTTATGTTTGATATAGATTACTTTAAAAATGTCAATGACACTTATGGACACAGCGTTGGTGATTTTGTGCTTAAGTATCTGGTTTGGAGTGTTGGAAATGTTATTCGCAGTGAAGATTTGCTTATAAGATGGGGAGGGGAGGAGTTTTTGCTTATCATTCAAACAAAATCAATAGAGGAGCTAATCTTAATTACTCAAAAAATAAGAGAGACAATAGAGGGAGAAGATTTTAAGGAAGTTAAGCAGATAACATGCAGCTTTGGAGTCACGCTCCATATGGATAATGAAGATATTTCAAATAGCATAAAAAGAGCTGACGATGCACTTTATGAGGCAAAAGAGAGTGGAAGAAACAGAGTTGTCTCAAAGGTATAAAATTACCCTTTTTTAATCTTATTTGCCTCATTATAAAATTTCAAAAGCCCTCTTTTTGCTTTAAAATCTAGCTTATAAGATATATGCTCAAGGTATTTGACTATATCTTTGCCAGATATTTTTGTTCTGCTAGATGCCTCTTTTAGGATATACTGGGGGATTTTAACTTTTTGTTTTAAAAACTCTTTTTGGATTTTTTGGTATATTTTTTTATCTTTGTGAAAACATAGAAGGGCAAAAACAAATGGAAGATTATGCTTTTTTTGCCACTCTTTGGCGAGGTCAATATGAGGCTTGTTTTTAAGATAGTATCTAAGTGCTTTATCGCCTATAAGAACTTCCCCTTTTACTTTAAGCACTCTTGCTAAAACATTTGAAGTGGCTGAATCCCCATCTTTTATCTCATTCTCACAAGGGGCAACTAAAACGCTCAAAACCTCTTTTTTTGCGATAATGCCTAAATCAACATGTTGATGTTTTTTTGCAGTTATGCTTGAGATGAAGGCAGCATCAACTCTACGAGAGTGAAAATCTCTGTTTATTTTTGAAGGCACGCCTCTTTTGTAGTGCATACTCATGCTTGCCTGAGAACTTCTTGTAAATCGTTTCATAAAGATATGAAAAGGTAGAAGATTTAGATACTCTATTTTGCCAAAAACCACGAAAAAACCACCATAAAACAATAAAATTTTTTGAAAAATAATATCATTTTTTCCCTAAGAGGTCACTTCCATTTGCAAAAAGAGAGACTTTAAGTTATTTTGATATAATTGCGTCTTTAAAATTTAACCATTTAGGAACTCTTTTATGTTACTTTTTACTCCCGGACCAACTCCAGTACCTCAAAATGTTCGTAACGCCATGAGTGATGAAACCATGCATCATCGTACCCCAGAATTTGAAGCTATTTTTGAAAAAACAAGAAAATATCTATTTGATTTATTGCAGAGTGATGAAGTTGTTATGCTCGCATCGAGTGGAACAGGTGCTATGGAAGCGGCCGTTATCAACTTGTGCCATAACACACTTTTAAACATAAACTCTGGAAAATTCGGTGAGAGATTTGGAAAAATCGCAACCGCTCATGGACTTGGAAATATAGAGATTAAAAATGAGTGGAACACGCCAGCTGGTGTTGATGAAGTTATTACGGCACTGAAAAATAATCCTAGCATTGATGCAATTGCCATCCAGATAAGCGAATCAGCAGGTGGACTTCGTCATCCTGTAGAAGAGATAGCAGAAGCGGCAAAGGCACTAAATCCAGATATTATGATTATAGCAGATGGTATAACTGCTGTTGGTGTTGAGAAGATTGATATAACCAACATTGACTGCTTAATTGCAGGAAGTCAAAAAGCTCTTATGCTTCCTCCAGGATTGGCGATTTTAGGGCTAAGCGCTCCAGCAATTGATAAGATTGGAAGCGGAAAAGGCTACTATTTTAATCTAGCAACAGAGATAAAATCACAAAGAAAAAATACAACTGCATGGACAGCTGCTACAACTTTGATCATCGGACTTTTGGAGATTTTAGAGACTATTGAGCGAGATGGCGGGATGGAGAAGCTTTATGAAGATACAGCATTAAGAGCAAACGCAGTAAGCTTGGCACTTAAGGCGCTTGATTTACACATCTACCCAAAAACTCCAGCCCTATCAATGACAACGGTTGATGATGAAAATGCTTCACAAATCAGAAAAATACTTAAAAATGATTTTGGAGTAAATGTTGCAGGTGGACAAGACCATCTTGATGGAAAGATTTTCCGTATAAATCAGATGGGACTTATTGCTCCGTATGAGATCTCGTGGGTTGTAAACTCTATAGAATTAGCACTTGATAAGCTGGGTCGCAGAAAGTACGATGGCGCAGCAAACAGAGTTTTCAATGACTCTTACTTCAAAGTGGCTAAGTAGATGATTTTAGAACATGAGATTCCAGAGGGTTCAAAACTCTATTTCGGCAAAAGCGCTAAGATAAAAAGAGAGATAGAAAATCTTGCTAGCTCAATTTTGTATGATAGTGGTTTTGAAGAGATTGTAACTCCTGTTTTTTCATATCATCAGCATAAAAGTATCGCAGATGAGAGAGAACTTATACGAGTAAATGATGAGAAAAACAACTCAATATCTTTAAGAGCAGACTCGACAATAGATGTTGTTCGCATTATAGAAAAGAGACTGGGACGAAATACGGAACACAAAAAATGGTTCTATATCCAGAGTGTTTTTCGCTATCCAACTGATGAGCAAAATCAGATTGGTGCCGAGTTTATGGACGAGAGAAAACTCTCGTCGGTTTTAAATATAGCGATAGAGATTTTTGACAAATTAGAAGTCTATCCGTTGGTTCAAATCTCAAATGTTAAGATTCCTAAAATTATAACTTCACTTTTTGAAGAGTTAAGCATTGAGGATTTTCAGCATGTAAATATAGAGAAATTTTTATCTTTAAAAGTTGAGTGGTTAGAAAAACTTGTCTATCTTCAACATGTTGAGCAGATTAATGAGCTTCTCATGATTGCTCCTGAGGCTATAAAAGTTGAACTTCTCAAGATGAAAGAATTAAGCTCTGAGATTGGCTCTAAAAAAAGCGTTTTAGCACCAATGTACTATGCAGACATGCTCTATTATGACGAGCTATTTTTTAGAGTTATAGATAAAAATCAGGTTTATGCGCAGGGCGGAAGATATAAAAATTCAGAGCTTAGTTCTGTGGGTTTTGCGATTTATACAGATATATTGATAGAGACAAAAGCAAAGTAAAAAAAGGGAAATAATGAAGGCAGATTTAATAGTAGGCATCCAGTGGGGCGATGAGGGGAAAGGTAAGATAGTTGATATGCTTGCTCAAAAGTATGATATGGTTTGCAGAAGTCAAGGTGGACACAATGCAGGACATACTATCTGGGTTGATGGCACAAGATACGCACTTCATCTTGTTCCATCAGGTGTATTAAATCCAAAAGCCATAAACATCATTGGAAATGGCGTTGTTTTATCTCCCTCTTCAATCATAAAAGAGATGGAGCAGTTCGAGAACCTTGAGGGTAGACTTTTTATCTCAGATAAAGCGCATCTGAACTTATCTTACCACTCTATGATAGACCAAGCTCGCGAAAAACTAAAAGGCGACAAAGCTATTGGCACAACTGGAAAGGGAATCGGACCAGCGTACTCTGACAAGATAAACCGCATCGGAGTTAGAGTTGGCGAACTGTTAAATCCAAAAAAACTTTGTGATTCTATCTTAGAGTATTTTGAGCAAAACAGAGCAATTTTTGATGTTTTTGAGATAAAAACTCCAGAAAAAGAGGCTTTGTTGGTTGAGCTAGAGGGCTATAAAAACAAGCTTGCTCCATTTATAACAAACACAACAAATATGGTCTGGAAAGCGTTAGATGAAGAGAACAAAAAAGTTCTACTAGAAGGCGCGCAAGGGACAATGCTTGATATTGACCACGGAACATACCCGTTTGTGACATCAAGCTCTACAGTTAGTGCGGGTGCATGTACTGGTCTTGGTATAAATCCAAAAGATATAGGAAAAGTTACGGGAATCGTAAAAGCTTACTGTACTCGTGTTGGAAATGGACCTTTTCCTAGCGAGGATTTAGGTGAAGATGGTGAAGAGATTCGTAAAAAAGGTCATGAGTTTGGAACTACAACGGGAAGAGCTAGAAGATGCGGTTGGTTTGATGCCGTTGCTTGTAGATATGCAAGTCGCTTAAATGGTTGTGATGAACTAGCGCTTATGAAACTTGATGTTTTGGATGGCTTTAAAGAGATAAAAGTTTGTGTTGCCTATGAAGTTGACGGCAAAGAGATAGATTATCTACCAGAAAACTTAGATGATGTAAAACCTGTATATAAAACATTTAAGGGTTGGGATAAGTCTGTTGGCGTTAGGAGATTTGAGGATTTACCACTTGAGGCAAGAGAGTACATTAAGCACCTTGAAGAGATTACAAAAACGAAAGTTGGTATAATTTCTACTTCCCCAGAGAGAGCAGATACAATAGTGCTTTAAATTTTTAAAAGGATAGCTTTTTGAAAACTCGCTTTACTTCATTGGTTAAACTCAAAAAAAGTAGTATGCAAAAGAGCGAGCAGGCTATGCAACAAGCAAATACAAATCTAAACAGTGCTACTTCGGCACTTAAGGCGTCATATAAATCTCTTGATGAGATACAAACCCCACAAAGCGGAAAAATAGGCGATATCTTGGCTTCAAGAGTACTTTTTGGTTCACAAAGAGAGACGATTTTACATAACAAAAATTGGCTAGAGTTTGCAAAAGAGCAGATGTATAAAGCAAAAGAGAGACTAAAGCTTGATATGATTGAGTATGAAAAATTTAACTATCTTGAACTTGAGGAGATAAAAAAAGAGCTCACAAGAAGAAAAATAGCTGAAGCAAAAGATTTAGATGAGGTTGCACTCATGACATATAAAGGCGGAAACAGATAGTGAAATTACTATTATTAACAATTTTTATCATGGGCACAATGAGCTCGCTTTGGGCAAAAGACAAACTGTTTGAGTGTACTGAAATTTTTAAAGCCAGAAAGAGTGAACTTCTTGTAGAGCTTGAGAGATTGGATGAGCAGAAGCAAGCAATAAGCTCACTAAAGAGCGCAACAGAAGATCTACTTAGAAAAAAAGAGACAAAAATATCTCAAGAAGATGAAGTTGTATCAAGAAAATTAGCAGAGGTAAAATCAAGAGAAGAGTCAACAAGAAGTATGCTAAAGAGAAACGAAGAGATTTTAAAAGAGATTAAGAGTAAAAAAATGAACAATATCACTCAGACATTCTCAAAAATGAAAGAAGCATCAGCCGCTAGAGTTCTTGAAAATATGGAGCCACAGGACGCAGCAGAGATAATGGCGCTACTTAATCCTAAAGCAGTTGGAAAAATTTTAACTAAAATGGATCCGAAAAAAGCTTCTAGTCTTACGCTGATATTATCAAGAATACCTCAAAATAACTAATACGCAGAAGAATTTAGAGTAATTTTTACTATAAAAGCATTCTGTTCTAATCATAAACTAACCTTAGTTATTGTAAAATCACAAAATTTATTTTAGTACTAAGCCAAACTAACAACAGTTAGTGTAACTTAGTATAATCAAGGTCAATAATGAAAATATCACCAAAAACTATACCTCATATATCAAACAAAATTGCAATTGACTTAAATAAAAGTGGTGTTGTTACAATGACAAAAGGTCTTGAGCCAGTGGCGTATGAAGCAGAAAAAGTCTTAACCGCAAATATAATCCAAGAGATGGCATTAGAAGAGAAAGTAAACCAAATTTGTGATGAAAATGAAGAGGCGATAGAGTTTAATCTTGTTGATGAGAGACAACTGTTCTTTATGATCAAGAAAAAACTTGCTCCAGAGTTTGGCATTATATTGAACTACGAAGAGCGATATTCAGATTTGTCTCATAAAATATTAGATGAGCTTTATGAAGAGGATTTGATTCACTTTGATGTAACAGAAAATCGCATAAAAAATATTATCTATAACTCAATAACATCATTTATAAAAGAAGCTTCGGAGCTAGATGGCTTTATTATGGACAAAATCAAAACATACAAAAAAAGATATGTTCCTGGAACGGATGAGTTCGAAATTTTATATGAAAAACTATATAAAGAAGAGTTAACAAAAAGAGGATTGGAGTAAAGGATGAGTTTAGCTACAACAAAAGCATGGATATATCTTGAAAATGGAACTTTTTTAGAGGCGAAGAGCTTTGGTGCAGATAGTACTGTTGTTGGAGAGATAGTTTTTAACACTTCAATGAGCGGATATCAAGAAGTTATGTCTGATCCATCTTATGCCGGTCAATTTGTAACTTTTACAGCTCCAGAGATAGGAAATGTTGGTGTAAACTCTCAAGATATGGAGAGTAGATCTGCTCATGCTAAGGGAATGCTTGTTAGAAAATATCAAGACAGATACTCTAATTTTAGAGCAGAAGGCTCGCTTAGTAATTTTCTAAAAGAGCAAAATATCATGGGAATATGTGATATTGACACAAGATTTTTAACTAAGATAATAAGAAAAGAGGGAGCTATGATGATGATAGCTTCAACTAAGATTAGTGATAAAAATGAGCTAAAGAAGATTTTAGAGAACTCACCTAGAATAGAAGATGTAAACTATATAGAAGAAGTTAGTACGAAAGTCGCATATAAGCATACTCAATCAACATATAGTGATCGTGAATTTGCTTACGAGAGTGCGCCAACACCAGAAGCAAATGTTGTAGTGCTTGATTTTGGAGTAAAAGCTAATATCTTAAATGAGCTCGTTAGTGCAAAGATGGGTGTTGAGGTTGTTCCAAATAGTTTTAGTGCAGATGCTTTGATAGAGAGGTATAATAAAAAAGAGATAGATGGAGTATTTTTATCAAACGGACCTGGTGACCCATTGGTGTTAAAAAAAGAGCAAGAGCAGATAAAAAAATTGATAGCTGCTAAAATTCCTATGTTTGGTATATGTTTAGGGCACCAACTTCTTTCTATCTCTCATGGATATGATACATATAAGCTGAAGTTTGGTCATCACGGCGGAAACCATCCTGTTAAAAATGTTAAAACTGGATTAGTTGAGATTACTGCTCAAAATCATAACTACAATGTTCCTCAAAATATTATCGAGGTTGCAGAAGTCACACATGTGAACCTCTTTGATAACACAATAGAAGGATTAAAATATAATAATTCTCCAATATTCTCGGTTCAACACCATCCAGAAGCTAGTCCTGGACCAAAAGAGAGTAGATATATCTTCAATGAGTTTTTATCTTTAATAAAAAGATAAAAACCACCACCTTTTTAACTATCTATTAATCTTATCCTTTCAAAGTTTACTTTACCTAGAGCATCAATAAATCACAAATATAGTATTTAACATAAAGCAAAAAATTGTTAATTTATTGTTAATAAAATTAACAAACCCATATATTTTCTTAATTTTGTCATAAAAATGTCATTAATTAAGAATCGTTAAATATTTATACTGTTAATATATTATTGTTGATTGGTTTATAGAGTTCTTTTGTAGCCCCACGTTTCATTTCCACAAGGCTTAGATGGTGCTATTTCAAAACTTTAGCATTTTTGCATATTGGCTTATAGTGGTAGTTGCATAGCTTGAGTTTATGAAAGAAATCTACTAAATTAAACAAAATCGTTTTAAATTTTTAAGGAGTCTATATATGGTTAATCGTCCATTAGAGTACGACTATACAGTTGCAAAGATGTTTATGCTTACAACTGTTGTTTTAGGTATTGTCGGTATGCTCATTGGTGTAATCCTAGCATTTGAGTTAGCTTTTCCTGGAATTAATTTAATCCTAGGCGATAAATTAGCAGAATACACGAATTTCAGCCGTCTTCGTCCGCTTCATACTGACGCAGTTATATTTGGTTTTACGCTGAGTGGTGTTTTTGCTACTTGGTATTATGTCGGTCAAAGGGTGCTAAAAGTATCAATGGCTGAATCAAAATTATTAATGTCTGTAGGTAAATTACACTTCTGGCTCTATATAGTAGTTGTTGCAGCAGCAGTTTTTTCACTCTTTGCTGGTGTTACAACTTCAAAAGAGTATGCTGAATTTGAGTGGCCAATTGACATTGGTGTCGTTGTTGTTTGGGTGCTATTTGGAGTAAGTATGTTTGGTCTTATCGGTATTCGCCGTGAGAAATCATTATACATCTCTGTTTGGTACTATATAGCTACATTCTTGGGTATAGCGATGCTTTATCTCTTTAATAATATGGAAATTCCGACAATGTTAGCAACATCTCCAGCTGGAGAGACGGGTATAGGTAGTTGGTATCATTCGGTTTCTATGTATTCAGGTACAAATGATGCACTGGTTCAGTGGTGGTATGGGCATAATGCAGTTGCATTTGGTTTTACTGTTCCTATTGTTGCTATGATTTACTACTTTTTACCAAAAGAGTCAGGTCAAGCAATCTACTCATATAAACTCTCACTTTTATCTTTCTGGGGTCTAATGTTTGTTTATTTATGGGCTGGTGGGCACCACTTGCTCTATTCAACTGTTCCTGATTGGATGCAGACAATGGCTTCCGTGTTTTCTGTTATATTGATTTTGCCATCTTGGGGTTCAGCTATAAATATGCTTCTTACAATGAAAGGTCAATGGCAACAAGTTGCTGCATCTCCACTAATTAAGTTTATGGTGCTTGCTTCAACTTTCTACATGTTCTCTACATTAGAGGGCCCTATTCAGGCTATTAAGTCAGTTAATGCAATAGCACACTTTACGGATTGGATTGTTGGACATGTTCATGATGGTGTTCTTGGATGGGTTGGCTTTATGATTATGTCTGCGCTATTTCATATGGCTCCTAGAGTTTTCAAGAGAGAGTTATACTCTAAATCATTAATGGCTACACAGTTCTGGATACAGACTTTGGGTGTTATTCTCTACTTTACATCTATGTGGATTTCAGGAATTACTCAAGGTATGATGTGGCGTGCACATGATGAGTTTGGGAATTTAGCTTATTCGTTTATTGATACTGTAACCGTTTTACATCCATACTATGTTATTCGTGGTGTTGGTGGTCTATTATACTTGATAGGTTTTTTAATGTTTGCTTATAATATTTACAAAACAATGTCTTCTCGCCCTGTTGAAGAGAGAGAACTTCAAAATGCTACGCCTATGGGCGCTTAATAGAAAGGATAAAATATGTTTCATTGGTTAGAAAAACATCCGTTCTTTTTTGCGGTAGGTGTGTTTTTGGTAATTGCGTTTGCTGGTCTGATAGAGATTCTTCCGAACTTTGCTCAAGCTTCTCGTCCTGTGATTGGTACTGCTCCATACTCTACTTTAGAGTTGACAGGTCGTCATATTTATATTAAAAATAGTTGTAATGCTTGTCATTCACAATTAGTTCGCCCATTTAAATCAGAGACTGATCGTTATGGTCACTACTCTTTAAGTGGTGAGTATGCATATGACCGCCCATTCCTGTGGGGTTCAAAAAGAACTGGTCCAGATTTGATGCGCGTTGGTAACTATAGAACTACTGACTGGCATGAAAATCACATGAAGGAGCCATCGGCTGTTGTTCCTAGCTCTATAATGCCTGCATATCGCTGGTTATTTACAAACAAAAGTGATATAGAGACTGCCTATGCTGAGCAACTAACAGTAGCAAAAAACTTTGGTGTTCCTTATAACAAGCCAGTTTCTATGAAAGATGGTTCTAGTAAGACTGTTAAAATGGGTGCGAGTGTTGCAGAGGCAAAGTCAATTGCTTTAGAAGAAGCAAAAGTAATTGCAGCTGATATGAGAGACCAAGATGTTAAAGATGCTGTTGCAAATGGTCAAATCCCTGAGATAGTAGCCCTTATAGCATACTTAAATAGTCTAAAGTAGAGGTCGAAAGTGGATATTGCTCAACTTCAAGCTTACGGGTATTTTGTACTGATAACGCTACTTGTTCTAGTGCTTTATGGATATATATATCATCTATATAGCAAAAGGAAAGATGCTGACGGGGTTGATTATGAGAGTTATAGCAATATGGCACTAAAAGATGATATAGAAGATGCTCTAGTATCTGCTATACCTGACGAAAATGTACCTCTTGAGGGTACAAAGAAAAAATAGGAGAGATATATGAATAAGCTTTATCTTGGGGGAGTCATTTTTGCAGCGTTTATGTTACTTTTTACATATCTGTCTGTTTCGAGTTCACATGGCGGTTTTAATGGCGATATAGTCAATATGCTTGCAGTTACAGGCGCTATTGCTCTTGTTATGATTTCAGCATTTGTTGTAATTAAGTATGTTCGTCAAATGCAAACAGACAAAGCAAGCGGTGACCTTGCAGATGAGAATTGGGATGGCATAGGCGAGTTTAAAAACAGTTTACCTACTGGTTGGGCTGTTATGTTTTTACTTACGATGACTTGGGGTATGTGGTATCTTACTGTTGGTTATCCAGTAAATTCATATTCACAAATTGGTGAGTACAACGAAGATACAAAAGTTCATAATGAGAAATTTGAAGCACAGTATAAAGATATAACTGGCAAAAAATTAGTTGATATGGGCGAGTCGGTATTTATTGCTGAGTGTAAAGTATGCCATGGTCTAAAAGCCGATGGAATTGGTGGTAGAGCAGCTGACTTAAACCATAGAATCGCAGCAGCTTCTGTTAAGCATGTTCTTCAAAATGGCTCAAATAACCAGCTCCTTGGTATGGAGATGCCGATGCCTGATCGTAATGGCTTGATTAACGCTACTACTAGTATGCCAATCACAGATGCAGAAATAGAAGCTCTTGCTACATATGTTTCAAAAGGATTAACTGGCACTGTGGGTGCTGATGTGTTCGCTGCAACTTGTGTTATGTGTCATGGTGCTGATGGCAAAGGCGTAGATAGTATGGGGCCAAACCTTAAAGAGTTTAATACTACGCTTGTAACAAATATCCTTAGTCATGGTAAAAAAGGTAGCATTGGTACAATGCCTAAGTTTGATAGACTTAATGCTAAACAAAAAGAAGCTGTTAGTGCATATATCACTAGCTTAAGTAAATAAGGAGTTAGATATGAATGAAAATAGAAGTATATTTGCTCTTGATGGTATAACTGGTATGTTGATTGCAACACTTTTACTACTCACTATCTTGACTGTACTTACGGTTTGGAATATGGGTGTGCAAAAAACAAATGCTACAAATTACTATGATGTCAAAGATGAGCAATCAATTAAAATGTTTAGCAAAGATAATGGTAGTCATATAGTAGACGCGCCACAAGGAGCTAAATAATGGAAAAGATAATTACATGGGGATTGATTCTTATGGCAATTTATACGATTTATGCAGTTGTAACGCCAAATCACTTATTTGTCGGCTAGGGAATCCAATTGAATTTTTTAAGGGGGCTTTTCGCCCTCACCCTCACACTATTTCTGCACTCAACACTTCAAGCAGAATATTTATATAAAGATGAGCTAATTTTTAATCCAGATTTTAATGCCAGCATTGACAAAATAGGTTCAGAACTACACCAAAAAACAGGAATCTCATTAAAACTTGTAATGCTTAAAGAGCTACCAAAAGGCACAAATATAGTTGATTATGAAAAAGAGTCTATCAAAAGCTTCAATGAGCCAACTATTTTACTTCTGTTTAGTGAGTTAGACTCTAAGGTAGATATCCTTGCAAGCAGTGATTCTTTATATCAATATTTTGACAAAAAACAGGTTTTAAGTCCAGTTGCTTCACCACTTCAGGCTTTTATTGTTGCGCTGTTTTACAGTAGTGGATTATCATCATTTAAAGAGATTGTAACAAATTATGGTGGAACAATCATCCCTCTTCTTGCTCAAAAATCAAAGCCAGAAGAAGTCTTAGGTAAATACTCTGGTGCCATGTTCAATGGTTATGCAGATATTGCAGAGCAGATAGCAAAAAATAAAAATATAGTTTTAGATAGTGCTGTTGGTGATGCAAATAAAAACAGTATATTTGTTATAAAAGTTATATTTTATGGTTTTGTATTTTATGCAATTTTTATGTATATCAAAAGACAGCTTTACAGAAGAAGGCAAAAAAATGAATCTAAGTAGCGGTAAAATATGGCCATATGCAATCAGCGCTTCAATTGCGCTAATAGTTTGCGCTGGTATTGCAACAGTAGTCATAGCAGTTGAAGCACCAGTTGAAAAGAGTGACATCTATATGATGGATTATCATGAAGCTGACGACAAAGCAAATGAAATCATAGAAGACACCATCACTTTTAACAAAAAATATAGAGTAGAGTATATTAGCGATGGGCTGAAAAAAGATTCGGCGGTTATAAAATATAGAGTGGTTGATATGGATTCAAATCCAGTTAATAACGCAAAATTTAAAGTAATTATAACAAGGCCGACAACAACTAAGCAAGACCATAAGATGGCAGAGCCAACAGTTGAAAATGGAGTTTATACTTTTAAACCAATTTCACTTGAAGAAGCCGGAAGATGGGATATCATGGCAAAAATAAATATAGATGGCATACAAAAATTTTATAACTTAAAAGCAGATACTAGAAATAGTGAAGTGGTGGAGTACTAAAAATACTCTACTTGGCTTTTAAGCAACTCTACACTAAACTCCCATATGAATAAAACCATAGTAGTACTTCCATCGGCTCGTGCAATCAGACATAAACAACTAGAAATAAGCGGTAAAACAATTTTTTTACCAGACTTTATTATGATGGGCGACTTTATATCTAGGCTCTGCGTAGTCGAAGGATTTAGGGCACTTGATAGTGATAGCAGAGTTTTACTGCTTCTTGAGGCCTCCGATTTTAAAGCCTTCTCAAACCTTCAAATAGAGCGAAATTTTTTTACATTTACCAAAAACTCATCATATATCTTTAACTTTTTTGAAGAGCTAAGTGCTGAACTTTATGATATAAAAAAGCTAATCACAACCGATATTTACGGTGAGTACGAAGAGCATATAGCCATACTTATAGAGCTTTACAAAAGATACAAGCAGTTATGTGAAGATAAAAAACTGCTCGATAAAATATTTCTACCATCTTTATATAAATTTAACCAAGAGTATATAAAACAGCATAAAGAGATTGAACTGCATCTAGATGGACATCTAACAAATTTTGAGTTTGAACTGCTTGAGAAGTGTTGCGAATTTAGCTCGGTTACTATTATCTTTTCTGCTACAAAATTTAACAAAAAAATGCAGAGTAAATTTTTGGAATTAGGCATAGAACTAGAACCATATTTTGAATATAAAATTTCTCTAAATGAAAAAAAAGTCCTAAGTTTTAAAAAGATTATAAAAAACAGAAATGTTGTTTGCGAATCATTTAGTGAGCCAATTTTGCAAATAGCTTATATTCAAAAAAAAGTGCAGGAGTTTGTCCAAAAGGGATATTTACCAGAAAACATAGCTGTTATTGTGCCAGATGAGAAAATTATAGAGCTAATAGAGAGTTTTGATCAAAAATCAAATTTTAATTTTGCAATGGGCGAGCAATTTAGCAGAACTAAAATTTATGAAAAAATAAGTGCAACAACCAAGTTTATAGAGCAAAAATCTAAAGAAAATGAAGCAAGATTAAGAAGAGTCGGTGATGAGTTTTACACAGAACTTCAAAGCATCTATTATGAGAGTTGTAGAAAAATTGATATTTTAGAATTTTTGAAAAGATATAAAGAGAGCTTTGCGGATAAGGTAAGTATGGCAATAGTTGAAGAGGAGCTTTTTAGATTTAAAAATATCTTACCATATATGAAAGATATGAACATTAAGTCAGTTTTATCACTCTTTTTGCAGAGGCTCTCAGGTAGAACGCTAGATGATGTAAGAGGTGGAAAAATAACGGTAATGGGAGTTTTAGAGACTCGTTTAGTTTTGTTTGACGCTGTTGTTATAGTTGATTTTAGCGATTCAAATGTTCCAAAAAGAAGCGATAGGGATATGTTTTTAAATACAGCCCTAAGAGAGAGAGCATCTCTGCCAACTATGAGCGATAGAGAAAACCTCCAAAAACATTACTATGAGATGCTCATAAACAGAAGCAAAGAAGTAGCCATATCTTTTGTAAAATCCACACAAAGTAGCGGCTCTAGATTTTTAAAACAGCTAGGAATCAAAGAGCAAAGCTCAAAAAATGAGAGTGAGTATGCGAAGATGCTTTTTTCGCAAAAAGAACCACTTGTTTATGAAGAGCAAGATATTGTGATGGAGTATAGTTTCAAAGATAAAAAACTCTCAGCCACCAAGCTAAAAACTTATCTAACATGCAAAAGAAAATTTTACTACAAATATGTGAAGCAGGTAGCCTCGCACAACATACCAAAAGATATGCCGCAAGAGTATGAGATTGGCTTAAGTGTTCATGATGCACTAAAGAGACTCTATCTTCAAAAGAGTAGCTATGAGAGCGCTGATGAACTAAAGCGAGACCTTTACAGGGAGCTTGACGCTGTTTGTGGCGAGAGTGAACTTGAGTCGTATCAGATAGCACTACAAAAAAGAGTGTTGGAGAGTTTTTGTGAGGCAGAGATAAGAAGATTTGCCGAAGGTTGGCAAGTGGAGTTTTGCGAAAAAAGAGTGGAGTGTGACTTCATGGGCATCACACTGGAAGGACAAATCGATAGAATAGATACAAGAGGCAATGAGATATTTGTATTAGATTACAAAACTGGCTCGTATCCGCTCTACAATGAAAAAAACTTCACAGAAGCAACTGATTTTCAGCTGGAATTTTACTACCTTTTAGCCAACGGATTTGGTGATGTTACAGGATGCGGATACTACGACCTAAAAGAGTCAAAGATTGTAAATGAAGTTTTTTTGAGAGAGAAACTTGAACTATTAAAGTCTCATGTGAGTGATTTGTTAAACATTGAAGATGTCAATTTTAGCAAGTGTGAAGATGTGAAAAATTGTATTTTTTGTGAATACGCCATAATGTGTAGGCGAAAGTGATGTTTATAAAAAACCTAGCTTATGAGGCAAGCGCTGGAAGTGGGAAGACTTTTATGCTTGTTGTTCGTTATTTGAGTCTGCTGTTTCAGGGCGCTTCCGCTTCTAAAATCTTGGCGCTGACTTTTACAAACAAAGCTGCTTTTGAGATGCAGGAGAGGATTGTAGCCACGCTGGAGGAGCTGCAAAATAGAAGTGAACTTGATGAGATAGTAAAAGTTACTGGGCTTTCAAGAGAGTATCTGCTAGAGAATCAACATAGAATTTTAGAAGAGTTTTTAAACTCACATACGAAAATTTTAACGATAGATAGTTTCTTTGCATCGATACTTAGAAAATTTTCTCTCTATGCATCTCTGATGCCAGATTTCTCAACTTCAAGCTCTCAGCATGAGCTAAAACTTCTCTCTCGTTTTTTAAAAGAGGTTAGTGCAGCTGGAAAAAAAGAGACCCTAATCTCTTTGTGGCTTGAGTCAAAAAAACGACTTAATGATATTTTTGAGTTATTGGATGAGCTTTATGATAAATTTGGAGAGCTTGGAGATATTGAGTTTAAAAAAGTGGAGTATTGGCACTTTGAGCAAGAGGCTTTGGTGTATGCAAACAAGCTAAAAGAGGTTGTAGAAGCTTGCGAAAGTGCATCAGCAACGGCTTTAAATGGTGTAGCGTTTAAGAGTTTTGGTGATTTATGCAGTAAAGCTTGGCTTGAGAGAGATACTCTAAACTACTCTACATTTAAAAAATGTTTTACTCCGCAAATGGATGAGTATCTTTTTAAAATTCAAGAAAATATAACAAATCATTATCGTGCCAGAGAGCAAAATTTCTTTTTTGCGATAGTGGAGTTGCTTAACATATATATCAAATCCAAAAAAGCCCTATACATGGACGATAGCGAGCTTAGTTTTAGTGATGTTACACATCTTGTTTACCATATTTTAAATCTAATTGACGATAGTGAATTTTTATATTTTAGGTTGGATTCGCAGATAGAACACCTGCTTTTGGATGAGTTTCAAGACACGAGCATTTTGCAGTACAAAATCATAAAGCCTCTTATTGGTGAGATAACATCAGGCGATGGGATTTTTGAAAACGGGAGTTTCTTTTTTGTTGGGGATGTAAAGCAGTCAATATACCGATTTAGAGGCGGAGTCAGTGCGCTTTTTGCAACCGTAAAAGAGGAAAATGGCACTCATTTAGAGAAGTTGCTAACGAACTATCGCTCGCAAAAAGAGATAGTTGAGTTTGTAAATTCTATTTTTGAAAACAAGATAGAAAATTATTCTGCTCAACTGGTAAAAGATGAAAAGAGTGGCGGTTTTGTTGAAGTCATAGAGAGCGATGAGCTTCTTAAGGAGATGTTAGAGAGAGTAGAAAAACTCTTAGAAGCTGGGGCAGATGTAAATGACATAGCTATATTGTGTGCCACAAACGGCGATGGCGAGGCAATAAAAGAGATTTTAAATGCAAATAAAATAGAGACCATAACTGAAACAACAACAAAACTCATTAACCAAAAAAGCATCAAAGCTCTTTTAGAGTATTTAAAATATCAATATTTTAGTGAAAATATCTACGCATACAATTTTTTTGCTCTAATATTGCAAGAGACTAGACCAATAAAGAAAGTTGATTTTAACGAACAAAAAATCTTAGATATAGTAAAAAATGCAATTGAGGAGTATGGGCTTTTCTCTGATGATTTTAATCTTATTAGATTTTTAAGTGTAATATCTAAATATAGTGACATTGAAGCGCTGTTGTTTGAGTATGAAAGACTTGATGTTAGTGCCTTTGCATCAGAGTTGAATGGTGTGAGAATTCTAACAGTTCATAAATCAAAAGGGCTAGAGTTCGAGCATGTGATAGTAGTGGATAGGCTAGGCAAACCACCGTTGGCAAAAAATTCGATTATTTATGAGTACGATGGAGTAATTCTTAAAAACTTATACTTAAGGATTAAAGGACGAGAAGCAATAGATGAAGCATACGCAAATGCTATTGCTAAAGAGAGAAAACTTGTTGCAGAGGATAATTTAAATGCCATGTATGTTGCATTTACAAGAGCTAAAGAGAGCCTCTTTGTTATCTCGAAATCAAAAAATTCTATGTTTGAGGCACTTGAGTTAAAAGTTGGAAAAAGCGGAGTGTTTAGTTGCAAGAAAAAGCCAGACTTACATAATAATGACGATTTAATTAACTCATTTGAGTATAAAAATATCTACTATGGAACACAGAGTGATATTTTGGCGGTTGAGAAAGAGAAAGAAGAAGATTTAAAGTCAATAAACTTTGGGTTGGCGATGCACTATATGTTAGAGATGCTCGGTGATTTTAAAGAGCAAAATATACAAAACGCTAAAGATATGATGATAAACAAATATGGATTTATGCTAGAAGATAGCGAGGTGAACGAGATAACAAAGAGAGTGAAAAAGCTTTTAAAAAATAGTGAGTTTTGCAATCTAGTTAGGGGAGAGTGTTTTAGAGAAAAGGCACTTAGATACAAAAAAAGCCTTCGTTATATTGACCTTTTGGTAAAGAACAGTAGTTCACTTTTTGAGAGCTGGAGTGTAATTGACTATAAAAGTTCCATGCTTTTTGCAGATGAACATCTAAAACAAGTGGCATATTATGTAGATGCCATTAAAGAGATTACAAGTGCTGAGGTAAGTGGCTATGTCTGCTATCTGTTGCAAGACGAGATAAAAATAGTAAAAGTTTAAACCTTAAAATAACCATAATTTAAGCGTCTTATAAGTTAGTTCGGTTATACTTCCACCACAAAACAAGAGAATCGTTTCGCTTTTGCTAAGCGCTTCTTTAGAAAATCAAATGAAAGGTTCAAGAATGAAATTTACACAAATTGCAACTCCTGAACAAATCGATCAAAAATGGGTTTTGATTGATGCTGAAGATAAAACTTTTGGTCGTATTATTACAGAAGTAGCAACTATACTTCGTGGTAAAAACAAACCATGTTTTACTCCAAATATCGACTGCGGTGACTTTGTTGTTATCGTTAATGCTTCTAAAGCAAAGTTCAATGGTCTTGGAAAGATTGCTGGTAAAGAGTATTTTTCTCACTCAGGTTACTTCGGTAGCACAAAAAGTGTTAAAATGACTGAATTATTAGAAAAAAATCCAGAAAAATTATACAAATTAGCAACTCGCGGCATGCTTCCAAAAACTAAGCTTGGCGCTAAAATGCTTAAAAAATTAAAAATATATGCAGCTGCTGAGCATCCTCACTCTGCACAATTTGCTAAGTAAGGATTGACATATGGCAAAAATATACGCAACAGGTCGTCGTAAAGCTTCAATAGCAAAAGTATGGTTAACTCCAGGTACAGGTACAATCACAATCAACAATCTTTCATTAGATGCTTGGTTAGGCGGATTAGAGGCTAAAAAACTTCGTGTTAAGCAACCTCTTGCTTTAACAAAACAAGATACATCAGTTGATATCGTTGCTAACACTACAGGTGGTGGTTTCGGTGGTCAAGCTGATGCTCTTCGTCATGGTATTTCTCGTGCTTTAGTAAGATTTAACCCAGAGTTAAAAGCTATACTAAAACCAGAAGGTATGATGACTCGTGACTCTCGTACAGTTGAGAGAAAGAAACCAGGCAAGCGTAAAGCTCGTCGTTCTCGCCAGTTCTCAAAACGATAATTTTTTATAAAATTATCGTTTCTTTAGAAGCTATTGGCTTCTTTGGAAAATTCTCCTTTTTAAATCTTTTCAATCAATTTAAAAAATTAATTTCGTTAAATCATCAAAACAATTCTTTCTCTAAAATCCATAAAATCTAACAACTACTTAGATATAATTCTTCAAAAAAGAGTAACTTTGCGCTATATTTTGTTCCTGCTTTTATCTATAAATCTTTTTTCTTCAACGCTTCATCTGGTGACATCATCAAATCCATCAAGACTTAATCCAATTTTAGCAACAGATTCTAGTTCATCTGAGATAACAGGCTTTTTATTTAATGGACTTGTTAAGTATGATAAAAATTTATCAAAAATCATCGGTGATTTGGCCGAGAGATTCTACTTTGAAGACAACAAAACCCTTGTCTTTAAACTTCGTGAAAATGTAAAATGGCATGATGGTAAAAAGTTCAGCGCAAAAGATGTCGTATTTACATACAAGACGCTAATATCGCCAAATATAAGTTCACCATACAGCACGGAATTTAGGTTTGTAGAGAGCGTTGAGGCTAGTGGAGATTACATTATAAAAGTGAAATATAAAAAGCCATACTTTAAGGCTTTGGAGACTTGGATGATGGGGATTTTACCAGAACATATTCTAAGAGATGAAAAAAATTTAATGAGCTCATCTTTTAACAAAAATCCCATAGGAACGGGAGCTTACAAACTTCAGCAGCTTGAACACTCTAAAAATATAGTCTTGAGCGCATTTGATGATTATTTTGAAGGTCGTGCCAAAATTGATTCAATATCTTTTCATGTTGTTCCAGACACAATGACGCGTTTTTTGATGTTAAAATCATCTGTTGTTGATGTCGGCAGCATTGAGCCTATGCAGTTTGAAAGGCAGCTAGATACCGAGTTTTTTAAGAAATTTGATGTTCATGAGGAGATTTCACACTCATATACATATTTAGGTTTTAATCTAAAATCCGAGAAGTTTAAAAATCCAAAGGTAAGAGAAGCCATATCTTTGGCAATTAACAGAGACGAGATAGTCTCTATCCTCTTTTTTAATCATGCTAAAGTTTGTACAGGACCGTTTCTTCCAGGAACAAAAGCTTTCAATAAAGATGTAAAAGCTCCAAAACAAAATATAAAAAGAGCGAAAGAGCTTTTAAGAGAGGCAGGTTATGATGAGAAAAATCCGTTTACATTTGAGATAGCTACATCAAATTCAAACTCAATTCGTCCATATGCCGCTCAGATTTTACAGCATCAACTTAAAAATGCTGGGGTGATTGTAAATCTGAGGGTTATGGAGTGGCAAGCTTTTTTGAATACAATTGTAATGCCTCACAAGTTTGATACAGTTTTGCTTGGATGGGGACTTTCGCCAACACCAGACCCATACATGTTCTGGCATACAGATAGTGATACAAAAGGTGGGTTTAACCTTGTCGGATACAAAAATGAAAAAATAAATAAGATGATTGAAGAGTCTCAAAGTGTTATTGACGAACAAAAACTAGCTTCTATGTGGAGAGCAATGTTTAAGATTATAGTCGAAGACAATCCATATCTTTTTTTATATATTCCAGACTCTTTAACAGTTGTAAGCAAAGAGATAAAAAATATTGAACCATCACCAAGTGGGATTTGGCATAATTATATAAAATGGGAGAAATAAAGTGATTATACTTTTTGATTTAGATGGAACTCTTATAGACTCCACGGAAGCTATTTTGGAGAGCTTTAAGCACTCCTTTGATATACATGATATTCCACACTCCAAAGATGATGAGATAAAGGCATTGATTGGCTATCCTTTGGATATTATGTATGCAAATTTGGGTGTTAAAGATGAGAAAATAGTTGATTTGATTGCAACATATAAAGCACACTATCGTGAAATTTCAAGAGAAAAAACTGAACTTTTATCGAATGCAAGAGAGGCTATAGAGATTGCTAGCAGATTTGCTACACTTGGAATTGTCACAACCAAAACAGGAGAGTACTCGAAGATTTTAATGGAACACTTTGATTTGATGAGATATTTTGATGTTCTTATAGGTAGGGAGGATGTTCAAAATCCCAAACCAGATGCCGAGCCAATCTTAAAAGCACTGCAAAATTTAGATGTAAAAAATAGAGAAATTTGGATGATTGGTGATACAAAACTAGATATGATTTCAGCAGAAAATGCAAAAGTTAATTCAATAGGAGTATTGAGTGGCTATGACACTTTTGAGACGCTAAAAGAGTTTACTAGACACATATTTGATAACGCATTGGAGGCGGTTATCTATCTAGAAAATAGGAAAAAATAACACACTTTTTTCACTTATTTAAAAATACTCGAATATCAAGCTACTTTTAAGAGCGACTTGTCTAGAATAAGCGCTTAAAAACAATAGATATTCTTATATAAGATAAAAAAAAGGGGGAGTTATGCTGGAAATTAGATGGCATAGTCGTGCTGGACAAGGTGCTGTTACTGGTGCTAAAGGTTTGGCAGATGTTATTTCTACAACTGGTAAGCATGTACAAGCATTCGCATTTTATGGCTCTGCTAAACGCGGAGCTGCGATGACGGCTTACAATCGTGTGGATGATAAAGTGGTTATGAACCATGAAAAATATATGGAGCCAGATTTTGTATTTGTTATAGATCCAGCACTTGTTTTTACAAGTGATGTAACTATAAATGGTAAAGCTACAACAAAGTATATAATTACAACTCACTTAACAAAAGAAGAACTAGCTAAAGCTCAGCCAAAACTCGATGGCAAAGAGGTTTATACTGTTGATTGTATTAAAATCTCCAGAGAGACTATTGGCAAACCTATTCCAAACACTCCAATGCTTGGTGCATTCATGAAAATTTCTGGTATGTATGATATAGAGTTTTTTAAAGAGAGTATGAAAAGAGTTCTTGGTAAATTGCCTCAAAAGATTATTGATGCAAATATGAGTGCGATTCAACGCGCTTATGATGAAGTGAAATAGGGGGTTTGTGATGGCAAAAAAAGGCTGGGATGAATTTGAAATCGGGGCAATGCTTCGGACTTTTAACGGAGAGATAGAAAATATTGCAGGAACGAGACAAGAAGATCGCTCTTACACGGAAAACAGCTCTTATACTGCTAGTGTTGCCGATTGGAGATTGATTAAACCAATATTCAATAAAGACTATTGTATAGATTGTCAATTTTGTTGGATATATTGTCCAGATGTTTCAATTATTTCAAGAGATAAAAAATTAATTGGTATAGATATGGATCACTGCAAGGGATGCGGAATATGTGTTGAAGTATGCCCAACGAATCCAAAGTCACTTTTAATGTTCCCAGAACAAGCAGATGAAGAGGTTGAGATTGCTTCTTGGCCTAAAAAAGATGAGAAGGAAGCATAATGGCATTTAACAAAATGAATTTAAAAGATATTGAAGTATGGGATGGAAATCATGCTGCCGCGCAAGCTTTAAGACAAGCTCAAGTTGATGTTGTTGCAGCATATCCGATTACTCCATCAACCCCGATAGTTGAGGGTTATGCTAAGTTTAAAGCAAACAACTATGTTGAGGGTGAGTTCGTTATGGTTGAATCTGAGCATGCTGCAATGAGTGGCTGTATTGGTGCTGCTGCCGCTGGCGGACGCGTTGCTACTGCAACATCTTCTCAGGGTTTTGCCCTTATGGTTGAAACACTTTATCAAGCATCAGGTATGCGTTTACCAGTTGTTCTAAATGTAGTAAACCGTGCATTGGCTGCTCCACTCAATGTAAATGGTGATCACTCGGATATGTATCTTGGTCGTGATAGTGGTTGGATTCAAGTAGATGCTTACTCCCCACAAGAGGCGTATGACTTAAATCTTATGGCATTTAGAATTTCTGAAGATCATGATATTAGACTTCCTGTTATGGTTCATCAAGATGGCTTTATGACATCTCATACTGCACAAGGTGTTCATACTCTAAGTGATGATGCGGCTTACAATTTTGTTGGTGAATATAAGCCGATGAACGATATGTTGGATTTTGAGCATCCAGTAACTCACGGCGTTCAAACAGAAGAAGATTGGCACTTTGAACATAAAGCTCGTCAACATAATGATTTGATGCTAAAAGCTCCTCCAAAAATTGAAGAAGTTTTTACAGCATTTGAAAAATTAACTGGACGAAAATACAATCAAGTGGAATCTTATGATATGGAAGATGCAGAAGTTTGTGTTTTTTGTATGGGAACTTCAGTTGAGACAGCAAGAGAGGTAGCTAGTGAAATGAGAGAAAAGGGCATTAAAGCTGGGGTTGTTGGACTCCGCGTTGTTCGTCCATTCCCTTTTGTGCAAGTAGCAGAAGCACTTAAAAACACTAAAGCTGTTGCCATTCTTGATAGATCATCTCCAAATGGAGCAGCAGGAGCTATGTTTAATGAAGTCGCCGGTGCACTTTATAACACAGGCATAAGAACACTGCTTTCTGGTTATATCTATGGTTTAGGTGGACGCGACTTAACAAAAGCACATCTAGTAGCACTTTTCAATGAGCTTCAAGCAAATGTGAATGCAGGTAAAATTACTACTCAATTACAACAGTTTATCGGTGTTCGCGGACCGAAACTATCATATTTATAGGAAGTTATAATGAGTGAAATTAAACAAATTAAAAACTTAAAAGATTTTTCGACATCTGCCGACCGTTTTGAGGGTGCAAATCTCTTGTGCCCTGGTTGTGCCCATTCAATCATTGTTAGAGAGGTGTTAAACGCTACTAATAATGATTTAGTTTTAGCCGCTTCAACTGGATGTTTAGAGGTTTGTACAGCAGTATATCCATATACTTCGTGGGATGCTTCATGGATTCATATTGGTTTTGAAAATAGCTCTACTGCAATAGCAGGAGCAGAGACTATGTATAAGGCACTTAAAACAAAGGGTCGTCTAAAACAACCAGATAGAAACCCTAAATTCGTTGCTTTTGGCGGAGATGGTGCATCTTATGATATCGGTTTTCAGTGGATCTCTGGCTGTATGGAGAGAAATCACGATATGATGTATGTTGTTTTAGATAATGAAGTTTATGCAAATACTGGGGGACAGCGTTCAAGTTCAACTCCTATTGGCTCATCTGCTACAACATCGCCTGCTGGTTCCATCTCGTATGGCGAGAAACAAAATAAAAAAGATATGATGGGAATTATGGCTGCTCATCATATTCCATACGCAGCGCAAGTTGCTCCAAACAAGTGGAAAGACATGGTTAAAAAGATTCAAAGAGGTTTTGCAACTGAGGGCGCTGTTTTTATAAATGCAGTATCTCCATGTACAACTGAGTGGAAATTTGATCCTAAAGATACTATGATGATTACAGACTTGGCAACTGATTCATTAGTTTTTCCTCTTTATGAAGTAATAGATGGTAGAGAGTTTAACATAACTTACAGACCTAAGAATGTTGTTCCAGTTGAAGAGTATTTAGCTGCTCAGGGTCGTTTTAAACATCTATTTAAAGATGAATATAAGTACCTTATTAAAGAGTGGCAAGAGAGAGTAGATGCACAATGGGCATATCTACAACGCCGTGAAGAAGCAAAAGTTTAAACTTTTTTCCTTGATAATCTTATTGCTTTTTTTGGAAGAGCAATAAGTTAAAATTGACTTCAGGCTCAAATATTTTTACAAAAAATCTGCATGATTAAAATAAATCTCTTTCTTTTATAGCCAAAACCAACTCTATAAACAAAATTCCTTTACATTATATATAATATCACTCATGCTTTTATTTCTGTGTCTCTAATGCGTTCTCGTGAATGAAAGGGCATGTTATCAACACTTTGCTTTCTGTTATAGTTCTAGCACCATTTAGATTAAGCTCACAGCAGCCATCAACACCATCATCGCCGATGCCAGTTAGGGTAAGAGCTAAAATTTTAAAATTCTTTGTATATGGAATAAGAGATTTGAAAATAGTGTTTATATTGGGGTTGTAGCTATTTAATAATGAGGAAGGTTTGCAGATAAAATATAGATATAAATCTCTTTTCTCAACTCTGGTATCTACATCACAAAAAAATATATGCCAACTTTTAATAATTTCATTATCACTGGCAATCGATAGGCTATTTTTGTTGAGTTCTTGAAGTCGTTTTTGCAAAACTTAGTAGAAATTCTACTGCCATATGTTGAGCAATAATAATAGTGCTATTTTTAAGAAGAGGCAGAGCTGAGATAATTTTTTGTATCTGACCTGGTCCACCAAGAGGCACCAATTAGAATAATCTTATCTAACACATATGTGCTTTTTAGTTATATTCACGCGATTTTATCTATTGCTTAATAAAAGCAATGATTGACGCAGTAACAGCAACATTCAGAGATTCAACGCCTCTTTGCATTGGAATAGAGATAGAATCATTACAGAGTTTTTCAACCTCTTTACTTACCCCATCGCTCTCATTGCCTAAAACAAAAATAGTTTTTGATTCAAGAACTAAATCATAAATGTTGTGTTTAGCATGAGAAGAGAGTAGGTAAATCTTGCTATCGGTTAAATCTTTTAAGATTTCATCGAGTGTATTGCAATAAAATATTGGAAGCTTAAACAGTGTTCCAGCACTTGCTTTTATAACAAGTGGAGAGATTTTTGCGCTATTTTTTTTAGGAAGTATGACTCCATCAATGTTTCCAGCGGCGCATGAGCGGACAATCATTCCAAGATTTTGCGGATTTTGGATGCCATCAAGAGCAAGAAGTCTAAAACTTTTAAGATTTTTTATCTCGTTTGCATTTTGGTAAGAGTTTGCAATAATGTCAATCGCTACGCCTTGGTCTTGTTTAGCGTTTTTACTTATGCGACTCAGTGCACTTTTATCATGATACACTATTTCAGTACCTCTTTTTTTAGCAAGTTTTAAGATAGTATCAACTGCACCATCTATCTTGTTGCTGCTTGCAAGATGAACTTTTTCAATCTCAATAGTGTTATCTTGTAAAACTTCTATAGCAACATTTCTTCCATAAAGAGTGATGACTTTTTCAAAGTGAGCTTTTTTATTTTTATACTCTTGTGAATCCTGCAAAGTAAGCCTTTTGTTTGTGTGAATGGAATTTTATACAAAATCTAATTAATTATCTTATATCATACACTATCTCTGTGATATTTGTTTTTTTAACAATCTCTTTAATCGCAAGATTTTCTATCTCTAGCCTCATAAAGTCAGCTGTTGAGGTTATATTATTTTGTGCAATAGCTCTTAAAACTAAGCCTCTGTAAGCTTTTGCCCAGTGACTTACAACCTTACTATCTTTTAAAAATTTAAGAGTTATGCACGGTTTTTTGATTTTGTAAAACTTATCATAATAGCCTGCGCGAAGATCCAAAATATCACAATTTGCAAGGTATAAATCCAGTTGGTAGGAAAATCTATCGCTATAAAATTTCTCTGGAGCAATTTCTCCGATACTGCTTCCCTGCTTTACTTTATAGTTCGCAATTAGGTCGCCACCTAAAATCGGACCATATAGATTTGAGAAAATCACAGTGTTTGCTTTTACAAACTCTTTTTGACTATCTTCTAAAGAATTAAAATCAAGATATTTATAAGCAACACCACAGTATCTCTCAATAGCACACATCTGTTTTGAGTTAAATATATCACTTATATATGGTGCAGCATCACTAATTTTTTTTAAACCAAAAAGATTTTTTATTTTCTCTTCATTGCCACTACAAACTATTTCGTTATAACTCTTTAGTATCTCTTCTCTGGCACTGTTTGAACCAAAAATCTCTTTTTTGTCATATTTGCCTTCAGCTCTTTTGTTTTCGGATGGAGAAAATAGTATTTTAAGCATATCGTAGGGAGCCTTTTTTGTAAAATTTTATCAGGTTTAATGATATAATAATTTATATTTTATACAGGAGTTTGATATGAGACGATTTTTTATCTCTGTTTTAATGGTTGTTTTTACTACGCTAAGCGCCTCATCCGTGGTTGGCACGGTTGTAAAAGTAGAGGGAGTGGTAAAAGTAAAGGGTGAGAATTCCATTAAGAGTGGTAATATAAAGTTGGGCGCGGAAATCAAAAAAGGTGATCTTTTAACGAGCTTTAAAAGCTCCAATGCTGTTCTTAAGCTTGTTGATGGCTCTATGTTGGTCTTGGGCGTGAATTCTGCTATTTTATTTGCAACAGACTCAAGTGTAGAGCAAAAATCTGGAAAAATATATTATAAAATCACATCAAGAGATGCTGGAAATTCAATTAAAGTTAAAACACCATTTGCAATTATAGGAATCAAAGGAACAACCTTTATGGTTGATGCTACTGAAAATGCTTCGGTCGTTTTAAAAGAGGGACTAATTGGAGTTACGAGTATAAAAGAGGAGTTTGAGCTGTACAGAAAGGGGGTTCAAAAGCAATTTGATGACTTTGTTAATCAAAAAGAGGCTGATTTTAAAAAGTTTAAAGATGAGCAGACAAAGGGTGTTGCAGAGATTACAAAAGAGTTCGACCTTCAGGCTGGAAACAGTATCTCATTTTCTAAAAATGTAGTAAACGAGAAAGCTATAAGCAAAGAGAATGATGAGGAACTCGCATATTTTGAGCAAATAATCAACTCTATTAAAAAATAGAGTAAATCTGATTTTAGGGATAATCATACTGCCATGAGAGAGAAATTAATTTATCTTGGTGCATTAATATTTATTTTAACAACTGTTCTGTTTTTGCAGATAAATAAAATAGAGCCATTTGAGAGCTTTTCTCTTCGTTACAATGACATAAATTTTGAACTTCAAGACAAAAAGATAAACAGAGATATTGTTTTTGTTGCGGTTGATGAGCCAAGCGTAAATCTCTACGGAAGATGGCCATGGGATAGAGAGATATTGGCAAAAGGAGTAGAAAAGCTATCTGAAGCTGATGTAGTTTTGTTGGATATGATTTTCTCGGAATCTACATCTCCCAAGAAAGATACCGCTTTAGCAGATTCTATTTCTAGCTTAAACAACAGCGTTTGTGGCTTTTTTCTTAGAGAAAAAGCAACGCAAAATATTGATAATCAAGAACTTGAGGCACTAAGTAGCTCATCACTAGACCTTCTACAGACTCAAATTTCTGAGTCAAAAAAACCTAAATTTTTATATGCACCTTTTGCTGAGATGAATATCTTGCCAATACTTCAAGCCTGCACGCTTAGTGGGAGTTTTTCCACAATTAGTGAGAGTGATCATCTTCTTCGTTCTTATCCAGTCGCTGTATATTTTCAAGATATACTCTATCCATCTCTTGCGATACAGGGGTTGAGATTAAAATATAATAAAGATATAAGCAGGGCGGACGATAGTCATGTTGTGCTAAGCAATAGAGTTATAGAGCTAAATAAAAATGGATTTATAAGGCTGAATTTTTACAAGCAAGAGCAGTACAATATAATCTCTTTTTTGGATGTGGCAACTGGAAAAATTAAACCAGATTATTTTAAAGGTAAAATTGTAATAGTTGGAATTACTGAAGTAGGAGCTGGCGATGTCGCAAGTACGCCAATTGGCTCCATACCGGGACCACTACTTCACTATACATTTTTATCCAATTTTTTAGAGAATCATCTGATAGTTGAGCCAAAAAATATTCCACAGATACTGATTGTGTTTATGAGTATTTTGCCATTTTTGCTTATTTTTATCTCTAAAAAAATTGTTTATAGAGTAGTTGCAAATGTAACTCTTTATCTACTTTTATATGCTTATGTGAGATATCTTTTTGTGGCGGATATGATTTACATTGACCTTTTTTATCCTCTTGTTTCTTTGATTTTAAGCTTAATTGCCGCAGAGGCAATAGCGTTTAATATTCAAGAAAAAAGTGGTAAATTTTTGCGTGGAGCTTTTTCTAGCTACCTCTCAGCAGATCTCCTTGATAAGTTAATAGCCAACCCAGAAGCTCTTGCTCTTGGTGGAGAAGCTAAAGAGCTTAGTATACTCTTTAGTGATATTCGAGGATTTACAACTATCTCTGAGTCAATGGACCCGGTTAGCCTAATTAAGCTATTAAATAGGTATTTTACACCAATGACGAATGTTGTGCTTAATAATGGTGGAATGTTAGATAAATACATCGGCGATGCAGTTATGGCATTTTTTAACGCGCCTGTTGATGTTAAAGATCATGCAGATGCATCTTGTAAAACAGCACTAGAAATGATAGAAGAGTTGGAAAAACTAAACAAAGAGCTTGTCCTTCAGAACATACCTGCAATTCATATTGGAATCGGTATAAATACGGCTGAAGTAGTTGTTGGGAATATGGGCTCTGATACAAGATTTAACTATACTGTAATTGGAGATGGTGTTAATTTAGCCTCGAGAGTAGAAGGCATCACAAAAAACTATGGAGTAAATATTTTAATAACAGAGTTTACAGCACAAAAAATCAATGATAATTTTATCTATAGAGAAATTGAGCCAGTTAAAGTAAAAGGCAAAGACAGGGCGGTTCTTCTTTATGAGCTTATGCCAACGACAGAGAAATCAAAAGAGATAAAAAAACTTCATGATGAGGCACTTCGTGTCTATAAGAGTGGTGATTTTGAAAAAGCAGAGAGACTTTTCAACCAACTAATAGATAGCTACAGTGATAATCCATCAAAATATTTTTTACAATTAGTGCAAGAAAAGCATCCATGGGGTGTCAACAAGATGACAACCAAATAGGAAATTATATGAAACACGCAAGAAGTCTGAATGCAAATGAGATTTTAGAGCTCGTTTTTATCTATCTTACGGAGATATCCTCTCTTAGAGATCATGATGATGTTATTGTTATTTTAGCAAATATGGGAAGAGCTCTTACGAGTTCGGATAGATGTAGTGTCTGGATTGCAGATTATGAGAAGCAGAGAATCTGGACTAAGGTAGCGCATGGAATGAATCCAATAGAGTTGCCAATGGGCTCTGGATTGGTTGGCTACTCTATCGCGAGTGGTAAAAAAATTATAGTTGATGATGCTTATACGGATGAGAGATTTAACCCAGATGTAGATAAGATAACCGGCTATAACACAAAGAGTATGATGGTTATTCCAATGTTTGACAATAATGATGAGATTATTGGCGCTTTTCAGGTTATAAATAATAGAGGAGAGAAAGGCACTTTTGATCAAAGAGATATGGAGCGGCTAATGCTAGCAAGCACATACGCTGCTGAGAGCATTATATCTGCTATGCTTGCCAAAGAGGTAGAAGATACTCAAAAAGAAGTCGTTTTTACTATGGGCGCAGTCGCCGAGAGCAGAAGCAAAGAGACAGGAAACCATGTAAAAAGAGTTGCTGAGTATTCAAAAATATTGGCACTAGCTAGTGGTATGAATGAAAAAGAAGCGGAGCTGCTAAAGCAAGCTAGCCCAATGCACGATATAGGAAAAATCGCTATAGCTGATTCTATCTTAAACAAACCAGGAATATTTACTTCAAGTGAATTTGAAATAATGAAGAAGCACGCAGAGCTTGGACACTCAATGATAAAAAATTCAGATAGACCACTTTTAAAGGCCGCTTCTATTGTTGCTCATGAGCATCATGAAAAGTGGAACGGGAGTGGATATCCAAGAGGTTTAAGCGGTGAAGATATTCATATTTATGGGCGTATAACCGCGATTGCCGATGTTTTTGACGCTCTTGGAAGTGATAGAGTTTATAAAAAAGCTTGGGATGATGAGAAAATTTTTAATCACTTTAAAGAGGAGAGAGGTAAGCATTTTGACCCAAATTTAATTGATATATTTTTTGATAACCTAGATGAGATGCTTAGCGTTAGGGAAAAATTCAAGGATGTATACAAAGATGGTAAAAGCCGAGAAAAATCACTAAAAAATCATATAAAAATTCTTGGTGCATACGGAACAAGATTGAAAGGTTTTGGAACTACCTCGTTTTTACTAAATGAAACAAATGTTATAGATGCAGGAAATCTTATCTCGCCACTTGAAGAGAAGTGCGCTATCATCGAAAATATTTGGCTAACACACTCACATTTGGACCACATAAGTGACATAGCATATATACTAGATAATTATTTTGCTATTAGAAAGCAATCACTTACGATAAATGCTCTCCCTGAAACTATCAAAATACTCAAAAAGCACTTCTTTAATGATCTGATATGGCCAGACTTCTCAAAAATAAAGTTAATAAATTCTGACGAAATGGCCATAAAATATAGTGAGATAGAGCTTAATAAGGAGTATGATATTGGAGAAAATGAGAGCATAGAGCCTTTTAAGACAGATCATACAGTCCCAAGTTCCGGCTATATTTATAAAAAAAATAGTGATGCAGTTATAATAACTGCAGACACATATTCCCTAGATAACTTAATTGAAATTATAGATAGTAGAGACAATATAACTGCCATGGTAATAGAGTGTTCATTTCCATCATATCTAGACGCTTTAGCAAAAGAGAGTAAGCACCTCACTCCAAAATTACTATTTTCATCATTAAAAAAATTAAAAAAAAGCGGTATAAAACTCTACATAAATCACATAAAGCCAATGTATCTTAAGACAATTATTGATGAAATCCAACTGTATAAGGGTAAAACAGAACCAATTATCCTTAAAGATTCAGATATTATAGAATTCTAGTGACAAAAGCTTGACATTGAATATTTATTGCACTATAATTCTGGCTCAAATTCGATGCCGACATAGCTCAGTTGGCTAGAGCAGCTGATTTGTAATCAGCAGGCCCGGGGTTCAAATCCTCGTGTCGGCACCATTGAATTTCGAATATTAGAAACAGTGTTAGACCAGAAACAAAAAAAGATTTAAATGTATTATATGGTGAGATAGTCAAGTGGCCAACGACGATGGACTGTAAATCCGTTCCCTATGGGTTCAGAGGTTCGACTCCTCTTCTCACCACCATCAATGGCACATGCGGGCGTAGCTCAGTTGGCTAGAGCGTCAGCCTTCCAAGCTGAGGGTCGAGGGTTCGAGTCCCTTCACCCGCTCCATTGAAACATACATTCTGGAAGCTGAAGTACAATTTCAACCTACTTCATAAAATATATTTTATTTTTAAATAAATACTGTATATCTACTAATCTACACATAATAACTAATATAAAAATTATACAATTATTGCTTGTCATATTGCTATTAAACTATGCTCTCGTGGCTCAGGGGTAGAGCACTTCCTTGGTAAGGAAGAGGTCGGCGGTTCAAATCCGCTCGTGAGCTCCATTAAAGTGAAATAAAAGCAAAAAGTTTAAGCAATAATTGAATAATTTTTTGGTACAATTCCATTTCTATTCACAAATAAAGTCGGAGGACACAATGGCAAAAGAAAAGTTTGAGCGCAATAAGCCTCATTGTAACATCGGTACGATTGGTCACGTTGACCATGGTAAAACAACACTAACTGCAGCAATTACAGCAGTTTTAGCAGTAACTAACGGTGCTAAAATGATGGATTATGATGCTATTGATAATGCTCCAGAAGAGAGAGAGCGCGGTATCACTATATCTACTTCACATGTTGAGTATGAAACTGATAATCGCCATTATGCGCATGTTGACTGTCCAGGTCACGCGGATTATGTTAAGAACATGATTACTGGTGCTGCTCAAATGGATGGTGCTATTTTAGTTGTTTCTGCAGCTGATGGTCCGATGCCACAAACTCGTGAGCATATTCTTCTTTCAAAGCAAGTAGGTGTTCCATATATCGTTGTTTTCATGAATAAAGAAGATATGGTTGATGATGAAGAGTTATTAGAGTTAGTAGAGATGGAAATTCGTGAACTTTTGGATATGTATGAATTCCCAGGCGATGATACTCCTATCGTTGCTGGTTCTGCAACAAAAGCACTTGAAGAAGCAAAAAGTGGTACTCTTGGGCCATGGTCTGCTAAAGTACAAAAATTAATGGCTGAAGTTGATAGATATATTCCTCAACCTATTCGTGAAACAGATAAAGATTTCCTAATGCCAGTTGAGGATGTTTTCTCAATCTCTGGTCGTGGAACTGTTGTAACAGGTCGTATTGAGCGTGGTACAGTTAAAATCGGTGAGTCTATTGAAATCGTTGGAATTCGTGACACTCAAGTATCTACTGTAACTGGAATCGAAATGTTCCGTAAAGAGATGACTGAGGGTGTTGCTGGTGATAATTGTGGTCTTCTATTACGCGGTATCTCAAAAGAAGCTGTTGAGCGTGGACAAGTTCTTTGTAAGCCGAAAAGTATTAAACCTCACACTAAATTTACAGCTGAGATTTATGTACTAAGTAAAGAAGAGGGTGGTCGTCATACTCCATTCTTCTCTAACTATAGACCACAATTCTATGTTCGTACAACAGATGTTACAGGTGCAATTTCACTACCAGAAGGTGTTGAGATGGTTATGCCTGGTGACAATGTAAGTATTGTTGTTGATTTAATTCATCCAATTGCTATGGAAAAAGGTACTAAGTTCGCTATTCGTGAGGGTGGAAGAACTGTTGGTGCTGGTGTTGTAGCTGAGATTCTTGCTTAATTCGCTTTCGCGAATTTTGCATTAATGCTTTAATAAGGTTAATAACATGAGAGAAGCAATACATTTAGGATGTGAGAAGTGTACTCGTCGTAACTATCACACGACTAGAAATAAAAAAACACATACTGAAAAATTTTCAGCAAAAAAATATTGTAAATTTTGCCGTGAACACACTGTTCATAAAGAGATGAAACTATAATATTTTTGCCACTAAAAATTAGTGGCAATTTAATTTTTTTTAATAGATAGTTTTTATGATTATAATAGATCATAATAAATAGGCGTGTAGCTCCAATGGTTAGAGCACCGGATTCCAAATCCGGGTGATGGGAGTTCGAGTCTCTCCACGCCTGCCACCATTAATTATATGTAAAGCTTTAGAGCTTTATCTGTAATTAATGTAATTGTAGGAAAGTTTAATGAATTTAGGCACACATTTTAAAAATGCGAAATTAGAACTAACTAAAGTAATCTTTCCGACAAGAGGTCAGGTTAAACAGGCGTATATTTCAGTTTTAATAGTAGTAACAGCAATAGCAATATTTCTAGCTTTAGTTGATTTAGCTATGTCATCTATTGTATCAGCAATTTTAGGTTAAGGAAAAAGTCATGGCACATCAATGGTACTCTATTCAAACCTATGGAAATGAAAGAACTGTTCGTTTAGCAATACTAAATATGATAGAAGAGATGAGACTTCAAGATAAAATTACAGATGTAATAGTGCCTACTGAAGATGTTATAGAAGTTAAAGATGGCAAGAAAAAAATCTCTGAGCGTTCACTATATTCTGGATATGTCTTTGCAAGAATTGACTTAACAACACAAATTCAACACTTAATTCAAAGTATTCCTAAGGTTTCTGGATTTATTGGTGAAGCAAATATTCCAACACCATTAAGTAATCATGATATTAATGTAATACTTGATCGCATAAACAATCGTGCGGCTCCAAAACCAAAAGTATTTTTTGATAATGGTGAGACTGTTCGCATTGTTGAAGGACCATTCGCAAACTTTACTGCAACTGTAGATGAGTATGATTTAGAGCATGGTACTCTAAAACTAAATGTTTCAATTTTTGGAAGAGCGACTCCGGTTGATATCTCTTATACTCAAGTTGAAAAAATAATTTAAATCAAAAAAAGGAATAAAAATGGCAAAAAAGATTTTAACTTACATCAAGTTACACATTGAAGCTGGAAAAGCAACACCAGCACCACCAGTAGGACCGGCGCTTGGACAAAGAGGCGTTAATATAATGGAGTTTACTAAAGCGTTTAATGAAAAAACAAAAGATAAAATGGGATTCAAAGTTCCTGTTGTTATCACTGTTTACACTGATAAAAGTTTTACTTTTATAACTAAACAACCACCAGCTTCTGCACTTTTAATGAGAGCAGCAGGTCTTAAGAAGGGTACAGATAATCCTTTGAAAAACATTATTGGAAAAATCACTCGTGATCAATTAATGGAAGTTGTTAAGCAAAAAATGGAAGATTTAAATACAACAAATGTTGAGATGGCTGTAAATACAATATCTGGTTCAGCTCGTTCAATCGGCATTCAAATAGTAGACTAAGTAACTGCATAATTTCTACAGTTACTAAATATCATCGACCACACTGATATAAAATTTTGTGGCAGAATTTGATAGGAGAATTTGAAAATGAGTAAAAGATATAAACAATTAGTAGAAAAAATTGATGCAAACAAAGCATATAAAGTTGAAGAAGCATCTCTATTGTTGAAAGATTTAATTAGTGCAAAGTTTGACGAAACTGTTGAAATAGCACTTAACTTAAATGTAGATCCAAGACATGCCGATCAGATGATTCGTGGTGCAATAGTTCTTCCTCACGGAACAGGCAAAACTGTTCGTGTTGCGGTTTTTGCTAAAGGTGCTAAAGCTGATGAAGCTAAAGCAGCTGGTGCTGATATCGTTGGCACTGATGATTTAGTTCAACAGATTAAAGATGGTATATTTAATTTTGATGTAGTTGTTGCTGCACCAGATTGTATGGGTCTTGTTGGACAAATTGGTCGTATTTTAGGACCAAAAGGTATGATGCCTAACCCTAAAACAGGAACTGTGACTCCAGATGTTGCAACTGCTGTTAAGAATGTTAAGGGTGGTCAAGTGAGTTTCCGTGTTGATAAAAAAGGAAATATTCACGCAGGTATAGGTAAAGCTAGTTTTGATACTAAAAAAATTGCTGAAAACTTAATCTCTTTTGTAAGAGCTATCAATAAGCATAAACCATCATCAGCAAAAGGTCGCTATATTAAGCATGCGGCACTCTCTTTAACAATGAGTCCAGCAATCAAGCTAGACAATATGGAACTTTTAGAATTGAAATAAAGTTAGTGATTTTTAGTGTCTTATTCGTAAGGCACTATTAAGTTACTTCTTCGGTAACTGCATTTTATGGACTTAAGATAATAGGAGCGAAAGCTTAATATTTCCTATTTGAGGTGTTGTCTGGAAAGGAGATATTCTATGACAAAAACACAAAAAGCTGAAATTATTGAAGTACTTTCAAATGAATTTAAAGTGGCGCAATCTGTAATCTTATGTGATTACAAAGGGCTGACTGTTTCTTCACTTGAGAGCTTAAGAAATGTTGCTCGTTTAAAAGATACGAAAGTTCAAGTTGTTAAAAATACTTTGGCAACTATTGCTCTTGCTAATGCCGAATTAAACGGTATAGTAGTAAAAGATACTAACATTTTAGTATGGGGTGCTGATTCAATCACTACTTCTAAAATAGTAGCAGATTTTGCAAAAAGCAATGATAAATTTGTAATCAAAAGCGCGTATATTGACCGTGAACCTTCTGATGCTGCTAAAGTTGAAGCATTTGCTAAACTTCCTGGTCGTAATGAGCTTCTTGGTATGCTTGCTGCTACTTGGATGGCGCCAGTTGCAAACTTTACTATCGGTTTGGATGCACTAAGACAAAAAAAAGAAGCTTAATAGCTTTTAACAATAAAGATGATGACAATCATTATAAAATTTCGTAATGGAGAAATATTATGGCTATAACTAAAGAAGATGTATTAGAGTTTATTTCAGGACTTTCTGTTCTTGAACTGTCTGTTCTTGTAAAAGAATTTGAAGAAAAATTCGGAGTTTCAGCTCAGCCTGTTGCTGTTGCTGGTGGTGCTGTTGCTGCTGCTGCTGAAGAAGAACAAACTGAATTTACAGTTATTATTACTGACTCTGGTGATAAGAAAATTAATGTTATTAAAGCAATTCGTGCTTTAACTGGCTTAGGATTAAAAGAAGCTAAAGATGCATCAGAAAACTTACCTTCAACAATCAAAGAGGGTGTTGATAAAGAGACTGCAATGAATGCTAAAAAAGAGCTTGAAGAAGCTGGCGCAAAAGTAACAGTTAAATAATTTTTACTTTCTGTACTTCAGGAGAATTATCTCCTGAAGTACAATTTTGGGTGCTTTTACGAAGAGATTTAATCCCTTGGTAAAAGTGCCCTTATGTCGTTATACGCACTACTAATAGAGCTCTTTAAAGAGCAAAAATCATATCTTTGGGACGCCAAGATACGATAAACTTAATTTTTATAATTAAGTACCAATACAACTCACCGAGGTAGCCTATGTTAAATACTTTATATTCCGGAAATCGTCTTCGTGTTGACTTCTCTAAAACTCCCCAACAAATTGAAGTGCCAAATCTACTACAACTCCAACAAAGTTCATATAATGGTTTTTTAATGTTGGACGATAAAGATAGAACAAATAGTGGTATTGAAAAAGTATTTCAATCTGTTTTCCCAATTCATGACACACAAAATAGACTCACAATTGAGTATATCGGTAGCGAAGTAGGCAGACCAAAATATACTGTAAGAGAGTGTATGGAGCGTGGTTTAACCTATGCTGTATCTCTAAGAATGAAAACTCGCCTTATACTTTGGGATAGAGATGAGAATACAAAAGAGAAGTTAGGTGTAAAAGATATAAAAGAACAAAGTATTTTTGTTCGTGATATCCCACTAATGACAGAGAGAACTTCTTTTATTATTAATGGTGTTGAGAGAGTTGTTGTTAACCAGCTTCACCGCTCACCAGGTGTTATCTTCAAAGAAGAAGAGTCAACTACTTCTGGAAATAAGTTAATCTTTACTGGTCAAATTATTCCAGATCGTGGTTCATGGTTATACTTTGAATATGATCCTAAAGATATTTTATATATGAGAATCAATAAGCGTCGTAAAGTTCCAGTAACTATTATGTTTCGTGCACTTGGTTACTCTAAACAAGATGTTTTAAAACTATTCTATCCAATTGAGACAATAAATATCAAAGACAATAAATACTCTATGAAATTTGTCCCAGCTAATTATGCTTCAAGACTAAACTATGACCTTTCTAGCATTGATGGAACGGTGTTGCTAGCGGCAGGAAAAAGACTTTCACTAAAAAAAGCGCAAAAGTTCCTTGAAGATGGACTAACTGAAGTTGAATATCCATTAGAGATTTTACTTGATCGCTATCTTGCACAAGCTATTGTTGATCCTCAAACAGGCGAAATTCTTTTTGATGCAATGAGTCGTATTGATGAGACAAAACTAAAAAAACTGTCTGAAATTGGTATTACAAATTTTAAAATTGCAAACGATTTAGCTGAGGGTGTTGATAGTTCTATCATTAATGCATTTATTGCTGACGCTGATTCGCTTAAACTTCTTAAACAAATTGAAGATATTGAAGATGAGAATGATTTATCTGCAATTCGTATCTATAAAGTAATGAGACCAGGTGAGCCAGTAACAAAAGAGGCTGCAAAAATTTTCGTAAATCAACTATTTTTTGACCCTGAGAGATATGACTTAACGAGAGTTGGTCGTATGAAAATGAATCATAAATTGGGTCTTGATATTCCTGAATATGTAACTGTTTTGACTAAAGAAGATATTATTGAATCTGTAAAATATGTTATTAAAGTTAAAAATGGTCAAGGTCATATCGACGATAGAGATCACTTAGGCAATCGTCGTATTCGCTCAATTGGTGAGCTTTTAGGAAATGAGCTGCATAATGGTCTTGTAAAAATGCAAAAAGCAATCCGTGATAAACTATCAACTATGAGTGGACCAATGAGTGAGCTTATGCCTCATGATTTGATTAACTCTAAGATGATAACTTCAACAATTATGGAGTTCTTTTCAGGTGGACAACTTTCACAATTTATGGATCAGACAAATCCACTATCGGAAGTTACTCACAAGCGTCGTTTATCGGCCCTTGGAGAGGGTGGTTTAGTAAAAGAGAGAGCTGGATTTGAAGTTCGTGACGTTCATCCTACTCACTATGGTAGAATATGTCCAGTTGAGACTCCAGAGGGTCAAAATATTGGTCTTATCAACACTTTAGCTACCTACTCAAAAGTTAATGAGCATGGATTTATTGAAGCCCCATATAAAGTAATGAAAGATGGAAAAATTCTTAACGAGATTGTTTATCTTACTGCAACTCAGGAAGAGGGCAAAAAAATTGCTGCTGCATCTAATGCCCTTGATGAGAGTGGTCAGTTTGTAGATAATTTGGTAATTACAAGGATGGATGGCGAAATACTTCTTCGTTCATCAAGCGAATGTGAATATGCTGATTTATCTTCACATATGGTTGTTGGTGTTGCTGCTTCGCTTATTCCATTTTTAGAGCATGATGATGCTAACCGTGCACTTATGGGCTCAAACATGCAACGACAAGCAGTACCGCTTATAAAGTCTTATGCTCCAATAGTTGGAACAGGTGTTGAAAAACTTGTTGCAAGAGATTCTTGGGAGTGTGTTAAAGCTAAGAGAGCTGGAATTGTAGAAAAAGTTGATGCAAAACATATATATGTTATGGGCGAAGAAGATGGAGAGATTTATATAGATTACTATCCATTACAAAAAAATCTTCGTACAAATCAAAACACATCTTTTGTTCAAAAACCGATTGTTAATATTGGACAACAAGTTATTAAAGGTCAGGTTATCGCCGATGGTCCAAATATGGATCAGGGCGAACTTGCTCTTGGAGTTAATGCAATGGTTGCGTTTATGCCGTGGTATGGTTACAACTTCGAGGATGCTATCGTTATTTCCGAGAGAATGATTCGTAAAGATGCATTTACATCTGTTCATATATACGAGAAAGAGATAGAGGCTAGAGAGTTAAAGCATGGTGTTGAAGAGATTACCCGTGACATTCCTAATGTTAGGGATGATGAGTTGGCTCACCTTGATGATGGCGGTATTGTTAAAATCGGTACCAATGTTAAAGGTGGAATGATTTTAGTTGGTAAGGTTTCTCCAAAAGGCGAAGTAAAGCCAACTCCAGAAGAGAGACTTCTTCGCGCTATTTTTGGTGAAAAAGCTGGACATGTTGTAAACAAATCACTCTATTGCCCACCAAGCATGGAGGGTGTCGTTGTAGATATAAAAATCTTTACTAAAAAAGGCTACGACAAAGATCATAGTGCGTTAGAGCTTGAAAAAGAGGAGAGAGATTATCTTGAGAGAGAGCACTACGACAGACTTTTAATGATTGACAAAGAGGAGATGTTGAGAGTTACTAAACTTTTAACAAGAGATCCTTTAATAGCTGATATTAAAATTGGTGAGACTAGCTACAAAGCTGGTGATTTAATCAATGGAAAAGATTTGCTTGAAGTGAATCGTTTTGCTATGAATGCGATTATTAAATCATTTAGTGAAGAGATACAAAATGAGTACAACAAAACTAAAAATTATTTCCAAAAAGAGAAAAGACTTTTCCGTGATGAACATGAAGAGAAACTTACAATTTTAGAAAAAGATGACATCCTTCCAAACGGTGTTGTTAAATATGTAAAAATCTATATTGCAACAAAACGCCAATTAAAAGTCGGTGATAAAATGGCAGGAAGACACGGAAACAAGGGTATCGTTTCTATAATTGTTCCTGAAGTTGATATGCCATATATGGAAGATGGAAGAAGTGTTGACATATGTCTGAATCCTCTAGGTGTTCCATCCCGTATGAATATTGGTCAGATTTTAGAGATGCACTTAGGTATGGCAGGTCGTGAGCTTGGCAACCAGATACTAGAGCAGTTTGATACAAAACAAAAAGATTTTATTAAAAATCTAAGAGAAAAAATGATAACAATTGCCGATGTCGCAGGCTTAATGAATGCAAAAAAAGTAATTGGCGCAATGAGTGATGATATCTTCTTGGGCTATGCTCGTGATTGGTCAAATGGCGTTAAGTTTGCAACTCCAATTTTTGAGGGTGTAAACAGTACGGAGTTTGATAAACTTTTTGAACTTGCAAAAATGGATAGTGACGGCAAAACTGTTGTTTACAACGGTAAGACAGGCGAAAAGATAAAAGAGCGTGTGAATGTTGGTTATATGTATATCCTAAAACTTCATCACTTGGTTGATGAGAAAATTCATGCTCGTTCAACTGGACCATACTCTTTAGTTACACAACAGCCAGTTGGTGGTAAAGCACTATTTGGTGGACAGAGATTTGGAGAGATGGAAGTTTGGGCACTAGAGGCTTATGGTGCATCTGCTGTTTTAAAAGAGATGTTAACTATCAAGTCTGATGATGTCGAAGGACGCGTTAGAGCATATAAAGCAATTACTAAAGGTGAATTGATACCAGCATCTGGTATCCCAGAGACACTATTTGTATTAACAAAAGAGCTTCAAGCGTTAGCTCTTGATGTAGAAATATTTGACGAGGTAGAAGACAATGAGTAAACTAGTAGGCATTGAAGTTACTGAAGATAACAGACCAAAAGATATAAAACAGCTGCAATTTCGTCTTGCATCTCCTGAGAAAGTTCTCTCATGGAGTCATGGTGAGGTTAAGAAGCCCGAAACAATCAACTATCGTACACTTAAGCCTGAGCGAGATGGTCTTTTTTGTGCAAAGATTTTTGGTCCTGTGCGCGACTATGAGTGTCTTTGTGGAAAATACAAAAAAATGCGCTACAAAGGCGTTGTCTGCGAGAAGTGTGGTGTTGAAGTAACAAGTACAAAAGTTCGCCGTATCCGCATGGGGCATATAGAGCTTGTAACTCCAGTTGCTCATATCTGGTATGTTAGTTCTCTTCCTTCAAGAATAGGCACTCTTCTTGGTATCAAGATGAAAGATTTAGAGCGCGTGCTTTACTATGAAGCATATATTGTTGAGAGTGGTGGAGAGGCATATTATGATGCTGAAGCAAAAACCCCAGTTTTAAAATATGATGTTTTAAATGAGGAGCAGTATCGAGTTTTAATCCAAAGATTTGGTGAACTTGGCTTCAAAGCTCGTATGGGTGGAGAGGTTATTCGTGATCTACTTGATTCAATTGATTTAGTTGAGTCATTTACTCAGCTTAAAGAGGATATTGAACTTACAAAGAGTGATGCAAGAAGAAAAATTATTGCAAAAAGACTTAAAGTTATTGAGTCATTCTTAAATTCAGGAAATAATCCTGCATGGATGATGTTAACAATTCTTCCAGTTTTACCACCAGATTTAAGACCGCTTGTTTCTTTAGATGGTGGAAAGTTTGCAGTTTCTGATGTAAATGACCTATATCGTCGTGTAATTAACCGTAACCAAAGACTTAAGCGTTTGGTTGAGCTAGAAGCACCTGAAATCATCGTAAGAAATGAAAAAAGAATGCTTCAAGAGTCAGTAGATGCATTGTTTGACAACGGTCGTCGTGCAAATGCAGTTAAAGGTGCAAACAAGCGACCACTAAAATCTTTAAGCGAAATTATTAAAGGTAAGCAGGGTCGTTTCCGTCAAAATCTACTTGGAAAACGCGTTGACTTCTCTGGGCGTTCTGTAATTGTTGTTGGACCATCTTTAGCGATGGATGAGTGCGGATTACCTAAAAAAATGGCGCTAGAGTTATTTAAACCACACTTGATTGCAAAGCTTGAAGATAAAGGTTATGCAACAACAGTTAAAGCTGCAAAAAATATGATTGAAGCAAAAACTAATGAAGTTTGGGAATGTTTAGCTGAAATTGTTGATGGGTATCCAGTGCTTCTTAATCGTGCACCAACACTTCACAAGCTATCTATCCAAGCGTTTCATCCAAAGCTAATTGATGGAAAAGCGATTCAGCTTCATCCATTAGTTTGTGCTGCATTTAATGCCGACTTTGATGGGGATCAGATGGCAGTGCATGTACCTTTAAGTTCTGCTGCAATTGCAGAAGCTAAAGTACTTATGCTTGCATCTATGAATATCTTGCTTCCTGCATCTGGAAAAGCGATTGCGACACCATCACAAGATATGGTTTTAGGACTTTACTATCTTTCATTGGAAAAAAATGGAGTTAAAGGTTCGAACAAACTTTTTGCGAATGTTGATGAAGTAAGAATTGCGATTGAGCATGATGCACTTGATATTCACGCAAAAGTAAGAACTCGTGATGATGGTAGAATCATTCATACAACAGCGGGCCGTATGCTACTTAAAGCAATCCTTCCTGATTTTGTTCCAGCAGAACTTTGGAATAAAACTATGAAGAAAAAAGCTATTAATGAGATGGTTGATTATGTTCAAAAACATGGTGGTATCGGCATTACTGCTGGATTCTTAGATAGACTTAAAAATCTAGGATTTAAACATGCTACGGAATCAGGTATCTCTATCTCTATTGCAGATGTTATCGTTCCTGAGACAAAAAAAGCCAAAATTGCTGACTCTAAAAATAGAGTAATTGAGATTCAAAAGCAGTTTGAAGCAGGACTTTTAACAGAGCAAGAGAGATACAATAAGATTATTGATGTTTGGACAGATACAAACAACACTCTAGCTACTCAGATGATGGATCTTGTTCAAACAGACAAGAGCGGATTTAACTCAATCCATATGATGGCAGACTCAGGTGCTAGGGGTTCGGCTGCTCAAATCCGTCAGTTAGCTGGTATGAGGGGACTTATGGCTAAGCCAAGTGGTGAGATTATCGAAACACCAATTATCTCTAACTTTAAAGAGGGGCTAAATGTTATTGAGTACTTTATTTCTACTCACGGAGCTAGAAAAGGTCTTGCCGATACAGCACTTAAAACAGCAAATGCTGGATATTTAACTCGTAAGCTTGTTGATGTTGCGCAAAATGTTAAAATCGTAGAGCATGATTGTCATACTCATGAGGGCATCGAAATTTCAGATATTTCTGACCAAAATACTCTTATTGAGTCTTTAGAAGATAGATTAAATGGTAGAGTTTTAGCTGATGATGTTATTGATCCAATCAGTAACGAGATTCTATTTACCGAAGGAACTCTTCTTGATGAAGTAAGTGCTAAAGTAATAGCAGAAGCCGGAATAAAAACAGCATATATCAGAACTCCTACTACATGTAAAAGTGAAGAAGGTATTTGTGCACTGTGTTATGGTGTAAACCTTGCGACTGGTCATATTGTTCGTAAAGGTGAAGCGGTTGGCATTATTGCTGCGCAATCAATCGGTGAGCCAGGAACTCAGCTTACTCTTAGAACTTTCCATGTCGGTGGAACTGCTAGTTCAACCGCACAAGAGAGACAGGTTGTAGCAGAAAAAGAGGGCTTTATCCGTTACTATAACCTTAAAACATATGCTTCTAAAGAGAATAAAAATATTGTTGCAAATCGTAGAAATGCAGCAGTGCTTTTGGTTGAGCCAAAAATTAAAGCTCCATTTAGTGGTAGATTTGAAGTAAATACAGTTCATGATGAAGTTATTATCAGTATTGTTTCCGATAAAGAGACAATAAGATATTCTCTTCGTAAAAATGAGATAGCAAAACCAAATGAATTAGCAGGTGTTGGTGGACAAATTGAGGGTAAATACTACTTCCCATACGAAAATGGCTCTTTAGTAAATGAAGCTGAGTCAATTGTTGAAACCATTAAAGATGGTTGGAATGTACCAAGTCGTATCCCTTATGCGTCTGAGCTTTTAGTAAAAGATGGTGCTCCTGTTACGCAAAAAATATTTGCTAAAGAAGAGGGTGTTGTTAAGTATTTCCTTTTAAAAGGTGATTACTTAGAGAGATTTGAAGGACTAAAAGCTGGCTATGAAGTTGTAGAAAAAGGTCTTTTTGCAACTGTTGTTGATTCAAATAATCGTGAAGCAGTAAGACACTATATAGCTAGAGGCTCAGTAATTGTTGCAGATGATGATATTAGTGTAGATGCTAAAACAGTTATTGCTAAGCCTAAAATTGATGAGTCAACTATAATAGCCGAGTGGGATCCATACTCAAATCCAGTTATTTCAGAAACTAGTGGTATCGTAAAGTATGAGGATATTATTATTGGAACAACTGCAATAGAGCAGTATGATGAATTGACTGGTAAAACTCGTTTAATGATTAATGATCATATATCAAGTGACTATAAACCAACAATTGTTTTGGTTGGCGATAGCGGTGAGCCTATAAGATATCAAATTGCAGCAAAATCATCTATTTATGTTCAAGATGGTGCAACTGTAAAAATTGCAGATATCATTGCTAAAACACCAAAAGCACTTCAAAAATCAAGCGATATTACCGGAGGTCTTCCTCGCGTAAGTGAGCTTTTTGAGGGTCGTCGCCCAAAAGCAACAGCGCTTATTTCTGAAATAGATGGCGTTGTTACATTTGGTAAAGCTTTAAGAGGGAAAACAAGAATCATCGTAAGTTCTGACAATGGTATCGTTAAAGAATATTTTGTTGATAAATCACACTCTGCAGTTGTAAATAATGGTGATTTTGTACATGCTGGCGAGAGATTAACAACTGGTATTATATCTTCGCATGAGTTGTTAAGAATTATGGGTGTTAAAACACTTTATAACTATTTAGTAAGTGAAGTTCAACAAGTTTATCGCTCTCAAGGGGTAAATATTGCAGATAAGCATATTGAGGTTATCTTTACACAAATGTTAAGACAGATTAAAATCGTTAAATCAGGTGATACTAAGTTTATTGAAGGGGATTTAGTTTCTAAAGCTAAATTTGAACAAGAGAACAATAAAATCACTCGTCTTGGCGGTCGTCCTGCAATCGCAGAGCCTTATTTGGTAGGTATTACTCGTGCAGCAGTTTCTGCTGATAGTATTATCTCTGCTGCATCATTCCAAGATACAACAAAAGTATTAACTGAAGCTGCGGTTAGTGCAAAAATTGATTATCTAAATGATCTTAAAGAGAATGTTATTATTGGTCGCACTATTCCAGTTGGAACAGGTATATACAAAAATAGAGAAATTATATTATCTAGTAACGAAGAGTAACAACAATTATTATTTGAAATAGAGATTTAATTTCTATTTCAAATCCTCATAACAGTTAAAATTACCCATACAAAACTTTAATTATTAAATATAACTTAAAATAAGCTAACTTTAATCACTTTTTTTATATTATTACGCGTCTATAACCCCATAAAAATAGCGGGTTAAATTCTACTGGAAAAAAAAGTAAAGGAATTGTATGCCAACAATCAATCAATTGATTCGTAAAGAGCGTCAAAAAGTGGTTAAGAAATCTAAATCACCTGCTCTTGAATCGTGCCCACAGCGTCGTGGTGTTTGTACTCGTGTTTACACAACAACACCAAAAAAACCTAACTCAGCTTTAAGAAAAGTTGCAAAAGTTAGATTAACTTCTGGTTTTGAAGTTATTTCATATATCGGTGGTGAGGGTCATAACCTTCAAGAGCACTCAATCGTTCTTGTTCGTGGTGGTCGTATCAAAGATTTACCTGGTGTTAAGTATCATATCGTTCGTGGTGCTTTGGATACAGCTGGTGTTAAAGATCGTAAAGTTGCTCGTTCTAAATACGGAACAAAAAAACCTAAAATTAAAAAATAATTTTAGATAATAGCTAAATATTAATATTCAAGCTAACACAGGACTTTGATCTTGAGAGTTTTTAAAGAAACTTACGGAAAAGTTTTGAGTAAATTTGAAAAAATTGAAGATAAGGAAAATTACAAATGAGAAGAAGAAAAGCTCCCGTTCGTGAAGTTATGCCAGATCCAGTTTATGGAAGCAAGATTTTAACGAAGTTTATTAATAAAGTAATGTACGATGGTAAAAAAAGTACAGCTGAAAAAATTATTTATAGTGCATTAGACATTATAGGTTCTCGCGGTGAAAAAACAGGCATAGATACATTTAATAGAGCTATTGAAAATGTTATGCCTATTATAGAAGTTAGAAGTCGCCGTGTTGGTGGTGCTACTTATCAAGTTCCAGTAGAAGTGCGCCCTGTACGCCAACTATCATTAGCGATTAGATGGTTAATTGACTCATCTCGCAAGAGAAATGAGAGAACTATGGCTGAGAGATTAGCAAATGAATTAATGGATGCTTCATCTGATAAAGGTAATGCGTTCAAGAAAAAAGAGGATACTTACCGTATGGCTGAAGCAAATAAAGCATTTGCTCACTATCGTTGGTAATCGGATAAATTATGGCAAGATCACATATTTTAAATGATGTAAGAAACATAGGTATTGCTGCTCATATTGATGCAGGAAAAACAACAACAACTGAAAGAATTTTATTCTACACAGGTCGTGAACACAAGATCGGCGAGGTTCATGACGGTGCTGCTACTATGGACTGGATGGAGCAAGAGCAAGAGAGAGGTATTACTATTACTTCTGCTGCTACAACTTGTGAATGGGCTGGAAAACAGATAAATATTATCGATACTCCAGGTCACGTTGACTTCACTATTGAAGTTGAGAGATCTATGCGTGTTCTTGATGGTGCAGTTTCTGTATTTTGTGCTGTTGGCGGTGTTCAACCACAATCAGAGACAGTATGGAGACAAAGAAATCGTTATGGTGTACCATCTATCGTTTTTGTAAATAAAATGGATAGAACGGGTGCTGATTTTTATCAAGTTGAGACTCAAATCCGTGATCGTTTAAAAGGTAATCCGGTTCCTATTCAGTTGCCAATCGGACAAGAAGATAGTTTTGCTGGAATCGTAGATTTAGTAAAAATGAAAGCAATTATTTGGGATAAAGATGCTGAGATGGGTTCTAACTATCATGTGGAAGAGATTCCTGCTGATATGGTAGAAAAATCTAAAGAGTATCGCGAAAAAATGATTGAATCTATCTCTGAAGTAGATGGTAACGAAGAGCTTGCAGAAAAATACCTAGATGGTGTAGCTTTAAATGAAGATGAAATTATTGCAGGTATCAAAGCAGCAACTATTGGTATGCATATCGTTCCAATGACTGCTGGTACAGCATTTAAAAACAAGGGTGTTCAAACTCTTTTAGATGCTGTTGTTGCTTATCTTCCATCACCAATGGAGTGTGCTCCTATTAGAGGTACTATGATGGATGATGAAGAGGTAGAAGTTATCGTTCCTTCAACAGATGATGGTAAATTTGCTTCTTTGGCATTTAAGATTATGACCGATCCATTTGTTGGAACATTAACTTTTATTCGTGTTTATCGTGGTTCACTAGAAGCGGGTTCATTTGTACACAACTCTACTAAAGACAAAAGAGAGCGTATTGGTCGTATAGTGAAAATGCATGCAATCAAACGCGAAGAAGTAAAAGAGATTTATGCTGGTGAAATTGGTGCAGTTGTTGGTCTTAAGTACACAACTACTGGTGATACTTTATGTGATCCAGATGATACTGTTGTTTTAGAGAGAATGGTTTTCCCAGAGCCTGTTATCTCTGTTGCAGTTGAGCCAAAAACTAAAGCTGATCAAGAAAAAATGGGTCTTGCTTTAGGAAAACTTGCAGCTGAAGATCCATCTTTTAGAGTGAAAACTGATGAAGAGACTGGACAAACAATCATCTCAGGAATGGGTGAATTACACCTTGAAATCCTTGTTGATCGTATGAAAAGAGAGTTTAAGGTAGAAGCAGAAGTTGGTGCTCCACAAGTTTCATACCGTGAGACAATTAGAAATGAAGTTTCTCAAGAGTACAAATACGCTAAACAATCTGGTGGTCGTGGTGCGTTCGGTCATGTTTACTTAAGAGTTAAGCCAGGTGAAGCTGGTGCTGGTTTTGTATTCCATAATGAAATCAAAGGTGGAGTTATTCCAAAAGAGTATATTCCTGCTGTTGAAAAAGGTTGCGCTGAAACTATGAATGCCGGTGTTCTTGCTGGTTATCCAATGGAAGATATTGAAGTAACACTTTACGATGGTTCATACCATGAGGTGGACTCAAATGAGATGGCATTTAAACTTGCTGCTTCAATGGGCTTTAAAGAGGCTTGTAGAAAAGCAAAACCTGCAATCTTAGAGCCACTTATGAAAGTTGAAGTTGAAGTTCCTGAAAACTATATGGGTGATGTTATCGGTGACCTTAACCGTCGTCGTGGACAAGTTACAAATATGGGAGATAGAAGTGGAAACAAAATCGTTGACGCATTTGTTCCACTTGCAGAGATGTTTGGTTACTCAACTGACCTTCGTTCAGCAACTCAAGGTAGAGCAACTTACTCTATGGAATTCGATCATTATGAAGAAGTTCCTAAAAATGTATCTGAAGAGATTATTAAAAAGAGAAACGGCTAGACAAAATTTTAATGCTTTCCTTTGGGGGCATTAAAGCTTTTCGCTTCAAAAAAAGTAAAGAACCAACTAGCTGTCTTTACTGATTAACTCTACGATTTTTTAAAAACAACACAAATTTAATAGCTAATCTCAGTATAACAATGATAAGATACACCCCAAATGCCCAGATTACTGGATGGCAGTAGCTGCCCTTTTCTATCATTAGACTAAATCTACTTAGTGGATTGATTAGCAGGTCTGAGTGTTGCAACAAAGCTAGCATAACTAACACCAATACAAAATATATAAGTTCTTTTTTTATTTTTTTAATCATTTGATGATTATATCAGTAATAATTATAAAAATAAAAACTAAAAGGTGACAAAATGAAATTTATTTTACTGCTATTAATCTGCATAGTTGCTCTTTTTGCTAAAAATCCAGCTGTTTATGCATCACTTGGTGATGAGCTTTATGATAGTGTAGAAATGATAGAAAAGTTAAAAGAAAATATTGAATTTTCAAACAATCAAGACATTGTTGATAATTATGTCGATGAAGTAAAAAAAAGTAAAAACATAGGTTTTGCTGTTGAGGCTGGGGATAAAAGCGTCAATAAGGTGCTTTATCTTGCCAAATTAAGGGAGCTATCAAAAATATATAGTTCATTTAATGTAAAAAATAAAATAGAGGGTAGTTTTGAGAAGTCTATAGAGGATAAAAACAGTAAACTTTTTATAGCTGTAGTAAATTCGGGTGTTATAAACAACGAAATATATAAAAGTGAAATTTTGGCTTATTATAAGCAGCACATGGATGAAATTGACCCAACTGGAGTGATAAAAGAGTATCTAGATAAAGAAGAGGTTGCCAAAGGGGAGCAAGAGAGGGTTGAGATAGAGAGAAAAGGTCAAACGAAAGATAGGAGATCAACTTCTAAACATGACTATAAACAAGATAGAATAAGGCAGATAAGAGAAGATGACAAAAGAAAAGAGCAGAGAATGGAAAAACTACTAAATGATGATGTTAAGCAAAAAAAAGAGGCAATTCGTCAAGTTCAAAAAAATGAACTTAATCAAAATCCATAATTCTAAACACTATCTAGGTTAATAAAACTCTCGTTGTTATTAATTTTTTCTAAAAGTTTTTTATCTTTATAGTCATCCGTAATGGCATCGCTGAAAATAATGTCGGAAAAATAAATTATGCCCATATCTTTTGAGTAGGCATCATCTACGAATGTTTGTGCATATCCAGATTCTGTCTCATGGACAATTACGCTGTGAAGCTTAACTTCCCTCTCTCCATTAACCGAACTTGTTAGAGATAATAGTTTGTCAATCATTATAAAAAAAACTCTGCTAAACTGCTCTGCTGATGGTGAGACTGGCAACTCTATCCATCTTTGTGAGTGTTTTTTCATATCTTTTATATACTCTTTGTCATCTTGACTCCAGAGAGTGATTGAGTGGTCAAAGCTATCTATCAAATCCTTCATATTCTGCTTCATAAGTCCAAAATCATATACCATTTGACCATTGTCTAAAAAGTTTGACTCAAAGAGAAGCTCTACTTTGTAGGAGTGACCATGAATCGAGCTTCTACATTTAACAGTTGAGCAGCCCCTGACAACATGAGCATTTTCAAATTTAAAAAGTTTTCTAATTATCATCTATACGCCTTTGTTTTGATTCCATACTCTTATATGAAGTCTATCACTAAAACAATATCCTTTTTCTTTACAAAACTCAATAAGTGGCTCGCTGTTCTCTTCAACTTCTTTTTTGGTTGCTCCAAGTGGCATGCAGTAAACTAGAGTGTTTGGTGCAAATTTTGTTATCTCAGAAATCTCGTTTTGAAGTTCTGGCGTAATTGATTTGGAATCTATGGAAAATTTAAAAAAAGCCTCTTTCGCATTTGTGGTAATTGAGTTTATTACATCGCCTCTTACTCTTTTGCTAAATAACTCTTTTGAATTTGATAGCTTTATGGAGAGGGCGAAAATGAACTCTTTATAAATTGGATATTTTAAAAAATCCACAAAAAGAGAACCATTTGTTTCAAATGTAATTTTATGTCCATTTGCATGAAGAGCTTCTAGAAATTCTATAAAAACTGGCTCATTTGCGTAAATAAGGGGCTCTCCACCGGTTAAAACAATATCAACTTTGTGTGGTAGATTATAATTATTTAAAATCTTAAGTAGTTCGTTCGCGCTATTTATCTCTGTCCAGTTTTGTAAAAAATGTTCCCTATTTACTGCATAGACTGTATCGCAACCAATAACTTTTGTGCCATCGCTAGCTATCTCTTCGCACGCAAATCCTTCACACTTCATATTGCATCCACCAAAGCGAAAAAATAGAGAAGGTGTTCCAGTGTAGCGACCTTCGCCTTGAATTGAGTAGAAGTGTTCAACTAAATATAGCAATTTTCAACCACCTGTTTCATAAAAAGCTCGAGATGAGATTTCACCATCTTCGCCGCCCCAACGGTTTTTTTCAGGTTTGTTTTTTACAACTTCCCGTAAGACTTCCGCGGCAGCCGCCACATCCCCAGCTTTTATGGATTTTGCGATACTGAGGGCTTCATCAAAATAGAGACATGGGATTAGTTGCCCCTCAGCAGTTAGTCGGATACGGTTACACTGTTTACAAAAATCATCGGCATATGGTTCGATGATGCCAAATCTATAACCATCGCTCATGCGGTAGTAGTGAGAAGGGGAAGAGCCGTCAAATCCCTCATCTTCAAACTCATACTGTTCTCTTAAGATCTCAAGAAGTTCTGATGATTTTAATCCACTTATCTCTTTTGCTGCAAAGCTGTTTTCCATATACTCTATAAATCTTATGGACATATCTCGTTTTTTACAGTACTCAAGCACATCTACTATCTCGTCTGCATTCATGTTTTTCATAGGGACCATGTTTGCTTTTACTTTAAGGCCTACCGATATGGCTTCTTCAACGCCCTCTAAAACATTCGCTAAAACATCTTTTTGTGCTATTTTTTGTGCAACTTCTGGTTTTAGAGTGTCGATGCTAACATTTAGGCGCTTTAGCCCTGCATCTTTTAATTTTTGAGCTGTTGATTTTAGTAAAAAGGCATTTGTTGTCATTGCTAAGTCAATATCTGGTGCATAATCATAAATCATCTTTATAAATTTATCCAGATCTTCCCGTAAAAGTGGTTCCCCACCAGTAATACGAATCTTTTTTACACCCTCATCAATCGCTACTTTTACAAATAAAAATAGCTCTTCAAATGTAAGCAGGTTCTCTTTTGGAACCCATGAAAAAGGCTTCTCTGGCATACAGTATTGACATCTAAAGTTACATCTCTCTGTTACAGAGATGCGAAGATAGTCAACTACTCTATCGTAGCTATCTATTAGCATTGTATATCCTGTTTCTTATTTTTATGATTTGGTTTAATTATGATTGTATTATATCTTTTGGAGTTAAATTGTAGGTTAAGTATAGGTAGTTCTAGGCGAGACCAAAGGAGATACCTTTGGTCGAAGGCCTAGAGAGACGAAGAAGAACTAACTATTTTGTAGCAAATTTATAATCTAGCATCGCTATGAATTTTGAAGTGTCAATATTCATATTGGTACCTACGAACGCTGTATTTTTTGTTGATGAATCTGCACTGTAATTAGCATACTTTAGCATGCCAGTAAGGTTGTTAACACCTGGGATAGCTCTTGTATAAACTACATCAAGTTCAGTTCCCCAATCTTTACTTCCTACATCACTTGTATAGTCATGATAGATAACTTTAGCAGTACCTATCTCTTTTGAAGTATAACCAACCATTAAGTTCATATCCACAAGACCTGCTGTTGGTGTAGCTAAGAACATATCAGCCCAACCGTTGTGTGCATGTAGTGTAGCTAAAGGAGTTGCGAATGCTGTTTCTTTACCAGCTGCGTCACCATCACCACTTAATACTTCATACTGAGCACCAACTAAGATACCTGAAATATTTGCACCAAGTTCAAGATCATAGTAGCTTGCATCAACATTAACATTTCCAGTAGCGCTTTTGTTTTCCATTGTTGGATCAGTTTGCTTTGCATACTCTGCACGATAATTTACTTTTATGCCATTAGCAACTGCAACATCACCAGTAAGTGCTATACCGTAAGTATCACTTCCACCTGTCCCGTTAGTTGTAGCTGTTCCTTGACCTATCATATAGTCATAGGCAGTAACTTTAAGCTCATCCATAACTTTATATGAAGCATTTAAAAGAATAGATCTTGTATCATACTTTCCAGCAGTAGCAGCATTAGCAGATACTGTGTTGTCCTGATTGAAAACTCTATTTACTTGAGTTATATAAGAGGCAGTTAAATTAAGGTTTTCTATTGTGTTGTCTGTAAGTGTATATGCGTCAAAAGTTTGAGGCATTTGTCTCCAGTCAACTGCACCAACAAATCTTTGGTTATCAAGGTTGATGATTTGACGACCAACTCTTAACTTTGTTTTCCCATATTTTAAATCGATGTATGATTGAGTAAGACGAGTTTGCTCAGAATCAGCAACTACATCATTAGTTTCTGTACCATTTCCAGCAAATTTATCATCATAGTTGTTGTTTAGTGCACGAACATCTGTCATCTCGGCATAAGCAGATAGCCAATCAGTTCCAAACATATCAGCACCAACACCAAGAACTAAACGGTTTGTAAGAGCATTTGCGTTTGGTTTGTTTGCAGCATCAGAAGCATCTACCATCTCGTAACGAGCTCTGATTTGACCATTTACTTTTACATTTGAAAGAATATCAACATTATCAGCTTGAGCAGAAACTGCACCAGCACCCATCATTACAGCACATGCTATAGACATTTTTAACATTTTTCTCATTTAATTTCTCCTGTTTTTGTCTTTTGTCATAATAACAAAGATGTGATATAAATATCACTTTATGTTATTTGATTTATAACGACATCACATATTCTACTCATCCAATTTTTAAATTTAGTTTAAACCATTTGATTTGCTTGTTATTTAATAATATGCTGTAGCTGATTGTATATTTTAAGCTTATATTAATAAGAAGTTTTTTTAATTGATAAAGTTTGCTACTCCATGATTTAAATTTTAGAATGTATACAATAGATTGAATAGCTTTCTTTGTTATAATAGCATTATGAAATTTAGAGAACTTAAAAAAAAGAGTAAAACCAAAAAAGAGACCGTTCTTCCAAAATATATTTATGCTCCATATAGCTTTAGGGTAAAGTCTTTTATTGTCGATTTGTTTATGATATATGCTCCTATCCTCTATACTATAACTTATGTGATTATGAACGGCAAAGATGATTTTCAGTCATCACAGCTTGCACCTCTTGCAGGAGTAACGACTTACGCATTTGTGTATGCACTACTTTTAAGCAGATTTGGTCAAACTCCGGGGAAAAAAGCTTATGATATGAAGGTTGTGGATGATAAGAGTGGTAAAAATATAAGCTTTGCAAGGGCTTTGTTTAGATTTGTTGCATTTTTATTTACTGCAACCACGCTCTTGGGATTAATCGTTCCCTTTTATAGAAAAGATAAAAAAGCTCTGCATGATTTGGTTTGTAGAACTATAGTTGTGGTTGAGAAAAAATAACGGTTTTGGAACCGAATTTGCTTGTTGTTCTAAAATTGGTGTTCTTTCGTTCCCTTGAGATTTACTAAAGGAGTTAATATGAGTATAAAAATATCAGCAACAAATGATTTAATGGCAAAAGCGCTTGATTATAGAGCTGCTCGTCAGGATATGATTGCTTCAAATATTGCAAATGTTGATACTCCTTTTTATAGACCAAGGGATGTTAGTTTTGAGGGTGTTTTGGCTGATGAGAAGGCGAAGATATACAACCAAAACAACACAAAACTGCAGATGGCTCAAACAAATCCAGCTCATCTGCCTTTGAGCGAAGAGAGTAGTTCACTAAAGCCAAAAACTTTCTTTAGAGATGGACACATGGCTAGAAATGACGGAAATAGCGTTGACTTGGATGTTGAGACAACAGAGATGAGTAAAAACTCAATAATGTTTACTGCATTAATAAGCGCTATGAAGAAAGATCAGGCGAACTTTAGAAATGTAATAGATACATCAAGTAAAGCGAACTAGGAGTAGAGGATGAGTAACTTTTTGAACAGTTTTGATATAAGTGGCTATGGCCTTTCCGCGCAGAGAGTTCGTGTAAATGTTATTTCTGAAAATATTGCAAATGCTCAAACGACAAGAACGACAGAGGGCGGACCCTATAGAAGAAAAGAGGTTGTTTTTAAAGCTATTGACTTTAACCAGCAGTTTAATAAGGCGTTAGACTCAATGACACAGAGTGCCAGCTATCAAGACCCACTAAACGAAGGTCAATTTGGCAGAAAAGTAAATCCCGCAATTATGAGTGTGGTTGTTGATAAGATTTCAAGAGATGACAGAGAGCCAAAGATGAAATATGATCCATCGCATCCAGATGCAGACGCAAAAGGTTATGTTGCATATCCAAATATTAATCCTGTTATAGAAATGGCCGATTTGGTTGAAGCAACTCGTTCTTATCAGGCAAATGTGGCTGCATTTGAGAGCGCAAAAAATATAGCAAATAGTGCTATTTCGCTACTACAGTAATAAAAAAGGTTAGATTATGAATAATATAAGTGGCGTTGCTGGTTCATCTACTGCTGAACTGCTAAAGCAAAAGAGTAAGATAAGTGGGGTTGATGGGCTTGAAGATGGTGGTGACTCATTTTCAAAACATCTAAAATCTGCTCTAAATGAAGTAAATGAACTTCAAGTAGATAATGAAAAAGCTCTTGGAGATATGGCAACTGGACAGGTAAAAGACCTTCATCAAGCAGCACTCGCAATTTCTAAAGCAGAGACAAGCATGAAGCTAATGCTTGAGATAAGAAATAAAGCGCTCAATGCCTATAAAGAGTTAGGAAGAACACAACTGTAATCTAATAAGAGACTCTTTTTTGCTCTTAAGTCTGCATGGTTAATGGAATTTGGTACAAGTATGATAAATCAAAACAAAAGCAAAAAAATATTTCTTCTTTTTTCACTAATTTCGTTTGGTTTTATTATATTTTTGGCGGTAATGCTTCTAACTGTAGTAAAATCTCGTGACTTACCATCTCTTTACTCGGATGATGGCTCAAAAGCCAAAAGAGGAAGCATTATCAGCGCTGATGGCTTTCATATTGCCACAACAAAAAAACTCTACAAAGCTGTCGTAAATACAAACTATATAGATCCTCAGAAAAAAGAGCTTTTCGTTGAGCTATTTAGCATATATTCAGAAATTCCCAAAAATGAAATTATTAAAAAAATTCAAGGTAAAAATGGTGTAGTTGTCCTCAGCTATGATATACCTGAAAAAATTGCTCAGAATTTGAAGAGTTTGACATACGAGCTTCGAAAATACAATGTTTTTATGGAGTTAAAAAATCCAAGAACTGGTAAAACTTCACTTCAGGGGCTTAGTGTTATTGAGAGTGGAGAGAGCAGAGAGTATAGTTACGGAAACATCTTAACACCAATTTTAGGCTATACACATAAATCAGAGGATGATGGTTATACGAACATTAATGGCGTCAAAGGTCTAGAAAAGATGTTTGAGACGGAGCTTACTGCAAAGCAAGACGCATCAACTAAGGGCTATAGAGATGTAAATAGTTACATCATCTTAAATAAAGATAGCTTTACAAAACAGGCAATCAATGGTCTTGATGTTAAGCTCAATATTCCTATATCGCTTCAGGTAAAAGTCGAGAGAATGCTCGATAAGATGAAGATAGATTTGATGGCAGAAGAGGCAATGTGTGTTATTATGAGCGCTAAGGATGGCAAAGTAATTGCAATGGCTAGCTCAAATAGATTTATACCAAAGGCTATCCAAAGAAGTGATTACTCATCTTTAAACAGCGGTATGATTGAGTATAGTTTTGAGCCTGGAAGTGTTATAAAAAGTGTTATTTTGTCGCTTCTTTTAGACAAAGGAGCCGTAAATCCATATGATATGGTAAATGGTCATAATGGTCGTTATGCAATTGGTTCAAAAGTAATAACTGATGAACACACATTTGACTGGCTCAGTGTTGAGGATATAATCATACATTCATCAAACATCGGTATAGCTCAGATTGCCCAAAAGCTTTCAGGAGCGGAGTTTCATGATGGATTGATGAAATTTGGATTTGCGCAAGATTCAACAAATGACCTTATATACGAAAAAGCTGGCTCAATCCCAGACGCCCAAAGACTAAACAATGAGATATATAAAGCAACATGTGCCTATGGATATGGAATGAGAGCAAATTTGATGCAGATTATTCAGGCATACAGCGCTTTTAATAATGGCGGTAAAATAGTTAAATCAAGAATCGTAAACTGCTTTGTGGACGCCTATAATCGAGAGATACCTATCGAGGTGGAGCCACAAGTTCAGGTTATAAAAAACACTACCGCTGAGAAGATAAAGGGAATTCTTATAAAAACTGTAAATGAGGGAACTGGTGTACTTGCCAAAACAGAAGGTTTAGAGATTGGTGGAAAAACTGGAACCGCTCATATGGTTGAAAAAAGTGTTTATGTTAGTAAATACAACACTACATTTGCCGGTTTTGCAAATGATAAAAATAACAAGTATATGATTGGCGTAGTTGTAATGCAACCGAAGAAGAGTCAATTTGCTGCTCAAACTTCCGTGCCAATCTTTAAGAAGGCGGTAGACATTTTGGTTGAAGATAGTTACTTAAAGCCAGATATTATCAAGCAACCTAGTGACGCCAACCTTAGCCTCCACTAAAATAACGCTATTTCCAATCTCTAGTATTTCTATCTTTTGAAAATCACGATTTAAAATTTCAACATAAGAAATCTCTAGTGGAGCTAGAATTTTACGCATCTCATTTGTAATAAGCTCTGAATTTAAAATATTTTTACTAACCATTATGCCGGCACTATGGAGCGAGGATACTATTTTTAGAGCCTCTTTTCTCTGTGGAGATGAGAGATAAACATTTCGACTACTAAGCGCTAAACCATCTTTTTCTCTTACTGTATCAACTGGAACAATCTCAACGCTCATGAAGAGTTGTTTTACCATCAAAGAGATAAGATTTAGTTGCTGTGCATCTTTTTTGCCAAAATACGCCCTTGTCGGATTTACTATATTTAAGAGTTTCATGACAACCGTTAATACTCCATCAAAATGTGACGGTCTACTGTTTCCTTCAAGAACAAAACCCCTTATTCTAGGGGCATTTAAGCTAACTTCGTCATCTGTGTAAATATCTTCTGCTTGTGGAAAAAAGAGAACATCAACACCGCTCAGTTTACAAATCTGCTTATCTGCCTCATCTTTTCTCGGATACTTCTCAAAATCTTCGCCCTTTAAAAATTGTGTTGGATTTACGAAAATAGAGACAACAACAACCTCATTTTGCTCTTTTGCTTTTTTTACAAGCGAGATATGTCCCTCGTGCAGAGCTCCCATTGTTGGCACAAAACCAACGGTTTTATCTATCTCTTTTAAATAAATTTTTAACTCTTGTGGGTTGGAGAATATCTTCATAAATTGCGCCTTAGTGTGTTATAATCGCAATTATACAACAATGGAATTTATTTATGGATAACTACGAATACAGTGAACTTTTAAAAAATATTACAATCAAAATGAGCAACATAACTGGTGTTGTGGAGCCTCAAAAATTGCAAGATAGACTGGATGCAATAGAAGAGATGGAAAACGAGCAAGACTTTTGGAGTGACGCTGATAGTGCTGCAGTGATTCAAAAAGAGAAGACACAGCTTGAGAGAAAACTTAAAAAATATTTCATTGCCAAAGACAAGGTTGATGATGCAGTTGAACTTTATGAGATGGCAAAAGATGAAAATGATGATGAAGCGATTGCTGAATGTTTTGATGATGCCCAGAACTTAGAGAATCTTATACTAAATATGGAAGTTGAGGTTCTGTTAAGCGAAGAGATGGACGCAAACAATGCAATTTTGTCCATTCATCCTGGAGCTGGCGGAACAGAGTCACAAGATTGGGCATCGATGCTTCTTAGGATGTACAAAAGATTTGCTGAGAGAAACGGATATACGATTGAGGTGCTTGATTATCAAGCAGGTGATGAAGCCGGGATAAAAGATGTTTCTATTCTTATAAAAGGTGAAAATGCCTATGGCTATTTAAAGGTAGAAAATGGGATTCATAGACTTGTTCGCATCTCGCCTTTTGACTCAAATGCAAAAAGACATACATCATTTAGTTCGGTTATGGTATCTCCTGAGGTTGATGATGATATAAATATTGTGATAGAAGATAGAGATATTCGCATAGACACTTACCGCTCTAGTGGCGCTGGCGGACAGCATGTAAATAAAACTGAGTCCGCCATAAGAATCACTCATATAAAAACAAATGTAGTGGTTCAATGTCAAAACGACAGAAGCCAGCACAAAAACAAAGCTACTGCTATGAAAATGCTAAAATCAAGACTATATGAGTTAGAGCTTGAAGCGCAAAAGGCGGAAGTTGCTGGTATTGCAAAGAGCGAGATTGGTTGGGGACACCAGATTCGCTCTTATGTCATGCAGCCGTATCAGCAGATAAAAGATACAAGAAGCAATATTGCTTACTCTAATGTTGCTACTATATTGGATGGAGATATAGGAAAAATGTTGGAAGATGTTTTAATCTCTCAAAGTAGAGCTTAAGTTCAAAAAGTAGATTTTTACTTCACTTGAATCTACTTTGAATCTGTTTTAAATCTCTCCCATCCTCCACCAAGAGCCTTGCATAGCGCTATAAAGTTTAGGTATTTTGAATCGTCGTTTACTATCATGTGACTCTCGTTTGAAACTAGTGATTGTCTGACAAGAAGCACTGAGAGATACCCTGTTTTTCCATTATCATATTCGAATAAGCTCATTTTTTCTGCTAGTTTATATTTTTCTTGTGCATTCTCAAGATACTTTCGGCTCATTTTTATACTTTTGCGATCTCTTAAGGCATTGTCAACTTCTCCAAAAGCTCTTAGTAGCGTCTGCTCATATTGTGTTTTTGCCTCTTTTGTTTGCGCTTTTGCTAGATTAATCTCGCTTTTTGTTCTTCCTGCTGTAAAAATTGGAAGTGAGACAGCAGGGGTTACTTGCCATATCTGTGAAGAACCATTTAGTAGTGAAGAGAGCTCTGTGCTTTGAAATCCTAATAATCCTGTTAGTGAAAAAGATGGGAAATAGCCACTCTCCGCTATGCCTATGGTTGCATTTGTTGCGCGCCAAGATGCTTCTGCTGATAAAATATCTGGGCGACGCTCTAGAAGTTCAGATGGAATTCCTGCTGGAACTTCAATATCTTTGCTCCACTGAGTTGATTCGGTTACTTTAACGCTACCTGGAGCCTCTCCAACTAGAAAAGCTAGAGCATTTTCCAGCGTTGATATTTTTGCTTCTCTCGCTGGAATATCGCTGTATGTCTGCTCTAATAGTGCTTCTGATTGTAAAACATCGCTATTTGAACCTACTCCTTGCTCGAGTTTTGTTTTAAATATGGAAGTTATCTCTTCTAAAAGCAGGTAATTATCTTTGGCATTTTTTAGGAGCTTTTGCGCTGTTAGAATCGTGTTGTAAGTGCTTACTATATTTGTGATGGTCGAGGAGCGAACTAACTCTCTGTTATATCTGCTTGCAAGAAGCATTGCTTTTGCTGACTCACTTGCTCTTTTGTATTTTCCCCAGAAGTCAATCTCAAACTGACTCATTCCAAGACCAACACCATAAGTCGTACTAATTGCGTTTGATGATTTTTCTTTTGTTGTAGTGCCTTCTGCGTTTATCTGAGGGAAAAAACTTGCATTCGCAACTCCAAGTTTTGCCATAAAGCCCTCGTTTTGTGCAGCGGCAATCATGATGTTTTTGTTCTGTTTAATCGCTTTTTCTACTAGAAGATTTAAATTTTTATCGCCTAATTTTTCCCACCATCTATCCATATTTTCAACAAAAATATCTTCATCTGTTTGCCAATCAATCGGTGTATCTGTGTGAGGAGGGGAAAAGTCAGGACCTACCACAGTGCATCCGCTTACTAAAAAAAGTGTGATTATCAAAAATGCTATTTTTTTCATTTTCTCTGTTTTCCCCTATTTGGAAGGCAAATTGTACCAAAAAAGAGCCAATCAAACAGACATGAAATTTGACCTATTAAGCCTTTTACGCTACGATAGAAGTTAGAAAACTAATAAAAATCAAGGAAGTTAATGCTTAAATATCTGCTTATAACCCTATTTTTCTTTGCTGGACTCTCCTTATTTGCGGCGGACAACACTCGCTCCATCAACGCATCTTTGACTTCCTTGGAGAGCAACGAAACGCTCGCTGATGACCCAATAATTGAAAAAACTCTCAATCACTACAAGGGAACCATCTCTGTGCTTTACAAACGCCACCAAGCAACTAGAGTGGCTTTGGCACCAATAGAAGCTAAGTTTGAAAAAGCTGGAATACCTCCTTACTTTTCTCTTGTTCCATACGCCGAATCTAAATTTAACGCATCTTCAAGAGGATGTGGTTCCGCTGGACTATGGCAGTTTGGAAAGCAAACCGCTTGCAATTTTGGACTAATTGTAAAAAAGAAAAAGGATGAGAGACTAAACGCAAGTCGTTCAACTGACGCGGCAATTCGGTATATAAAATACTTAAAAAGAGAGTTTGGAAGTTGGTATCTGGCTGATTTTGCCTATGCTATGGGTGAGGGTAAACTTAAGAAGATAATTAAAAAGAACTCAAGTGATGAGATATCAGTTCTACTAAAAGACCCAGAATTTCCAAAAGGAACAAAGGCTCATTTTGCAAAAACAGTTCTTTTGGATGCAAGAATTAACTACTATAAAGCCGATGAGGTGGAGGAAGAGGTTGTTGTTGTCAAGGATGAAGAGCAGATAAAAGATGAGAAAGCAGAGTAAATTTTAAAGATTTGATTTTTTAGTAGCAGGGTTGTATAAACCTGTTACTCTTTGTTACCTAAACTTTCTCTTCATTTTCTCTTGTAGTGTAGAGACTTGATAGTACAAGTATGGGATAAAATATCGTTCCACGAATGTTGCTGCAATCATTCCTCCTAGTATCCCAATTCCAATAGAGTGGCGGCTCTCTGCTCCTGCCCCTGTACTTAGTGCTAGTGGCAATACTCCAAATACAAAAGCTAACGATGTCATCATCATCGGACGATAACGGAGTCTTGCGGCTGATATGGTTGCTTCGTAGATGCTTTTACCACTTTTTCGCTCTTGTTCTGCAAACTGAACAACTAGGATAGAATTTTTTGCGGCGAGTGCAACTAGCGTGAGCAAACCAATCTGGAAATAGATGTCGTTGCTTTGCCCTGTTGCCCATAATGCTATGTATGCGCCAGCTATTCCAAATGGTACTGAGAGCATAACGGCTAGTGGTAAAATCCACGCTTCATATTGGGCTGATAGAATTAGGAAAACGATTATTAGAGCAAAGATTAAGATATATTTTGCTTGATTTTGTATAAGGATTTGTTGATAAGCAACACCATCCCAACTAGTCACAATCCCTGGTGAGAGCGTCTCTTTTGCTAGAGCTTCAATAATGTCAATCGCCTCTCCTGTGCTAACTCCTGGTTTAAGCGAAGCGGTGACTGGAACTGAGAGTACAGTGTTAAAATGCTCAATCCTAACAGCAGCAGACTCTTGACGCACTGATACAATGGCACTTAGCGGTATCATAGTGCCAGATGATGACTTTACAAACCCTCTGCTTATGTCGGTTGGTGTCTGTCTAAAAGCCGCATCAGCTTGAACTTTCACCCAGTAGTTGTGCCCATCTTTTTCAAATTGAGTTATATTTGAGACACCAACTGTATGCTGAATTGTTGAAAACAGATCATTTAGTGAAACACCAAGGGTTTTAGCTCTTTCTCTATTTACATCCACAAAAAGTGTTGGAGATGATGGACGCATTGTGCTTGTGATATTTGCAAATTGTGGAAGCTCTTTGGCTCTGCTTATAAACTTTTGTGCATTTTGTGCAAGGGCTTTCATATCTCCATCAGGGCTTTGAAGCCATAGCTGAACACCGCCAGTTTTACTTAGCCCTCTGATTGGCGGTGGGGAGAATATATTGAAACTTGCTTCACTTATTGGTTGGATTGCTTTTTTAAATGTTTTGATAATCTCTTTGACGCTTAACTCTACAGTTTCTCTCTGATCCCACGGTATAAGTCTAGCAATAAGTGTGGCCGAGTTTGGCTCTTGTCCGCCTCCTAGGAAGTTGCTTCCGACGATGGCAATCATACCTTTTACGCCATCTATATCTTTTACCACTTTTTCCGCTTTTTCAACCGCAGCCTGAGTTCGCTCTATTGTTGCACCCTCTGGAAGTGAGAGAACTGTAAAAAAGTAGCCTTGGTCTTCTGTTGGCAGAAATGATTTTGGTGTTGTTGTTGAGAGATGATAGATAATTCCAAAGACACCAAGATATAAAAATAGCGTTATAAAACTTCGCTTAATCATTGATACAGAGAGATGGATATATCGTTCTGTCATGTTTGAGAACATCGTGTTAAAGCGCACGAATAGGGCAGGAGGAGCATTTTCGTGTTGGCGTAAAAGTAGTGCTCCTAAAGATGGTGATAGAGTAAGTGCTACAAAACCTGAGAAGATTACCGATACAGCGATTGTCATAGCGAACTGTTTGTATAACTCTCCAGTCATTCCGCCGACAAAAGTCGCTGGTATAAAAACTGCACACAAAACCAAAACGATAGCAATGATTGGGCTAGTGACTTGCTCCATCGCTTTGATGGCTGCCTCTTTTGGAGTTATATGCTCGCTCTGCATAATCCTCTCCATATTTTCCACGACCACAATTGCGTCATCAACAACAATTCCAATCGCTAAAACCACTCCAAAGAGTGTTAAAGTGTTGATTGAGTAACCTAAAAGATACATCCCAATAAACGCTCCCATAAGAGAGACAGGAACGGCAATAAGTGCTATAAGACTAGCTCTAGCGCTCTGTAAAAATAGATAGATAACCACGATAACCAGTAGAAGTGCTTCAGCTAGTGTTTTAATTACCTCTTTGATGGAGATTTTTATAAAATTGGTTGAGTTGTGAGCAACTTCGTATTTTAGACCACTTGGAAATGTTTTGGAGAGTCGCTCTATCTCTTTACTTACGGCATCACAAGTTTGGATAGCGTTGGCATCTGATCTGGAAAAAACAGCTAAAAGTGCCGCAGGTTTACCTTTGAATCTTCCGTAATACTCGTAGTTACTAGTACCTAACTCAACTCTAGCTATGTCGCGCAGATGAACAATTGTTCCGTCACTCTTTGCACGAACAATAATCTGCTCAAATTCCTCAACGGTTGATAATCTTCCTTTTGAGGTGAGCATCACAGTCATCTCTTGTGTTTTTATGGGACTTTGCCCTAATCGCCCTGGATATGTTTGAAGATTTTGTTCGTTTATTGCACTGTCAACATCAGAAGATGTAATCCCCATAGAAGCCATCTTGTCAGGGTTTAGCCAGATACGCATCGCATAATCTCTTCGACCCGAGATAGAAGCATCGCCAGCACCAGGGATTCTCTTTATTTCATTGACTATATGCGTATCGACATAGTTGCTTATGTCAATATCGCTCATTGAATTATCTGGCGAGTAAAATGCCGTAATCATCAAGATATCTTGAGTACCTTTTTTAACATTGATTCCAAACATTCTTACAACGCTTGGGAGTTGCGGAAGGGCTAGATTTGCTCGGTTTTGGATATCCACAAGGGCTTTGTCTATGTCGGTTCCAACTTCAAATGTACAGTTTATACTTCCGCTACCAGACATACCAGATGCTGAAGAGGTCATATACATGAGATGATCGGTTCCAGCTATCTGCTCTTCTATGGGTGCGAGTACTGTATCTGCTATGGTTTTTGCTTCGGCTCCTGGGTAGCTGATGCTTATGCTCACCGTTGGAGGAGTAACTTTTGGAAACTGTGATACTGGAAGATTTAGTAGTGAAATGGTTCCAAATACCACAATCAAGATGGCTATAACGCCGGAAAATATGGGTCTATCTATAAAAAAACGAGAGAACATTAATGCTCTTTTATCTGTTTTGGTGGGACGACTTTTACAACTTTTCCAACATCGACTCTGGCATTGCCTTGAGCGATAATTTTCTCACCCTCTTTTATGCCATCTTGGATAACGATATTCTCACCAATCCACTCTCCAACTTTAACAACTCGAATTTGTGCGGTTTGATTTTCATCAACCATAAAAACAAAAGAGCCTTTAGCTCCCTGCATCAGGGCTTTATGTGGAATGGTGATTGAGCTGTATTTCAGCCCTTTAAGTCGTACTTTTACAAACTCCCCTGGAAGAATTTCTCCTTTTGGGTTTGAAAACTCAGCTCTAGCTTGGCGAGACCCCATGGAAACATCTACAGTAGGACTAAAAAACAGTATCTTCCCTCTGTTTTTAAATGTGGTTCCATCTGCGAGAATCAACTCTACAAAAAGTTCATTTTTTTGCTCGCTGTTCATTAAGCTGTTGATTCTAGCCATCGCCTCTTTTGGAATTGAAAAATCCACAAAAATTGGAGAAGTTTGATGGGTTGTTGTAAGGAGTCCATTTTGTGATTCAGAGATATAGCTACCCTCATACTGCAGTGCTTTATCGACCCATCCCGACATCGGTGCGGTTATGTTTGTGTAGCTAAGGTCAAGCTTTGCTTTCTCAAGAGCTGCTTTGGCTCCATTTACTAGAGCGGTTTGTGTTTTATCTGCCGCCAATGCTGCGTCAAGCTCCTGTTTCCCAGAAATTTTTCTCTCAAAAAGTATCTCAATACGCTTTAGGTTTTGTGTGGTGTACTCTTTTTTTGCACTCTCTGCTTCAAGTGATGCTTTGGCTGATAAAACGGCAATATTAAAAGGTTTTTGATCAAGTTTAAAGAGAGTCTGCCCAACTTTTACAAAGCTACCATCACGGTAATTTATATTCTGCAGATAACCATTCACTCGAGCATGAATCTGAACACTTTTGCTCGCAACCGTCGTGGCAGTAAACTCAAACGGTGCTTCAACAATCTCTTTTTTAACACTCATCAAACTAACTTTTGCTGGAGGCTTATTTTTGTCTTTTGAATCATCGTCGTGAGAACATCCTAAAAACAACTGCATGGATAAGATTAATGAGAGCGTGATTATTGTTTTAATCATGGTTTCTTTTTCGTATTAAATTTTTTTGATATGATACTGCTAAGGTGCTTATTTCTACTTTTTTAGACTAACTTCATCAAGAAGAGCAAAAAAGCCATCAACTTCACGACTTCCTCTATCTTCATGGATGATTTTACCACTGCTTGTTAAAAAGTAGTGCCTTGGTACGCCTTTTACCGTGAAATTAGCAGGTATTTTATGTCTATCTCTTGACATATATAGAAGAACATACTCCTCTTTTAGTCTCTTCATAACAGACTTGTCGGAGAGTGTCATATCTTTAAACTTGTCACACCAAACACAAACATCCGCACCAATAAAAAGGTAAACGCCCTTTTTCTCTTTTTTCGCTTGTTTGAGCGCGGCATCATAATTATGTAGCCAATTTAAATCTGAACTATAAAGCGTTGATAAAAGAAGAGTGATGAAGATAAGAAGTTTCATGGATTTTCCGTTTTGTTTTTTAAATCAGTATTTTACATTGTCAATAGTTGATTTTAACAATAATGATATAATCTTTGATAAAAAAGTTTAATTTGGAGAGTTTTTATGGATGCAAAGATATTTTTTGGTTCAAACGAAACAGTCGGAGAGAGTTTTAGCCAGAGGAGAAGTCCATATAGCGGAGAGGTTGTTTCTCGTGCTCCAATCTGTCATGTGGAGGATGCAAAAAAAGCTCTTTTAATCGCTAAAGCTGCATCTAAAGAGGCGAAAAAAACTACACTCTCGCAACGATGTGATTGGCTTTTGGATGTAGTCCAGATGTTAAGAGAGCAGAAAGAGGATATGGCAAAAACTATAACTGATGAGGTTGGTAAGCCTATCTCGTTTTCTCGAATTGAAGTTGAGAGATGTATCGAGACCATAACTCTAAGTGCTGAGACGATGCGAACGATGCACGGCGAGACTATAAATACGGACGCGACAAACAGCGGTAAAAAAACTCTTGCTTTTTTTAGACGAGAACCTGCAGGCGTTGTTGTGGCAATCACGCCGTTTAATTTTCCGTTAAATCTTGTGGCTCATAAACTGGCTCCTGCTCTTGTAGCTGGCAATGCAGTTGTGTTAAAGCCGACCCCAGAGGCTCCACTAACTGCGTATAAGTTCGTAAAACTTTTCATCCAGAGCAAGTACGCCATAAAAGATGCTCTAAGTGTTGTTTACGGCGATGCTGAGGTTGGAAGTGCTTTGGTTGCCAGTGATATTCCGCGAGTGATAAGCTTTACGGGAAGTGTGCCGGTTGGAGAGATTATTGCAAAGAGTGCAGGGATAAAAAAAGTCTCATTAGAACTTGGTGGAAATGCGGCGACTTTCATTGACAAAAGTGCCGATTTAGGCCATGCTGCCGCAAGATGTGCACTTGGTGCTTTTGTAAACTCAGGACAGGTCTGTATCTCACTTCAGCGCATTTATGTGCATAGCAAGATTTATGATGAGTTCGCCTCTTTGATGGCACAAGAGACAAAAAAACTAAAAGTTGGCTCGCCTTATGAAGATGATACTTTTATGGGACCACTTATTGATGATGATGCCGCAGTTCGTGCCATGAACTGGATTGAGAGTGCCACAAGTGAAGGAGCGTCCTCACTACTTCCGCTCTATAGAGACGGCAGAATTTTTCATCCATGCGTTATGATAAATGTACAAGATGATATGAAAATCGTCTGTGAAGAGGTGTTCGCACCGATAGTCTCACTCATAAAAGTAGATGATTTTGATGACGCACTTCCTCGGATAAATAACTCGCCATACGGTCTGCAATTTTCCATCTTTACAGATGATTTAACTCTGACAAAAAGAGCTATTGACGAGCTAGATGCTGGCGGAATTATTATAAACGATATGCCAACATTGCGCTTTGACATCCAACCATACGGCGGAGTAAAACTAAGCGGAGTTGGGCGAGAAGGTCCACGATTTGCCATTGAAGAGATGAGCGAGATAAAGAGTGTTGTGATTTGCTAATCTAGCTATGGCGGACTGTTTTTAGAAAAATTTGCTACAATAATTACCATTTAATAAAAAATATTAAGGTTTCATAATGGAATTTATAATTCTTGAGTCTATTTTATCTTCTCTAAGTATAAGTTTTTATGTAACTGAACCCCTTTATGAAGCGTTAAAAGCAATGCAAGAGCATAAGATAAGCTCTGTTGTTGTGGTTGATGAGCATAGCAAACCTGTTGGAATTTTCACAGAGCATGACACTCTTCGTATAGTTTCAGAAAACATAGACACAGATAAAAGCTTGGGTGATGTGATGACTCCAAGCCCTTTTTGTATAGATCAATCTACTCATCTTCATGATGCTTATATGATTATGGAAGAGAAAGGTTATCGTCACTTGGTTGTTGTTGATAAAAATGGAATATTTGTCGGAATCATCACGGAGGGTGATTTTCTTCGTCATATCGGTTTTGAAGAGCTCAATAAAATCAATGTTGTTGCAGATGTTATGAGCAAAACACCATTTACAGTATCCGATAATGCGTCCGTTGAAGAAATAGTACTGTTGATGAAAAATCAAAAGTCTGATTATGTTGTTTTGATGAGTGGTGCAAAACCTGTCGGCATAGTTTCTGAACGGGATATTTTACACTATTGTGGTCATGCAAAAAAGCCCTATAATAAATCTATTTTAAATCTGGCAAATTCTAAGCTTGAAACCATTACAAAAGATTTGTCTCTCTATGAAGCCACGGCGTTAATGACTAGACACGGTGTACATCAGCTCATTGTTTTAGATGAAAATCATGAACTTGTTGGCTCCTTGAGCCGTCATGATATTTTACGCGCTGTACATGGAAACTATTTTGATTTTTTAATTTGGCTTATTGATAATAAAAATAGTGTTATTTCAAAGCTTGAGAAAAATAAAAAAGAGTTAAAGAATGAAAAAGAGATTATCAATACAAGCAAACTGAAATACCAAAAGTTGTTTGAGTCAATTCATGACGGTATTTTACTTATTGATACAGTAACGCTAAAAGCGGTGGAGTTTAATTATGCGGCACATCATTGTCTTGGTTATACAGCAGAGGAGTTCGCTAATCTTACTATTTCAGATTATCAAAAAAATGAGTCACCTGAAGAAATTAATAGCCATATTGATAAAATCAAACAGAGTGGGTCGGATAGTTTTGAAACGGTTCATCATGCAAAAGATGGAAGACTTATAGATACATTCATTGTTGTTTCAGTTATAAATATCTCTGGTACGAATTACATGATGGCCATTTATCGTGATATTAGTGAGCAAAAAGCAAAAGAGAAAGAGCTCTATCAAAAAGATAATGATTTTAACACTGCACAAGCTCTGGCGCATGTAGGTAGTTGGAAGTTTAATATACGAACAGAAGTTTTAGAATTTTCTGATGAGACATATAGAATATTTGGAATAGAGATAGGTTTGCCAATCTCTTATAAAATACTTTTTGAACATATATATCATGAAGATCTTGAAATGGCTATAAGAGCGTGGGAAGAGGCGATGTCAACAAGATACTATGATATGGAACATAGAATTATTGTTGATGGAGAGATAAGATGGGTACGAGAGTTTGCAAAATTTGAAGCAGATAAACATGGAAATGTTACTAATGTAATTGGAACAACCCAAGAGATAACACAAAGAAAATTGTATGAAAATCGCCTTGAAACACTGGCAAATTACGACACACTAACTGGTTTGGTTAATCGTTCATATTTGGTCTCACATCTTCAAAAAAGCATTAAGCAGGCAGATCGCACGAACAAACAAATAGCACTTCTTATTTTTGACTTGGATCGCTTTAAAGATATCAATGACAGTTATGGACACAACGCTGGGGATGAGCTTTTAAAACAGGTAGCGGATAGATTTTCCATGCGTCTTAGAGGAGGAGATATTGTCAGCCGTTTGGGTGGTGATGAGTTTGCTATTATACTTAAAGATATTACCAACACCGAAGATGCTGGGCGAATTGCACAGGAGATGATAGAGAGTTTGTCGGCGGAGTATAAACTCTCAGGAGGTATTTCGGGGCATATAGGTTCAAGCGTTGGGATTGTTCTGTTTCCAGATAATGCAAAAGATGCCTTTACTCTTCTGCAATATGCCGATGCTGCTCTTTATAAAGCCAAAGCAGAGGGGCGTGGAATATATTGTTACTACACAGATGAGCTTACGGACCTTGCGAAAAAAAGGCTCAAGTGTGAGGAGCATCTTCGCAAGGCAGTAGTCAATAGTGAATTTGAGGTCTATTATCAGCCTCAAGTGCACATTAAATCGGGGCGAATTTTAGGCGCAGAAGCACTTATAAGATGGAACCATCCAGAACAAGGCATGGTGTCTCCGGCGGAATTTATCCCAATTGCTGAAGATACTGGTTTAATTAACGAGATTGGTGAGTGGATATTAAATGAGACATGCAGACAGGGGAAGATTTGGCTTGACCTTGGTTATCGTCTTGTTTTAGCAGTTAATCTCTCGGCACATCAAGTGCGCTATACAAATGTTCCTCTGATTGTGGAAAAAGCACTTAAAAAGAGTGGCTATCATGCAGATAAGCTAGAGCTTGAACTAACAGAGAGCGCTTTGATGCAAAGAGAAGAGGAGACAGTACAGATGCTCCATACCCTTAGAGCAAAGGGTATTAGGCTTGCGATTGATGATTTTGGCACTGGCTACTCATCTTTGAGTTATCTAAAACGATTCCCAATTGATGTTCTTAAAATAGACAAAAGTTTTATAGATGATATCCCTTATGAGAGCGATGATATGGCAATTGTAACGGCAATTATTGCTATGGGGAAAGCGTTAAATTTCCAAGTTCTTGCCGAGGGTGTTGAGTATGCTGAACAACTTGAGTTTTTAAAAGAAAAAAGGTGTACGATGTATCAAGGGTATTTCAAAAGCGAACCAATCCCAGCAAAAGAGTTTGAAATACTTCTAAATACACAAAAGAATTGTGAAATAGACTTTATAATCTAAATATATTTTTGCCTTTATAGATTTAACTAACAGCTATGTCGGCTTAATCGTTTTTAATTAGGTGATATTATTGCATAGCTTTTTTATTTCTATACGGAGAGTATATGTTAAACCTTTTCAACCGCACACACAGTAGTAGAACTGTAATTATTGCTGTCTCATTTTTTTGGATTTTTTTCACTAACTTTACATTTTTCAACCATGTTTTAAAAATCTATCCACCATCATTGTTAAATAGTATCTCGATTTTTTCATTAACAATTGTACTTTTATCCACAACTATTTTAATTTTAACGCTAATCGTTAATCGATGGATTTTTAAACCATTTATGATTATCTTGTTGATGGTTACAGCCTCTGTTGCCTATTTTATGGATAGTTATGACATCGTCGTAGACACTCATATGATAACAAATATTATGCAGACGAACTTTAACGAATCGGCTGATTTGTTTAGCTTGAAGATGGTTGCTTATATTTTATTTCTTGGAGTTCTGCCATCTTGGATTGTATATAAACTACAAATCACACATCTTCCATATAAAAAACAGATAATCTCTGACATCAAGACAGTTGCTCTGATTGTGGTAATTGTGGCTGCAACAATACTTACTTTTAGCAAGTTTTACACCTCATTTTTTAGAGAACATAAACCACTTCGTTACTATGCAAACCCATCTTTTTGTCTCTACTCAGTCGGAAAATCGGTCTCTGATGCTTGTTCTTATGAGAGCAAGGAGCTAAAACTAATCGGACAAGATGCCAAGATTTCTTCAAATGATAAAAATAGAAAATTGATTATTTTAGTTGTCGGAGAGTCGGCTAGAGCTGACCATTTTTCACTAAATGGCTATTCGCGAGAGACAAATCCACTTCTAAAAAAAGAGGATATTATAAATTTTTCTGACTTTACCTCATGTGGAACTGAAACGGCGGTATCTGTGCCATGTATGTTCTCTTCATTTGGACGAAAAGAGTATGAAGGAAAAAAAGCTCTATATACTGAGAATGTTTTAGATGTTTTTACCCACGCTGGAGCAAATGTTTTATGGCGTGATAACAACTCCGACTCAAAAGGAGTGGCACTTAGAGTTCCATATGAGGATTTTAAATTACCAAAAAATAATACAATGTGCAGTGATGGAGAGTGCCGTGACGAGGGAATGCTTGTAGGACTTCAAAAATATATAGACGCTCATCCAAAAGGAGATATTGTTATAGTTCTTCATCAGATGGGAAATCATGGACCGGCTTACTATAAGCGTTATCCTAAAGAGTTTGAAAAGTTCACCCCAGTTTGTAAAACCAACCAGCTTGAGCAGTGTACACAAGCCGAAATCACTAACGCTTATGACAATGTCATACTTTATACGGACTACTTTCTATCTAAAGTTATTGGACTATTGAAACAAAATGATAACTCTTTTGGTACAGCGATGTTTTATGTGAGTGATCATGGTGAATCTCTGGGAGAAAATGGGCTTTACTTGCACGGCTTCCCATACGCTATTGCGCCAGACACACAAAAGCATGTACCCGCTGTTATGTGGTTTGGAAAACAGTTTAAAGTTAACAAAGATAAGTTAGCAAAAAAAGCCAAAGAGTCTTTGAGTCACGACGCATATTTTCATACAGCACTGAATCTTTTGGATGTAAACACAACAGTATATAAACCGGAGTTAAGTATCTTAAATGGTATCCATTAAATCTATATTTATTACGCTCCTTTTTTTAACTGGAGCTATTATATTTTTTGGATTAAGCGGTATTGATGTCTGGGTGCAGAGCCATTTCTACAACCCAAGCACTAACTTATGGATAGTAACTAAAGATGAGACTGTTTTAAAGTTTCTCTTTTATGATGGGATAAAATTTGCCATCATTATCTTCAATGTGCTACTGCTTTTTGTGCTTATTTTTGGCTACAAAAAGCCACTTATAAAGCAGTATCGTAGAGCGCTTATAATCATTGTAGCATCAGTAATCTTTGTTCCGCTTTTAGTTGGAAGTCTAAAAGATGTTACAAATATGCCATGCCCTAAAAATCTAGTAAGATTCGGCGGAGACCATCCAGATACCTGCGTGTGGAAGAGATACAGCATTGAGCTTTGTAAAAAAAATAAAATAAAATGCTGGCCAGCAGGACACGCAAGCGGCGGATTTGCTCTTTTATCTCTAGTTTTTCTCTTTGGTTCTTTTAAAAGAAGAGCCATAGCAGCAACAGTTGCCATGAGCATCGGATGGAGCATGGGAATCTACAAAATGCTAATAGGAGATCATTTCTTAAGTCATACAATTATCACTATGATTATGGCATGGTTGATAATTTTGTGTATTGTTCGCTTGGTTGATTATATAGATAGTAAAAAAGGTTTTTTAGCGCGGTAGCTAAGCCACTACTTTGACTATTTTTTTATTTTCATCCCTTTTAGATGGAATACTTTGTTTTATTAAAAAAGTATTCTCAAGGATATTAACAAGTGTCTACAAAATTGGGGTCATTCCATATAGAGTATGAAAATAGTTTATTGGCACGGTGGTTAAACTATCGCATAAACTATTTTAGATATAATCGCACAATTTTATAAAATAAGAGAAGTAACAATGGATATTAGAGAAGAATTTTTAAGATTTTTTGAGTCAAAGAACCACAACAGAGTGGCTTCTGCGCCACTTGTTCCAGATGATGCAACACTGCTTTTTAATAATGCGGGTATGGTGCCGTTTAAGTCAATTTTTACAGGCGAAATCCCAATTCCATCAAATCCTCGCGCGACTTCATGCCAAACATGTATTCGTGCAGGTGGAAAACATAACGACCTTGAAAATGTCGGCTATACGGCAAGACACCACACATTTTTTGAGATGCTTGGAAATTTTAGTTTTGGCAACTACTTTAAAGAAGATGCAATCGATTATGCGTGGGAGTTTATAACAGAGGTCATAAAACTTCCAAAAGAGAAACTTTGGGTAACGGTTCATGAAAGTGATGATGAAGCTGAACTTCTTTGGCAAAAATATATGCCTTTAGAGAAAATCATGAGACTCGGCGATAAAGATAATTTTTGGCAAATGGGCGACACGGGACCATGTGGCCCTTGTAGCGAAATTTTTTATGACCAAGGTGCGGAGAATTTTTCTGGCCCTGAGGATTATATGGGTGGCGACGGAGATAGATTTTTAGAGATTTGGAACTTGGTGTTTATGCAGTTTGAGAGAAGTGCAGATGGTACGCTAACTCCGCTTCCAAAGCCTTCAATCGACACAGGTATGGGACTAGAAAGAGTAGTAGCCATCAGTGAGGGTGCAACAAGTAACTACAGTTCATCTCTTTTTATGCCAATCATCAACAAAGTAGAGGAGCTTATCGGTAAAGAGTATGTTTACACGACTGGCGCATCTTATCGCGTTATAGCTGACCATATAAGAACTGTTCTTTTTCTTCTTGCACAAGGTACAAACTTCTCAAACGAGGGGCGGGGTTATGTCCTTCGCCGTATTCTTCGCCGTGCAGTAAGACATGGCTATTTGTTAGGATTTAGTGCGCCGTTTATGTATAAACTTGTAGATACGGTTATCTCTATTATGGGGAGTGAATATGAGTATTTGGCGCAAAAATCAAATGTAGTAAAAGAGCAGATTGAACTTGAAGAGGCTAGATTTTTCAAAACTATCGCGTCTGGGATTGAGCTTTTTAACGAAGAGCTAAAAGATACAAAAGATATTTTTAGTGGCGAAGTAGCGTTTAAACTTTATGATACTTTTGGTTTTCCACTTGATTTAACCGAAGATATGCTCAGAGAGAAAAACTTAGCGCTTGATACTGCAAAGTTTGAGGAGCTGATGTTAGAGCAGAGAACTCGCGCAAAAGCTGCTTGGAAAGGTAGTGGAGATGACGCTGTTCATGGAGACTTTAAAGAGCTTTTAGAGAAGTTCGGTGAAAATAGTTTTGTTGGATATGAGTCTGTAAACCACTCAGGAAAAGTCCAAGCACTTTTAGACGAGCAATATCATCATGTAGAGAAACTCTCAAGCAATCAAAAAGGGTGGATATTTTTAGATAAAACTCCTTTTTATGCCCAAAGCGGCGGACAGTGTGGTGATTTAGGAGAACTTAAAGGTCTTGCAAAAGTAGTGGATACAAAAAAATTCTTTGGACTTAACTTGTCGCAAGTAGAAGTTACAAATGAGATAAAAGTCGGAGATAGTGTTGATTCGGTTGTAGATATTTCAAGAAACGAGATAACAAAACATCACTCAGCAACACACCTTCTTCATGCGGTTTTATATGATGTTTTAGGCGACCATATCTCTCAGGCTGGTTCGCTTGTGGAAGCAGATAGACTTAGATTTGACTTCTCGCATCCAAAAGCTCTGACACACGAAGAGTTAGTCGAGATAGAGACAAGAGTAAACAATGAGATATTGAGGGCAGTAGCAGGAAAAACAGAGGTTATGAGCATAGATGATGCCAAAAAATCTGGTGCAAAAGCTCAATTTGGCGAGAAATATGGCGATGAGGTTCGAGTTGTTAGCTTTGGCGATACAAGCGTCGAGTTTTGTGGCGGTGTTCATGTAAATAACACTGCGGTTATCGGCTCATTTATCATCACAAAAGAGAGTGGAGTTTCAGCCGGTGTTAGACGCATCGAAGCAGTTTGCGGAAATGCAGCGTATCAGCACTTTGCGCAACAAAGAGTGCTTATCAAAGAGATTCAGGCTGAAGTTAAAAACCTGGATGTTTTAGCTGGAATCACAAGACTAAAAACAAATATTCAAGAGCTTAAAAAAGAGCTTCATGATGCTCAAAACAGCATAAAAGTAGAGATTTCATCAACTCTTTTAAATGGTGTTTGTGTTGTCGTGGATGAACTTGTTGGTGGCGGAGATGTTAAAGAGAAGATTGACGAGCTTAAAAACAAAAACGAAAAACTTTGCGCGATGCTTTTTCAAGTAAAAGATGACAAAGTGATAATTGCCGCAGGCGTTAAAGGCTGTGATGCAAAAGCTGGAGATTGGATAAAAAATATTGCTCCAATTTTAGGTGGTGGTGGCGGTGGTCGAGCTGATTTTGCCCAAGCAGGTGGAAAAGATATAACTAAAATAGCAGAGGCAAAAGAGGCTTCACTTGACTATATAACGGCTCTTCTTTCATAGTAAAAACCAAAAAACAAGGAAAAACAGATGGAAGCATTTTTTAATGAATATAAGACAATTATAGTTTTTTTACATGTTATAAGCGGTGTTGTATGGATTGGTGGAATGGTTGCTATGCGCTATGCTGCCCATCCATCATTTATAAAGATTGAGTCTCCTGCAAAAAGATTAGAGTTAATAGCAGACGCACTTGGGCGACTCTTTAAAATCGTTATCCCATTTGTCATAACACTAATAATTACGGCCATTATTATGATAAAAGGCTATTCGTTATCACAAAGCGATTTGTCGGTTTTTTCACATGCTAAAGAGGGTATTTGGAGCATGATGTTTATAAATATTATGGTTATGATTTATAGAAAAAATCTAGCGCAAAAACTTCTTCATAAAGGAGATTTTGTTGGTGCTAAAAATCAACTCGCACTCATAGGAAGCGTTATGGTGCCAGTAAATATTGGTCTTGGTGTGGTTGCTATCTTCTTGGGTACATACCTATCGGGTAGTCTGTAGTGATAAGACTTGCGTCTTCTTCACAAACTAGAGCACAGATACTAAGAGAAGCTGGAGTTGAGTTTTTACAAGAGAGCGTGGATTTTGATGAGGATAGCATAGTTGCCTCATCACCAAAAAGCTTTGTTTACAAGGCAACTCTTGGCAAGTATGAGGTAAATTTAAAAGTATTTGGATGTAGTGATTTTCCTCTTTTAGTTGCGGATACAGTCGTGAGTGCTAATGGCAAAATTCTTAGAAAAGCGAACTCTGTCGATGAAGCAAGAGAGATTCTCTTAATGCAAAGCGGAAATTCTGTAACTATCACCACCTGTATGATCTACCAATCTCCAAAAATCAAAATTATTGATATCTCTACAACAGAGTATCTCTTTGCAGATTTTGACACAGTTGAACTAGAAGCATATCTAAAAGGCACAGATTGGATAGGTAAAGCTGGGGCATGTATGGTTGAGGGATTTTGTAAGCCATATATAAAAAGCGTAAAGGGCTACGAAAGTACCGCTATGGGACTTAGTTTAGAAATTTTAAAAAGATTTATAATATGAGAAGGATATAGCTTGAAAAGTGTTAAATATTATATTTTTGGTTTAGTGGCCCTCTTTGTTTTAGCAGGTTCTTTTTATTTTGAATTTTTGACAAACGAACATGCGAAGATAAAAAATACTAACTATGAAGCAGAAGCTCTTTTTATGCGAAAAAAACTAATCTCTCTCATTGCGGAAAAACAAAAAACCATTACAACTATTGCTCTTAGTATTGCTAATGATAAAAAAATGCACGATGATATTCTAAACGCCAATATTGATAAACACTATTATGAAGATTTGATTCTAAAGTTTGATAGAAATGCACTTTGTAGAAATATATGGATAGAAATTTTTGATAAAGAGTTAAAGACTCCATATAAAAGTTGGAGTAATGTATCGATAAAAGATGATGGTAGATTTAGACAAGATGTGGATATAGCTGTAAAGTTGCGAGCGCCACTCTTTTCTGTGACGGGCGACTTAAATGGTCTTTTGATTAGAGAGATTGTACCACTCTTTAATGAGGCTCAAAACATAGGGGCAATCGAGGTTATATCTAATCTCAACTCAACAATAAAAGAGTTAAAAAACTTTGATATTGATACTAAGATAGTAATAAAAAAAGATAAATTAAAAAAATATCCAAATGAACTTTATGAGATTAAGGATGACAAGATAATCGTATTGTACGAGATTACGGATATAGACAATGTTGTTGTTGCTAATATTTTATTATCTAAAAATATTAACTCCAAATTAAAAGAGAGTTTAGATTTTTTTATTTTTAAATGGTCGGCTCTCTCTGTATTTGGGATTTTAATTTTAACTATGGTTATTATTTATATGGGTTACCACAGAAGTAAAAAGCAGAAAAAATATTATAAAAATATTATCGATTTATCATCAAATATTGTAGTTATTGTTGATAAAAATAGGATGATTGATGTAAATAGGGCATTTTTTAAATATTTTTATGGGTATAGAGATATTGAAGAATTTAAGCAGAAACACTCATCAATCTCTGACTTCTTTACGGATGAGAATGATTATCTGCGTGCAAATATTGATGGATTGAATTGGATAGAATATTTAGTAAAAAATAACAAAAGTGCAAAAGTAAAGCTTATTTATGATGAAAAAATATACTATTTTGTTGTTTGTGTATCGCTAATTTCTGAAGAAGATTCTCACTACAGTGCTGTTTTCTCTGATGTAACAAAAGATGAACTGCACAACAAAGAACTTGAAGAGACAACTATAACGGACCCATTAACAAAAATAAGAAATAGATATTTCTATAACATTCAGATAAAAAAAGAGTCTGCTGAGGCAAACAGATATTTCTATCCGCTCTCGCTTGTTATCCTTGATATGGACTTCTTTAAAAAGATAAATGACACTTATGGGCATGATGTCGGTGATAGTGTCTTGATAGAGTACTCAAAACTTATTGGTGCAAATTTAAGAGAGAGCGATATTTTCTGCCGAATCGGTGGAGAGGAGTTTGCTTTGATACTTCCACATACAGACAGGGCAGGTGCATACAAGATAGCTGATTCACTTAGAATAAAAGTAGAAGCGCATAAAAAAATAGCTTCTATAACTATGAGTTTTGGTGTTGTTGAGTACAAAAAAGGTGAAGATTTAGAGTTTACATTTAAAAGAGCAGATGAAGCACTTTATGAAGCTAAGCATAATGGACGAAATAGAGTAGTTGTGAGATAATGCAGTATCAGAATGAGATAGAAGCTTTAAAAAAAGCAAATAGATATAGAAAAAGAGAAGTTGTAGATAACGCTATCTTGGATTTTGCATCTAACGACTATCTTGGGCTTGCTCATAAAAAAGAGCTTCATGAAGCTACTTGCGCCACTCTCTCAAAACTCCCACTACATAGCTCTAAAGCATCATTTTTAGTAAATGGCTATCATCAAATCCATAAAGATTTTGAGATGGCTTTGTGCGCGGCAAATGGTTTTGAGGATGGCGTTATCTTAGGAAGTGGGTTTAATGCAAACATAGCACTCATTGAGTCTTTAGTGAGAAGAGATGATGAACTTTTTATGGATGAGAAGTACCATGCTTCTGGTATTTTGGCATCTAAACTCAATGGAATGAGTGTTAAGTTTTTTTCTCATAATGACATGAAAGAGTTAGAGAATTTACTAAAATCATCAACCGCAAAACGAAAAATTGTTGCAGTTGAGGGAATTTACTCAATGGATGGCGACTTAGTAGATGGTACTGTTTTTGAGATTTGTGACACTCATAATGCAATTTTGATAGTAGACGAAGCTCATAGCAGTGGGGTTGTTGGAAAAAAACTTATGGGTGCTTTCGATTATTATAACATTGAGATAAAACCAAACTACATAAAAATGGGAACTCTTGGAAAAGCTTATGGAAGTTTTGGTGCTTTTATACTTGCTTCATCACATATAGTTGAGTATCTTGTAAACCGTGCAAAACCTATCATTTATGCAACATCTCTCTCTTTGTATGACACACTCCTGGCTCATAATGCACTCGTGTATATTTTAGAAAATGCGCAGAGTTTAAAAAAGGAGATAAGAGCAAGACAAAATATAATTTTTGAGCAGTTTGGCTTGAGGGTTGATGGTTTGATTGTTCCTATTTTGATTAACGATAGCGAGAGAGCGATTTATATAAGAGATGAGCTAAAGAGTTTGGGATATGCAGTTGGTGCTATAAGACCACCAACGGTAGAAAAAGCAATTATAAGATTAATTGCAAGAGTGGGAAATAGTTGTGAGGAGCTAAAGGATTTATCTCTAAATTTAGCTAAAATAAGAGAATGAAAGTATCAAAGCTTGTCGTTACTATTGATGAGAAAGTTTTAGTAGATATAAGTTTTGAAATCTCCTCTTCGCTCGCACTTGTCGGGCAGAGTGGAAGTGGAAAAAGCTTAACCCTTAAGGCAATTTTAGGGATGTTGCCTAGTGATATGAGATGTGAGATGGAGTATGATGCGGAGTTTGAACTAAGGGCAAAGTGGGCAATATCTTTTGTTCCACAAAATCCTTTTACGGCACTATCTCCTCTTACTAGAATAAAAAAGCAGTTTTTTGTACCACGGCAGAGGGTCGAAGAACTTTTTGCTCAGGTTGGATTAGATGCAGAATTGTTGGAGAGATTTCCATCTGAGCTCTCAGGTGGACAGCTTCAAAGAGTGATTATTGCCATGGCATTGGAGCATAAGCCAAAGTTGATTTTGCTTGATGAACCAACTACGGCACTTGACCCAAAAACAAGAGTCGCTATATTGGAACTACTAAAAGAGTTTCAAGCTAAGTTTGGATTTAAAATACTTTTTGTAACGCATGATATGAATTCAGCTAAGAGTTTGTGTGAAGATATCTGTGTTATAAAAGGTGGCAAGGTTATGGAGAGTGGTAAAATGAGCGAAGTTTTACAAAATCCACAAAATGAGTACACGAAAACTTTAATAGACGCAAATTTTGCAAATAGGAAATTTAGAATATGAAAAAACGCACCAAGGTAATACTATCAATTTTAGCGGTTGGAATATCAGTTCCATTTTTAGTCTTGCTTTATTATCTAAAGCAAGACGACTACGATATATCAAGAATCATCACATACAACCCAGCGGTCTCATCACGAATATATGACAAGAATGGTGAAAAAATAGCAAATCTTTTCGAAGAGAAGCATAGATATTATGCCCCGTTCAGTGAGATACCACCAGCTGTCATAGAGGCACTTTTGGCAGTAGAAGATACAACTTTTTTTGAACATCAAGGGGTGAACTTAGATGCAATTTTTAGGGCTCTCATAAAAGATGTCTCAGCCGGAAAAATGGTAGAGGGAGCCAGCACCATAACTCAGCAGTTGGTAAAAAATAGAGTTTTAACAAGAGATAAAAAATTATCTAGAAAGATTAAAGAGGCTATTTTTTCTATGAAGGTAGAACTTAGTTTAACAAAAGAGGAGATTTTAGAGAGATATCTAAATGAGATCTATTTTGGTCATGGATATTATGGGATTAAAACTGCAGCTGATGGATATTTTCATAAAAAGCTAAAAGAGTTAACATCTAAAGAGATAGCTATTTTGGTAGGATTACCAAAATCACCGAATACTTATATGCCAACAAAAAATTATGAAATTTCTATGGGAAGAGCAAATAGAGTGCTTGATAGATTGCACGCTCTAGGCTGGATTGAGGAAGATGATTATAGTAAGTCACTTACAGAAAATCCTAAAGTTTATGATGAGTCTTTGGGTCAAAATGGCGCTCCTTTTATTGTTGATGAGGTCATTCGTAGAGCAAAAGAGTTGGGTATTGATGATATAAGAACTGGTGGATATGAGATTTATACTACAATAGATATGAGGCTTCAAGAGGCAGCTGTTGAGTCACTTCAAAAGGCTTATAAAGCATCACTGGATAGAATCGGTGGATATAAAAAAGGCACTATCGCTGATGTTGGAGATGAAGAGAGTCAGGGCGGAACGCTAAACGCAAACGCTTCTCAGCTAAATGGTGCCATGATTTCCTTGGATTCAAGAAGTGGAGATATCTTGGCGCTTGTTGGTAGTGTTGATTATAGAAAAAGTTCATTTAACCGTATAACACAAGGCGTAAGACAAGCCGGTTCAGCATTTAAACCATTTATATATCAAGTTGCTCTTGATCTTGGGTATTCAGGTGCTAGTGAAGTTGCGGATATTGCTAGAACTTATACCTATATGCAAAATGGTAAAGAAGTTTTATGGCAGCCAAAAAACTACGAGAAGGGATTCAAGGGGATTGTTACTCTTAGAGATGCTCTTGTTCACTCAAGAAACCTCGCAACCATCTCTCTTGTAGAGGAGATAGGTTTTAGAGATATGCAAAATGAGATTAAAAAGTTTAATATGCAAAATATCCCAAAAGATCTCTCTTTCTCTCTTGGAAGTATTACTCTGTCGCCGCTTCAACTTGCAAAGTATTACACCTCTTTCGCAAACTCTGGTGTGCAGATGGAGCCAAATTTGATTAAAAATATTAAAAGAGAAGGTAAGCTTCTGTTTGAGAAAAAAGAGAAAAGCCGTCAGATAACAACTCCATCTCAAGCATATCTAATGACAACAATATTAAAAGATGTCGTAGAGAAAGGAACAGCTACAAACGCAAGAGTTCCTGGGATAGATTTAGCTGGAAAAACAGGAACAACAAATAACAATGTGGATGCTTGGTTCGCTGGATATTCGCCAACTATTGAGACGATTGTTTGGTTTGGAAATGATGATAACTCACCGATGCACAGAAGTGAGACTGGAGGGCGAATATCCGCTCCGGCTTTTGCTATGTACTACCAAAGCTTACTAAAGCTCTATCCGCAGACTCAAAGAAAGTTTGATGTTCCAAGTGGTGTAAGTGAGATGATGTTTAATGGTACAAGAGAGTATTTTACAGATGTTTCAAAACCGCCTCATAAAGATAGTGAGGTAACTACTGAGGAAAAACTACTCTTTTAGTAAAAACTCTGCCATATAATTTTTGTGGCAGAGTTAATTAGTTTCACATTACACTCTAGTGTTTGTCACGAACTATGTTATGGCAACGAAAGCATGTATGCTCAATAAATGTATAAGCTGTTTGAGCTGCTTCTCTGCGAACTCTTCCAGATTTATTATCTTTGTTTTCAGTAGCATCTAGAATGATTTTAACATTGTGGTCTATAATTTGGGCACTCATAACCTCTTCACTTGCTTTTGCTTTTTTATCCGCCGGCAACATTGCTGCAAACCTCTCTTTGTTTCCTAAAAGCTCTTGCGCATCTTTTGCAAACTGTTTTATTGAACTCTCTACGGCAACCTGACGCTTGCTATAAGATTTCTCTGTACCTCGCTAAGCTCTGTGTTTAAAAGTTGCATAAGTCATACGCCGATAAAGAATTGAACAATAGCGCCGCCATAGCAATTATTGCTGTTTTTTTGACATATCTAATTCTTAATTTATTATTACTGATTGTAGCATGATGTTTTTTGATTTAATTATAGATTCTTTAATGTTTTATTGAAATGTTTTTATTTAAAAAATAATTTATAAAAAAGAAAATAGATAGTAGAATAAGACATCTGCCAAAGGGAGATGATTTTATGAACAAAATTATTTTTTTAATTTCTATAATTATGACGCAGTTGATGGCTGATGAAGCTCACGATATTATTAAAAAACTTGATGAAAATTTCAGAGGTCGAAATGTCTATATGCAGGTTAGCATGAAAGTAGTATCAATGGGCCATGAAAGAGTTATGAGAATGCAAAGCTTTTCACAGGGAAATAAGAAAAGTTTTGTAAAAATTATCTATCCTCCAAAAGATAGTGGTATAACATTTCTTAGTTTGGATAATCAAATGTGGCAGTATGTACCAAAAATTGAGAGAGTAATTAAAATTCCACCATCCATGATGCTACAAAAATGGATGGGAAGCGACATAACAAATGATGATATGGTAAGGCAAAGTTCTATAGTAGAGGATTATGAGCCCAGAATTATCAAAAGAGCAGGCACCGTTGTAACAATTGAACTGCTGCCAAAGTTGGGTGCTCCGGTTGTGTGGGGAAAAATCATTACCAATGTAGATACGGCAACATATACATCAAATAGAGATATTTTTTATGATGAAGAGAACAAAGAAGTTAGATTTTTTATATATGAGAAGGTAAAAAAAGTAGGTAAATATTATATTCCCACCTATTGGAAGGTGGGTTCAAGTGATGCCCTGGATAAATTTACTGAGATAGTGTTAGAAGAGATTGAGTATGATACAGGAGTTTATGATGAGTATTTCACAAAAAATGCTCTAAAGAGATTTTCTAAGTAGATTGTTTTTTGATACAATTTGCTTAAGTGCTAATAATAAAAAAGGTTATGTTTATGCTGGAGTGGCAAAAAAGTATTTTGTCTTATCTGAATCCTATCTATTTTGAAGAAAAGAAGATAAAAAAGCAGTTTAATAAATGGTATGAGAGTTCAAAAATTATACAAATCCGCACCGTAACTCTGTTGACGGGAATTTTGTATTTGCTCTATGCTCAAGTAGATAAGCTAGTTGCTCCGACATCAATTTTACCTGTTATGACTCTTTTACATCTATATATTTTACCGACTGCTCTTTTTTTTATCACTCTTCTTACTTTTTGGAATAAGTTTTACAAGACAGTAAATTATTTATTTTTGGTGGCACCCATCGGTGCTGCGCTGGGAAATATGTTTTTAATTATTAGCTTAAAAGAGTCTACAATCTATTTCTCTGAAATATATCTTATAATTATTTGGATATTTATAGTGTCTGGTTTGCGTCTCTCATATGCAGTACTGAGCGCAACGACTACACTTGTGTTGGTTATTTTAATCGGCTATTATTTATTTCCCATGACAAAAGAGCTCTTTTTAATGCACTTTTTATGGATGTTGTCCGCATTTTCATTTGGTTTGTTAAGCGCATTTATTTTAGAAAAGTCAAATAAAATTATTTTTTTAAATGATCAGCAGTTGGAGAAGTTGGCAACAACTGATAGACTAACTGGATTATACAACCGATTTAAGATTGAATTTTTTGTAGATGAAGAGATGAATAGAGCAGAGCGCTACAAAAGAGTTTTTTCTGTTATTTTAGTGGATATTGATAATTTCAAGAGCGTTAATGACAACTATGGGCATCTTGTTGGTGATACAGTTTTAAGAGATTTTTCTAATATTTTAAAAGATAAAGTTAGAAAATCTGATATTGTCGGTAGATGGGGTGGAGAGGAGTTTCTGATAATTCTTCCTGAAGCAAATGTTGGTGAAGCAAAAAAAGTTGCCGAATATCTTAGAGAACAAATTGAAAATTTTGAATTTGCAAATATTAAAAATAGAACAAGCAGTTTTGGAGTTACACAATATAGAGAAGAAGATTGTATAGAAACCATAATAAATAGAGCTGATACGGCACTCTATAGAGCAAAAGAGAATGGTAGAAATCAAGTTCAGGTTTTGTGATGTTTAAGTTTGCACTTAAAAATATACTCTTTTATAGAGGTCGTTCAATTGCAACATTTATACTCACTTTTATCTCTTCGGTGCTCTTGATACTCTTTATATCAATGCAAGATGGCTCGCACAACTCCATGTTGAAAAATTCACTTAAAATTTATACGGGCGCCATTGAGATTTATCATAAAGGTTATCGTGACATTGGTGGAAATGAGTATCTCATTCAAGATACAAAATCCATCATGGAGAAGCTTGCCAAAATAGATGCGATTGAAGCTTTTAGCTCAAGATATGAGACTTATGGGCTACTTTCAAATGGTGAGCACTCTGCGGCTTCTATGGTTGCCGGAGTGAGCCCAAATAAAGAGATGGTTTTAAGTTCGCTTCACTTGGCATTAAAAGAGGGTAAGTTTTTAGACGAGAACTCAGGAAACTCTATTTATATGGGCTCAGAGCTAGCAAAAAAATTAAAGCTTCATGTCGGTGATGAGGTTGCTTTTGTGGGAGGTGCAAGCGATAACTCTTTTGCGGCCGATATATTTAGGGTGTGCGGTATATTTAAGACTGGTTTATTTGAGTTTGACTCTAGTGTCTCATTTCTCTCTAGGAGTTATTTTGATGAGCTGATGTATGCAAAAAATAGAGCTTCATATATAAACATAAAGTTAAAAAATTTGGATGACCTAGATAGAGTAAATAGCGAGATTGTAAGAATAATTAATGATAAGAACTTGGAATCACTCACTTGGAAAACTCTTATGGACACTATGGTTGAGGCTATGGAAGTTGATAATATTTTTGGATATATTTCTCTCTCTTTGTTTCTTGTGGTAATCTTTTTTGTTATTATGATTTACGATTTTATAAATATAAGCTCCCGTATAAAAGAGTTTGGTGTTTTGCGATGCGTAGGTCTGTCGAAAAAAAATATCTTTGCGCTTCTTTTTTATGAGATTTTTATTCTCTCTAGTTTGGCAGTAGTAATCGCTGCGCCAATAGCCACTTGTATCTGCTACTACTACAGCATAAATCCTATTGTTATCAATGGGATTGCTGAAATGTATAGGGATTATGGAGTCGTTTCGGATGAGATACCTTTTAGTTTTTCAATCCCTACTATTTTATGGAATCTTTCGATTATATATCTTCTTAATTTTCTTAGTATTTTGTACCCATACTTCTATATAAACTCATTTAAACCGATTGAAGCGACAAGACATGTATAGTTTAATAGTTAAGATGGCTTGGAAAAACTCATTTTTAAGACCAGCTCGCACGCTTCTTGTTGTGGCCATGATTACGGTGAGTATGAGCATGATGCTAGGTATTCAGGGGCTATATGATGGTATGGCTGAGAATATGATTGATAAAAACAGAAGAAGTGGAAGCGGTGATATAACTTTTTATGCAAAAGAGTATAGAGTTCAGAAGGATTTGAAATATAGAATTAAAAATGCCTCTGCTATAAAAGATGAACTGAAAAATATGCAGGGTGTAAAGAGCGTTGTTCTAAGGGTCCGTGCCGATGGACTTCTTTCGACTGCTCGAAAGTCATCATTCTCCTTTATGCAGGGGATAGATATTAAAGAAGAGAATCACTTTGGAAGATTTAGCGAGTTTCTAAAAGAGGGTGAAATAAAACTAGAAAATGGAGATGCGGTCATAGGGCTAGAGCTAGCAAAAAAACTTAAACTTCACATCGGCTCTAAGGTTGTTTTTTCCACACAAGATGTGATGGGTGAGATAAACTCGGTTGCGCTGAAGATTAGAGGTATAGTCCAGACTACAAATATCGAGCTTGATGATGGCGCAATATTTATAGATATTAAAGATATACACCGTTTCTTGGGTACGAGTTCTGGTGACGCAACGCAGATAGCAGTTGTTTGCAAAGATGAAGGGCTTATAGGCAGACTTCAGACAAAATACGGAGGGCTCGATGTTAAGAGTTTCCTAGAACTGCAGCCCATGATGAAGATGATGCAGGATATTATGTTTATATTTAACTCCATTACCTTTTTTATAGTTATGAGTGTTGTTTTTGTTGGTATATTTGGCGTCATGTATGTTTCAATTCTTGACAGAATTAGAGAGTTTGGTATTATGCTTGGTCTTGGAATGCACTATAAATATATAAGATTGCAGATTTTTATAGAGGCTATGTTTGTCGGGCTTATTGGATATCTTGGTGGAGCTATTTTTGGGGCAATCTTGCTAATATATTTAAGAGATTATGGAGTTGATTTAAGCTCATTTTCTGATGCTCTGGAGATGTGGGGCTATGAAGCGATAATACATGGAACGATAAAAATCTCATATTTTACTACCACTTTTGTGGCGATTATAACCGCATCGCTTTTGAGTGTAATAATTCCGCTTAGAAAAATTAAAAAACTAAATCCAATTGAAGTAATTAAGGCTGAGAAATGATAAAACTGCAAAATGTAAACAAATATTTTTACAGAGGTGAACCAAGAGAAGTGCATGCGCTTTGTGATATAAGCTTGACAATAGAGGCTGGGGAGTTTACGCTTTTGAGTGGTCCTTCAGGTTGCGGAAAAACAACACTTTTGAATGCCATAGGTGCGCTGGATGGTATAGATAGCGGAGAGATATATCTTGATGAGACAGAGATAGGCTCGCTCGATGAAGATGCGCGCACAACCCTTAGACTCAATGAATTGGGATTTGTTTTTCAAGCATATAACTTGGTTCCAGTACTTAGCGTTGAGGAGAATATAGGTTTTGTCATGAGGCTCCGTGGTTTTAGTGATGAGGAGATAAGAAGAAGGGTATTAGAGGTTGCAGCACTTTTGGAGATAGACAATAAATTAAAGTCACTTCCAAATACACTCAGCGGGGGACAGCAGCAGCGAGTTGCAGTCGCAAGAGCTGTTGCCGCAAAACCTAAGATAATTTTAGCTGATGAGCCGACAGCAAATCTTGATTCTAACAATTCACAGATACTTATGAACATGATGAGGGAGCTAAATGAGAGAGAGGGTATAAGTATCTTGTTTGCCTCTCATGATGAGTTGATTATGCACAGCGTTAGAAGAGTGATAACACTTAATGATGGTATTTTGATTAATGACCACAAGCTATAAAAGGTTATTCTTTGCCCTAATTATCTGCTTTGGCTCGTTATATGCGGATTTTGATTATAAAATCAGCAACACAAATATTACACTCTCTGGCGGTTCAATGACTCAAAAAGAAAAAAACAATATATACAATTATGATAGATTGAGAGTTCAAACAGATTATACTGATAATGGTTTTTTTGGGACTGTTATCGGCGATGGCATTAACTATTTAGGCGGTGCTTATGTAAACTCAAATGATTTTGAGTACCTGAAAAGATCTCGTTCTGATACCACTTTTAAAACACAGACAAATTTTAAAGATTACGGTAATGGTTCAGCTTATGCAAAACTTTATAGAGCGTACGGAGGCTATGAAGATGCTAAAAATAGGGTTGTAGTCGGTTTGCAAAATATCTCTATGGGGGTAGGGCGAATATGGACGCCGACAAATATATTTAACCCAAAAAATATCTATGCTCTGGAGCCTGATGAGGTCTTTGGAGTAAGCGCACTCTCTTATGTGAGATATTTGGATGAAACTTCGCATGTGACATTTGTAGCAAGTCAAAACTCAGAACATAGTTATAAGTATGCAGGGCAATATAAAAGTTTTTTAAACTTTGCAGATGTTGCTTTGAATGTTGTATCTTCAGATAGAACTAAAATGATAGCTTATGAGATAGAGGGGAATCTGGCTGATACTGGGGTAGAACTTAGGAGTGAGGCAGCATATATAAAAAGCACTCTCTTTGATACAAGCTATAAAGAGAATAAAAAAGAGTTTTATCAAGGGGTAGTGGGCGCCGAATATGGATTTAAAAATGGCGTAACTCTAGTACTTGAATCACTATATAGTTCAAAGAAATTTTCATATGATGAGGTTTTGTCCAATCTAAACTCTGATATTTTATCAAATCTTGTTTATTCAAATTTTTATACCGGAGCCACACTCTCATATAGCTTTAATCTCTTTTTGGACGCTTCTATTTTATATATAGAGAGTTTTAGTGGCAGAAATTCACGCTTTGTATCGCCAACTTTAAAATATACGCTGAATGATTACAACTCATTTATGATAGGCGCTCAGATACAAAATGGTAAAAATGAGAGTGAATTTGGAGCTTTCGAGAATAGATACTATTTTAAGTGGAGTTTGTCGTTTTGATTGAGAGTTTAGTCTAGCCCAAAGGAGGCTATCCTTTGGTAAAACACTCTAGTTAAACGCTCTATTGAGTGCGGAAAATAGCGCTTTTATGGATGCTGTTGCAATATCACTATCAATTCCTACTCCAAAACATGAGAGAACATCTTTGCTCTGAATTTGGATATAGGCTACGGCTTGCGCAGAACTTTTATCCCCGCATGAGTGTTCAGAATAGGAATTTATCTTAAACTCATTTTTGTAATCTTTCATTAAAGCATCTTTGCATGCGTCAATCGGACCGTTTCCTTCACCGTTAGAAATAATAGTTTTCCCGTTGTACTCATAAGTCAAAGTACAAGTTGATACTTTCTTGCCAGACGAGAGAGATATATCCACTAACGAGATATGTTCTGGCATCTCAAAGTAGTGTTTTTTAAATGTCTCTAAAATCTCGCTAGGCTCAAGCTCTCTGCCCTTTTCATCGCTTAGAGTTTGTACATATCGCCCTATCTCGGGATGCATTGCTTTTGGAAGTTGATAGCCATAATTCTTCTCTAAAATGTACGCAACTCCGCCTTTTCCTGATTGAGAGTTGATTCGGATAATACTCTCATAAGTTCTTCCAACATCGGCTGGGTCTATCGGTAAATAAGGAACTTCCCAGAAGCTGTCCTCTTTTGCTTTTTGATGCGCCAAGCCCTTATTTATGGCATCTTGATGTGAACCAGAAAATGCAGTGTAAACTAATTCACCGACATAGGGATGTCGAGGATGGGTTGGCATTTCTGTACATCTCTCAACAACCTCTAAAACTTCATTAATATCAGAGAAATCAAGCTCTGGATTTACTCCTTGAGTTAGCATATTTAGAGCTAAAGTGATGATGTCCACATTCCCGGTTCTCTCACCATTGCTCAAAAGTGTTCCCTCAACCCTGTCTGCACCGGCTAAAAGTGCTAACTCGGTTGCAGCCACCGAAGTGCCTCTGTCATTATGAGTGTGTGTTGAGATTATCACATTTTCGCGATTATCTAAATGTCTGCTCATCCACTCAATCTGGTCAGCATAAATATTTGGAGTTGCCATCTCAACGGTTGCAGGCAAGTTAATGATAACTTTTCGGTTTTCATTCATTCCCCAGCGAGCGGTCACGGCGTTACATATACGAGCTGAAAACTCTAGTTCAGTTCCCGTAAAACTCTCAGGCGAATACTCTAAAAATATCTCTCCGTCATGTTCTTTCTCATATTTTTTGACCAAATCAACACCCTCTAATGCAAGTGCAATAATCTCGTCTTGACTTTTGCCAAAAACAATCTTTCTTTGTGCAACCGAAGTTGAGTTATAAATATGCACAGTCGCCTTTTTTACGCCTTTTAACGACTCAAAAGTTTTGGCAATAAGATGCTCTCTTGCTTGAACAAGCACCTGAATTGTCACATCATCAGGGATAAGTTTATGGTCAACAAGATGGCGTAAAAAGTCAAATTCTACTTTAGAAGCCGACGGAAAACCAACTTCAATTTCCTTAAATCCGAGTTTTAGTAAGAGTGCAAAAAGTGAGAGTTTTTTAGTTATATCCATGGGAGTGATTAACGCCTGATTTCCATCACGCAAGTCAACACTGCACCATTTTGGAGCTTTTGTTATAGTTTTGGTTGGCCACTCTCTATTTGGCAAATTAATTTGTGGATATGGGCAATACTTCCCAATAATAGCTTGATTCATTATGAACCTTTTTTTAAAAATTCAATAGCGCACTCTTACATGACTATTGTGGATGGAATTATAGCAAATTAATGGTTGTGGAAATTTAACGCTAAGTTTGATGTTGTTTAAAAGTGTATGGAAATCTTAAAATTGGGAAGATTTAATTTCCCCGCAGAAAGCGAGAAAATTAGAGATTTAGCAAGAGTAAGTAGTTTTGAACTCGTATGCAGTTGGGCGACTCTCGTCTGGCCAAACTTGTCTCTCGAACATATAGTGTTGATAATCAGTGATGAAAAGATCTGTAAATACAGGTTTCAAGAAATCATGATCAGCAATCAGTGCCTCTGTTGCTTCGCGAAGAGTGTGAGGCATTTGAGGGATACCTTTTTCACGAATCTCATCTAAACTTAGTTCAAATAAGTCTTCATCCATTGGTCCAACAGGAACAGTTTTGTTTTTGATACCATCTAAACCAGCCATCATCATAGCTGAAAATGCAAGATATGGACAAGATGTTGAGTCTGGGAATCTCATCTCAATGCGAGTAGCTTTTTCGCCAGCACCATAAGGGATACGGCAAGATGCAGAACGATTTTGCATAGAGTAAGTCAAGATACTTGGAGCCTCAAACCCTGGAATAAGTCTTTTGTATGAGTTTGTTGATGGATTAGTAAGTGCCGCAACTGCTTTAGCGTGAGCAAAAACACCGCCAGTGTAGTGTAGAGCCATCTCTGAAAGATTAGCATAGTTACCCTGTTTGTAGAAAAGATTTTTACCATCTTTCCATAGAGATTGGTGTACATGCATACCGTTTCCATTATCACCATATAGTGGTTTTGGCATAAATGTTGCAGTTTTACCATTTAAGTGAGCTACCATTTTTACAACATATTTTAGTTTTTGTACATTGTCAGCGGCAGTTATGATGTCAGAGAAAACGATACCGATTTCACCTTGACCTTGTGCAACTTCATGGTGACCAAGTACAACTTCCAAGCCAACTTGCTCTAAAACTTGCATCATTTCAGCTCTTAAATCAACTTGTGTATCGATTGGAGATACTGGAAAATAGCCACCTTTAACGCCACCACGGTGACCTGTGTTGTAGCCATCTTTGTAGTTAGTATTTGAGTTCCAATCACCCTCTTCGGTGTCTATTCTATAGCCTGATTCGTTCATGCTATCTTTGATTCTAACATCATCAAAAACAAAAAATTCGTTCTCAGGTCCAAAATAAGCAGCATCAGCAATACCAAGAGACTCTGCATGCGCTAATGTTTTTTTAGCGATTGAGCGAGGACACTTCTCATATAGTTCATTTTTATAGATGTTATATACATCACAAATAACAATGATGGTAGGGTCTGAAGTAAAAGGATCAAGAAATGCAGTCGGAACATCAGCTTTTAAAAGCATATCTGATCTGTTGATTGGTTGCCATTTCTCAATCGATGAGCCATCAAAAGGGAAGCCATTTGTTAGGTTATCTTTATTTACCGCACTAGCTCTATAAGTAACATGATGCCATGTACCTTTTAAATCTGTAAATCTTAAATCTACAAATCCAACATCATTCTCTTCACAAAAAGCAAAGAATTCTTCTACATTATTAACAAATTTTCCCATTAATTGTCTCCTGAAATTTTGCAAACAGTATATCTAATAAGTACATAAAAAAATAAGTTTAGTGCTTAAATTTTGCGCACAAGACCATAAACAAGATTCTAAATAGAGGTAAGATTAGTTAAAAGTGCTTATCTCTCCACCTCTTTGAGCATATCTCATAAGATTTGCTATGGTTACCGATCTGTCGCATGATCTCTCAAGTTTTCTAAGTGTTCCTAGTATTTTCACATACTCAGCTGAGAGCTCTTTTTCGCTTATGATTTTGTTTAAAATCTCTTTTTCTATCACAGAGAAAAGATCATCATTCATGCTCTCTTCTATGACTACTTTACGATAGTTATCGTCAAAATTGCACTCATCATGCTTATCAAAGCACTCTGTGATATATCTAAGAGCGTTTATGCTGCTTTTGTGCAAAAGAGCGATGCTTGGCTTAAAAAACTCAATATCAAACCCACTGCCAAGGTGTTCTCTCATGCGCTTTGCATACTTTTGTATTCCCTCTCCGATGGATACAATCTCACCTGTCATTTTCAGAAATGCAACTAAAAAACGAAGCTCTTTTGCCTCAGGAGCATATAGAGCAAAGACTTTTATAATCTCATTGTCGATTATGTCGCCTCTAAGTTTTACTTTACTTAGTACATTTTTGACTTCTTTAAACTTAGCCTCATCGTTGTCTTTAAAAGCTTCCAAAGATAACTCATTTGCGACCGTCATCTCTTTTAGAAGTGAAGATATTTTCTCTCTTATTTCGTCAGTCTTTTTATCATACTTTTTTATCATATTATCTCCTTAATGTTCTGTTTTTTCAACCAAATTTGCCAGTTATATACTCTTCTGTTAGTCTCTCTCTTGGCGTAACAAAAAGCTCTTCTGTAATGCCAAGTTCTATTAGTTCGCCCATATACATAAATCCAGTGTAGTCACTTACCCTCGCGGCTTGTTGCATATTGTGTGTAACTATGACAATGGAGACTCTATCTTTAAGTTCAACAATAAGTTCCTCAATTCCAGCCGTAGAGATTGGGTCAAGAGCGCTTGTTGGTTCATCAAAAAGTAGAACTTCTGGTTCAACGGCAATTGCTCTTGCGATGCAGAGTCTCTGCTGCTGTCCGCCTGAGAGACCATTTGCGTCATGTTTTAGTCTATCTTTTACCTCTTTAAAAATTGCCGCATCTTTGAGTGCTTTTTCAACTCTATCTGCAAGCTCAGTTTTGTTTTTAACCCCTTGAAGTCTCATTCCATAAGCAACATTATCAAAAATACTCATAGGAAAAGCTGTAGGTTTTTGGAAAATCATTCCTATTTGGATTCTAAGATGTATAAGATCCTCTTTTGGACTTAAAATATTTCTATCATGAAATAAAATTTCGCCACTGTATCTGTTTCCGGGATAAAGGTCATGCATACGGTTAAAGCTTCTAAGAAGCGTAGTTTTGCCACATCCAGATGGTCCAATAAGTGCCGTTATACTGTTTTTTGCTATTGGCATATTTAGTGTTCTAATGCTTGGAGCATCTGTTCCTGCATACGAAAATTCAAAATTTTTAACTTCAAGTGCTTTGTTTTCTGTTATTTCAATGATTGTTGCCATTATCTGCCTTTTTTCTTTAGTAAAAATAGTCGTCCAATTATGTTTAGAATTAAAATAAACATACTGAGAATAAATGCTGCTGCCCAACCGAGCCTTTGCCAATCTTCATAAGGACTTGTCGCATAGTTGTACATAGTCACCGTAAGTGAAGCCATTGGTTTTATCATGTCTGTGTTTAAAAAGTTATCATTAAAAGATGTAAAGAGAAGCGGTGCTGTCTCTCCCGCAACTCTAGCAACACCTAAAAGAACACCTGTTAATATACCAGCTTTTGCGCCACGATATACTACTTGAGTTATCACTTTGTATTTTGGTGCGCCGAGTGCAAAAGCTGCTTCGCGAAGAGTTGAGGGGACAAGTTGAAGCATATCATCGGTTGTTCTTAATATAATCGGGAGCATAATGATCGTAAGTGCGATTGAACCAGCCCAACCACTAAAATGTCCCATAGGATGAACAACTATAGCATAAACAAACGCGCCAATAACAATACTTGGAGCACTCATCATAATGTCTGAAATATCACGAATAGTCTCGGATAGTTTTGATTTTTGCCCATACTCGCTTAGGTATGTTCCAGCTAAAATACCAAGAGGCACGCCTATGAATGTAGCAGCTCCAACAAGATATAGCTGACCAATAAGAGCATGTTTTAAGCCACCATCTGGATTTCCAGAAGGAGCTCCTTCGTTTAAAAAGATGTTGAGGTTTAGCGCTTCAACGCCATTAATAACCAAGACGGATAAAATCCAAAGTAAAAATCCCATCCCAACAAGAGCTGAAAGAGTAGATAAAACCATTACCGCATTATTTATAAAAACTCTTTTTTGAGTGTGAGTCATTATGCAATCCTTTTTCGTCTAAGAAAATAAAATTTTGCTATAGATATAATCGTAAAGCTCACAACAAGAAGTAAAAGTGAGAGTTCAAAAAGAGATGAGTAGTAGATTCCGCTATCTGCTTCATTAAACTCATTTGCTAGCGTTACAGGAATGGAAGTCGCCGCCTTTGTTAAATCAAATGATATTTTATGAACATTACCCATAACAAATGTAACCGCCATCGTCTCGCCGATAGCACGACCAAGAGCCAATATAAATGAACCAATAATTCCAGCTTTAGCGTATGGAATAACTATATCTTTTATAACATCCCATTTTGTCCCACCGAGTGCATAAGCTGACTCTTTTAGTATATCTGGAGTCGTGTTCATGGCATCCCTTGTAACTGCCGCCATAAATGGCAAAATCATGATTGAGAGAACCATTCCAGCAGTGAGCATACTTATACCAACGCCGCCAAATATATCACGAACAATAGGTACAAAGTAAAAAAGTCCCCACATTCCATAGACGACTGATGGAATTGCAGCCAGAAGCTCGATGCTCACGCCAACTGGAGTTTTTAGTTTTGCAGGGGCTAGTTCACTTAAAAATATAGCAACTCCAATAGCCACAGGAACAGCTAACATCATGGCAATAAATGTCGAGATAACAGAGCCGTAAATAGCAGGAAGCGCACCAAATTTTTCTATATTTGGCGCCCATTTATTCCCTAAAATAAAATCAAATCCAAGAGCTTTGATTGATTCCATTGAGTTTTGTACAAGGGTGGTAAATATCCAAGCAACCAAAAGTAGTACAGAAATTGCAACAAGTTTACTTATATTTGAAAATAACTTATCTGCGAGATTATTCAAAATCACTCCTTATTAAAAGTTTGCGATTTTACTAGATTAAGGTTACAAAAAGATTACAACTGCTTTATTGTTTTAGCATAATGTGAGATTGGTTTTTTAAAAATAGGCTGTAATAACTCTGTAATATTTGTTCCATATAATTTCGCCATCTTAAAAAATGCAAGGATTCAAATGTTTAAAAAATTAGCAATAACTGCTTTGGTTGCGACAATCTCTGTTGGCTCACTTTTTGGTGCGGATAAAATCAATGGCGCGGGGGCTACTTTTCCAGCTCCGTTATACTATGAGTGGGCATTTAACTACAAAAAAGATACTCAAAATCTTATCAACTACCAATCAATCGGTTCAGGCGGAGGCATCAAGCAGATAACTTCTCGTGTTGTAGATTTTGGTGCATCAGATGAAGCTCTTAGCCCTAAAAAACTTGAAGAAGCAAAACTTTTACAGTTTCCAGTAGCTATCGGTTCAATTGTTGTGGCGTTTAATGTAGCTGGTATTGCAGATGAGAAGTTAAAACTTAAAAACAGTGTTGTAGCAGACATCTTCGCAGGAAAAATTACTTCATGGAATGATGCGGCTATTGCAGCTGACAACAAAGGCATCAATCTTCCAAATCAAAAAATTATTGTAGTTCATCGTGCTGATGGATCTGGAACAACTTTTAACTTTACATACTATCTTTCAAAAGTTTCTAAAAACTGGAGTGACAATTTCGGAGCATCAAAATCTGTTGATTGGGCTGTTGGAATTGGAGCAAAAGGCAACGAGGGCGTTACGAGTATAATTAAACAGACTCCATTCTCCATTGGTTACATTGAAACTGAATACAAAGAAAAAAACAATCTAAGTGCTGCGATTTTACAAACAGCAAGCGGCAAATGGGTTGTTGCAAATGAGGCAAATTTTAAAGCTGCTGCAAAATATGCAACTTGGACAAAAGAGGATAGTTTCTTTGAAGTACTAGCCCTTGAAAAAGGTGATACATCTTATCCGTTGGTTGCTGCTACATTCATTCTTCTTCCAAAAGAGAAGCTAGATACAAACAAAAAGACAGTAGCGTTTTATGAGTATGCTTTTAGTAAAGGTGATGCAACTGCTAAAAAGTTAGGATATATTGCACTTCCTGAGGATGTTAAGAAAATGGTTAGAGAGTATTGGGCAGCTAATATTAAATAACCAACTGATGTTACCCACTAAAACTAACAAGTCCGTTTTAGTGGGAGGGACTGTCGTCCCTTCTAACCCCATTATCATGAAGTATGCCATTGGTTAGCATACCTAAAAGCTATGAAAAACAAGTTTTTCAAGAATTTCAAGGTTTGTTACGCTATTTTTTATAAAAGTGCGTAACATCAGTAACTAATAGAGTTTTTCTCCAAAAATTTCTTCTTCTAAAAGCCCTTGCAGCTACTACTGTGAGGGCTTTTCTAGTTTAATATCTATATTACTGTTTCTTATCTTTTGTAATCATTTTGTAATCAACACACCATATAATTTCTCAACCAAAAAAAAGGAAAACAAAATATGAAAAAAATCGTTTTATCATCGTTAGCTGCTCTAGCAATAGGTGCAACAAGCCTGAGTGCTACTCCATTCTTTGTAGATGAAAAAGGTCAAGTTTTTACAACAGAAGGTGAGGGTCGTAAACCTTTAGTAAGTAAAGAGAGTTCAGTTTTCTCAAACTCAAACAAGCTTGAGTTTAGCGGTCTCCACTACTTTGGTTTTACATCTGCTAATCCAAGCACAACAGCGCCTACAGCAAATGCTGATACTAGTACAACTGTTGCTGTAGGAAGTGATACTGCTAAGTATGCTGGAAATTCAAACGGTTTTGAACTTCGCCGAAACTATGTCCAAGTAAAAGGTTTTTTCAATGATAAAGATTACTGGCGCGTAACGCTTGATGCAACTAAAGAGCTTGCTTCAACTACAAGTTATGCAAATGTTTATTTTAAGTACGCTTATCTATATTTAGATGGAATCCTTCCGTATACAGGAGTGGAACTGGGTATGGCTCACCGTCCTTGGATTGATTACGAAGAACACAATGGTTGGTACTATCGTTCATTCAATAAAGTTTTACTTGAAGAGAAAGGAACTGCTACAGAATCTGGACTTGACCTTGTAAACTCAGCTGATTTAGGGGTAAATTTTAAAACTAAAACAAATTCGTTCAGTTCAGAAATCGGTATATTTAATGGCGAGGGTTACCATGCAGATAAAGCCGCTGCAAACCAACAAAATAGTTCTGGCATGTCTCTAGAGTGGCGTTTAACTGCTCACCTTATTGGAAGCGGTGAAAAAGTTAGTCATAACGATCGTCTAAAGGATACTTATGCGCATCTTTCAACATATGGTCTAATTTCTAAAAACCATAAAGATGATACGGTAGCTATTGGTGCGGCTGGTGAATATGATCGCTCTTTTTATGGTATCCATGCTGTTTACAATCAGCCACTATTCTTAGTTGCAGCACAATATGTAATAGCAGAAGATAAAGCAAGAAACAGTGCAATTACAAATGGTAAAGAGTATGATGCATTTTCAATAAATGCCGAAATTAGACCAATAAAAGATTGGACGATTATCGGAAGATATGATGATTATAAAATTGATACAGTTGCAATGGGAACTGGAGTAAACAGTGTTTCAGCTAATGGCACTAAAATTATTGCAGGTTTAGCATATAAGTATAACAAAAATGTAAGCTTCGTTGGTTCAGCAAAATTCATTGATGAAAAGAAAGCAAATGGTGGTGACACTGGTGAATCCAAAGATGTTTATATGCTTACAACAGAAGTTAAGTGGTAAATATATAGCTTAAATTAGACCCTCATTTTTCTCATTTCTCCTTAGTATGCAAGTCTTCTCAACTTGCATACACTCTTAGAATTTAAACAACACTTTGTTAAGCCAGCGTAAACAACACTTTAGATAGAATACAAAAATTTTAAACGCGATATTATGGAGATTTTTTATGGATGCAGCTAAATATATTTGGAAGAATGGTGAATTTGTAAATTGGGATGATGCAAAGGTTCATGTTTTATCTCATACTATCCACTACGGAAACGGTGTTATCGAGGGAACTAAGGCTTATAAAACAGCAAAAGGTTATGCTATTTTTCGTCTAAATGATCATACAAAAAGATTAAAAGAGTCTGCAAAAATGACACTTTTTGATATTCCATACAGCATTGAAGAGCTAAATGAAGCTCAAGTTGAACTGCTAAGAAGAAACGATTTTAAAGGCGATAATGTTTATATTCGTCCATTTTCATTTTTGGGCTATGGAGTTATGGGAGTTTATCACAAACATGCTCCGGTTGAAACTGTTGTAGCTGCTTGGGAATGGGGTGCTTACCTTGGCGAAGAGGGTATGAAAAAAGGAATAAAACTTAAAATTGTCTCTATGACAAGACCTGCAAATACTTCAAATATGGGCAAAGCAAAAGCAACGGCAAACTATCTAAACTCTCAAATGGCAAAATATGAAGCAATTGATTGCGGTTATGACGAGGCGCTCCTACTTGATGATCAAGGCTATGTGGCAGAGGCAAGCGGAGCTAGCTTTTTTATGGTAAAAAATGGCGTTCTTTTAACTCCTCCAAACGACAACTCACTAGAATCTATCACTCAAAAAACAGTAATAGAGATGGCTGAGAAAATGGGTATACCGGTTGAGAGACGCCGTATCACAAGAGAAGAAGTTTACATCGCAGATGAAGCATTTTTAACCGGAACGGCAGCAGAAATTACACCGGTTCGCCATGTTGACGGCAGAGATATTGGTTGCGGTGCACGCGGAGAGATGACAGAAAAACTTCAAAGTGCATATTTTGATATAGTTTTTGGCCGCAATAAAGATTTTGAGCACTATTTAACTTATGTCAATTAATAAAAATAGATAAAAAAACGAAGGACGGCATAATGGCATCAGATATGAATGATTATTTCAATAAGAAGAAAAACGAGAGTAGCAATTTTGATAGAAAATCTACCGGCAATAGCGGTGGAAGTGGTCCTCAGATACCAAAAGTAGATTTTAACTTTAGTGGTGGTAAAAATGGTGTTATAATTTTTGTTATCGCTGTCGTTATTTTACTGCTTTTAGCTAGACCTTTTACTATTATCCAAGAGGGAGAGAGAGGGATTTTAAGCACGAACGGTAAGTACTCTAGCCAAGCGCTTCTTCCTGGACTTCATTTTATAATTCCAGTTATTCAAAGAGTTTATATCGTCGATACAAAAGTTCGTATAATAAACTACGCATCAATCACTGATGCTGGCACAAGTAACGCAAATGGTGTTGTTGTAAAACCTGCTATAACTGTTCTTGATAAGCGAGGATTACCTGTTTCAATTGAGCTTACAGTTCAATATAGACTTAACTCTCAATACGCTGCTCAAACAGTTTCAAACTGGGGATTTAGCTGGGAAGATAAAATTATCAATCCTGTTGTAAGAGATATTGTTAGAAATATTATTGGTAAATACGATGCAGAGATGTTGCCTCAAATGAGAAATGCTATCGCAACAGAGATAGAGCTTGAGATTAGAAAAAGTATAGAGAGCAAAGAGAACTCACCTGCAACTTTAGAGTCCGTTCAACTTCGTGAGATTCTTCTACCTGCAAAAGTAAAAGAGCAGATTGAGAATGTTCAAATCGCAAAACAGCAAGTTCAAAAAGCTGAACAAGAGGTAGAAAAAGCAAAGCAAGTTGCAGAAAAAGCTAGAATAGAAGCAAAAGGTATAGCTGATGCAGTAACAATCGAAGCAGATGCAAAAGCAAAAGCAAATACTCTTATCGCTAAATCTTTGACTAATCAGCTTATACAACTGGAGCAGGTTCATGTTCAAGGTAAGTTTAATGAGGCCCTAAAAGAGAATAAAGATGCCAAGATTTTTCTAACTCCTGGTGGTTCAACTCCAAATATTTGGGTCGATATGAAAGATCCAAAACAGATGACAAGCGTAAACAAATAGATGAAAGAGATAATCAAAAAAATAGATTGGCAAAAGATAGGGCTTTTGCCAGTTGTCGTTCAAGATATAGCAAGCAACGAAGTTTTAATGATGGCATATATGAATGAAGAGGCACTATCTTTATCTTTAACTACAAAAATTGCTCACTATTTCTCAAGAAGCAAGCAACGCATCTGGATGAAAGGCGAGAGTAGTGGCAACACGCAGACTATCCACTCTTTTAACATTGATTGTGACAATGACACACTTCTTATAAAAGTAACTCAAAAAGGCGGTATATCTTGTCATACTGGGCGCAGTTCATGTTTTTTCACAGAACTAGATAGTGGAGAGATAACCTCTGAAATCCAAGCAAATCCTGAGGCAATGTATGGTGTAATTGACACACTTTATCATACAATTCAAGAGAGAAAAAATGCAGATCCTGAGACTTCTTGGACGGCAAAGATTTTAAGTAAAGGTGAAAATACAATCTTGAAAAAAGTTGTAGAAGAGGCTGGGGAGTTCTGTTTTGCATATAAAGATGATGATGAGTCTGAGATAATTTATGAAGCCTCTGATTTGACATATCATGTGTTGGTTGCTCTTGCTGCTAAGAATATCTCTCCTGATAGAATTAAGCAGGAGCTAGCTCGAAGATTTGATATGAGTGGGATAACTGAGAAAAACTCAAGAGACAAATAAAATATGTCAGGAAAAATAAACGCATTTATATATGATTTAGTATTATATGACTACATTTTATTTGGCGTTGTTTTTTTTCTATTTATCTTTTTTGTTATTTTAGGAATTGTAGCTAGAAGACGGACTTATATAGCTATACCACTTGTTCTTATTGCATTTGCGACTCTTATTTTAGGGCCTACTCTTGGATATGTTGAGATGCACAACTATCTCTACAAAAATAAAACCACCATCATAAATCAAAAAAAATTAACATTTACAAAAGCTATTGTCTTGAACGGTTCTGTTAAAAATGAATCAAATAGAGATTTTAAGAGATGTAAAATTACAGCAAAAGTATTTAAATCTACTAAAAATGAGATTAAGGATTTTATATTTAGTTTTAAACCAATTAACAAAATGACGATAATAGAGAATAGTATAGCCATAAATGAAGAGAGGGATTTTAAGATGATTGTAGAGCCATTTACATATTTAAAAGATTATACTCTCTTTGTGGAGGCGGATTGTAGATGACAACGCTAAACTACTGGCACTATATAGTTCTATTTATCTCTTTTATTATTGTTTTAGCTGGAATTTTTTTAGCAACAAAACAAGAGGAGAAGGAGTCGAAAATATGGATGATTATATCTTTTTCTGTCATCTCTTTGATTATAGGTGGTTTTAGTTTTTATGCAGTGGATAAACTAACCAAATTTGCAGAAATTCATAGGCTAAAAAGTAAAAGAGTACTTGTCAGAGAACAAGTTATGTATAGTGGTGTTGTTAGAAATGAGGGCAAACATGAAATTGGAACGGTTACTTTAGAGATAAAATTAGTAAATAGAGGACTTGAATCTGGTAGCATGAAGACAGGTGCACTTTTTGAGCAGGGAAGCATAGCTGATTTTTTTAAAACTAAAGAAAATAAGCTAATCAGGCCACAGCAAGTTTTAGAAGAGTTTGTCATAGCTAAGAACCTAAAAGCTGGAGAGAGTGAGGAGTTTGTGGTTTACATGCCATACCCACCTAATTTTAGTGGAAGTGCTGAACATATCAAAATACATTCACACTAGTATTTTAAATTTAACTGCTTTAGTGTGTTGTTTATATTTTTAATTTGACTATTTTTATCCCTGCACCAATCTGGTGAAAGCAGGGTATTGTTGTCTATTCCGGCCGTAACCCTTTGCACCGATATGCTACTTGGCTTTAGCTTGATGGACTCAAGTAAAACTTCGAGATACTCCTCTTCACTTATAGGAGTAAACTCGCCTCTTAAAAACTCATTTGCCAAAGCTGTTTTTTTTACAACATAAAGAGGGTGGTATTTAACAGAGTCTATTCCCCATGCGTAGGCCGCTTTTGCAGTCTCTATCATCATCTCTTTGCTCTCATCAGGAAGCCCAAATATAAGATGACCACAGACATTTAACCCTTTGGATTTAGCTCTAAGTATTAACTCTTTTACATTTGCACTGTCATGACCGCGATTTATTTTTTTTAGTGTTTCATCATAAATAGATTGTATGCCAAACTCTATCCAGATCTCTTTATGCTTGCTTAGTTGTGCCAAATACTCAAGTGTCTCATCCGTTACACTATCAGATCTTGTTCCAATGCTCAGACCCACGACATCACGGAATGAGAGAGCTTTTTCATAAAGAGCTTTTAGGGTTTCAAATGGTGCGTAGGTGTTTGTGAAAGATTGAAAATAGACGATAAATTTTTCTGCCCCATACTCATCTTTTTGTCTTTTACTGATTGCATTAAATTGAATTTCAAGCTGTTGTAACTGTTTTTCTAAGTGAGGATTCTCTTTTGAGTTGAGATTCAGGTAAAAACCTTTAAGCTCTTGAACCTCGCCACTACTTGCACTAAAAGAGTCGTTTTCGCAGAACGTACAACCACCATAAGCAACAGTCCCATCGATGTTCGGACAGGTAAAGCCAGATATATTTATACCAACTTTATGAACTTTGCACCCAAACTTATCTCTTAGATAGTTGCCAAAGGTATATAGTTGTTTCATTAAATTATATATTTTCCTGTAAAACAAGCCGTACAATAGTTATCTTCCGTTGCATTTACGCTTCTAAGTAGAGATGCCTCATCCAGATAAGCTAGTGAATCAGCCTCGATATATTTACAGATTTCATCAACACTCATATTGGCTGCAATTAGTTTATCTTTATCCGGAGTATCAACACCGTAGAAACATGGATCAGTGGTTGGTGGAGACGATACTCTCATATGAACCTCTTTTGCACCAGCTTCTTTTAACATCCTAACAATTCTTCTAGAGGTTGTTCCACGGACAATTGAGTCATCTATTACGATGACTACTTTGCCTTTGATGATTTCAGTCATTGGAGAGAGTTTCATTTTTACTTTGAGGTCGCGCATCTCTTGTGTAGGCTCTATAAAAGTCCTACCAATGTAGTGATTTCTCATGATCCCAACTTCATAAGGAATCCCACTTGCTTGTGAGTATCCAATCGCCGCAGGAACACCACCATCTGGAACAGGAATAACAATATCAGCTTCTATCGGTGCAATTTTTGCTAACTCTATTCCCATATTTTTTCTTGTTTGATAAACACTTTGTCCGAAAACAACAGAGTCAGGTCTTGAAAAATAAACATACTCAAAAATACATCTTTTTGGCGTTGGCTCAAAAACTTTTATTGATTGTGGAGCTTTGCCCTCTTCAAAAACAAGTAGTTCTCCAGGCTCAATATCACGGATAAACTCTGCGGCAATAAGGTCAAAAGCACAAGTCTCACTTGCAACAACATAACCACCATTTTTTAAGCGACCAAGACTTAGTGGGCGGAAACCATGTCTGTCTCTCATGGCAAACATTTTTGTTCTGCTTAAAAATACTAGAGAAAATGCGCCTTCGATTCTGTTAACCGCATCTATAATTCTATCTAGTAGATGCTCTTTTTCACTTTTTGCTATAAGATGGATAAGATTTTCGGTATCCATAAATGTCTGAAAAATTGCACCTTTTTTGATTAGTGCATCACGGATTTCTGTTGCATTTGTTAGATTTCCGTTGTGAACTATCGCCATTTCACCCAGATCATATCTTGCAAAAACAGGTTGTGCATCTAGGATAGAGTCATCCCCAGCAGTTGAGTAGCGAGTGTGTCCAATAGCGCTTGATCCGCTTAGTGTAGAGAGTTTTGTACCATCAAAAACCCTCATAACTAAACCACGATCTTTGATGATGCGAAGTTTATGACCATCAGATGAGCTTATGCCTGCTGCTTCTTGTCCACGATGTTGAAGCGCATGAAGAGAAAAATAAGCTAGTTTAGAAGCCTCTTTATGACCAAAAATTCCAACAACTGCACATTTTTCATTAATATTTTCTAGCAAAAGATTTCCTTTTATAAGCGTCTTTAAGCATAGCTGATGTTACACGCTCTTGTAAAAAAGAGTATAAAACACCTTGTAATTCTCAAAAACTTGTTTTTTGTAGCTTTAGGGGGCTGGAAGGGAAGTAGTCCATCCCACTAAAACGGACTTGTTCGCTTTAGTGCGCAACATCAAAGTATAAGCCGAATTATACTAAAGTCAAATTAAATTAAAGTTTACAGTTCTAAGCAATCGGAAATGGAGTACAAACCACTCTCTTTGTTGGCTAGCCACTGCGCAGCTCTGATGGCGCCTTTGCTAAAAGTGTTTCTTGAAGTTGCTGTGTGATTTAGCTCTATAAACTCGCCATCATTATAGAAGCCAACAGTATGTCGTCCAACGATATCGCCACCACGAAGAGCCATTACGGCGATTTCATCTCTGCTTCTTTCTCCAATATTACCATCTCTGCCACTAACTCTTACTTTGTTTAAATCCAAGTCACGACCTTTTGCGGCAGATTCGGCTAGCGTTAGAGCTGTTCCGCTCGGAGCATCTTTTTTGTGCTTATGATGCATCTCAACTATCTCGATATCAAATCCATTAAGTGCGCTTGATGCTTGATAAACTAGTTTGTTTAAAAGTGCAACTCCTAAAGACATATTTGTAGCATAAAGAACAGGCATATTCTCACTTGCTTGTTTTAAAAGATTTAGTTGATGAGTATTGAGCCCAGTTGTCCCAATCACTAGCGGTTTTGGTGTATCGATTGTAGCTTCTAGTAAAACTTCACAAGCCTCAGGAAGAGAGAAATCTATAACAATATCACAACCATTTAAAAATGATTTAATCTCTGTTGTAACTAAAACTGACGGGTCAATTGAAAAATCTAGAGAACTCCTTACATATACAGAACTAAGGCTAATATTCTCACTCTTTTTCAAATCATCAACTAGCAATCTTCCAACTCTTCCATTTACACCAAAAACACCAACTCTTACCATATACTCCCCCTTTTAATGATTTAATAACTCATCCACATATGAAATTGCCCCAAGTGCAGCAATTGCTCCATCCCCAGCAGCACAAACTACTTGCTTTGGAGCAGAGAGACGGATATCTCCAGCTGCAAAAAGCCCATGAGTTGTTGTTTTCATAGTTATATCGACTATAACTTCGCCTTTTTCGTTCATGTCACATAAGAAGTTGCCATCTTCTTGACGAAGAATTCTGTTGTTTACATTGTTTCCTACAAAAACAAAAACACCAGGCGCTTTAATGTCCCTGATTTCTCCACTACTATCTTTTACTAGAATCCCAGTAACTCCCATATTATCGCCATATACCTCTTGTGGTATAGAATTTAAAACAAGTTCAATATTTTGAGTTTTTTTTACTCTTGCAACTGTATTTGGAGCTGAGCGAAAAGAGTCTTTTCTATGAACTAAATAAACTTTTGAGCATATTTTAGCCAGATAAAGCGCTTCTTCCAAGGCTGTGTCTCCACCACCGACAACAACAACCTCTTTTCCTTTGTAGAAAAAACCGTCGCATGTCGCACAGCTACTTACACCTTTTCCAAAAAGTTCATTCTCTCCTTTAAACCCAGCATGTTTTGGTGAGGAGCCAGTACAAACTATAACGCTATAAGCTTCTACTACTGTACCATCTTCTTTGTGAATTTTAAAAATATCACCATCTTTGCTAACTCTTTTTATCTCAACCATATCATGTTTTAGACCAAATTTTTGACACTGTGCAGGCCATGGAATCATAAGATCCATTCCACTAATCTCGCCAGTAACTCCAGGATAATTCTCAATCTCACTACTAGAAGTTATCTGCCCACCAGGCATACCTTTTTCAAACATCACAACATTGTCTAAACCACCACGGGTTGCGTATAATCCAGCGGTGAGTCCAGCCGGACCACCACCAATAATTGCGCAATCTAAAATCATATAAATACCCTCACTATAATTTAATAATTTATCTAAATTCTCTAATTTTGTATAGTACTATCTTGTTTATAAAGGTACTCTTTTGTTTTATCTGTAAAAAAAATAGATAGTGATTTATCAATAAAATCAGTTTAAAAAGTTATAAAAAAGTGATTATAAAGAGAAAAATAGGAGGATAAGAGAATAACCAAAAAGGAGTATTATCTCTTTTTGGTTAATTTTAAATTTATGCTAAAAGAGCGTTGATTTTTTCAGCTAAAGCAGCTTTTGATTGTGCTCCAACGATTTGATCTACCATTTTACCATCTTTGAAAAACATGATTGTAGGAATTGAACGGATACCAAATTTAACAGAGATATCTTGCTCTTCGTCAGTGTTTACCTTGCAGATTTTTGCTTTACCATCAAAATCTGCCGCTAACTCTTCAATAACTGGAGCAATCATACGGCAAGGCCCACACCATGGTGCCCAGAAATCAACTAGAGATACACCTTCATTTAGAGTTTCTTCAAAGTTTGATGCAGTTAATTCTATGTATTTAGCCATCGTTTTTCCTTGTTATATTTAATTTTGGAGCATTATACAAATCTAACTCTTTAAAATTGCTTTATGGAGATTGGTAGAAAAATAATCTAAAAATCTATGAAATATTTTACTCTTTTACGATAATAAACACACTCCGTATATCCAACTTCTCTCGCCATTTTCATGGCTTCATCATTAAACAGCCCTACTTGTTCAGGCTTGTGTGCATCTGAGGCAAATGTTATCGGGATTCCTAATTTGTATACTTCTTTTAACAGAGAGATTGATGGATATGCCTGTGCAATTGGTTTTCTAAATCCTGCAATATTTAGCTCAAGCGTCATATTGGCTTTTTTGATTGCAAGAAGTGCTTCATGCGCTAAAGATTCTATATTTTTGTTTGGCAGGAATTTGAATATTTTTATCAAATCAAGATGTCCAACTATGTCAAAAAGTCCACTCTCTGCCATCTCTTTAATGGCATCAAAATATTTTTGCCATATTTCATCTATATCTTGATTTTCGTAGTTACCTATAAATTCAGGATTATCAAACCCCCACTCATCTATAAAGTGAACAGAGCCAATTAGATAATCAACATTAGCATTTAAAACTCTCTCGTCCATGTAGCCCTTTAGATAGTCAACTTCATATCCGAGCAGAATTTCTATCTTATCTTTATATCTCTCTTTGGCCTCCAACACGCTATTTTCATAGCCTTCCATCTGCTTGAAATCCATTCTATATTTATGGTCAAAATTCATAGGTGCATGATCAGAAAAACCAAAATATTTAGTGCCACACTCTATGGCTTTTTCAATGAATTCGCTGATTTCGCCCTCCGCATGATTGCATAGCGGAGTGTGGTTGTGTAAATCTACTAACATTTATAAGCCTTATAGGATTTTATGATATTATAATGTTAAAAATTAAATTTGACTAGGACTTGTTATGACTCAAGAAGAATTGGATGCTTTAATGAGCGAAGATGTAGAAGATTTAGATAATTTAGACGACTCATCGGATGAAGAGATTGGTGGTATCCTTGAAGAAGAGCATTTAAAAGAGGATGATGAGGGGAAACCTTTTGGTTACAGTAAAGAAACCGCGCATCATTGGCCACTGCCAGCAACAGATGAAAATAAGATGGTTCATCAGCTTGATGATGTAACAAAAGAGAGTGAAGAAAAAGCTACTGAAATTTTTGACATTATAGAAGCAGTTAGTAATGATTTAATGGAAAAAGAGTCAAACGCTAAAAATATACTTGAGGTTTTATCTAGTAATATCAAGTTGTTTACAACCCTTAATGCAAAATTTCCAGATGTAGAAGCTTTTAAAACAGGACTTGAGACAAATAAAAATGCTTTGAATGATGCCAATGAGGTTGCTGATATGCTTCAAAACAATGGCGACTCCATGATGAGCGTTATGGATATTATGCAGTATCAAGATATTCATCGTCAAAAGATAGAGCGCGTTATAAATGTTATGCGTGCACTCTCGAAATATATGAATACACTTTTTGAGGGCAGAATTTCTGATGAAAAAAGAGTCTCTTCAGCGCAACATATAGCTGGGGATACTCACAATGATTTAGCTTCCGATGATGATATAGAGGCACTTTTAGCGCAGTTTGGAAAATAATGCAAAAAGCAGAACTTTTATCCCCGGCTGGGACTTTAGAAAAGCTTAAAATTGCAATAGACTTTGGAGCAGACGCTGTTTACGGCGGTGTTAGTCACTTCTCTTTGCGTATTCGTTCTGGAAAAGAGTTTAGTATGGAAGAGTTTGCTGAGGGTATTGAGTATGCTCATGCTAGAGGCAAAAAAGTTTATGCGACTATAAACGGATTTCCTTTTAACTCTCAACTTAATCTTCTAAAGAAACATATTTTAGCGATGGCTGAGTTGAAACCAGATGCTTTTATAGTTGCGACTCCGGGCGTGTTAAAGTTGGCTCATGAATTGGCTCCGCAAATCCCGTTACACCTATCGACTCAAGCAAATGTTATGAATGTTTTAGATGCACAAATCTATTATGAAATGGGCGCTACTCGTATAATTACAGCCAGAGAGATTGCACTTAGAGATTTAGTTGAGATAAAAAAAGCACTCCCAAAACTTGAACTTGAAGTCTTTGTTCACGGTTCAATGTGTTTTGCTTATAGTGGCAGATGCCTTATCTCTACTCTGCAAAGCGGACGCGTTCCAAATCGCGGAAGTTGCGCAAATGATTGCAGATTTCCTTATGAGATTTTTGCAGCAAATCCAGAAACAGGAACACTTTTTAGACTTGAAGAGGATGAGGGAGTTGGTACTTACATCATGAACTCAAAAGATTTGAATCTTGCTTCGCATATAAAAGAAATTTTAGATAGTGGAGCCGTTGATTCTCTAAAAGTAGAGGGGCGGACAAAAACGGCTTATTATGCTGCTGTAACTGCAAAAGCTTATAGAATGGCGATCGATGACTATTATGAGGGAACTTATGATGTGAACAAGTATCAGTATGAGCTAGAATCTCTTCAAAATCGTGGTTACACAGATGCTTATCTTATCTCAAGACCGTTCGAGAAGCATGATACTCAAAGTCTGGATTTTACGATGCAGCTTGGAACGCATCAGGTTAGTGGACAAGTAGAAGAGGACGGTTTATACTTCTTATGCAAATATAAAACTCTGCCAAATGATGAGCTAGAGATTGTTGCACCGCTTAACTCCAAGATAGAATTTGTGGACAATGAGATAGGCTCAACGTATGAGAGAGACGGCAGACTGTATCTGAAGTTGAAACAACTTTTAGCACAAAATAGAAAAGTGTGGGATGAGGTTCATAGTGGCAATGTAAATCCTATTGCTCTGCCAACAAAAATGCCCCCATACACTTTTTTTAGGATACCAGCACATGACGATATGGGAACTTATCCTAAAAAATAGTTATAATTTAATTAAAAAAAAAGAGGTATAGATGAAGTTTGTTTCAATTGTTATAGGAAGTAAAAGTGATTATGATGTTATGAAATCTTGCGCAGATACATTAGAGTCTTTTGGGGTTGAGTATGAGTTAATTATCTCATCAGCTCACCGCTCACCTGAGAGAACAAAAGAGTACATAGAAACAGCCGAGAAAAAAGGTGCTCAAGTCTTTATAGCTGCTGCTGGTATGGCTGCACATTTGGCCGGTGTTTTATCTTCTAAAACTGTAAAGCCTATAATAGGGGTTCCAATGAGCGCATCAGCACTTTCTGGGATAGACGCACTTCTCTCAACCGTTCAAATGCCAGCTGGAATGCCAGTTGCTACAGTAGCAATAGGAAAAGCAGGAGCTATTAACTCGGCATATTTGGCAATGCAGATAATGGCGCTTAATAATGAAGAGCTATCTGTAAAACTTAAAGAAGATAGAATCGCAAAAGCTAAAAAAGTTGAAATGGATTCGATGGAGATTGAAACTATTCTTTAGAACAAAGGAACGCAGATGAAGTGGATGAGTGATGATGAGTATATGGAGCTTACGGGTTTGGATGCTTTTGCACTAGAAGAGTTGGTAGAGAGAGGCAAGCTTACCACTAAAATGGAAGATGGTATCAGATATATAGACCCATCAAAAGGTACGCAAGAGGTTGTTCCGGCACAACTTAAAGCTCTCTCTCTTGGCGGCTCTTCGGAGATGCTGGTTCAGCCAAACTTTGTTGAAAAAACAATCGGTACTATCATAAATCTTCACGAGAAAGTCCTTGATGCAAAAGATGAGACACTTCAGGCAGTTAGGATAGAAAACACTTTTTTAAGAGAGGCGCTTGCTTCTCTTCAAGAGCTTTATGACGAAGATAGAAATACCATAGCAACACTTACGCAACAGCTAAAGCTATCTCAGCAGGAAGTTGAGTTTATGCGAAGAAAGTATAAGCTTATGTGGAACAAAGCGATAGAAGAACACACTAATTAATGCTTATTGACAAAGAGTGTGTGGGTTGCATAATCAACCAAAGCATAAAAGTTGCAAATGCCATAAATGCTTCAAAATCTTTGTCTGATGAGCTAACTTCGACAGTGGAACTTATGAGCAAAGAGTTTTCTCCTGAGAATTCCCCTCCAGAAATCGCATCTTTTGTCTATGAGAAAATGGCACAAATCGCCAACAAAATAGATCTGTATGATGAACTAAAAGAGTCCTCTACAAAAAAAGCTCTTTCGTTTACTCCTCTGCTAAAAGAAAAACTTTTTTATTCGCAAAACAGACTCCTCACAGCTACAAAAATCGCAGTTGCCGGCAATGTAATAGATTTGGCTGCAGCTGTGGAGTTTGACTTGGAAGAGGAACTTGAGAAGATATTTCATACGGAGTTTGCGGATAGTGATTTTGATATATTTGAAGAAAAGTTACAAAACGCAAAAACAGTTTTAGTTATTGGTGATAATGTTGGAGAGCATATTTTCGACTATATATTTATTGAAGAGTTAAAAAAACTTTATCCAAAAGTATCCTATTCATATATGGTGCGAGGTTGCCCGATTATAAATGATGTCACAATGAAAGAAGCAAAAGAGGCTGGTTTTGCTGAGCTTTGTGAGCTTGTGGATAGCGGTGTAAATACTCCTGGATTCACTTACAATAGAGCAAATAAGCACTCAAGAGAGCTTTTTGATAGTGTGGATTTGGTTATCAGCAAAGGCATGGGAAACTATGAGTGCATGAGTCCATCACACAGAAAAAACATCTGTTTTTTGCTAAAAGTAAAATGTAGTGTCGTTGCCAATTCTCTAAAAAAAGAGATTGGCGATATAGTCTGTAAAATAGTCTAGCCTAAGCGCCTAGTCCAAAAACATTTGAGAGTGTGTTTATATAGTTAAAGTATCCAGTAATCGCAACTGCTTCAATGATTTGCACATCGCTATAACCTAAGGCTTTGATAGTGTCGATATCTTCTTTTAATATCTTGTAGTTATCTTTTTGAGCAGCTCTTAGACAGAAATTTAGTAGAGCTTTTTCTTTTGCGTCGGTATCTATTGCATCAACACCCTCTAAGATTTTCTCAATCTTTTCATCAGAGAGACCGAGCATTTTCGCGATGCTTTTGTGGACATCTACACACATTTTGCATCCATTTTCTTTTGAAACTAGAAGCGCGATAGCCTCTTTTGTGTCATAAGAGAGTGTAGTTTCATCAAGAAGATATTTTTGAATCATTACATCCGTTGCAAAATAGATTTTTTCATCTACCGCTAAAAGTTTAAATATATCGCCGAGTTTTCCTGTTTTTTCTAAAATAGGACGCGCTTTTTCTTGAATAGCCGGAGTCATATCTTCAAATTCTGGTAGTTTTATATGTGCCATTTTTTCCCTTTGGTTTTTTTGTATTATACGAAGTGATTCTTATTATTGTCTAAAAGGATAAAGTTTTGCTTTGATATAATCTCATAATTTTTAAAAGAGGCAAATATGATAACTTTCAGCGAAATGTTACTAAAACTACAAGAATTTTGGATGAAGCAGGGGTGTAATATTGTTCAGCCTTACGACATCCCAGCAGGAGCAGGAACCTTTCATCCAGCTACATTTCTTCGTTCACTAGATTCTACTCCATGGTCGGTGGCTTATGTTGCGCCGTCTCGCAGACCAACTGATGGAAGATATGGCGAAAATCCAAACCGTCTGGGAAGTTACTACCAATTTCAGGCACTTATAAAACCTTCCCCTGACAACATCCAAGAACTCTATCTCAAATCTTTAGAATTTTTAGGGCTAGATGTAAGCAAGCATGACATTCGCTTTGTAGAAGACAACTGGGAGTCTCCAACGCTTGGAGCATGGGGGCTTGGCTGGGAAGTTTGGCTAAATGGCATGGAAGTGACACAATTTACCTACTTCCAACAAGTCGGCGGAATTGAATGCAATCCTGTAGCAGTTGAGATAACTTACGGAACAGAGAGACTTGCGATGTACCTGCAAGGCGTGGACACCGTTTTTGACATAGTTTGGGGAGAGAATGAGCATGGAAAAACTCTATACCGCGATGTTCACAAAGAGAGTGAAATAGAGTTTTCAAAATATAACTTTGAAGTAGCAGATACCGCTATGCTTTTTGCGGAGTTTAATGCTAAAAGTACCGAATGTCTAAAAACACTTGAAATGGGACTTCCGCTTCCCGCTTATGATTTATGTATGATGGCAGCAAGCACTTTTAATGTACTAGACGCCAGAAAAGCTATCAGCCAAACAGAGCGACAAAACTACATCCTAAAAATCCGTGAACTCTCAAAAGGGTGTGCAGAACTTTACAAGGCTCAGGAAGAGGATAGAAATAAGAGAGTTAAGGGGTAAGATGACCGCACCTCTAAACCAATCTAACTTTACAAAATATCAACCATTTGTAAAATGGGTTGGCGGTAAAAGAGGGTTGCTTTCTCAAATCATTCCGCTTATTCCAAAAGAGTTTAATAATTACTTTGAGCCCTTTGTAGGCGGTGGTGCACTTTTCTTTGAACTCTATTCACTAAGACTTTTAAAAGATAAAAAAATTTATCTTTTTGACATTAATGCGGAGCTTATCAATACATATAATATTGTAAAAAATAATCCCGCAGAACTTATAAAAAATCTTCAAGAATTTAAAGAAAAACACTCCAAAGAGTTTTATTATGAAGTAAGAGCTTGGGATCGAGAAGAAAGCTTTTTACAAAGAAGCGATATAGAGCGTGCTTCAAGATTCATCTATCTCAACAAAACTTGCTTCAATGGACTTTACCGAGTAAACAGTAAAGGCTATCACAATGTACCGATAGGGAGTTATAAAAATCCAAATATTTGTGATGAACTTGTTATCCACAATGCTAGTGAAGCTCTGCAAAATGCTAAAATTTTTAACAGCTCATATAAAGATGTACTCTTACATGCAAAAGAGAATGATTTCGTATATTTCGATCCTCCGTACTATCCGCTCACATCAACATCAAGTTTTACTTCATACAACAAAGATAGCTTTTTAGATAAAGAGCAAAAAGAGCTTTTTGAGGTTTTTGATAATTTAGCAAAACAAAAAAGTCATGTCATGCACTCAAATTCGGATACTGATTTTATAAATGAGCTATATAGAGATTTTGAAATTAAGAATATTCAGGCAAATAGATTTATAAACAGTAAAAGTAGTGGTCGTGGGAAAATTAGTGAAGTAATTATTCAAACAAAATTAAATTAACTAAGGGATATTCAAAATGAATGTTGATGCTAAAAATTTAACAATAGAGAATGTATTAACTAAGGGTAGTTATATCATTCCTGATTATCAAAGAGAATTTGCATGGAATGTTGAAAATATAAAAGAGTTAATTAGTGATATAAGCGAAAGCACCCCTCAAGAAAATTATTTTATTGGGCATATGGTTTTACAGGGTGATTTTAATGGTAATTTTTTTGAAGTAGTTGATGGACAACAAAGGATAACGACCATTACAATTATGTTATGTGCTATTAGAGATATATTCATTGAAAGAGCTAAAGATGAAACTTTAGATAAAGCATTACAAGAAGAAATGGTAGAATATGCAAATGCAATTGATGAAAAATATATATTTAATAAAGATAGAAATAATAAAAGATTTGTTGTTTTAAATAGTGAAATGCCTTACCCCTTATTCCAAAAGTTAGTACAAAGTAAGCCAAGCGAAAAAGATTTTAAAGTAATACCAGAAAAAAGTGGTGATAAAAAAATAAAAGATGCTTATAATCAGTGTCTTTTAGAGTTTAAACAATTATTACATATTCAACTTGTAACATTCAGGGATAAAGTTTTGAATTTAGAATTAATTTTTGTAGCAGTAAAAGATGAAGCTGATATACATAATGTATTTGAAACATTAAATGCTAAAGGAAAAGATTTAGATGCTTTTGATTTAATTAAGAATAAAGTTTTTAAGCTTTACCCAAAAGAAGCTCACTTAAAAGAACCAAAAGACAGTTGGAAAAAAATCGTAGATAATACGCAGGGCAGTTCACTTAGTTTTTTAAATAACTTTTGGGCGTCAAGGTACAAAAAAGTTTCAGATAAGAATATTTTTAAAGAATTTATTAGAACTAGCAAGCAAGATGGATTTAACTACAAAACTTTCTTAGCAGAACTTGTCTCAGATTCAGAAATATATCATAAAATAATCATGCCTGAAGAGTCTGATTGGAAAAATAATAAATTAATGTCCATATATATTTCACTTGAAGCGATTTCTATTTTTAAAGTTAAAGTAGCAAATGCAATTATTATCGCTTTATTGAGAGCACTGAATGAAAAAAAAATATCTGAAGCATATTGTATAAAAACTATGCAAGTTATTGAAAAGTTTCATTTTATTCATAATGCAATATGTTCATTACGATCTTCGGGAATGGATACTATGTATGCAAAAATATCTAAAAACATTTATCTTGCTAATGACAAAGAGGCAGTACATAAAAAAATAGATGAATTTATTGTAAGTTTAAACAATAAAATGCCAACAATCGAGCAGTTTAAGGCAAAGTTCGATTCAAAGTTATTTTATTCTGATACAAAAGGTAAAAATAAAGAATTAGAAAAAAATAAAAAATTAGTTCAGTATGCACTAAAAAAGATAGAGTACAAAAAACAAAATGGAAATGTAAAGCTTTTCAATGTTAGTATTGAACATGTGTGTCCAGAAACTAGAACGCAAGAATGGTCGAAAATCGATGAAAAACTGGTGATTAATATTGCCAATTTAGTTTTATTAGATTCTAATTTAAACTCAAGAATAGGGCAAAAAAACTATCAAAATAAACGAGAAACTATACTTGCGGAAAATACAATATTATCAACGAATGATGTTTTTAACAAATATAACAATTGGGATAACAAAGTAATTAACGAGAGGAAAGAAGATCTTATTATGTCATTATATAGTGAAGTTTGGAAGTAAATATGAGTTTTACTATACTGAGAAACACACTTCAAGACTCAATCTTTACATGGGATTATTTCACAGACTTTGAAAAAGCCAAACTTAATGTGAAAAAAATAGAAAAAGAGTTAAATTTACTTAACTATTTAATAGGTAAAGAAAATATTGAAGAGGAATTTTTATCTTTAGTGGAAGAGTATCCAAAGGTTAGAAAAATACTTCCGATACTTATAGCTATCAGAGATGATAAGTTGTCATGCACACCAATTATCACAGATTTGGAAACTTTAATACCAGAAAATAAAAAATATATTTTTAATGATCCAATAGATAAAAATATTAAAAAAGAGCTGTTAATCTTTTTTAAAGAGAGTGGCTTGAAAGATATTTTTGAAAGTAAAGCAGTTAAAAATTTAGTTGATTATTGCTTTGGTGTGGAAGTTGGTTTCGATACAAATGCGAGAAAAAATAGAACTGGCGATATTATGGAAAAACTTGTGTTTAAGTTTTTAGAAGGGTTTTGTGAGGAAAATAAAAATTTACAATTCATAGAACAAGCTACACAAAAAAGAATCAAGTCTGCTTTTGACTATGATATTGAGATAGATAAAAATAGTAGAAGATTTGATTTTGCACTGTTTGACAAAATAAAAAACAAACTCTTTCTAATAGAGGTAAATTACTATAGCGGCGGCGGTTCAAAGCTTAAAGCTACCGCGGGCGAATATCAATATCTAAATGATTTTGTTAAAGCTCAAAATATTGATTTTATTTGGATAACTGACGGTAAAGGTTGGCTTACTTCTTTACGCCCACTTGAAGAAACTTTTAATCATAATGATTATGTGATAAATCTAGATATGTTAAAAAACGGAGCTTTAAAACAAATCTGTTTATAGTTAATTATATGACAAATTGCAATATTTTTTAATATTTATTACTTAACTTGATATTATGTATTTAATATTATTTAAGGATAAACCATGAAAAAAACCTATTATGAGTCACTTTATGTAGTAGATATTGATGTTTTAGAAGGAAATGAAGAAATAGCAGAAGGTTTTGTTTTTCAAGGAAGTAAAAATTGGGATTTGTATTTTTTAGAAGCTATCCCAATTTTAGAACCTGAATTGCTTAAGAATGTTTCACTTTGGGAGTTTGATGAAAAATCAGAGTTTAAAAATAATCTGCAAAATAATCATATTATAGATTATTCAATAGAACATGTTCATGAACTAAATAAGTATTTTATATTGGTTGCCAATGGCAAAGATTAAAAAACTTCATCCCGAAGAGTTTGAGCAAGAGTGTACAACAGTTTGGAGTTTCAGACGGCGTGGAAATTGGGCGACTCATAACTCAAAATATAGAGGAAATTGGGCTCCTGAGGTTGTGCGCAATCTTGTACTTAGATATTCGCAAGAGAAAGATTGTTTACTCGATCCGATGATTGGCGGAGGAACGACTGCTGTTGAGTGTAAGCTTTTAAATCGCCATCTTCTAGCCTTAGATATAAATCCAAATGCAATAGAGCTGACAAAAAGCGCGCTTAATTTCGAGTGTGAATATAATCCCAAGATAAGAGTTGAGTTAAATGATGCAAGAGATTTGTCAATCTTAAAAGATGAAACAATAGACTTTATCTTAAATCATCCGCCTTATGCAGATATTATAAAATACAGTGATAGAAAGATAGAAGAAGACCTATCAAATATCCATAATTTAGAAAAATTTTGCGATGAGATGGAAAAAGTTGCAAATGAGTTTTACAGAGTTTTGAAAAAAGATAAATATTGTGCAATATTGATAGGTGATACTAGAAGAAATAAGATGTATCAACCTATGGCTTTTATGGTTATGCAGAGGTTCTTAAAAGTTGGTTTTGAACTAAAAGAAGACATCATCAAGCATCAGCATAACTGCAAAGCGACTGGTTTTTGGGTAAACAAGAGTAAAGAAGCAAATTTTCTGCTTATCATGCATGAGCATCTTTTTGTGTTTCAAAAAAATTAAAATTTGGTAATATAAGCGAATAATATTGCTAAAGTGATATGCTTTAGTGGTTGAAAATATTAAATTTCCTCTATACTGAGGTATTTTTACAAATTAGTTAGCTGTAATATTTAGGAATAAACATGAGATTAAATAGTGATTGGCAGCTTATTTTAAAAGATGAGCTAGATAAAGAGTATTTTGTTGAGCTTTTATCATTTATAGAGTCGGAATATAAAACTAAAAAGATATTTCCTAAACAAGAGGATGTTTTTAGGGCTTTTAATATAACGGCTGTTGATAAAGTTAAGGTGGTTGTATTGGGTCAAGACCCGTATCATGGTGAGAATCAAGCGAATGGTTTAGCATTTTCTGTATATAAAGGATGTGTTATTCCGCCATCATTGCGAAATATATTTAAAGAACTTGAGGATGATGTTGGGTGTGCTGTGCCAAGTTATGGTGACTTAACTAAGTGGGCAGAGGATGGTGTTTTGCTCATAAACAGCGTACTGAGCGTAGTTGAGTCAAAGCCAAACTCGCATCAAAATATTGGTTGGGAAAAATTCACAGATTGCGTTGTTAGGACTATGTCAATTATGTTTGAAAATATAGTTTTTATTTTATGGGGAAACTCATCGCAAAAAAAAGCGTCTTTTATTGATGAAAACAAACATCTTGTTTTGAGGGCTCCACATCCATCTCCGCTCTCTTGCTATAGAGGTTTCTTTGGCTCAAAACCTTTTTCAAAAACCAATCTATATCTAAAAGCTCACAATAAAAAAGAGATTGACTGGTGTATAAATCTGTAGTGATGATTTAATATAAAGAGGCTAAAATTCACTAACTAAAATAAGCTGGAGCGGTATGAAACGAATTTTTATAACGGCTACAAATACAAATATCGGAAAGACATATACAACAAAATTGCTTTTAGAAGAGTTCGCATTTCGTGGCATTAGGGTTGGGGCAATAAAGCCAATAGAGACAGGGGTTGCTAGTTTTCCTTTGGATGCGCAAGAGATTTTGACATCTTTGAAAAGACTAAATAATGAATTTAAAGATATAAAAATAGACGATATTGCTCCAATAACCTACAAACTTCCAGCAGCTCCTTTTGTTGCTTCAGGAAATGCTCCTTTGGATTTAAAGCTACTTGATGATGCGGTGGAGAAAATTGAAAAATTATGTGATTTACTAATCATTGAGGGTGCTGGCGGACTTTACACGCCAATTGATAAAGATTTTATGATGATTGATTTGATATCTCACTTTGGTGCTTCGGCTCTCTTGGTTACGCATTGCTCGTTGGGATGTATAAATGATACGCTTCTTAGTAAAAAAGCACTAGATGATAAAAATATAAAATATACAGTAGCGTTTAACTGCAGAGAAAATGATAATGATTTTGCGATAACTTCGAAGGATTATTTTTTAAAATCAAATTTAGATGTGTTAAAAGTTGGCGAAAATATAAAAGAGATATGTGATATTTTATTGGAAATTTGATTTAACTCTTAAGTATATGTGGTTAGTTGAGTTTGGTATAATGTTGCATAATCAATAAATATTCAAAAAAGAGCATTATGAAACATTTACTTCGTACGGATGATTTTAACAATGAAGAGATAGAGGGCATCTTAAGAGATGCAAAAATTTTTAACGAGAAGATAAAAAATGGTGAAAAGTTTGAAAAAATTCTTCAAGATAAGGTGATTATTACTCTCTTTTTTGAAAACTCAACTCGTACAAGAAGTTCATTTGAGATTGCTGCTAAGAGATTGGGGGCAGAAGTTGTTCATCTTGATGTAACAAAGAGCTCTACAAGTAAGGGCGAGACACTCATAGATACCGCCATGAATCTTGATGCGATGTATCCCCATGCGATAATAGTAAGGCACCAAAACTCAGGCGTTCCAAGCATACTCTCAAGCAATACAAGAGCTTCCATAATAAACGCTGGAGACGGAGCACACGCCCATCCAACACAAGCCCTTTTAGACCTCTTTACCCTTAGGGAGCATTTTGGGGATCTGGTTGGTAAAAAGATAGCTATTGTTGGTGATATTATAAATTCGCGGGTTGCAAACTCAAATATTGAGCTTTTAGGCAGATTTGGAATGGAGGTTATTTTGGTTGCACCTCCTCAATTTTTGCCAAAAACAAAACTCAGAACAACCCACTTTTTAAATGAGATAATTGATGAAGTTGATGCGATTATGAGTCTTAGAACACAGACTGAAAGACACTCATCTCAAAGTTATGCCTCTTTGAAGGATTATGCAAGTGATTTTTGTATCACTGCTGAACTTGTAGGAGATAGGGATATTATAATCCTTCACCCTGGACCAGTCCATAGAAATATTGATATTGATGATGTTTTATTGTCCGATAAAAGATGTAAAGTTTTAGAGCAGGTCTCAAATGGTGTTCCAATAAGAATGGCAGTTTTAAAAAAACTTATTTATGACATTTGATGATTTAAACTCTTTTGGGGAAAAACGCAAACCCTTTCTTTTTATATCTGATTTTAAAGCACAAAACTTAAAAATAATAGCATTAGATGAGCTTGATGATAATGACATTGAGTTTTCTATAAATGAGCATTTTGAAGTGAAAAAACATAGTCACACTTTGGAGAAGCTTGCCTCAAATTTTAGCGACTATGAAAAAAAATTTAACTCCGTAATGGAAGATATAAAATCTGGAAATACATATCTTCTCAATCTCACTCAGCCATCAAAGATTAGAACAAGTCTCACACTAAAAGAGATTTATGCAAATGCAAATGCCCACTATAAGCTAAGATACAAGGATGAGTTTGTTTGTTTCTCTCCAGAGCAGTTTATCTGCATAAGAGAGTCCCGTATCCATACTTTTCCAATGAAAGGTACAATTGATGCCCAGATACCAGATGCCAAAAACATAATCTTAAGCGACAAAAAAGAGATGGCAGAACATATTATGGTTGTAGATTTACTAAGAAACGACCTCTCAATTGTAGCCTCAGATGTCAGGGTAGAGAAGTTTAGATATGTAAAAAGTATAGATGCCGGAGAAAAGAGGCTTCTTCAAGTAAGCTCTCATATAAGCGGGAGCCTTTTTGGCAATTGGCATGAAAAAATAGGCGATATTTTAAAAGCAATGCTTCCAGCTGGGAGCATAAGTGGAGCCCCAAAAAAAAGCACTTTGGATATTATACATAGAGTCGAAATGTATGAAAGAGGTTTTTTTAGTGGAGTCTTTGGTGTGTATGATGGCAAGAGTTTTGATAGCGGAGTAATGATTCGTTATATAGAAAAAACAGCAGATGGACTTATTTATAAGAGTGGCGGAGGCATAACGCTAGATAGTGATGCAAAAAGCGAATATAATGAATTATTGGATAAGATATATTTGCCGTAATTGATTTATTGTAAATTGAAAAAAAACTATAAAAAGGGGTTGGTGTGTATATAAAAGAGTTAAAGTTCTCTTTATGGGCAGATTTTATCGAGAGAGAGTATCTTGATAATGAGTTTAAAGATTTGATTAAAAAAGGGATTATAAATGGTGCAACATCTAATCCGGCAATATTTAAGAGTGCGATTTTAACATCGAGTGCCTATAAAGAGCAGTTAAGTGTTCTTAAATCTCTTTCTCCAAAACAAAAATATGAAGCAGTTGCAATATTTGATATTCAAAAGGCAGCAGATATACTAAAACCACTTTATGATGTAGGCAACGATGGTTATGTTAGTATAGAGGTTGATCCATACCTTTGCGATGATGCAGATGCTACCATAGAGGAAGGAAAGAGACTCTTTAAGCAAATTGGTAGAGAAAATGTTATGATAAAAATTCCTGCAACCGAGGCTGGTTATATTGCTATGAGAGAGCTAGTTAAAAGTAAAATCCCAGTTAACGCTACACTTATATTTAAGAAGTCACAGGCACTATCTTGCGCAAATGCTTTTATTGAGGGCTTAAAGAGTCATAACTCTAAAGTTGATACCGTTATAAGTGTTTTTGTAAGCAGAATCGATAGAGCGCTAGATGAGAGGTTAGCAGCAGGTGGCGTAGCCGTGGCACTTTGCGGAATTTATAACAGTTCAGAGATATATTCGGAAATAGAGAAAATGAGGATAGAAGGTTGTAGAGTACTTTTTGCAAGCACTGGAGTAAAGGGCAACTCCTTAAAGCCACACTATTATATTGAAAATCTTTTAGCATACAATAGTGTAAATACTGCACCGCTAGATACAATAGAATCATTTTATAATGAGAGTAGTTTAAGAGATGGTGTTTTACCAATTTCATCAGCTATTATTAAAGAGCATTTTAAAAAAGTTAGTGATTTGGGCATAGCTTTTGAAGCAGTTTTAGATGGGCAAATAAGAGATGGTTTAGAATCATTTAAAATTGCTTTTAAAGATATTTTGGAGGCACTATGAGTAGTAGCGAGCACGCAGTAGATATTAGTCTGCTAACTTTTGAAGAGTTAAAAAAGATTAGGGCATACCTTAAAAAATTGATAGAAGTTGGTGGAAGTGACTTGCATGTCAAAGCAAATGGTGTTATTCGTGCTAGAATAAATGGAAGTATTATTCAGTTTTCTGGCGGGATATTTACTCATGAGATGGCTATGACTTTATCAAAAGAGATTCTCAGAGGTAGATATGGTGAGTTTATTCAGAATAAGGAGATAGATTTAGTCTACCAATTTGACGAAAAAAACCGTTTTCGTGTAAATATTTTCTTTCAAACAGATGGACCATCTTTTGTTTTTCGTGTTATTCCAATGGAAGTTCCTACACTTGAAAAGATGAAATTTCCAGAAGCTATAGAAGCTTTTACAAAAGAGTCTCGCGGGCTTATTCTAGTAACTGGAGCAACTGGTAGTGGAAAGTCAACTACTCTTGCAGCCATGATAAATGAGATTAATTTAACAGCAAAAAAACATATCATAACCATAGAAGATCCAATCGAGTTTGTACATAAAGATAGAGGATGTATCATAAACCAACGCTCAGTTGGACAAGATACCCTCTCTTTTGATAGAGCACTACGAGCCGCACTTCGTGAAGATCCAGATATCATACTTGTTGGAGAGATGAGAGATAGAGAGACGGTGGAGCTCGCACTGCACGCGGCAGATACTGGGCATCTTGTTTTTTCAACACTCCATACAATAGATGCAAAAGAGACAATAAATCGTGTTATCGGAATGTTTCCAACAGATGAGCAAAATCGTGTTCGTTTAGCACTTTCTGGTGTTTTAAAAGGTGTTATTTCTCAAAGACTTATACCAACAATAGAGGGCAAGCGAGTTGCGGCTATGGAAGTTCTAGTTAAGACGGCAACCATAGAGAAGTTGATAATGGAAAATCGTGACTATGAGATTAAGGAGACAATAGAAAAAGGCAGAGAGCACTATAAATCTCAAAGTTTTGATCAACACATACTTGACATATACAACGACGGTATTATCACAAGAGAAAAAGCAAAAGATTATGCAACAAGCCCATCTGATTTGGAGCTTAAAATGAATGGATTTAACAGTAGTAAAAACCCATCCCATAGTGAGCAACATGAAGTAAAAGAGAGTAGAAATAGTAGGGATGATGATATTTTTGATTTAAAGTAGTATATTTAACTCTGCTTAAAGCATAAAAAGGTAAAATTCCAAACATTTTTTATTAAGGATTCAATATGTTAGAAGGCATAATTAGAGAGAGTATTGGCAAGAAGGGTACGAAAGCACTTCGCCGTGATGGATATCTAATCGCAAACATCTACGGAAAAGGGCTTGAAAATATTCATGCTGCGTTCAAAATGAATGAGTATATCCGTACTGTTCGCAACAAAGATACTTTATCATTCCCGATTACTGTGGGTGGAAAAGAGATGAATGTTGTAGTTCAATCATATGAGGCACATCCAGTAACTGCACTGCTTTTACATGTAGATTTGATGGTTGCACAATCAGGTGTTGTAACTCACTATCATGTTCCAGTTGTGCCACAAGGTGATGCAATCGGTCTAAAAAATAAAGGTCTTGTTCATGTTGCAAAACCTCGTTTAAGAGTAAAAGCGGCAATCGAAAATACTCCAAATGCAATATATGTTGATGTTTCTCCAATGGATGTTGGTGATTCAATGCTAATTCGTGAATTAGCAAAAATACCTAATGTTACATTTACTGATTCTGATCGTGTATCTGTATTAAGTGTAATTAAGGCAAAATAATTATGCTAATAGTCGGCCTGGGAAATCCAGGCCAAAACTATGAAAAAACTCGTCACAATATCGGTTTTATGGTTATCGATAATCTTGTAAAAAAAACAAACTCTCAAAAAATAAGCTCCTCATCATTTAAGGGTGAACTTTTCAAATTCTCAAATCATTTTTTATTAAAACCACTTACTTTTATGAATCTTTCGGGCGAATCCATTGAAGCTGTAAAATCTTTTTATAAAATCGATGAAGTTGTTGTAATACATGATGATTTAGATCTCCCATTTGGAACCATTCGCTTTAAGAGAGGTGGCGGACATGGCGGACATAATGGACTTAAATCCGCTGATGAAAAGATATCTAAAGAGTATATAAGAATCCGTATGGGCATTGGAAAACCCGAACATAAGGGTGAAGTGGCATCTTTTGTTCTTAGTCCCTTTTCTATAGATGAAGAGAAATATCTGAAAGAGTGGATATCTTCGGCATCTGAGGCAGTGGAATATCTGCTAAAAAATTCGCTAGAAGATACAAGCTCTAAATATACAATTAAAAATTTTCAGCTAAAATAACCCAAACTACTAAATGGATCTACATGTTGGCATTTAACTATATCTCTCTGCACTACATCAAGTATTTCGCTATTATTTTACTTGCTCTTGTCATGTTTATGGTTGGATTTGACTATATGGGAAATACAGAAAAATTAGATATTTCTGCAAATCTTCTTCTTATATATTTGGTATATAAATCTTTCTATGCAGTTGATATTCTTCTTCCTCTTTCGCTTGTTTTTGCTATGATAACTACAAAGATTTTTCTAATCCGATCAAATGCTCTTGTATCATTCTACTCTCTTGGTTATTCGAGAATTGATGTTTTAAGGCCCTTTGTTGTTGTCTCAAGTGTTACTATACTTATTTTTATATCACTTCACTCATTACCAAATTTTGCTAGAGCAGATGAATTTGCTAAAAATATTCGCAAAAACACACAATATCTAAATCCATCAAGCAATCTTTTTTTTACATATGAAGATAAATTTGTCTATTTTTCAAGCCTGTTGCCACTTCAAGAGAGAGCTGAAGGTATTAGAGTTTTTACACTAGTAAATAATTCATTAAAAGAAGTTCTAATGGCAACAGAAGCTAAATATGTTGATGAGTCATGGTATATTAAAAAAGCGGACATTATAACAAAGCCAGATAATATAGATTTTAAATCCCTTGGTATAAGAGTTAAAGAAGAGGATGGATTAAAAATTCTTCATGGATTTCGTCCAAAAATGTTAGATCAAGTTTATGAGGGAAAAGTAAACTTTACTGTTATAGATGCTGTTGATGCTTTCATACTTCTAAAGGCTCAAAAAATTAATACCGATGTTGTGAAGAGTGTTTTGTATAAGATGTTTATTTATCCACTTTTTGTACCAAGCCTAATAATTATAATCTTCTTTTTTGTCCCAGTAAGTATTAGATTTTTAAATGTATCTCTCTTTAGTTTTACAGCTATCGTATCATCGCTTTTTGCTTGGGCTATTTTGTTTATTCTTATTGAATTATCAAATAATAAAACCATATATAGTGAGATTGGAATCATAGTTCCGCAGATAATTTTAAGCGCTGTGGCTATTAGGCAGTGGAGAAAATATAGTTAGAGAATCCGAAAATTAACTATGCTTGTATGTGCGCCGTTAGTTGAGTTTGGTATAAGTACATTTTAGATAAAATAAGCAAAAAATATTTAGGACTTTTTTGTGATAAATTTTAAAGAGTTAGCCCAAACCTACAAAACCCCACTCTATGTTTATGATTTTGACTATATGACAAAGCAGTACGAAGAGCTAAAAGTGGCTTTTAAAGGTAGAAAATCAATTATGGCTTTTGCTGTCAAATCAAATTCAAATCTTAGTGTTATTAAGCATTTTGCAAATCTTGGAAGCGGTGCAGATTGTGTCTCTATCGGTGAAGTTCGTCGTGCATTTTTAGCAGGTGTTCCAAAATATAAGATTATTTTCTCTGGCGTTGGTAAGAGTGATGATGAGATTAGAGAGGCTATCGAGAGAGACATTTTATACATCAATGTCGAGAGCGAAGCAGAGCTTTTACGAGTTGAGCTTATAGCAAAAGAGTTAAACACAGTTTGTAGAATTAGCGTGAGAGTAAATCCAAACATCGATCCCAAAACCCATCCATATATCTCAACAGGACTTCATGATAATAAGTTTGGTGTTGAGATAGATATGGCAAAAAGAATGTATATTCGTGCCAACAACTCTGAGCATTTAGACCCAGTTGGAATCCATTTTCATATAGGTTCTCAGCTAACCCAAGCGGAGCCTATTTATGAATCGGCCGTGATTGTTGCTGACTTGGTTCGCTCTTTAATGGCACTTAAGATAGAGCTAAAGTTTTTTGATATCGGTGGCGGCCTTGGTGTTAAATATAACGACGAAACAACTATAGATCCATATAATTATGCTCAACTTATTTTAATTACACTCAAGGGTCTTGATTTAACTGTCATCTGTGAACCGGGTAGATTTTTAACAGCAAATGCAGGATACTTTTTAACAAAAGTTCTGTATGAAAAACAAAATGGCTTGAAAAGATTTGTTGTGGTTGATGGGGCGATGAACGACTTGATTCGTCCAAGCCTTTATGGTGCTTACCATAAGATAGAGGCAATTACTGATAGTAAAACTGAGGCGACAATAGCTGATATTGTTGGTCCTGTTTGTGAAAGTGGTGATTTTCTTGCAAAAAATTACTCACTTCCAATTTTAGAACATAATGATTTGCTTGTGGTTCATAGTGCTGGGGCATATGGTTTTGGTATGGGAAGTAACTACAACACCAGAGGCAGAAGTGCTGAAATTGCGATTAGCGATGGCAAGGCAAGATTAATTCGTAAACGAGAAACTTTTGATGATTTAGTGGCTCTCGAACTAGAATTTTTACAAGATTAATTGGAGATATTGAGTTGTATTTTTTAGATGTTCAAGGTACTCTGATTAGTGATATAGACAAAAGCCCAATTCGTGGGAGTATAGAGTTTGTTGATGCACTAAATAAAAAAAATATTCCATATATGATTATTACGAACAACACTAAAAAAAGCTCAAACGATTTTTATCTCTATTTAAAATCTATTGGTTTTAATTTTAACTTCTCATCATATCTTGATCCTCTTATGCTTTTGGAATCTCATGTGAGCAAAGACGCAGTTGCAGCTTATGGTGGGGATGAGTTTTTAAAAAATCTCATCAACATGGGCTTTGTGTTTGATTATAAAAATCCAAAAACAGTTCTTATTTCCATAAAAGAGAATTTTACAAATGAAGAGTTTGCTCAAATGATAGATTTTTTACTCAGCGGAGCATCTTTGGTTGGAATGCACGAAACATCTATATATGCTAAAAACTCAAAGCGATACCCTGGTGTTGGCGCAATTTTGAAGATGCTTGAGTTTGCTACATCGACGGCGTATAGTGTTGTTGGTAAGCCAAGCAAAGCCTTTTATGAAGAGGGACTAAAGATGCTTCAGCTTCAAAATCCCACTGCAAAATTTAGCGATATCACGATAATAAGTGATGATGTGAAGGGCGATTTAGGCGGAGCGAAAGAGATGGGAATGAAGACTATATTTGTAACAAGTGGAAAATATAAGAGCGAAGAAGAGATAATTCCATTTTTAAAACCTGAACTAAGACCTGATTTTATTTATGCAGATATGCAAGAGATTTTGGAGAGCAGATGAAAACTTTAGACGAGTGCAGAGGTGCAATTGATGCAATTGATGATGAGATACTAACCCTTCTAAATAGCAGAATGAGAGTTGTTGAGAGAGTTGGAGAGATTAAAAAAGATAGTGGCGGAACTATCTATAGGCCAGAGAGAGAGAAATCAATTATTGAGCGCTTAACACAAAAAAGCGTAGAGCAGAATGGCTTGCTAAACAAAAATGCAATAGAAGCAATATTTTTAGAAGTTTTTGCAGTTTCAAGAAATCTAGAACTTCCAGAGAAAATAGCCTATCTCGGACCTGAGGGAAGTTTTACTCATCAAGCAGCGGAGAGCCGTTTTGGTGCTATGAGTGATTATCTCTCTTTGGGTTCCATCGCTTCTGTATTTAAGACGCTTGAGGCAAAAAGAGCTAAATTTGGTGTTGTTCCTATTGAAAACTCAAGAGATGGAATCGTTGGGGAAACACTCGATCTGCTTGCAAAGAGTTCTGTAAAAATTATTGCCGAGCTTTATATGCCTATTCATGTATCATTCGCCACAAAGGCAAAAAAACTTGAAAATATTAAGAAAATATACTCAAAAGATAAAGGTTTTGGACAGTGCAGGGAGTTTTTGCAAGAGCACGGCTTTGAAAATGTAGAGCAAATTCCAGTAGAATCAACAGCAAAAGCGGCAATCTTAGCGGCTGCAGATGAGAGTGCCGCTGCTCTATGCAGTCATATTGCGGCGAAACTTTATGGTGTTCCAACAATGTTTGACTTTGTTGAAGACGATATAGGAAGCGAGACTAGATTTGTGATACTTAGTGATTTTAAAAACGGTATCAGCGGAAGTGATAAGACTTCAATATTGGTAAAACTAAAAGATACACTAAAAGCTGGTTCATTGGTGCACTTCTTACGGGATTTTGATGAAAAAAATATAAATCTCTCGAAAATAGAGTCAAGACCTTCAAAAGATGAGAGTGGATTTGGACACTGGTTTTATATAGATTTTTATGGGCACATTGACGATGTAGAAATTCAAAGCATAATATCAAAATATAAAGAGGAAGTGACTTGGCTAGGAAGTTACGCAAAAGGAGAAGACGATGAAATTTAATAAAAAATTAGAAAATATAACAACATATGAAGCAGGTAAACCAATAGAACTAGTCGTTAGAGAGTTTGGAATTGAGCCAAAAGATATTGTAAAACTTGCATCAAATGAGAATCCTTATGGCTGTTCGCCAAAAGTTCAAGATGCTGTAAGAGCTATAATTGGGAAAATGTCCCTTTATCCAGATGACTCTATGATTAAACTAAAAGATGCGCTAAGCAAAAAATTTGATGTAAAAAATGAAAATATTATAATTGGTTCAGGAAGTGACCAAGTTATAGAGTTTCTGATTCATGCAAAAGCAAATTCAAACTCTAAGATTTTGATGAACAGCATAACTTTTGCAATGTATGAGATATACGCAAAGCATGTAGGCGCAGAGGTTATAAGAACTACTTCACAAGAGCATGATTTAGAGCAATTTTTTGAGATATATAAAAAAGAGAAACCTGAGATTATATTTTTATGTACGCCAAACAATCCGACTGGTGATTGTGCAGATGCGACCGATGTACTGAATTTTATAAAAAAAATAGACAGCGATACTTTGGTTGTGGTTGATAGTGCTTATATGGAGTACGCAATTGCTAAAGATAAATCAAAAGAGATAGTGATAAAAGATTTGATTGAGCAGTTTGATAATGTAATATATCTCGGCACATTTTCAAAAGCATACGGACTTGGCGGTATGAGGGTCGGTTATGGTATCGCTGATGCTAAAATCATAAAAGAATTATACAAACTAAGACCGCCATTTAATATAACTACGCTCTCCCTAGAAGCAGCGTCAGTTGCACTTGAGGATGAGGAGTTTGTTAAAAAGAGTGTAACGCTAAATTTAGAGCAGATGAAACGCTACGAAGAGTTTGCAAAAAAGAAAAATATAGATATAATTAATAGCTATACAAATTTTGTAACTTTATCTCTAAATGCGAGTCAAAATTCGACAGAGATATCAAATTCGCTTCTAAAGCAAGGGATGATTGTTAGAAATCTAAGTAGTTATGGGATGAACTCGATCAGAGTTACGATAGGAACCGATGAGCAAAATAGTCGTTTTTTTGAACTAATAACACCACTTCTATAATCTAAAATGGGAAACTAATGGACTTTAAAGCACTTTTTTCACAGTTGGTTGCTCTATATACTAAGCTGACAAAGCAACAAAAAACAATCATATCTGTTGCAGTCATAGGAATAGTCGCATTTTTACTATTTTTGGTTGTTTATACTGCTAAAAAAGATTCTACCGATGGTTATGTTGTGCTTTTTGACTCTCTTGATTCAGAGGATTCAGCTAAAGTTGTAGAACAACTAGAAAAAAGCAATACTCCTTATCAGTTGCTTGATAAAAATGTTATAAAGGTTCCAAAAACGGTTGTTTATAGAGAGAGATTAGCAATAACAGCTCTTGGAATTCCAAAGAAAACTGGTGTTGGTTTTGAGCTTTTTGATAAGCAGGAATTTGGCTCAACCTCTTTTGATCAAAATGTTAAATATATCCGCGCCCTAGAGGGTGAACTCTCGAGAACAATCAACTCACTTGCCCCAATTGAAGCATCAACAGTTAGTTTAGCGCTGCCAAAAGAGACACTTTTTGTCGAGAAAAAAATAGAACCAACAGCCTCTGTTATGATTAAAATTGTAGAGGGCGAAAAGCTTACGCCTAAACAGATAAGAGGGATAAAAAATCTAATAGCAGCAGCGGTGCCTAACTTAACCCAAGCAAATGTTGCGCTTATTGATGGAGAAGGGGAAACTCTTGGAGATGAGGATGAGATGGCTCAAATGAGCGAACTCTCATCAACTCAGCAGAAATTCAAGACAATAGAAGAGAAAAAAAAGCAGAAAAAAATCATTGAGGTTGTCTCTCCCTTTGTCGGAGGAGAACACAAAGTTGTGGCTCAAGTTACAATTGATTATGATTTTTCAATTGTAAATTCTACTTCAGAGAAATATGACCCTGAAAATGTTGTAAGAAGTGAGCAGGTAAATGAAGAGAAGAGAGAGGGTGCAACGCCTCCAGAAGTTGGTGGCGTCCCTGGAACGGTTAGTAATATCGGTCCAGTAGAGGGACTAAAGAGTGATCAAAAAGCTGAAAAGTATGAGAAAAATTCGGGAACAACAAACTATGAGGTTGGAAAAACTGTATCAACTACAAAATCACAATTTGCAACAATAAAAAGAGTAACTGCCGCCGTTGTAGTTGATGGAAGATATAAAAATAAATTGGATAAAAGTGGTAAACCAACAGAAGAGCTGGAGTATGAGTCACTATCTGAAGCCGATTTACAATCTTTAACTCTGCTTGTGAGTCGCTCTATTGGAGTGGACCCAGCTAGAGGGGATGAGATAAGTGTAAAAAATCTACAGTTTAAGCAGAGTGGTGTAATTGGCGGAGACGGTGTAAGTAAAGCTATCTCATTCTCTCAAACATATTTAGCGCCGTTTAGTGAAGTATTTAAGTATCTGTTTGTTCTGCTGCTATTGCTTATTGTCTATAAAAAAGTTATCAGTCCGTTTGCTCAAAGAATGCTTGAGATTTCAAAAGAGGAAGAGGATGTCTCAAAACCTTATCTAAATATTGATAATGATCAAGGTGAAGATCTGATAGAAAAAGTTCAATCTATGCGTAAAAAAGTGGAAGATCAGCTTGGAGTTGGAGAAGGATTTAATGAGGATTCACTCAAGCATGATGTTCTTCTTGAGAAGATAAAATCAATGATAGAAGAGACACCAGAGGCCGTAGCTCTTGTTCTTCAAGCTTTAGTTACTGAAGAAGTAGAAAGATAATGGGAGAGATAAAATGGCATTAAATCAAACGCAACAGGCACTTTTTGATGAGATGAGTATGGGCGAAAAAGCCGCTATTTTACTTATGCAGCTAGGTGAAGATACAACAGCAGCTCTTTTTTCGTCTATGAATATTGATTCAATAACTGAAGTCTCAAAGCATATAGCTGGCAACAGAACCGTTGAAAAAGCCATTGCTACTGCAATTCTTGAAGAGTTTCATGCAATATTGCAATCTGGTCAGTTTATAACATCTGGTGGTCTTGAGTATGCAAGAGAACTTCTATATAGAACTCTTGGACCAGAAGAGGCTAAAAAAGTTTTAGAAAAATTAGCAAAAAGTATGCAAGAATCTCAAAATTTTGCATATCTTTCAAAAATAAAACCTCAGCAACTCTCAGACTTTATTATTAATGAGCATCCACAAACAATAGCACTTATCTTGGCTCACATGAACGCAACTGAGGCTGCTGATACACTTCAATATTTTCCGGATGATTTAAGAAGTGAAGTTGCCATGAGAATGGCAAGATTAGGTGATATTTCTCCATCTGTAATCAAGAGAGTCTCGGCTGTTCTTGAATCTAAACTCGAATCTCTTGCATCATATAAAGTTGAAGTTGGTGGACCGAGATCTGTTGCAGATATCTTTAATCGTCTCGGTGCCAAAGCATCTAAAGAGACATTGGCGAAAATTGAAGAGAGAGATGAAGAGTTATCTAATCTTATTAAAGAGATGATGTTTACTTTTGAAGATATATCAAAACTTGATAAAAATGCAATCTCAGAAATTATGAAAAATATAGAAAAACCTGACTTGATGCTAAGTTTAAAAAGTGCACCAGATGAGCTTAAAGAGAAATTTATGGCTGCTATGAGTGAGAGAGCTAGAGAAGCATTTAATGAAGAGATGCAGTTTATGGGATCTGTAAAAATGAAAGAGGTGGAGAGCGCACAAAGAAGAATTGTTGAGGTTGTCAACGGTCTTGCTGAGGCTGGAACAATTCAACTAGGAACCTCATCAGAAGAGATGGTGGAGTAATTTGTCTAGTATTATAAGTAGCAATCAAGCCTTATCGCATAGCGTTAGCAAATATAATTTTAAAATAATATCTTTTGACTCCAAGGAAGAACAATACGATGAAATCCAGCCAGTTGATAACGAGGTAGAACAAGACAGACCTAGCGGTGTTGATTCTAATTCAATCAGCCAAAGTTCCAAAGATTCGCTGATAGAGTCATTGTTGCAAAAAACTGATGAGATGTCATCAAACTTTATCAAACTTCAGATGAAATTAGAGATGATGGGTGAAGAGCATAAAGTAGAGATTGCAAGAATTAAAAATGAGTCATATGCTGAGGGTTTAGAAGCAGGAGTAGCAAAGGCAGCAAAAGAGGCGGAAACAAATCTTGCAGGTGGCATGGCTCAATTTTCCTCATCTGTTTCTACGCTTGAAAAAAGTGCCAAAGAGTTTCAAACCGCACTAGAAGAGATAAAAAAAGAGCTAATAAATGCTGCTTTGGATATATCAAAAGAGGTTGTAGGCATTGAGCTTAGTGAAAATTCAACTAAAATCGCATCTCATCTCTCTGGTGAGCTAATCAAAGAGCTACAAAATGCTTCAAAAATAACTCTAAAAGTAAATCCAAAAGATCACGGAGCAATATCCCAAAGTGTTGGCTTGATGGAAAATGTAAAACTTATTTCAGATAGCGCAGTGAGCGAGGGCGGTGTAATTGCTATAAGCGATGCCGGCAATATAGATGCACAGATTTCAAAAAGATTTGAGCGAATAAAAAAAGCCGCTCTAAGTGAGTAACTAAATATATGAACAGTAAATTAAGAAATATTAAAGAGCTAGAAGCTCTTTGTGCAGATATAAGAGAAGAAATTTTAAGGGTTGTGAGCAAAAATGGTGGACATCTAAGTTCAACTTTGGGCGCTACAGAGATAATAGTAGCTATGCATGAAGTTTTTGATTCAAAAAAAGATCCATTTATTTTTGATGTTTCGCACCAATCTTACGCTCATAAGCTTTTAACTGGCAGATGGGAGAAGTTTGATACTCTTCGTCAATTTAACGGTTTATGTGGATACACTAAGCCAAGTGAAAGTGAAGATGACTATTTTGTGGCAGGGCATAGCTCGACTTCCATATCTTTGGGTGTTGGTGCAGCAAAAGCCATAGCGTTGAAAAATGAACAAAACTCCAGAGTGCCAGTTGTGCTTATAGGCGATGGTTCTATGACTGCCGGTATGGTTTATGAAGCACTTAATGAACTCGGTGATAGAAAATATCCAATGGTAATAATACTTAATGACAATGAGATGAGTATATCAAAACCAATAGGAGCTATTAGCCGAATGCTTAGCTCGGCTATGGCATCTCCCTTTTATCAAAGTTTTAAAAGGCATACCGAGAATTTTGTAGATAATTTTGGAGAGGGAGCCCACTATATAGCAAAAAGGATGGAGGAGAGTCTTAAGATGATTACTCCTGGCATTATGTTTGAGGAGATGGGGATTAACTACATTGGTCCAATTGATGGACATAATCTCACCTATCTTGTTGAAATCCTAGAAAAAGCTAAAGCCTTAAAGAAACCTGTACTTGTCCATGTGCAAACTCTTAAAGGCAAGGGTTATGAGATAGCTGAGGGTAAAGATGAGAAGTGGCATGGAGTTGGTCCATTTGATTTAGATAGTGGTAATTCTTCAAAAAAAAGCTCAGGCAAAAGTGCTACACAAATTTATACAGAAGCACTTATGGAGCTAGTTAAAAATAATAATAAAATAGTTGGAGCAACAGCAGCTATGCCGAGTGGAACTGGGCTAAGTGAGCTTATCGAAGCATATCCTACAAGATTCTGGGATGTGGCAATCGCAGAGCAACACGCCGTTACTTCAATGTCAGCTTTAGCAAAAGAGGGTTTTAAACCATTTTGTACAATATACTCAACATTTTTACAACGAGGGTATGATCAGGTTATTCATGATACTTGTTTAATGAATCTGCCAGTCGTTTTCGCTCTTGATAGAGCTGGGATTGTTGGCGAGGATGGCGAGACACATCAGGGCGCTTTTGATATAAGCTTCTTGCGGGCTATCCCAAATATGACACTTTTTGCTCCAAGAGACGAGCTTAGCTTCCATCAGGCAATGCTCTTTGCTTCAGAGTTTCAAACACCATGTTCTCTCCGCTATCCAAGAGGCTCTTTTACTGATACATCGTTGCCAGAGTCGCTTCCTTTTGAGTTAGCAAAGTCACAACTACTTCGCTCAAATGAGAGTGATATTTTGTTTGTTGGTTATGGAAACGGAGTGGGGCGTGCTTATGAAACAGCGGAACTTCTGGATTTTGATGTGAGCATATTGGATTTAAGATTTGTAAAACCGTTAGATGTTCAGATGCTAAGAGATATGGCAAAAAAACATAAAAAATGGTTCGTTTTTTCTGATAGCGCAAAGATGGGTGGAGTAGCAAGCGCTATTTTGGAGTTTCTTTCAGATGAAAAAATCAAAACTGTTGATGTTGTGAGTTTTGAATATACAGATAGCTTTATTACTCATGGAAACACTAAAAAAGTGGAAGAGTCACTTGGACTTTTACCATTGCAACTAGCAATAAAGGTTAAAGAACTTAGCCATTCTTGATAGTTAATTTGGTTAGGTTTAGCTTGATATTATTATGGTAAAATGCCATTAAACTTTTAAAAGGATTATTAAATATGAATTCAAACGATTCAGACAGTAGGTGCTATTTATCTTTTGTCAATCTTGGGTGTAAAACTATATGACACTCCTCCTTCTTTATCTATTTATCGCTCTTTTTGTCTCTTTCGTCTGCTCTGTTTTAGAAGCCGTTTTACTATCAAGCACTAACCACTACATAGAAACATTGCCAAAAGATGGCAATGAAGAAGCTATTCGTATGTTAAAAGAGCTGAAATCAAACATAGACAAGCCAATCTCTTCTATTTTGACACTAAACACATTTGCTCACACTATGGGTGCTGCCGGTGTTGGTGCTCAGGCTCAGGTTCTGTTTGGGCAAGAGTGGCAAACAGCAATTGCTTTTGGGTTAACTCTTATAATTTTATATCTTTCAGAAATTATCCCTAAAACAATTGGCGCTATTTACTGGAAAAGACTGCTTGTTCCATCAGCTTATTTAATCTCGTTTCTTGTAAAGGTAACATATCCTTTGGTGTGGTTTTCTGGACTTATTACAAACTATATATCAAAAGGAAAAGCAAAACATACAAATTTCTCAAGAGATGAGATAATGGCTGTTGTTGCTATGGGAGAAAAAGAGGGCTCAATCTTGGCTAGAGAGAGCATGTTGATAGCCAATCTTTTAAGGCTTAAAAAAATAAAAGCCGAAGATATTATGACTCCCAGAAGCGTTGTTTTTGCGCTAAATGCTAACACAACAATTGGTGAAGCTATAGAAGATGATACGATGTATGTACACTCAAGAATACCTATATATAGTGACTCAATTGATGATATAGTTGGTATGGTATTTAACCAATCGATACTTGAAGAGAGCGTTGAAGAGAGAGAGTATAAAAAACTCTCAGAAATTATGTTGCCTGTTCATAAAATACCTGAAACAGTATCTGTATCGGCGCTAATTGACCTTTTTATAAAGAGAAAAACACACCTATTTATAGTTCAGGACGGCTATGGGCAGACAAGTGGTGTTGTTACTTTAGAGGATGCAATTGAGACACTTTTGGGTGTTGAAATAGTTGATGAGATGGATGAAGTAGAAGATATGCAAGCTTTTGCAAAAGATAAAAGTAAACAGTTCCGAGACAGAATGCTACTAGAGAGAAAAAGAGCAGAAAAGCTAAGATTAGGAAATTAATCCCTAACCTTTTGCTTTTATGTTTATGAAAAACAGATTAAAGATGGCTATTTTTTAGGATTTGTTTTGTTGTTGTCCATAGGCTTATCACCGAGACCTTTTGTATTTTTCTTGCACCCACTAGCCGTTAAGTTTGCTTTATTGCTCTCAACAAACTTATCCCCAAGACCTTTTACATTTTTAATATCTTCAACGCTACCAAAACAGCCACTCTTTTTTCTATAATCTATAATAGCTTCGGCTTTTGCATCGCCTATACCTTTGATACTCATAAGCTCTTTTTTGTCTGCCTTGTTGATGTCAACAGCTCCAAATGATAGTGTAACTCCAATTAACAGTAGTGATAGAAATTTCATGCAACACCTTTATATTAAATTTAGTAAATGGTATCTTTAGTTGCATAAATAATATATAAATTTATCTATTTTTTTATCATCAAAACACCAGCAAATCTTCCAGTGTTTTTTTCTGCACGGTATGAGAAGTATTTTTGAGTGTTACAACAACTGCACTCGTTTATGATTTCAATATTTTCTTTTTTGATTTTGCACTCAAGAAGTTGATTTAATAGAATTTTGTTTATATCGAGATAGTAGCTGTTGTTTCTTTTCTCAAACGCATACGAAAGCCCTATTTTGGAGGCTTCTTCAAAAATATCACTCCCAACTTCATAACAGCAAACCCCAATGCTCGCACCAACACTTACATATATATCTTTGGAATCACTCTTAAATGCATCTCTAAAACACTCAATTACATTTTTGACTATATTTTTAAAAGCCCCAGCCCTTCCGGCATGAGCCACTGCTATGACTTTTTGCTTGTCATCATAAAAAAGAACAGGAGTACAGTCAGCTACCATAACCATCAACGGAGTATCTGTTTTGTCAGTAATAAGCGCATCACAAGTTGGTGGATTGAGAAAATCATCCTCGCCACTTACAATATGCACCAAATCCGAGTGAATCTGCTTCATGTGAACAAGCGAGTCTCTGTTATAGAGAAGTTCATTTGCTAGGTTTTGATGATTTTCTTCCACGCTCAGTTGATTGTCACCAACATGAAAAGCCAGATTCCTACTCTCTTTTGTCGTAAAAGCATGAGTCAGATTTGAGAAAGAGGTTAGTTTTTTACTATGATAAAATCGCATAGAGTGATTATAGTATAATGTTTTATAGAATTTATAAGGCAATAAATGACTCTCTTAAAAATAGAAAGTAATCTGCATAATTTAATAGCAAATTCTGACAAAGAGGGCTTTATTTACGAGCATAACCCCAGTGAGTGAATTTCCACTTTTTCGTTCTTGGTGTATAAATGGGAAATTAAATAAAAATCTTAAAAGTATAGAGTCTTAATGCAAAAAATAGAGAACCTAAATATCTATGTAGGAACAAAATAGGAGCACCTCACAGTACAAAGTCAAGGCATGAAAATTGTATGTGTATTAAATCGTACCAATGCGTTTGTGACACATCAGTCGCAAGTTTGGTATAGTGGCAGAGGTTGCAACAAATAGATTGCAAAATGACATATTTTTCAATGAAAATAAATTATTTTGGTAGTATCAACGGAATGAATACTAGGAATTTAAAATGACAAATGAACTACAAGCCATAGATAAACACAATCTACAAGACAAAATCCATACCATTAGAGGGCTGCAAGTGATGCTTGATAGGGATTTGGCGGAGCTTTATCAGGTGGAAACACGAAGATTGAATGAACAAGTCAAAAGAAATATAGAGCGATTTCCTGAAGAGTTTATGTTTCAATTTTCAAAAGAAGAGTTTGAAAATTGGAAATCGCAATTTGCGACATCCAATGATAAAATGAGTTTACGAAAAATACCATATGTCTTTACTGAACAAGGTGTGTCAATGTTGGCTTCTGTTTTGAAAAGTAAAATTGCTATTACTATAAGCATTCAAATTATAAAAGCTTTTGTAGAGATGAGAAAATTTATATCACAAAATATTATTCATTATGAACGATTTGAAAGAATTGAACAAAGATTATCCTTACATGATAAAAACTTTGATAAACTTTTTGAAGCCCTAGAAGATAAAACAAAAAAGCCAAGTGAGGGGATTTTTTTCGATGGGCAGATTTATGATGCTTATGTTTTTATAAACGATTTGCTTAAAAGTGCAAAAAGTGAAGTAGTGCTTATGGACAACTACATAGATGATACTGTTTTTACACTCTTTAGCAAATATCCAAAACTAAAAATAAAGATTTTTACTCAGAGCATATCTAAGCAACTCAAACTTGATTTTCAGAAATACAAAGCACAATATGCAAACATAGAGCTAGAAGAGTTCAAAAAAGCTCACGATAGATTTTTGATAATCGACAGTACCGAGATTTACCACATCGGAGCAAGTTTGAAAGATTTGGGTAAAAAGTGGTTTGCATTTTCAAAGTTTGAGATGGAGGCTTTAGAAGTTTTAGGGAGGCTGAAATGATAGAAAATGAGCTTAAATATAATTTGTAAGAAGAAAAATAAAATAATATAACTTTTAATCTTATTTTTGAGATAATAGAAAATCTAGAAAAAGCTTCAAGAGGGTGTGGGGAAATTTATGGTTAGTATTAATTGGGAAGAGTTTAAAACTTTTAAGGCGTATAGTAGTAAAAAAGGTGATAATTTTGAGATATTGCTGGACTTTTTAAAGAGTTTTTACAATATGACATCTCCTAGAGAGCTCTTTGAGACAATGCTAAATGATGATATAGCGCAGTTAATGTTAAGAAAAAGAGAGTTTCATAGTGTGGAAGATCTAGAAAAGCATCTTTTTAAATACTTCAATGAGTAGTGATTTACATAAGATAGATACCTTTTTACAAGAGCATCATGTTCTTAGTTTGGCAACTTCTAATTTAAAAGAGCTTAGTGTTTGCAATCTTTTTTATGTTTTTGAACTAGAAAAACTCTCGTTTGTGGTGGCAAGCAGTGATGAGACAACTCATATAGAAAATATCTCTAAAAACAGCAGTGTTGCAGGAGCTGTTGTTTTTGAGACAAAAATAGTCGGTAAAATCCAAGGAGTGCAATTTAGAGGAGAGTTTTTGGTTCTTGAAGATGAAGCGCTTAAAAAAAGTTATTTTAGTAGATTTCCATATGCGATTGCTATGAATCCAAAACTTTGGCAGATAAAAATAAACTATTTTAAATTTACGGACAATAACTTGGGATTTGGAAAAAAGATTATTTGGCAGGGCTCTTCTCTTTAAACATAGTGCAATCACTCTTGCTACTTTGAAAAACCACAATCGAAGGGATTTGTGGCGACTTAAATCCATAAGCTCTGCATCCATGCGGTCTTTGCGCTTCCCAAGTTACAAAATAGTACTCACATTTTCTACAATTAATCTGCTTCATTTAATCCTCGCATTAAGAAATGTATTTTAGCATATTTGGTACAATGGGCTAACTAATTAGAGAGAGAAATAATGGATAAAATATTACTAATGCTACAGCTTCAAGCGGAGTTAAACGAATCAACAAATGGTAAAAATTGGGTTGGTGGCGTAACTAAAAATGGCAAAATCATCAACTGGAAAAGATGTATCTATATGGAGTGTGCTGAGATGATAGATAGTTTTTCATGGAAACATTGGAAAAACATCGACAAAGAAGCAGATTTAGATAACTTACAGATTGAAGTTGTTGATGTTTGGCACTTTGTTATGAGTTTGGCGATTGAGAACTATTCAAAAACTTTCAAAGGTACAGTTGACGACCTTGCTATAAATATCTCGCTGATGGAGAGTTTTCTGAAGATAGATACCACTCATGAAGCATTTGCGTCACAGGACGAAATTATAGAAAAAGTTGAGATAATTATGCTTGATGTTTTAAGTAGAAATACTCTCAATATTGAAAAATTAATATCAGATTTCTTTGATTTGACTCTGATGAGTGGTTTGAATCTGGATTCTCTCTACAAACTATATGTTGGTAAAAATATCTTAAATCAGTTTCGCCAAGATCATGGTTATAAAGATGGCAAATACATAAAAGTATGGGCAGGTGAAGAGGACAATGTGGTTATGAAGAGAGTTTGGCAAAGTAATGGCGATTTAAAACCAGATGCACTATATAAAGAGCTAACAAAGCTATATTTTGCACTAAATAAGAGCGAATAAATTGGACAAAATTTTAGAGATAGATAATCTCTCTTTTGGCTACAAAAAAGATTTTTTGCTCTTTAGAGACTTCTCTATCACTCTAAAAAAAGGTGAAATCAAAGCCATTGTGGGGGCCAGCGGATCTGGTAAAAGTACGCTTTTTGACCTGATTACAAAAAATATAAAACCACTCTCCGGCTCTATAAAATCATCATCCTACACACAAGTTTTTCAAGACCCGTATAGCTCTTTTCATCCAAGTTATTCACTCTTAAATCAGATAAGTGATGTGGCAACTCTTGAAAACTTAGATGATTACTTGCAAAAAATTAATCTAGAACATGAACTACTTCTGAAGCTTCCTCACGAACTCTCAGGCGGACAACTTCAGAGAGCTTCAATCCTAAGAGCCTTGTTGATGAAAAAAGAGTTACTGCTTCTTGATGAGCCAACCTCAGCCCTTGATAATGTTATCCAGCTTGAGATTATGGGTATGTTAGTAAAAAATTTGAGTAGTGTTGGAATGTTGCTGATTACTCATGATTTGGCGTTAGCAAAATGGTGCGCAGACGAAATCATAATGATATAAAGCTTAGCGTGCCGGTTGTCTTCGTTACCTAAGCTATATATTTAGCGTCTGTTTAGAAGGTCGATAGTCTGTGTAGAGTTGAAACTAAATCTTGTTGGTATGATTTTTACAATACTATCTTTTTCTAAAATTTCACACTTCTCATCCGTAATCATGTATGTATTAGAGCATGCCATTGGCGTTATCATTCCTGGAGAGCTGTCTTTGAGTGGCGCAAATATTTTACCATCAAAATAGCCTGGTGTTATGGTTACTCTTCCTGGTTTGATATAGAAGTCATCTGATATTTTTGTCTCAATTACTCCAATATATTTCTCTTTGTCGCCGCTCATAGCAAGAATAATACTTTTTGCAAAAAGTTCAAAATTTAGTGTGGCGGCTAGTGGATTTCCTGGAAGATTTAAAACCAGAGTGTTCTTTATTCGACCAAAAGTCGTTGGTTTTCCTGGTTTTATCTCTACTTTGTCAAAAAATATCTCATATCCAAATTTGCCAAATGCCTCTTTTGTGAAGTCAGCATCTCCTACACTTACGCCACCAGAAGTTATGATGAGGTCGCTATCAAGAGCACTTTTTATGTACCTTTGAATATCCTCAAGTGTGTCAGATGCAGTACCGATAAAGTCAACTTCACATCCAAGCTCCTCGGCTCTTGCAAAAAAAGTTGGGCTGTTTGTGTTGTAGAGCTGATAGGATTCAACCTTTTGGAAGTGCATCTTAAGCTCATCTCCTGAGGCAAAAATTGCTACTTTTGGTTTTTTGTAAACTTTCACATGGCTGATGCCCTGAGATGTCAAAAGTGTGATGTGATGTGCAAAGATTCTTTGACCGCTTTGTAAAATAGTGGTCTCTTTTTTTATATCTTCCCCGCATAAGCGAATGTGTCTGCCCTGTTTTAGGTTTTGAGGAAGTTTTATGTTTTTGTCAATTTGTATCACATCTTCTATTGGAACTATGCAGTTGGAACCTTTTGGAACCATCGCGCCAGTCATTATCTTAATAGCTTGATTGTTTTGCAGTGTGATAGTTGGATTGTCGCCAGCAAAAATAGTGTGAATTACTTCTACGGTTTTTCCTGCATCTTCTGTTTTTACGGCGTATCCGTCCATTGCAGAGTTGTCAAATGAGGGAAGGTTGTGAGTGGCTTTGATATCTTCGGCTAAAACGAAACCTAAAACATTCTCAATCGGTAGTATGTAAATTGATTTGACTTTTGTGTTTGCATAGATATACTCTAGCGCCTGCTCTGCTGTGACTGCCATGTCTCTTCTTTTATTAAAGTTGTTGTAAAATCTCACTATGAATGAAATGTATAATATGAGTATTGTAGCACACAACTACGGCGTTATCTCCATCTTAGTGGTGATTTTTATCAATTTTTTAATGCTCTTTGGCATAAACAGTTTAATGAAATATATGAGAGCGGTATCGCTTTTTACTCCTATTGGGGCAACTACTATTGGTGTCGTTGTTTTTACAGGTGTTGTCATGATGGCGGCAAAACATCTGCAGTTTAGTGTTGCAAACATAGCTATGATAGCTTTTGCTGCGGTTTTAATTTTTTTAGAGGTAAAACGCTCAAGCGGACTTAAATATCTTGATAAAAATAAGAGTGATGCGTTTGCTCAGTACCGAGTTTACGCAACAAAGATTTTAGCGCTAGAAGTCGCTGTTACTATTTTAATATCAGTTTGGATGTGGATTTGATATACATTTTAGAAGATAGCGCAGGAAGCGAGACTCTGCATCTAAAAGGTGAGCTTTACAAGTACTTAGTTAAGGTTCGCAGACATAAAATCGGCGATGAAATCTGCTTTAGAACGAGAGATAATCTGCTTAATTTGCACACTTATAAGCTCCAGACAATAGACTCAAGAGATGCAGTTGCTTTGCTTGTTTCGTCGATTGAAAAGGATGTTAAGAGCGAGAAGAGTCTGCATGTTGGATGGTGCGTTGTTGATTCAAAATCAATAGAAAAAGTGTTGCCATCGCTTTGTGAAATAGGTGTTGAGAGAATCTCCTTTATAAATTGTGATAGGAGTCAAAACAGTTTTAAACTTGATTTTGAGAGATTTAAGAGAATTTTGGAAGCTTCGATGCAACAAAGTGGGAGAAACTCGTATATTGAGTTTGATACATACAAAAATATAAAAGAGTTTATAATAAAATTCCCAGAGACAAAAGTGTTTGATTTTTGCGATAAAACTTTAAGTAATAGCGCTGATTTTAAGACAGTTTTGGTGGGATGCGAGGGTGGATTTTCTAGAACGGAAAAAGAGTTGCTCTCATCTTTGGAAGTTTTCAGACTAGATACTCCTATGGTTTTACGCTCTGAGAGTGCAGTTTTAGCAGTTTGCAGTAAGATGCTTTTATAGTTAATAGCAATTTAATATAGATTGAGATACAATTCCAATTCAAAAATCCCCACCCATAGGGATTCAAAAAATATATAGATATTCGCAAACTCCGAGTATCAAAAGGCAAAAAATGAAAAAAGATCTTCACCCTAAGTTAGTCGATTGTACTGTTGTTTGTTCATGTGGAAACACATTTCAAACAAAAGGAAAAACTGCTGAATTAAGACTTGACATCTGTAATGAGTGTCACCCATTCTACACAGGTTCTGAGCGTATGGTTGATACTGCTGGTAGAATTGACAAGTTCAACAAGCGTTACGCTAAGAACTAGTTTTTGCTGCAACTCGTTCCTACACCCATTGGGAACATTGGCGATATGTCACTTAGAGCTATTGAAGCTCTTCGTGATGCCGACACACTTCTTTGCGAAGACACTCGCGTTACAAAAAAACTTCTAAACATCTTAAAAGAGCGATACAATTTTCAAAAAAAAGAGAATCAAGAGTTTATTTCTCTACATTCACACAATGAAAAAGAGTTTGTAGAAAAACTCACTCCATCTTTTTTTGATAAAAATATTGTTTATGTTAGCGATGCCGGGATGCCAGGCATTAGTGATCCTGGACAACTTCTGGTTCGCTTCTGCATCGATAACGGCGTAAAATACGATATTTTTCCTGGAGCAAACGCGCTTTTAACGGCTTTTGTTGCTAGTGGTTTTGTTGAGACTCAGATGCTCTTTTTTGGTTTTTTGGATCATAAAGGAAGCAGTCGAGCTGAGGGGTTACAAAATGCACTTCACAATGGCTACACAACTATATTGTACGAATCGCCACATAGGCTTGAAAAACTTCTTTTAGAGATAGATAAAGAGGAGCCACAAAGAGAGATTTTCTTAGCAAAAGAGCTCACAAAAAAGTTTCAAAACTATTTTCACGGTACTGCAAAAGATATTTTTGAAAAACTCTCTGGAAACTACAAAGGCGAATGGGTTGTTGTTTTAAAAGCTTCGCAAGTGCAAGCAAGTAGCGCTATAAGCCAGAGCGACATTTTAGAGCTTGAGTTGCCAAAAAAAGTTCAAGCAAAACTTATTAGCAAGATAACAGGTGAAAATATAAAAGCTTGTTATCAGAGATTGCTGAATCTATAAATTTTTTTATATTTAGGATAAAATACGCCCATGTTAATATACGCAAAACAACCAGTCAACTATATGATTGACAATCATCCACAAAAAATCAAAACTCTTTATATCGCCAAAGAGATTGAAAAAAAAGAGTACTCTAGGCTTATGAAAATGGGCTTTGAGATAAAAAGAATCCCATCTGACGCAGCAGGTAAAATGTGCAAAAATGCGTCTCATCAGGGCATCTTGGCTGAAGTTGATGAGTATAAACTTCGTGATTATAGAGAGCTTTTAAATTGTGATTTCATAGTTGTGCTATCTGGACTGACGGATGTTGGAAATATTGGTGCAATCATTAGAACTGCTTATGCTCTAGGTGTTGATGGCGTTATTGCTTGCGGAGTAAAATCACTTCCATTAGAAGCAATCATCAGAACTAGCACTGGAGTGCTTTTTGATATACCTTTTTGCATTGAGACAAATATTCATGATGTCATAAACGACCTTAAGATGTCCGGCTTTTATACTTATGGTGCCGATATGGGTGGCACTGATGTGAGAGATGTAAAAGTTAAACAAAAAAGAGCTCTTGTTTTTGGAAGCGAGGGCGAGGGTCTTTGTGCAAGAGTTAGTTCTAAGTTAAACGAGATAGTAAGTATAAAAATGTCTCACGAATTTAACTCTTTAAATGTTAGTGCAGCCGGAGCAATTTTAATGGATAGGATGAGATAATGAGTATTGGTTTGGATAAGCTAAAAAGTATCGGCGTTCAGAAGATTCATGAAACAACTCATATATCAACCAAATATATTCAAGCTATTTTCCATGAGAATTTTGAAGATATGCATCAAGTTCAATTTCTTGGGTTTTTATCGATACTTGAGAGAGAGTATGGCGTAGAGCTTGAAGGACTTAGAAATAGAGGGCTTGAGTATTTTGGTACAAAAGTAAAATATAATAGAGAAGCTGAAAATTATAAGACATTTACACAAAAGAAGAAAAGAAACTTTAAGCCTATATATATATCTGTGGTTTTAGTGTTGTTTATTCTCTTCTCATTCGTAAGTATAAGATCACTGAGTAGTTCATACAGTGAGACACAGGTGGTTGATAACAGAGTTATAGAGAGTGCAAAAAACAATATTTATGCGGTTTCTAATGAAGCTAATATCTCTAATGAGCAAAATAAAACAGTAGTAACAAACGAGCAGAATCAAACAGCCATAATTATAGATCATGCGCAACTAGTAAAAGATCAAAACAAAACCATAGCAGCAAAAGATCAAAAACCAGATGCAGCGCAATCCTTTAAAATAGTCCCAAGATACAAAGTGTGGGTTGGTTTTGTGGACTTAAACACATCACAAAAGAGTAGTAAAACTTTTTCTGATGAGTTAGTTCTAGATCCAAACAAAGATTGGGCACTATCCTTTGGACATGGGTTTGTTGGTATAGAGATTAACGGAGTTATTAAAGATTTTTCAAAAAAAGAGAGACTTCATCTTCTATATAAAAACAAAGAGCTAAAAGAGATCTCTTTTGATGAGTACAAAGCATTAGGTAAAGGTGCTTTGTGATAAAACTTCTTTTAACTTTTTTTCTCTTCTCTTCACTTGCTATTGCTGAAAACTTAGCGGTAGGGAGTGATGACATTTTAATGAGGAAAGCAGTTAGCTTTATAGACCCAAAACTATTTACAAAAGATAGAGTTTTTTTAGAGACCATCCTTTCTCCTAAAAAAGATTTTTATATGGAAAATGATAGTGTGGATTCAGTAAAAATTATAAAAACTCTAAAAAACAGAGGGTTAATAAATCTGTTTTTCAAGCAACCATCAGAGATAAATCTCTCATTTAAGACAGATGGAACAACTATACTTTTTATGAAGATTATGAGTGATTCACTTAGAAATATTGGCTACTACAAATATATAACAAAAGAGTCTAGTTTAAAAGATAAAGATTTCTTATGGAAGATTAGTCTAACTTCCGAATACGCCACAGATCCTGTTTTGTTGAGTAGTGAGCTGGAAAAAAACAACTGTTTTATCACAGATATTATAAGAGAATCCGCAACCGATTGGACTTATGTTGTTGATATGAGAGATGCAAAAATTGACACAAAAAAACTTATAGATGGAGAAGGCGTTGCCCTAAAGAGGTCCCTATATGCCTATTGGCTTGATGTTTCAGGGATAAAAGAGCTTGAGATAGAGAGTTCTGATAGAAATAGTTGGTTCCCATATATATCTTATTATGATAAAAATTTACAACTTTTGAGAGTTGTAAGAGAAGATGAGAAAAAGAGAAAAGTTAGCTTTAATATAGAAAAAGATGTTTATTACATTAAAATTTCGGATATTTACACGCTAAAAAATATTAAGGATTCTCTGGTCTTAACTTCAAGAGGTGAAAAATAGTAATTTTTTACCAGCTTTTATAAGATGATTATAGTAGTAAACATAGCTATTTTACGCTAAAATTGCCCAATTTTTAAATAGGAAAACTTTAATGTTTGATGAAATTCAGTTTGATAGAATAAAAAAACTCCCAAAATATGTATTTGCAGAAGTAAATGAGCTTAAAATGGCTGAGAGGCGCAATGGTGCTGATGTTATAGATTTCTCTATGGGCAATCCAGATGGCGATACACCAGAGCATATCCGTGAAAAACTTATAGAGTCTGCTCAAAAAACTAAGACCCATGGCTACGCTGCATCAAAGGGTATTCCGAAGCTCTTAAGTGCTATTTCTGATTGGTACAAGCGTCGTTATGATTGTGATCTTGATCCAAGCACAGAATGTGTTGCTACTATTGGCTCAAAAGAGGGATACACTAGCCTTGCTTACGCCATTACTAACGCTGGAGATGTTATAGTTGTTCCAGACCCAACCTACCCAATTCACTCATACTCTTTTATTCTTGCAGGTGGAAATGTTGTTAAATTTGCTCTGAAGTTCGATGAAGATTATAAAGTTGACGAAGACCAATTTTTTATAGATTTAGAGAAAGTTTTTAAAGAGAGTACACCAAAACCAAAATATGTTTTGGTAAATTTTCCGCATAATCCAACAACAGCAACCGTTACGCCAGAGTTTTATGTCCGTCTTGTCGCTATGGCAAAAGAGAAAAGATTTTATGTTATAAGCGATATCGCTTATGGAGACATCTCTTTTGGAGGTTATAAAACGCCTTCTATTATGAGTGTTCCTGGTGCAAAAGATGTTGCAGTTGAGAGCTTTACTCTCTCAAAAAGTTACAATATGGCTGGATGGAGAGTTGGCTTTTTTGTTGGAAATAAAAAACTTATAGGCGCTCTTCAGAAGATAAAATCATGGCTTGATTACGGTATGTTTACTCCGATTCAAGTTGCGGCAACGGTCGCACTCAACGGTGATCAGCAGTGCGTACAAGATATTACAGACAAATATGAGCATCGTCAAGATGTATTTTTAGAAGCGTTTAACAAAATTGGTTGGCCTATGAGAAAAAATCAAGCAAGTATGTTTATCTGGGCAAAGATTCCTGCGTGTGCTATGCACCTTGGCTCATTTGAGTTCTCAAAAAGATTACTAAAAGAGGCTCATGTTGCAGTGGCTCCAGGGATTGGTTTTGGAGAGTATGGTGATGAGTATGTTCGTATTGCGCTTATAGAAAATGATAATAGAATTCGTCAAGCAGCAAGAAATGTAAAAGATTTTTTAAAACAGTTTGAGACAGAGAATAAGTAGGAAGTTAAGATGATAAAAGTAGGTATAATCGGTGTTGGAACAGTTGGAAAAAGTGTTATAAATATACTAAAAGATAATGCCGACATTATATCTGCAAGAGCTGGAGTTGACATAGTTGTAAAGAGCGGAGTTGTTAAAAATCTCTCTAAAGATAGAGGTTTAGAAATAATTTTAAGCGACAATGTTGATGATATTTTAGATGATAGCGAGATTGATATTGTTGTTGAGCTTATGGGTGGCGTTGATGAGGCATTTTTGGTTGTAAAAAAAGCACTCAGAAGCGGTAAAGCAGTCGTAACAGCGAATAAAGCTCTTTTGGCATACCACAGATACGAACTTCAAGATATAGCGCAAGATATGGCGTTTGAGTATGAGGCTAGTGTTGCCGGCGGTATTCCTATTATTAACGCGCTTCGTGATGGTCTCTCTGCTAACCATATAAAGTCAATTATGGGCATTATGAATGGCACTTGTAACTACATGCTTACAAAGATGATGAATGAGGATGTTGAGTACGATGCTATACTAAAAGAAGCGCAAGAGTTAGGCTACGCAGAGGCTGATCCAACTTTTGATGTTGGCGGGTTTGATACGGCTCATAAACTCCTAATCCTTGCTAGTATCGCTTATGGGATTGATGCTAAGCCAGAAGATATTTTGATTGAGGGTATCCAAAATATTAGCGCCGATGATATAGCATTCGCAAAAGAGTTTGGTTATGCGATAAAACTTTTGGGAATTGCTAGAAAAACTAACAACGAAGTTGAGCTTAGAGTTCATGCTTGTTTGATTAGCAAAGATGAGATGATAGCAAAGATTGATGGCGTTATGAACGGCATCAGCGTTGTTGGAGATAAGGTTGGAGAGACTCTTTACTATGGTGCTGGTGCTGGTGGCGATGCGACTGCATCTGCTGTTGTGGCAAATATCATAGATATCGCAAGAAGTGGAAAAAGCAAGCCCATGCTTGGCTTTGATAAACCGCTTGAGGGTGAGTTAAAGCTAAAATCCATAGATACAATAACATCAAAATACTATCTTCGTATAAATGTCTCTGATAAAACAGGCGTATTGGCAAAAATCAGTAAAATTTTTGAAGAGAACAACATCTCGATTGAGACCATGTTGCAACGACCGGCATCTAAAGATAGCGCGAATCTGCTAATCTCCACGCATATTGCAGTAGAAAAAGATATACAAAATATGATAGAGCGTATTGCAGAGTTAGAGTTTGTGAACTTTAAACCTGTAATGATTAGAGTTATATAAATCTAAGTCATTTTCTCTTTAGTTTTTTTCATCAATCACTTTAAGAGAAAAATGATAAAATCTTCGAAAAAATCCGGAAGTTTCATAAATGGAAAATATTAAAACAATAGATAGCGTGTGTACTTATTGTGGCGTTGGTTGTGATATTGCAGCAAGTGTAGATGTAGCAGAAAATAAAATCAAGAATATTTTTGCTCGTCCAGATGGGGTTGTCTCACAAGGAAAACTCTGCATAAAAGGCAAATATGGTTTTGACTTTGTTGATTCTCCTCTGAGATTAAAAACCCCTAGAATAAAAAAAAGCTTCTTAGATAAAAATCCTTCTATTAAAAATAAAATCTTTTCAACTCTTGTAGAACTAGATGAAACTTGGTATGAAACCACTTTAGATAGCGCTACAACAGCTACTGCTATGAAACTAAAAGAGATACAAGCTAGCTACGGAGAAAAAAGTATCTGCTCAATCGGCGGAGCAAGAACTTCATGCGAGAGTGTCTATCTCTTTCAAAAATTCACTCGTCACACTCTAAACTCACCGCATGTCGATAATTGTGCCAGAGTTTGCCACTCGCCATCACTAAAAGGTATGAAAACTACCATCGGCGAAGGTGCTGCCACAAATCCATACAACGATATATACAACACTGAATTTATGATAGTTATTGGCTCAAATACAACCGAAGCTCACCCCATAATTGCAAATCGCATTTTGGATGTAGCAAGGGCGCATGACAATCTGGCTGTATTTGATGTAAGAGAGATTAAGCTTCACCGTTTTGCGAAATATAAGGCAATAATGCCACATGAAGCAAATCTGCTAGTTTTAAATATGTTGGCGTTTGTGATTATAGATGAAGAGCTTTATAGCACTGATTTTGTTGCCCAGAGAACAAAAGGCTTCGCTGAGTTTAAAGAAAAAATTATAAACGACCCATACGCAAATCCAAAATATTTTGAAAATATTAAAGGGTATGAGCAACTAAGCAAGATAATTCCAAAAGTTGCCCGTGAATATGCACTTAAAAAGTCAATGATATTTTGGGGGCTTGGAATCACCGAGCATCTAGATGGCTCTTACGCGGTTATGGCGATAACGCATCTAGCTCTAATGACTGGAAATATAGGTAGAGTTGGTGCCGGACTTATGCCTCTTCGTGGACAAAACAATGTTCAAGGAGCTTGTGATATGGGAATGCTTCCATACTTTGACCCAGATTATCAGGTGCCAAAAGAGATAGGGCTAATGACTCCTCAGCTTGTGGACGAGATGCTTGAAAATCGTGTAAAAGCAGTCTTAAACATAGGTGAAGATCTAGCTCACATCCACCCAAACTTAAACAAAATAGATAGAGCTTTGGAAAATTTAGAGCTTATTATGGTTCAAGAACTATTTATGACTGATATTGCTAAAAAAGCAGACATTGTCATAGGCGTGAAATCCGCTTATGAAAAGACGGGTGTTTATATAAATGCTATGAGAAGATTGCATCTATCTCAGCCACTTGTAAAGTCAGATTTGCCAGATGATTGGGAAGTGTTGCAGATGTTAGATAACAAAATGGGCGGAACTGCTTCTTACAAAAACTCAAATGATATCTGGGATGAAGTAAGAGAGGTAGCATATCGCCGTTTTAGCGGTGCTTCATACTCTCGCCTTGAGAGACATAGAAAAAGAGGCCTCCAATGGCCAGTTCATACAGAAGATACGCCGATTTTACATCAACTAGATTTTAGAACTGATGATGGTTTGGGCGAATTTCATTATCATCAATACAAACTCCGTGGTATGGTTAAAGAGATTGTAGATAAAAAGTTATCAGGCTACCATCTAACGACGGGAAGAGTCATAGCTCACTATAACAATGCGGCACAAACTTTGCAGAGCGAGAGCCTAAATAGTCGTTATGATGAGGATATTCTCTTGGTTTATGAGGGAGATTCTGATGATTTTAGAGGTACTCACATTATCTTAAAAACTGAATTTGGCGAAACAACTCCACTTAGGATAAAACTAACAGATAAAGTCCAGCCTAAAACACTTTTTGTAACATTTCATCATGCTAAATCAAAAGTAAATGCCCTATTTGGTGACAAGTGCGATGAGCTGATATTGACTGCCGCGTTCAAATCCATAAAAGTAGAAATAGTTGAGTGCTAAAGTTGGATGAGCAGAGAAAAAGGAAATCTCGCCGAGGATAGAGCATATAGCTTCCTACAAGAGAGCGGCTTTAGTATCATAGAGAGAAACTTTTACTCCCGCTTTGGGGAGATAGACATCATAGCCATAAAAGATAAAGTACTTCACTTTGTAGAGGTAAAAAGTGCTCTTGATTACGAACTGGCCATCCAAAACATAACCCCAAAAAAACTCTCCAAACTCATAAAAACCGGAGATATTTATCTTAAAAAAAATGGTTTAAATATGGATTATGCGTATGATGCACTGATTGTAACACCAATGAAAATTTGGCATTTGGAGAATATAACTATTTAATGCGCTTAATTTTACTCTTCATAAATAGCATCTAGCAAACCATCAACGAACTCATATTTATCAAATGGCACTAGGTTTTCTGGTTGTTCTCCTGTTCCAACATAGAGAATTGGTAGTTCAAGTGCATAAGCTATGCTAAATACACTTCCACCTTTTGCGGTTCCATCTAGTTTTGTGATGATGATACCATCGATTCCAACCATCTCATGAAATGCTTTTGCTTGAGCTATGGCGGAGTTGCCTTGGGTTCCATCTAAAATCAAAATAGTTCTGTGAGGCGCACCGCTATGGGCTTTTTCGCAAATACGATGAATTTTTTTAAGTTCATTTGCTAGATTTGTTTGAGTGTGGAGTCTTCCAGCCGTGTCAATGATTACATGATCATACCCTTTTGCCTTTGCTGAGTCAATTGCATCATAAGCAACTGCAGAGCTGTCATGTCCTTGTTTTGATGCAACTATTGGAATATTAAGTTTTTTTGCCCAGAGTGTTAACTGCTCAATCGCAGCGGCACGAAAAGTATCTCCTGCACCTAGCAAAACTTTTTTGCCCTCATTTTTATATTTTGATGCTAGTTTTGAGATAGTTGTAGTTTTGCCAGCTCCATTTACTCCGATGATTAACTCAACGAAAGGCGCCTTAAACTCTGGTTCTTTATAAGATGTATAGGCGAGAGTTGCTAGAAGTTTTGAGCGAAGAATATCTCTTGTTATTTTGCTTTGGTAGATTTCGTTTAGGATTATTTCAACCAAAGAGTACTCAACATCCGCCTCAAGCAAAATCTCCTCAAGCTCCTCTTTTGAAAAAGAGAGCTGTTTTTTTGGAACGATAGCTTTTATGGCTTCCGCAGTTTTTGATAGAGAGTTTTTTATAAAACTAAACATATCTATTTGCCTAGAGCGTTTTTAATCTCACTCTCTATAAATTCCTCTTCAGTTACACCAACGAAATGGTTAACCAGTTTTCCATCCTTATATAAAACCATCAAAGGGATAGGGTATCTCTCTCCTAGTTTTAGCTCGTTGACGATAGCGTCACTCAATCTGCGATTTTGGTCAGAGTTTACTAAGATATATTTAGCATGATTTTTAGTTGCAAATTCTGTTAGTTTTGAGTTTGCAACTTTATCCTCAATAGTCAATCCAATAATAATAACATCATTTTTAAATTTTTCCTGAAGTGAGGTAAGATGAGATGCTGTATCCTGACAAGGTGGACACCAAGTCGCAAAAATATCAAAAATTACTATTTTCCCTTTTGCGCCATCAAGCACAAAACCACTTCCCTGCTGTTTTACAACATACTCTTTTTTGTCAAGTCCAGTTAAAACGAACTCGTTTTTTGAAACCATATCATTGGCGTCATCTTTTTTAGAGCAACCTCCAAGCAAGAATATGGAGAGAGTTGAGATAATTAAAATAGTTTTTTTGAACATTAGTGCAACCTTATTTTCTGTTTTTAGAGTAGAATAAGCGAAATTATAACCATAAAGAATTTATATGCCTCTTACAAAAACAACATTCAGAGAAGATTGTCTTAAAAGATTAAAAAAAAACCAAACTAGAAATCTACAATTTAAAAAATCAAAAATTAACGCTAATTTACAAAAAGTGGTTAAAAAGCTAAAAGCCAAAAACATACTTCTCTTTAATCCACTTCTTTTTGAGGCTGATATAAGAAAAACAACCAATCTTTTTCGTAAAAAATATAATCTATTTATACCGCTTATGCAAGGCGAAAGTTTTAAGATGGTACCATTTAGATTACCGCTCAAAAAAAGTAAATTTGGTATTTATGAGGCGGGAAATAGTCTAAGAAATATTAAAAAAATTGATATAGCCGTAGTGCCAGCTGTTGGTGTTGATGGAAAATTACAACGAATAGGCTTTGGAAAAGGGATGTATGATCGTTTCTTTGCGAAGTTAAAAAAAAGAGCATATATAATTTTTGTACAATCGGAGTTTTGTTACACAAAAGAGTTTATTTGTGATGATTATGATATAGATTGTGATTTACTAATCGCACCAAAAGTTATGATGTATATGGCTAGAAATAGGAAATAAAATGTTACATGAGATGCTAGTAGGTGGTGTTGCAACCGCAGTTAGTGGACTTGTTGGATTTATTATCTCTAAAAAAATAACTAATGCTAATTTTGATATATATATAGAAAAAGCTAAGGCAAAAGCTGGAGCAATAGAAAACGAAGCGCACATACTGCTTCAAAAATCCAATATAAAAGCCCAAGAGATTGAGCTAGAGGCAATGAGAGAGTATGAAAGTGCAAGAGACAGAGCAAGAGCAGATTTAAGCCAAAGAGAAGATGATATTGTACGAAAAGAGCAGAGTTTTAAGCGCAATAAGCAAAATGAAGAGAAGAAACTTTATGATGAAGAGAGCGCACTAAAAGCTAAAAAAGTTGATTTGCAAAGAAATGAGAAATCTTTAGAGCTACTAAAAAAGAGATATGAAGAGAAACTTGATGAAGTTTTTCACACGATTGAGTACTATTCGGGAATGACAAAAGATGAGGCGCAGGCTATTTTGTTTGAAAAAGTTGAAGAGAAGTCTCGTGCGGAGATAGCGCATATTGTTAGACGATATGAAAATGAGGCAAAAAAAGAGGCAAAAAAAAGAGCTAACTATATTTTGGCTCAAGCCACAAGTAGATATGCAGGAGAGTTTGCAGCAGAGAAACTTACAAGCATTGTTCAGTTAAATGATGACGAGCTAAAAGGTCGTATAATTGGCAAAGAGGGTCGAAATATTAGAGCATTGGAGTCAACGCTTGGTGTTGATATTATCATTGATGACACTCCAAAAGCAATTATTGTAAGTAGTTTTAACCTCTATCGTAGAGCAATTGCAACAAAAACAATCGAGCTACTTGTAGAAGATGGAAGAATTCAACCAGCTAGAATAGAGGAAATTTACACAAAAGTTTGTGATGAATTTGAAACAGCAATACTTACTGAAGGTGAAGATGTAGTGGCTGATTTGGATATTGGAGTTATGCATCCAGAGCTCGTTAAACTTATAGGGAAACTTCGATATAGAGCTAGCTATGGACAAAATGCACTCTCTCATACACTAGAAGTTGCTTATTTGGCGGGCATTATGGCCTCTGAGATGGGCGGCGATGCTAGACTTGCTAGAAGAGCGGGAATTTTGCATGATATAGGTAAAGCGTTGACGCATGATCATGCCGGAAGCCATGTTGATTTAGGTGCTGCTATTTGTAATCGTTATAATGAACATAGTGTAGTTATAAACGCTATTTATGCACATCATGGTCAAGAAGAGATACTATCAATTGAGTGTGGAGCTGTTTGTGCAGCCGATGCCCTCTCTGCAGCGAGACCTGGGGCAAGAAGGGAAGTTTTAGAGAGTTTTTTAAAGAGAGTAACAGAGATAGAGGAGATAGCAACAAGCAGAGTGGGAGTTGTTCAGGCATATGCTATAAATGCTGGACGAGAGGTTAGAGTTTTAGTTAATGCTATGCTTATTAACGACGATGAAGCTATTTTGGTGGCAAAAGAGATAGCAAAAGACATAGAAGCAAAAGTCCAATATCCAGGCGAGATAAAGGTTAGTGTTATACGAGAAAGCAGAGCAATAGAGTTTGCTAAATAAAAGAAGAGTCTCTCCCGCCAAAAGGAAGTTTCTTTAGAAAAACAAACTTATTAATAATTCCTTGTAATTCTCGAAAAACTAGTTTTTCGTAGCTTTAGGAGGTTGGAAGGGACGAACGAGCCCCTCCCGCTAAAACGGACTCATTCGTTTTAGCGCATAATCAGTAAAGATCTTCTACCTCATTTATCTCTGAGTCATCGTATGGATCCATATGTATAAGTATGTGAACTTTTTTATCTTCAAATAGAGCTCTTAGTTTTGCTTCTACTTTATCCGAGATTGCATGTGCATCATAGAGAGAGATACTTATATTAAATACTGCATGAAATGAGATAAATATATGCGAGCCAGATTCTCTTGTTCTTAAATCATGAAAAGCTACTATCGCTTTTTCGCTCTCAAGTATATTTACAATATCCTGCATCTGTTCTTGGGTTAGCGCTGCATCAAGAAGCATTAAAACTCCCTCTTTGATGATTGGAACAGATGAGTAAATCATATACAATCCAATTAATATACCCAATATTGGATCTATTAAGTACTCTCCAGTATAAGCAATGACTCCAAGAGCAAACAAAATTGCTCCGTTTGAGAGCAGGTCTGTTTTGTAGTGAAGAGCATCTGCTTTTATGACCATATTGCCAGTTTTTTTAGCAACATTATTTAAGAAAATAACCAAAAAAGCGGTGATTACAAAAGAGACAACCATAACAATTATGCTCTCATTGACTCCACTCATTGGCTCATGATCTATAAATTTTGAGAGTGCCTGAAAGAGTATAAAAAACGCAGAAAACGAGATTACTATCCCCTCCATAACGGCGGCCATGGGTTCAATTTTTCCTCGTCCAAAGTGAAACTTGTCATCTGGATCTTTTTCTGCGCTATTAAGAGCAAAGTAGTTAAACAATGAGATGATAAGATCTAAAAACGAGTCAATCGCAGATGCCATTACGGCAATAGAACCGCTAAAAATTCCAACTGTCATTTTTATGATAACAAGTAGCGCTGCTGTTGAAGTTGAGACAACAGTCGCTTTTTTTTCTAAACGCATAAAACTCCCTATTTGGATACAATTATAATTAAAAAAAATTAAGATAAAGCACAACAATGAATATAGATAGCGTAAGAGCAGAGAGAGAAAAATGGATGGGATGGAAAAATATTGCTCCCATCCGTGAGCAGTTAAACGACCTTGAAGATGGTTCTTTTGAGGTCAATCTGGGTGATGCTATTGAGATTGGTGGAGAGTATAAAGATCTCTTGAAGCTTCGTGATATTGCAAAATCTATGATGCCATGGAGAAAAGGTCCATTTGTGCTTTTTGACACATATATAGATTCTGAGTGGAGAAGCAATGTCAAATACAATCTTCTTCGTAAACATTTTAATTTAAAAGATAAGAGAGTTGCCGATATAGGTTGCAACAATGGCTACTATATGTTTAGAATGCAAGAAGATAAGCCAAAACTGCTCGTTGGTTTTGATCCATCGCCTCTATTTAAAACACAGTTTGATTTTATAAATCATTTTGTAAAGAGTAAAATTGTTTATGAACTACTTGGTGTTGAGCATCTGGAGTTTTACGAAAAAAAGTTTGATTTTATATTTTGTTTGGGTGTTTTGTATCACAGAAGCGATCCTATTGCGATGTTAAAATCACTCTATAAGGGATTAGAAAATAGTGGTGAAGTTATTTTAGACACATTTTATATAGAGGGCGAGGGCGAGTTTTGTTTATGTCCCGAGTCATCTTATTCAAAGATACCAAATGTCTATTTTGTTCCGACAATAAAAGCTCTTAAAAATTGGTGTAAAAGGGCTGGATTTAGTGGCTTTGAGGTTCTTGAGCGTTCTAAAACAGACTCAAATGAGCAGAGAAAAACTTCTTGGATTGAAGGCGAATCCCTAGAGAATTTTTTAGATGAAAATGATAAAACAAAAACAGTAGAGGGTTATGATGCTCCTGCTAGAGTCTATGTTAGACTTACTAAGGATAAGAAGTGAAATTAAAAAAAGATACTGAAGATGATATTGATTTAGATGAGTTGCATCTTGAGGAAACCTCTGGTAAAACAACCGTTCTTTTAAGAACTCACGAGAGAATAAATGGTGAGCTTTGTGGAGAGATTCAGAAAATGGAAGCTGGGTATGTTGAGCTCATGCTAACAACTGTTCCAGAGATGGTGGTTGATGAGCATGGCTTGGTTCATGCGGGATTTATTTTTAGTGCAGCGGATTATGCTGCAATGCTTGCAGTAAATGAGAGAAATGTAGTTTTGGTTGGAAGTGAATGTCAGTTCTTATCACCTGTAAAAATTGGAAATATAGTAAATTTTACTGCTAAAGTTCGCCATAAAGAGGGGCGAAAAAGAAATGTGCATGTAGTTGGTTTTGTTTATGATATAAAAGTTTTTGAAGGTGAGTTTAAGACTGTAATCACAGAGAGACATGTCCTAAAACTTAAACTTCTTGATGATGGTGATGCTCTATAGTTAACTGCTCTAGGCTGGCAGAGTAACTAAGCCTAGCCAACTAAAACTATGGAGTCCTCTTTGTTTGGAACCAAACATAAAAAACTGTAACTCTCATCCCCTATGGTTTCGTAGCTATGAGAAACTCCTGCTGGAATTAAAAATATATCTCCAGCTTCAGCCGTTACTTTTTTATCACCTATTTGAACCAATGCAGAGCCAGAGATAACATACTGTTCATGTTCAATCGCATTCGTATGAAGTGGCATATGTCCACCAGCTTCAATAATAAAATTGCGCATAGCGAAGTTTGGCGTCTCCTCTGAAGATAATAACATCCTCATTGATACCCCTTTACCTGCTTTTTGTGCCACTGTTTCAACTAAATTTAACTTTTTGTGTAGGTACATAATAGCCTCTTGTTATAATTTTTTTGGTAGCATAACATAAAAATAATAGAGTTCTTTCATAAAATAAATGAACTCTATTTAATAACTTTATAGGATTATTTATGAAAATTGCAAAAAATATAACAGAACTTATCGGAAATACGCCACTTGTTAGATTGAACTGGGCATCCAATGAGAGCAGTGCAAATATAGTTGCAAAATGTGAATTTATGAACCCTACGAGTTCAGTTAAAGATAGAACCGCATTCAATATGATAAGACGAGCACAGGAGAGTGGACTAATCACAAAAGAGACAACAATTATAGAGCCAACTAGTGGAAATACTGGTGTAGCGTTAGCGGCAAATTGTGCAGCGCAGGGCATAAAACTCATACTTACTATGCCAGAATCTATGAGTATTGAGAGAAGAAAACTATTAAAAGCATTTGGTGCAAAACTTGTATTAACTCCAGCCAAAGAGGGTATGAGCGGAGCAATATCTAAAGCAGAGGAGCTTAGCCGTGAGATGCCAAACACCATAGTTCTTCAGCAGTTTAGCAATCCATCTAACCCAGAAATTCATGCGCTAACAACAGCAAGAGAGATCTTAGAAGACACAGATAAAAAAATTGATGTTTTTGTTGCTGCTGTTGGAACAGGCGGGACACTAAGTGGCACGGCAAAAGTTTTAAGAGATGAAATCCCATCTATTGCTATAATTGCGGTTGAGCCAAAGAACTCAGCTGTTCTCTCTGGTGAAGCAGCTGGTGCACATGCTATTCAAGGGATTGGAGCTGGATTTATACCATCAATACTGGATACTGCAATTTATAGTGAAGTTATAAAAGTGAGCAATGAAGATGCGATAAATACAGCAAAAATGTTAGCGTTAAGAGAGGGTCTACTTGTTGGAATTTCTTCTGGAGCAAATGTTTATGCAGCGATGCAAATCGCTTCAAGAGTGGAGTTTAAAAATAAAACTATCGTCACGATTTTATGTGATACTGGCGAGAGATATCTAAGTACAGAACTTTTTGGTGAATAAAATCTTTTTTGAGACAATAAAGGCGGTTAATGGAAAAATATACCATCTTGAGTATCATCAAAAAAGATATGAAAAAACATTGAACGATTTTAGTATAAAAATAAAATATGATTTAAGGAATTTTATAGATCCACCAAAAGATGGAGTATATAGATGTCGATTGGTCTATGATATAACAAAATCTCCACATACAATATGTGTGACATATCATGAATATAAAAAAAGAGATATAAACTTCTTGAGAATTATTAACTGTAATGATATAGATTATGGATATAAATATGAGAGTAGAAAAGGGCTTAACGACCTTTTTGAGCTTAGAGACAAGTGCGATGATATCTTGATAATTAGAGATAATTTAGTAACAGACACAACTATCGCAAATATTGCTTTTTGGGATAAGGGCAAGTGGATTACGCCAAGAAAGCCACTGCTTATGGGAGTAACAAGGGCGAGACTACTTGATGATGGTAAAATATTTGAAGCTGATATATACGCTGAAGATATTAAAAATTTTACAAAAGTAGCTCTTTTAAACGCCATGATAGATTTTGATATAATTATGCAAAATAAAAAGGATATATTTTGTTAGAGAGAATAATTGAAGATAAAAAATTTGCAAAACTGATGCAAAATAGTATAGAAAAATTAGTAATTTATCTATTTGAGAGAGAGCAAAACTTTGGAGTGCTCTGTAAGATAGATAGAGTGGTATTTGATCCAGAGCTTCCAAAATCCATAAAAGATGAGTTTAGATTAATGACACTCTTCTTTTTGGCAGGCTATACATTTGAGACAGCAAGAATTGTTGAGGATGATTTAGTTTTTGAGGCTGGTTTTGGAGCTGATAACTTTGGGAGTGTAGTGAGCGTTCCAATGGTAGATATTGTTCAGATTATTGTAGATGAGACACCAATTTTTATAAATTTATCAAACTATAAGCAAGAGACTAGCAAAGAAGCTAAAACAGATGTATGCGGAGTTGAGAACTCAATGACCTCTTTTTTATCAAATCCAGAGAATTCAAAATTTTTAAAAAAATAAGTCAACAAAATTTATTTTTGTTGACTTTTGCTTATATTTTATTTATGGATAGTAAAAATGTTACCACATTATCAACAAAAGCATCATGTTTTCTATCTTTTAGGTATGCAATATAGAAATTTCTCTCTAGCTTGTAGTTTTTAAGCCTAGCTTCAAAAAGTCTACCCTCTTTTAACTCCTGAGCAATTACATGTCTTGACATAACCGATACAATTGGTCTCTCGCTATTTCTATCTGCAAACATTATTGCTTCTTTTATTGCAGTTGGGCTTCCTAAAATACCTAGTACATTGAAGTTACTACACTGAACTTCCATCTCCTCAAAAGCCTCGCTTGTAAGTTTTCTGGTATGTGAATTTTCATCCCTGCAAATCCAGTCAAAACATAGCAAATCATCAGCCGATAGATGCTTTTTGATTGGTTGATTTGAAAATACAACCAACTCATCCACAACCCACTCTCTATATGTGATTCCATCTCTAAAGACGGGAGATTCAACAAGAGCTAAATCTATTTTTTTATCTTCGAGTTGGTCTATAACCTCTGCTGATAAAGCAACATTCATGTAGATATTGTTGTTGATTCTTTTTTTGATTTCACCAAGATAGTTTGGAAGTATGTAGTTACCAATTGCATTTGATGAGCCAATAGAGAAAGTAAAATCTTTGTTGATGATTTTAAGTAAATCTTTTTCACTGCTCAATATTGCTTTTTCAAGTCTCATAGCAATTCTATATAGATCCTCGCCCTCTTTTGTTAAAATAATCCCATTTTTCTTTCTATCAACAACTTTCGTGCCAAGATACTCTTCTATAAATTTTATCTGCTGCGTAACTGCTGGTTGAGATATGCCAAGTTTTGCTGAGGCTTTTGAAAAACTCTTCTCTTTGATAACCATTAAAAAAGTCTCTAATTTAGCGAAATCGTTTAACATAATAATTCCTATAAGTTCAAATAATAAGTAAAAGTATAACTGATAATTATAATTAAAGCAATAGTTATGTAATAACTTATATCTTTTTTTTAGATATAATAAAACAAATTAAATATTATGTAATGGTAAAAAATGGAAAAAATTTTTGGAAAATTAAACAATTCGCAGACAGAGGCCATCAGAAAATCTGAGGGTCCAGTTTTAATATTAGCTGGAGCTGGAAGCGGCAAGACTACCACTATTATCTCTCGTCTAGCTTATCTCATAGAAGTACTCGGAATTCCTGCGTCAAACACTCTTACTCTTACTTTTACAAATAAAGCCGCCAAAGAGATGCGCGAGCGCTCCAATGAGATGATGAGTGACGCCTCTTACCCACCACTACTGTGTACTTTCCATAAATTTGGTCTGCTTTTTTTAAAATTCAACATCCATCTTCTTGGCAGAGAAAACAATTTTGTAGTAATAGATACAGATGATAAGAAAAAAATCATAAAAAAAATAAATGCCGAGTTAGCAACGCCGTTAATAGCGAGTGAGATTTCAAGATACAAAAACTCGCTACTAACCCCAGATGATGCTTATAAGCAAGCAGAATTTTTTAACTATCAACAAATTGCAAAAGTGTATGAAGAGTATGAAGCTTATCTGCTGGAGAATAATCTTGTGGATTTTGATGATCTGATTGCTCTGACATATAGACTTTTAGATGAAAATCCAGATCTAGCAAACGCAACCTCGCTCAAATACCGCTACATTATGGTTGATGAGTATCAAGATACAAATGAGTTGCAGCTAAAACTTCTACAAAAACTTTGTAGTGCTCACAACAATATCTGTGTGGTTGGAGATGATGATCAGAGTATTTATGGCTGGCGTGGGGCTCATGTAAGAAATATCATAGAGTTTGATCAAGATTTCATAGGCACTTCAGTTTTTAAACTTCAAGAGAACTACCGCTCAAAAGAGCCAATTCTTAAAGTTGCAAACTCTTTAATAGAGCATAATCGTTCAAGACTATCAAAGCAGCTTATTCCGACTCGTGGAAGTGGTGAAGAGGTCATTGTTTTAAACTCAAATGATGAAAGTGAAGAGGCAAGAAAAATAGCTCTAAAAATCACAAAACTTCTAAACTCTGGTGTAAGAGCGCGGGATATAGTGATACTTTATAGAGTCAATGTTTTAAGTCGCTCTGTTGAAGAGGGACTTAATCGTTCCGGTATAAACTACAAACTTGTTGGCGGATTACGCTTTTATGATAGAGCAGAGATAAAAGATTTGATTAGCTACATAAGAGTTATAACAAATTTTCATGATGATTTTTCATTTAAACGCATAGTCAATAAACCAAAAAGAGGATTAGGAAAAGCGAGTGTAGATAAGCTAGAGTTAGCGGCTCACGCAAATAATACATCGATATTTGAGTATATCAAAAAAGTGCCGATTGCTGATTTGGAAGCTCTTATAAAAGCCAAAAACGCAAAAACTGTTAAAAAATTTATCAAAGATATACAGGCTGTTGCAAAAACGGTTAATGAGTCGGTTTATAACTTTATAGATACACTAGAAGATACTTTTAGCCTTAAAACTATCTACAAGGGCATGCCAGATGAGGTAGAGAAAATTTTAAATATGGATGAGTTTTATGGACTTTTCAGAGATTTTGTCAAAAACCATCCTGAATCATCTCTAGATGAATTTTTAAATGAACTAACTCTCCAAAGTGATCAAGATCAGGTTGAGGGAGAGAGTATATACATGATGAGCATCCATGCCTCAAAAGGTTTGGAGTTTGATCATATATTTGTCATAGGGCTGGAAGAGGGATTTTTGCCTCTGCTTGGCGATGGTAGCAACCTTGAAGAGGAGAGAAGGCTTGGCTATGTTGCGATTACAAGGGCAAAAGAGACTTTGACTCTCTCTCATGCTGGTAGTAGATTTTACAAAGGACGAAGAAGCGAACTTCAAAAAAGTCGATTTTTCAACGAAGCTGGACTTTGCGAAGGCTCTTTGATAGTTGAGAAAAACAGTGCTTTTAAAAAAGGAGATCTTGTTCGTCATAAAATCTTTGGAACTGGCAGAGTAAGTGGCGTTAGCAAGGCAGGTAGAGAAGTTAAGCTAAGTATCAATTTCGCAGGAACACCACGAGATATTTTGGCATCATTTGTTGAGAAGTTATGAACAGACTCTTTGTTGCGTACAAGCCAACAAATATTGGCTCAAATCTTTTTTTATCAAAAATAAAACGAAAATACGGCGTAAAAAAGGCTGGTTTCTCTGGAACTCTTGATCCATTTGCAAAAGGTGTGCTTCTAGTTGGTTTTGGAACCTACACAAAGCTATTTCGTTTTTTAAATAAAACGCCAAAAGTGTATCGTGCAACCCTTTGGCTGGGCGCAAAGAGCGATACGCTGGACCTAGAGATGATAGAGAGCGTTGAGATTTTAAAAGAGTTTGACCGAGAGAGAGTTGAGTCTGCTGTCAAATCTTTAGAAGGCGAACTTAAGTACGATCCGCCAATATTTAGTGCAAAGCGTATAGATGGGCAAAGAGCGTACGACTTAGCAAGAGCTGGTAAAGAGTTTACGCTAAACAAAATAGACTCAACTATCTACGAGACGAAGCTCATTAGCTATTGCCATCCATTTGTAACCTTTGAAGCCACTGTTTCAGAGGGGACATATATCCGCTCACTTGGTAAAATCATAGCAACTAGACTTGGATTGGATTCTGGAAGTCTTAGTGCCTTGGAGAGACTAAGAGAGGGACAATTTCGCTACAATGATGAGGAAATTTTAGACATCAAAAAATCTCTAAATATGTCACAAAATTTTTATATAGGTAATAGTGATAACCTAAAATATGGAAGAGTTCTTGCTTTAGAGGATTTAAAAACTAAAGAAGATGGGTATTATTGGCTTGAAAATGAGGACGCTATCTCGATTATAAGGGTAGTTGACAGAGAAGTAAAATACGAATTAGGCAGGATTAAATGTTAGTATTGGCTAGAAAATTGGATGAGTCGATTGTTTTGGACGGCGACATAATCATAAAAATCATATCTATTGATAAGGGTGTTGTAAAGATTGGCATAGATGCTCCAAAAAATATCTCTATTGTCAGAAGTGAACTGCTTGATGATGTGAAAGATGCAAACATTGCTTCTTCTAAAGAGATGACGCCGGATGAGTTAAACCTTTTAAGTTCTTTTATCAAAAAATAGTATTATGAATAACTATAGAGCCTATGCTAAAGTAAATATCTTTTTGAAAATAACTGGTAAAAGAGATGCTTATCATGAGATAATCTCAAGGTTTATTAGAGTAAATTCGCTTTATGATGAGCTTTGGTTTGAGGCAAAACAAGAGAGTGATGAGTTTATGATAGTTGGCGATTTTTCCTGCACAACTGAGCAAAATACGATATATAAAGCATACAGAGCGCTACTAGATGTAACCTTGTCGCAACCTCTTATAGACTTTATGAAAAAAAATGCCATTCATGTAGAGAAAAAAATCCCAGCGTTCGCAGGGCTTGGTGGTGGAAGTAGTGATGCAGCAACATATCTAAAAATGTGCAACGAAATCCTAGCTCTTGGGCTAAGTAGAGATGAGTTAGCTGTTATTGGTTCAAACATTGGAGCAGATGTTGCATTTTTTGTTTATGATTATGAGAGTGCAAATGTAAGCGGAATCGGAGAAATCGTAGAAGAGTTTAAAGAAGATGCGCTTGATTTTGAGATATATACTCCAAAATTAGAGATAAGCACACCTAGGGTTTACAAAGCGTATAGAGAAAATTTTTATGCTCCTGTAGATGATACTAAAGTGCAAGAGTTAAAAAAAATGAGCTCTTTAGAGGTGCTCGAAAGCATGAGTGCAGACGAAGCAAACGACCTTTTTAAGCCTGCTCTTTATGAGTATAGCGAGTTAAAGAGTTATGTAAAAGATGGATACTATTTTAGCGGCAGCGGAAGCAGTTTTTTTAAAGCAAAAGACAAAAGAGAGAGATAATGGGCGAGACAATAGCAAAAAATAAAAAAGCCTTTTTTGACTATTTTATAGAAGAGAAATATGAAGCAGGCTTGGTTCTTCAGGGAAGCGAAGTTAAGGGTATCAGGGCTTCAAGAGTAAACATAAAAGATAGTTTTATCCGTTTTATAAAAGGCGAAGCGATACTTTTTAATGCTCACATAGGAAGACTTGAGACAACACATCACTTCTACACACATGAAGAAAGAGGAAGTAGAAAACTGCTTCTTCATAAAAAAGAGATTGCTAAACTGATAAAAGCGGTTGAGAGAGATGGGTACACTATTGTGCCACTTCAACTCTACTTTAATGATAGAAATATCGTAAAGATTCAGATAGCAATCGCAAAAGGAAAACAGCTGCATGATAAGAGAAATGACCTCAAAGAAAAAGATATGAAGCGAGATGTCGCTAGAAGTTTAAAGGATATTTAATGACGATTTTTCAAATAGTACTATTGGCAATTTCTGCTTATTTTGCATATAGAATTTACGAGCATGTTCAGGGACTTCAAGACCCAGAGGTAAAAAGTGATACTTTGTCATCTAGTTTTGATGCGCATAGTTTAGTGGAGCAGGCGGATGAGGCGTTTGGGGCAAACGATATGAAAAAAGCAATTGAACTGCTTAGTGAAGCAGCCACTAAAAAACCAGATGATTCAGAGATTTTGTTTAAAACAGGATATATTTTACAAAAGCAAAATAACAACACTGAGGCACTAAAGTACTATAAAGAAGCACTTTCACTTGATAAAAATAATGAGTTTATACATAACTCAATAGCGAGTGTTTATAGAGCAAACGGCGAATTTGTATCTGCAAAAATACATCTTGATGATTCACTGGCACTCGATGACAAAAACAAAATAACATACTATAACTATGGAAATCTTTTAGTTGATATGCAAAAAATTGATGGAGCAAAAGAGATGTATAAAAAAGCCCTAGAGATTGATCCAGACTTTAGGGAAGCTAGTGCTGAGTTGGTAAAATTAACTTGAAGTCACTCAAAAAACTTATGCAATTATTTTTAAATTAAAACTTCTTGCACATAAAAATAATCAAAATATTGCATTACAAAGTTACAACAAACCACTTTAAACCCTTGCCTGCACTAGGTTTGCTAACATAATTATTTAATAACAACAATACAGAGTAGTTTACTTGACATTAATCTTTTATTTATCTATACTTCTATTAATAAATTAAAGGAGTCAACATGGACAAAAATACAATAGCTATTCATTATGGATATAACAAGGATTCTAACATGACAATGGCTGCTCCTATTTATCAGAGTACCTCTTACGAGTTTGAGAGCGCAGAGCAGGCAGCTAATCGTTTCTCATTAAAAGAGTTAGGTAATATCTATACAAGACTTGCAAATCCTACCTCTAATCTTTTAGAGGAGCGTATCGCTGCACTAGAAGGAGGAGTTGCTGCTATTGCTACAGCAAGTGGACAATCAGCAATTTTTTATTCGTTAGCAAATGTTGCAGAGGCTGGTGACAATATACTTATATCAAATAAACTCTACGGTGGAACAGTAACACTTACGATTCATACAATGAAGCGTTTTGGAATAACTGCAAAAATTTTTGATGTGGATAATCCAACAACTCTAGAAGCATTGATAGATGATAAGACAAAAGCCATATTTTTTGAGAGCATATCTAATCCGCAAATTACTATCGCTGATATAGATGGTATTGTCAATATCGCAAAAAAACATAAAATTTTGACTATATGTGACAATACAGTTGCCTCTCCTGCACTCTTAAACCCACTAGAGCATGGCGTTGATATAGTTGTGCACAGCACAAGTAAATATATCTCAGGACAAGGTCTTGCTTTGGGCGGCGTAATAGTTGAGAGAGACGGACTTAGAGATTTTTTTAAGGACAGCAGCAGATATAGTCACTTTAATGAACCAGATGCAAGCTACCATGGTTTAGTATATACGGATCTTCCATTTCCACCATTTTCTTTAAGGGTGAGGTTGAATCTGCTCCGCGATATAGGCGCCACTCCGGCTCCATTTAATAGCTGGCTTTTGATTCAGAGCTTAGAGACACTTCATATACGCATGAAAGAGCACTCAAGAAATGCACTTGATGTTGCAAAGTTTTTAAAATCTCATAAAAAAGTAAAAAATGTAAGTTATCCTGGGCTTGAGAGCGATTCTCAACATGAGAAAGCTAAAAAGTATTTTCCTAAAGGGCATGTTAGTGGACTTATTAATTTTGATGTTGAAGATTTTGACACCGCGAAAGAGTTGATAAACAAAACAGAACTATTTTCTATCGTTGTAAATATAGGGGATTCCAAATCACTAATTATACATCCTGCTTCAACTACACACCAGCAGATTGCAACGGATGAGCAGCTAAAAGCTGGTATTAGGCCCGGAATGATAAGACTAAGCATAGGTCTTGAAGATAGTGCTGATTTGATTGCTGATCTTAAAAAAGCGTTAGGATAGCATTTTGGCAAAAGCATGTCCTGTTAATTTTCGTAAAATCAATGAAAATCAGATTAGAATTCAAGCACTACTCATTACATTGATAGCTGTGGTATTTGTTGGTACAAAATGGAGTCCTATCCCTTTTTTATTGTTATATGATTTTACGGTAAGGCTTTTTATATCTCCAAAGTTAAGCCCTCTTGTGCATATTGCTATTGGAGTGTTAAAATTTTTTGCTATCAAGAAGTTGCTTATAGATTCTGGACCTAAGCTTTTTGCTTCAAAGATTGGATTTGTATTTGCATTGATTATTGTTGTGAGTGTAGTTTTAGGATTAAGTGATGTCGCAACTATTTTTGCTATAATTCTGGCTGTATGCGCTGGGTTGGAAGCACTTTTTAACTACTGCATAGGCTGTAAATTTTATCAAATATTACGACATTTCAATATAATTTAAGGAATCCGCTATGTCAGGAATAAGCTCAAAGGGCAAATATGGACTCGCCGCAATGTATCAACTTATGCAAAGTGATAAGGGTGTAGCTATCCAAATTAAAGAGATTGCAGATAAAGCAAATATTCCTAAAAATTATCTTGAGCAGATTTTAGTTATTTTAAAACGAGATGGTCTTGTAAAAAGCGTTAGAGGAGCTAGCGGCGGTTATATGCTTCAAAAAGACCCAAAAGAGATAATGATATATGATATTATCAATGCACTAGAGGGAGGCCTTTGCAATGATGGCGTAATCCAAAGTGACAACGATGTGCTGAATCTTTTCTGGAAAGAAAAACAGGAGAAAGTGCGCGATATATTTAACATCCCATTAACGGAACTTAAAAACTATGAGCGAAGTAGACAGATAATGTATATGATTTAGTATATTTTTTTTAAAATTGTTCGGTTACAATACTTTAACTGCTAATACATAAATATAGCCACTACGGAGCGAACTTAATGAAAATATCACAAGTATATGATTTTTTAAACAATCTATCGCCGTTTTCTCTTCAGGAGTCTTGGGATAACTCAGGACTACTTATTGGTGATTTTAATCAAGATGTCAAAAAAATAGTCCTAAGTATCGATGTTGATGAAGCACTAGTTGATTCGATGGAGGAAAACTCACTTCTTATAACGCATCATCCGCTTATATTTGGTGGACTTAAGCAGTTGGAATTTAGTAAATATCCTGCAAATTTGATTAAAAAAATGGTACAAAAAAACATCTCAAATATTGCGATGCACACAAATTTTGACCAAACACATCTAAATGATTATGTTGCAACCAAAGTTTTGGGATATAAAATCTCACACAAAGATGGTTTTGTCGCATATTTGGAGGTAAATGAAGATTTTGACTCTTTTGCAAAAAAAGTCTCTTGCGTCTTTTCGCTTCCTTTTGCAAAGTGTGTAAAGAGTTCAGATTTTGTAAAAAGGGCGGCTTTGGTAACTGGTTCCGGCTGTTCGTTGTTAAAATCTATAGATGCTGACTGCTTTTTAACAGGAGATATTAAATACCACGACGCAATGGAAGCAGCAAGCATAAACATCTCACTTATAGACATAGGACATTTTGAGAGTGAGAGATTTTTTGCGGAGATTTTATCGCTTCATTTGAAAAATTTAGGTTTAGAAGCTATAATTTCATCATCAAAAAATCCTTTTACTTATATTTAAGTAAAAGGTAGCGCAATAATCTAAAAGGAGATTAATGAACCTACATATTAAACAGCTAGTAAGCTTGTCACAAATAGATAAAGAGATAGATGCTTTTGAGCCTCAAATAGAAGAAGCAAGATACAAACTAGAAGCTGCTTTAGCTAAAAAACAGAGTATTGATTCAGATGTTGAAAATCTTACAAAAGAGATTAAAGATGAGCAGATCAAAAAACAAAAAAATGAGATGCACCTTCAAGATCTTTCTAAAAAATTAAGTGACAATAGTAAAAAAAGTGGCGAGATAAAAACAGAACGAGAGATGAAATCACTTCAGCTTGAAGAAGAAATTGCTAAAGAGCAGGTAACTTTTGCAAATGAAGAGATAGATAGACTTGAGAGAATTATAGATTTAAAAACAGAGCAAGTTGAAGCGGCAAAAAAATCACTTATTGATTTAGAAGCTAACTTGACATCTGTTAGAGAAGAAGTTGATGCAAAACTTGAAGTAATCAACAACTCTCGTCAAGATGTTTTTATGAAAAAAGAGAAACTAATATCTGAAATGAACCAAAAAGGTTTAGCTTTTTATCAAAAAATCCGCAGATGGGCTAAAAATAGCACAGTTGTAGCAGTTGAAGATCAAGCTTGTATGGGCTGTAATATGCTTATAAGCGATAAAATTTATGCTGATGTTATAAGAGCTGAAGAGATTACAACTTGCCCTCATTGTGGCCGTATCCTCTATTTGGAAATACAAGAGTAGGGCTTGAAGCCTTTTACACTTCTCTATTTCATCTTGAGTGTTGCGTTATATTTTATAGCGCTTCCTCTTCTGATTTATCTCTCATTTAAACAAAAATACAAAGAATCAATCCCTGCTCGTTTTTTTCTTTTTAAAAATTCTAGGTTTAAAAACGGTGATGGCATCTGGTTTCATGTCTGCTCACTTGGAGAAGCTAGAGCGTTAAAACCTATCTTGGAGCAACTTCGTGATAGTGAGATAAAAATAACAACCATAACTCACACCGGACAAGCTGAAGCAAAAAAATACAGTGCCGAAGTTAGATACCTGCCTTATGAGATGTTTTTGCCATTTTGGACCAAAAAACAGAGAGTTCTTGTGGTGCTCGAGGCGGAATTTTGGTTTATGCTTTTTAGTGTAATGAGAGCAAAGGGGAGTAGAATTATCCTTTTAAATGCTCGAATATCTGAGAAGAGTGTAAAAAAATATCTACAATTTGCTTGGTTTTATAAAAAAATTCTCTCTCAAGTAGAGATAATTTATGCACAGAGCGAAGTTGATAAAAATCGTTTTATTGCTCTTGGAGCTAGAAATATTGAGGTTATTGGCAACATTAAACTCGCTGGTGAAATCGTTAAATCAAAAGAGTATACAAAGCCAGAGAGTGAGTTGATTGTTGCTGGAAGCACTCATGAGGGCGAAGAAGAGAGTGTCTTAAAATCATTTGTTGAGTACAGAAAACTCTATGATGCAAAATTGGTAATAGTTCCAAGACATCCAGAGAGATTTAAAAAAGTATTTGAGCTTATGAGTGAGTATGCACAAAAAAATGCTCTAACATTAAGTAAATTTTCTCAAAGTAGAGAGTTTGAAACAGATATGATTTTAGTTGATGCCATGGGCGAGTTAAATAATATCTACGCGATTAGTGATATAGCAATTTTAGGCGGTGCATTTAAAGATGATGTAGGCGGACACAATCCGCTAGAGCCAGCTTTTTTTGGATGTAAAATAATAACAGGAAAGCATTTTTTTCACCAAAGAGAGCTTTTTAAGTATGTCCACCATGTTCAATATGTTGAGCCAGATGAGATTCACAAAGCTCTGATAATAGCAAAGAATTTGCCAAACAGCATGGTGGAAGAGAAGATAAATCTAGCTCCAGTGATAAAGAGAATATTAGAATTAAGGAATTAAAATGACACAAGAAAAAGCATATAAGTTATTGGCAATACAAGAGGGAATCTCAAATTCTGAAGCAAAGTCCATGATAGACCGCGGATTGGTTTATGTTGGCAATAAAAAAGTTATGATAGCTCGTGGTGATTTGAGTGTTGATACAACATTTAAAGTAGAAAAAGTAGAAAAAATTAAACCTATTTTTGAAAATAGTGACTTAATTGTAGTTGATAAACCTGCTTTTGTGAACTCTGATGAGATAGAGAGACAATTCAAAGGCGCACAGCTTCTGCATAGACTTGATCGTGAGACAAGCGGTGTTTTGATGCTTGTAAAAAATGAAGAGTTTAGAGAAAAAGCTATAATGGAGTTTAAAAAAGATAGAGTTTATAAAGAGTATATAGCTTGGGTCGAGGGAATTATCTCAGAGCCTGTTGAAATCGATAAACCGATTCTAACAACTAAAAAAAATAATCGTGCAACATCAAATGTCTCAAGTAAAGGAAAACCTGCGAGAACTGAAGTAACCCCAGATATTGTAAGCGCAAACAAGACAAAAGTGAGATGTATTATCCATCATGGAAGAACCCATCAGATTAGAACTCACTTAAGATATATCGAGCATCCAATTGTTGGAGATGAGCAGTACGGAGGCAGACGAGCAAAGCGAGTTATGCTTCATGCGTATAAAGTAAGAATTCTCGGAATGGAGTTTACAGCGCCAGAACCAAAGGCATTTATAAGCTTTGAGTAGCCTTGAGAGTGACTGGTTTGTCTATATTTTGAAGTGTTGTGACAACACTCTGTACACTGGAATAACTGTGGATTTACTAAGGCGAGTGGATGAGCATAACGGTTCGCCAAAAGGTGCCAAATACACTAAAGCAAGAAGACCAGTTGAGCTTTTATACTCCGAGAAGTGTGACGATAAAAGCAGTGCATCAAAGAGAGAAATCGCTATAAAAAAACTCTCTAAAATTAAAAAATTAGAGCTTGTTGGCTGATGCGACTTTTTATTGATGGCGATGCGCTTCCCAATCTGCTAAAACCCATAATTATTCGCTCAATCGAGAGAGTAAAAATAGAGACATTTGTTGTCTCAAACAAACCAATAAGCGTTGGAAAATCAAAACAGATAGAGTATATAATCGTAGAGCAGGGCGCAGATGAGGCGGATAACCGTATTGTGGAGCTTGTCTTAGAGGGAGACTTAGTTATTACAGCAGATATTCCTCTTGCGGATAGAGTTGTAAGCAAAAAAGCACACGCAATTGATCACAGAGGCGAACTTTATAGTGTTGAAAATATCAAACAGTATCTGGCAATGAGAAATTTAATGGAAAAAATTCGCGAAAGCGGAGAGGCAACAAGAGGACCAAAACCGTTTGCTCAAAAAGATGCTCATAATTTCGCAAATCAACTGCATAAATTCCTAGAAAAATATTATACTAAACTCAGCTGATTAAGATAGTTGAGCTTGGTATTACCAATCTTTAAAGCGAACTTAAAGCAATTCTCGGCTACAATTCGCAACTTTTTACGCTATAAATATTTTAAAATTAGGAGAGCTTATGTTTGATGTATTAACGGATTCTTTTACCAATGCAATTAGAAAAATCCGTTTTCATGACGACGAAAAAGCCCTTACTAAGGCTCTTGATGAGCTAAAAAAATCCCTTTTAAAAGCAGATGTAAACCATAAAGTTGTTAGAGAACTAGTACTCAAAGTTCAAACACAAACAAAACTAAATGGAATTGGCAAAGATCAGTTTTTAGATGCGCTCAGAGCTGGACTTTATGAACTTTTAGAAATTGGTGGAAAGCGAGGCTTTATTTTTGCTCCAAATCCTCCAACTGTAGTTTTGATGACTGGACTTCAAGGTTCCGGTAAAACAACAACTACTGGAAAACTAGCAAACTACTTAAAAAATAAGCAGAAAAAAGTTTTAGTAGTTGCAGCCGATTTACAGCGTTTAGCAGCAGTTGAACAGCTTCGCCAGATTACAGCTCAAATTGGCGTAGAGCTTTATGAGGATGAGAGCACAAAAAATCCTGTAGAGGTTGTAGCTTCTGCTCTAAAAAAAGCAAGAGATGGCATATATGATGTTGTTTTGATAGATACAGCTGGTCGTTTAGCTATAGATGATGAGCTTATGAGTGAGCTTGAAAATATTAAAAGAGTTGCAACTCCAAACGAGATTTTTTATGTAGCAGACTCATTAACAGGTCAAGATGCCATCAAAACTGCAACTACATTTAAAGAAAAAATTGGGATTGACGGAGTTATCTTAAGTAAATACGACGGTGATTCAAAAGGTGGAGTGGCTCTTGGTCTCTCATCACAAGTTCAGGTTCCGCTTCGTTTTATTGGTAGCGGCGAAAAGATGGAAGATTTAGAGATTTTCTTGCCAGAGCGTGTTGTAAATCGTCTTATGGGATTTGGAGATATTGAAGGACTTGCAGAAAAAACAGCTTCCGCTATCGATGTAAAGCAGGCAAAAAAACTCACCTCTAAGATAAAAAAAGGTAGCTTTAACTTCAATGACTTTTTAGAGCAGATGGAAAGTATGAAGAAGATGGGAAGCATGAAATCGCTTCTTGGAATGATTCCAGGTATGGGAAATATGTCAAAAGCAATAAAAGATTTTGATATGGAAAATTCAAGCGAACTAAAAAATATCAAAGCCATGGTTTCATCAATGACATTGAAAGAGAGAGAAGATCCAGAACTTCTAAACAACTCTCGCAAGCAGAGAATAGCCAATGGTTGCGGTCTTGATTTGGTTGAAATTAACCGTATGATAAAGCAGTTTAAAAATGCCGGTAAAATGGCAAAAAGGTTTTCAGGTAAAAATGGTATGAAAGATCTTCAAGCCATGATGGGTCAAATGGGCGGTGCTGGAGCATTTCAAGGCAGATAAAATCAAATCTATATGCTTTTAGAAGTTTATAAATTTGCATTTAAATGCAAAATCTAATATATACAGCAAGTTGAAATATGACTTGCGCAGAGAAGGAAAAAAAATGGCAACAGTTATTCGTTTAACTAGAATGGGAAGAAAAAAACAACCTTTTTACCGTATCGCGGTAACAGATTCTCGCAAAAGAAGAGATGGTGGTTGGATAGAGTTAATTGGACATTACAATCCAATGGTAGCTGAGAAAACTTTGGTAGTTGACGCTGAGCGTTTAGATTACTGGCTAAGTGTTGGTGCTAAAATGAGTGACCGCGTTAAAAAGATAACAGGTCGTTAATATGATATCTGATTTTGTCGCACAATTTGCAAAACTTATAGTCTCATATCCTGATGATGTAAGAGTAGAAGTTAAAGAGAGCGGCGAAGTTACTGAAATTTTACTTTTTGCAAATCAAGCTGACATAGGTAAGCTTATTGGCAAAGAGGGCAAAATGATTGGTGCTATAAAAACACTTATTTCTGGTTGTAAAGCTAAGGATGGTGTTAGCTACCGTATCAATGTCGAAACAATCTAACAAACTTATTTACATCGCTACAATCGGCAAAACAGTCGGTTTAAAGGGCGATTTAAAACTCCATATACACTCTGATTTCCCCGAACAATTTATATCTGGTGCAACTTTTTCTCTAAATGAAAAAGAGAGCATAACTTTAAGTCATGTAAATGGCGACAAAACACTTATAAGAATAGAAGGTTTTGACAATCCAGAGAGTGCTAGAAAATTCACAAACAAAGATCTATATACAACAATTGAGAAAACAAGAAAAGAATGCCATTTAGAGAATGGAGAATTTTTTTGGTTTGACTTAGAAGGTTGTACTGTTGTTGAAAATGGTAAAGTTTTAGGTGTTGTTGAGAATGTTGAAAGAATAGCAATTACTAATTATCTTTTTATAAAAACTGATAAAACGCTAGTTGATAGTGGATTTACTAAAAGTTTTCTACTTCCTTATCATAAGAATTTTGTTCTGGCAACTGATGTAGAAAAGAAGATTATGACAGTTTCCGGCGCTATGGATATTTTAGAGGCTTCTTAATGAAGTTCACTTTTGTAACACTGTTTCAAAATATCGTTGAGGGCTATTTTGGAGATTCCATCTTAAAAAGAGCAATTCAAAATAACCTCCTATTTGTAGAATATATCAATCCAAGAGATTTTAGCAACTCAAAGCAGAACAAAGTAGATGATACTTCTGTCGGTGGCGGAGCCGGAATGGTTATGAACCCACAGCCGTTATTTGAAACACTTAGCAGATTAAAATCAGTTGATAAAGATGTACATATAGTTGTTCTAACTCCCGTTGCAAAACAATTTAATCAAAATGATGCAAAAAGATTAGCAAAAAAATCTCATATCGCTTTTGTGAGCGGAAGATATGAGGGCATCGACGAGAGGGTTATAGAAAATTTTGCTGATGAAGTTTTCTCTATTGGGGATTATATTTTAACTGGCGGAGAGCTGGCTTCACTTGTTATGTGTGATGCAATATCTAGAAATATAGAAGGTGTTCTTGGAAATAGTGATTCTTTGATTATAGAGAGTTTTGAATCAAATATTTTAGAAGCACCATCTTTTTCAAAGCCAGCAGAATATGAGAATAGTTTAGTCCCATCAGAATATTTAAAGGGTAATCATAGTAAAATTCGCTCACTAAAATTAGCTCTATCTGAATGTAAGACTAAGTTCTTTAGACCAGAGCAGCTTTTAAAGCACAGAAGAAGGAAATCTTATGAGAAATAAGTATATTGAAAATTTCGAAAAAGCTCAAATTGCTGGAAAAACTATTCCAGAATTTCGTGCAGGTGACACAGTTTCTTTAGCAGTAACAATTAAAGAGGGCGAAAAATCTCGTGTTCAAAATTATGAGGGTGTTTGTATTTCAAAGAGAGGTCAAGGTACGGCTCAAACGATTACAGTTCGTAAAATTGGTGCTAATAGTATTGGTATTGAGAGAATATTTCCACTTTATTCTGACTCAATTGAAGAGATAAAAGTTATTCGTCGCGGTCGTGTTCGTCGTGCGAAACTATACTATCTTCGTGATCTTGCTGGTAAAAAAGCTCGTATCAAAGAACTTAGAAGAAAATAATCTTCTAAGTTATAGCCATATTTTTATGGCTTTTCTCAAAATCATAAAGACTCCCCTTAAAAATTAATCAACTAAATTCTACAAATTAAAGCCAAAATATTTCTCTATTTTAGGAAATCACAGTTGAGCAACAAGCAAACAGACGAAACTCTTATAGGTCAGATTGATAAAATTCTCTTTGAAGAGAATGGATTTTTTATAGCTGTACTAAAGAGTGGTGATAAAATCAGCGGAACTTACTTTGAGAGCAGTGTTTCTCATTTGATGGATTCAGCCATAACGCTAAAAGGGCGTTGGGAAGAGCATAAAAAGTATGGCAAATCGTTTAAGTTTGAACATATAAAAGTAAATCAAAATCAACTTTTTTTCTTCCTCAACCGCATTGTAAAAGGGTTTACAAAAAAACTAACAACTGATCTTATTGAGCATTTTGGCAATGAAAAGTTAGTTGAAATACTCGACAATGATATAGAAAAACTTTTAGAGTTTAAAGGTATCAAAGAGAAAAAGCTTAAACAGATTCAGTCATCATGGAAAAAGTTTCGCTCTATGAGAAATATAGGGGAGTTTCTAGCTCCTTATGATGTCTCTGCCGCGCTTTTAACGACCATTGCAACCGCCATGAGAGATGTTGAAGATCCCTGTGCTAAGATAAAAAACAATCCATATATTTTAACCTCAATTAAGCAGATTGGTTTTAAAAGGGCTGACGAATTGGCTCTAAAGATGGGAGTTAAAAAAGAGGATGAAAACCGCATAGCTTCTGCTATGGATTTTGTTCTACTTAGTTATTGCGAGCAACAGGGAAACTCTTGTGTTAAAAAGAGTGTGCTTTTTCATGAGCTTGACGAGCTTTTAACTTTTAGTGATAAAACGCATATTTATGAGTCTATTTTAATTGAAATGGTTGCCAACCAAAGCATCGTTTTGATGAAAAACGACAGAGTTTCTCCAGCAAGACTCTATAATGCTGAGAAATTTTTATATGATGATTTTAAAACAAGAGCAAAGAGAGACAGTGGCGGATTTGTAGAGAATCTGGATGAGTTCTTAAAGACAAACAAACTTCTTCTTGGTGATGAGCAAAAAGAGGCGGTTGTTGCAATTAACAATGGCACTTCAATACTTTTTTTGGTTGGATACGCAGGAACTGGAAAAAGCACAACCTCAAAGAGCATCCTAACACTTTTAAGTACAAAATATGATGACAAAGAGATAATAGCGTGCGCACTAAGTGGCATCGCATCTCAAAGGATTGCGGATACAACGGGTTTTGAGAGTGCTACTATCCAGTCACTTTTGGTTAAGTTTGAAGATAGAGATAAGTTCCCATACGCCGTTGTTTTGATTGATGAAGCTTCGATGATTAACTCAACTCTCTTTGCAAAATTGGCGGTAAAAATAGACAAAAATGCCATACTTATAATAGTTGGTGACGATGCACAACTCCCTCCAATTGGTGCCGGAAATGTACTTAGCGATGTTTTAACTCTAGATCTTTGTCCAACTGTAAAGCTCACAAAAATTTACAGGCAAAGTGAAGATAAGGCGATAACTCTGATTGCAAATGACATACGAATAGCGCAAGTGCCAGAGTATAGAAAAGCTTATGAGGATTTTGAGTTTATTGATGTAAATATAGAAAATTATCACTATTTGAAAAACCAGCTCTCGAATGATGAGCTTAGAGATTTAAGGGAAGCTAACTCTGAAGCAATTGTTGCAGAAATGCTCCATAAAGTCTTAGAACATATAGAAAAAGCGAGATATAGGCTGAAAAACAGAGAGATAAAAGAGTATTTAAACTACTTTCAAGTCATTACGCCTATGAAAAATGGTACACTCGGTTCAAACAATCTAAACACAATACTGCAAGAGTACTTCAATCCAAACCCAAAAAAGTTTGTAAAAAATGGTGACTCGGAGTTTAGGCTGATGGATAAAGTTGTTCATACAAAAAATGAAAACATGAACTCATGGAGTGCGGAGGGCTACAAAAATGGCGAAGATTCGGCACAAAGACGCATATTTAACGGGATGAGCGGACTTCTGTTTAAGATAGATGAAGATGATGAACAAGCGTTCGTCTTTTATCCAAATGAAGATGTCGTTGTTGTTTATGAGTTTGAGGAGCTAAAATCACATCTGATGCTCTCGTACGCGCTAACCATCCATAAAGTCCAAGGCATGGAGTACGATATAGTTGTGATGCCGATGAGTTTTACGCACTTCATTATGCACAATACAAAACTAATCTACACCGCAATCACAAGGGCTAAGCATAAGTGCATCGTAATTGGCGAGAGTGGTGCTTTTGAGAGCGGATGTAAAAAGTTTGAAATAACAAGACGAGATACTGTTTTGTTGGAGTTATAAAAAGCAATCTCTTATATTCAAAAATCTATAATATTCTTGCAAAACTAAAAAACACTCTCATTAAGGTTTCGCTTAGCTGCAGAATTGTTTGCTTAATTCTTTTAGTTTTACAAAAGCTTAAATAGTTTTCTAAAAATATTTTCATAAAAGAGGTACTTTATGTTAGATGCTATAGTGCTAAGAGTTGCAAAAAGTGCGATAATGGGTGAGTTTGATGACTCTTATAATTTTGATAGTGATAGCGTTTTAAAAGATTATCCATTTCTAAGCGAGAATGGCGCTGCTTTTGTGACGCTGAAATACGATAATAGTCTGCGTGGATGTATAGGCTCTGTTGTCGCGCATAGAAGACTGTTTGATGATATCATTTATAACGCGCTCTCTGCGGCATTTAGTGATCCTAGATTTAGACCTTTAAGCGCAGATGAACTCTCGCATATTGGACTCGAAGTCTCTGTTTTGAGTAATCCTGAAGTTTTAGAGTATGATAATTTTTATGATTTAGTCAAAAAAGTAACACCGAAAGTTGATGGACTGATACTAAAACATGGTGTGCATCAAGGAACTTTTTTGCCTCAAGTTTGGGAACAACTCCCGACTCCTGAGCTGTTTTTAGAGCACCTAAGTTTAAAAGCTGGCGCAAATCCATCTATTTATGCAGAGCATCCAACCATCTATAGATACCGTGTTAATGCCATAGAGAAAAATTTTGATGAGATACTTTCTCTGTAGTTTTACAACTTAAGGAGTACGAACATGAAGCGAAAAACAAGTGTGGCTGGTAGTTTTTATCCGGAAGAGAGTGCAGAGCTACTGAGATATTTTGAGCATTTTAGTGCGTCGTATGATGAAGATAGCACTTTAGTAAAAATCAAAAGTAGGGTTGTTATAGCTCCTCATGCTGGTTATATTTACTCAGGATATACGGCAAATGTGGCGTATAGAGTTTTGCAAAAAAGTGGTGTTAAAAAATTTGTTGTTATCGGACCATCGCACAGAGTTGCATTTCTTGGCATTTCGTTGTGTGATTTTGACTCTTATGAGACTCCATTTGGAGATATTAAAGCGGACAAAAATATGGCGCAAAAGCTTCAAGATAGATTTTCTCTTGGCTGTGTAAGTGGCGCACATTTTGAACATAGCACGGAAGTTCAGTTTCCGTTTATAAAACATTACATCGCGGATGTGCAGATTGTTGAACTCGTTTACTCTCGTATGGACGCCAGTGAACTCTCTAAAATTATAGAGTTTATCTTAGAACAAGAAGATTTTGGAGTCATCATAAGTACGGATTTAAGTCATTTTTACACTCTTGAAGATGCCAACAAACTTGATAATATCTGCTTGTCAGCCATAGAACAGTTGGATATAAAAATGCTCCATAACGGCTGTGAAGCTTGCGGAGAAATCGGTATTGAGGCAGTTTTACTGAGTGCAAAAAAACTAAAAATGAAATCACATATTCTTGATTATAGAACTAGCGCTGATGCAAGTGGCGATGAGAAGAGAGTTGTTGGATATGTGAGTGCCTGTTTTTATGAGTAAATTAAATATATTTGAGTTGATTCCAGCGACTTTACAAGATGAGTTATTTGAAGAACTCGCCTCTAAAGGCGGAGTAAAAATCGAGAGAATTGTCTCTTTTGGGCACACTACGCCAGAATCTCAATGGTATGACCAAAACAGCGATGAGTGGGTGATTTTACTCAAAGGTGAAGCCGTTATTTCATTTCAAGATGAGAGCGATATTAGGTTAATGGCGGGAGATTATTTAAATATTTTGGCACATAAAAAACATAGAGTTTCATGGACGAAGCCAGATACACAGACTATTTGGCTCGCGGTACATTATTAGAGTAAAATACGAAAAAAACAGATAAGGCAACAGATGGTTAAAGTTAGCGCAATTCAGATGAGCATGAGTGAAAACAAAGATGAGAATATAAACAAAGCTGAGAGATTAGTAAGAGAAGCATCGAAAAATGGCGCTCAAATAGTGCTTTTACCTGAGCTTTTTGAAGGGTTATATTTTTGTAAAGATATGGATGAGAAATATTTTTCATGGGCGGCTCCACGAGATGGAAATAGGCTTATAGAGAGATTTTCAACTTTAGCAAAGGAGCTAAAAATTGTTTTGCTTATCAGTTATTTTGAGAAGAGTGAAGAGGGTTATTTTAACTCTTTAGTTGTCGCAGATACTGATGGCTCGGTTATGGATAACTATCGCAAAACTCACATTCCAGACGGTCCTGGATATGAGGAAAAGTTCTACTTTAAGCCTGGAGATAGCGGTTTTAAAGTTTACGATACTGCTTATGCTAAAATTGGTGTTGGCATCTGTTGGGATCAGTGGTTTTGTGAAACTGCGAGGGCTTTGACACTCATGGGAGCGGAAATTATTTTTTATCCTACTGCGATTGGAAGTGAGCCAGAGATTCATCTTGACTCTAAAGAGCATTGGCAGAGGGTTCAGATGGGTCATGCGGCTACAAATACTGTTCCAGTTGTGGTTGCAAATAGATACGGCGAGGAAAAAGGCGCTTCTTGTAGTCTTAATTTTTATGGTTCATCTTTTATAACGGATTATGCGGGTGCAAAAATTGCAGAAGCATCAAGAGATAAAGAAGAGATTATTTATGCGGACATCAATATACAAGAGAACCAAAAACAGAGGCATTATTGGGGACTTATAAGAGATAGACGCCCAGATGCTTATGGGGTTATCTGTAAATAACCAACTGGAACTAATCTTGCTTTAAATTAAAAAAAACTCAAGGTTAGAGATATATGAAAATTGTATTACGAAACAATCTCATTGTTATAACTACGGACTTTTATGCTTTAAATACGATCTGGATGAAGAGCTTTTTAAACCATCACTCAAGAGGTATGCTATTTTTGCCAAGGGCGGTACTTGTTTTTAGAAATGAGACGCTTCAGGGTGCAAGAGAAGAGTTTATAAACCAACTGAGCCAATACCACGCAGCCCAGCATGACTTCTCTCATGAGTTCTTTTTGCGCTCAATGCTTAAATTTGGAAATCAACCTATAAGGATTGAACTAAACAGACTTGAAGAGCCAGAGATTGTTAAAGTAAATCTTTATGCGTACGATAAAGATACAGTTCTAATCACCCTAAACTCCCCTAATTCTTGGGTTATCAACTACCTTCGCTCGCAACTCAATCTATATATTGAAAGAGGAACTGACATCTCTTTGGTCGTTGATGTCTCAGACTTTAACTCAAAGGCCAGACTAGAAAGAGCTTTAGATAAACGGCATATTCTGCACTATCAAATCCAATATAGTTATGATAATCATTTTATGAGTAAACTCTATAGCGAATTTACTAAATATAGTTTTAAAGATTACTTTGAAGAGGACGAAGAGGATAAAAAAAACTCTTTTTATGCGCTTCTTGAGTGCCCAATAGGGGCTAGTCAAGATGCGATAAAGAAGAGTTATAAAAAGCTAGTTAAAGTTTATCATCCAGATAAAATTATTCATGAAGAGCCATATATGATAAAACACTACACACAAAAATTCCAGCTTTTACAAGAGGCATACGAAGCGCTTAGAGTAGTTAGTTAAAAAACTGATCTTCTATAAGTTCTTCCTCTTTTATATTTTTTAAAAGAGCTATAAAATCCTTTGCATCATAGAGTGCAAGCTCGCTTCCTTGATTTTGCGCCAGCTCCTTGGAGAAACCACTTCTTGAAAAAAGAATGATTTGCGTTGGCTTGATGCCTAGTTGTTCGCATTTTTGAAGTAGTTTCAGCCACTCTACTTTGGTTACTTGATGGTTTCGCCACTTGCACTCTGCAACATATATCTTCTCATCAGCAGTTATCGTGAGTATATCTATCTCGATATTTGCATCCCAATAACTACCGCTACTAAGGATTTGTGAATCCCTTAGGTGGTAGTTTAGTAAAATCTCTGAGAGCTCTTCAAAAATTAGACTCGCATAACTGTACTGTTGCAGTTTAAATTCTCTTAAAAAATTATCATATTTACCAACCGCTATCTCTTTTGTGTGAGGATAGATAAAATAGAACCAAAATCTTACAAATGGGATACAAAAGAGAACTTTATGTGAGATCCTATGTCTTGCAACCTCTCTTTTTAGTTTGCCATGTGGGTTTAGGCTTCTAGCAGGCTCTTCTCTTGAGTACTCAATCTGTAAAATCCCTTTTTCTTGCAGATAGTTAAGGGCACTTCCACCATTTGCGTTATTAAGTCCAGCTCTGTTGAAAGCGGAAAATATCTCTCTGTTTCCAACTGCAAAAGCTCTAAGCAACGCTCTGTTCTCTCTCTTTTTTAGTATTATCTCATCTATCTTTATACTAAGAGAGTCAAAGTTATGTAAAATATGCTCTTTTATCAGTTGCTCAATCGGTTCACTAGTGTTAATCGTCCAATCCAAACCACCAAATACAGAAAAATATTCAATGAGATTTTCCATATCGTCGATAGGATTTTTAAAGTAAAATGAGCGAAATTGCTTAAGAAGAGTTTGCTTTAACATAATTATATTCTACCATTATTTATTACAATTCACTCCCCCACTTTAACATGTCGATGCCATACTTTTCTCTAACTTTTTGAGACTCTTTAGTTAGCCTGTGCATTTTTTGATCATCTTCAAAACCAATAAGGGAGAGCTCTTTTCTTGACTCTCTTGTAAAACTTGAGCAGTTTATACTTATGCGAATAACATGAAGGCGTTTATGTATATCAGCGTCGCTGAAGAGCTTTAGACATAATGAGTCAAATTTTTTCTCTGTAAAAACTTCGCAAAGAGAGATGTTTTTATGTGATTTTTGGCACATCTCATAATTTAAGGAGAGACTAAAAATAGTTGGGATTACTTTGAGCCTCAAAATAGCATAATTAAGATGACGAGCGAGCACATGGACTCTTCTTCTAAGTTCAGTTCGTTCAAACAGTGGGTCGAATGTTCTTGATATGCCTATGGATTTTCGTATATGTTTGGTTGAGATTTCATCATCGCTCTGTCCCTTAACTCTAAGATAAAGCTCTTTTGCATAAGGTCCCCACGACTCCAGAGTTCCTCTTCTTCTGCTGAGTTCCCCAAGTGTATGGATTTGCGCGCTATGGAGTTTCTCTTTCATGCTTTTGCCAATTCCTGCAAATGCTCCAACTGGAATCTTCTCTATAAAACCTTTCAGATCATTTTCAAAAATAACCTTGCATCCATAAGGTTTTGCGTGGGTTGTAGCGAGTTTTGCTATGTAGCGGGTTTTTGAGGCACCTATGGAAACTGGGAGTTTAGTAACACTCTTTATCTCATCCCTTAGCGCAGCTATAAAACTAGGCACATCAGAGTCCTCAACCCAACCGCTCAAATCCCCATAGAACTCATCAATACTAGCTTGTTCAACTAGCGGAATTTTAGTTTGTAAAAACTCGTGGAGCTCATGTGAGAGTTGTTGGTAAAGCGACATATTTGGCGCTTTTATAATGAGATGAGGGCAGAGAGTTAGCGCTTCTCTTATGCTCATAGCTGTTTTTACGCCATACTTTCTGGCTTCATAACTAGAAGTTGTAAGTATGCCTCGCACTCGCCCATCAGCGTCTTTAAAAGCGTCTATATCGTCTCTCTCTTCATAAGCCTTATAAAAAGTAGGCACAAAAGAGCCAGAGTTCTCAAAATTTACACTCTGATTTTTTGATTCACTATCAAATATCTTCGTATCACTCCGCCCACCAATAGCCACAGCCTTGCCCTCAAGAGAAGGCTCTTTTATGCGAGTAGCACTAACGAAAAAGCAATCTATATCTATATGTATTTTCATAAAGTGATTGTAGATAAAATTTAAAAAAACTCTAAAAAGTATGACAAATTGTCAAGAATATAATTGCTATAATTCGGCTATGAAATATATTTTATTAATCTTTGCTCTTCTCTTTACTTCATGTAGCACCAAAAACTACGAGATTACTAAGACAAAAATCATCACTATAAAATCACCTAAGATTAAATTTTCTGATGTTGGATATGTGCGAAGTAGCAAAAACAAGATAGAACTTGAACTTTTTATTGCTGGTAAGAGTATTCAGACTTTTACGCTAAATCATGTGATTTGCACAAATAGCGGATGTATGAGTAAGGGTGCATTTAACGAAGAGTATCTAAACAAAAACTACCCATTAGATATTTTGCAAAATATAATCTTATCTCAGCCTATTTATGGTGGAAAAAATATCCAGAAAAAAGATGGTGGATTTGAGCAAGTTATAGCTGAGAGTGGCGTTGAGATAACATACAGGGTGGACTTAAATGGAGTCTATTTTAAAGACAAAAAGAACAGTATAATTTTTCAAATAAAGGATCTGAATGAGCGCTAAATTTGTTGGAGCACACACAAGTGCGAGTGGTGGAGTTTTTAATGCCATAGCAAACGCGGAGGCAATCGGTGCAAAAGCGTTTGCATTTTTTACTAAAAACCAGAGACAGTGGAGCGCCAAAGAACTTGATAGTGAGACTATTGATAAGTTTAAAGAGATGCTGTTGCATAGTGGTATATTGTCAAAGCATATACTCCCTCATGATTCGTACCTTATAAATCTAGGGCATCCTGAGAGTGAGGGAAGGGAAAAATCTATGGAAGCTTTTTTAGATGAGGTTCAAAGATGTTCTCTTTTGGGGCTTGATAGACTTAACTTTCACCCAGGAAGCCATCTTAAAAAAATCAGTGTAGATGAGTGTTTGGCTAAAATCGCCGATGCCATGAACACTACGCTTGATAAAACAAGTGGAGTTAGCTTAGTTATTGAAAACACCGCAGGACAGGGCAGTAACCTTGGCTTTAAGTTTGAGCATCTAGCACAAATCATAGATAAGATAGAGGACAAAAGCCGTGTTGGAGTCTGCATCGACACTTGCCACATGTTTAGCGCTGGTTACGATATAAGAACAAGAGAAACATACGACGCAACTTGGAGTGAGTTTGATAAAATTGTTGGGTTTAAGTACCTTATGGGGATGCATATAAATGATTCAAAAGCAAAATTTGAGTCTCATGTGGATAGACACAACTCATTAGGCAAAGGTGAAATAGGCCTTGATGCATTTAAATTTATCATGAATGATGATAGAATGAATGACATTCCGCTTATACTAGAGACGATTGATGAGACAATTTGGAAAGATGAGATAGAGTTACTTTATTCGTTTGAGAAATAAAAAAGAGAGATATAGTTTTGGAAATATTAATAAATTTTTTAGAGGCAAAAGATGTAGAGAAATCTACTATTTTTGCTCAGTTGAAATGTAGCAAATCAGAGGCATTATTGCTTCAAGCTTTGGTTAAGAGATATATGAGTGGTGATGATGATGTACTGATTTTTGAGCTTTTAAAAGAGCTTTATGGGGATAAAAATTATGCTTTTGTTAAGCATCTTCAAGAGTTTAAGATTCTTTTAGAGCTTGGTTGGATTCATCAGCAGAGTTTTAATCCTATCAAGATTTCGGAAGTAACACCGCTCGAGCTTTTAAACAGTTCTGTTGCGCTTTCCCCATCTCTTTTAAAGATTTTGCAAGACGGTTCTTCAGAGAGTGAACTTCAGGATATTAAGCCATATTCTGACCATTTAGAGTATCTTCAAGATCAGTTTCTTCGTATTGATTTATATCAAAAAATGAGTGCGATTCGTCAAAATGTTCATGAACATTCTTTAGGAATTGATAGGATGCAGCAAAAACTTCAACTCCTTGAAAAGAGGATAGAAGAGCGCGTGGCACAAACGACTGGAAAGCTTGTTTTGGATAAATTTTTCAAGCAAAAAAAGATGAGCACAAAAGAGCAGGTTATATTTTTGGCACTTCTTCGCGAGGAGTATAGCGCCACAGATGCCTCTCTTCGCGATATGAACTCGCTTATAGAGCTAATTTCGCTTGATGAGTATGAGCGAATCAAAAATCGTTCACTTTTAGAGGATGGCTCAAATCTTATAAATGATGGGATAATTGATTATGAAGAGATGCTAAACCCTTTTGGTGGCATTTCAAGAGCTTTTTATATAGTTGATGAGGTTCTTCACAGCATAATCCATCCGCAAAAAAATAAAAAAGTTCGTCGTATAAAATTAAATACACTTATCCAAGAGCAGGATATTTTTGAGCTTGTGGAGCCTGAAACTTCACTCACAGATGTTGTTTTGGCAAAAGAGACACAAGAGACGCTGGGTAACCTTATGAAACAGCTTGATAAAGAGGTTATTAACCGACTTGCTCACTGGGGCATCAAGGATAAAAAAAGCGGTATTGACGCGAGAATTATCTTTTATGGTGCCGCTGGAACTGGTAAAACTATGACGGCGTATTCGCTTGCAAAATCTCTAAAAAGAGAAGTTCTGGCGTTTGACTGTTCAAAGATTTTGTCGATGTATGTCGGCGAGAGTGAGAAAAATGTTCGTAAAATATTTGATACTTTTAGCGATTTGTGTGAGAAAACAAAGTCAGAACCTATACTTTTGCTAAATGAAGCGGACCAATTTTTAGGCGCTCGCTCAAGCGGTGTTACCTCTGGAGCCGATCAGATGCACAACCAGATGCAAAATATTTTCTTAGAACAGATTGAGAAGTTTAAAGGCGTTTTGATAGCTACGACAAACTTGCTTGAAAACATAGATAAAGCTTTTTCACGCCGTTTTAATTACAAGATAGAGTTTAAAAAACCAAATCAAGAGCAGAGGCTCTCACTTTGGAAAAAGATGCTTCCAGTTAATGCGCCGTTTGAAGAGAATTTTAGTGTTGATGAGCTAGCAACTTACGCCCTAACTGGCGGACAGATAAATTTGGTTATAAAAAACACAGCATATAGGGTGGCAGTTAGAAAAAATCCTCTTTTTACTTTGGATGATTTTAAATTAGAGATACAAAAAGAGAAAGATGCCTCTTTTGACAGTGAAAAATCAATGGGATTTTTGAATAAATAAGGATAGAAAATGAAATATTTTTTAACAGTTACAATTGCACTACTGTTTTTAAACACATTTGCAACGGCAAGTGAAGAGGTGTCTACACCAGATGTGTCGCCTTTTAACACAAGACTAGCAGCTGCTGAGGATATACAAGTTATACAAAAAAGTGGCGGTATTGTCTATGATGTAAGAGACAATTATAGTGATTACTATTTTGGAGGACATATTCCTGGAGCACAATTTTTGCCTTTTACTGAGCGTTCAAGACCTAGTATAGATTATCACATAGAAGATGATAGTTTTGACTGGTCTGCTCTTCCGAAAGATAAAAACACTCCGATTGTTTTTTACTGCGAAGGAGAAAATTGTTGGAAATCATATAAAGCTTCCGAAGTAGCGGCACAGATAGGATATGTGAGTGTTTATTGGTTTCAAGATGGACAGTCTGGATGGATTAAAAAAGGATTCCCAATAGAAGGACACAGTTGTATGTACGAAGCAACAGCGAAACTCTTTAGTAGCACGAACAATCCAACGACATGGCTTTTAGAACCAGAACAACTTAGGGTTTGGATAGAAAAGGGTGAAAAAATTAAAATTATAGATTTAAGAGTAGCTGCTAATTTTCAAAAAGGGCATATAAGAGGAGCCGTTTTTATTCCTATGACTCAGCTATTTTCACGAGATAAAATCCAGTTAATGCCAAAGTTAACAGATGGAGCAACTATTGTTTTGGTTAGTGAAAATGGTCAATTTGCTATGGCGGGCGCCATGGGAGTTGCAAATTTAGGATACAAAGTTAGAGTTTTAAATGGTGGGATGGGAGCGTGGAACCAAAAAGAGGGTAAAACCTTAATAGAACCTGCCATTCTTCAAAATAAAGAGCAAAAAAAAGCTGGTTGGGTTGAGAAGATATTTAAATCAAAACCTAAAAAATAATTTTGTCGGCACGGTATTTGTAAACATTAGGCATTTGCTCATGGTTGGTTGTTTCAAGTAGACACACAAGGGTAACCTAATCTAAAAAATATGTAGTGATTTGTAACAGCATAGCACTTGAAATAGAGACTTTTTATAATTTTAAAGCTCTTTTTGCTATACTCCGCCCAACTGTTTTTTCTAAAATTATGTAAAGATTTAAGAAGAACAATAACTGATGTTGTGCACTTTTTCGTTTTAGCGCATAACAAACAATAATATAAAGGTGGGTTATATGGAACATATAGTGACTTCAAATCCGTATTTCGGTGTATTTGTACTTTTCCTTCTAACATTTGGAGCATTTACGATAACGACAATCATCGCTCGTTTAGCAAGTCGCGCTTTAGCAGCTAAAGATAGCGAAAAGATAAAACTATCAGTTTATGAGTGTGGACCAGAGGTTACGAAACAACCAAACAGAATCTCTCCACAGTTTTACCTATTTGCACTACTTTTCTTGCTATTTGACGTAGAGATTGTTTTTATGTTTCCATGGGCTGTTGATTTTAAATTGCTTGGATGGTTTGGTTTTGCTGAGATGTTGATGTTTATACTTTTATTGACTATCGGATTTGTTTACGCATGGAAAAAAGGAGCACTTGAATGGCACAACATAAAGTAAATTATACGCAAAATGGCGGCTTGCCTGTTGCACTTACAAGTATTGATAAAATTGTAAACTGGGGTCGTTCAAACTCAATCTGGGCTCTGACTTATGGTCTTGCTTGTTGTGGTATTGAGATGATGGCATCTGGTGCTTCTCGTTATGACTTTGACCGTTTTGGAACAATCTTTAGAGCATCTCCTCGTCAGGCTGATGTTATGATTGTAGCCGGAACACTTACAAAAAAACACGCAGAGTTCATAAAAAGACTTTATGATCAAATGACTGAGCCAAAATGGGTTATCTCTATGGGTTCATGTGCTAACACTGGCGGTATGTTTAACACTTATGCAACTGTTCAAGGTGTTGATAGAATCATTCCAGTTGACTTGTATCTCCCCGGTTGTGCACCTCGTCCTGAGACACTTCAGTATGGTGTTATGTTGTTACAAAAGAAAATCCGTGCGAATCACGCTTCAAGAGCACAAAAAGCAAAAAGGCTAATGTAATATGAGAGCTTATAAACCAAAAGATAATGTACAAGCAAAAGCTTACTATACAGACAGATTTTTCGTATCTCCACAAGTTGCAAAATTTTCACCAGAGAGTGATGAAGTTTTTGCACAAGATTTAGAGGCCATAAAATCTAAATTTGAAGTTCTTGACGCTTATATTCAAGTTGGACAGATGGTTGTTTACATCAAGCCAGAGGACAATTTCAGGGTTCTAAAACTTATGAAAAAAGAGCTGACTTATACGCAGCTTACTGAGATGAGTGCGATTGACTGGATTGCACAAAGAGGCGGATTTGAGGTTTTTTACCAGATGCTTAGTATGGATAAAAGAAAACGAATCCGTATAAAGATGTTTATTAAAAAAGGTGAAGCTGTTAACTCTGTTGAGAAACTTTTCCGCTCTGCTGACTGGTCAGAGAGAGAGATGTTTGATATGTTCGGTATTGAAGCTAACGGACACCCGTTTATGAAAAGAATCCTTATGCCATACGATTGGCAAGGTCATCCGCTTCTAAAAACTTATCCATTGCAAGGCGATGAGTTTGCTGCATGGTATGAAGTTGATAAGATTTACGGCAAAGAGGCAAGAGATGCTATTGGACCTGAACTCCGTGATCCAGCTAAAGTTGACAGATATGACAGCGAGAGATTTGCAAGACTTGGACATGAAGTGCCAAAAGGAACAAAAATAACTGGCAATGAGCCAAAAGTTGTTCAAAACTATCAAGAAGATGGTGGCGTATTTATGATTAAAAAATTCGATAAAAAAGATTCGGTCGTTATTGACGATCCTCAAAGATAGGTAATAATATGCAAGTAAAAAATAGATTAAACCCATTTTTTGAAAATATTTCGTTTGACAGAGTTGATAATGAGATGATTCTAAACTTTGGTCCTCAACACCCATCAGCTCATGGACAACTTCGTTTGATGCTGCATCTTCAGCAAGAGATGATTGTTAAAGCTCATCCAGATATAGGTTACCTTCACCGCGGTATGGAGAAGATGGCTGAAAATATGATTTACAATGAGTTTATGCCGACAACTGACCGTATGGATTACATCGCTTCATCTTCAAACAACTACGGATTTGCACTTGCAGTTGAGAGACTTATAGGGCTTGAAGTTCCTCGTCGTGCAAAAGTTATTCGTATGATGCTCTTAGAGATTAACCGTGTTATGTCTCACCTTTTTTGGTTGGCAACAACAGCTCTTGATATCGGTGCTATGACTGTATTTTTATTCGCATTCCGCGAAAGAGAGTATTTGATGGATATTATTGAGGGGTATTGTGGTGCTAGACTTACGCACTCTGCTATTCGTATCGGTGGTGTACCATTAGATATTCAAGACTCATTTATCTCACAACTAAGAACATTCTTAGATAAGCTTCCTGCAAATATTAAAGACTATGAAGATTTGTTAGATACAAACAGAATCTGGCTTATGAGGATGGAAGAGGTTGGAACTATCTCAAAAGAGATGGCAATCTCATGGGGTTGTACAGGACCGATGCTTAGAGCAAGTGGAGTTGCGTGGGATCTTCGTAAAGAGGAGCCTTATGAGCTTTATGATGAAGTAGAGTTTAGAGTGCCGTTTTCAGACAAAGGCGATAATTTCGCAAGATATCGCATCTACATGGAAGAGATGAGAGAGTCTGCTAAAATACTTTATCAAACAATTGAGATGTATGAGAAGTGTGTTAGAGATGGACAAACTGAGCTTATGGCTCATTCACCAAAATATATCTCAGCTTCAAAGTTAGACATCATGACACAAAACTACTCTTTGATGCAACACTTTGTTCTTGTAACACAAGGTATGAGACCTCCAGTTGGAGAGGTTTATGTGGCAACTGAATCACCAAAAGGTGAACTTGGTTTTTACATCAACTCACAAGGCGGACCATATCCGTATAGACTAAAACTTCGTGCACCATCTTTTTGGCACACAGGAATTTTAACTGACCTTTTACCAGGACACTATATTCCGGATGTTGTTTCTATTATTGGAACTACAAATATCGTATTTGGAGAGGTTGACCGTTAATGAAAAGATATGACTTAAGACATCTCAAAGATAACTTTGAGCCGAGAATGAAAGAGATTTTATCTGCTCATAAAGCAGGAGAAGTTGCAATATTTTTGTTTGAAATCGGAGATTTCTCGCCGATTCAAAGATCAGCTGATTTGGTAAAAGAGTGCGGCTATGAGTTAATGAACTCTTTAAAGTTTAACGAAGTCGACTGGACTATCGTAACTAAAAAATAGGTAGGGTAGTAAATTGAGTAAAGTATATTTTTCTACTTGGAATGGCGAGTTTATCAACAACATCAACAAGCCTGAAGATGAGTGGGAAAAATCAGCTTATAATTTGCCAGCGCAATATGATGAGCACCGCGAATCCAAGGCTTTTATAGGTTGGGACGGAGTTTCCCTATTTGATAAAGATGTAGATGTTATTCGTTTGGCTATGGAGTATGCTGCACAGTATCAAGTCTATTCTGAAGCATGTGGAAGATGCGCACCTGGTAGATGGGGCGGCAGAATTTTATATGATCAGTTAGATAAAATCGCTCGTGGTGAAGGCAGTAGAGCTGATCTTGATCATCTAAGAGAGATTGGCAAAAGTATGCAGATCACTTCAAAATGTGAGATTGGGAAAACTGTTCCAAATCCCATAATTGATTTGATGACTCACTTCGAGCATATCTTTTTAGAGTGTATTGATGAGCAAAAACCATCGATTCACTATAGTGAGTCTATTGCTTACATAGCTAAGATAACGGCACCTTGTACGGATGCTTGTCCATCACATGTTGATATTCCTGCATATATAGAGGGAGTAAGAGACCTTAGGATGGATGACTCTTTGATGGCTACTCGTCAAACTATGCCTCTGGCTCATGTTTGTGGTCGTGTTTGTCCACACCCATGTGAAGATGCTTGTAGACGAAGTAATCTTGACGAGCCAGTATCCATTATGGCGCTTAAGCGATTGGGTGCAGATTGGGAGACTGATCACGGGTATGATTTCTTCCATCCAATGGAGAAAAAACCTGATAATGGCAAGAGAGTTGCGGTTATTGGTGCTGGTCCTGCAGGACTTACGACGGCTTATTATTTAGCTGCTGAGGGTATTGCTGTGGATGTTTTTGAAGAACTTCCAGTGCTTGGCGGTGAGGTTGCCGTTGGTGTTCCTGAGTACCGTATGCCGATTGACAAATACAACAAAGACATTGAGTGTGTTAGAGATATGGGCGTGAACTTTATAACTAACTCAAAAATCAATGCCGATGATATGAGAAGATTTGAGCAAGAGTACGACTCTGTTATGGTTGCAACTGGGACTAGAATATCTAAAAAAGTCTATTGTGACAATGAGAAGATGGACATGAAGGGTTACTGGGGGGCAATAGACTTCCTTGATAAGGTAAACCTCTATGAGAAGTATGGTCATAAAATATCAAAAGAGGATCAAGAGAGAAATCTTTTAACTACTGACTTTGTTGATTTGACTGGCAAGGTGGTTGTTTGTGTTGGTGGCGGATTTACCTCTATGGATGTGGTTCGTTGTGCAATTAGGGCAAATGCAAAAAAAGTTTATATGATTTATCGTAGAGATGAGAAAACAATTATCGGCAACACAACTTATGAAGAGTATCACGAAGCCGTAGAAGAGGGAGTTGAGTTTCTTTTCCACTCCGCAGTTGCTGAGATGAGAGACGAAGATAATGTTTTAAAATCACTCCTGATAGATAAATTTGAACTAGTTCCAGATCCAAATGGTGGTCGCGCGCAACTTCTTAAAGTTGAGGGCGAATCTTATGTAATCGAAGCAGATTATATAGTTCCAGCTGTTTCTCAATCAGCTGATTTGAAACTTTTACCTCCTGAATGGGAGATAGAGATGACATCATGGGCGACAATTAAGACAAACGGTAGAGACTACATGACATCAAGAAAGGGTATTTTTGCTTCAGGGGATTGTGAGTATGGTCCTATGACAATTGTTAATGCAGTTGGTCAGGCAAAACGCGCCGCTTCAGTTATGAGTAGATATCTTCAAACTGGAGAGATTACTCTAACTGATGATGAGATTATGGAAGATCACCTGAAAAAACTTCGTGTTTATGACAAAAAAGAGAAAGTTACAGGCTGGCTTAAAGGTGTTCCAAGACAACACAGTGAAGTGCTTGACATTGAGTATAGAAAACAAAATAACGAAGAGGTTAATCTAGGATTTACTCAAGAAGAAGCTATGAGTGAAGCTGAACGATGTATGCGTTGTTACTATATCGCAATGGTTCAGGCTTAGGAGATGAGTGATATGAAAAATTTAGTAAATTTTAAAATAAACGGCATCTCTGTTGTTGCACAAAAAGGCGAGACAATCCTAAGTGTTGCTCGAAAAAATGAGATATATATCCCGACTATGTGTTATATCTCTAAAACCTCGCCATGCGCATCTTGTCGTATGTGCGTTGTTGAAGCTAGCGGGATGGATGGATTTGTGCTTAGTTGTAATACTCCACCAGTTGAGGGCGTGGAGATAACAACAGATAGTGCCGCACTAAATCATGAGAGAGTAAATATCATGAAACTCTATGATGTAAATCATCCATTAGAGTGTGGTGTTTGCGATAAATCTGGGGATTGTGACCTTCAAAACAAGACTTTAGAGTTTGGGTTATCTGCTCAAAGTTTCTCAGCAAAAGATCAACTCCGACCCATCAAGCATTGGGGACTTATAGATTATGAACCGTCACTCTGCATTATGTGTGAAAAGTGTGTTCATGTCTGTAATGAAGTTATCGGTGATGATGCTATTGAGGTAAAATTCGGCGGTTATAGCTCAACAATTATTCCAAAAAACTCCGAGATGCTAGATTGTACTTTTTGTGGAGAGTGTATCGCGGTTTGCCCAGTTGGCGCACTTACAAGCAGTGGTTTTAGATATAGAGCAAATGCCTGGGAGCTAGAGAAAATCCCATCAACATGTGCTCACTGTTCTGCTGGTTGCCCGCTAGAGTATGAAACAAGACACGCTTCAATAAACGAAAATGAGAAAATATATAGAGTTAAAAACAACTTTGAATTTAGTTCACTTTGTGGTGCTGGTAGATTCGGATTTGATTTTGATACTAGTGCAAAAAAAGAAGCATCTTCGTTTGAATTAGCTATAAAAGCGATTGAAAGCGCAAAAGCTATAAGATTTTCATCAATTATTACAAATGAAGAGGCGCATATTTTAGAGCTTTTAAAAGATAAGCTTGGGCTAAAACTCTTCAATGAAGATGCAAGAAAATTTGCAGAGTTTATGAGGGCATACAGCTCTGTAAGTGGAAAACTTCATCACAGCGGTTCGTTGGATGCTATCAAAAAATCTGATGCAGTCATAGTGATTGGAAGCAGAATAGCAACTGACAATCCAGGTGTTAGATACGCTCTAACAACTGCTTCAAAACATAGCGGTGCAAAGATAGTTTATGCGCATCCACTAGAAGATATTTTGATGCAAAATGTTATAACTCAGATGATGAAGTATGAAGTTGGAACAGAAGAGGGCGTTATGGCGCTTTTAACGCACTCCATACTTATCGGCGCTGATTTGGATGAGAGCGAGAGAGCTATCATCGATGAGTTGGATTTAGGTTATCTTTGTGCTGAGACAAATATTGGCGAAGAGGAGTTTTCGCTTATGATAAAATCTTTCTCAAGAGCTACTAAAAAAACTCTTATTATTGGTAATGACTTGATAGCACATGCTCGCTCACAAAACATCGCAAAATTCGCAGCTCTTATTGAAAAGTATAGTGATTTCTGTGTGGTTGTAGTTCCTAGAGAGGTAAATACTCTGGGCGTTTCACTTATCAACTCTCTTGACGCAGATGAAAACATATCTGGTGTTGTTGGCTATGGCGCAAATGGAGATTTTAAAATATCATCTTTGGCTGATGCCAATTTAGTTGTACCTGCATTTAACCAACAAGAGGGAACGGTTGTGAGTATTGACAACAGAGTTCTGCCTATAAATGTTGCTCTTGGTTTTGATGGATATACGCTAAATGACATCGCAAAAGCTTTTGGGATTGATAGAGAAAATACCATAGATTATACAAAATTGCTCAACAAAAAAAGTGGGTTTAAAGAGATAGAATTTGATAATTTAGAGAACTTCTTATCACCGTTTGGTGAGGATAATCGCGGATATATTCTCGATGAAGTAGAGTGTTTGATGGATGGAGAGTTGGATGAGCTTGATGATATGCCAGAGTTTAACGGCACTATTATTTATCATGCAGACCCAGTTCTTCAGTTTAACAGCTACACAAACATCACAACACAACTGCCAAAAGATAGCTATTTGCGAGGATCTGAGCAGTTTAGTGTTGCAGCTAGGATTGCAGATGGCGACTTGGTTGAGATAAAAACAGATTCATCAACAATTAGAAGAGTGTTTAAATTAGACGGTGAATTAAAAGGAACTGTTGCACTTAGTCCGACATATGACCTAAATAGTGATTTTAGCGGATATAGATTTGAAAAATCAAAAATAGCGAGAGTAATAAATGAGTAAAATTACTATAAATATTGACGGAAGAGATGTTGAGACACAAGAGGGCGAATATATACTTAACGCCGCTCGTGCTAATGATATCTTTATTCCTGCTATCTGTTATTTAACGAGATGTAGTCCTACGCTAGCTTGTAGACTGTGCCTTGTTGAGGCAGATGGAAAGCAGGTTTATGCTTGTAATGCAAAAAGCAAAGAGGGCATGAGTGTTGTAACAGTAACTGAGGGTATCACTAAAGAGCGTCGTGCGATTATGGAAGTTTACGATGTGAATCATCCATTGGAGTGTGGCGTTTGTGATCAATCAGGTGAGTGTGAACTACAAAACTATACTTTAGAGATGGGTGTTGATGCGCAAAGTTACGCGGTAAAAGATGTAAACAGAAAAGATGTAGATTGGGGACATATCCATTACAATCCAGGTCTTTGTATAGTTTGTGAGAGATGTGTAACTACATGTAAAGATATGATAGGCGATAACGCTCTAAAAACAGTTCCTCGCGGAGCCGATGCACTTGAAGCTGAGTATAAAGATAGCATGCCAAAAGATGCTTATGCGATGTGGAATAAGCTAAATAAATCTCTTATTGGACTAACAAGTGGCGAAGAGATGCTTGATTGTACAAGTTGTGGCGAGTGTGCTGCAGTTTGTCCTGTTGGCGCGCTTGTTGATACTCACTTTATCTACAAGTCAAACGCATGGGAGTTAAAACAAATTCCTGCTACTTGCGGACACTGTTCTGCTGGATGCCAGATAACTTATGATGTTAAACACACAGGTATTGATAATACAGAGAAAAAAATCTATCGTGTTATGAATGAGTGGAACTATGTTGCACTTTGTGGCGCAGGAAGATACGGCTTTGATTATCAAAATATGGTTGAAGCTAAAGATGAAGTTGTATTTAAAAAAGCTATTGAAGCATTTAAAAAAGCCGATACCATAGCGTTTACATCTACTATAACAAATGAAGAGGCATACCTTTTACAGCAATTAAAAGAGAAGTTTGGCTATAAGCTTATAAATAGTGAAGCAAAATCATTTCAAATATTCTTAGACGAATATAGTAAAATTAGTGGGACTATGCTTTATGGTTATGATTTAGAAGCAACACACAACGCAAACTTTGTTATCTCTGTTGGAACAGCACTAAAAAGCGATAATCCAAATGCAAGATACGCACTAAACAACTCTATGACAGTAAACAAAGGTGCAGGTATATATTTTCATCCAGTAAAAGATCCAGTAATCGAGGGGCTTGGGAAAAGTATTATGAGCGTTTATCATGCACCACTTCAAGAGGAAGCTATACTCTATCTGATTTTAGACCTCTTTGGAGATAAAACAAAGCTACCATCCGAGATTGTTGAGTATTTAGCATCATTTCATGGAGAAAAAACTATAACTGTTGAAGAGATTATCAAAGAAGAGATTATCGAGATTGTTAAAGTTAAAAAAGTCAATGAAGAGACAGGTGAAGAGGAAGAGATAGAGCAAGAGAAGAAGACAATGGTTCCTAAAAAGATTTCAAAAGAGGTTGTAGTTGATGACAATAGACTCTTAAAAATCGTTGGAGCTGGAGAGAAGTTTATGGAAGAGTTAGAAAAAAATCTAGCTAAAAAAGATACTTTTGCTCTAATCGCTGGAGCAGATTTATATACTCATCCAAACTCTAAAAACCTTGCTCGTCTTTTGGCATTGATTGAAAAATATAGCGCTTTTGAGCTAGTTATGATACCAAATCTTACAAATACGCTTGGTGTTTCGCTTATTTGTGAACTTGACGATGATAGAGGAACATACACAATAGGCTATAACACAAAAGGTAACTTTACTCTATCTGCTTTGGGAGATGGTGATTTGGATATGCCAGCTATAAATCAGCAAGAGGGAACGCTCACAAGCATAAATAAAAGAGTAAATCCTACAAATGCGGCAGTTGGCTATAAGGGTTATGAGCTTAATGATATTGCAAATGAGCTTGGTATAATAAGTGAGCTTGTGATTGATTATACTTCAAAATTGCCTACCAAAAAAGGGTTTAAAGCTAAAAATTTTGATGATTTACCAAATCACTATGACAATGACGGCACTGAACATCGTGGATACTTACTTGAAAATATGGCAGTATCAGCGCAGAGCGATGAGAGCGTTGCGAAATTTAACGATGAGATTTTAGAGGGAACTCTGATTTATCTTGCAAACCCTGTAAGACAATTTAGTGATTTTACAAACAAGGCTACAAATCTTGATGAGGTGGCAGGTCTGTATATGAGCGAAGAGTTTTTAAGCAGATCTGAATTTAACGAGGGGGATAGCGTGAGAGTTAAAAACCAAAATGGTGAGATTATTGTAAATATCGTAAGTGACAATAAAATTAGCGGCGATATCGCACTTCTGCCGACATTTGATTCTAAAATAAATTCAGAGGCGCTGTTTAGCTCATACCGCTTTGCAACAGCTTCAATAGAAAGGGTGTAATAATGGAAACAGCATATTTAATTGAGACGGTTATAAAAATCGTCGTGATTTTACTCATTTTTTCTGCATTAGCGGGAATTGGAACTTACTTTGAGAGAAAAATTCTTGCATTTATGCAACGCCGACTAGGACCTATGAATGTTGGACCTTTTGGACTTCTTCAAGTTGCAGCGGACGGTATAAAACTCTTTACAAAAGAGGATATTATCCCTACTAATGTAGTGGCAAATGTGTTTAAAATCGCACCTGTTATTACTGCAGCAACGGCATTTATGGCAGCAGCGGCAATACCGTTTTTGCCATCATTTACACTCTTTGGGTATGAAGTTCATCCGATTGTAGCAGATATAAATATCGGTATTTTGTATATTTTGGGAATTATGGGAGTCGGACTTTATGGACCGCTTCTAGGTGGTATGGCTTCTGCAAATAAGTTTTCTCTGCTCTCAGCGGCGCGTGGTGCAGCTGTTTTTATCTCTTACGAGGTTGTAACTGGTCTCTCTATTTTAGCTCCAATTATGATGGTTGGTTCACTATCGCTTATCGACTTTAATAACTACCAGTCAGGTGGTATAACAAGTTGGTTAGTTTGGTCACAACCAGTTGCATTTGTGCTTTTTTGGATAGCGGCATTTGCTGAAACTGGAAGAACACCATTCCACTTAATAGCAAATGACCATGAGATTATTGATGGATTTGGAACTGAGTATTCTGGTATGAGATGGGGGCTTTTCTTTATCGGTGAGTACGCAAATATGTTCTTTATATCTTTTGTTATTCCTCTTCTTTTCTTGGGTGGATATGGTGATGGAAGCTTTTTAGGAGCAATCGGACTACTCGCTAAAGTTGCATTTTTCTTCTTCTTTTTCTTATGGACAAGAGCAGCTTGGCCAGATATTAGACCAGATCAACTTATGTGGTTGTGTTGGAAAGTTTTAATGCCAATAGCAGTACTAAACATACTTATAACTGCTATCGTAATGATGTAAGGAGTAAGTATGCACAATGAACATAATGAACATTTAAAAAACAGAAATGTAAGTGAATTGGATGTCAACTACTATATGGTGGACATCAAAGATTATCCGACTGATAGTTGGGGTAAGTTTAAAAGAGTGGTTCAAAGAAGTTTTAGAGGCGAGCTTTTTGTTGGTCTTTGGGTAGTTCTTCGCGAGATGATTAGATTTGATATCCATACAGTAAAGTATCCGGAAGAGAAGATGCCAATAGGACCTCGTTATAGAGCTGTTCATGAGATGAAGCGTCTTTGGGAGTCGGATACTGAGAGATGTATTGGATGTGGACTTTGTGAGAAAATCTGTATATCAAACTGTATCAGAATAGACACTAAAATAGATGAAAATTCTCGCAAAGAGGTTTCAGAATATAGCATAAATCTTGGTCGCTGCATCTTTTGTGGTTATTGTGCTGAGGTTTGTCCCGAGCTTGCCATCACACATGGTGGTGAGTATGAAAATGCAAGTGATCAAAGAGAGCACTTTATAATGTACCAAGATATGTTAACTCCGCTTGACACAATGAAAGCTGGAGCGCAGAGAGAGTTTGAAGGTTTTGGTGCCATTACACCACATGAAGATGAGCGTGTTAAAAAAACACCTCTAGCATACTAAGGAGTCGGAATATGTTTGAAGCTATAGCTTTTTATCTTTTTGCTTTTTTAACGATTGTGATGTTTTACATAACTGTAACAACATCTCAAGCGTTATACGCCTTGACGGCATTAGCGGCAGGAATGATTTTTATATCAGCATTTTTCTTTATTTTAGGTGCTGATTTTTTAGGTGCGGTTCAAATCGTTGTTTACTCTGGTGCTGTCATGGCTCTTTATGCTTTTGGTATGATGTTTTTTGATACAACAAGAGAGGTTAAAGAGAAGCAGGGCAATAAATATATTGTTGTGGGATTAAGCGCATTGTCTGCTATTTTAGTTGTTGCAATTTTTGCGGCTCCTATGGTAAGTGAAAATATCACTGCAATATATCCAGTAGTTGATGGCATAGGAAACACTCAAGCCGTAGGTATGGTTCTTTTTACAAAGTATCTTGTTCCATTTGAAGTAGCTGCCATAATGCTACTTGTTGCCATGATTGCAGGAATCGTTCTTGCTGGTAAAAAAATGGACAGATCACTTACAACTATGGAAGAAGATGAGATTAAAACACTAAGAGAAAAAAACATAAAGGTTCACTCATGATGCAAATTGGACTAAATCACTATCTTGTACTCTCGACTATACTCTTTAGCATAGGCTTAATTGGTGTTATGAGAAGAAAAAATCTTTTAATGCTATTTTTTGCAACCGAGATACTTCTCAACTCTGTAAACATCTCTTTTGCTGCTATTTCTCACTACTATGGTGATTTAACAGGGCAAATGTTTGCATTTTTCGTGATTGCAATTGCTGCATCCGAAGTTGCTGTTGGACTTGGATTGTTAATTGTTTGGCATAAAAAACATAACAATATTGACCTTGACTTTATGTCAACGATGAGAGGATAAAAGATGGAGTTATTTTTATATACAGCACTATTTTCACCGCTTGTAGGTTCTTTGTTTGCTGCACTTTTTGGCGCATCTCCAAAAACAAAAATAGCAGGTATTATCCCAAGTGCATTGCTCGGATTGTCATTTATAAGCAGTTCGATACTTCTTGTTTCTATTTTGAGTGGCAATGGAGCTGTGCATGTAGAGATGATGACATGGATGAGCGCAGGAAATCTTTACATCCCTTTTGGATTTGTAGTTGATCAGGTAAGCGTAACTATGATGATGGTTGTAACTCTTGTTTCAACTGTTGTTCATGTGTATGCTATCGGCTATATGGACCATGACAAAGGATTCAATAGATTCTTCTCGTACCTTTCAGCTTTCGTTTTCTCAATGATGATTCTTGTTATGAGTGATAACTTTGCAGGACTCTTCATTGGTTGGGAAGGTGTAGGTCTTTGTTCATGGTTACTTATTGGCTTCTGGTACCACAAAGAGAGCGCTACTTGGGCTGCAAATGAGGCGTTTATTATGAATCGTATTGCTGACCTCGGAATGCTAATCGGTATTTTCCTTGTTTACTGGAATACAGGCACCCTTCAGTATGAACAAGCGTTCGCTGCAATGCCATCTTTAGAGAATGATGTTTTAACTTGGATGGGGGTATTCTTATTTATTGGTGCAATGGGTAAATCAGCACAATTCCCACTTCACACTTGGTTAGCTGATGCGATGGAGGGACCAACTCCAGTTTCTGCGCTTATTCATGCAGCAACTATGGTTACGGCAGGTGTTTACCTTGTCGTCCGTGCACATCCTCTTTATCATCTGATTCCTAATATTGGGATATTTATAGCATCTTTGGGAGCTTTTGTTGCTCTATTTGCCGCTTCAATGGCGCTTGTGAACCGTGACATGAAACGCGTTATCGCTTACTCTACACTCTCACAACTAGGCTATATGTTTGTAGCTGCTGGTTTGGGTGCTTATTGGGTTGCACTTTTTCACTTGATGGCTCACGCATTCTTTAAAGCGCTTCTTTTCTTGGGCGCTGGTAATGTTATGCACGCTATGCACGATGAGCTAGATCCATTTAAAATGGGTGGATTAAATAAGGCGATGAAGGGTACATTTATAATGATGACTATCGCTTCTGTTGCTCTTGCTGGTATCTATCCATTAGCTGGATTCTTCTCAAAAGACCTTATTTTAGAGGTTGCGTTTGTTGAAAATCACTATATTATCTATACAGTTTTACTATTTACTGCAGGTTTAACCGCATTCTACTCATTTAGACTTGTTGCGCTTATTTTCCATGGTGAAGAGAGATACAAGTTGTTTGGAATTCACCCACATGAGGCATATAAGTTTATGTTAATCGCTATGAGCCCACTTCTTTTCTTGGCGGTTATTGCAGGGTCGTTCAAGATGACATATTTTGAAATGGTAACACAGGTTCTGCCAGCGAGCGAATACCATGTTCACTCATCACTAACTTTTTGGATTATGACAATCGGAACTCAACTTTTTGTAGCAGCTGCTATTCTTTTTGCATACAAAAAATACACAAGAAGAGATATAAAAGTTCCTGATGGAACGAGTAAAATGGAAAACAGTTTTGCATATAAGCTCTTAATCAACCAATACTACATACCTTTTGCGTATCAAGAGTATGTTGTAAAACCGTATAGAGAAGTTTCATCACTGTTCTGGACGCATGTTGACCAAAAAATCGTTGATGCAACCGTTGATGGAATTGCTCACACATTCTACAAAATTGGTGAAGAGACAAGGGATATGCAAAGTGGTAACCTCTCTATAATGCTTAAATGGATGGTAGCCGGAACCGTTGCTTTGCTATCATTAGCTGTGGTTTTTGGACTTTCAGTTAAATATGCTACAGAGATAAAACTATTTCTTTCAGGTTTAGGAGTTTAATAGATGGTAGAACATATTTTATCAATTCTGATTTTCTTTCCAGCGCTCGCAGCAGTGCTTGGATTTGTTGTTCATAAAGATAGCGTTCGTTCGTATGGTGTAGCCGTTGCTACTATAGAATTTATGTTGTCAATGTGGCTTTGGCTTGTTTTTGACCCAACACTCTCAGGTATGCAGTTTGTAGAGCAGATAGCTCTTGTTCCAACATTTGGTATAAATTATATTGTTGGTGTTGATGGTATTTCACTCTTTATTGTAATTCTAGCAGCGTTTTTTACAATGCTCGGTATTGCATCTTTGGGTGAGACAAAAAATATTAAAAATATGATTATCACACTGCTGTTTTTACAGATGACTATGGTTGGTGTATTTTTAGCACTTGATGCAATTGTATTTTATGTTTTTTGGGAACTCTCACTTGTTCCAATGTTATACCTAATCGGTGCATGGGGCGGACCTCTAAGAATTTACGCTTCTGTTAAGTTCTTTTTATACACATTTACAGGTTCGCTTGTGATGTTAGTTGGTATGCTCTTTATGGCTTACTTATATCATAGAACTACAGGAAATTGGAGCTTCTCTATCTTAGAGTGGTATAGATTACAGCTTCCATTTGAGTATCAGATTTGGTTATTTTTGGCATTTTTTGTTGGTTTTGCTATCAAAGTACCAATGTTTCCATTTCATACATGGTTGCCATACGCTCACGGTCAAGCACCAACCATCGGTTCTGTAATACTTGCAGCGATACTTCTAAAAATGGGTACTTATGCGTTTATTCGTTTCTCTTTACCACTGTTTCCAGATGCGTCAGTTTACTTTATGTATCCAATCGCGGTTTTAGCGATTATTATGATTATATACACAGCAATGGTAGCTTATGCTCAAAAAGATATTAAGCAGGTTGTTGCTTACTCTTCTGTTTCACACATGGGTGTTATTGTTCTTGGTACTTTTGCTCTAAATGTTGAGGGAATTACAGGTTCGATTTTCTTGATGATAGCACATGGTGTTGTTTCTGGTGCTCTGTTCTTGCTTGTTGGTGTTATTTATGACAGAAGACACACTAAGCTTATGAGTGAGTTTGGCGGTCTTGCTTCTGTTATGCCACGATATGCAACTATCTTTGGAATTATGATGATGGCTTCAGTTGGGCTTCCGCTGACAATTAACTTTGTTGGTGAGTTTATGAGTCTTTTAGGTTTCTATAAACAGTCACATATCTTAACGCTTCTTGCAGGAGTTGCAATTATAGTTGGTGCTATCTATATGTTAACTGCTTACAAAAAGATGTTCTTTGGAGTAGTTACAAAAGATGAAAACAGAAATCTTCCAGATGTAAATAAAACGGAACTGTTGGCACTTATTCCACTTGCTATTGTAACTGTATGGCTAGGAGTTTATCCTAAAGTATTGCTTGAGCCTATAAGCACAAGCGTTAAGCCTCTTGTTGAGTTTATGCACGAAAAAGCTATAACAGCAGAAGCAAAAGCAAGAATTTCTACAATGGCAGTAAAAGTAGATAACACTAAAATTCCAACAGGGGAGGCGCACTAATGTTATCGCCAATAAATGTTTCAATTGGGTCACTAAACCTAATTACACTTGCTCCAATGATCCTTCCTATAGTTGGTGCTCTTTTTATCCTTATTATAGATATGTTTAAGAGTGGATTAGATAAATCTATGTTTGTAATGCTAAGCCTTTTGGTTTTAGGAATTGACTTTGCACTCTTAATAGAATCAGCTGGTATGTTCAGAGCAAATGGCACTATTATGGGTGTTTTTGATGTAATGCTTGTAGATGGTTTAGCTATCTTATCTCAGTTTATTATTGTTATAGCCTCTATGCTTTTTATACCACTTGCACTTAGTCAAAAAAGATTTCATGAGTTTTCATACCCTGAATTTTTTGCACTATTTCTGTTTATGATTGCAGGTTTCCAGTTTATGGTTGCAACCGATAATCTGATTCTAATCTTTGTAGGATTAGAGACGGCGTCATTGGCTCTATATACACTTATTGCAATGCACAACCGTGACAAATCGTTTGAAGCGGCTGTTAAGTATTTTACAATGGGCGCATTGGCGGCCGGTTTTTATAGCTTTGGTTCAATGGTATTTTACGCACTTACGGGCTCTATCGAAATTAACCAAATCGCTACTGTTCTGGCTGGAAACAACTATGCAGACATTGGATTTGTTTTGGTTGGAGTTGTGTTTTTACTTGCCTCTTTTGGCTTCAAGCTCTCAATGGTTCCATTTCATACATGGACGCCAGATGTTTATGAGGGTTCATCTGCGGCATTAGCTGGATATATGTCAATCGTTCCAAAAATAGCAGCATTTGTGGTTGCTATGAGACTTTTTGAGTTTTTAATCCATAGCGGTGTAGTCTGGCTAGAGGCTGTTTTGTATATTCTCGTGATAGTTACAATGACTATGGCAAACATCTGGGCACTTGTTCAAACAGATGTAAAAAGGATGTTGGCATACAGTTCAATCTCGCATGCTGGTTTTGTAATGGCGGCTATTTTGATAGGCACGACTCAGTCGAATAGTGCTCTATTTTTATATTGGGTTCTGTTTAGTTTTACTAATCTTGGTGCATTTTCAATGCTTTGGATTTCTCGTCAAAAGAACCTTCTACCAGGGCAAAGTTCTGACCATACATTTGAGAAGTTTGCAGGTTTGGTAAAAATATCTCCTGTTGCGGCTTCTATTATGGCGCTATTCATGCTAAGTTTGGCAGGGATTCCACCATTTAGCCTTTTCTGGGGCAAACTCTATATGATAGGCTCTGCAGTATCCGCTGGGTACACAGTATTGGCGTTGGCAATGGCGCTAAACTCCGCAATCGCAGGCTACTACTATATAAAGCTCATAGTATATATGTTTATGAAAGACCCTGTTGTAGGGTATAGAGGAGATGTTAGCTCAATAAATGCAACTATGTCTTTAAGGGTTATTATCGGTATCGCAACGGTAGGAACTATTTTTGTCTTTTTAGCACTAAATCCGCTGTTAGAATTTATAACATCTTTTGTTTACAATAGCGGTTACTAATAGCTTATGCTACACACTAAAACGAATAAGTCCATTTTTTTAAGGAAACTTCGTTTTGTGGGAGAGACTCTCATTTCTTCCAACCCCTTAAAGCTATAAAAATGAATTTTCAAGAATTAAGAGAAGAGGGAGAGATAATTTGTTAAAAACAGTTCTCTTTGCTTTAGTTAGTATATTTAACTACTCTCTTTTTGCACTCGAGATATCAATCCAAGGCGCAAAAGAGGAGCATCAATCATACTCGACTCTACATATAAAAAATGAAGATAAGTTTTCATGCGAAGATCAAAAAAATGAGTTTGGCACAACAACGGAAATAACCTGCACAATATTGAAAGTACCACCAAGAAAATTAAGAGATATAACAAATACTCACTTCAGAATAAAAACAGAGATAAGTAAAAAAACATTTATTATAACAATAAAACCACTTCAAAAAATGAAACTCTACCCCATGATTTTTGACTTAACAAAAGAGGACACTGTTTTTAACTCTAAAATAAAAACAGCTAAAGAGTGGATAGTCATAGGATATCAAGAGAATATACCATTTATGAAAGAGAGTAAAAAAAGTGATACTTCTATTGATTTTCCCTTTACTCTGATGGCAGACAAACTCCCATATGTAGGAAGTTTGGATTTTAATGGGAACCCTGTTTATATAAAAAGAGTCGGGGATGTTAAAGAGTATATCAAGATAAAAAAACTATATGCAGACAAAGAGTATGAAAATTGTCTTGATATGATAAATGGCGTAATGAAAGAGTATCCAGGCTCTTTGTTTAACGCAGAACTTATGTTTTACAAGATTAGAGTAAACGCTAAGCTAGAGAGATATGAGAGTGTAATAGAGGCTTCAAAAGTTTACTTAAGAGAGTTCTCATCAGACGAGAATGTGCCAGAAGTTCTCTCTTTGGTGGCAAGAGCCTATTTTAAAGCGGGTGCAATCTCTGATGCTGATTACTTTTTCGATAGACTCTTTAGCGAACATGATGACTCAGAGTATGCAGAGTGGGGTTACATCTATAAAGCAGAGATGCTAGAGTCCTCTGGTGCATCTATGAAAGCAATCTCAATATATAAAAATCTATTGAGCAAGACAAAAAGTGTTGAGATAGGCAGCGAAGTAACATTTAGAATGATTCGTAACTTCGCTGGCGCATCAAAGTATAAAGAAGCAGCTCCATTTGTGCAAAAACTTGCAAACGCAACTCCTAAACACTTTGCATTGAATTTAGCACAATCTATAGATATAATGAATGGTTTTGCTGAAAGAGGAGATTATATAAGCGCATCAACAATCTCAAAATCATTAATAGATAATATTGATACAAAAGATGACAACTATGAGTCGCTGCTGGCTAGCAGTGGAGTTTGGTTAAGTAAAACAGAGCAAAAAAAAGAAGCTCTTGTTATGCTCAATAGATATCTAAAAAGTTATAGTGATGGGACTTATACAAAAGAGGTGCAGACAATAAAAGATTCTCTATTTTTTGATCTGGATGACTCAAATAATAGCACAAAAATGTCCACATACGACAAGCTAATGTCAGAATACAATAAGGACAGCATAGGTGATAGGGCCGTATATGAAAAGGCAAAACTTCTAAATAAAAACAGAAGATTTGATGAAACTCTTGCTTTAGAAAATAGAGTTTTAACGCTCAACAAAGAGCATTTTAAAGATACCGGCCAGATAATAATTGATGCAGCAATAGGGGCCATGAAGCAGTCCCTAGGTAAAAAAGAGTGTAACCGCGTACTGACTCTCTCAACAAAATATAAAATCCAACTCTCAAATGAGTGGGATGATGGAGTTTATGAGTGTGCCATGAAAGGTGCAGACTACACGCTTGCAAAAAAAGTCGCAAATAAAAATCTAAAATCAAAAGATTTGGAGCTACGAAAACTTTGGCTTTATAGATACATGAAGATTGATTTTGCAACTGGAAACTACAGTAATGTGCTTGAGGCCTCGAAAGAGATAGTAACTCTTACAAAAGGTGATAAGAACTCAAAGTACAAAGATGTTTATAGATATATATTTGATACCTACCAGAGACTAGAAGATAGCAACAAGATGATTAACGCCATTGCTGATATAGAGAGAGTTTATGGGCAAGACTATCTAGATATAGACAGATATGTGGCACTCTTAAGTGCAGGAAGCGTTAAGAGAGATAATAACTTAGTCATTAGATATGGCGAGCAGATTATGAAGATACAAGCATCATCAAAATCAAATGCTCAAAGTCCATTTGCAGAGTTTGCTCTCTATCAGGCATATGTTGAGAAAGAGAATAACAAAAGAGCGCTGGAGATTATAAAATCATTAGACGCCGTTAAGCTAAATAAAACTGATAGAGCAAGACAAAAGTATCTATTAGGAAGCATATATGACAAACTATGGAAAAATGATGATGCAAAAAAAGCCTATACCGACTCCATAAAAGCCGACCCAACTTCTGCATGGGCAAAGCTCTCTAGAGGCGCTAAAGAGATTTAGATGCTACCGTTTTAAGTGCTTAGCTAAAATGAATAAGGATTATTTTTTCAAGTTCTTCTAGCGGCGCAGAAACAACATCTTTAAACTGAGTTTTGTTAAAAGTTTGTTGCCTTTTTGCAAGTTGTGCTGTATGTGTAGAGATATTTTGAAGCATCTGCTCTTTTGTAACTTTTGCATCAAGGTACTCTAAAACTTCAACAATTCCAACAGAACCCATAGAGTGCGGTGCTCTTGTGTACTTTCGCTCTAGATGACAAACTTCATCCAAAAGTCCCATCCCTAACATTTTGGCACATCTTTTTTGTATTCTATCTCTAAGCACATCCCGCTCTACTTCAATGTTGTAGATGCTAAGATTTTCTATAGTTGGCTTTGGTGGATTTAGCCTAAACCACTCACTGGGACCCATTCCAGACCCCTCATAAATAACAAGAGCTTTTTCTACCCTATAACTATCATTTTTAGATATATTTCTCATATACTCAGCATCTATGGAGTACAAAAAGTTATAGCATTTCTCCAAATCAAGCAACTTTTTTTTCATATTTTCTGTTGCTTCAAACCCCATCTTTGGAACCTCAGAGAGACCCTCAAGAAGTGATTTAAGATAAAAAGCTGTTCCGCCAACGATGATGAGATTTTTTCCATCTCTTTTACAGATTGAGAGAACCTCTTTATATAAATTTATAAAAATATCAACACTAAAATACTCATCTGGTGCCAAAACATCAATGCCAAAATGAGGCACTTCACTAAGCTCCTTTTTTGAGGGTTTTGCGGAGACAATATCTATCTCTTTATAGATACTAAGTGAGTCGATAGAGAGGATATAAGCGTCTATTTTTTTTGCAACTTTAATCGCCAAATCACTCTTCCCAGAAGCAGTAGGACCAATTATGGCAAGTTGCTTTATTTCTGCATCCAATAACCACTCCTATTTTAAAAGAAGTCTATTTAATATTTGTTTCAATGTCAATTAAACAAGCGGATAAATCCACTATAAAATTAAATTAAATTAGAGTATAATTTTTGACTAAGTAAGTATAAGGTTAGGAGATGAAAATGGGAGCATATTTGCTTTTGGCTCTTATGTCGCTAACTCTTTTTGTGCACAATCTTGCTGCAGAAGAGATTTTTCATGTATCTCTTCCTCCTAATATTAAAGATACAAGTGAGCCTCTTTGCAGTAAATGTCATCCAGTTTTGTTTAAAGATGCTAAGGGAAGTTTGGCTCAAGAGATAAAGCACAACAGTGAAGAGCCAGATGCTTTATCTTTGGCTTGCATAAACTGCCATGATGGAAATACAGCAAATGAAGCCCCTATTAGTCTCTCAAACTCTCACTCTTCAGCAGAAAATAGATGCTATACAATAATTAAGAATCATCCAGTTTTACTTAAATATCCAAATGGAAAAAAAGATTTAAGATCCCTCTGGGAATCTTTGCCTGGAAAATGGATTGGGGCAACTGTAATCAATGATCTTCTTCGTGATGGAAAGATTGTTTGTGTAAGTTGCCATATTCCACACCATACTAGAAAAACTGGATATTTGCGCACGCTAAATAAAGATTCTTCTCTCTGCTTTGGATGCCATAAAAAATAAACATGCTCTTTTGTTTTTAAGGAAATTAATGAAAAAAATTCTATTACTACTATTTATTGCATTGATGCCTCTTTTGGCCATAGTTGATATAGCTCCACAAGAAGTCGGAGAAAGGCCTGGGTTTAGTGGCAATATCGCAGGTTCATATACTGGAAAAAGTGGTAATACCCAAAAGAACGAGTATGACTTTAGTGGCAAGATAGAGTACGATAACGAAAGCAATTTTTTGACATTTTTGCAGGGTTCATACGAGCTTACTGAGTCAAAAGGCGTGAAGATAGAAGATCAGAAATTTTTTCATTTTCGTTTTCTGCATAAGCTTAATAATGAATCACTCTACGGTGAGATATTTTCTCAATATAAACAGGATATTTTTAAAGATATTGATAATAGATGGCTTAATGGTGCAAATATAAGATGGCGTTTTGTGGATAGCTCCGAACTTGGAAAGCTTTACTTGGGCGCTGGTATTTTACTTGAAAATATTCAGTATGTAAACAGCCCAAACGACCCAGCTGGTACCGCAGTACAGCCAGATGAAAATTCACTGCGGGTTAACTCATATATGGCGTATAAGCATAATTTAAACCCAAGCACAAAACTTAGTATGATAGGTTATTATCAACCTAGTTTAGAGCAGGGTTCTGATTATTATGCATCCTTTACGGCAGAGCTTGAGCTTCGCATTATTAAAGAGATATATCTTAGTTTAATCTACAGACATGAGTATGATTCAAAGCCAGCAATTAGTGTAGAAAAGAGAGATACGATGACGAAAACATCAATAGTATGGAAATTTTAACAGTAAGTATTCAAACTATTTTTTTGCTATACTATGTGTAAATAAATATGCTTAGATTGGAGTTTTTATGGGTGCAAAACATGCTATGGCAACAGCTGAAATTATCAATAATGAAAGTACCGAAGAGATAGTTCACAACGATCGAAGAAAATCAAACGAAGAGAATAAGTTAGAAAATAAAAAAAATAGTAAAAAAGAGGAGAGAGTCTCTGTTTGGGTTAAAAAATCAATTATAGAGTATGAGAAAGAGCTTAAAAATTTACAAATTGAACTATTAAAACTTCAAAACCATGTAAAAGAGAAAGGTTTAAAAGTTTTAATGATTTTTGAGGGGCGTGATGCGGCAGGCAAAGGTGGGACAATAAAGCGAATTACTGAGCACCTGAATCCTCGTGGTGCCCGTATTGTTGCTCTTGAGAAGCCATCGGATGTTGAAAAGACACAATGGTATTTTCAGCGCTATACTAAACATCTCCCTGGTGCTGGCGAAATAGTTCTTTTTGATCGTAGTTGGTACAATCGCGGCGGGGTAGAGCCTGTTATGGGCTTTTGTAGCGAAGAAGAGCATCAAGAATTTTTAAATCATGTTGGTGAATTTGAGAGAATGCTTGTTAATTCTGGTATTATCTTTTTTAAATTTTATTTTTCCGTTTCTAAAAAAGAGCAAGCTGCTAGATTTAAGGGACGAAAAGTAGATCCACTAAAACAGTTCAAGCTCTCTCCTGTTGATGCGGCGTCACAAGATTTGTGGGAAAAATATACAGAAGCCAAACGCTCTATGCTTCGCGCTTCACACACTGGAACGGCACCTTGGATTATCATCCGCTCTGATGATAAGAAAAAAGCCCGTATTAACTGTATAAAGCATATTCTCTCAAACATTTCATATCCATCTAAAACAACATTAGATTTACATACATCAAGAAAAGTCCTTATCTGGGGAGATGAGGAGATTAAGCTTATGGAGCACGCGGCATCTGTTGATGAGAGTAAAAAAAGAAAGAAAAATAGATAAATAGTAGTGCTTAAATCAAACAATATTTTAGGTGATTTTTGGGGTGGAACTGCCTCAATGTTGGTTGCACTCCCATCCGCTATTGCTTTTGGAGTAGTTGTGTATGGGAGTATTGGTGGAAGTTATATCTCTTATAGTGCTATCGCTGGTATTTTAGGCGTAGCGGCACTTGGCATTATTATACCTCTTTTGGGTGGAACTAGTCGTCTAATCTCAGCTCCAAGTGCTCCTGCCGCAGCTGTTTTATCTGCCTTTGTTCTAGAGTCTGTGGCTCTTGGAATTGACTCATCTGTGATTTTTATCTCATTGATGCTTGTGGCACTTCTTGCTGGAATATTTCAGGTTTTATTTGGTTATGTTGGTTTGGGGCGACTGATTAAATATATCCCTTTTCCTGTTGTTAGTGGCTATTTGAGTGGCGTAGGTCTTTACATTATTGCATCTCAAATGCCAAAGTTTTTAGGGGTGCCTATAGAGTGGCATTTTCTGCGTAGCTTGCAGTCGCCTCAAATGTGGCAATGGCAGAGTATTGTTGTGGGTTTTGTCACCATGCTTACTATGCTTTATGGTCATAAAATACTCCGCACTATTCCTCCTGTAATTAGCGCTTTAACTACAGGTTTACTAACCTATTTTTCGCTTGCTATTTTTGACTCATCTCTCTTGCAACCCAACAACGCTTTTGTAATAGGCGAGCTTGGAGGAAGTGGTGGAATGGATTTTTTTGCTCTGTTTGTTGAGCGCTTTAGATCCATCTCTCTTATTACTTGGGATAATTTAATGCTTCTTATTTTCCCAGCACTAACACTGGCTACTCTGCTCTCAATAGACACTTTAAAGACTTGTATTGTTTTAGACTCAATGACTCACTCGTTTCATGACTCCAATAAAGAGTTGATTGCACAAGGCTCAGGCAATATTACAGCATCACTTATTGGTGGAATGCCCGGTTCTGGAACTATGGGGCCAACCATGATTAATCTCTCTAGTGGAGCCTCATCTAGCCTTTCGGCCTTTGTTGAGGGAGTAATGTCAATCGTTGTGTTTGTTCTGCTGGGCGCTTTTGTTGGATGGATTCCAGTAGCAACACTTGCAGGGATATTGATAGTTGTTGGCTTTAGGATGATTGATAAAAATAGTGCAAGACTTCTTCGTTCACAAAAAACAATTTTTGATTTTTTTATCATTATATCTGTTGCTATTACTGCGCTAAAAGTAAGTTTAATAGCGGCTACTGGAGTTGGCTTAGCGCTTGCAGCTGTTTTGTATATCATACAACAAATTGGTACTTCGATTGTATATCGCAAGCAAGATGGCAGTGAAGTAAAAAGTAAAATAGTGCGCTCAGAAGAAGAAGAGTCTTTCTTGAGTAAAAATAGTAGTGAATTTTCACTATATAAGCTTCATGGAGCACTTTTCTTTGGAACAGCAAACCAGCTTTATTTGGCATTAAAGCAAGACCTGCAACATAAAAAATATATTATTTTAGATATGAAGCGAGTTCAAAGTGTAGATTTAACTGCAGCCCATATTCTTCTGCAAATCAAAGATATACTTCATGATAGAGGAGGTTATTTATTGCTCTCAAGACTGCCTCATAAGCTTCCTACTGGAGATGATGTTGAGAATTATTTTAACCAAGTCGGTCTTCTTAAGCATCTAAGTCCCATTATGGTATTTGATGATTTGGACGATGCGATAGAGTGGGCCAAAGAGAGGATAATCAAGGAGCACACATTTGAGAAAAAAAATGAAACCATTCTTGAGCTTAGTGATTTTGAATTTTTTAAAGGACGCAATGAAGACACTATGATAGAAATTCAAAATATAGTTGAAGAGAAATCATTTCACAAAGGAGATATAGTGTATAAAGCTGGAGATTTAGATGGAGGTATATTTTTGATACGCAAAGGATCCATTCGTATAATGCTCCCATTCGATGATCAAAAGAGTGTTCATCTCAACACGCTGGGACAAGGAAACTTTTTTGGAGAATTCTCATTTTTAGAGGGCAGTCCACACTATACTACTTCTATTGCGACCACAGATACTCATCTTTTTATGATTTCGCGCAACGCTTTTAAAAAACTCTCAGTAGAACACAAAAAAGCATCTCTGCATTTTATGGACGCTTTAGCCACTGAGCTTGCAACACGACTTAGAGAAGCTCGTATGGAGCTCGGTGTAGAGTATGATGTCTAGAGAATTTTAAATTATTTTGACAGAAGGTAATTATCTACCTCTGCCACCACCGTTGCCCATTCCGCTGCCCATTCCAGCGCCTGAATTTTGGTTCATTCTTTTTGGCGTTCTATTTTCTGGACGCTTATTAAACTTCTCTTGTTGCTCTTTTGTCATCTCTTTTTGACGACTCATTAGCTCATCGTGAAGTTGATTTCGCTCTTGTTTGGAAGTTATTGTCCCTCGTTTTTCTAGTAGTTCATCAGTGCTCATCTGTTTAAAACGATTTTGGACCTCACTTTTAACTTGCTCTTGGGTAGTTGTAACAACTTCTGCTAAAACAACAGTAGAAGAGACAGCTAAAGCCAATAAAACAGTAGGTAGAATTTTCATGTAACACTCCTTAAGATAGTTTTGACTATTGTAATGTAAAAATGTTAAAAAATATCAATAATTTTAAATAAACACTGTTTTTTTATTTCTAGTATGAAAGTAATATAACTTTTGATTTTTTTAATCACATTCAATTATAGAATTTAAATCAACTTTGGCTAAAATAACAATAAACTACTTAACAAGGGCAATTTTGCAAGGATTTATCAAAAAACTTAGAGATTTAAACGAGTTGGTAATGTTTAAACACTCTATCTTTTCACTTCCATTTATCTTTATTGCAATGGTTGTTGCAAAGAATGGTTGGTTTGGTTTTACTCTTTTATTGCTAGGGATTTTAGCGGCAATCACTGCTAGAAACTTTGCTATGGGACTAAACAGATATGCCGACAGAGATATAGATGCTCAAAATCCACGAACCTCTTCAAGACCAAATGTTGATGGAAGACTAAGTGCTTTAACTATTTTAATTTTTAACTCGATAAACGCTATTGCTTTTATTGGCGTTGCTTACTTTATAAACCCTCTTGCCTTTTATCTAAGTTTTCCAATCCTTGTAGTTTTAGGGAGCTACTCATACTTTAAGAGATTTTCATCTTTAGCCCATATTATCCTAGGTGTATCGCTTGGATTAGCACCAATTGCTGGAGTTGTGGCGGTCCTCTCAGAGGTAACACCTTGGTCTGTAATGCTTAGTCTTGGCGTTGTTTTTTGGGTTGCGGGATTTGATTTGCTCTACTCACTTCAAGATATGGATTTTGATAGAGAAAAAGGACTGCATTCGATTCCATCAAAATATGGCGCGCGCATAACACTTCTTCTCTCATCCTTGTTCCACATCTCGACAATATTTTTCTGGGCCATGTTTGTTTGGATGGCAAATCTTGGGATTTTTGCATACACTGCGGTTATTCTTAGCGCTATTATGTTGAGTTATGAGCACTATCTTGTTAGAAAAGATTTCACAAAGATAGATCGTGCTTTTTTTACTGTAAATGGCTATCTTGGGATAGTTTTTTTTATTTTAATAATTATAGATAGGATGGTTTCATGAATATTCATTTGGTTGAAGCACCCGTTGGCTTGCTTTTTAGTGAAGTTAGTGTAAATGAAGATGAGTACTTGAAAGAGTATCATCACTTAAACGATAGCGAAAACAACGCGATATCGCATTGGTTAAGACAAGCAAGGGCAAAAGGAGATACAACAGAAACGGATCCAGTTTTGCTTAATCTTATCCTTGAACTTCATAGAAAAGTTGATTCTTTAGAGAGATTTTTAAAAAATGAAGAGCCAAAAAGAGTGCCACTAGCAAAATCAACAACAATAGAATCTATTGGATTTGAACACTTCAAAATAAAAGAGGATATTTTTAAAGAGGGTGTGAGCTACTACGGCAGAGTGGATATGCCAACTTATCCAAAAAGAGATATAGCTATTTTCTTCGTAGCTATGGACAAATCCCTTGCAAAAATAACTAAAATACATGACGGAGATGAGAGAGAGTGGAGTGCTTATCTTACATCAAGAGAGAGAGCTCTTATTCGTGAAGCAAAAGAGAACTTAAGATGAATATAGCTGTTGGAGCAGAGCACCTTATAGTTGTTATGTCGGCTATAATTTTGTATCTTATCTACTATGTCTATACAAAAGATTCAGAATATAGCAAAAATATCCGCACAGTTGCATCACTAACAGAAGAGTTAAATAGAGAAATATTCTATCTAAAGAAAAAAGTAACAGAGACGCAGGAGAGCATAAAAATAGGTTCTGGACGAATGAGCGATGAAGATATTTATCAAGAGGTTGAGAGAACTGTTTATGATATGGTAAAGCCTCTTGCAGTTGGACTAAAACGCCTAGAAGATAGTGTTCTTAAGATTGATGAGCAGATTGAATCAAGAATCTCATCTTTAGAGAGTGGTGTTAAGCAGATATCATTTCCAACTTCTATACATGCAAAAGATGATGAAAAAGTTATCTCACTCTTTAAGAGAGGTATTGATCTTGACAGCATCTCAAGAGAGCTTCATATATCCAAAGCAGAAGTTGAATTTGTGCTAAAAATAAATAAGATTAAGTAACAGCAGTGGCGGATAGAAAGCTCTTTGCGTTAGTTTGTGTCTTGATTGGCATAAGTGTTCTCTTGACATACTCCCTAAGCGTATATTTTACAATTTTTAGTGGAGTTGGTGAGTTTCACTTTGCTATTAGACAGTTTATTTTTGGGACTATAAGTATTTTTATAATGTGGTCTTTAGCCCAAGGTGACCCAGATAGACATCTCTCCCCTGTCGGCTTTACACTTTTTATAGGCTCTGCATTTCTTATGATTATAATGCCATTTTTGCCAGATTTTTTGGTTACGGCAGTTGGTGGAGCAAAGAGATGGATAAAAGTTTTTGGATTCTCACTCGCACCAGTTGAGTTTTTTAAGGTTGGGTTTGTTTACTTTTTAGCATGGAGTTTCTCAAGAAAACTTGGCCACCACGGCGATATGGGAATAAAAGAGGAGTTTATAAGATTTGCTCCATATGGAATCGTTTTTATTGGCGCTATGTTTGTTATAGCATTTGTTCAAAACGATTTAGGTCAAGTTGTTGTTCTTGGGCTTACTCTTTTGTTTATGCTTATGTTTGCAGGAAGCAGTTTTAGATTTTTCCTCTCACTCCTTTTGGGTGCGCTCCTCTTTTTCCTATTTTTTATCTTCACAGCAGAACATAGAATATTACGCATAAAATCATGGTGGGCATTGGCGCAAAATAGCGTCTTAGATATGCTTCCGGCGCGATTAGCAACCGCACTTAGGGTTCCGACAGAAGTTGAACCTTATCAGATTGGACACTCGCTAAATGCTATCCATAATGGAGGACTCTTTGGTACTGGTGTTGCAAATGGAACCTTTAAGCTTGGATTTTTAAGTGAGGTTCACACAGACTTTGTTTTAGCAGGTTTGGCTGAAGAGTTTGGTTTTATGGGGATTTTATTTGTAACGCTTCTTTTTATGTGGATGTTGCAGAGGATTTTTAAAATTGCAAACCGTACAAGAAGTACATCAACATACCTTTTTAGCATAGGCATTGGACTTCTTTTAGCATTTGCATTTCTAGTAAATGCTTATGGTATAAGCGGAATTACTCCAATTAAAGGTATTTCTGTTCCATTTTTAAGTTATGGAGGCTCAGCTGTTATGGCGGCGTCTTTTGGGATAGGGATGATTTTGATGGCTTCAAAAAAAGCGAAAATGGAGTAATTTTACATGAAGTTATGTATAACGGGCGGCGGAACTGGTGGACATTTGGCAGTCGCAGAAGCTCTTGCTAACGCTGCTGTTGAAAATGGACTTGAGGTGATTTTTATAGGCTCAACAAGTGGACAAGATAGAGACTACTTTGGTTCTCACAACTCATTTGCGCACACCTATTTTTTGAATACTACGGGCGTTGTAAACCAAAGGGGCTTTGCTAAAGTAAAAGCACTTTGGAGAGTCATAAAAGCTTTTTTTATCTCAAGAAAACTTCTAAAAAAACATGGCATAGGAGCCACTTACAGCGTTGGTGGCTTTTCTGCAGCACCCGCATCTTTTGCTTCCATTAGCAGAGGAATCCCACTGTTTATACATGAACAAAATGCGGTTGAGGGGAGGCTAAATTCACTTTTAAAACCTTTTAGTAAAAGATTTATAAGTGCATATGATGAAAGTTCGCCAATCAAAGGTTACCCAGTAAAAGAGGATTTTTTTGAGCTCGCTAGAGTAAGGCAAGAGATAAAAACGGTTATATTTCTTGGAGGCTCTTTGGGGGCAAAAAGTATAAATAATTTGGCTTTGAGTGTTGCAGTAGAGCTTAAAGATTTAGAGATTAAGATTATCCATCAAACAGGCAAAATAGACTTTGATAGAGTGAAAAAAGCGTATGATGAGCTTGGTGTTGAGGTTGAGCTATATGCCTTTACGAAAGAGATGCCACAGTTGATGTCAAAAGCTGATTTGGCGATTAGTCGCTCAGGTGCAAGCACTCTTTGGGAGCTTTGCGCAAATGCTTTGCCTGCTCTTTTTATCCCATATCCATATGCTGCGTCCGACCATCAATATTACAATGCAAGATTTATAGTCGATAACAATATGGGATGGTGCCAAAGAGAGGACTCAGATATAAGGTCACTTTTTATTTCACTTTTACATGAAAATCTTTCACAAAAAAGTATGGCACTTCAAGAACACTCAGAAAAAGCCGTAGCACAAAAGATGATTTTAGATCTCATTTCACAAGAGGAGTAGATTTTGAACCATTTAGAGTATATGTTTCATCAAGGTTTTTTTAACACCAGAGCACCATTTTTTATGGATATGGTAACATTTATAGTCTCTTTGTTGCCACTTCTAGTAGCAACTGCTATATGGTTTGCCAGAAAAAAGCAGTATAAAACTCACATCTTTTTTCAAATACTTATATTTGCCTTTTCTGTTGTTGTGCTGACATATTTTGAGTATGGAGTTAGAGTAAGTGGTGGATTTAACTCTTTTATGGAGGGCAGCGGTGTTTCGCATAGTTACGCTTCTGTCGTTCTTGTTTTTCATATTGTTATATCTTCAATAACACTTTTCTTATGGGCAGCTACCATCTTTTTATCCAAGAAAATGCTACAATCAAAAAAGCACAAAAAAGCTGGACTTATAACATTTTCAGGAGTTGTTCTTACATCCCTGACTGGTATATGGGTCTATTTTTTGATGTTTGTATACTAGTTGATATTATGCACTAAAGCAAATAAGTCCGTTTTAGTGGGAGGGACGCATAGTCCATTCCAACCCCCTAAAGCCACGAAAAACAAGTTTTTTGAGAATCATTAGGTCTATTTATGAACTTTTTATAAAAGTGCATAATATCAACTAAATCAACTAAATGGAGCTTAAGATGAAATACACTTTAAAATTTAGGTTATGGCACTGGCTAAATGCGCTTGTTGTTCTTATTATGCTTGGAACTGTTTTTTTAAGAGAGACATTTTTAAACAAAAAAGAGAATGCTCAGCTTTTGATGACAAAGCTCTCTGATATGGGAAATGATATTACCATAGAAGATGCGACCATTTTGGCAAAGGCGCTTCGTGAAAATATGTGGCAGTGGCATATCATTTTTGGCTATGCACTTGCATTTTTGGTTGTGTATAGAATTATTTTAATTTTTATAGACAATAGCCAAAGAGAGAGTTTTGGCTCACTTACTCTTCATAAAAAAGCAGTAAGAGTACTATATTGCCTTTTTTATGGAGCAATTGTTTTTATGAGTGTGAGTGGTCTTGCTATACATTTTCATGAAGTACTTAGTATCACTAAAGAGCTTGTTGAAAATATTAAAGAGATGCACGAGAGTATTTATGTTGCTATATTGGTTTTTGTTCCTTTACATATTGCAGGAGTTGTGATTGCAGATGCAACAGAAGAAAATGGTCTGATTTCAACTATGATAAATGGAAAAAAAGTTTAAAGGTAGAATAGAACATGATAAAACTAGAAAGTATGGCACCAGAGTTTTGTCTGCCAAATCAAGATGATGTAGAGATATGTTTTAGAGACTTAAAAGGAAAGTGGATAGTGCTATATTTTTATCCAAAAGATAACACCCCTGGATGCACAACAGAGGCGTGTGACTTTAGCGATACAGCTTCAGACTTTGGTGCACTCAATGCTGTAGTCATAGGAGTTAGTGCAGATAGTACAAAAAGACACCGAGCTTTTATAGAGAGTAAAGATTTATCCATAACTCTTTTAAGTGACGAAAGTAAAACAATGCTGCATGAGTATGGTGTTTGGCAACTAAAAAAGAACTACGGTAAAGAGTATATGGGAATCTCTCGTACAACTCTTATCATAAATCCAGATGGCATAATTAAAGCGATTTGGGAGAAGGTCAAAGTAAAAGATCACGCTAAAGAGGTGAGAGAGAAGTTAGAGGAGCTGGCTAAAAGCTAATTTTTTGACTATAAAAGCAAGATTTTCTTTATGCTAAAAGAGTAGATCTTTTAGCATAAGTTAAAATTAGAATCTATAGCGAAGATAAAGACGGATATCTTGTGCTTTGTCAACAATATTGCCACCCATTCCAGCGCCAATTGCTTGCTCCATGGTCATAGGTGTACCCGTAGTATTTCCAAAGAACCCATTACTTCCACTATATTTATAATCTATATATGTATAACGAAGTTGAAGAGAGAGAATATCCTCAACTAAATACTCTGTAAGATAAGCTTCATAAGCATCACCGCGAGCTGCAAGTTTTGAACCTATGTTTGTATCTTCACCATAAGTTATGCTTCTCCAATATTTACTACCATGATTATACTCTAGACCCCATCTTCCGTTTTTAGTGAGAAGCGATGGAAACTGTGTGCCAACCCAGTAGGATGTTCCTACTTCACTCTCTGTTGAGCCTAACATTCCATTGCTGACACCATTGTTGTCGTTTGGATTGGTAATACTCATAGCGGCACTAAAAAATAGAGTTGTATCATCTAAAAATTTGTTCCACTTATTACCAATTCCTTTTGCCACAAAGTTGATAGTTCCACTATGCATACCGCCAACTGTGTTAAATCCTTGAGTGTAATCTGCCGCATTCTTTACATCAATTAGATTGTTTGCATAGTAGTATTGTGTAGCTATGGAATACTGTTTGTTGTCGTACGGAACAAAGATTAGGCCCAACAAGTCTATGCCCGCGTTTGCTGTTGCATCGTTAACATCAGCATAAGGAGTTGATGAAAATTTTGGAGCAGCGTTGCTCATACCTCGTCCAGCACAAAACTTTATGTAGGTTCCAGTAGCTTTGTTTAACATAAATTGTGAGCTGACTCCATCAAACTCAACATTAATGCTGTGTCCAAGTGGAGATGCTTCTTTGTCATCATCTCTAAGATTTACAAGGTGACCATTGGTTGATGGACGACGACCAACACTAAATGTCCATGGAATATCAAGTCCCATAAACTCTACATCTTTGTAAAAAAGATAAGCTGAACGAACTCTTAATGTGTCATTGTAAGCATTTTCATTTGCTACCCAGTCAAATGAGTCAAGTGAGGCATTTGCTGGATCCGATGCGCCTGAACGAGCGCCAAATGCTTTATTGTATGCGAGTTGAGCACTAAAACTTAGATGATTTGTAGCTTGATAGCCCATATTCATCCAGAGTCTATTCGTCATAAACGCGTTGTTCTTGTGTGTATCCCCATTTGCCATTTTATAGTTCATGTTCTCAATCGCAAATCTATAATCAAGATTGAATTTAACATGGTTTCCAGATGTATTTCTATTTATATCAGAGATGCTCTCTTCAATATCATCAAGTCTCTCTTCTATAGTTGGTTCATCAAGCTCTTTTTTGCTGGATTTAGCCATGATTAGTGGCTTTTTATCATCTCCTTCTTTGTCTGCAACAGTAGGCTGCTTATCGCCATCTTGCTTTTTAACAACAGTCGTTTTTTTAGGCTCATCTTCATCATCTTCGTCGTCATCTTCTTTGGCTACTTTAGTTGGAGCAATAGATTTTGCTGAAGTAGTTGTTGCTGTCTGTTTGGAAGCTTTGAGTGTTACAACTTCCTGTTTTAGCCTGTTAAGCTCTTTTTCCATAGCGTCAAATCTCTCTAGCATTGACTGCGCTTTTAAGTTTGGTACAAGTAACGATGCTACGGTTAGAGATAGCAGAAGCGGTCTATTCATTTTCATTCCTTATGATAAAAAGTATTTTTAGTTATATAATACTTTTTTATAATTTTATTCTCACAACACTATACCAAGAAAATATAAATTTTATTTTAAGAAGGCTCTATTTTTTATAAAAATATATTATATATAGGCACACAAACAGTATACAAAAAGCTAGCCTTAAATATATTTTAACTATAATTCCGAGATTTTTCTTCGTTTTAATGATGAAAATATTAGACAGGTATGTATCATAAGTCAGTGCAACTCCCTCTTTAGGTGTAGATTTGCCAGATATTACCGAAGACAACTGACAAATTTCTGGCTTGAAAAATAGCCCTTAAAGGACCTTATATGGTAACTATGAAAGACTTATTGGAATGTGGCGTTCACTTTGGACACCAAACTCGTCGTTGGAATCCAAAAATGAAAAAATATATTTTTGGTGTTCGTAAAAATATTCATATTATTGACTTACAAAAAACACTTCGTTACTTCCGTAACACTTACCAAATCGTTGTAGATGCTGCACATGAAGGTAAAACCGTTCTTTTTGTTGGTACAAAAAAGCAAGCAAGTGCTTCAGTAAGAGACGCTGCTATTGGCTGTAATATGCCTTATGTAGATAACAGATGGTTAGGTGGTATGCTTACAAACTTTCCAACAATCCAAAAATCTATTCGTAAACTTGACATCATCTCTGAGATGCAAGCAAATGGACAAATTGACCTTTTAACTAAAAAAGAGGCGTTAATGCTTTCTCGTGAAAAAGAGAAATTAGAGTCATATTTTGGCGGTATCCGTAATATGAAAAAGCTTCCGGATATGCTTTTTGTCATGGATGCTGCAAAAGAGCACATCGCTGTTTTAGAGGCTCGTTGTTTAGGTATTCCAGTTGTTGCTCCACTTGATACAAACTGTGATCCAGACCTTATCACTTACCCAATTCCTGGAAATGATGATGCAATCCGTGCCATTCAACTTTTCTGTAATGAGATGAAAGAAGCTATAAACGAAGGTAAAGCACTAGCTAATGGTGGTTCAACTGCTGCTTCTGAAGAAGTTACAGAAGAGTTAAGCGAAGCATCGTTTGAAGAAAAAACATCAGAGGAAGCGTAATTATGGAAGTTACAGCAGGAATGGTAAAAGATTTGCGTCAGGCAACTGATGCACCAATGATGGATTGTAAAAAAGCTCTTAGTGAATCTAATGGCGACATGGAAAAAGCTAAAGAGTGGTTACGCGATCGTGGTATGGCTCAAAGCGCTAAAAAAGCTGACCGTATCGCTGCTGAGGGACTTTTAGGTCTTAAAGTTTCAGATACTTTTACATCGGCTTCACTTGTAGAGATTAACTCTGAAACTGACTTTGTTGCAAAAAATGATGGTTTTATAAACCTTGTTAATAACACAGCGGCACAAGTTTTTGTAACTAAATCAAGCAGTGTTGAAGAGTTAAATGAGTCATCGTACGAGACTGATACTTTCTCTGAATATTTCAGTGCTCAAGTTGCACGCATTGGTGAAAAAATTGTAGTTCGTCGCTTCATAACTCTTAATGCAGCTGAAAATGGTTGTGTTAATGGTTATGTTCATTCAAATGGACGCATAGGAGTTTTAGTTGCTGCAAAGTGTAGTGATGCAAAAGTTGCAGCAGCACTTGCTCCAATGCTTAAAAATGTTGCAATGCACGCAGCAGCTATGAAACCTACAACTCTTACATCAAAAGATTTTGATCCTGCGTTTGTAGAGGCTGAAACTATTGGTCGCATCGAAGCTATTAAGACAGAAAATGAAGAGCTTGGTCGTTTGAAAAAACCATTGAAAAATGTTCCATTATATATTTCAATGTCACAACTAACTCCTGATGTTTTAAAAACAGCAGAAGATGCAATCAAGGCAGAACTTGCGTCGGAGGGTAAACCTGAGAAAATCTGGGGAAATATTATTCCTGGGAAAATGGCTCGTTTTATCGCTGATAACACAACTTTAGATAAAGAGCTTGCGCTACTAGACCAAAACTATGTAATGGATGACTCTATGAGCGTTGCAGAGGCAATCGCAAAAGAAGCAGAAAAACATGGCGGAACGGCTGAGTTAGTAGAATTTATCAAATATGAAGTTGGTGAAGGCTTAGAGAAAAAAGTCGACAATTTCGCTGCTGAAGTTGCAGCTCAAATAAGTTAAGGGATTTCCCTTAACTCGTCACAATTCCCCACAGTTCTTATATTCCACAATCAGATAATTCAAAATTCACTTCAAAATAATAAAAAATAGATATAATTTTTTCAAATAATCCAAAGGGCTACTTTTGAATAAAAATAAAATTGTTGTAATTGGTGGTGGCTATGCAGGTTTACGAACTATTGAGAAATTAGCCAAAAATCCTAAAAATGAGATAGTTTTATTTGATAGGAATTCATATCACTTTATGCAAACAGATGTCTATGACTTAATTGCAAACGAAGAGGACTTTGCTCATGTAAGTGTTGATCTCTTTACTTTTTGCAGTGGTTTCGATAATAATGTAACATTCATAAAACAAGATGTTACGAACATTGATTTTACAAATAAAAAAATTATTACCCCTATTCAGAGATATAGATACGATTATTTAGTTATTGCAGTTGGTTCTCGTACTAAGTTTTTACCAGATGTTATAGGGCTTAAAGAGTATGGATACGGCGTAAAAGCCCTTTATCGTGCTATGTACTTTAAACAAAAATTTGAAATGTCTCTGTTTAATAGAGTAGAAGAAAATGGCACTAGTTGCAATGCTTTAAATATTATTGTTGCAGGAGGTGGACTTAGTGGGGTTGAGATAGCGGCTCAAATGGCATCTTATTCCAGAGAGTTTTATAGCAACAATAACTTTATTTGTAGAAAACTAAATATAATGATAGTAAATTCCGGCGAGCACATACTAAAGGGAATTGATAAGCGTTTGGTGCATAAGTCGGCAAAGAGGTTAGATGATTTGGAAGTTGTTGTTAAAAACAATAGAAAAGTTGTTGAACTAACAAAAGATAGCGTTAAGCTTAGTTGCGGTGAAATTATACCTATGGATTTTTTAATTTTTGCAGGTGGAATAGAGCCAAGTGCTTTGGTTTATAATCTTAATTTACAAAAAAATAGCGCTGGATACATAGCAACAAATAAATTTTTACAAACAGAGACATATTGCGATGTTTTTGCAATAGGAGATTGTACAACGATCTATCACAATGACAGAATAGTTGCTCCTACCGCAGATACAGCAGAACAGATGGCGGAGATATGTGCTAAAAATATAGAAAATTTAATATATGGCAGAGTATTAGTTGAACACAGTATAAAATCTCGTGGCGTGTTAGTTGCACTTGGAAGAAATTATGCTGCGTCAAAGATTTTTGATCTCTACTTTAGCGGTTATTTTGCCTATATTCTAAAAAAATTAGTTGAGAAAATCTATGCTAAAAGGTTGGATATTCGCTCACATAGAGGATGCAAAAAGATATTTTGTAGTTAAATTTGCTATAATCGTTTCATGAATTTATTATCCGCAAAAAACCTATCTCACACATTTGAATATGAATTATTTCGTAATGTTAATATTGATTTAGAGGCAAAAGAGTCTATAGCAATTATTGGCATTAGTGGAAGTGGTAAATCCACTCTTTTACATATTTTATCCACTCTCTTAATCCCAAACGGTGGCTCCATATCTCTCTTTGGTAGTGATATTAAGGATTTAAATAGAAAAAAATTAGCAGACATAAAGAGAGATGATATAGGTCTTGTTTTTCAATCCCACTACCTTTTTAAGGGGTTTAGTGCGCTTGAAAACCTTGAAGTAGCTTCTATTCTCTCATGTCAAGATATTGACGCGCAGTTACTTGGGAGATTAAATATAAATGAGGTTATAAATCAAAAGGTAACAGAGCTCTCCGGCGGACAACAGCAGCGAGTCTCAATTGCTAGAGTGCTAACTAAAAAACCAAAGATACTATTTGTTGATGAGCCAACGGGAAATCTGGACAAAATAACTGCAAGTGAAGTTATGGATATTTTTTTTGAATATATAGAAGAAAATAGCGCCGGCATGGTGCTTGTTACTCATGATGAACAGCTAGCTTTTAAGTGTCATAAAGTTTATAGACTTGAAAATAGAGAGCTGATAAAAGTCAAATAATGGATTGGGCACATGTTTTTAGTGAGGCATACATAGTTGGTTTTATTCTACTTTTTTTTAGATTTGCTGCACTTTTTATAGCCACTCCTATATTTTCTCACAACTCAATTATTCCGAGCCTAAAAGCGGCTATGGCATTTTTCTTTGCGATAGTTTTTTACTCTTCAATGCCGGTAATAAATATTCCAATAACAACTCCAAGCATAGCTATCGCAATACTTAGCGAAATACTGTTTGGTTTAGCAGTAGGAATTGTGTTGCAACTTGCATTTAATGTTATATCTTTTGCCGGAGGCCAAATATCTTTTATGATGGGTTTTTCGATGGCAAGCGCCATAGATCCACAGTCTGGTGTCTCTATGCCGATTATCTCACAGTTTTTATCTTTAATGGCTTTGATGATTCTTTTTTCAATGGATATGCACCACTGGATACTCCTTTTTATAGAAGAGTCTTTGCATAAAGTTCCACTTGGTGGTTTTGTGATGAGCGAAAACCTTTTCAATTATATTTTGAGTGCGACAGCAAATATGTTTATGGTTGGTTTTGTTATAGCATTCCCTATCACAGCACTATCTCTTTTGTCTGATGTGATATTTGGAATGCTTATGAAAACTATGCCACAATTTAACCTTCTTGTTATAGGTTTTCCTATAAAAATAACAGTTGCATTCGTTATACTTATCACAACTCTAGGCGCAACTATGCTGATTTTAAAGACTCAGATGCTTGCTGCATTTAATTTTTTAGAGATACTTTTTTAGTTTTTTTTGATACAATAATGTCAAAATAGGGATTCCAAAGGGAACTTAATGATGAACATACTGCTTTTAAACAACAATCCAGTCGTAACTAAATTAGTGACGCTTAGCGCACAAAAAAGCTCAGATAAGCTTGATGTCGTCGAAAGCATCGATGAAATTTCTTCCGATAAATATGATCTCGTCGTCGTCGATGATTCACTTTATTCACAGGAAAATATGGATGAGTTAAATGCTAGAGTAGAGTTTAAAAAATCATTATATATATGTTCAAGAAATGCAGAACCGGTTGAATCTTTTACTGCCACACTAAAAAAACCTTTTTTACCAACCGATTTGGTTGAGTTGTTTATAGGCTTTAGTAGAAGCGTTACGGTTGTTGCCTTAGATGAACCAGCAGAACAAATAGCCAAAAGTATTGTTTCGGATGAGATAGATGAGATAGTAGATGATTTTGATGTGGATGAGTACTCAAAAGAGATTAAAAACAGTGGCTTTGATGAGCTAGAAGCAATAGATGATTTGGATACTTTTGATGAGTTGGAGACTCTGGATGAGCTCGATGCTCTTGATGAGTCAGAGACACTAGAAGATTTGGATGCTTTTGATGATTTTGATGATGTACAAAGTAATAAAATAGATTTTAGCAGTGATGAGTCAAGAGAAGATATCTCTTCAATACTTGACAAAGATGATCTAAAAGAGGTGCAAACGCTTCTTAAAGAGACTGAAAAAGAAGAAGATAATGATTTTGAATTAGATTTTGATGATGAAGAAGAGATAGAAGAAGCTAAAGAAAATTTAGAAGATAGTTTTGATTTTGATGAAGAGCTTGAAGAAGAATTAGTTGATAAGCCAGAGAGCGTTACGCAAGGAGTAGTGTTATTTGAAGATGACGAAGATAATTTTGAAGACAAAACGGAAGAAGTTGTTCTTGGTGATGAAAAGAAAGATGAAATAGAAGATGAGCTAAGTTTTGAAGATGATGAAGAGTTTATTGATGAGTCTTTAGAGACAGATAGCGAAACAGAGGCATTCGAAGATAACCTAGAGGATATGGAAGATGACGAGGCAGCTGAAGATATAGAATCTAAAATAGAGGAAGCCATGCAAGATTTGAGCGAAGAAGATTTGCAGAGTGAGATAGATGAAGATATTTTATTTGATTTAAATTCATTAACTAGTAGAGACTTTAAAATTGCAATTGGCGAAGAGTTGAGTGAAGATGAAATACAAGGAATAGAAGAGATAGCAGATGATCTATCAGACAACAAAGAGTCAGATCAGGATTTGTCTGAAATGATGGAAAATGAAGAGACAATAGAAGAAGAGGATGAGAATGACGATAGTAATGGAGTGGAATCATTAAAAAAACTTCTGAGCGCTCTTTCAAATGAAAATGTAGCCGCTTCTTTGAAGGGCATGAAAATAAGCATTAATATAACTTTAGGCGGAAAATAGTGAATTGGAAATCAGGTGCAATACTGGTTTTATCTGGTCCTAGTGGTGCTGGAAAAAGTTCATTATTGAAAGAAATTATCAATGATATTGGAGATTGTTACTTCTCTATTTCAACAACAACTCGTGAAATTAGAAATGGCGAAACAGATGGTGTTGAGTACCATTTTGTAAGCGAAGAAGAGTTTAAAAAAGATATAAAAGAAGAAAATTTTCTAGAGTATGCTCTTGTACATGGCAATTATTATGGCACTTCGCTAAAAGCTGTAAAAGAAGCACTCAATAATGGCAAGTTGGTCCTTTTTGATATAGATGTGCAGGGAAATACGCTTGTCAATAATAGACTTGGTGACATAACAACATCTGTATTTATCTCTCCGCCCACTCTCTCGGAGTTAAAAAAACGCCTAGTTGCTCGTTCAACTGACTCACAAGAAGTTATAGATCGTCGAATTAAAATGGCAAAAAGAGAGATACAAAGAATTAGTGAATATGATTATCTTTTAATAAATGATGATCTTAAAAAAGCAGCTGAAATTTTAAGAATAATTGCAAAAGCAGCAAGAATGAAAATTCCAGATAATGTGATAAATGAATTTGTCCAAAACTGGGAAGATGTTGAATAATTCTTGAGTGTTACTTATGTATATACGATAAGATAAATTACAGCTTCTTACGGCTATAATCTTGACTTAATTTTATAGAAGGATTTGATATGGGAATCGGCGGACAAGAGTTATTATTAATATTGGCAATCGTAGTTATACTTTTTGGAGCAAAAAAAATACCTGAACTAGCAAAAGGCCTAGGAAAAGGGATTAAAAACTTCAAAGAAGAGATGAAGAGTGATTCAAATGACGCTGATGATATCAAAACTGCTTCTACAACAACACCTAAAGAAGTTAATGGTGCACATCACGATACAGCATCTTCTGAGACTACAAAAACTACAACTCAAGCGTAACTTTTGAAACAACGAGTATCGGCGCTTTTGCGCGAAAAGTTTGGTCGTGAAGTTGTTTTAGAGAAGCCAAAAGATCGCTCTTTTGGTCATTTTGCCACCCCAATAGCTTTTTCACTAGCGAAAGAGCTAAAAAAATCTCCAATGGCTATCTCTGATGAGTTAGCATCTTCTTTTGAACAATCTGATGTTTTTAATAGTGTAGAGTCTGTAAAAGGGTATCTCAATTTTCGCCTAAGTGAAAATTTTTTAAATGATTATGCCTCATGGGCACTACAAAACCAAGATGAGTTTGCAAAGCAAGATAAAAAAGAGAAAATTCTTCTAGAGTTTGTTAGTGCAAATCCTACAGGACCTCTTCACATAGGTCATGCTCGAGGCGCTGTTTATGGGGATACTCTTTATAGATTGGCAAAACATTTGGGTTACGATATCACGGCTGAGTACTATGTAAATGATGCTGGAAATCAGATTGATTTGCTTGGTCTCTCAATCCAACTTGATGGTCGTGAAAATATATTAAAAGAGAGTGTAGAGTATCCGCAAAGCTACTATCGTGGCGAGTATCTTACAAAATTAGCAGAGGAAGCAGTAAGTAGATTTGGTAAAGAAATTTTGAGTGATGAGTCTCGCCAAAAAGAGCTAGCTCTCTGGGCTAAAGATGGCGTTATGGAGATTATTACTAAAGATTTGGCAGATACAAATATCTTCTTTGACAATTTTGTAAACGAATCATCACTTTATGCCGACTGGGATAGGGTTATGGTAAAGATGGGTAGTGGCATCTATGAAAAAGATGACAAAATTTGGATAGCATCTACTCAAAAGGGTGATGATAACGACAGGGTTGTTGTCCGCGAAGATGGCAGACCAACATATTTGGCAGGAGATATAGTTTATCACAACCAAAAGTTTGAGCAGGCTTATGATCACTATATCAATATTTGGGGTGCTGATCATCATGGTTATATTGCCAGAGTAAAAGCATCTGTTGAGTTTTTAGGCTACGACGGCAACAAACTTGAGATACTTTTGTCGCAGATGGTTAGTCTACTTAAAGATGGCGAACCATACAAGATGAGCAAACGAGCGGGTAATGTTATCTTGATGAGCGATATCGTCGAAGAGATAGGTTCTGATGCGCTTAGATTTATATTTGCTTCTAAAAAAAGTGATACTGCTTTAGAGTTTGACTTAGCTGAGTTTAAAAAACAGGATAGCTCAAATCCAATTTTCTATATTCAGTATGCTCACGCGAGGATAAAAACAGTTATCTCTAAAAGTAGTTTGACTGAAGATGAGATTATGTCAGCAACACTGAAAAATCTTGATGAAAATGCAGATATTTTGATGTTTGATGCTCTTTTACTTCCTGAAATAGTAGAAGATGCTTTTGCTTCAAGACAGATTCAAAAACTCCCAGAGTATCTGAAATCTCTAGCTGCGTCAACACATAAATTTTACTACGATTGCAGAATTATTGGAACGAAAGATGAAGCAAAATTCTTAAAACTATTAACTCTCGTTGCCCTCTCTCTTAGAGTAGGACTCTCTTTGATGGGTATAAAGGCAAAAGATTATATGAGCAAAGAAGAGGAGACAATCTAGTCTTCTTTTTTAGTAAATCCAGCATAGCCTTTTAGCTCTGGAAATAGTTCTAAAATCTCATCTAGTCTTGATTTGGTTATTTGAATTAAGATAGGATTTTTACTCTTATCTAGCCAACCAACAATTTTTTTCATATTTTCTAGACTCATTGAAGTGCATCCGCTAGTAGGTGCATTTTGTGATGCTTGGACATGTAAAAATATACAAGAACCTCGGCCTTTAAACTGCTCTTTGTTGTGTAAAACAACTACTCCAAACTCGTATTGGCCATCATCCCGTCTCATATACTCAAAGCTTTTTGGGATATTTTCCGGCTTTGTAAAATCAACCCTAATAATTTTATTGTATTGCTCTGAGTCTGTATCATCAATGCAAATAAGCTCTTTGTCTGACTTTTGATAAGGCATTTTACTTTGGTTATTCTCTTCGTACCCAAACAGACTATCAAGCAAAAAAATTCCTAAAGGTGCTTTTTTGTCACCCTCATATTTTAGTGGTTCATCTTGTTCTTGCCCTATCTCTATCTCTCCAACGCCATAGGCTAGTCCATTTAAGCCAATATTTACATCAAATGGAGCAAAAACCTCTTTTGAGTTTTCAAAACTCATTAGCACTGCTTTTTTAGAATCTATGTTTTCACTCACGACTAAAATAATTTGTGAGCTAGCATATAGAAACATTTGAACAAATGCAATAATTAAGAAACTTTTTACCATAAAGTATGTTACTATTACTATAATTTGAACGAGATTAATAATGGAACCAATATGAGTATAAACATAAGAAATGCTAAAAGTGAAGATGCACCATTTTTAGCAGAAATGATTTTAAAGAGCTCTAGGGCTGAGAAAAAATTCGGTTTATACGATTTGATATTTAGCGCATCAGATAATAAAGAAACCCTGAAAAATTTAGAGAAATTAACAACAACTAATGCAAAAAGTAGTTGTCATTTTAGTAACTTTTTAGTTGCTGAGATGAATGGAAAGAGCGTTGGTACTCTGTGTAGTTATGAGCCCAGAATCGCTACAAGACAGATGCTTTGTGATGCTCTTGAAGAGATTGGTGTAGATAGTAAAAAATCAGAGTTTATGGAGATTTTAAATAGTTGTAATTTTGAACTAAACAAAAGAACGCTTATGTTTGATTTTATGGAAGAGTTTGATGGTTTTGTGGATGTTGGCGTACTTAAGGCATTGATGCAAAAAAGCCTCCTTAGCGCAAGACTAAAAGGCTATCGCATAGTTCAAACCATTGTAGAAATAGGCTCACTAGAGACACTTCTTTATTATAAAAAGCTTGGATTTAAAGAGATTCAGACTATAGAGTGTGAGCTATATAGAGAAAAATTTGGAAGAGCTGGTCTAATCTTATTGGCTTATGAGTTTTGATACACACAAATGAACCACAAAAAATAATCCCTATTTTTAGGGGTCATTTATAGAACCTACATATCTCTCTCTTCTCCCATCGGTTCTTGCTATCGCTTTAGCGCTTTACCTGAGAAATGTTCTTGTTGCTCTTCTTGGCGGTATAGTTTTGGCTCAATTTGTCTTAAACGATTTTACATTTTTTGCCTCTCTTAAATCAATTTTTTCACTCTTTTTATCGCTGTTGTCTCAAATGTGGATACTCAAAACATTGGGTTTTGCTATTTTGGTCGGAAGTATCATGGCACTTATTGAAAAGTCCGGTGGAATTGAGGGTTTTGTTGATTTCGTTGACAATAAAAACTCGTTTGTAACAAACGCAAGATCGTCTCTTATGCTTAGCTATATTGTTGGAGTTATAATCTTTGTAGAATCAAGCATAACATCGCTTGTGGCTGGTGCCGTTGGAAAACCGTTGTGCGATAAGTATCAAGTCCCCCGAGCTAAGCTTGCTTTTGTGTGCGACTCAACATCTGCTCCCGTAAGCTCACTTATACTTTTTAATGGATGGGGCGCACTTCTTTTGGGGCTTATAGCAACTCAGATTTCATTAGGACAAATTAGCGGCAACGGTATAGATATTTTAATGGATTCGGTACTCTATAACTTTTATGCTATGAGTGCTCTTGTTGTCACTTTTGTGTCTATCTGGTATAACATTGACATAGGTGCTATGAAAAATGCCACGCTCAAGCCACACAAGACGATGATGCTCTCTCAAAAACCGGCAAGCATGTTTTTAATGCTAATTCCTATAACGCTTATGGTCGGTTTGGTGTTTGTTTTTTTATATATCACAGGAGATGGGGATATGCTTAAAGGCAGTGGCTCAAGCAGTATATTCTACACAATGGTTGCCACACTCGTTTTTATGTTTTTTTACTTCATCGGTACAAAAAATATGAGTTTTACACAGTGGGGTGAAACGGCGTTTTCCGGAGCTGTTACGCTTGTCCCAATCGCTTTTATACTTCTTTTGGCTTTTGCTCTTGGTGAGAGTACGGTTACACTTAAAACAGGTCTTTATCTCTCTTCTTTAGCAAATGAGAACCTTAGTGTCTATATGCTTGGAGCGGTTATTTTTCTAATTGGCGCTATTATCTCATTTTCAACCGGAACAAGCTGGGGCACATTTAGCATTATGATGCCCGTTGCTGTTCCTATGGCTGCTTCTATGGATGCAAATATTGCTCTCTGTATTGGTGCTGTAATCTCTGGCGGTGTTTTTGGAGATCACTGCTCACCAGTTTCAGATACAACTATCATATCCGCTATGGCAAGTGATTGTGACATCATGGAACATGTAAGAACCCAACTGCCATACGCACTTATAAGCGGAGCAGTTGCTTTAGTGCTATTTGTAGTTTTTAGTTTTATCTCTTAGCAGACTATTTTTTAGTTTATTTTTAACGAAGAAGTCACTTTGATTCTTCGGCATTCTAAATTGTCCACACTTGATGTTATTCTATCGTAACCATAAGTATTTAAACTTCTGAACTTTTTATATAAAGGTTCTTTTATGGTTTCTCAAAAATCATCATCACTGTTTGCTCGCCTTTCAATACGACAGAAAATTACTTTGATTGTTGTTATGGCTCAGATTTTTGCTTTTGTAGCAATCATTATTGGGGTTATTGGTATTTTTTTATCTAACGCTTCTTTAAATACAATTCACACACAGAGTCTCCAGCCTCTGCAGAACCTTCGCTTTTGTAAAAACATACTTGATAAAGATATTTTACTAAACGCCAAGAATCTATCCGAGGGAGTTGGGAATTATGAGTCAACCCTTAACTCTGTTCAAAAATCGCATTATCTTTTTACGACAAAATGGAATATATATTCCAAGGGTGTAATGACTGCACAGGAAATGCAGCAATTTTTAAAAGCTAAAGAGATTATGAATCGTGCCGATAAGTCGATTATTTTGCTAGAAGAGGCAATACAAAAAAAAGAGCTTATGAGCATACTTGATCTACTCCAAAGTGATTTTCCATACAGTATTGCTCCTGCAAGTGCAGAGTTGGACGGTTTGATTGAGCTTCAAATCACGAATGCAAATAACCTTTATCTTGTGGCTCAAAAAGAGTTTAAGAAGACTCTTTTTCTCATTACTGTTATTTTTCTGCTAGGCATGGTACTTGTCCATACTGTCTTACATTTTATTACTAAATATTTACTCAAAAAAATTGCTAATTTGACTAAAATGGCGCAACATCTTCGGTCTGGAGATTTGCTTGAGCGTATAGATTCAAGCGGAGAAGATGAACTTTCAACTGCTGCAAAAGATATGAATGACTCAATGGATGAGCTGCAAAAAATAGTTAATGGCATGAAATCTTCTTCTCATAACGGTATCTCTTCAGCCCAAGAACTAAATAAAGTTTGCGAAGTCATTAAAGATCGACTAGAAGAGAGTGCATCGGATATATCACAAACTCATGGGCAGATCATTACCCTGCAAGATATTGTCCACTCAGCTTCAGTGGCCTCGGACGATACAAATATAAAAATTGGCGAGGCGTCTAACCATCTCGCAAAAGCAAGTAATCAAATTTCTCAAATGAATACAGACATTCAAGCTGTTGCCCAAACACAGAAGCTGCTCTCAGATGACTTAAAAATCCTATCTTCTAGCGCACAAGAGGTTAAGGGAGTTCTTGATATTATTGGAGATATTGCCAATCAGACTAATCTGTTGGCTCTTAATGCAGCAATTGAAGCTGCGCGCGCTGGCGATCACGGTCGAGGATTTGCAGTTGTTGCAGATGAAGTTCGTAAATTAGCAGAGCGCACACAAGATAGTTTGTCTCAAATAAATAACACCATTGGCACTATTGTAGATGCCATTACTACTACTAGTTTTAAAATGGATAAATCTACTAGTTCAATCTTAATAGTTTCTAAGGATTCCAATGATGTTCAAGCCATAATTAAAACATCCTCGTCTTTAATGAGTATTGCTACAAAAAGTGTCCATGATTCAAATATGGGGCTTATAAATATTGGAGCAGGGATGAGTATAATCTCATCAAAAATTGATTCCATTAATGCTATTGCCTGCTCAAATACAGATAGTATCAGCTTAATCACTAATGTTGCGAATGGTATTGGTATAAATACCGCTGAACTTAACAATAAGCTTCAAAAATTTCATACCTAACTAAATATTACATTGATTTACTTAAACTCCTAAAGCACTGTTTATGGAATAACGCATATCTTCATCTAGATTTTCCATGTTTGCAAGCATCCATTTTAGGTATGGCGTATCGCTTGCTGCTACCTCTTGAAGAGTTTTGCCTTTGTATTTTCCAAATTTAAATGAGCTTATGAGAATTGGAGTATTTGTTAAGCTAACCATTTTATCGACCGGATTATCATGTGGAAATTGTTTTGCGACTTCATCTTTTAATCTGGATAAAAATAGTTTTAAAACTAAAACATCTCCAATTGCATCATGAGCCTTTACAACTACACCCAGCGTATCCGCCTCTTTTTGTTCATCTTTGTAGAGTTGCATTTTATAGCGAAAATATTGAAGTCTGTGAGCCTCTTCGTCTGCAAATATATGTTTTGCAACTCTTAGCGTATCAATAACTCTCATTTGCGTCTTGAAGCCCTCTTTTTCAAGCATTTTTATATCAAAAGGGGCATTGTGGATGATGAGATAGTTGTCATTTATATTTAGTTCAAGAAGTCTTTTATATGATTGGCTCTCTCTGCATGGTGCTTTGCCCTCGAGCATCTCTGGCGTGATTCCATGGGTCTCCATTGCTTTTATGCTTATAGGAACATCAGAGCTGAAAAACTCATTTTGAACTTCCACCTCTTTTTCTCCAAGAACCATAAAGCCGAGTTGGATTACTCTATCTTTTTCATCCACACCGGTTGTCTCTGTATCTAAAATAATATATCTTTTTGCCAAATTTACCATCCTGTTTTTAAATAGACTTCTTGTAAAAATAAAAAACTAAGCGAACGATTTTGCAGCAAAGCAAAGCCTTGGCAGGTCTGTTCTTTGGTTTTGCAAGAACTTCAATACAATCTCAAATTATAAAGAAAAACCCTTAACTTTTTCACTCTTATGCAGGAGCCTTATTTGCTTTAGCGCGTAACATCAATATTTAATTGAATTTCGTATAAAATAAGATTATCAAAACAGGAGTTTTAAATGTCATTTTCACAACTAGGACTTTCATCTCCTGTACAAAAAGCACTCAAGCATCGTGGATTTACGCAGCCTACGCCAATACAAAAAGAGGTAATTCCTCTTGTTCTAGCAAAGCACGACATCATAGTCAGGGCTGAGACAGGAAGTGGGAAGAGTGCTAGTTTCATTTTGCCTATTTTAGAACTATGGTTGAAGCAAGTTGGAGAGGGCAAAGCGAAGATAAAAGTGCTAGTTTTAACTCCAACTCGTGAGTTAACCATCCAGATAGCTGATGCATTTTCTACATTTGGAGTCTTTTTAGATAGAAAACCAAAAGTTCTTAGTATTATCGGCGGAGAGAGTATCGGTAATCAGCTTTATGATATTCAGCAAGGTTGCGATATTTTGGTTGCAACTTCTGGAAGATTGCTTGACATCGTCACTAAAAAACAGATGAACTTATCGCACCTTGATTTTTTTGTTCTTGATGAGGCAGATAGAATGCTTGATTTGGGCTTTTCAGAGGAGCTTGATCTTATTTTAAAAGAGCTACCATTAAAGCGTCAAAATCTTCTTTTTTCTGCAACTTATCCTCCAAAAATGCAACTTATTGCATCTAAAATCACTAAAGATCCACTCCACATCTCATCTTCTGGCAAAGAAGTTGCTGTGCAGAGCATACTTCAGCGCGCAATTTTGGTAAATCGTGAAAATAGAGGTCCGCTACTACGGTATCTGCTGGGTAGTGAAAAGTGGGAACAAGCGCTTGTTTTTATGGCAAATAGGCGCTCCGCTGATAATATTGCGCAGAAGTTTAAGAAGTATGGTTTTTTAGCAGATTCACTTCATGGCGACTTACTCCAAGAGGAGCGAATCTTTACGCTAGAACGCTTTAGAGCTAAAAAGATAAATATTCTGTTTGCTACGGACATCGCCGCAAGAGGGCTTGATATCGATGGGATATCGTGCGTTGTAAACTTTGACCTTCCTCGCTCACCGCTAGATTATATTCACAGAATTGGGCGAACAGGAAGAGCTGGCAGAGATGGAGTTGCGGTATCTTTTATCGGGCATGAAGATAAAGAGCATTTCTCTCTTATAGAAAAACGCTCTGGAGTTAAGCTAGAGAGAGAGCAGATTGCAGGTTTTGAACTTAGTGGAGAGACTCCAATAAAAGAGCAAGGCAAAGAACCTATAAAAGGCAAAGGAAAAAGTAAAAAAGATAAAGCCAGAGAATTGGCTGCTAAAGCTTCTGTGAATTAACTAGAGAAATTTGTAGTCTATATTTTTAAGTATCAAATAAACAATAGTGTATATAATGCCTACTATGAAAAGAGTAAAGTTTAAAATAATATTGGTTCTACTTTTAAGTTTTTCCTTTCTTGTTGCACATGATTATGTTGTGCAAGATAAAAACTATGATACCAATTATGAAATCTGTTGCTCAAAACATACTAGTACAAATATCGGTGCTACTTTTCAAATCCATGATAATATTCACACTATTTTGTCGGTCCCAATTATAAGTGAGCTAAAAATAGTATTTATCTCCAAAAAAAAAGAACTTTTCTTCTTTAGAGATAGTTTAGCCTCAATAAGCAAACTCGTTCTTCAGCGACCACCAATCAACTAATCACCCCCCTCTAATATAAAATACTAAATATCGCTTTAATGCTATTTTAGTCACAGTTATAAAAATCAGTTAATACAAACAGATCATAATAAAGGCTCATAATGAGATTAAAAATATTTCTAATTTTATCGATGGCTGTTAGTGTGTATGCTCAAAATCTGCAGGAGATTTTAGACTCACTAGCTAAAAGCAAAAAGATAAATTCCATAAAAGCTAAGCGAGATTCGGAGATAGCCAACAATGAACTGCTCTTCTCGTATGATGCTCCATCGTTAGGAGCAACAGTTGCTCATGCAAAAGATACACAAAGAAGTGGGAGCGAATATACAGTTATATTTTCACAAAATATATCCCACCCTTTTTCCTCTGGCAGTAAGAAAAATGCAACTGACTTTGCAACAAAATCATTTAAACAAGCAGCAGTTCATGATATGCACATTGCATCATTGGAGGTTGCGTCAAAGTATCATAGCGCTTGTGTTGCGAAGGAGATGCAAGAGAGTGCCGCTATGCTTCTTTCTATGCAAAATGAGAGATTTGCTAAGGTTAAAAAAGCTTATGAGCTAGGAGAGGTTTCTAAAAAAGATATGCTTTTTAATAAGCTAGATTTGGTAAAGTTGAGTAAAAAAACTAATGGCTACAAAAGAGAGTATCTTCAAGAGCTCTCATCACTGCAACAGAGTGCTGAGAATATAGAGATAAACAGCCTCTCATGTAGTGACCTTCTAAATCTAACGGAAGATGTAAAGCTTGGAAATATTGATGAGCATGATGAGATAAAAGATTTAGAGTTTCAACAGAAATCTTCCCTTGCCTCTTATGATGTTTATAGTGCACCGCTTAGCTCTATTGGATACTTTGCTTCATTTGCTGATGAACTTGACACAAAAAGATATGCAGTTGGCATAAGTATCCCTCTTAGTTCACTGACGGCGCAAAAAGAACAAGCGAGAACAAAGTATCTCAATCACTCATCGTCGATTGGCTTACAGAAAGAGTCATTAAAAAAAGAGATAGAACTATCGTCAAAATCACTTCAGATACGCATCAAAACGCTCTATAATGAGCATTATAATCTGAAAAATGAGGTGATACCTCTTAGCGAAGAGTTGGTAAAACTCTCAAAAATAGCACTTGATGAGGGTGAGGGGATGATTTTGGAGTACATAGATGCTAGTCGCTCTTATTCAGAAAATATGTTGGAAATGTTAGAGATAAAAAAAAGTTACTATAAAGAGCTGTTTGAGCTCTATAAAGTAGCCGACAAAGAATTTGGAGAAATAATATGAGAATAATAGTTAGTTTAATTTTAATAAATCTATCACTATTTGGAGCAAAGAGTGTTGTTATTACACAAAAACAGCAGAGTGATCTGGGAGTGAAAAGTGAGGTTGTGCAGAGAGTTAATAATATTTTATATGGACCATATAATGGGAGTGTAACTCTGGATAAAAAAGATATTTTGCTTGTCAGTTCAAACATACAAGCAGTAGCGTCTGCTATATATGTTAGAGAGTTTGATTTTGTAAAAAAAGGTCAAAAACTTCTCTCGATTCGCTCTAGTGAGCTTTTGAGTCTTCAAAAAGATTATCTTGAGGCACAAATTCAGAGTCAAAGTGTAGATAGAATTTATAATAGAGATCTAAAACTTTATAGTGATGGAGTTATTGCGCAAAAAAGGGTTCTTAGCTCACAAAGCGAGAAACAAAGTAGTGATTTGAGAGTGAACATGAGTAAAAATCAACTTCTTCAAAGTGGTTTTACAGCGGCACTTTTTGCTAGGTTGCAAAAAACACATATGCCTATTGCTGAGATAAGTATTGTGGCACCCAGAGATGGATTTGTGGATAAAATCAACATAAATACTGGCGGAATTATTATGCCACAAAGCCCAATTTTAACAATAAATGGAGTTGGACAAAGATTTATAGAGATGAGTGTACCTTTGAGGGTTTCGCAGAATTTATCTCGTGGCGACATCTGCTCTTTTGATAAGTATAGTGCCAAAATTGTCAACATCTCAAATGTAGTTAATGGTTCATCACAATCAGTTCAAGTAAGGGCGGTGATTGAAAAGAGTGGAGATGTTTTGATAAACAGAATCTATGGAGTCACTATATCAAAAGTTATAAAACGAGCTCTCAAGATTAAAAAAAGTGCCTTAGTGTTTGATGGAAGTAGATCTTTGGTTTTTAAGAGAGTTACATCTGGTTTTGATGCCGTAGAGGTAAAAATTATTAGTGAAGAAGCAGATAGTTATATTGTAGATTCAAATCTAAAAGAGAGTGATGAGCTAGCCATAAGCTCAACTTCTGCTCTTCATAGCGCATTAGAGAGCACGAGATGAGTGAAAGATTAGTCACTTTTGCACTATCTCAGAGAGTCTTTATACTTATTGTCTCTTTGATTATTATTGCTTTTGGTATCTACTCTATTACAAGGTTGCCCGTTGATGCGTATCCAGATGTGTCACCAAATCAGGTAAAAATTATATTGAAATCCTCTGGAATGACTCCAGCTGAAATAGAGTCTCGTGTAGTGGTTCCGATTGAGCAGAATATGCAAAATATACCAAATCAGACAGTAACTCGTTCTTTGTCGAAGTATGGTATTTGTGATATTACGATTGATTTTAAGGATGGGGTTGATATCTACTGGGCGAGGGCACAAGTTGCACAAAAGCTTAGCGAAGCAATGGATGATCTGCCTTCTGGCATAAGTGGTGGATTGGCACCAATTACGACTCCGCTTGGTGAAGTTTTGATGTTTAGCGTGGAGTCAAAAACGCTAAGTCTAACAGAAAAAAGAACTCTACTTGATTGGGTAATAAACAAGAGAATTCGTCCTATTGACGGAGTTGCTGAAGTTAATGCTCTTGGCGGATTTGTAAAAAGCTATGAGATAATCCCAGACTATCTTAAGATGAAGCAACATGGCATTACGATGCAAAATCTTCAAGATACTATCATCAAAAATAACCAAAATGATGGTATTGGAAGGCTTTCGCTTGGAGAGCAGAGTCTATTTGTGCGTTCTGAGGGAAGAGTAAAAAATATAGATGAAATTTCAAATCTGATTATCAAGCAAGACGGTGGAGCAAACATACGAATCTCTGATGTGAGTAGCGTTGAGATAGGTTCGCTTGTTCGCTCTGGATTTGTAACAAAAGACGGAAAAGGCGAGGCTGTTGAGGGCTTGATTCTTGCAAGAAAGGGTGTTGATGCTTCGTTACTGCTCAAAAATGTAAAGGCGGAAATTCAAAAGATACAAAAAGATTTGCCAAAAGGTACAAAAATAGAGATATTTTATGACCGCTCCGATCTAGTTGGAAAAGCTATAAATACAGTAGCAAAAGCGCTTTTAGAGGCACTTTTGCTGATAGTTATAATATTGTATGTTTTTTTAGGAAACTTTAGGGCATCTTTTAATGTTGCAATCATACTTCCGTTTGCAATTTTGATGACATTTATCTCTATGGATTATTTTGGAATAAGTGCTAATCTTATGAGTTTGGGCGGGGTTTCTATTGCCATTGGAATGCTTGTTGATGCAAGTGTTGTTATGGTTGAGAATATAAGTGAGAGACTCCAGAGTGAGAGATATAAAAATATTCCAAAATATAGTGTTGTTTTAGAGTCCGCAAAAGAGGTCTCAAACTCAATTTTTATCGGCGTGCTAATCATAATCATAGTTTTTTTACCTCTTCTTACGCTTGAGGGCTTAGAGGGAAAACTATTTGTTCCAGTTGCGTTAAGTGTAGTTTTTGCTCTTGCTGCTTCGCTGTTGCTCACACTTACATTTATACCAATTGTGAGTCTGTATGTCTTAAAGCAAGAGACTCATGCGAAGTCTGCTATTGTGCTTTTTTTAGAGAAAAATTATGGAATTGTTCTTGATTATGCGCTGTCTCATCAGAAACATATTTTTATTGCAGTGCTGATTTTGTGGATAGCAACAATCGGGGCTTTTACGCAGGTCGGCAAAACATTTATGCCAAATCTTGATGAGGGTAACATTATAATCAGTGTTGAAAAGAGCTCATCTATCTCTCTTGAAGCAAGCAGAGAGATTGATACAAAAATTCAAAAAGCTCTTATGCGAGATGTACCGGAAATAATCTCAATTGTCGCTCGTAGTGGAAGTGATGAAATAGGACTAGACCCTATGGGACTAAATGAGACAGATACATTTTTAGTTCTAAAGCCAAAAAAGGAGTGGCGCAATCCATCAAAAGAGGTATTATTGGAGAGAATCCGCAAAGTACTCGATGAATTTATAGGGGTTAAGTATAGTTTTACTCAGCCGATTCAGATGAGAATATCGGAAATGCTGAGCGGTTCAAGGGGAGATATTGTTGTAAAAACATATGGCGAAGGGAGCGAGAAACTTGATAGTATCTCAAAAAATGTAGTAAAAATCGCAAAAAGTATAAAGGGAAATAGCGATGTTTACAAGAAGAGCAATGAGGGGGTTGCCTACTGGGAGCTGAATTTTAAAGATGATGCGATGTCAAGATATGGAGTAAGCAGAGATGAGCTCTCCGCCTATCTAAAGAGTGTTGTTGATGGAGTTAAGGTTGGTATTATTCAAGAGGAACTCAGACGAATACCTCTTGTAATAAGTGGCTCAAATGAGATGCGAACAAGCATGAGTCAAAATGCAAATCTTCAATACATATTAAAAGATGGCTCAAGCGTTGAGTTAAATGAGCTTGTTGAGTTTAAAATGACTCAAGGCGCAGTTCAAGTTGAGCATGAAAACACAATGAGAAAAAGTTCAGTTATGATAAATGTAGAGGGTCGTGACTTGGTTGGTTTTGTTGATGAGCTTAGCACAAAGATTGAAAAAGAGATAAAACTTCCTAGTGGATATTTTATAGAGTATGCCGGAGAGTATAAAAATCAACAAAGAGCCTCTAAAAAATTGACTATTGTCATTCCAATTGCAATTTTGCTTATCTTTATTTTGTTGCTTGTTACATTTAGGTCAACGCTTCAAGCGTTTCTTATTATCATGAATATTCCTTTTGCGCTTATTGGCGGAATCATTGGGCTTTATCTAAACAGTGAGTATATGAGTATTCCTGCAAGTGTTGGATTTATTGCTCTGATGGGTATTGCGGTTTTAAATGGAATTGTTATGGTAAGTTATTTTAATCAGTTAGCAGAGAAGATTGATAATCCGCTAGAGGTAGTAAAACAGGGTGCAATAAGAAGAGTTCGACCAGTTCTGATGACTGCGTTCATTGCAGCGCTCGGGCTTGTTCCTATGCTTTTGGCAACTGGCCCTGGTTCTGAGATACAAAAACCGTTAGCAATAGTAGTCGTAAATGGGCTTGTCTCTTCAACATTTCTAACTCTAATCTTGCTTCCTATACTCTATCGTAGGTTTGTACTTAAAGATTAATATACAAGATGCCTAGGGTTTGAAGATAAAATAAACCCTAGACTTTATTAGCTTTAAAATAGCAATATGTTAAACTCCTACCCTAGATGAGGATATTTGATGTATAAAACTATTTTACTATCGGTTCTACTTTGCTTACAAGTTGGCGCCATTGAGATGACACAAACGCCCATAAATTTTGGTGAAACAAGAGTTGAACTGACAAAGCAATACATAAAAGAGCACTACAAACTAGATGTTCAAAACATCAAGATAGTTCCAAAAATTATAGTTATTCATCATACTGCAATAGACGATTTTAACGAGTCACTATCTCGTTTCACCTCGCAAACACTTCCTAGTGATAGACCAGAAATCACCAAAGGCGGAAGCGTAAATGTCTCCGCTCACTTTATGGTTGAGCAAGATGGAACCATCCATCAGTTGATGCCGCTTGACATCATGGCAAGACATGTTATAGGGCTAAACTACAACTCCATCGGTATAGAAAATGTTGGTGGTGCGCACTCAAAAGACAACTTAACTCCTGCGCAACTTAAGGCAAACATAGAGCTTATAAATGAGCTTAAGAAGAAATTCCCAACAATTGAGTATGTGATAGGGCATTATGAGTATAAGTGCTTAGAGAAAAGCCCACTTTGGCTCGAGGCAGATAGAGGCTACAGGACATATAAAGATGACCCATCAAAGAGATTTATGAGAGAAGTGAGAGAGAAGATAGAGGGATTCAAGGGTGCTTTATGTGCCAAAGAGACAGATGATTAGTTCCACATTTGCCTATCTCGCTACTCTTGCATTGGTTGTCTTGTTGTTTGTTTTGCTGGAGAGAAAAACCAAGCTAAAAGTATTTAAATTTGTTCCTGTGGTTGTTATGATTTATCTCTCATGTATGTTTCTGGCTGGCATTGGAGTGTTTGAGCAAAACAAAAATATAGATGAAGTTTATAGCAATCTGCAAAAAATTCTGCTCCCATCTATGCTTTTTTTGATGCTGCTGCGAGTTGATTTAAGAGACTTTTTTAAACTCGGCAAATCTTTACTTATAGCCTATGTACTGGCAATTTTTTCACTGTTTGTTGCTTTTATCTCTGTCTCTTTGATTTTTGATTTTAACAAAGAGATGGCAGCTTCTTTTGGTGCGTTGAGCGGAAGCTGGATTGGTGGAACAGCAAACATGATAGCCGTCGGTTCGGCTCTTGGCGTGTCGCAGGAAGCTTTTGGATACACACTTATAGTTGATAGTTTTAATTACACAATTTGGATTATGTTTTTGCTCTTTTTGGTACCATTTGCCCACCGCTTTAACATTTTTACAGCTTCATATGAAGAGATGGCAAGACTAGAGAAAATTGAGTCTGTTTATGCTATCGGCGTTAAAAAATATTGGCTTTTGATTTCGCTTTCTCTCATGGTTGCTTATACCGTAAACCTCATAGCAGAGAGTGGTTTTATCTTGCTAAACTACACAACCACAACAGTTGTTTTGGCAACCCTTTTGGGTATTTTTGGCTCATTTTCAAAACTAAAGTTTGTGAATGGCTCTGGAGAAGCATCTACAATAATGCTCTATCTTCTTCTGGCTTTAATTGGCTCAAAAGCAGTTTTTCAAAATTTTAATGGTGTTGGAGTATATATCTTCGCAGGATTTTGTATCTTAGTGATTCATGCCACAATAATGGTTATTGGAGCAAAAATCTTCAAACTAAACCTCTTTAGTATTGCAGTTGCAAGTTTAGCAAGTATAGGCGGAGTTGCATCAGCTTCTATTTTGGCAGCAGCATACAGCAGAGCACTCGTCGGGATCGGTGTTTTGATGGCAATAATGGGCTATGTCATAGGAACTTTCGGTGGGATAATTTTAGGAAATATTTTAGTTAGGATAGCAGAATGAAAATAGTAAAAATAACAACAGAGATAAAGCAGATAGAGCTAAAAACACCTTTCAAAACGGCTCTGCGAGAGACTTCAACAGTTGAGTTTGTTAGAGTTTTGGTTGAGTGCGAGAATGGTTTTAGCGCGTTTGGCGAGGCACCTGCTACAAAAGCTATAACAGGAGAGGGGATTGAGGATATTTTAAACTCAATAAATAGCGCAAAAGATTCTCTGCTAAATCTCTCCCTAAAAGATGCCCTTACTCTTCTTCATAAAGAACTAAAAATCGGCTCAAGTGCTAAAGCTGCGCTTGATATGTCGTTTGTGCAGTTGTTGTCAAAAGAGAATCATAAAATTCTTTATGACTACTTTGGTGCAAAAGATTTAAGTAGTCTAAAAACAGATATTACTATCAGCCTAAATGAGGCAAGCATTATGCTTCAAGATGCAAAAAATGCTTATAAAGCAGGTATGGAGATGCTAAAAGTAAAGGTCGGTAGCGACATAGAACATGCCATAGAAGTTGTAAGAAGTATATCACATGAGCTTCCTCAAGCAGAGATTTTAGTAGATGCAAATCAGGCGTGGAGCAGGGCAGATACGCTGAGGTTTATAGAGTCTATGAGTGATGTTGAAGTTGAGTTTATAGAGCAGCCTGTTGTTGCCTATGATTTGGAGGGTTTAAAAATCATAACAGCTTCTTCGTACATCCCGATTCTAGCAGATGAGGCGGTTTTCACACTTGAAGATGTAAAAAAAGTTATAGAGTCTGATAGTGCTGATATGATAAACATTAAGCTCATGAAGTGTGGCGGAGTCACAAAAGCGATAGAGATTCTGGAATATGCAAGAGAGAAGAACATCACTTGTATGTTAGGTTCGATGCTAGAGGGACCATACTCCATAAATGTGGCACTGCATTTAGCTTTAGCTTATAGAGATGTTATAAAATATGTAGATTTAGATAGTCCTCTGCTTTACAAAGAGATGCCAAAAGAGTTAGATTTTGAGTTTGATGGGTGTGAGATAAAACTTAAGTAAACACTCCCACATAGGGAGCAAGTAGGATATTTTTGTATAGTTGCAAGTTTAGTCGTTGTGACCGTTTTTATCCCAGCCTTTATGTCTTCCATTGTCGTGGTGTTTGCGATGTTTATTATCTCTACGATCGTCATCCTCATAGACAACTCTCTCGGATGTGTTAGTTTTTTTAGTAGAGCCAGCTGCCGCACCTAACGCACCACCTGCACCACCTCCGATGATAGCACCATTTTTACCGCCAACAGCTGAACCAACAGCTGAACCAACACCAGCTCCAACCATACTTCCTAGTACGGCATTCCCATCTATGTCCCCACCGAAAGAGAGAGTCACTGTTGTGACTAACGCAAGAATTAAATTAATTTTTTTCATATAAGTTTTCCTTTATGTAAACTGGTTCATTGTAGCCAAATATAACTAAAACTTGAAACTCTCTTTTTTAAGCAGATGAAACTCTGTTGCTGCTTTGTTCTCTTTTAAGCCAAGAGAATCTAGCGCGACTGGATTTACTAGAAAGTATCCAAGAACAACATCTACCCTATCGTCTGATTCGATTCTAAAAGCTCTGTTAATAGTTCTTTTTTCATTAGCTTTTAACATTGTGTCTTTGATAACTTCATTTGCAACCCATGGCATCGCAGGTTTTCCATCCTTGCCTATCACTCTGACGAAAACCTCTTTTTCGAGCTCTATGGTTTTATTTGCTCTTACTACGCTAATTTTTAAAACAGCCAATCTAAGGGGGTGCATTAAAAGAGCATGTGATGTTTGGTTGTCAACAAAGATATTAAAGTCATCACTGTTTTTTTGTATAGAGATAACAATATGCTTCTCTAGCATTTCGTGGTTAAAGTGAGCTCCGGCAAAGCCATGGAATGAGTGAGTTTTTGTATCATTTACAGTTGAAGCACTCCCTTTTACTTTTGGCATATGACAACTTACGCAATTTGCATAGTTCATTACCTCGTTTTCATTTGTAGAGCAGATGTTTAACTCAAATTGATTTACATTGTGTGAGTGACATCCGATGCACACATTTCCATTTTTAAAATGCTCGTTTTGTGTTGTTATAATCTTGTGATACGAGGACTCTTTAAGATTCTCTTTTGAGATATCTGAGCTACTTTTTGAACTAAAATAACTCTTCATAGTTTTGCTCATAATATTTGTATTGCTCTGTTTATGTTTCTCGATGTCTTGTATGCGGTGACAATAAGCACAACTGATGGCTTCTTGATGTGTTTTGTTGTTAACATCTGGCATAGCCTTTTCACCCTTTGTTAACATTTTGTCTAGATTGTTAGCCGCTGGAGTATGACACTTCCCACAAGAGTACTGTTCAAGTTTTGTATTGTGTGGATGTTTATCCCATATGACTTTATGTATGGCGTCTTTGTCTGGTGTAGAGTTTGCGTGCATGGAGCCATAATACTCATCATAAATCTGTGTGTGACAAGTTTGACAATCCTTACTTGGGGCAAATTCATGTGCCCCGTCATTTGCGAAAAGGGCAAAAGCTAGAGTGAAAAGTAGAGATAAAATTTTCATAAATTTCCTTTGGTTGTATTAATCTGAAAGTATAACACTTATTTTTTTTAATACTTAGTAAGTTTAGTGTTATAAAAGAGCGCTGATGATACAATCTGAACATGAATTTAAAAGAATTAAAAGAGAAATCAATTTTACTTTTTGGTAAAAGTCGTGCTTTTAGTAGTGACGAGTTTGAATCACAACTAAAGTTTCATAAGATCAAGCTTGTTAGCAAGGTTGATGATAGTGTTGCACTCGTGGTTGATGGCAGAATGATGACGCCGTATGAGCAAAATGAAAGTGATGCACTTTATGAGCGAAAGACGGCTACTTTAGAGTTTATATCTATTGATGTTTTGGAAAATGAGCTGGCAAAACATATAGATGCGGATACGCTTTTGATGAGCTTGAAACTTAGCAAAAACAGAGAGAGACTAAAGAGTTTTATACAAAATCCAATCCTTAACGATGAGCTTTTTTTTAGACTTTTAAAGATGTACTCATGGAGTAATGAAGATTTTTTTGAAAATGATGATAACCGCGATGTTAGTGCCGCGCTAATATCACGCTTTTATGAAAATATTGAGAGAAATCATAATGTTCAGTATGCAACTACGGGTATTTTCCATCTTGTCGGACAGACTAAAAGTGCGGTGCTTTTAAGGGCTATCTCACTACTTGAGCCTATAAAGTTTCATCCTAAGATAGAGTGTGCAATTGCCATGAGCCCAGAGTGTGACGAGGAGATGCAAGAGTATTTTTTCAAGAAAGCAAAAAATCCTAGAGTACTAGAAGCTCTCTCACTAAATGAAAACTTGAAACCGTCTCTTGTAGAGGAATTTTTAAGAGATGTTGAACTTGGAAAAAATGTAGCAAAAAGTATAAGATTAACAGATGAACTTTTTATTCTTTGCAAAAATCAAAAAATAGATTTGGCGTTAAATGAAACTCTAACTTTAAAAATGCAAGAGGAGCTATTTGCTCTTGGCGATAAAAAAGTAAATTGTGCCTTGGCTCTTAATGATAATCTTCATCAAAAGATTTTAAATATGCTCTTAAAAAGTAGAGATAAAAGTATTCTATCGAGCATATATGCAAACAAGGCAGCTCCTACAGAGATACTTCAAGCGGCATATAAAAATGGTGAGTATCTTGAAGAGTTGGCAAAAAATGAAAATACACCGATAGAGATTTTATACCAATTACAGCTCGATAGCAGATATGAGAGAGCGGTAAAAACAAATGCTGGATTTGGTAGACATATCCAAACAGAAAATATAGGATGGGAAGTATGAAGGCGACTGAGTTAATAAGCATAATAGGCTCTTTGGTAGAGCAGAGGGTTCCAACATTTTTATGGGGTGCACCAGGGATTGGAAAATCTTCCATCATTAAGCAGATAGCAAAAGATAGCAAAATTGGTTTTATAGATTTAAGACTCTCACTTATGGACCCAACCGACTTAAAAGGAATCCCATTTTATGATAAAGAGTCACATACAGCACTCTGGGCACCTCCTGCTTTTTTGCCAAAAGAGGGTGAGGGGATTTTGTTTTTAGATGAGTTAAACTCCGCCGCACCATCGGTTCAAGCCTCAGCATATCAGCTTATCTTAGATAGAAAAATTGGCGAATACTCTCTTCCTGATGGTTGGGCAATAGTTGCCGCTGGAAACCGCGAGGGAGACAGAGGGTTAACTTACAGGATGCCAAGTCCACTAGCAAATAGATTTGTTCACTTTGAGATGAGTGTTGATGTTCAAGATTGGCGGTTTTGGGCATTTAAAAATGGGATTGATGAGAGCATTATCTCATACATATCATACAAAAATGAACATCTGTTCACATTCGACGCTAAGAGTGATGCAAAAAGTTTTGCAACTCCGAGAAGCTGGGAGTTTGTAGATAGTATACTAAAAAGTAAAATATCAAAAGAGCTACTTTTGGAAACATTAGGCGGAGCAGTTGGCAAAGATGTTGCAGTCTCTTTTTTAGCATTTAGAAGAGTTAGTGCAAAGCTCCCTGACATCCAAAATATTCTAGAAAATGGAAACGGCAGATATAGTGATGAGGTTGATGTGCTTTATGCTCTTTGTGTTGGACTCGTGAGTGCATATTTGCGAGATGCAAGTGACGAGAAGTTGGATAATCTGCTGAAATACACTCTGGAGATGAAAAGTGAATTTGCCGTCATGATAGTTCAAGACTTGCAAAGAAGTGGCGTAAATATGGAGCACTCAGAACTCTTTAGGGCATGGGTTAAAAAGTTTGCTTATCTACTTGAATAAGATAAAACACCCTTTTTCACTATTTCAAATAAAACAAACATGCTGATACCTGTACCAAAGGCGATGAGCCAATTAGACAGAGACGGTGGAGCAAATGAGAAGTAGATAGCGATAGATGGCATTATGGTGATGGCCATTAGGCTTAAGAGTGTAGTGGAGATAACCCAGAGGCCGATAGTGGAAACAGCGGTAAATGATTGACGAAAAGAGTGCTCATGTGATCGACTGTTAAAGATTAGAACCGTATTTGCACTAGCGAGAGCTATAAAAGCCATGGCGCGAGCCTCTGCCACATCGACACCGACGCTCAGTGATGTCGAGTAGAGCAGGGCAACGGCGATGGCAGCAAGACCACCTTGCAGCAGACTAAGTATAAGATGTTTTGATGAAATCAGATGCTCATGAGAGAGTCTTGGAGGGTGTGCCATAATATCTGCTGAGGCTTCTTCTGCCTCAAACACAACAGAACATGCAGGGTCAATAATCAGTTCTAAAAAGACAATATGAATCGGTGCGAGAACTAGTGGCAAGCCAAAGATAATGGGGAGAATTGATAGCCCAATGATGGGAATATGCACGGCGATTGTATAAATCATAGCGTGGCGCAGGTTGTTAAAGATGCGTCTGCCAAGTTTGATTGCCTCAACTATGGCGCCAAAATTATCTTCTAGTAAAACAAGGGAGGCGGCCTCGCGGGCAACATCTGTTCCTCTTTTTCCCATAGCTATGCCAATATGAGCAGATTTAAGGGCTGGAGCATCATTGACTCCATCGCCGGTCATAGCAACGATTTCGCCATTACTTTTTAGTGCTTCCACTATTTGTAATTTCTGCTGAGGTGATACACGGGCAAAAACAGAGGCTTTTTGTATACAAGCTGCCAATTCATCTCCATGGAGAGTTTCTAGTTCTGCCCCTGTTATGACGGTTGTTGAGTCAATCCCTGCCTGTTTAGCTATTGCTTTTGCGGTTCTTGGATGGTCACCAGTAATCATGACGATGCGAATGCCTGCACTGCGACACTCAACTGCAGCTTGTGGAACTTCATCACGCAACGGATCTGCAAGCCCGACAAGACCTAAAAATTCAAATTCAAAGTCATGTTGGATGGCTGGCCACTCTTCCCCAATATGAACTGCTTTAGCTACTCCCAGAACACGCAACCCTTGATCCGCCATTGCTGCCACTTGCTGCATAATTTCATCTCTTTTTTGAGCATCAAGATGACAAAGGTCAATAATTGCTTCAGGAGCTCCTTTAGTTGCTACCGGATGGTGATGCTGCTTTTGAATCTGCCATAAATGTGACATAGCCAAGAGGTCTGGAGCCAGTTCATACTCTTTAGTTAGATTCCAATCAAAGTGAAGATGCTCGGTGTGGAGTAAATATCTATTTGCTAGTGTATAAAAAGCTTTTTCCATAGGATCATGAGGGTCAGTTTGGCTGGCTAGGATGCAATATTCAACAATCTCATGAAAATCTTCAGGGAGCTCATCTAGATTAGCAATACTTAAAAATTTATCCCTAAGCGCCAGTGCGGCGACCGCCATCTGATTTTTGGTTAGAGTTCCTGTCTTATCAACACATAAAACAGTCGTTTTACCTAGCGTTTCAATAGCGCTAAGACGACGAGTGAGAACATTATGCTGTGCAATACGCCTAGCACCAAGTGCCATGAAGATAATCATAATAACGGGAAATTCTTGAGGAAGTATTCCCATGGCAAGTGTAATACCTGCCAATATTCCCTCTAGCCATCCTCCACGAAACAGAACAAATAGAATAATTACGACAAAACATAGAGCTATGCCAACAATTGCAAGATGCTTGGTTAGCAGAGCGGTCTCTTTTTGTAGAGGAGATGCTTCATTTTCGATACTCTGCAGAGATTTACCGATTTTTCCAAGTTCAGTAAGTGCACCGATGGCAGTTACTTCAATGATAGCTTGACCTCTGATAGTGAGTGTTCCAGCGTAGAGTTTGTTGTTTGAGGGATCATCGGCATATTTGGCAATAGCAACTGATTCGCCACTAAGCATAGACTCATCAGCGGCAAGGTCATGCGAGGAGAGAATGAAACCATCTGCAGGGATGCGGTCTCCCTCGTTTAAGATAAGAGTGTCGCCACGAACAACCTCTCTGCCTGATATTCGAATTTGTACTCCATCACGAATAACCAGAGCGCGAGGGCTAGAGAGATCACGAAGTGCCTCAAGGACTTTTTCTGTTCGTCTCTCTTGAATAATAGTAATTCCCATAATGACAAAGACAAATCCCAGCAAGATAACGGCTTCATGAGCATCCCCCATGATGAGATAAATCCCTCCGGCAGACAACAGAAGCAGAAACATCGGCTCACGCACAACTTCAAGAATTATCTTAAAAGTAGAGCGGTTATGTTTTATCTCTAGCTCATTAAAACCTTCTTTATTGCGTCTTTGAAGTGCTTCGACAGCGCTAAGACCATGAGGTAGTTTATTTTCGTTCATGCACAATTGTACTACAAAGTCTAGATAATTTTAGATTAGAAAAAATTCCAACTTATAAATTGAGTATATTTAATCAATACAAAACATGACCTACACCAAATTCTTTGAATAAAAATAACAGATATCTGTATAAACTTAGAGCTTAAATATTCATTTTAAGTTGTTGTCAAATCTTAAAGTTTTTTATATCTATTTTGCAACTCTTTCGCCTTCTCATAACTCTCTTTCTGAGCTTCTACTATTTCGTCAAAAGCTAAACCTTTCATAACTGTTTCGTAGAGGTTTGGCTTGAATTTTTCCCAATTATAGAGCGTTTTAATATCCACATTTAAAAATCCTGCAATATCTCTTTTTGTCATAAATTACCTTTTTAAGAAGCAACTTACAAGTCTCTTGATGATAAAACAACATTAGAATTATTCCATTTAAATATATTTAAACAAGTAATAATTCTATGTATGTATAATTTGCTCTGCAATAATTACTTGTAATTATTAAAAAAGAGGGAATAATGACTCCACAAACAAAATCAAAAGAGCGTGTTAGGGATTTAGCGGAGGTTTATACGAGTGAGCGAGAAGTACATGCTATGCTTGACCTTACAAAAAATTTCTCTGAAAAGATTGAGACCAGATATTTGGAACCTGCATGTGGAAATGGGAATTTTTTAGTAGAGATACTCAAACGCAAGCTCCACACAGTAACTAGTAAATATAAAAAACAGCAAGATTTTGAATTTTACACTATAAAATCACTTGCAAACATTTATGGAATTGATATTTGCCAAGAGAATATAAATGAAGCAAAAGCCAGACTTCATGCTCTTGTCATAGAACACTACTCCTTTTCACAAAACACAAAAAAGCCATATAGCGGATTTTATAAAAGTGTAGATTTTGTGTTAAACAAAAATATTCAAGTAGGCGACACGCTTAACCCTCAAAACAACATAATCTTTACAGAATTTACATCCCCTAAACTCTACTTTTTCAAAAGAAGAGAGTTTTTGTTTCGTGATTTGAGTATGCAAAACAGCTATCTTTTCAAACTGCGACCTATTCAAGAACATATGATTACAAAGTATTTGGAGCTAGATTATGTTGGTTAGCAATATTACAGGTTCACACACTCCAGATATACTTGATTGTCTCTCCAACCTAAGCAGTGACGAGGTTTTTACTCCGCCAAAGATTGTAGCTGAAATGTTGGATTTGTTACCACAAGAATTGTGGTTGAATCCTGAAATAAAGTTTTTAGATCCAAGTGTAAAATCGGGCGTATTTTTGCGAGAGATTGCAAAAAGACTCTTAGAAGGATTAAAAGAAAAAATACCAAATGAGCTAGAAAGAAAAGAGCATATTTACAAAAATATGGTTTTTGGGATGGCAATTACTGAAATAACATCGCTGATTTCAAGACGAAGTTTGTACTACACAAAAAATGCAGACAATGCAGAGTTTTCAGTTGTAAAAATGGATAAGAAAGATGGAAATATCATCTATAAGCATACGCAACATGAGTACAAAGATGCTAAATGTGTTTATTGTGGAGCTGTAAAAGGCGTGTTTGATGATAATAGTTTGGAAAATCACGCTTATAGATTTATACATAAAGAGATGAAAGAGGAGTTTAGAGATATGAAATTTGATGTAATCGTAGGGAATCCGCCGTATCAACTCTCAGATGGAGGACATGGAGCAAGTGCTTCACCGCTTTATCATAGGTTTGTGGAACAGGCAAAAGCTATGAATCCAAAATATCTCACAATGATTATCCCAAGCCGTTGGTTTGCTGGTGGAAAAGGGCTTGATAGTTTTAGAGAGTCAATGCTCAATGACAAACGCATCAAAGAACTTGTAGATTATCCAAATGCAAGTGAGTGTTTTCCAGGAGTAGAAATTAAAGGCGGTGTTTGTTATTTTCTCTGGGATAAAAATCATAATGGCGATTGTAATGTGAGGACAATATCCAATGGTACCGCACTATTGCCTATGCAAAGGGCACTCAATGAAAATGATGTTTTTGTAAGATTTAATGAAGCAATTTCAATTCTAAATAAAGTAAAGAGTAAAAATGAAGTAACTTTAGATACACAAGTTTCTTCACGAAAACCATTTGGTTTACCAACAAATTTTAAAACTATAACAACTAAAAAAATTGATGGACATTATAAGATATATGGCAATAAATTTATTGGTTATGTTAATCCAGTACACATTGTAAAAAATAATGAGTGGATAGATATGTATAAAGTTTTAATATCAAAAGCATACGGTGCAGGTGAAGGTTATCCTCATCAAATCATAGGAAAACCTTTTTTTGTTGAACCAAATTCAGTATGTACTGAAACATATTTAGTGGCAGGCTATTATGATAATATTGAAAAAGCCTTAAATCTAGAAAAATATCTAAAAACAAAATTTGTAAGGTTTTTAATCTCTTTGATCAAATCTACTCAAGATATGCCATCAAAGACTCTTATATTTGTTCCAAAACTAGATATGAAAATAGAGTGGAGCGATAAAAAACTTTATGAAAGATATGCACTTACAAAAGATGAGATAGCTTTTATAGAGAGCATGATTAAGGAGATGTTGTAATGGCAAAAGAGAACATCGCCGCTCCTGTAAAGCCAAAAATCTATGCCTATACAACACCAGAATTTAAACACAAAGGATTTCTGAAAATTGGCTATACCACCAGAGATGTTGATGTGCGAATCTCTGAACAGTTTCCTACAAAATCTCCACATAAAAATCCTTATGAGATACTCTTAGATGAAGTTGCCGTAGATGATAATGATCTATTTTTTGACGACCATGAAGTGCATAGAAGATTGGAACAAAAAGGTTTTGAGAGGGTTAATGGCGAGTGGTTTAAATGCAATGTCAAAGATATAAAAAGTGTTATCAATGAGATAAAATCCAACACAACAGTGCAACAAACAAGAGCATCAAACTTTCCCATGAGACCAGAACAAGCCGAAGCAGTAAGAGTAACAAGTGAATATTTTGACAGATATTCAAAATCAAAAGAGAAAAAAGCTCCACACTTTTTGTGGAATGCAAAAATGCGATTTGGAAAAACATTTGCAAGCTATCAATTAGCTCTCAACATGGGATGGACAAAGATTTTGGTACTTACTTATAAGCCAGCTGTACAAAATGCATGGAGAGAAGATTTGGCTTCACATGTAGATTTTGATGGTTGGCAGTTTATCGGAAGTGGAGAGAGTTTTGATGGCATAGATGAGAGTAAACCATTTGTTTGGTTCGCTTCATTTCAGGACATTTTAGGCAAAACAAAAGATGGAAAAATAAAAGAGAGACTTGAAGCTGCACACTTGACTGATTGGGATTGCTGTATTTTAGATGAGTATCATTTTGGGTCATGGCGAGATAGTGCAAGAGACTTGTATGATGGCGATCCGAGCGAGCAAAAAGAGTTTAAAAATGAAGATAAACTTTTAGATGAAGAGCTCAATGAAGAGGTTTTTCCACTAAGTGTAAATGCTTTTTTGTACCTTTCTGGCACGCCGTTTCGTGCAGTTTCTTCGGGGGAGTTTTTGGAAGATCAGATATTTAACTGGACTTATTCAGATGAACAAAGAGAAAAAACTCTTTGGAATGAGAAGCTTCAAGGTGAAAACCCTTATGCTTCTTTACCTCAAATGACGCTCATGACTTATCAAATGCCTGAAGATATACGAGAGGTAGCACTCAAGGGAGAGAATAACGAGTTTGATTTGAGTGAATTTTTCAAAGCAGAAAATGAAATTTTTAAGTATGAAAATGAGGTGCAAAAGTGGCTTAATCTTATTAGAGGACAACACATGTCTGCTAACCCGATAGCAGGAAGTGACGCAATAAAACCGCCGATACCCTTTGAGGATACGAGACTTTTGAATACGCTATTGCATACTTTTTGGTTTTTGCCCTCTGTGGCTTCATGTTTTGCAATGGACAAGTTACTTAAAGCCAAGGTAAATACATTTTATCATGATTATCATATAATAATTGCCGCTGGAGCGGGGGCAGGAATAGGAGAAAAAGCTTTACCTCCTGTAAAAAAAGCGATGAAAAATCCACTGAAAACAAAAACAATAACGCTTTCATGTGGAAAACTTACAACAGGTGTCTCCGTGCCTCCATGGAGTGGAATTTTTATGCTTCGCAATACATCAAGTCCAGAAACCTATTTTCAAGCCGCATTTCGTGTACAAACACCGTGGAGTGTGAAAAATATAGATAAAAAATCACCAAATAAATCTGAAATATTAAAAACAATATGTTATGTTTTTGATTTTGCACCAAACCGTGCTTTACAGCTCATCTCTGAATATAGTGCAAGACTTGATTTAAAAGATACGAGTAGTCCTGAAAAAAGAGTAGAAGAGTTTATAAAATTTTTACCAGTACTTTGTTATGACGGCTACTCAATGACAGAACTTAATGCAGGAGAATTGCTTGACATAGTAGCTTCAGGAACAGCTTCAACCATGCTTGCAAAAAGATGGCAAAGTGCTCAACTGGTAAATGTAGACAATATGACGCTTGAAAAACTTTTAAACAATGATATAGCTATGGATGCCTTAGAAAATATAGAAGCGTTTAGAGGTTTGTCTAAGGATATAAAAAAAGTTATCTCATCTGAAAAAGCACTAAACAAAGCCAAAAAAGAAAAAAGTGAGCTTACGCAAAAAGAAGAAAAAGAGAAAAAAGAGAATCAAGGATTTAAAAAAATTCTTAGAGAAAAGCTTATCAAATTTGCCACTAGAGTGCCTATTTTTATGTACTTGACCGATAATCGCGAAGAGACACTTCAAGATGTTATTACGGAGCTTGAGCCTGAGCTTTTTACAAAGGTAACAGGTTTGAAAGTTAAAGATTTTGAGCTTCTTGCTGAGATTGGTGTTTTTAATTCACAAGTTATGAACTCTGCAATTTTCGCTTTTAAAAGATTTGAAGAGGGGAGTTTGACTTATGCTGGTGGAGATAAACTAAGTGAATATGTTGGCGGATACGATGCTATTGTGGCAAGGACTGAATTAGCTGAAATAAACGATGGAATAATGTAGATTAACCAATTTCGTTGTACGATAATGATATAAATTTTCATCAGGAGTTTGTTATGGCTAGAGTTGGTAATTCGATTATTAAGGGCATAGATATCAAAGAACTTGTTGAGCTGCTTAATAGGGCTTATGCAGATGAATGGTTGGCTTATTATCAATATTTTATTGAGAGTAAAGTTGTTAAAGGCATTATGAAGGATGCTGCTATTGTTGAGTTGAACCAGCATGCGGCGGATGAGCTAAGACATGCTACAATGATAGCGGATAGGATTATTCAGCTTGGCGGAACGCCGCTTTTGCATCCAAAAGAGTGGATGAAACAGACAAATTGCGGTTATGATAAGCCTAAGAATTTTGATGTTGTGGCAATACTTCAAGATGCTATAAATGGTGAACAGTGCGCCATCAAAACCTACTCAAACATAGTTGAATTCACAAAAAATAAAGACATAGTAACCTACGATATAGTTTCCCAGATTTTGGGCGATGAAGTGGGACATGAAGAGGATTTGCAAACACTTCATGATGATATAACTGAGTTTGTGCAGGATTTGAAAAAGAGTTTAGCAGTTTAGTTTTTTATAGATGGAAGTGATACATTTAGAGCAAAAAATATCTCAAGCTAAAGCAAAACTCCTAGTAAATTACCCATTTTTTGGTGTGATAGCATCTAAGCTTGAGTTGATTTTAAACAACGATATTCAAGCTTCCAAAAGCAATGGAAAAACGCTTGAGTATAACGAAGATTTTTTTGCCCGTTTAACCCTCGATGAGATGGAATTTATCTTTGCAAATGGCGCTATGCACGCTTCACTCTCTCATGAAAACAGACGAGGTCAAAGAAGTTCTTGGCTCTGGCAACTCTCTACCGACTACGCTATCAATGATATGTTAGTGGAAAATGGATTCTCTCGCCCAGATGAGGCGCACTACTCTAAAAGATTTGTCGGACTTTATGCAGAAGAGATTTACGAGCAACTCAAAGAGGATATTTTAAGAGATGAGCTCGAATATGAAGCTGATGATAAGGATGACATAAAGAGTGATGAGCAAAATCAAAATGAAGATGAACAAAAAAACAAAACTCCTCAAGAGAGTGAAAATGGCGGACTAAAAGAGCAACTTTTTATGGAGGAAGCCCTAGCGTTACTTGACGCAGAGATAAAAAAAGGAGATGCTCCAAAGGGCATAAACAGGTTTTTCAATCTCTCTTACAACAGCAAGATAGATTGGCGAGATGAGCTAAAAGTCGCGCTAGAGCGGTTTCATAAAGATGATTTTACTCTTTTGCCACCGAGCAAAAAGTTTTTGCATATGGGAGTTTACCTGCCATCTTCCACTAGTCAAAGAGTTAAACTTGTGATTGCGGTAGACAGTTCAGGCTCGGTTGATGAGAAACTTTTAAACACTTTTTTAAATGAAGTAGATTTTATGATGAGTTTAGTTCAAAACTACCAGATAGAGCTTCTAGTCTGCGATGATAAAATCCGTTCCCATACAACTTTTTATAGCGGGGATACTTTGGAAGTAAACTTAATTGGTGGTGGAGCAACGGATTTTAGGGCAGTTTTTGAGTTTGTGGAAAAAGAGCTCGATGATGTAAATCTGCTACTATATTTTAGTGATTTAGATGGGATTTTTCCAGATAAAGAGCCGTTATACCAAGTTAAATGGATATCTCCAAAAGATACGACCGCGCCATTTGGGACTGTTTTGGTGATTGATTAGTCGTGTACAACTTGGTTCGTGCTGTTTTGCATTGCATTGTATAGTAGCATATCCGCTTTGCCAATCGTCTCATCTAGTGTATCTTCGCGGTTTAAGACAGCGCCGATAGATATTGTGAAGTTTATTTTTTCATTTTTACTTGTGGTTGTTGTGTGATTTTGCACATTTGTTTTTAGCTCTTCAAGCTTTTCAAGGATTTCATCTTCGGTTGTGTTCTTTAGTACGACACAGAACTCTTCGCTATTGAATCTAGCGACCATATCATCCGGATTTATGGTTGCTCTTAGGACATCAGCTAGGCTAACTATAGCGCTATCTGCGGCATCATGACCAAATGTGTCACTAATCTTTTTGAAGTTATCTATGTTTATTATAGCAATGGCAAACTTCTCATTCTCATCCACTGCTTTTTTAAAGTACCCATCAATATTTTCATAAAAGTATCTTCTATTATAAAGACCTGTTAAAAAATCTCTATTTGTATGATTTGTTATGATTTGAATATTCTCAAGAGCTTCTATAGAGTTGTTTATGCGACATGAAAACTCCTCTTTGGAGAAAGGCTTTTTGATGTAGTCGTTCGCACCACTTTTTAAGAATATAGCAGTTGTTTCATCGTCAGAGTCAGAGGAGATGGCAATAATGCCAACATCGTTTTTGTTATGCTCCTTTCTGATTTCTCTTGTTAGCTCTAATCCGTTCATAACTGGCATATTGTAGTCTGTTAAAACTAGACTTATATCTTGATTTGAGTGAATCATTCCAAGGGCTTCCTCTCCATGGGCTACGGTTATTACTTTGTAAAACATATTTTCAAGCATACCTTGTATCTGTTTTCTAAATACGAGAGAGTCATCAACAACCAATATTTTATGATTTTTATTTTTCTTTAGCCTTTTTATAGACTGAATAATATAGTTAACATCATCCACTCCACCCTTATTTACATAATCTATAATATTTTTTTGAAGCATCTTTTTTCTAAACTCTTTGTCTATATTGCCACTTAAAACTATAACACGATTGTTTTTTTCTAAAATATAATCAACAACTTCGCCATTTGGAGCATCAGGTAGATTTAAATCAGTAAGTATTAAAAAATAACTATATTTTTTTGTAAAGAGTTTTGCTTCAGAAAGAGAGTGTGCGATATCAACTTCTAGACTAAGTTCGGAACTAATTTTTTTTGCCATTAATTTTGCTAGCGTTTTGTTGTCTTCGATTATTAAAATTCTTTCCATTTTTTTTGATTCCTAAATTGTATTGGTCAAAAATTTTACCATTTTTTATCTCTATTTTTAATTACTGTTGATAGAGTGTTGTTTATGGATTTAACAAACAATATTTTAGAAAAATTAAAAGATAAAAAGAGTGTTTTTTTAACAGGTGGTGCTGGAGTTGGAAAGACAACAATTACAAAAAATATCATAAAGCACTATGAAGATGATGCAAAAAAAGTTGCAAAACTAGCCTCAACTGCAATGGCGGCAACCCTTATAGATGGACAAACGCTTCATAGTTTTTTGGATTTTGGAATTGCCGGAAATTTAAAAGAGTTAGAACTAAACGGTAAGCTTGACATCAGCAAAAAAGTTAAAAAAGTACTCTCTAGTATGAGTCTTCTTGTTATAGATGAGGTTTCAATGGTGAGTGATGCACTTTTAGAGATGGTGCATCTAAGACTGCTTCAAGCGGACTTTAAAGGTTCACTTTTGATAGTTGGCGATTTTTTACAGCTTCCACCAGTTGTTCGTGGTTCATCTGAAGTTAGGTTTGCATTTGAGTCATCATCATGGAGTAAATTTGCGTTTGAAGTGGTGGAACTAACTCATATTTATAGAACCGACGATAAGGATTTTATAGAGCTTTTAAAGGATATTAGAAGTGGATATGTTGATGAGAATGTTCATAATATTTTGAATGAGTTCATAAAACCTCTGCCGCAAGATTTGAGTCAGTTTACATTTCTTTTTGGGAAAAATGAGTCGGCTTCAAGGCACAATAAAAATCAGTTGGAGTTCATTGAGAGTGAGCTTTTCATAAAAATAGCCGAGGTTGTAAAACATCAAAAAAGTGTCAAAGATGCTGAGATTGAGAGGTTTATGAGTGATGCAAGAGTTGATAAAAACCTAGAGTTAAAACTAGGCGCCCCCGTACTTTTTACAAGAAACGCATGGAACTACTTTAATGGTGAGAGAGGTTTGGTTGTAAAAATAGAGAGCGAGTTTGTATATGTTAGGAAAAGTGATGGTACAGTTGTAAAACTTGAAGCAATTGCCCAAAGTAAGAAGTCATGGATAGAAAAATCAATTGGCTCAAAAAAAGAGATTGTAGAGGAATCGCTATTTAGCGTCTATCAGTTCCCTATAAAACTAGCATTTGCCATAACAATACACAAGTCACAAGGCATGAGCATTGAGGATTTGATTGTAGAGACAAATGAAATTTTTGCTCCATCACAGTTCTATGTAGCAATCTCAAGAAGTTCAAATCCAAAAAGATTAACACTTATTGCACCAAGAAAACAGTGGAGAGATATAGTTTTTGTAAACCAAAAAGCTTTGAGATTTGTAAGGGGCAGTTGAGTTATGTAACTGTTCAAATACCACTAGCATTAGCTCTATGACCAAATGTGGCAAATGGAATTGGTGAAAATACGGCTGAACTTAACAGTAAGCTTCAAAACTTAACTTATGCTAAATACTAAAAAATATATCCTACTAGACTCTTAGGCGGATATGATTTTTTGGATTCCTTGTAAAACTAAAAAAGCGAGTCTATTTTTCGTGTAGCAAGAACTTCTACAGATAAGTTTCACTATGCTCTTTTGCTACAAACAATACAAATCTCTTTGCCTCTTTTGTAAAAACTGTATTTTCAAAATCTAAAAGCATATGAGTTTTATCTTTAAGAATAATATCGTTTGTATGTTTATCTATTTTTCCATCTTTGGCAGAAAGTATTTCTTTAAAATAATTCATTGTTTCTTTTGTGTCAGATGTATCTATAAATATATCAAACCAGTTTTTACCAATTACCTCTTCAGGTAGATATCTATGATTATCTAGTAAATTAGACTCGAAATTAACTATGATTGCATTTTCATCTAAAACGGCTCTTAAGCACTCTTCGTTTGTAGGCACTTCAAGTTCATTGGTGTCACTGTTTTCCAATTGACTAACCATGTTTCTTCCACTCTCTTTAGATTTATACATAGCAATATCGGCTCTCTCTATTGTCCTTATTATGTCTTCGCCGGGAATATATATGGTGATTCCTATGCTGCAAGTAATATTTCCTACTATATCAAACTTGCTTTTTTCAATTTTCTGTCTTATGTGTTCGGCTGCTCTTAGAAGTGCTTCTTTAGATTTAGTTTTGATTAAAATTATAAACTCTTCACCGCCCCATCTGATTAAAAAATCATCTAACCTGATAGAGGATTTAATGTATTGTGAAAACTGCTGCAAGACAATATCTCCAGCATTGTGTCCATGTGTATCATTAACCTTTTTGAAAAAGTCAATATCAATCATTGCAACCCCGAGATAGGTGTGACTATCTAAACTCTTTATGATTGAAGCAATATTTTTATTGAAAAATTTTCTATTAAAAGCGTCAGTTAATTCATCTTTTTCTATTTTTTTAGATAAGTTAATTTTCTCAACCATAGTTGCACTTATATCTGTAAATGATATTAGGTATTGTTCCTCTTCAAATTGACTTATCGAAATATTAAATGTGTGAGATGCACCATCCGCATCTTTCATAGTAATAATTCTTGCATCGCCCGATAATGGTTCAATTGTTGTTATCCAATTTTTATTATTCGGAACTTTTTCTAAACTAAAATAGCCATTCGAAGCAATAAATCTTCCGCTAATATCTTCGCTGATTTTTCTAAATTCTTCTATGCTTTCTACGGCAAAGAAGTTTAATGTAGCTTCGTTTACCAACAAAGTCTTTTTGCCATCAGAAATAATAATTATGTTTTTTTGGATATCAAAAAGTTTTTGAAGTTTTCTATTTTTTTTGTCTAGCTGTTCGGTAAGAGTAGATATTGTGTCCTCTCTTCTTTTTATTAAACCAAACCCTATTGTAAGTAATATTAAAGTGAGAGCAGTTAAAAACAGAGTCAATATTTTGATTGAGCTATACATAAGTGAATGTTCAGATGATACATTACTTAAAAAGATAAAAGAACCAAGCTTCTTTTTTGATATATCCTTCATTGGCGCTAGTGAAACAAAATATGTGCCATCACCAAGATTTATATCCGTATTGTTTAACTTTCCATTTACGATATCATTTATCTCTTTTGGGATGATAGTGGTATTGTATTTGATATAGTCATTTTTTGTAGATATCTTATCGCTAAGCCTGTTTTTTACCTCTTTTGGTGCATCTGTAAATATCTCTTTTTTTACGGCTATAAATATCTGCGTGTCCAAAAGTTTTGAGAGACTCTCTATCGTCTTGCCTATATCTTTGCCAAACTCAATATACCCAATTTTCTTGCCATCTACAATCCATGGTTTTACGGCGCGAAGTGTATAGCTCTTCATAAGGCCAAACTCAAGTCCGCTTGAGAGTGAGTTTGTTTTTTGAGCATCTAGGAATGTAGCTCGTTTTATTGTATCGCCATCTTTGTTAAAGTTATGAACTCTTAAAAAGACTGTGCCATCATTTAAAATAAAATAGAAGTGCGTTAAGTCAATATCTTTGTTTAGCTTGTCAAATAGTGGTTTAGTTAAATCAAATAACTCTTTTTTATTTTTTGATTCAAATGATTTGATGATTGAGCTATCTGAGCCAACCATATCGATGAAGTTTGAAAAAACCTTTGTATCGTATTCGGATTCTAGCTCTAAATTATTAAAAAATTTATCAACTATATTTTTTTTATTTCCATGAATTGCAGTTTCTTGAAAATACATAAAACTAAATATAGTGATAATAAACATTGCAAGAACTGAGCCAATTAACGGAAAGTGTAAGTTTAATCTATATTTATTCATTTTTCCCAATTTTAATTTAGATATATACATATATATTATACAAAATTTATATGAATCAATCATTGACTCATCTCAAAATTTTTAATGTAAAAATAGCTTTATCTACTGTGAAAAGGTAATAAAGTATATGTGTTAGAGAGTTCTGCTTTTATAGCTATAATTAATGTTTATTTATCTATACGAGCGAGCATTGTGAATGAAAATGGTGCGCTATGCAGGATTTGAACCTGCGGCCTACAGCTTAGGAAGCCGTTGCTCTATCCAGCTGAGCTAATAACGCGAAGTGGAATTATATCTAATCTTGGAGAGAGTTTGATGGGGTGAAAAAAGGAACAAATTCCTCTTTTCTTTTTTTATAATTTTTCGCTATTTTTCGCCAAATATTCAGCAACGCCAGCAGTTGTTGCTTTCATGCCCTCATCACCTTTTACCCAACCAGCGGCACAAACTTCACCATGCTCATCGGTAAACTGCATTGCATCTACCATACGAATCATTTCGTCAATATTTCTTCCAAGGGGCAAGTCATTTATCACAGCATGACGAATCACACCTTTGCCATCAATTAAAAAACTTCCACGAAGAGCAACTGATTCTCCAAACAAAACATCATAATCTTTTGAGATCTGTTTAGTTAAATCTGCAACAAGTGGATATTTAACTCTTCCGATACCACCTTTTTCAATAGGAGTTTCTCTCCATGCAAAGTGTGAAAACTGGCTATCAACTGAAACACCAATAACATTTATGCCACGACTTTTAAAATCTTCAACTCTATGAGAAAACGCAATGATTTCAGATGGACATACAAAAGTAAAGTCAAGTGGGTAGAAAAATAGCACGGCACCTTTTGCACCTAAGTTTTTCATTAAGTTAAATTTTTCATCAATCGAGCCATCTGCCAAAACCGCCGTAGCCGTAAAATCTGGAGCTTTATTTGTTACTAACATATATAATCCTTTTAAGTTGTTTGTGCAATTTTAACGAAACTATAGTAATAGATTTATAATTAATTTAGCCATTTTATACGGTTTAAGAAATAATAAATATATGATATACTTGCGACGATTTACGGAGCTGGACTCTGTATCTCAATAAGGAAAATCGATGACAAAAGAGTATATATTTACTTCAGAGTCTGTAACAGAAGGGCATCCTGATAAGATGGCAGATCAGATTAGTGATGCAATTCTGGATTATATTATTGAACGAGATGCTAATGCACGCGTTGCGTGTGAGACACTAGTATCTAATGGTTTTTGTGTAATTGCAGGCGAATTAAAAACAACGGCTTATGCCCCGATGCAAGAGATTGCAAGAAAAGTTATCCAAGAGATTGGTTACACTGATGCAACTTATGGTTTTGATTATCGCTCAGCGGCAGTGCTAAATGGAATTGGTGAGCAATCAGCAGACATAAATCAAGGTGTTGATCAAGCTGGTGGTGAGATAGGAGCAGGAGATCAAGGTCTTATGTTTGGTTATGCTTGTCGTGAAACAGATGTTTTAATGCCACTTCCAATTCATTTGGCTCATAGACTAACTCAAAGATTGGCACAAGTTCGTAAAGAGGGAATTATTCCATATCTTCGTCCTGATGGAAAAGCACAAATAAGTGTTAAATACATAGACGGTATGCCGGTTTCAGTTGAGACTGTAGTTATTTCAACACAACACGCTCCAGATATACCTCAAGAGAAGATTCATGAAGATGTTATCAAAGAGGTTATAAGTAAAGTTATTCCGGCGGAGCTTATGAGTAAAGATGTTGTTTTTCACATTAATCCAACAGGTAACTTTGTAATCGGTGGACCACAGGGTGATGCTGGACTAACTGGACGAAAAATCATCGTAGATACTTACGGCGGAAGTTGTCCACACGGCGGCGGTGCTTTCTCTGGAAAAGACCCAACCAAAGTAGATAGAAGTGCGGCTTATGCGGCTAGACATGTAGCAAAAAACCTTGTTGCGTCAGGTGCTTGTGATAAAGCTACAATCCAAGTTGCTTATGCTATTGGTGTAGCGAAACCAGTTTCAATCATGGTTGATACGCACGGTACGGGTAAAGTTGAAGAGGAAAAAATAGAAGAGTGTGTGAAAGCACTTTTTGACCTATCTCCAAAAGGAATAATCACTTCACTTGACCTTCTTCGCCCAATATATAGAAAAACTGCCGCATACGGGCATTTTGGAAGAGAAGAAGATGGGTTCTCATGGGAAAAAACAGATAGAGCAGAAGATATCAAAAAATATCTAAACATTTAATAACAATTATCAAGTTTAGCAGTATGAAATTTGTTGCTTACAAAAGAGTAACAGATTCCTATTGTTACTTGTTCGAAAAAAGCTTTTTTAGCTATCTTTAAAAATCTTTAGCTAAACTTATCACGAAAATAAAATTAGGAGACTATTATGGCAGTAATTATTGGTGATACTTGTATTAACTGTGGTGCTTGTATTGACGAGTGCCCAGTAGAAGCGATTGTTGATGAGGATGATAATCCAACTGGAGAAGAAATTTATTATGTATATAGTGACAAATGTGTAGAGTGTGTTGGACATCATGATGAGCCGGCATGTGCTACTGCTTGTCCTACTGAAGGATGTATAACTTGGAGTGAAATTGGCGAAAGTCCATCTCACCGCGAAGATATTACTGATGCTCAGCGTTCAAACAGAGAACCTGTAGTAAAATAATTCCAATTACAAAGTGTTTTTCACTTTGTAATCCCCCATCTAAATCTTTTCAATCGATAAATTTTCCAATTTAATTTAAAACACACTCTTTTTCCGATATAATTCCACTCTAATTTTATATAATCAATAGGAGATTTTATGGAGCGTACTCTATCAATCATAAAGCCAGATGCTGTAGCAAAGGGTGTTGTTGGAAAAATCTTAGACCGTTTCGAGAGTAATGGTTTAAAAATAGCAGCAACAAGAAAGATTCAACTTTCTCGTGCAGATGCTGAAGCTTTTTATGCAGTTCATGCAGAGAGACCTTTCTTTGGAGACTTAGTTGATTTCATGATTAGCGGTCCAGTTGTTGTTTCGGTTTTAAAAGGTGAAAATGCAATGCAAAAAAACCGCGATCTTATGGGAGCAACTAACCCAAAAGAAGCAGCAGCAGGAACTATTCGTGCTGATTTTGCTGAAAATATAGATGCAAATGCAGTTCATGGAAGTGATTCTGTTGAAAATGCAGCTGTAGAAATTGCATTCTTTTTCTCAGAGAGAGAAATTTCATAATTTTTCATGCAGATAGCTCTAAGAAAAATAACTAAAATCCCGCTAGATTTCGAAGTAAAATCTGATGAAATAACTTTTAAAGGTTATTTGCAGTATGATTCCGGCAAATTAATTTTACTAAAAGCGAAATTAAGTGGGAAAATCACTACAGATTGTAATATCTGTGCTGATGAGTTTAAGTTAGATATTGATGAAGATTTAGAGCTTTTTATCTCAGATGGTCTTTATAAAAGTAGTGAAGAGTATCCTGAGGATATTATAGAAGTACTAAATTCCGTTGTTGATTTAGAAGAAATTATGAACTCAGAGATAGCGCTCATTAAGAGTGATTATCTATCTTGTGAGGGTTGTAAAACTAAATAGTGTTTGTTTTTTAGACAAGCTTTAGTAGCCAAAACGGCTTCAGTGAAGCAAAAGTTACTTTGTCTCTTTTGTAAGCTAATCAAATGAAAGGAAAATATCATGGCAGTACCAAAACGAAGAGTGTCTCATTCTCGCGCAGCAAAAAGAAGAACTCACTATAAGATTTCTTTAGCTCGTCCAATTAAAGACAAAGATGGAACATATAAGCTTCCACACCATATCAATCCAACGACTGGTGAGTATAAATAGTCAATGGTAAAAATTGCTATTGACGCAATGGGCGGGGACTTTGGTCCTGCTCCAATCATAGAAGGCACTATTCAGGCTTTAAAACAGAAGCTTTTCATTCCTATTTTAGTTGGAAAAAAATCAGAAATTTTACCTCTGTTACCGAAGCGTTATAGAGATAAGATTTTAATAGTTGAAGCCGATGATGTAATATCTATGCATGACTCAGCAACTGACGCAGTTAAAAGAAAAGAGAGTAGCATTTATAAGGCAGTTGATCTTGTAAAAAACGGTGAAGCTGATGGTGTCGTATCTGCTGGACATAGCGGAGCGACAATGACTCTAGCTACTCTTAGACTTGGACGCTTAAAAGGTGTTTTAAGACCAGCATTAGTAACTCTTATGCCAACAAAAAATTCTCGTAAATCAGTTGTTCTTGATGTTGGAGCAAATGTTGATTCAAAACCAGAACATCTGTTACAATTCGCTATAATGGGTGGATGCTATGCTGAAGATATGTTCAAAATATCAACCCCATCTATTGGCTTACTCGCGAATGGTGAAGAGGATTCTAAGGGTAATGAGCTAACAAAAACAACTTTTAAAATGCTTCAAGGCTATAAAGGCTTTAAAGGAAATGTTGAAGGTAGTGATATTTTTAATGCAAGTTGTGATGTTATAGTCTGCGATGGTTTTGTTGGTAATTTGGTGTTAAAAGCATCCGAAGGAGTAGCCTCAACGATAACAGGACTTATTAAAGAGTATATTAGAAAGTCTCCTATTGCTATAACTGGAGCACTTTTAATGAGAAAAGTGTTTAAGCTATTGAAAGAGCAGATGGACTATGCCGAGATTGGTGGTGCACCACTTATTGGAATTCATGGTTGTGCAATAGTAGGACATGGAAAAAGTAATCCAAAAGCTATAAAAAATGCAATTTTTCAAGCAATAAATTATGTAGATACTAATGTGAATGAGCATATTGTTGAGAGACTAGAGATGCTAAAGAGCAAGGAAGATTAATGATGTATGCAGCACTTCGTTCAATAGGTGCATATGCTCCTAGTAAAATATTAACAAATGAAGAACTCTCAGTAATGGTTGATACTTCAGATGAATGGATTATTAAGCGAACAGGGATTAAAGAGCGACATATTGCAGCTAAAGATGAATTTACTAGTGATATGGGCGTAAGTGCAGCAAATATCGCACTGGATAGAAGCGGAATAAATAGAGACGAGATAGATATGATTGTCTGTGCTACAATCTCACCTGATTATTTTTGTATGCCTTCAACTGCAACTATCATATCTCATAAACTCGATTTAAAAAATGTAACTGCATTTGATATCTCAGCAGCTTGTACTGGTTTTGTTTATGCTCTTTCAATAGCAAAAGCATTTATAGAGTCTGGTATGAAAAAGAATGTGCTTATAGTTGGAGCAGAAAAACTATCTGCGATAACTGACTATACAGATAGAGGAACATGCATACTTTTTGGTGATGGCGCTGGTGCTGCGGTAATAAGTGCAACAAAAGACAAAAGCGAAGCAATTATTGATATTCATACTGGTTCAGATGGAGAGTATGCAGATCTGCTAATGACGCCAAACGGCGGTAGCGGTTCAGCTCATGATTCGTTGGCACAAGAAGCTAGCAGCTGTTTTATGCAAATGAAGGGAAATGAGACTTTCAAAGTTGCAGTACGAACCCTAACAAAAGATGTTGAAGAAATTTTAGAGACAAATAATATAGATAGTTCAGAGATAAAGCATTTTGTTCCTCATCAAGCTAATCTTAGGATTATAAAAGCGGTTGGTGATGCATTAAAGTTAAAAGATGAACAGGTTGTTCTTACGGTTGAGAAGTATGGAAATACATCAAGCGCATCAATTCCAATGGCGATTAATGATGTTTACGAGAGTGGTAATCTTAAAGCTGGGGAGCTTATGTTGCTTGATGCTTTTGGTGGAGGCTTGACATGGGGAAGTGCTTTAGTTCCATTCTCGCCACTAAAATAATTTTTCAAAATTAAATAACACTTTTGCCAGATTTCTTCGTTGAAGTTTGGTTTTCTTTCGTCATATACTTACAGTATGCTCCTCAATAAAAACAAACTTCGCCTCAAACTATGACAAAATTTAGAATTTTAATTGTGAAAAAGGCTGTTTTTGCTATCTTTTTTTCAGAAAAACTAAATTTTGCCCCAGACTATAACAAAATCTAAAGTTTTAATTGTGAAAAAAGTCTTGAATTTATCTATTTTCTAAAGCATTTTTAACTGTTCTGTAGAACTTCTCTTTATTTGGAAGATTTAAGCACGCCTCTCTTAGTTTTTCTCCCCACATTGGATTTGGAAAGTAGCTATCTTCCTCAAATCTGGCCATTACATGGATGTGAACTCTTGGTAGCATATTTGCAAAAGATGCCATATTTATCTTTTTGGGAGTGTAGTAATTTTTCATTTCATCTTCTACAATATCGTAAACTTCCCAAAGTCTAACTCTTAGTTTTTTTGGAATATCCCCTAGCTCTTTGTATGGCTTTTTTGTGAAGATTTTTAACCATGGAATTTCACTCTTCTCATTTTCTATATAAAGTTCATCATCTTCATAAATAATCATATCTTCTCTCTCTTTTTTTATAAATTATATCAAATTTATCCAGCTTCAGTTGGATTGCTTTACTGAAAGAAGCTATTATTTCGGTACTAAATTTAAAGGATAAATAGTGATACTTTTACAAATAGATTTTCCATATAGTGGACCAGTTGGTAAAGAGATGGCTGAGGCGTTTGATGATTTGGCAAACTCTATTGCAAAAGAAAAAGGATTGATGTTTAAAATATGGACAGAAAACAGAGAGACAAAAGAGGCTGGTGGAATATATATGTTTGAAGATTTATCATCGCTAGATGCTTATCTTGAGATGCATACGAAAAGACTTGAGGGTTTTGGTGTTACAAATATTAGATCTAAGACTTTTGAAGTAAATGAGGCTCTATCGAAGATTACAAAAGCTCCAATTTTTTGAATAAGCTGAGTCTTTAAACCCCAATAAATAGGGGTTTAAAGAGTAATTTTAGTCTCTGTTTCTGCTACGATTTCTATCACCACCGCCTGAGTTGTTGCCACGGTATCCGCCGCCAGTGCTTCCAGCTTCGCGAGGTTTGTCACCACGATAGCCACCACCACTGTTGCCGCCATCACGACTTCTGTTTCTGTCTCCAGAACCACTGCCTTCGCTTGATCTATTTCTATCTCCGCTACCATTAGGACGACTTCTGTTTCCTCTGTAGCCGCCACGACCGCCACCAGCTCCGCCTCTTGAGTCTCTTCTTTTGTCAGCACGGTCTAAAATTGCAGCCAATTTGTCAGCAGGAATCCCGATTGCATTTGGGCCAGCGATAGTTTGTCTGTCTAAAATCATAGAGATCAATTTAAAGATGATTGTCTCTTCATCAATATCCTCTTTTAGCAGATCAAGGATTTTGTGTGCTTCATCATAGATATGTTGATCTTCTATTTTTGTAACGATAGATTTTAAGTTACTTGCTTTTAAATCGTTTTTGCTTGGAACAAATGCGTGGGTCATTGTTGTTCCAACTTTTGCTTTGATGCGTTGAAGCTCTTTAAACTCTAATGGAGTTAAAAGAGTGATAGCTTTTCCTTTAGTTCCAGCACGACCGGTTCTTCCGATACGGTGAACATAAGACTCAGAGTCAAAAGGGATATGGTAGTTAAATACATGAGAGATATCATCAACATGGATACCACGCGCTGCAACATCTGTTGCAACTAAAACTTTGATGTTATCACTTTTGAAACCCTTAATGACAGTTTCGCGTTGGCGTTGCTCCATATCACCATGAAGACCATTTGCTAAGTATCCAGCGTTTGAGAGAACATTTGAGAGTCTATCTACTTCGCTTTTTGTTCTACAAAAAACTATAGATTTTTTGCTCTCTTCAGAGTCCATTAGACGGATAATAGCGTCATCTCTTTCGCTCTCTTCAATTACATAATACTCTTGAGCAATGTCAGAATTTGTAGTTTCACCTTTTGTGATGCTGATAAATTCTGGATTATTTAAAATTCTCTCAGCAAGAAGCTTGATTGGTTTTGGCATTGTTGCAGAGAAAAGAAGCGTTTGTCTCTCTTTTGGAAGATACGAGAAAATCTCATTAATATCATCCAAAAAGCCCATATCTAGCATCTCATCAGCTTCATCAAGTACAACGATTTGTGGAACGAAGTTCTTTAATAAATTTTTCTTAAGAATATCAAGAAGTCTTCCTGGAGTTGCAACAACTACACTTGCTCCTCTTTGAATAAGGTCAATTTGTCGACTATAAGAGCTACCACCATAAACAGTTGCCGTTCTTGCTCCGATATTTCTGCCATATTTGTATAATTCATCGCTTACTTGAGTTGCAAGTTCGCGAGTTGGAGTAATAACTAAGATACCAACTCCATTGTTTGGGTTGATATTGTTAAGCGCTGGAAGTCCAAACGCTGCTGTTTTACCAGTTCCTGTGTGCGCTTGACCAACTATATCACGACCAGCTAAAACAAATGGTATTGCTGCAGTTTGGATAGGGCTTGGAGTTGTAAAACCAGCTTGTTTGATACTCTCAAGTATCTCTTTTTTTAAGCCTAAATCAGCAAATGTGATTGTTGGTGCATCTTCGTGTTGAATTTTATTTGTTTGTGCATTTTCCTGCATCATTTTCCTTTAATATTAGGAGATGATACAAGCTTCTCTGAACGAGAGAGCACCTTCCCCTAAAGTATTTCGCGAATTATATCTAAATATACACATAATTAATTTAATATTTGTGTATTTAGGATTGTTTAAGCTTATATTATGTAAAAATGGGTACTTGTAGCTCTTTTTTTACCTCTAAAATATATTTTTAAGATTATACTACGATGAAAATTTTAGTAACAAAAGAATAAAAAGGAAAATAGATTTATGCAGATACAAACTCAGTATATATATGAAAAAATATGGACCACAACGCAGGAGAAAGACTTATTAAGGATGGTTGAAGAAGAGATAGGCGATGCTGATCCAAAAGGCACACTAGAGTATGTTAAAGAGGCCATAAAAAATGGTAAAATAATAACAGTTGGTGCTTGTAGATTTAGAGCGCTACAATAGATAGGGAGTGAAATATGAGAAATGAGATAGCAAAACTAATTTTAAGAGCAACTCTTGCAATTATGATTCTTTTTCACGGCTTCGACAAAGTTATTCATGGAATAGGTGGTGTAAAATATTTAATTAAAAGCGCAGGACTTTCAGAATTTATGGCTTATGGTGTTTATGTTGGTGAAGTAGTTATGCCGATATTAATTCTGCTTGGCGTTTATTCAAGGATTGCATCATCTATTTTAGCATTCAATATGTTAGTTGCAATCTTTCTAGCCCAAGGAAGTTCTTGGCTTCTTTTGGGGGAGCATGGAGCACCGCTTATGGAGCTACCATTTTTGTACTTTATTATGTCTTTGCTTGTTGTAATGCTTGGAAGTGGAAAATATGGAGTCAACAACAAATAATATATCCATCTAAAAAGGATATATGCACGGCTCAAAGATGAGGAATTTTTATCTTTGAGTTTAAGCTCCATCCGATTATGACCATTAGAAAAATAACCAAATAAGCCGGCAGAAGAGTATAGCTGTTTGCTAAATATACAAACCATAGTAAGATTGCTCCAAGAGGCGTCGGAATACCTGTAAAGAATTTATCAACTTCTCCAGCATCCGCGTTTATGTTAAACTGTATAAGCCTTCTTAGTCCAGAGATTACATAGTAGATGCTAATAACAGAAGCAAGAATCATCCAAACACCAGACAACGATGTGGCATAAACTGCTTGAAAAATTAAAAATACAGGAACAAGCACAAAGCTTAAAAAGTCCGCAAAACTATCTAATTGCACTCCGAATTCATTTGAGAGTTTATATTTTCTCGCAATCTTGCCATCAAATATATCAAAAGCACCACCAATCCAAGCTAGGATAATTGCTGCAAAAAAGTTGTTTTGAGTAATAAAATAAGTTGCCATAAGTCCAGCGGTAATGTTTACGAATGTGAAAAGATTTGCAAGATTAAAATGGGAGTTGCTTCTGTATAGAAATTTCACTAATTGCCTTTTTTGGGAAATTATAACAAAAAAATTGATACGGATAAACAATTAGTTGGATTAATTAACTATTAATGTGATATTGTTTTCATTATTTGAAAATTATAAAAGTTTGGCATATGAGTATAAAAAAATTAAGTGAGTGTGATAAAACTTGGGTTGTAAAAGTAGTGAAGCTAAATGCTGATTCTGAATTAAAGCAGAGGCTAATCTCTTTTGGAATAATGAAAGAAGCAATAATAGAGGTTTTGGAACACGCTCCTGCAAAAAGCACTATTGAGATAAAAGTAGGCAAGATGAGGATTGCTCTTCGTGCCCATGAAGCAGAGATGATTGAGGTAAAAAGAGTATGAGCAAGATTAAAAAATCATGCCCGATAACAGCAAAGCATATCAAAGTAGCTCTAGTTGGTCAGCCAAATGTTGGAAAAAGCATGTTGATAAACTCAATTTCAAATGCACATCTACATGTTGGAAACTTTACAGGTGTTACTGTCGAGAAGAGTGAAGTTCTTTTTGACTACAAGGATTATCATTTTACAGTTGTGGACCTACCAGGTACATATGCACTAAATGATTATAGCATTGAGGAGAGAGTTACTAGTGAGTATCTATCTGAAAATGACTATGATATTATTATAAATGTGGTGGATTCTACAAATCTGGAAAAAAATCTTCAGCTCACATCAGAGCTTATGAGCGTTGGTAAGAAGATGGTTGTTGCGCTCAATATGAGTGATGAAGCGCAAAAAGAGGGAATAGAGATAGATGATAAATATATGTCACAGCTCTTGGGATTTGCATGTGTAAAGGTGTCTGCTGCAAAAAAAACAGGAATAGGCGAGCTTATAGAATCTCTTATAAAAGAGTATGAATCACACAAGATGGAGCATAAGCTTATCTTTAGTGAACCTATTGAAGAAGAGATAACACTGATAGTTGAGTATCTAGTAAAGCATAAATATGAAGATTTTAATTCGTATAGAAACATAGCAATAAACCTTTTAAAAAATAATAAAAAAACTTATGCAAAACTTCATGACGACCCTGTATGGACGGAGCTTCAGCCAATTCTAATAGAAGCATCAAGACATGTGGAGCTACACCATGATAGTGATGATATAAAAGAAGCTTTTGCATCAGAATATGCCTCATTTAATAGAGGTGTTGTTGCCGAGGTGTTAAAGCAAAGCAAGGAGAGTGAAAAAAAGAGTATAACCGATAAAATAGACTCCATATTGATACATCAAATTTTTGGAATACCTATATTTTTATTTTTTATGTGGGCTCTGTTTCAGCTGACATTTGAGATAGGTTCAATTCCAATGGAGTGGATAGATAGCTTATTTGGATGGTTTGGAGATACCGTAGGTGCGACAATAGCGAACGACGATGTTCGCTCATTGGTGGTGGATGGGATTATCTCTGGTGTTGGAGCGGTTGTATTGTTTGTTCCAAATATTGTAATTCTTTTTATAGGAATAGCTCTTCTTGAGAGCACTGGTTATATGTCAAGAGTAGCATTTTTGCTCGATGGATTTTTTCATAAGTTTGGACTGCATGGACAGTCGTTTATTCCCCTTGTGACAGGTTTTGGATGTTCTATTCCTGCTTACATGTCGGCGAGAATTTTAAAGAATGACAGAGATAGGCTTTTAACACTTTTTATCATAGGTTTTATGAGTTGTGGAGCAAGACTTCCAGTATATGTTCTTTTTGCCGGTGCATTCTTTTCTACAGCAATGGCAGGAAATATTCTTTTTGCAATTTACATAACGGGTGCTTTGTTAGGACTTTTTGCTGCAAAAATATTAAAACTTACAGCATTTAGGGGTTTAGATGAGCCTTTTGTTATGGAGATGCCTAAGTATAGACTACCATCGCTCAAGCTGATTTGGCATACTGTTACCACAAAAACATGGATGTATATTAGAAAAGCTGGTACTTTTATAGCGGCTGCATCAATGTTGATTTGGTTTTCAAGTAACTACCCTAAAAATATTGATCTAAAAAAAGAGTACAACTCTAAAATTGAAGTGGCAGTAAAAAAGAGTGATAAGATAGCTCTGCAAAATATGTTTTTAGAAGCCCAGCTTGAGCAGAGTTATTTAGGGCGTATTGGTAAATCTACTGAGTCTATTTTTGCACCACTTGGCTTCGACTGGAAAATGAGCGTTGCACTTCAAACAGGTCTTGCAGCAAAAGAGATAGTTGTATCTACGCTTGGAGTTCTTTATTCACAAGGCGCCGAAGTAGATGAAAATAGTGTCTCATTAAAAAATTTAATCTCTAAAAATATATCTTTTCCATCTGCGGTTGCATTTATAGTTGTTGTTATGATATATCTTCCTTGTTTGGCGGCATCGGTTGTTTTTACACGCGAGGCAGGTGGAATAAAATACTTTTTTTATCTTTTGATATTTACTTCCATAGCAGCTTATTCGCTCGCTTTTATTGCGTTTAATATTGCTTCGGCTATTTACCTGTAGGAGGATAGTAGATATTTATGAATTATTAACCTGTTATTAGTTCATATCTGTTAAGATTCATTTATGAAAAAAATATTAATGATTGAAGATGATTTAGAGTTAGCTGAGATATTGACTGAGTATCTTGAGCAGTTTAAATTTGAGGTTGTCACAGAAGATGACCCGTTTAAAGCGGTAAGTATATTAAAATTAGAACCTTTTGATTTGGTTATTTTGGATTTAACTCTTCCTGGAATGGATGGATTAGAGGTTTGTGAAGCAATTCGAGAGAGACAAGATATACCTATTATAATCTCCTCTGCAAGAAGCGATCTTGGCGATAAAGTAAAAGCCCTTGAATTAGGAGCCGATGATTATATACCAAAACCGTATGACCCAAGAGAATTAGAGGCTAGAATCCACTCTGTTCTTAGACGCTATGAAGCAAAATCGCAGGAAAAAGTTGACTCAAAGAGTGACTTTAAGTGCGATACATCATCTATGACGATTCTGTATAAAAACAGAAATATAGATCTTACAAATGCAGAGTTTGGGATTTTGTCATATATGATTGCAAAGCAGGGACTTGTGGTCTCAAGAGAAGATCTCATACACAATGTAAACGCTATAAATGAAGACTCTTCAAATAAAAGTATAGATGTTATGGTTGGTAGAATCAGAAATAAACTAGGGGATAAATCTCTAATAGAGTCAGTTAGAGGTGTCGGATACAAACTTCTAAAATCATAAACAAGGGAGTTTCTTTGATACGAAAAAATGCTGTCTTAATAACTGTTTTATTTGCTTTTGCGGTAACAATTGTTAGTATAAGCGCCGTTTTTTGGGAATTTTTTAAATCAAACAAACAACACCATATAGAACAAATCTTTACTAAACACACAACAATAATACAAATATTTCGTCAGCATCAACAAGGATTTGTCTCTTTTGTTGCGCTTGAGGCAAATCTAGCTATCTATAATTTTGTTATTGAAAAAGATGACAAAGTAGAGCATATAATTAAGACCTCCAAACTTCTAAAATCAAAAGAGATAAAAAATATTGATACATCTTTAAGATTTACTAATGGTGATATCTACTCTCAAAGCACTGCAACAAATCTGGAGATAAAAATGTTGCAGCATGACAAAAATATATATTTTCTTGTTATGACTCCGTTTTTATCAGCCTTGATTTTAGATACTGAGCTAAAACCATATACATATTGGCCTTTAGCCTATGTTTATTTAACTGTTATTTTTGTGATTTTCTTGTCCTTTGTGCTGATACTTCAGAGGTTAAAACCACTCATAAGGCTGAGAAAGAAAATAGCACTTTATGGCAATGGTAATATGAATATATCTTTTAAGACAAGCGGATATGATGAGATAGCACTGATTTCAAATGAGCTTGAAGCTACAAAAGAGAATATAAACAAGATTCTAGAATCAAGAACTCTTTTTTTGCGAAATATTATGCATGAACTTAAAACACCAATTGCAAAAGGAACCATTGCAACTCAAATGCTTGATTCACAAAAACAGATAGATAGATTTAGCTCTATTTTTGGGAGATTGGAGTCATTAGTTAATGAATTTGCTCTAATAGAAGAGGTTACAAGCATTAACAACAAAAAAGAGTTTAAGGAGTATAGGCTAATTGATATTGTTGATAGTGCTATTGATATGGCTATGGTTGATATAAAAAGTGTAACTATTGATGTGGATGCAAAAATAAAAATACATGCTAATTATAGACTCTATGTAACAGCCATAAAAAACATGATAGACAATGGCATAAAATACTCATCAGATGCTCATGTTAAGATTTTAGTTAAAAATGGTGAGCTCTCTTTTGAGAGTGCGGGAGAGTGTATATCCCATCCTCTTAGCTACTATATAGAACCATTTACAAAAGAGAATCCTTCAAAAAATAGTTTTGGCTTGGGGCTGTATCTGGTTGATTCAATCTTAAAAGCACATAACCAAGTGTTGGCACACGAGTATGAAAATGGAGTAAATCGTTTTATATTTGCGTAAGCTTTTAATTGTAAACTAATGTAATGAATAATAGAATCAGAATGACGGTTGGTATCTTCTTTGCCGTATTTTTTTTTGTTTTTGGATGGTTGAGCCGTACAGTCTATTCGCCCGTAGATAAAAATGGGGCACGACTAGAGATTGAAAAAATTATAAATTCAAAAACGCTAAATGTCGTTCTCCTAAACTCACAATCAACTTACTATATTGGACCAGATGGTCCCCAAGGCTTTGAATATGACCTTTTGAGTTCATATGCAAAATATTTGGGAGTAAAGTTAAACATAACTACAGCAAAGACAACACAAGAAGCGATTGTTCTTAGTAAAAATCCAAATATCCATATAACTTCCGCTTCATTAACAAAGACTAAAGAACGAGAAAAAAATCTAAATTTTGGACCATCTTATTTTGAGGTTCAAGAGCAGATGGTTTGTAATCGTGAAATGTTATGGGGTGATAAATTTCCAAAGAGCGTAGAGGATTTGGCTGGATTAAATATAATGGTTGGAGAAGCAACGAGCTATAGAGAGACTATTCATAGACTACAAGAAGATGGTTTTGATATAAACGCAACATATACATCCGAGTTCTCAACTGAAGAGTTGTTAGAGAAAGTTGCGACACATGAAATAGATTGTACTGTTGCAGATTCAAACATATACTCATTAAATCAAAGATACTTTCCAAATATAGCATTGGCTTTTACAATAAGCCCAAGAGAGCAGATAGCATGGGTATTGGCACCTGATTCTAAAAAACTAAAAGCGAGTATGTTTGTATGGCTAAACACTATTAGCCAAAGTGGAGAGCTGTCGCAGCTGAAAGATCACTATTATAGTTATGTAATGTTTTTTGATTATTACAATACGAGTATGTTTTATAAACGAATAGAAAGTGAACTACCCAAGTATCAAAAATACTTTAAAGATTCTAGCAAACGCTATGATATACCATACTCCGTTTTGGCCGCTTTGTCATATCAAGAGTCACATTGGAACATAGATGCACGAAGTTATACTGGCGTTAGAGGGTTGATGATGCTAACCCAAGACACAGCAACATTGCTTGGGGTAAAGGATAGGTCTAGTCCAAAAGAGAGTATATATGGTGGAGCAAGACACCTTAAGCAGATGATAAAAGATGTTCCAGTCGAAGTTGAAGGAGAGGATAGACTTAAGTTCGCACTAGCTGCTTATAATATTGGGATGTCACATATCTTGGATGCGCAACTGCTTGCCAAAAAAATGGGATTAAACCAAAATGTATGGAGTGATTTAAAGAAAGCTCTACCTCTTCTCTCACAAGAAAAGTATCATAAAGATCTTAAGCATGGATATGCAAGAGGAAGTGAGCCAGTTAAGTATGTTGATCAAATATACGATTATAAAGATATTTTAGAGAAGAACGAGGAAGCTCTAAATGCGGATAAGAAAGATAAAAAGAAATAAACTTTAGTTTATCTTTCTTTTGTTATGCAAAATACTTATTTTGTAGCCTTAGGAGCTAGAAGAGAATTAGATAGTATCGCCTTCTCTGCCGTTTGCAAGACTACTTAAGAATGTTTCCATATCATACTTTGTTCTATATTCTGGAGTCATAATATGGATAAGTATATCGCCTAAATCAACGACAATCCAATCTCCGCTCTCTTCAACATTGATAAATTTTTCTTGCGGCTTAAGATCATCTCTTAAATGATCAAGTAGAGCAAATGTATGTTTTGAGCCGAGCGATGAAGCTATTATTGCATAATCTACAAAGTAGTTTTTTTCACGAAGATCAAAAACCTCAATCTCATCTGCCTTGTTATTATCTAGTGTTTGTACTATTTTTTCTATTCTGTCTTCCATTTTTTATCCTTGTAAAAGTTATATATCTCTTTGGCGCATTTTTTTGGTAATTTTGAAATTTCCATTTTTTCTCTTATTGATGTTGATGAAATATTCTCATTAATATCAATGGTTGTGATTGCTGATGGAATCTCAACACCATCTCTTTTGGCTACTACTATGGTAACCAACTCTTTAAGTTCATCATAATTATCCCATGAATCAAGGGTTTTAAAGTTATCTGCACCTATAACGAGAAATATTTTTTTATAACTCTTTAGAAGGTGTTTTACGGTTTTAATCGTAGGAACTGCAGCGCTTTGCTTGGATTCATAAGTTGAGACTTCAACATTTTTATATTCGCTAAAAATATCTCTTAACCACTTCACTCTTTGAGATGAGGGAGCAAAAAAAGTAGATTTAAACGGGTTTAAAAATGTTGGCATAATGATAATTTTGTCTATCTCTTTGAGTTGTATCAAAGCCTTAACAATAGCCTCGTGACCGATATGCGGCGGGTCAAAAGAGCCACCAAAAAGTGCGATTGTATCCATATTTAAAGCGAATTATAGCTTATTTTAGATAAAATCGCTGAACTTTTATTTTGACTTAGGAAATATGATGGCGCTAAAAATAGCAATTAACGGATTTGGTAGAATTGGTCGCTGTGTGGCTAGAATTGCTGCAGCTAGGAGTGATATAGAAATTGTAGCCATAAATGATATGGCTAGTATGGATATGATGCTTTATCTGCTAAAAAATGATTCTGTTCACGGAATTTTTAAAAGTGAAGTACATAAGATTGATGAGCATACTATCAGCATAGATGGTAGAAATATTAAAATTTTTAATGACCGTGATCCAAAAAATCTTAAATTTGCTGATTTTGGTGCTGATATGGTTTTGGAGTGTACTGGTGTTTTTCTAACTCAAGAGTCTGCACAGATTCATATCAATAACGGTATAAAAAAGGTTCTTTTTTCGGCTCCTTCAAAAGACAAAGAGACAGCTACTTTTGTTATAGGTGTAAATGAACATCTTTATGATGGGCAAAAAATTGTTTCAAATGCCTCTTGTACAACAAACTGCCTTGGGCCTGTTGCAAAAACTTTAGATGATGCTTTTGGTATAAAAAAAGGCTTAATGACAACTATTCACTCATATACAAATGATCAAAATATTTTAGATGTTAAACACTCATCAGACAAACGCCGTGCAAGAGCAGGGGCGATTAATATGATTCCAACAACTACGGGTGCAGCAAAAGCTATTGGGTTAGTTCTTCCCCAGCTCGTCGGTAAGCTTCATGGTCAAAGTGTTCGTGTTCCAACTCCTGATGTCTCAATGGTTGACTTAAATGTTGTTGTGAGAAGAGAGACATCAAAAGAGGAAGTAACGGCTGTATTTAACAAAATGGCAGATACAACTCTTGGCGGGATTTTGTTGATGGACAAAGAGATGAGAGTATCTCAAGATTTTGTTGGATCTACATATAGCGCTATTGTTGCGGAAGATTTAACACAAGTTATAGATGGTGATATGGTTAAAATAATGGCTTGGTACGATAATGAGTGGGGATACTCTTCAAGACTTATAGATATGGCACTTCACATTAGCAAATAGGAAAAAAATGGAACTATTAAATATTAAAAATCTAGATTTCGTTGGTAAAAAAGTTTTTATAAGATGCGACTTTAATGTCCCTATGGACGAGTTTGGTAATATTTCCGATGATCGTCGTATTCGTTCGGCGCTCTCTACTATAAACTATTGCCTAGATCAAGATTGCGCGGTTGTTTTGGGTTCACATTTGGGTCGTCCAGATGGTGAAGTTGTGTCAAAATACTCACTTGCTCCAGTTGCTAAAAGAATACAGCATCTTCTAAAAAGAGAAGTTATTCTTGCCAAGGATGTGGTCGGAGAAGATGCCCTTGCAAAGGCTTCTACTTTGAAGTCTGGTGAAGTTTTGCTTTTGGAGAATCTTCGTTATGAAAAAGGAGAGACCGACAATAGTATTGAACTCTCTAAGAAGCTAGCCTCTATGGTTGATTTTTATGTTAATGATGCGTTCGGTGTTAGTCATCGTGCACACTCTTCTGTTGAGGGAATCACTAAGTTTTTTGATAACAAACATAAAGCTGCCGGATTTTTACTTCAAAAAGAGATTCAGTTTTTAGGAAAACTTGTTGAAAAACCTGTTCGTCCATTTGCGGCTATTGTTGGAGGAAGCAAAGTTTCTGGAAAACTTGAGGCCCTTATAAATCTTCTCCCTAGAGTAGACAAGGTCATTATTGGCGGAGGAATGGCATTCACATTTCTTAAGCAGATGGGGTATGATGTCGGCGCTTCACTTGTTGAAAGTGATCTACTTGAAGAGGCTGAGCATATTATGCAAGAAGCAAAAAAACTCGGAGTTAAATTTTACTTGCCAATAGATGTGATAGCAGCAGAAAAGTTTTCAGAAGACTCAATTAGTAAAATAACAACAGTTCAAGAGATACCAAAAGGTTGGATGGGACTCGATATTGGGCCAGCAACAGTAAAGCTTTATGAAGAGGTTTTAAGTGATGTTCAAACAGTTTTATGGAATGGACCGATGGGCGTTTATGAGATGGATAAATTTGCTGGAGGCTCAAATAAAATAGCACACTATCTGGCAAATAGCTATGCTACAACTGTTGTTGGTGGTGGAGATACGGCCGACTTGGTTCAAAGAATAGATTTAGACGAGCAGATGACTTTTATCTCTACTGGTGGTGGTGCTTCTTTGGAACTACTAGAGGGTAAAATCTTGCCAGGTGTCGCTCCGTTAATTATAAAAAAGATTTAGCTTATGATAATTGCAGCAAATCTAAAAACAAATTTAACACGGGCAAAAACTATAAGCTACTTAAATGAAGTAGAGAGATTTATAGAGAAAAACAGCATCACTCAAGAAGTTTTAGTTTTTCCTGCAACAAGTAGCTTAGTGAAACATCAAGCAGGTATTAAAGTTGGTGCGCAAAATGCTTATCCAGCTATAAATGGCGCTTTTACTGGTGAGATAGGATATGAGCAACTAGAAGAGTTTGAGATAAAAACTATTTTGATTGGCCATAGCGAACGAAGACATGTGATGGGCGAGACTCAAGAAGAGCTGGTAAAAAAATTCAATTTTTATAAAGAACTTGGGTTTAGAATAGTCTATTGTGTTGGCGAGCCTTTAAGTGTGCGAGAGTCTGGACATGATAAGATGATGGAGTATATATCTAGACAATATGAGGGCATAGATGTCATGTATAAAAACTTGATTATCGCATATGAACCAGTTTGGGCAATAGGTAGTGGACTCACTCCAACACCTGAAGATATAGTAACGATACATAAAGAACTAAAAACTAAGTCAACTGCGCCTCTTCTCTATGGTGGTAGTGTAAAAGTTACTAATGTTCAAGAGGTTTTATCTCTTGATGGTGTTGATGGTGTTTTAGTTGGAAGTGCAGCGCTTTATGCAGAACATTTTTGTTCTATGTGCGAGAGTGCACAACTTTTAGAAAAAAAATAAACAATAAAAAGGAGAGTTAAAGATGGTAATGAAGGGCAAAAAAGGTCTAATTGTAGGATTGGCAAACGATAAATCAATAGCATACGGAATCGCAAAAGCGTGTCATGAGCAGGGCGCAGAACTCGCTTTTACATATCTAAATGATGCTCTAAAAAAAAGAGTTGAGCCACTTGCTGAATCATTTGGAAGTGATAAAGTTTATGAGCTTGATGTGTCCAACGAGGAGCATATGCAAGGAATTGCTGCTCTGATTGAGAAAGATTTTGGAAAGATTGATTTTCTAGTTCATTCGGTCGCCTTTGCTCCAAAAGAAGCACTTAGTGAGCCTTTTATGAAAACTACAAAAAGTGCATTTGCAATTGCCATGGATGTTTCGGTTTATTCATTAATAGACCTAACGAACCGTCTTGAGAGTGTTCTCTCAGATGATGCCTCGATACTAACTCTCTCATATTTAGGTGGACCAAAATATATAGTAAATTATAATGTTATGGGTGTTGCAAAAGCCGCACTTGAGTCAACTGTAAGATATATGGCTGTTGAACTAGGTAGAAAAGGTCAAAGAGTAAATGCAATCTCTGCTGGCCCAATAAGAACTCTAGCTGCCGCTGGAATAGGTGATTTTAAACAGATTCTTAACTGGAATGAAGTAAACGCACCACTAAAGAAAAATGTTACAACAGAGCAAGTTGGAAATTCAGCCATGTACCTCTTGAGTGATCTATCTTCTGGCGTAACTGGAGAAATTCACTATGTTGATAGTGGTTATAGTATTATGGGAATGGCTGCAGCTGAGCAAACAGAGGATGGAAAAACTGTTTTTTGCTGGGATGTTAGAAAATAAAAATAATTATCTACTCTTGCCTATAACGGGCATCGAGTCGATTTTTTTTATATTGGAATCCTCTAGAGTTTGATTTTTATCCCTGTTATAAATTCTTATCTTGTTTATATACTCTTGTATAGTGAAACTTCTATTTTCATTAGTATTTATGTCTTTAATCTTATCATTTTTTTCAACCGCAGGAGTCCACTCTTTCTCTATCCAGCCATCAAGTGATTTTTGTAAAAATCCACTATCATTCTCTTGTGTCTTTCCAGCAATTTTGCTGAGAGCACTATTTTGAGACGGATTTTGATTATTTATTTTTGAACAACCACTAAAAATAAGCGCTGTTGCTAAGAGTAATATTTTTTTCATTTGAGATTATACATAAACTTTTTAAGATTGTAAATTTAAATTAAACTTATATTAAAGATGTATATGACACAATAGTGACAATATTTAAGGTAGGAGAAAAAGATGAAATTAACAAAATTAAGTTTAGTAGCAGTAGCACTACTTACAACATCGACTGTTTTTGCAATCGAGAATACTAAGGTTTCTGGAGACGCAAGATTATATTATGGCACAACAGATTCAAATGCAGCAGGAAATGGTGGTTTTTTTAGCAAAGACGCTTCGTATACTGATATTTCATTACATTTAGGGCTAACAACAGATTTAACAAAAGGTATCTCAGCTGGTGTTGGAATGCAGGTTGTAACAACACTTGGCGTTGAGAACAACCTGGTTAGCAATGTTTGGTCTGGTGCACATGGCGTGAGCGATTCTGCTGGTTCACACTTTGCTGGTGGAAAACAAGTTGATAGTGCAATGTGGATGGATGAAGTTTGGTTGGCAGGAAGTGCGTTTGATACAACTTTAAAAGTTGGTCGTCAAACATTAGATACTCCATTAGCTTTTACTGAAACATGGGGTTTAGATAAAAATACATTTGAAGCAGTTGTTTTGGTTAACCAGAGCATTAAAGATACTACCTTAGTAGCTACATTCATCGGTAAGTCAAATGGTTCCGCTGATGAGGAAGCGGGTACGCTAGGAAATGCTTCTCCTACCCCAACCTATATAGGTACTTACGGAGTTGGAAGTTATGTTGCTGGCAATGGAAGATTTAACACATTTGGAACAAATGGTGTTTACGCTATTGGTGCAATCAATAACTCTTTTAAACCAGTTACAGTTCAAGCTTGGTACTATGATATGGTTTTCCTAGCAAAAGCTTACTGGCTACAAGCAGATGTTAAATGTTCCCTGATTGATAATGTTCTTTTGGGTGTTCAGTTTGCAAACACAAAAGCAGAAGCTGCTCCAAGTGCAGACACAACTGCTTACTCTTTGATGGCTGGGTATGTTATAAAAGATGTGGCAACTATTAAAGCTGCATTCTCATCGGTTGATAGTGGCGGTGCTTTGGGTGTTGCAAATACGGCAACTGGAACATCTTGGACTAAAGGCGGCCAATCTAAGCTCTATACTGAAATGTGGTGGAACTATGGAAATGTATCCGCTCAAGGTGCTACTTCATACAGCTTAACGGCTGAGGGGGAAGTTGGACCAAAAATACAACTTCTTGGAGGGATTTACTACTCTGATATAGATAACAATGCCCCTACTACTACTGATAGAAAAGTTACAGAAGCGACAATTGTTGCATCTAAAGCTTTCGGACCTCTTGAGACTTCAGCAGCTCTTATATTTGCAGATAAAAATTATGTAAATAATGCAAGTGATGTTAAGTCAACAGATATCCAGCTTTACCTAAAATATAATTTTTAACTAATAAAAAATCTGATTCTCTTTCTTTTTTGGAGAATCAGACATCTTATATTTTAGCTATAATTTCCACTATGTTTACACTCATAAATAAAATCACTTATATCTCTTTTATGTTGCTAATTATCTCTATTATCTCATTTTTAGCTATCCACGCTGCACCCAATAGTTTCTTTGGAGCAGGGGAGCTTAACCCAAATATGACAAAAGAAGCAATAGCCACACTAAAGGCCGTTTATGGGCTCGATAAGCCACTGCTAGAGCAATATTTTGATTGGGTTATCAATATAGTTCATCTGAATTTTGGCATCTCGTTTGTAAGCGGAGAGGATGTTAGCTCTGAAATACTTAAGCGGATACCAGTTACTCTTGTTATGAATAGTGTCTCACTGGTCGTAGTGTTTATTTTATCTCTGAAGCTCGGAATAAAATCAGCGCTCAGTTACGAAAAAAAGCCCGATTATATTATCCGCCAAATCTCTCTTGTATCTTTTGCTATGCCATCATTTTATCTCTCTTTAATTTTTATAATATTTTTTGCTCTAGCAGTACCTATTTTTCCAATCTCAGGACTTCACTCAATTGAGCCAAAAGAGGGAGTTATGAATTATTTTGATATGGCTTGGCATCTAACTTTGCCGATAAGCGTCATGATATTTGTAGGTCTTGGAAGTATGATAATCTATATTCGCTCCCTAACGCTAGAGATATTAAAGAGTGATTACTACTACTATGCACTCTCTCGTGGACTTAGTGAAAAACAGTTGTTAAATCACTACATATATCCAAACCTTCTGCCCCCAATAATTACACTGTTAGGATTGTCTCTGCCTGGCTTAATAGGTGGTAGCGTTATTTTAGAATCTATTTTTGGTATTGATGGGATGGGACAACTTTTTTATATGAGTGCAATTAGTCGTGATTATCCAATAATTATGGGAACACTGATGATGACGGCATTTTTAACGCTTCTGGGAAATATAGTGGCAGATCTTGCACTATTGAGGTTAAATCCATATATACAAAGAGGGTAAATCTTCTTTTGGTCGCCTACCTCTTTTAAAAGGTAAGCTATAGATGTTTTAGTTAAACAATGCCTCTAGCGCATCAACTCCGTCTTTGGCTGGATGATTACCGCTTTGTGCACTACTGCTATTATCATTTTCAACAAGTTCAATGTTTAAACCACTAAGCATAGAGGCAAGGCGAATATTAATACCACTTTTTCCTATCGCTTTTGATTTTTGATCAGATGCCAGTGAGACAATAGCTTTTTCTGCTTCACCATTTTCATTTTTTATTATTACAACATTTGAGATGATAGCAGGGCTCATTATTCTTGAGATAAAAAGCTCAGGGACAGAAGTGTACTCGATACAATCTATATTTTCCCCAATCAACTCTTGACTAACAGCATTGATACGAACGCCTTTTACACCAACAGTTGCTCCAACTGCATCAACTTGCGGATGAGTACTAAAGAGTGCTACTTTTGCTCTCTCGCCAGGGATTCGCGCACATCTCTCAATAATTACGGTTCCATCAGAAATCTCAGGAACCTCTAGCGCTAAAAGTTCTTCTAAAAACTTTGGAGAAGTTCTTGAGAGTTCTATCGCGATGCCATTTTCTCTATCCATATTTACTAAGCGGACAACAGCTTTTATGTGGTCACCAACTTTAAAAACTTCACCTTTTATACGGCTTTTCATCGGAAGTGTTGCTTTGATTTCATCTATTTCAACATAAGTTGTGTTGTTTGGGTCAACTCTTGTAACTCGTCCAGAAGCTAGCGTGCCAATTTTTGATTTGTACTTGTTAAAAACCTCACTCTCTACAAGTTTTTGGATGTGATACTCTATTTCACGGTGAAGAGAAGCTGCGGCAGTTCGTCCATGCTCTTCTAGGTCATGAGGGATTTGAAGTTGGTCGTCAAGTTCAACTTGGTCATCATACTCTCTGGCATCTGTTATTGAGATATATGCTGGCGCAATATGCTCATCTTGCAGTCTCTCATCATTATCTGCTACGACAGTAATTATTTGTATAACATCTATTGATTTTGTCTCTTTGTTTATTACTGCTTCAAAATTAAATTTTGAGTCTATTACTCTTTTTGCAGTTTGAATAAATGCAGTTTTAAGTGCCTCAGTAACGCTCTCTGGGTTAAGATTTTTCTCATGCGCAATTGCGTTGATTATGTCTAATATTTTTTCCATTGAAAATCCTTCTATAGGGTAATCTCATAAAAAACAGTGTTAAAAAATTGGGGATTCTTTATGAAGTATGAAATTATATCCAAAATGTATAAAAACAGCTTTAATTAACTTTTTAGTAGAGTTTTACTATAATCCCCTATATTTACAAATAGGAAAAAACCATGGATTTAAAATTTGCAAGAACTGATATAGGGATGAAGCCTAAAAAAGTTGAATTATCTAAACTGGAAGATAGCGTTGAGAAAGAGAGTAGTGTTATTTTTTATTTTGATAGAGACAATTCTCACAAAGACCTGCTAGAACTTCAAGACCACTTTGAGTCAAAAGGTAAAAGTTTTTATATGAGCGAAGTTAAATACGGACTCTCTGATGAAGAGTATGTGTATCAAGTTCATATTATAAACTAATTTAAACATAGCACTATTAATGAGCAAAAAATTATATATTGAAACTCTAGGTTGTGCCATGAACTCTCGCGATAGTGAGCATATTATTGCGGAGCTTAGTGAAAAAGAGAATTATAAAACGACAACTGATATTTCAGAAGCTGACTTGATTTTAATAAATACATGTTCAGTTAGAGAAAAGCCAGTAGCTAAACTTTTTTCAGAACTTGGAATTTTTAATAAAAAGAAAAAAGATGGCGCAAAAATAGGTGTTTGTGGTTGTACTGCTTCACATCTGGGTGCAGAGATAATCAAGAGAGCTCCTTATGTTAATTTTGTTTTAGGTGCTAGAAATGTATCTAAAATTACAGATGTTATACATAGAGAAAGAGCTGTTGAGGTTGATATAAATTATGATGAGAGTGAGTTCGCCTTTGATGATTTTAGAACATCTCCATATAAGGCTTTTATAAATATATCCATTGGTTGTGATAAATCCTGTACATATTGTATTGTTCCAAAAACTCGCGGTGAAGAGATATCTATTCCTGATGAGCTTATATTGCGAGAAGCAAAAAGATCGGTTGAGAATGGAGCAAAAGAGATTTTTCTTTTGGGACAAAATGTAAATAACTATGGTCGCCGTTTTTCAGGCGAACATGAAAAAGTGAACTTTACAGAGCTTCTTCGTCGCTTAAGTGCGATTGATGGCTTAGAGCGCATTCGTTTTACCTCTCCACACCCATTTCATATGGATGATGAGTTTATAGATGAGTTTGCAAAAAATCCTAAAATCTGCAAGTCAATGCATATGCCACTTCAAAGTGGTTCCACTAAAGTTTTAAAAGATATGAAACGAGGTTATACAAAAGAGTGGTTTCTAGAAAGGGTTGAAAAACTTAGGGCTCTTTGTCCTGAGGTAAGCATATCCACCGATATAATCGTTGCCTTTCCGGGGGAGAGTAATGAAGATTTTCTAGATACGCTAGATGTAATGAACAGAGTAAAGTTTGATCAAATATTCTCTTTTAAATACTCTCCTCGTCCTGAGACAGAAGCTGAACACTTCACGAATGTGGTTGATGAAGATGTTGCATCTCTTAGATTGACGACCATCCAAGATTTGAACACCAAAATATTAGATGAGAAAAATAGCGTACAACTTGGAAAAATATATAGAGTTTACTTTGAAGATCTAAATAGTGACTATTTTGTAAGCGGACGGAGTGATGGCAATATGCTAATCAAAGCTAAAGGCTCAGATGAGCTTTTAGGTCAGTTTAGAGATGTTGAGATTACTGCAATTGGACGAACAATTTTAACTGGAAAGATTATTGATTAAAAAGTTTTTACGCGCTTTTGCGCTATTAGCTGTTCCTTTTCTTGCTTCAATTTTTATAAGAATCATCTACGCCACAAATAAAAAAAAGTTCTACTCTCCAGAGACAATCCCAGATGAATCAACTATATTTGCTTGTTGGCATGGAGAGCTTCTTATGTTGCCGTATGCATATCAGAAGTACAGAAAAACTCCTCATGCAAAAGTTTTAATCTCAAGCCATTTTGATGGTCTTTTAATCTCAAAAACTATCACTTATTTTGGATTGGGAACGATAGCTGGTTCAACAAACAGAAATGCTGCAAAAGTTCTAATCCAAGCCATAAAAGCTCTAAAAGATGGCTATGACATAGGCATCACTCCTGATGGCCCAAAAGGTCCAAGGCACAAAGTCGCAGACGGCATGATTGTCATGGCTCAAAAAACATCAAAAAAAATAGTACTAGTTAGAATAATTGCTTCTAAATATTGGCAGCTTAATAGTTGGGATAGGTTTATGATTCCTAAGCCTTTTGGAACCATAAGTTACTATATGACGCAACCAATAGCCATGGAAGACTTAGGGCTTGAAGAAGCACGAGATATGATTGAAAACAGACTCAACAACTATGAAAAAACAGATAAATAATCAGATAAAAGAGTTTCTAAAATACCTTGAAGAGATAAGAGGATATTCTGACTTGACCATAAAGAGTTATGATGAAACACTAAAAGAGGCATTTTTAAACCATAAAGAGAGTGAAGCTGCTAAAAATATAGAGATATTTCAAGAAGATAAAAACAGAATTTTTAATCTTATGCCCTATCGCATAAAAATCGCCTCACTTAATTCAAAAACCATAAGCAAAAAGCTCAGTGCAATCCGCTCATTTGCAAAATATTTAAACGACAAAGGAGAGAGAGTTGTTGTGAGAGCCGATGATAGTATTAAAGTTGCAAAAACTCTTCCGAAACCAATTTCACATAAAATCATTACTGAAGCATTGTTGTTGGCCGAACCATTTGAGAGGCTAATCGTAACCATGTTTTATGCTCTTGGAGTTAGAATATCTGAGTTAGCATCCCTTGAAACCAAAGACTTATCGCAAGGTTGGATTAGAGTTTTTGGTAAGGGAAGCAAACAGCGAGATATGCCTCTTTTGCCTATGCTTGAGGAGATGCTAAATGATTATCTTAGCTTATCAAAACAGAAAAAATTCATTTTTGAAAAAAATGGCGAAAAATTAAGCGAAAACAGTCTAAGATATATCGTAATAAAAGTATTTAAAAGAGTAAACATAAAAGTTTCACCACATCAGCTTCGTCATTCGTACGCGACAGAGCTCTTGAACAACAATGCGCCAATCGCAGATGTGAGTGAGCTTTTAGGACACTCATCTATGGCAACAACACAAATATACACAAAGCTGGGTAGTGCATTGAAGCAGAAAAATTATGATAAAGCACACCCACTTTGCGGAGCAGACAAGTAATGGCATTTAACTTTTTAGGTTTTATCTATACAAAAATCTTTATAAATATAGTTGTTGAAAACTTAACGACCATTGTTTATGTAGAGATCTACTCATCAAAAGGCACTCTAATGGAGAGCATTGAAAAGAAGTTTGATGTTTCTCAAGATAAAACTAGAATGTATAATTTTATAAAATCTTATAAAAAAGAGTCGCCGTTTCACTATATTTCAATTATTGATCACTCGTCAACTCAGTGTGCGGTTTCAACATGCAAAATTAACGAGATAGATAATCTCAATAGAGATAGTAAAATAAAGCTCGTATGCTATGCGAAAGATTTGGCATTTTATACACTAGAAAGCAGTATAAATTCTATAAAACGGGAATATAAGGAAGTTGGAGTTGATTTTATTTTCTCTCCTTTTTTGATTATGAGAGAGTTTTTTAAAGATAAAATAGAATTAACGATGGCAATGTTTATTTTAGTAGAGGAGAGCTATCTGTCTCTGGCTATTTTTGAGAACTCTAAATTATTGTTTGCAAAGTTTATAAATGCAGATCATTTGCTTGACGAGGAAGAGAACCCCTATGATAGTCAGCTATTGGATGATGATAGTGAAGAGTTATCTCTAGATATGGGGGAGATAGATTTAGATGATGTGGGTTTTGCAGAGGAGTACGCAAGCATAGAAAATCTGGATGATAGTGATGATATAAATGAATTTTCAGAAGAGAGTGAGATAAAAAAACCTCTAAGTGTCCCTGAAGAGAAATTGACTTTAAATGGTTTTGGTGAAGACTATCAAAGGTTTGTATCCATACAGGAGTCATTAAATAGTTTTTATAAAGATGAGAAATACGACAGCAGATTTGTTGAGGTTGTTTATATTGCTGATGCTATTGGGTTGAATCATGAACTAAAAGGATATCTAGAGGATGAGATGTTTTTGAGTGTCTACTCGCGAAAGATAGAGTTAGCCAAAGAGATTTGTAACCTTGCAAAGATAGAGATAAAATGAAATATAGCTATACAAAGGCATCCGGCAAAACAATTTTTACAAAAGAGTTTCAGCTTCTGTTTGCCTTTTTTAGTGTCACCATTTTTATGCTTTTTGCTACGCACAACCTTTTGTTACTAAAAAATCATAATTTTGAACAAGATATGGCAGAGACACTCAAGCAAAAAGATGATTTTGTAAAAAGTACAGAGAAGATGAAAAATGAGATAGCATACATAGAAAAACAAGTTGATTTATCTGAGGAAGTGTTTACGAAAAATAGCCTTCTTAAAGATAGCATAAGCAACTTATTTGATTTGGTGCCTGGAAGGATAGTTTTATCAGAAGCAAAAATAATGGAAAATGGCTTGATTTTATATGGTATCACGCCAAATCAGGATGTCTATAACTTTATGCTTTTAGCGCCTCTTCGATCAATCTTTCATCAAACTTATAGTAGTTTTTATCCTGCTGAAAATGGTTGGCTTCGATTTGTATCTACGAACTATCTAGAAGAGGAGACAGTAAGTGAAGAGTAGCATAACTAGACAAAGCATATATTTGTTGGCGCTCTCTACTGTGCTGTTGATATTTGTTTTTGTTTTCTCTTTTGCTGTTTTGATTCCAGAGGGAAAAGAGTATAGGTCTAAGCGATCTAAGTTAAAAAAAGAGAGTGTTGAACTTGCTCGTACAGTAGAGTTTCACGATGAAACAGCAACTGTATATAAAAAACTAAAAGCGGATAATTCACATATAATAGGTGCATTTAGTAGTGGCTTCTCTCCTGAAAAATTTGAAAAACAGCATAAAAGTTTTTTTAATTCATTGATGTTATCAAAAAAAATTGAAGTTGAGAGCGAAGATGACTTTAGTGTCTATGAAGTAAATACAAGCTCAAAAATCAGCTCGCCAAAGAGCTTTTACAACTTCTTGGATACCGTAAACAAGAGCGATTGGATAATATCTATAAACCTTCCAATAGATTTCAAAAGAGATGGTGAAATAATTAACTCATCGTTTAAAATGAAAGTTTATGGTAATAAAAAAGATTTAAACAGCAGTAAAACTAAAGAAGATGATATAAAAAAGTAAACACGATAAAAAGCAGACTAAATTCAAAAAAAAGATTTAACTTCCAATTAATATTTTTTTTATCTCTTGGAAAACTATATCATTTTTAAAAAGATATGGGCGAAGTTTAGGTTCTATTTTTAAAACCCTACACTCCTCTTTAAACTTCTTTGGCATAACAACTTCTCTTACAAATGGTGACATAAATATAAAATCACTATTTTGGCTAATTACAAATTTCCGTCCAACAACTACTGTTTTTTCACCCTTTAAAAGCTCTCTCTCTTTTGCGCTAAGCATATAAAGCTTCGATTTTAGATATTTATCTATCGCATAGATGCTGCTTCTTATATCGCCAAAATTTTTAAAATAAACAAACTCATCTTCAGAATAAACATCTATCTCTTTGATTAAACTGTCTCTATCCTCGTCTAAATACTCAAAGCTTTTTTTTATGCCACTTAGATGTTCGGCTAAAAGCGGATTTGAGTGGTTATGCCTAAAACTATTTCTTTTTATGTTTTCATAAAAATTGCTCTCATCTTCAAAATATTTAATTGAGCTATGTTTTAGATAAATGAGAAGCTCGCATTTATCTAAATGCAGAAGTGGGCGGATAAGTTTGTAGTTTTTTCTCTGCTCCAAAGTCCTCATGCCAGCGAGTTCTGCACAACCAGAGCCTTTGCAAAACTGCATAAGCATCCACTCAAAGCGATCTCCTAGATGATGTGCGCTTAGAAGATTTTCATATCCATGTTTTAAAATCAGCTCTTCAAAAAAATCATATCTAATTTCTCTGGCTTTTGCCTCAAAATTTGTTTTAATTTCTGCGGCATTGTGTATATGGCAAGTGAGATTGTGTAAAGTGCAAAGCTCTTTAGCGTAAGCAACTTCTTGTTTGCTCTGCTCTCGCACACCATAATTTACGATTGCAATGTCAAAGATGATGTTGTGTTTTATCAGAAGAAAAAATAGAGCCGTAGAGTCTGCTCCGCCAGAAAACGCTAAGAGATTTTTTCTGTCTTTTAGATGTGAAAGTGTTTTTTCTTTAAGCATTATCAACTGTTGCGGTTAAAATATCCCCTGCAATATCAGTTATTGTGGCACTATATATCTTGCCAAAGATTAGCTCGTTATCACTAGTTCTGTCGTTTATGTAAAGCTCGCCATCTATCTCAGGTGCCCAGATAAGCTCTTTCGCACTTAATATATACTCATGTTCGTCGCTCTCGCCATCTATAATAATCTTTACCTCTTTACCAATCTCATTTTTTAGAGATTTTTGCGTACACTCTGAGGCAATTTTTCCAAGAATTTTTGCTCTTTTTTCAATCGTTTTTGCTGGAATTTTATCGCTCATCTCGTGAGCTGGTGTTGTCTCTTCATCAGAATAGGCAAATACATTGATACGGTCAAAACCAAAAGATGCAGCAAATTCACACATCTCATCAAACATCTCTTGCGTCTCATTTGGATGCCCGACAATGAAACTGGTTCGTATAAATGAGTTAGGAAGCTCTCTCATAAACTCTAAAAGCTCAAGAGTCTCTTTTTTGCCAAATCCTCGCTTCATAATGCGAAGCATATCGTCGTTTATATGCTGAATAGGCATATCAAAATAGTTGTGAAAAATCTCACTTTTTGCAATGTTTTTTAGCAGGTTTATGGTTGTTGTGGATGGATAAAGGTAGAGGATTCTAGCACTTTTTACGCCATCAATTAGCTCGATTCTCTGCATCAGCAGACTTAGTCCATCTTTTATGTTTTGATCGCGAAGAAAAGATGAGCTGTCTTGTGAAACGAAAGAGAAATCATAGTACCCTTTTTTGACTAAGCCTTCAACTTCTTTGGCTATTGAGTCCAAGCTTCTTGAGTTTAGTTTGCCTTTAAAGGATGGAATCGCACAGAAGCTACAGGCTTGATTGCACCCCTCTGAGAGTTTTATATAAGCATGATAAGTTGAGCCCGTCACAACTCTCTCGGCTCCATCAATCAAAAAAACTTCACTAGAAAAACGGCTCTTTTTCTCAATCAAAAGCTCATCAATTTTGTCGTAATCGCCAACTCCTGTGAAAATATCAACCTCTGGCATATCTTTGGCTAACTCCTCTTTGTATCTTTCGCTCAAACATCCAGCCATTACTAAAACAGAGTCCTCTTTTCTTGCATCATGAAGGTTTAAAACTGTGTTTATAGACTCTTGCTTTGCTGCATCTATAAAACCACAAGTATTTACAATGATTACATCCGCCTCTTCTTGATTTTGTGTCAATTCAAAATTTTTTAGTTTACCCATCATAACTTCTGTGTCAACTAAATTTTTTGTACATCCTAGAGATACTATGTGAAGTTTATTGCCCATTTTTACTGCTTTTTATTGATATGCTACAAGGTTTGCCTTTTTAAGGCAGAATATATAAGCGGCATTATATCGTATAATGCCATTATGAAAATATATGATGTTTTGATTTTAGGTGCAGGAGCCAGCGGGCTGATGTGTGCCTCGCATTTGAGTAGAAAAAAAAGTGTTGCCATCATAGATGCAAATAGTAAGGTCGCAAAGAAACTAAAAATCTCTGGCGGTGGAAAATGCAATATTACCAATTTGTATGTTAGCGAAGATAACTATGATGGCAACAGTGATTTTGTATCCTGCTCTTTAAGCTGCTTCTCAAAAGATGATTTGCTAAATTATCTTGATAAAAATGGTGTGGAGCCTATTTTAAAAAAGAACCGTTACTATTTTTGCCAAAACTCATCTGATGAAATTATAGATATTTTAAAGAAGCAGAGCAGACACGCGGAGCTGTTTTTCGATAGAGAGATTCTGAGTGCTACAAAAAAAGATGATGTCTTTGAGGTTAAAACTACAAAAGGCTCATTTTGTACAAAAAAGCTAATTGTTGCAACTGGGGGTAAAAGCTTTAAAGAGCTTGGAGCTAGTGAGATAGGGCTTGATATCGCCAAGAGTTTTGGCGTTGAGGTAAAAGAGTTTACCCCAGCACTTGTTGGATTGACATTACAAAAAGAGCAGTTTTGGATGAAGGAGTTAAGCGGTCTTAGCTGTTTTGTCGCTATAAAGGTTGGAGGTAAAATCCTAAAAGAGGAGATGCTTTTTGCTCATCGTGGCATAAGCGGACCAGCCATTTTGTCTGCCTCGCTTTATTGGCAAAAGGGAAATATTTCAATAGATTTTTTACCAGATAACAATATTTTTGAGTTGATTGCCAATAGCAAAAAATTATTAAGCTCAGTGATTCCTTTGCCAAAAAGACTCTCTAAAGCCATACTGGATGCTTTGGGTGTAGAAGATATTGAGTGCAAAAAAATAACAAAAGAGGCAAGAGTAAATCTAGAAAAAATCCATAACTATGAGTTTGCTCCAGCTGGAAATTTTGGCTTCAGCAAAGCAGAAGTAAGTAGAGGTGGAGTTCTGAGTAGTGAGTTGAACTTTGCAACTTTAGAGTCGTTAAAGGTAAAAGATATGTATTTTATAGGTGAAGTAGTGGATGTCACTGGAGAGTTAGGTGGATACAATTTTCAATGGGCATTTAGCAGCGCGGTAATGTGTGCAAGGGCACTGGAGGATAGTTAAATAATGGTGCTCACAACTGGACTCGAACCAGTGACTTTTACCTTGTCGAGGTAAATATGCTACGCTATAGAGTGCCTATTTTATGAGGTTTTTAGACTTGTTAAAATCTAAAACCGCAATATTTACCGCAACATGTTTCAGTTTTTTTACACATTTGTATTCTTGATTTATTTTTTGACTCTCAATAGCAGCAGTAATATCTAATTCCGTCATAACAGTATCCTTTTTTATTTTTAATAATGATATCTGCATTGAGCTATCAATACAGCATTTTCAGTTACTTTATATACTAGCCTATGCTCTATGGTTATTCTTCTTGACCAATAGCCCGACCAGTTATACTTTAGCGGTTCAGGTTCACCGCTTCCCTTAAAGGGTTCTCTTGTTATCTCTTTGATAGGCGCATTGATCTTTTTTAGAATCTTTTTATCATTTTGTTGCCAATAGAGATAATCTTCCCAAGCTTGATTGGCAAATGTATGGAATGACCCCAATTTTAAAGATTTAGCTATAATAAACCAAAATATATTTTGTTATCTTTGGTGTTATATGGCATATTCAGAATCAGATACTCGTTCTAAGCTAATTGATCCTGCAATAAAGGATAGTGATTGGCTTGAATCAAACATTGTTAGAGAGTACTATTTTACTGATGGGCGAAAGCTTATAGGCGGTAAAAGAGGTAAAAGATACTTCGTTGATTACTTACTTACATATAAAAATACCAACCTTGCCATCATTGAAGCCAAAGCTGAATCAAAAGACCCACTGGATGGTTTACAACAATCTATCAACTATGCCCAACGACTCCGTATTGATTATGTCTACAGCACAAACGGACATAAAATCTATGAACACTCACTCAAAGAGGGAAAAGGAAGTTATATTGACAACTATCCAACTCCTGATGAACTATTTGAGAGAAAGTACGCTAAATCAACTCCTAAAGCAAAAGATGTAATTACTTACCCTTTTCACATAGAAGGAACGATGAAGCCTCGTTTCTATCAACAAGTAGCAGTTCAAAAAACCATAGAAGCTATTGCGGATAATAAAGACAGGGTGTTGCTTACACTGGCAACTGGAACGGGAAAAACCTACATCGCTTTTCAAATCGCATATAGACTGTTTCAATCCAAATGGAATAGAGATAATAGTGATAGAAGACCTAAGATACTCTTCTTAGCAGATAGAAATGTACTTAAAGACCAATCCATGAATACATTCAATCCACTTGAAAAAGATTGTGTTGAGATAAATGGAAAAGTCATCAAAAAACGAGGCGGTAAAGTTCCAACAGCTGGAAACATATTTTTTGCCATCTACCAATCAATAGCTGAAAATAAAAACAGAGTTCTAGAGACTTCAGAAGAAGAACAAGAAGATGATGTAACCGCATACTATAAACAGTATCCATCAAATTTCTTTGACTTAATTATCATTGATGAGTGCCATCGTGGTAGTGCAAATGATGAGAGTTCTTGGAGAGCTATTTTAAATCATTTCGGAAGTGCTGTTCACTTAGGACTTACAGCAACACCGAAAAGAGATGATAATGGAGACACCTACAAATATTTTGGTGACCCTATCTATGAATACTCTCTAAAAGACGGCATCAACGATGGTTTCTTAACTCCTTATAAAGTCAAAAGAATTCAAACAAATATAGATGAGTACAGATTTGACCCAAATGATATTATCACTGGCGAGTTAGAAAAACAGATAGTGGAACTTGATAGATTTGAGCGAGAAGTTGTCATCCCCAAAAGAACAGAACTATTGGCAAAAACAATCTTAGAAAATATGAATACTATGGATAAAACCATAGTGTTTTGTGTAAATCAAAAACATGCGATGGATATGAAAGCAGCTATTGATAAGTTTAAAACTATCAAAGACAGTAACTACTGTGTAAGGGTTACATCTGATGAGGGCGAAATAGGTAGAGGTTTCTTGGAGATGTTTCAAAACAACGATAGAGATATACCTACGATACTTACAAGTTCAAAAATGCTTACAACTGGTGTAGATGCCAAAAATGTTAGAAATGTCGTGCTTACTGCACCTATTAGATCAATGACAGAGTTTAAACAGATTATTGGTCGTGGAACTCGTGTGTTTGAGGGTAAAGATTTCTTTACTATTATGGACTTTGTAGGGGCTACAAACTTGTTCTATGACCCTGCTTGGGACGGAGAAGATTTGCCCCTAAATGGAAGCGGAGAAAAACAACAAAAAGAGCCAAAAGAAAAGACTGATACAACAGATCGTGATGATATAGAAACAGGTGATGACAAGCCTAAAAATGAAAAAGTAACGATTGACATCAAAGGTAAAAAGCTTAAAGTAATCAACATAGAAACAACCTATGTCGGTGAAGACGGTATCCCGCTCAAAACTGAAGATTATCTGGAATTACTCATCGGTGTATTGGGAAAATTTTATAATGATGAAGATGGGTTAAGAGAGATATGGAGCAACCCAAAAAATAGAAAAGACCTACTCAATAAACTTCGTGAGATGAATATAGATGAATCTCAACTCAATGATCTAAAAGTAATATTTGAAGCAGAGAATAGTGATATATATGATGTGCTCACTCATATATCATTTAACCTAGACATAAAAACCAGAAGCGAAAGAGTCTTACATGTAGAGAACTCTGAGTTTGTAGAGAAGTTTCATAACGAAAAAGCTAAAGAATTTATAGAGTTTATTTTAAAACGATATGAAAAAGACGGTGTTAAAGAGCTAGATGAAGACAAGCTGGGTAAGTTGGTTGACCTAAGTGGACTTGGAACCGTTAGAGAAGTGGCAGGGAACTTTGGCGGAATACCGCAGATGAGAGATGAGTATTTTGAGTTACAGAGGGAGATTTATAGATAATATGGATAAGCTACCACTAACCAAACAAATAAAAACTGAAGCTACTCTAAAAAAAGCCATATCAGCAAACCGTGCTTTAGCAAATCTAACATGTACGCTATGTTAAAAAAAGTAAAAATATTTAACATAGTTTCCGACCTATGTTAAAAAACAGTAAAATCTATACATATAAAAAAGGCAAAACTTGGAAAGTAAAATAAACAGAATAACAGACATCCTAAGAAGAGATGACGGTATCAGTGGTGCTATGATGTACACTGAGCAAATATCGTGGATACTTTTCTTAAAATTTCTTAGTGATTTAGAAGACTCTAAAGCTGATGAAGCACTTTTAAATGGGCAGGAATATACTTACATTTTAGATGATAAATTTAAGTGGAGTTCTTGGGCAGTTCCTAAAAAAGATGGGAAGAGTGACCTTATCAATGCTAAGAGTGGTGAAGACCTTTTGGAGTTTACAAATAAAGAACTGTTTCCTTATCTCAAAGGGTTCAAGTCTATCACTGGGGATCCTAAATCTATTAAGTATAAAATCGGTGCTATATTTGAATACTTAGACAACCGTATCGCTAATGGTCATACGCTTAGAGAGGTGTTAGACATCATAGATGCTATGGACTTTCACAATCAAGCTGATCTGTTTCAACTCTCGCTTATCTATGAAAAACTTCTCAAAGACATGGGGAGTGACGGCGGTAACAGTGGGGAGTTTTACACTCCTCGCCCACTTATCAAAGTCATTGTCGATGTGCTAGACCCAAAAGTTGGGCAGAGTATTTACGACCCTGCCGTGGGAAGCTGTGGATTTCTCATCGAAGCGTACAACCACATACGCTACACCGATATCAAAGCGAACAAACAGCGAGAACTCTCAACAGAGCAGTTGAAGTTTTTGAACGAAGAGACATTTTTCGGCAATGAAAAAACTCCGCTTAGCTATGTAATGGGTGTTATGAATATGATACTTCACGGAGTAGAATCGCCAAACATCGCAAAAGCAAATACTCTCACAAAAGACATACGAGGCTTGGAAGAAAAGGACAGATTTGACTGCATCTTGGCAAACCCTCCTTTTGGCGGAAAAGAGAACGACAGCATCCAGCAGAACTTCCCCATCAAGTCAAACGCTACCGAACTGCTCTTTTTACAGCACATGATGAACCATCTCAAACTTGGCGGCAAATGCGGTGTGGTTATCCCCGAGGGTGTTTTGTTTCAAACAAACAACGCTTTTAAGTCGGTTAAACAAGAGCTTTTGGAGCGTTTCAATGTTCATACCGTGCTTAGTCTTCCCGCAGGCATATTTTTGCCATACAGCGGCGTAAAAACAAATGTCATCTTTTTTGAGAGAAAGGGAAGCACCTCGGACATCTTTTACTACGAAGTAAATCCGCCCTACAAGCTCACAAAAAACAAACCAATCCAGTACGAACACTTCAAAGAGTTCTTAGATGTATGGCAAGACAGAACGCTTACATGTAACTCTTGGATTCTACATGTCAATGACATAAAAGAGTTTGACATTAGTGCTAAAAATCCAAACAAAAATGAGACCATAGAGCATAAATCACCCATAGAGTTGGTTGAAAATATCAAGCTAAATAACAGCGAAATAAATGATTTGATGGATGAGATTGAGGCTATATTGATTGGGAAAGATATCAATGAGTGAGTTGTATGAGCTTCCTGATGGGTGGGAGTGGAGAAAATTACCTGACATAGTTCAAATAGGCTGTAAAAAGGGTTTTTCTCCAACTATAACAGAAGGAAAAGTTCCTTTTATTGGCATGTCAAATATTGATGAACAAGGTGGACGCAATACAGAATTTGAATTCGAAGATTTTGCTAAGGTTTCTAAAGGAAAAGTTAAATTTCAAAAGGACGCTATCTTAGTAGGAAAAATAACTCCTTGTACACAAAACAATAAAGTTACAATCGTACCTAAAGATATCAACGGTGGATATGCAACTACTGAAGTTTATGCGTTACATGCTCTTGAGCATTTGCTACCTTTATACTTAAATTATTTTATTCGTAGTAATTCAATAAATGAATATCTTGTAAGTACAATGATTGGAGCAACAGGACGACAACGAGTACCGTCAGAAGCAATTAAGAATCTTGATATCCCCCTCCCGCCACTCCCAGAACAGCAGAGAATAGTTTCAAAATTGGATTTGCTCTTTGAAAAAATAGATAAATCAATAGCCCTGCATCAAAAAAACATGGACGAAGCCAACGCATTTATGGGAAGTGTTTTGAATGATGTCTTTGGAGAGTTGGAAGATAAGTATGAGAAGAAACCTTTAAATAAAATAGTTGATAATTATGACGGAAAAAGAATACCAATAAAATCAACTGATAGAGAAAATATAAACGGACAATACCCATATTATGGAGCAAGTGGAATAATAGATTATGTAAATGATTATATTTTTGAAGGTGAATATTTACTTATAAGTGAAGATGGGGCAAATTTAACAGTAAGAAAATATCCTATTGCATTTATTGCAAATGGCAAGTTTTGGGTAAATAACCATGCCCATATTGTAAAAGCAAAAGAAAATATATCAACAAATAAGTTTATGGAATATGCTTTTGCATGTACAGATATAAGTGGCTATATAACAGGTTCTGCTCAACCAAAAATGAGTCAAGGTAAAATGAATTTGATAGAATTTGCACTTCCACCCCTCCAAATCCAACAAAAAGTAGTTACATACCTAGACGAAATCTCTCAAAAAACAGAAAAAATAAAACAGCTCCAAAAAGAGAAGATGGATAGCCTCAAAGCCCTGAAAGCTTCCATCTTAGACAGTGCATTCAGAGGAGAATTATAAACTATATGGGAATTGAAAAAGATATTGAGTTTGGGTGGTTATGCAAGCTAATACAAAAACTAACTAAGAAAAGAGATTGTGTAGACGGTGTTTTAAAAGTTTTATGGTGGGTGGGATTTTTAACGCTTGTAGGGTTATTTATTGCTATGTGGTTTGTAGATGAACCGACTATGTTAATTGGAGCTTTCGCAATACTCATTGCAGCATTTACAGCATCTTTTTCTGTTATGCGTTCCATAAATCATTCAGCACTTATGGAAGAAAAGAAGCGATTAAATGAGATACATAAACGCCAAGAATATGTATTGCAACTACTTTTTAATTTGCAAGAGTTACTCATAAATTTAAATCAAGGTTTGCACGCTTTATCTCAGAGAGAGCCGTTACCTCATACAGTTGAAGATATAAATCAACGGATAAAACGCTATAACAAGATACTTAGATATCTTGAGTCTGAAAGTACATTAATTCACTTGGATAGTGAAGAGATAAAAACAATTTTTGACATTGTAGAAGGTAGTGAGAAATGGCTAAAAACAGTAAATATGTTTTTAGAAAAACTAGTTATTCATCTCAACCCTGATGATATTGAGGGCTATGAGAGTTATTATCTACATTTAGAATGGTTAATACCAGAAGCTAAAAAATTATTTGCGAGAGAGTTGGCTTAAAACCAGATATGTCATAGCTGTAACATTGACAATATTATCTATATATGATAACATTATTAATAGTACTTATTATCTATATATGATAACTTTTTTAATAGTACTTATTATTGTTATAGGATGAATTATGATAGCACCGATAGATTTTATAAGAGAAAAGTATATTGAACCAAATAAAATCACTCAAGATAAATTATGTAAGTCACTTGATATTGGTAAAAAAACTATAAGTGAGTTATATCAGCATAAAAGAGGTTTTACAATACATACTGCAAAAAAATTTGCAAAGTTTTTTAATATAAAACCAGAGTTTATTTTAATGAAGCAGTTGGAGTATGATTTTGCAAATGACAAGTATGAATATTCTCATATTAAACCCTTTAAAGTTATAAATGAAGAGGAAATAAAGCTAAATACTGCCAAGTGGATATTGTCTACAATTAACAATTCTATAAGTGACAAAAAGATGCACTATAGTGTTGATGATCTATATAAAATTTTTACAAGTGAGAAAATAGACAAAAAATATAATTATGCTATATCAACACTTTTTAAAGAGGTTTCTTATGAAGATGTTGTTAAGTATTGTAAGCTTTACGGTATTAAAAAAAATGTAATAAAAAGAGTTTATGAGTATTATTTAGATCAGTTTAACGTAAAGGCAATAAAAGAGTATGAGTGGTTATTTGAAGAACTTTAAAATACAGATAGAGACACTAAATAAGGTCTACTATGAATTGATACAAGGTATTGAAAATCAAGTTAGCCTTGAAAACTGGTGGGTCTTTGGTGGTGGAACAGCCTTATCTATGTTTCATTTCAATCATAGAAAATCTTTTGATGTAGATATTTTTATAACTGAAGCTCAAGTTTTTGATTTTTTAAATCCTAAGTGGTATATAGATGAGACAACTCTGTTTGACCAAACTGAGTACAGATTTGATGGTATGAATAATCATGTGCAACTAAAAACCAGAGATGGCATAAAAGTAGATTTTTTACTCAATGAAGCAATCATAAACAGACCTGTTTTAAACACAATAATACCGCTTGATTTTGAGCTGTACTATGAAAGTATTGAGGATATAATCGCTAAAAAGGTCAAGTGGAGAAAAGAAGACAATTTAACAAGAGATATTTTTGATTTAGCAGTTGCTATTTCAAAAAATGATAACATATTAAAAGACCTAATTGAATCCAGATTTATAGCTTATGAAGATTTAGATAAATTGACCCAAAGTTTAGATTCTCTCAATTTGGATCTATATAAATTGGAACTTGAAAAAATAGAGCCGCAAGGTGATGAGTATTTAGATATAGCAAACAGAGCGAAAGAGATTATTCAGGCAAATATAAAAGAGTTACAAGCGTAGATGTAAGTACAAAATTCATAGATAAGGAGACCGTTAAATATTTTGAACACTCTCGTCAAATTAGTTAACATGGATATCAGTGAGACCGTTCAGAGTTTTGTGTCAGTAACCGATAGTCATTAAAATTATATCATATTCAATTTTGAGTCAGTATTTCTAAGAAAGTTCCAAAACCTACAGGTTAAGTAACAGTCTAAATTATTTGTAGCATTAATAGAATGCTAATAATATTTTTTAGAAAATTTTCTATAAGAAACCTCTACAGTAGTATTAAAAGTTTTATTTATAATCTTGTACTACTTTATACTTTATTGAGATATTTGTGGCATCTAATACTTCAATTCTTAAACCTTTAAATCCTATCATCGTTGTACCATTTGAATTAATCTCGTATTCTATATCTTGTGTAAATGCAGGTCTTGCTAAGTTATCTTTAAATTCTCTAAAAGACACTTTTATCTGATTCCCTATTTTTCCTTGATACAACACAAGATATTTAAAAGAATCCTCGACAAAAGTAGGTGGTGTTCGTTTTGTGTAATAAGGAACAGGCTTTACTAATTTATACGCATTCTCATAATAATCGTCAAAGATATAGTTAAAAGTTCCTGTTTTATTCAAGTCTAAAAAACAATATTCTCCATACTGAAATTCATTCATTTTAAAACCACAGAGTGCATACATTTTCTTATCATTAGATATCCGGAGGACATCATTAATTGTGACTTTTTTAGACTTTATATAACCTTCTTCCGTAGTAATACTGTTTGGTGTAATATTGTCTACAAAATTATTTATCATGCCAGTTAATGCTGCATTTTTTTGAACTTCAATGGATTTTTCTTTATTTTTTCCAGAAATAATATCTTGCAAGGTAAGATTATCCGAAATATAATCAGTAGAGGCATCTTTTAATTGAACCGTTTTTGTATCATAAAAATACAAGTTTTGTTTTTCGTAGATATTTTCTCCTACTTCCGCTACATTAATGGTATTAAGCTCTGGTATATGTTGAATAAACTTACCATTTTTAAGATTTGAATCGTGATACAAGGAAAAAGTTGTTTTTTCTTGATTAGGAATAGGATTTACACACCCATGAAATAATAATGTTACAAATAGCATAAAAGAAAATTTCAACATTGTGTCACCTTATAATATTTTTATTTCATTATACATTTTTAAACTAACTCTTTGCTTATAATATGTTAGCCCCATGTAAAAAAATTTATTAGAAAATCATCATCCGATTATGAATAATTATAAGTTTACTCTACACTATAATTTTTAATCTCTCTTATAAGCAGATGCTTATTAATTCAACAATCTCTTATATTTGGAACACAAAATACTCAAGTGAGCTTTGCGTGTTCCATAAAGTGTTCAAAAAGTAAATTTTACGGATTCCCATAAACTCTAAGAAGTTTTTGAACAGCAAAAGTTAAATACTATCTTGTGTTTATCGGGTAATAATGCCTAAAAATGTATCTACGGCTTGTTTAGCCATTAATTCTTTTTGATTACTATATCTCTGTGTTGTAGTGATTTTGGAATGTCCTAGAGCTTTTGAGATATATTCTAATGGTACATTGTTATTAACAAGAGTAAAACCTAGTAAGTGCCTAAAATCATGTAGCTTCATGTCAGTAATACCAGCATTTTCCTTTATTCTTTTCCATAGCCTTGCGGGAAAGGTAAAAAAAGCTTTATCAGTTTTAGGAGACACAAATACTAATCCACTCTCTTTCCTTTCTAAATATTTAAAGTGTTCAATCAACTCATCATCAAGTGCAAAAGTAAGGTTTTTTCTAATTTTTGACTGAGAGTCTTTGATTGTATAGATTTTGTTCTCAAAGTTTATATTAGACCAATCTAAACTCAGTACTTCCCCAGCTCTTCTACCACGCAATAAAAACATAAACATAAGTCTGTATTGATTGTCTGCTATTTTCATTATTTCTTCAACTAGAGCTTTAGCTTTATCATCTGGCAGTGTAAAATATTTGTTAGCATCATAATCAGGAAACTTTAGACCTTTAATTATGTTCTTTGTGATAATGTTTTTTTCAATTGCATCATTAAATATTGGAGAGAAACAAGTCTTTATAGTCTCTATGAAACTTGGCTTATTACCATTCCTAACCATAGTGTTTATTACTTTTTGAAAATCATCTTTTGTGATCTGTTTAAGTTTCTTGGATTTTAGTTGTTGTGGTATATGATTGCTAAAGAATGATTTATATATAGTGATTTTTTGCGGAGATAATAAAGAGCCACTTTCTTTAAAGTTCATATATTCATTAAAATATGATTTAAGTGTTGGATTGTCCTGAATTCTGATAGAGTCACCATTCTTTAATTTTTGTATTAATTCATTTCTTTTTTGAAAAGCAATAGATGGATTTGTTCTTATTGCGTCATTTGAATAGCCGACTATTTGCTCAGTATCTATTAGACCGACAATTTTAATTCTAGCGATATAAGTTCTTACCTTTGATTGGCTATCTTCTTTATAATAAACACCTGCAAATTTTGTTTTAATTAGCTTGGACATAATCAAACTTCAAATCAGAAAGATTCTACCACACTTTTTTATCAGTAATTAGTAGTAAAAGGATATATTGACATTATAACAAGTAAAACATAAGGAGTGCTAAAAGTAGCAGTTAGTAGTAATAAATGATGGTGCTCACAACTGGACTCGAACCAGTGACTTTTACCTTGTCGAGGTAACACTCTACCAACTGAGTTATGCGAGCAAGAGCAGAATTCTATCAAAAAATACTTAAACTAATTTTTCTTATTTTTATCATAAAAAAAGCTATTAAGATTTTAAAGAAGAGCTTTTCTTTACACTAAATTTATGTTTACTGAGTGTATAATTCGCGTTAATTAAAAAGTGCTCAAAAGGTAAGTAATGAGTTTGACTGAGTTGGAAGAAATAGGGATAAAAAATATTGGTAAAATCTATCATAACATCGGTTATGATGAGCTAATTCAACACGAACTTGAGAATAGTGAGTGCGCTATCACAAAAAAAGGTGTAACAGCGGTTGATACTGGAATTTTTACAGGCCGTAGCCCAAAAGACAAATATTTTGTTGATTGTGATCCATCAAACAAATATATTGCTTGGGGAGATGTAAATAAAAAGGTTGATGCTAAAGTTTTTGAGGAACTTCTCACTGTAGCCAAAGAACAGTTGTCAAATAAAGATATTTATGTAACAGATGTATATTGTGGAGCAAGTGCGGCATCAAAAAAATCTATTCGCTTTGTATCTGAAATAGCTTGGCAGTCTCATTTTGTAAAAAATATGTTTATTCGTCCAACAGAATCGGAACTAAGAACATTTAAGTCAGACTTTACTGTGCTAAATGCTTGTAAGGCTATAGATGCGAAGTTTAAAGAGCACGGGTTAAATTCTGAAGTATTTGTAATGTTTGATATTGAAAACAACATGGCAATTATTGGTGGAACTTGGTATGGTGGTGAGATGAAAAAAGGAATTTTTTCTATGATGAACTACTGGTTACCACTTGAGGGCAAACTCTCTATGCACTGTTCCGCAAATGTTGGCAAGGATGGTGACACAGCACTATTTTTTGGGTTAAGTGGAACTGGAAAAACAACTCTTTCAACAGATCCAAAAAGAAGATTAATAGGTGACGATGAGCATGGCTGGGATGATTATGGTGTTTTTAACTTTGAGGGTGGATGTTATGCCAAGGTAATAAACCTTGATCCAGATAGTGAACCTGAAATATTTTGCGCCATAAGAGAGGGTGCCCTGCTTGAAAATGTAGCTATGAATGAAGAGGGAGAAGTTGATTATAGTGATGATTCGAAGACCGAAAATACTCGCGTTTCTTACCCGATTGAGTTTATAGACAACCATGAGCCTTCACTTGGTGCCGATCATCCAAAAAATATTATATTTTTATCAGCAGATGCATTTGGTGTTTTACCGCCAGTTTCAAAACTTACAAGAGAACAGGCGATGTACTACTTTTTAAGTGGATACACTGCTAAGGTTGCTGGAACAGAGAGAGGTATAACCGAGCCTGTTGCGACATTTAGCTCATGTTTCGGCGAGGCATTTTTACCGTTACATCCAACAGTTTATGCGAAACTTTTAGGTGAAAAGATAGATAAATATGGTGTTAATGTTTATTTAGTTAATACTGGCTGGACTGGTGGCGCTTATGGTGTTGGAAAAAGAATGAGCATCAGAGATACTCGCGCTTGTATTGATGCTATTTTAGATGGAAGCATTAAAAACAGTGAGTTTATGACAACTAAAACCTTTAGATTAAGAGTTCCAAAAACGCTAAATAATGTAAATTCAGAGATTCTAAATCCACGAAATGCATGGAAAGATGAGAGCGAATTCAAAAAAACAAGAGATACGCTTGCTAATATGTTTATTGAAAACTTTAAAAAATATCAACTAGAAAATAGTGAGTTTGATTACTCTGCTGCAGGTCCTAGAATAGTAAAAGAGGATTAAGAAATCCTCTTTTTATTTATCTCTTTTTCTTTTTTGTCGCTTTTGTCATGTAAAGCCATAAACTACCACCAACTACGACTAAAACAATAGGTGCAACCCAAGGTTTATCGCTAACCAACCCAGCCATTCTTACCAAAAAAGCGCCAGAGTAGTAGCTTCCAAGTCCAAAAAATAGAGCCCAGATACCAGCTCCTAAAACATTCAATATTGCAAACTTTTTAAAATCATATTTTGTAAGTCCAATTGCTATTGGCACTAACGATTTTAGTCCATAGATAAACTTTTTAATTATAATTATCCAAGAACCTCTCTTTTTCATCAAAACATGAACAAGGGCTAATTTTCTTCTGTGAGCTCTAAGCCCCTCCATCATAACGCTCTTTTGGTATTTCGCCATATAATAGAGTAAAAAATCACCAAGTGCGTTTGCAAAAAATGCTATTGCTATGGAAGTTGTAAGATCCATCTTTCCCATGTACGAGAGAACTCCAGCACCAAGCAGAGCAAAAAATCCGCCACCTAGTGAGTATAAAAATAGTCCTACATAACCGTAAGTTGCTAAATTTCCAAATATATCTTCCATGTCTTTCCTATAGTTGTTTTAGTTTTGCTATCTCATCGCGAAGTCTCGCAGCTTCTTCAAAGTTGAGTTCTTTGGCTGCTTGCTTCATTTTAAGCATAAGTTTTGTTGTGAGAGCTTTTCTCTCTGACGCCGGCATTTTATCCATTTTTTTATTTTTCTGGTAAATTTCGCCATAATCTTCAACTTTAAGATTTTCATCTAGCTTTCTCATAGTTGTGGTCGGCGTTATGTCGTGCTTTTTATTGTGCGCTTCTTGAACCTCTCTTCTAGCGGTTGTTTTGTCCATGGCTTTTTGCATTGAATTTGTTATCTTGTTTGCATAAAGTATGACTTTTCCGTTTGAGTTTCTAGCACCCCTACCGATGGTTTGGACAAGCGCGGTCTCACTTCTTAAAAATCCCTCTTTGTCGGCATCTAAGATTGCCACAAGAGAAACTTCTGGTAGGTCTAAACCCTCTCGAAGAAGATTTATCCCAATAAGCACATCAAACTCCCCTAAACGAAGTGAGCGGATAATCTGGTTTCTCTCTATCGTGTCAATATCGGAGTGCATGTATTGAACTTTTATACCCAAATCCGCCAGATATTTTGTCAGTGCTTCCGCCATTTTTTTTGTTAGAACAGTTATGAGAACTCTCTCGTTTTTGACTATGATTTTTTTTATCTCATCATGTATATCTTCAACTTGATTGTCTGATTTTCTTATCTCTAAGATAGGGTCAAGAAGTCCAGTTGGCCTGATGATTTGTTTCGCTTTCGTGCTTGATAACTCTAGTTCATATTCCGATGGAGTTGCTGAGACAAAAAGATAGTGAGGCGCCTTGTTGATGTACTCATCTGCCATAAGCGGTCTGTTGTCAAGCGCACTTGGAAGACGAAAACCATACTCGACCAAAACCTCTTTTCTGGCTCTATCTCCTGCGTACATTCCACGATATTGTGGAAGCGAAACATGAGACTCATCCACAATCACTAGATAATCTTTATGATGAAGTGCAAAATAATCAAGTAGAGTGTACGGTGCTTCGCCTGCTTTTTTGTTTGTTAGAAGTCTTGAGTAGTTCTCAACTCCCTTACACATTCCAGTGGTTTGGAGCATCTCTAAGTCAAACTCAACTCTCTGTTTTAGCCTCTGATGCTCAAGCAATTTTCCGCTTGCCTTGAAGTAAGCCAACCTCTCATCCAGCTCCTCTTCTATGCGTTTTATCGCCACCGCCATCTTCTCTTGGCTCACACTAAATTGCGAAGTTGCGTAGATTGTAAACTGCTTATGTTCTTCTAGTTTTTTGTTGTCGATAATATCAAAAGTATAGATTGACTCTACCTCATCCCCAAAAAACTCAATCCTGATAGCCTCTTGCTCGAAATATGGCGGATAAATATCTATACTTTCACCATTGACTCGTATGTGACCGCTGTCAAAATATGTATCATTTCTGCTATAGCCCATCTCTACAAGACGCAAAAGAAGCTTTTTTTGTGCTATCTCATCGCCAATAGAGACCGACTGAACCATATTTTCATACTCCTCAGGGTCTCCCAAACCATAGTTCGCAGAGACAGATGCTATAACGATAACATCATCATAACTAAGCAGATTTGCAGTTGAAGAGAGTCTCATTCTCTCAAGTTCATCGTTAATGGCGCTATCTTTTTCAATAAAAAGATCTTGCCGTGGGATGTAGGCTTCCGGCTGATAATAATCATAATAACTTACAAAATACTCAACATGATTATTTGGAAAAAATTGACGAAACTCACTATAAAGCTGAGCTGCAAGAGTTTTGTTATGGGTCATGATGATAGTTGGCATCTGCACATTCTCTATGACCTTAGCCATAGTATAAGTTTTACCACTTCCAGTAACGCCCTCTAACGATTGATAACGATTACCTTTAAGTATGGAATCGCTTATAGTTTTTATGGCTGTTGGTTGATCACCTGCTGGAGAGTATGGGGAAACTACTTTAAATTTTGACTGATTTTTCATTGATGAAATTGTAGCTAAATGTAGGAAATAAAAAATTTACACAAAGAGACAACCATCTAGAATAGAACTTTTATGTTTTATCTGTAAATCAGCACCCACAAACAATAACTAGTCATGATAGACTAAAAAGCATAGTTTATTTTGACTGATGCGCTGTCCTCCTGCGGGCATGCGGCTAAACTTTTATGGATTGTTAGGGAAGTTTTAATTTTTTTATTGATTTTGTGCTTAAAAGAGAGTGTTGAGATTTTACTAGTTTTTGCAAATTTACTCTTATCTTTTACTTGTGAGTAAGAAGCCGTTAGTGATGAACGCTTATTATTTTTATAGCTTACTCCTGTCTCAAAATTATAAGGATTGCTCAGTAGTGCACTCGAAGATTTTTTCAGATAAGTATAGTTGCTTTGAGTGAAAATATCATAGGTGCTATCTATAAAATATTGTGTTTCAAGGGTGCTTGTGTAGCTTGCCGGATTTGTTTCTATGTTTGTTGCTTGTGTGGGTAAAAAAAAGCTTTGTGAAACAGTTGTTGTAAAATTTTCCAATAGTTTATCTTGATATATTAGGTTTATTGTGGTGTCGCTTGAGTAACCTTCATCTGTTGTTGTGTCTTTTTCTTGAGAGTTTTGCAGTTGTGCAATAAAGCCATTTCTGGAGTAGTTAGCAACCATAGAGACTCTTTCGTTAGTCATATCTTTTTCAAGTGCATAATTAACAGAAGTGGATCCTTTTAATAATGAGCCTAGATCTTGAGTGTGATAAAATGATTGTTCATGGCACTTTCTACTACTAGATTGTATATTTTGAAACAGTGGATTGCAATACTGAGACCCAGGAGTATAAGTGCTATCAAAATCTAGTGTATTTCCTAGCATATTTGTAAGTAACAATGTGGTGTATATAAATATTTTCATAATATCAATCCACTCACTTTATTGTATATTCGCTATGTAAAAGTATAGCTTATAAAATTAAATCACTCTTTTACAAGACTTTATACGACTATTTTATTGAATTTTCTAAAATCTTTACCTCTAGTTGAGGGAATGGAATAGTTATTTTTGCTTCATTTAAGGCTTTTAAAAGAAGTAAATTTATCTCATATTGAATTTTGAAAAAGCTTTTTGTTGGCACCCAATATCTATAATTTATTTCAATGCCACTATCCCTAAAAGCATGAATACCGACGATTGATTCGTTTTCATTGCTGACATTATTGCTATTTTGTAAAATATTTTTAATTATTTTTATACAATCCGCAATATTGCTGTCATACGAAATATTAATGCTTCCCTCAACAATCCTATACTTAAATGAGTTTATTAAAACATCACCAATCATGTATTTGTTAGGGATAGTAATTTTTTCTTCATTCTCATTAACGAGGACAGTATAGGCTAGCTTTATTTCATCAACTTCCCCATAGTTATTTTTAACTGTGATGGTATCACCTATTTTAAATGGTTTGGTTGCCACTAAAACTAAGCCAGCTGCAAAGTTTGAAACACTACCTTGAAGTGCTAGTCCTGCAGTAAGAGAAATAGCGCCGATGGCGGCTATAAAAGGAGCTATAGATATGCCAAGTTTCCCAAGCGCCAAAATGCCCATCATTAAGATAACGATAATTTTAAAGAAATTTGCTATAAAACCACTAAGGGTCTCGTCAAGATTATACTTAAGAAGAATTTTAAGTGTAAATTTGTAAATATATTTTGATAAAAAAACACCTGTTGTGAAGATTATAATCGCACCTATTATCTGTAGGCTATAGTTTGCAAAAAACTCAATCATAATACTATAGAATTTGTCTATGCCACGCAGTTGCTCACTCATTTGTTGCCTTGTTTTTTATTTTTGTAGATTAGTTTTAAATCCAAATATTATCTTAATTTACCATATAAAAAAAGTATTTAGACTCTATAAAATATATTTTTCAATTAAATATTTCTCTTGACTTGTAAATTAATTATTCTTAAGCTATACAAAGTATTTAGACTCTATAAAATATATTTTTCAATTAAATATTTCTCTTGACTTGTAAATTAATTATTCTTAAGCTATACTTCGTCCAATGAAAGATGATTCGAATTTCATCTTTGGCTTGTTTTATATTGTAACCTTAATTAGGCAGTACAATCACTCCAATGATAGCTTCATATTAGATTTTCAACCACCATTAATAGTGGTGTATTAACACAAAGAGGTAGAAAAATGGCAGCATTAGTTAACGGAACAGTAAAATGGTTCAATAGTGAAAAAGGTTTCGGATTTATCGAGCAAGAAAATGGCGGAAAAGATGTATTTGTACACTTTCGTCAAATTAATAGCACAGGATATGGTCGTGTATCATTAAACGAAGGTCAAAAAGTGACTTTTGAAGTTGGTCAAGGCGAAAAAGGTCCACAAGCAGAAAATGTTACTGCACTGTAACTAATCTCATAGGCGGTTTTCCGCCTATAAATCCTCTAAATCTCACAAAAAAATCAATCAAAATAAATCTTAGAACAAATTAAATTATGATAGAATTCGCGTAATACAATAAATAGGATTCTTTATGCCAAATCAATCAGCCCTAACAAGATTAAATGATCAAATATCAAATGTAGTCCAAAAATACAACCTACTTAAAGATGAAAATGAGAAAGTTCAACAAGAATCTGCACAAATTAAAAATGAGTGCGAAAAAAAAGATAGAGAAATAGAGAGACTAACAGAAGAAAGCGCCATGAAAGATTTAGAAATAGAGCAGATAGTAGAAAAAATAGAAAGCATGATGGCGTAGATAAATGAGCAAAAAGTTAGGCTTAAACATTGGTGGGCGTCGTTTTGATGTAGATGTTGAGGATAATTTTGCTATTTTTTTAGAAAGACAAATGCGAAAAGATTTCAACATGGAAGGCAATAATGATTTAAAGATTCTCCTTCAGGCGTATGTACGAAAAAATCATGAACTTTTTCTACAAGAACAAAGAATCAATGAAATTACAAAGAAATTTGAGGACATAGAGTAAATTTTATACAACTGTAAGCTAAAAGTGCTATAATTCCGGTCTCTTCAATGAAGAAAATGTGCGTCCGTAGCTCAGCTGGATAGAGCACCGGTTTGCGGTACCGGCGGTCAGGGATTCGAATTCCTTCGGGCGCACCATCTAAACATGCAATAATCAAATTTATTATTCTCAAATTCACAATCTTTACTTTTTTTAATTTAAAACTAAATTTAAACTATATTACTTGTCACAATTTCCTAGTTTTTTGATACGATACGCAAAATTATTTATAAGTGAGATGTGGTGAAAATATTTTTATTTCTTGTTCTGTTTGTTAATTTTCTCTTTGGGGCAATGACTACTGGAATTGTGTTTGATAAAAAAAGCAATAAACCAATAGAAAATGCAATTATTGTTTCGGATTCTAAAGAGTACAAGACGGACAGTAATGGTTCGTTTGCTATTCCTTACTCAAAATATATAGGCGTTCGTGCGGTAGGATATGATAGAAAGTTTTATATCACCGGTGGAAAGATGTATCTTGACGCTCTTGTTCCAAAAGCTATCTATCTCTCTAGTCTAGGTGCCACAAATGGAAAAATTATGAGCAATGCAAAAGAGATTGCTCGTGAAACAGAGGTTAATGCTTTTGTTATTGACATAAAGATGGATCGTGGACAAGTAGCATATAGGACGGACAATCAAATTGCAAATAAAATTGGTGCGCAAAACATTGTTGTCTTTAAAGATTTAAAACTTTTTATAGCTAATCTCAAAAAAGAGAAAATTTATACAATCGCCAGAATTGTTTGCTTTAAAGATACGCCATTCGTGACGGCTTTCTCTCGTCTTGGCATAAAGAGAGAAGATGGAACTCTTTATAAAGATAAAGAGGGTTTAAGCTGGATGGATGCATCTCAGAGAGAGGGATGGGAGTACATTGTCTCTATTGCAAAAGAAACAGCTGCTGCTGGGTTTGATGAGATACAGTTTGACTATGTTCGTTTTCCGGACGCAAAAGGGCTAAAGCTTGGAGTTGAAAATTCTCAGGCGGAGAGAGTTAAGGCGATTAGTGGATTTTTAGAGTATGCAAGAATGGCTCTTACTCCCTATAATGTCTTCATGTCGGCGGATGTTTTTGGGTATGTTAGTTGGCATGATGCAGATCTTGATATAGGGCAAAGGGTTGATTCTATAATGCCCTATGTTGATTATATCTCTCCGATGCTATATCCGTCTGGTTTTAATCATGGTATCCCAGGATTTAGAAATCCAGTTGCTGCAAACTATGAGATTGTTAAACTCTCACTAGATAGAGCACTTAAGAGATCATATAAAAGTCCATTATCTTTCAGGCCATGGCTACAGGCTTTTCGTGACTACGCTTATGACAGACGCATATACGGTGAAAAAGAGATTAGAGATCAGATTCGCGCGAGTGATGACTTTGGAAGTTGTGGCTGGATTTTATGGAATCCTAGAAATGCTTATAGCTATGCTGGGCTAAATAAACTAAAAATTAAAGCTATTGAGAAGAGCTTAACGGCCTGTGTCGAACCCAAGATGGATCAACTACCTACACTTAAGCAGTAGTGTAGTTGGGGGGATGGACGCTTAACTGTTGATCTCGTTTTTTAATACCTTTGCTAGCTCACTACACTCTGCAATTTTTTGTGTATAACTTAGTTGATCTTTTAAGAGTATCTCCGTAAATGCGCTCCCAACAATAACACCATCTGCATTTTTCACTCTCTCTCTGGCTGTTTTTTTGTTAACGCCAAAGCCAACAAAAACAGGAGTTTTTGTATATCTTTTTATTGAATTCAAAAATGGTTTCAAATCTTCAGATACGCCAGAGCCCGTTATCCCTGTATATGCAACCATGTATATGAATTTTTTGGAATTTTCTACAACTTCTTTAATTCTTTCATCACTATCTGTTGGGGCGACAAAACTAATATTTACTATCTCGTTGACATCAAACAGATCTTTGTAAAGTAGTGCTTCTTCATGAGGTAGATCTGGAATAATCAAGCCGTTTATTCCAATAGATTTGGCGTATGGAATAAGTTTGTCCATGCTTTGCTGATAGAAGCTGTTGAAATATCCCATCCATAGGGTGTCAATTTTAGGTGCAACGGCTGTTGATATCTCTCTTAAATGCTCAAACTTAAAGCCAAGTTCCAGTGCCTTATGATTTGCTTTTTCTATAAGTGGACCATCAGCTACTGGATCAGAGAATGGAACCCCAAGCTCAAGCGTATCTACACCACTATCGCTAAGAGCTAAGGCTAGATCTATAGTAAATTTTTTCTCTGGATAGCCAGAGGTTATGAATGCAACTAGTTTTTTCATTTATGTTATTTTTCCAAATCTGGTAGTTTAAGTAGAGAATATTTTACATGAGTAAGTTCATTATTTAGCTTTAAATCGTCTTTCCATATCGCAAACATATCACTGATGCTTAGTAGCCATGTTACTGTTTCATCGTTTACACTCTTGTGATTTGTTCTTATCTGCTCAAGTAGCTCTTCAACAAAAGCAGAGAGCTTTGACATCTGTTCAATCTTTAGATAGCTGGATGCAGACTTAATGTTGTGAAAAATCCTAAAAAGTTCATTTACGCTTCTGTCATACATCTGCGGCTTAGAGAGATCAATGATTATAGTTTCCATGGACTCTACCATCATTCCGTAATGATCTAAAAATTCATCAACAATTTCATAATCAAAATTAGAGTCTAAATCACTTCTTATGCCCATAAAATAATTCTCCCATATAGTCAAAATTATAGCAATAATTAGTTAAAATACTTTTTATTAAAAAAGAGCAAAAAAGAGTGACTATGAAAATGACAATAAATTCTATTAAAAAAGCAAAAGGTGTTCAGCCGTTAGTTATGATAACTGCTTATGATGCGCTTTTTGCTAGATTGTTTGAACCATATGCTGATTTGCTACTTGTTGGTGATAGTTTAAATATGAGTTTTGCAGGCAGAAATGACACTCTTAGCGCGACCTTGGAGCAAATGATATACCACACCAACGCCGTATGTATGGGAGCCAAAAATAGTTTTATAATCTGTGATATGCCATTTGGAACTTATACCAATAAGGAAGAAGCTCTTAAAAATGCAACAAGAGTATTTCAAGAAACCCCGGCACATAGCGTAAAGATAGAGGGTGGTGAGAGTAAAGCGGAAGTAGTTAGGTATCTTACACAAAATGGTATAGCTGTTTGTGGGCATATTGGCCTGCTTCCTCAAGCAGTTCGTAGCGAGGGTGGATATAAGGTTAAGGGTAAAACAGATGAAGAGGAGCTGCAGCTCATAAAAGATGCCAAAGCCATACAGAGTGCAGGGGCATTCTGTATGGTTATTGAGGGTGTAAAATCTGAAGTTGCAACAAAAGTAGCCGCTAGCGTAAAAATACCAGTTATAGGCATCGGTGCAGGAGTTGGCGTTGATGGGCAGGTTCTTGTTTTTTCAGATATGCTGGGACTTTTTGAAGAGTTCACACCAAAATTTGTAAAAAAATATTTAGATGGCTCAAACCTAGTTAAAACTGCAATACAAAACTATGCAAATGAGGTAAAGGGCAGAGAATTTCCAAAAGAGGAACACACCTACTAGATGGAACGCTTAATGGAGATAGAGAAGTTTGAATCTGAAGAGAGCAGTGAAATAACTCTCCGTCCGAGTGCGTGGAATGAGTATATCGGGCAAGATCAAGTGAAAAAAAATCTTGGTGTTTTCATAGAAGCTAGTAAAAAAAGAGGTGAAGCGCTTGATCATGTTCTTTTTTTTGGTCCTCCAGGTCTCGGAAAAACCACGCTAGCGCTTATTATAGCAAACGAAATGAACACAAATATTAAGATAACTGCTGCTCCCATGATAGAAAAAAGTGGGGATTTAGCAGCCTTGCTTACTAATTTGCAGGAGAACGACATCCTTTTTATAGATGAGATCCATCGTCTATCACCAGCTGTTGAAGAGATACTCTACTCAGCTATGGAGGATTTTAGGATAGACATCATCATAGGAAGTGGTCCAGCCGCACAAACAGTAAAGATAGATCTGCCTCGCTTTACTCTAGTTGGTGCAACAACAAGGGCGGGAATGCTCTCTAATCCTCTTAGAGATAGATTTGGGATGAACTTTAGAATGCAATTTTACTCCCATGAAGAACTTTCTAAAATTATCATGCAAGCTTCAAGTAAGCTAAGCAAAACAATCGTTCATGAGGCGTGTGAGGAGATAGCAAAAAGAAGCAGGGGTACGCCTCGCATCGCACTTCGACTTCTTCGCAGGGTTAGGGATTTTGCCGATGTGGCAGATGAGTTTGAGATTAATTCTTTTAGGGCAAAATACGCGCTTAATGAGCTCGGCATAAATTCACATGGATTTGATGAGATGGACATAAGGTTGCTGACTCTTTTGGCTTCATCAAATGGCAGAGCAATGGGACTTAGTACGATTGCAGCTGCTCTTAGTGAGGACGAGGGGACGGTTGAAGATGTTTTAGAGCCTTACTTGATTGCAAATGGATACCTTGAGAGAACAGCAAAAGGCAGAAGAGCTACTCAAAATACATATGAAGCTCTAAATATCCAAATCTCATCCACTCAAGCAGGAACCCTATTTTGAAACCACAATATTTTGTAGCACTTCTTTTTGCTGTTTCGCTCTACTGGATGTATCTTCTGTATGCTCCATTTATGCTTGGAATCGTGATTGCAGCACTCTTGGCGATATCAACATCAAATATACAAAACTTTTTTGAAAAAACATTAAGGTCAAAATTTTTGGCAGCACTTACCTCAAGTTTTTTACTTGCTCTTCTTCTTTTTGCTCCTCTTGGATATTTTTTAGTAACACTATCTACAAAATTAAATCAAGCAGACCCAGCTATTTTTTTAAATATAGAGAGAGTGATTCGAGATTTTATAGCAAACCCTCCAGAATATCTACTGTTTTTAAAGCCCTATATGCTGGAGGAGATAAAGCATATAAATATGGATTCAATTACAGCATATGCGCTCTCTTTGACTGGAAATATTGGCTCATTTAGTATGGCATACTTGAAAAATTCGTTTCTTGTTATAATTTTTTACTTCTTTGCCCAATATAACGGTGCTTTTGTGGTTGAATTGTTAAAAAGAGTAGTTCAGATGTCTGTTAAAGAGACAACGCTTTTGGCAAAAGAGTTATCCTCTGTTATGAGTGTTGTTTTTTACTCAATCATAGTAAATGCAATTTTTCAGGGGATACTCTTTGGATTTGCTATCTCATATATTGGTTATGATGGTCTGCTGTTTGGCATAATGTATGGTTTTGCGTCTCTGATTCCGGTTGTAGGGGGAGCTATTATGTGGCTACCATTTAGCCTTTTTGAATTTTCAGTGGGAAATAGTTCTAATGCTATCTTTATAGCTCTTTATACGATTGTTGTCATCTCTGTAGTTGCTGATACTTTTATAAAACCATTGATTATAAAAGAGCTAAATAAGAGACTTCTAAAAGATGACGATGCAAAGATGAATGAACTTGTTATCTTTTTTGCCATTATTGCAGGACTCGCGACATTTGGGTTTTGGGGTATGATTCTAGGACCTGCGATAACAGCCTTTTTCTTAACTCTGCTGCAACTTTTTGAGGCAAGAACTAAAGAGTATGGATATAGAAAAAATTAAAAATAATTTTATTTTTTTCTATAAATTTCTGGATATTCGCCCTTAAACCTACGATGTATCCAAAACCAAAATTTTGGCTCTTCTTGTATAAGAGAAGATAGCCAATCTGCTTGAAGTTGGGTTGCTTTTAGTATATCTGCTTGCTCGTCTTCTGTTTTTTCCACCTCTATCTCATCAAAAAACATTAGAGTATAGTTCTCTTCATCGTCAGTCTTTATGGTTACGGGGATAATTGCAGCATTATATTTTCTGGCTAAGTAAGCAGGTGTTGAGGTTTGACGGACTATCTTCCCAAGAAATCTAACCTCTAGGCCCTCTCTTTTGTTTATTCCAGTATCTATCACAATTCCGCAAGCTTCACCTTTTTTGATGAGTTTAATAAGAGGTTTTACAACATTTGCTTTTTCTAGTGACTTGTTCCCAAATGAAGAGCGAGCATCTAACATCCACTCTTGGTACTCTTTGTTTTTCATCTCTTTAAAAACAGCAGTGAGAGGATTTACAAAAACTCCGGTTGCAACCGCGCCAAGTTCCCATGCACAGTAGTGAGGTGTAACATATATGATAGAGCGACCATTTAGCCTGTTAATTGCTTCTATATTCTTAACAGTTATCTTTTTTTCTAGCTCATCCAAGCTCATTTTTTTTATTTCCATGAGATGCAAAAAATTTAAAAGAAGATTTTTGAAGCTGTATTTGACAATTTCTTCTTTTGTTTTTTGACTCATCCTCTCGCCAAACACAAAATCTAAATTTATAAATCCTACATTTCTGTATCTTGAGGATAGCTTGTATGCAATATTTGCTAGTAAAACAAAGAAATTTTTTCTTATTTTTTTTGGAAGAAGCATTAAAAATTTTTCAAGCAGTAAAAATAGTTTGAATCCCATCTATGAATAGCTCCAGTATTTAAAGTCGATGTTGTACATCTTTGTAAAAAAAAGAGCATAAAACTCTTTCGGTTCTAGAAAAACTTGTTTTTCGTAGCTCTAGCTTGTGGCATTAGTTAAAAAAGAGATTATATCAAAGTATGTCGTTTTTATTATTTTGCCTTTGGTATAATGGCGCCAATATTCAAAAAAAGCCCAATATAGGCTTTTTGATGCCTATATAGTTTTCATAGCAAAAGATACCTATTGCTTTTGTATCTTAAAAAACAAGGAAAGAGACACAATGGTTCCATCAGACATACAAGATTTTTCCAAAAATCGCACGAAAGCAAGAGCCTATTTTTGTTATCTGTTTTCTAAAAATATACCAAACAAATTACCGACAATCACAGAAGATATGATTATTCCTCATCTTTTAACAATAAAAGGTGATTTAGAAAAATGTGATGGTGTATATCTTTTGGACTATAAAGGAGTTCAACTCTCTCCTACATTTGTCTCAAATAAGCAAATTGATGCAGATATTGGAAAGATTCGCGCTGACCGTGCCTACTATTATCGCGCAGTCAAAGAGGGAAGATGTACTATAACTGACCCATACCCGTCTCTTATAACTGGAGAGTTATGTGTTACTGCATCCCAACCAATATATTGTGAAAATGGAGATCTTAAATATATCGCATGTCTAGATATGCCGTTTGACGAGGTTTTGAAAATTTCTCATCAAAATAGTTTTGATACATTTTTCTCAAATCTTTTTAAATACGCTTATGCTATTTTTGCTTTTGCACTTATGGCTGTTGCACTACTTTTATTTTTAAATGGAGTGCAGAGCTTTTTTATTCAAGAAATTACTATTTCTCATTTTGAGGCTAAGAATGTATTTGAAGCTACGATTTTACTAACGCTCTCTTTAGCTATTTTTGATCTTGCAAAAACGCTTATTGAAGAGGAGATTATGGGACGAGAGAGAGAGCATAATGTTTCGGGACCACATAAGACTATGGTTAGGTTCTTGGGTTCTATCATTATAGCTCTCTCTATTGAGGCACTTATGCTGGTCTTTAAGTTCGCCCTAACAGATCCTGAAAAACTTGTGTATGCCATGTATATAATTGCTGGAGTTTCAACGCTTCTTGTGGGTCTTGCAGTATATATAAAATTTACAAAAACAAAGATTCAGTAGTGATAGCTATAGTTGACTATAATATGGGAAATTTAGCAAGTGTGCAAAACGCATTTGCTAAATTAGGTAAAAAAACAGTCATTGAGAGTGACCCAGAAAAATTTAAAAATTATGACAAGCTACTTCTTCCAGGTGTTGGAGCTTTTGGTGATGCAATGACACACCTAAGAGAACGAGATATGGTTGAATCTATAAGGGAATATGCAAAAAGTGGAAAATATATGCTTGGTATCTGTCTTGGCATGCAACTTCTTTTTGATAGCAGTGAAGAGTTCGGTTTCAGTGAAGGCTTAGGCCTCATAAAAGGTAGCGTCACGCATTTTGATATAACAAAATTTAGCACTCCACTTAAAGTACCTCATATGGGTTGGAACAGACTCTTCTCCGAAGAGCATCCACTTTTTAATGGATTAGATAAGGAGCATTATCTCTATTTTGTGCATAGTTATCATGTGAACTGTCTGAACGAAGCAGACATAATAGGTCGCACTAGGTATGGATATGAGTTTACATCGGCTGTTGCATCTGATAACATTCTTGGTCTTCAACCACATCCAGAAAAGAGTCATAAAAATGGGCTTAAGATATTAGAAAATTTTACTAATTTATAAGGAATACAATGACACTCTATCCAGCAATTGACTTAAAAGACGGAAAAGCAGTAAGACTTACAAAAGGCCTGATGGAGAGTGCAAAAATCTACTCTGATGAACCATGGGAGCTTGTTAAAAAATTTGAGGAGATGGGTGCTGAGTGGGTGCATCTTGTTGATTTAAATGGTGCTTTTGCAGGCGAGCCTAAAAACTTAGAGCAGATAGTAAAAATACGACAAAACTGCAGTGTAAAACTAGAGCTGGGCGGCGGCATAAGAGATGAAGCTACGATTAAAAAAATGTTTGAAATCGGTATAGACAGGGTAATACTTGGCTCTATTGCGGTTAAAAATCCACAATTTATTAAGGATATGGCATCAAAATATAGAGTTGCCGTAGGCATTGATGCGATAGATGGTTTTGTCGCAGTTGAGGGGTGGGGAGAAGTTAGTAGTATGAGGGCTACCGATTTAGCAAGAGAGTTTGCAAATGCTGGAGTTGATGCAATAATATGTACAGATGTTGGTAAAGATGGAACTCTTAGTGGAGTAAATGTAGAGTTTACGCTTGATATTGCTCGTGCTAGTGGTGTGAGTACAATTGCTAGTGGCGGAGTAAAAGATGAAAACGATATAGAAGCTTTGATTATGACAGGTGAAGTAGATGGAGTGATAATTGGAAAAGCATACTATGAAGGCACTATTGATTTACCTAAAATGTTCAAGTTGTTAGGCAAACCTTAATCGTAAAGTAAATAATATTTTGCTATTATTATCCACTTAATTTTAAATATATTATAGAAAAGGATTTCATTTGAAATTACTTGTTGTTGATGATAGCTCTACAATGCGTCGTATAATAAAAAATACTCTTCAAAGACTTGGACATCAAGATGTTTTGGAGGGTGGTGATGGAGTAGAAGGTTGGAGCGTTTTAAATGCTAATCCTGACATAGATATGTTGATTACTGACTGGAATATGCCAGAGATGAACGGCCTTGAACTTATAAAAAAAGTTCGTGCAGATTCTCGCTTTACAGATCTTCCAATAATTATGGTCACAACTGAGGGTGGAAAAGCTGAAGTTATTACTGCTCTAAAAGCAGGAGTAAATAACTATATAGTTAAGCCATTTACTCCGCAGGTTTTAAAAGAAAAACTTGCAGCCGTTCTTGGAATTAGTGAGTAATGCAAGAGTATTATTTCGAATTAGTTGTTAAAGTATCCTCTCATCATTCACTCTTCTCAGACTTTTTAATAGACACCTTGCCAATTGGTTTTGAAGAGAACGATGATGGTTTCATAATAAGAAGTGATGAAAATTTAGAGACAATTATTTGGGGTTTAGAGCAGTTTACCGAGGCATTACAAAAAGCGCTTAGTCAAAATATAGAGCTTGAGTGCGTTCAGACTAAACTAAAAAGTAGCGACTGGGTGGATGAGTATCAAAAGAGTATTCAGCCGATCCAAATCGATAAATTCTATATACATCCGACTTGGGATAAGCCGAGTGCAGACTTTATAAATATAATAATAGACCCAGCACTCGCTTTTGGGACAGGACATCATCCAACAACTGCGTCATGCCTAAGAGCAATATCAAAATATGTAAAAGATGGTGATAGAGTTTTAGATGTTGGCTGTGGAAGCGGAATACTAGGTGTTGGAGCTATGAAGCTTGGGGCAATTGTTGATGCTTGTGATACCGACATAGTCTCTGTCTCAAATAGTGAACAAAATGCAAAAATCAATGAAGTGAAATTTGAAAATATCTGGGAAGGCTCATGTAGCTTGGCAAAAAATAGTTATGATATTGTTGTTGCAAATATTGTGGCGGATGTATTAACATTTATAGCAAATGATCTAAAAAGTGTTTTAAAACAAGATGGAATACTAATACTCTCTGGAATTTTGGACAAGTATGAGGCAAAAGTTTTAAAATTTTATCAAGGTTTTAAGATTCAAGAAAAAATAGCTCAAGACGAATGGGTTACATTAATATTAAAGCAGGATAAATAGAGATTATGGACAATCAAAACAATGATAATAAAGATAACAATAATAATTTTTTTAATAAAAATCCACTAATTACATTTGCAATATTTTCAATAGTTGTTATTCTTCTTTTCAAATTAGTTGTTGGTGGAGATACGACGAATGAAGAGAGTGGGGCTACTGGCTTAAGCGCAAAAGCCAAGAAAGTAGACTACTCTGAGTTCAAATCTCTTGTGGCTTCTAAGAGCCTAAAAAAAGTAGAAATTGGGCAGAGTTACATCAAAGCATTCTCGACTGATGGCGCAGTTTTGTATACAACAAGAATAGTGCCAGGTGATACTAAGCTTGTAGAAGAGCTAGATAGACAAGGAGTAAGTTATACTGGGTTTAGCGAGAGCAACTGGTTTACAGAGATGTTTGGTTGGTTGTTTCCGTTTTTGCTAATTATCGGAATTTGGATGTTTTTTGCTGGCCGTATGCAAAAAAGCATGGGTGGCGGTATTTTAGGAATGGGTAATTCCAAAAAAATGATTAACTCAGAAAAACCAAAAACTAAGTTTGATGATGTTGCCGGCGTAGAAGAGGCAAAAGAGGAAGTTCAAGAGATAGTTGACTTCCTTAAATTCCCTGCTCGTTATGTGGAGATCGGTGCAAAAATTCCAAAAGGTGTTCTTTTGGTAGGTTCTCCTGGAACTGGTAAGACGCTTTTAGCTAAAGCTGTCGCTGGCGAAGCAAATGTCCCATTTTTCTCGGTTACTGGTTCTAGCTTTATCGAAATGTTTGTTGGTGTTGGAGCGGCGAGAGTTCGCGACTTATTTGAGCAGGCAAAAAAAGATGCTCCTAGTATAATCTTTATAGATGAGATTGATGCAATTGGTAAAAGTCGTGCTGCTGGTGGGATCATGGGCGGAAATGATGAGAGAGAGCAAACACTAAATCAACTTTTGGCGGAGATGGATGGTTTTGGAACCGACACCCCTATCATAATTTTAGCAGCTACAAACAGACCTGAAATTCTAGATCAAGCTCTTCTTAGACCTGGTCGTTTTGATAGACAAGTTTTGGTTGATAAGCCTGACTTTGAAGGAAGAGTAAAAATACTTAAGGTTCATGTTAAGGGCGTTAAGATGGATGATGATGTTGAGCTTGAAGAAGTTGCGAGATTAACGGCAGGTTTAGCTGGTGCTGATTTGGCAAATATTGTAAACGAAGCGGCACTTTTGGCTGGTAGAAAAAGTCAAAAAAGCGTTAAACAGCAAGATCTGTACGAATCTGTCGAGAGGGCAATCGCAGGACTTTCTAAAAAAACTCGCAGAATCAATCCAAAAGAGAAAAAAATAGTAGCATACCATGAGAGCGGACACGCACTTTTGGCGGAGACTACAGATGGAGCCAAGAAAGTTTCAAAAGTATCTATTGTTCCACGAGGACTTGCTGCTCTTGGATATACTCTAAATACTCCAGAAGAGAACAAATACATGATGCAACAACATGAGTTGTGGGCAGAAGTTGATGTTCTTCTCGGTGGTCGTGCGGCAGAACAAGTGTTCATTGGTGAAATCTCAACGGGTGCTGGAAATGATCTTGAGAGAGCAACTAGCATCATAAAATCGATGGTGCAAACTTATGGTATGAGTGATGTTGCTGGGCTTATGGTGCTAGAGAAGAGCCGACAGTCATTCTTGGGCGGTGGCGGTCAAGCAACAAGAGAGTTCAGTGAAAAAATGGCTGAAAATATGGATGAGTTCATTAAAACTTCACTTGACAAGAGATATGTTGCTGTTGTTGAGAGACTTGAGATTTATAGGGATGCAGTCGAAGAGATAGTTAAACTTCTTTATATAAAAGAGAATATTACAGGGGTCGAAGTTAGAGATATAATTATTAACTTTGAAAAAAGCAGTGGACTTGAATCAAAAGTAAAAAAAGTTACTGACGATATAGAAGAAGAACTTCGCGAAGATGCAGAGATGTCACATCTCTCAGATAAAAAATAAAAGATATTAAAGAGATACAAGATATGAATAAAAATCTACTCCCAATTGCTAAAGAGGGTTGGAACTATATAGCTGGTGCTGTTTTATTGTTCTTTGTTTTTAAGCTATTTGACTTCACATATCTTAGCTTTATTCTGTTTATTGTAGTTGTGTTTTTTGTTTATATTTTTAGAAATCCAGAGAGAGAACAACTGCTCTATCAAGAAGATAGCGTTGCATCTCCGGTTGATGGTTTGGTTGTCTCAATCGATGAGCTGCTTGATGATAAGTATATGTACAAAGTTGAAATAGACGGCTCTTATAGAAAAGTCTCTCTGCTGAGAGTCCCATTTATGGCATTATTAAAATCTGTTAAAGTAAGTCATGGCGCAAGATTATCCTCAAAAAATGAGCTGCATAAGAGTTTAAATGAGAGTGTTGAGTTGGTTTTTGTTGACAGAAAAGAGAATAGTCTTAAAGTTCTACATAGACTAAAAGAGAGTTTTGTCGACATAGAGATAAAAAATGTAGAGTCTCAAACACTACTTCAAGGCTCAAGATATGGGTTTATGTTAAATGGAACAACCACACTTTATCTGCCTAGAAACTTTAGATTAAACATAAATATAGGTGATGAGCTAATAGCTTCAAACTCTCTTATAGGCTTCTTCACCTCAGAGCCAACGCTAAAAGAGGTGCCTTTACTTAGTGCCCCAGAAGAAGCTTTATAGCTGTAATTTTTAATTGTTTGTTATATTGGTTTTGCTAAAGAGTAATTTTTCAGTGTCTATGTCAAAGCTAAAAAATTCTGAGCTAAAGCCAATCTTGCTTATTTTGTTTAGTTGAGCAACTGCTCCTTTATTATTTTTAGATTCAATATAGAGTAGCCCAAGCGCATATTTACTCTCATACATATTTGCATCTTTTAGTTTAGATAACTCTAGTAGTGCTATTGCGTTTTCATGATGATTTGCTGCCGTTGAAGCAACCGCGCCTAAAAATAGAGTGTGCGCGTCTTTTACATTAAGATCATCTATTAAACTATTATACAGGGTGTACGACTCCTCAAAAGCACCATCATAAAGTGATGCTAAAGCAAGAGCGCTGATGATTTCATGGCTATTTTTAGTTGTTGACTCTAGGGCTTTTTTTAACTGTTCTCTTAGGAAATATAATTTTCCTGTTATTAAGTTTTGTTGCACAAAGAGATAGCGGGTTATAAAAGGGCCATAATAGAGATCATCAAATGTAAATTTTTTTGTTTTCAGATAGTTCATTACCTCACTCGCATATTTTTTAGTCGGAAGTTTTTCAAAATTTGCATCAATGTAGATGAGATGTGAGAGTATCTCGTTTGGTAAAAGTGCAGTTAATCTTTGGGATGATTTTTTAGCAACATCTAGGTCATTTAATTTAATAGCAATGATTGTTTTTATGGCGAGGTTTAGCGGCGTTTCTTTGTATTTGTTATATTTCCAGTCTGATGTTGCAAGAAAATCATTTTGACTGATTGCAAGAACTGTTTTTGCTAGGTCAATCTCTTCTTTTGTGCCTTCATGCTCCAATGATTCTAGAATAATTGAGAGCAGTTTCTTGTTTTCCTTGTTGATTAATTGAGAGCACATAATTGCATAAATTCCAGACATATAATTTTTTGCATCAAGATTATACGAACGCAGAAATTGTTCATGTGCGTTAACTATATCTCCCATTTGAGCATAGGTAAGAGCTAGATTGTATCGTAAAACAGAGTGTTTTGGCTGGATTTTTACAAGGGTTTGCAGCATTGTGTTTGATTCTCTAATGTCAAAAGAGAGAGCTTTTTTTATAGCCTGAGTGATTCCTATGTTTACATTCGAGAGCTGTGTTCCTTTTTTTAGATAGTGTTGAGCGGACTCAGTATCATCCACAAATATATTTGCGTTCCCCTTTCGTATATAGTCTATCGTTTGATTTGCGTTAAAAACTTTATATGGAGAGTAATAAAATATCTTCTGGTACTCAATAGTTTTACTTGTGTTTAAAATTTCTCTGTATCTTGCTTGAGCTTTTGCTGCATCAAAAAGAGACTCTTTTAACTTGACTTTTATTGGATATGGCTTATAGACTTCATCTCCAAATTTATCAGTGGCGCCATCTATTTCCGCAGCTGCTTCTGAGATTTGTCCAGCTTTTAGATATACAAAAGCTAGAGCCAACTTAGATTTTAACGGCTCTATATTGTTCTGCATTGAAGATTGTAGGTTCTTTTTGGCTTCTGCCACATTTCCAACTCTTGCGTATAGCAATCCAAGATTAAAACTGTCGCCAAATTCCTGACTTTGTTCAATATATTCAATTGCTGTTGCGTTGTTGTTTAGTAGAGCGTTAATATTTGTATTTAGACTGTTTTGGGTTTTTATATACTCTTTTGTTGTCGGATTTTTTAGAGCACTTAATGCCTCATAGTAGTTGCCTTTATAGTAGTTTATAAGGGCGTAATAGTAAGAGTACAGTGGTGATCCGCTCTCTTGTGGTAGATAGGCATAAGCTAGGTCAATATAGTATTTAAAGCTATCACTGTTTTTTAGATATAAAGCACAGACAGCGGCATTTATAGCACTAACGCAACTTTTTTCATTATTTTGTATTGCTATCTTGAATGAGCTTAGCGCTGTTTCATACTGAGCGTCTTTGAGTTGTGCTACGCCTAGGTTGTAAGCGGATACAGCTTCGCTAAAATGTGCAATTTTTTCATAGATAGAAAGAGCATCACTCTTTGAGCCAGTTGAGTAGAGATAATCAGCTTTTGCAATCATATTTTCTAATTTACTTGGCTCAATTACCTCTTCAACCTCTTGATTTTGTGTTTCATAATTTTTCTGTGTATGAGTTACCTCATTTTTTTTATGGTTTTTTTGTACTAAAAGATATGTTAAAAGCCCAACTACAACCAAAGCAAATAGGACTAAAGCCGCTATAATAATTATTTTTTTATCTACTGTTTTTTTTGTTTTAGGTGCCGGTACATCAGAAGGAATCTCGCTGCTTGAAGCATTTGAATTCTCTATAATAATTATTTCTTCTTCTGTTTTTTCTGACATTTTCCACCCTATTTTTAATTTTAGAAGCAAAAAAAGTGCCATAAATAAGTGATTGTATTTTTGTTTAATGATAGTATAATTTTTACTTAATAATGAGGTATATATGAACATAAAAAAAATCATAGGCAGAAAAGAGTTTATTTCAATCGTGGATTTAAATTTACACAATATTAAAGCAAAAATTGATACAGGGGCCGACTCAAACTCTCTGCATTGTGATGAAATTTCAGTTGATAATGATAATTTTGTCTATTTTAAAATATTGGATGAAAAAAATAAATTTATTACCCAAGAGGTGATAAAGATGCCGCTATATAAGATGAAAAAGATTAGAAGCTCTAATGGAGAGGTTCAATATAGACCATCAATCAAAATAGCAGTAGAGTTTGGTGGAAAGAGATATAAAACTGTAATATCATTAGGCAATCGTTCGGATATGAAGTACCAAATGCTGATAGGTAAAAAGTTTTTAAGTGGTAGATTTTTAGTTGATGTAGAGCAAGAGTATATAGTAGACGATAACAAAAAAGAGGAAATATGAGAGTTTATATATTGTCTAGAAACAAAGGACTCTACTCAACTATGCGATTGGTTGAAGAGGCGGAGAATAAAGGGTGGGAAGTTAAGGTTGTTGATTACTTGAGATGCTCAATAGAGATTGTAAAAGGGGAGCTAAAAGTTAATTATCAAGGTAAAGAGTTACCTATACCAGATGCAATTATTCCAAGAATCGGTGCTAGTAAGACTTTTTATGGTACGGCAATGGTTCGACACTTTGAGATGATGGATGTTTTTAGTACCTCTGGAAATCTAGCAATTGCAAGAAGCAGAGATAAGCTTAGAAGTTTGCAGATACTCTCTAAGCATGGCATAGATATGCCAAGAACAGTGTTTGCATCAAACAAATCTAGTTCAAAAGATGTTATAGAGTTAAGTGGTGGAACTCCTCTTGTTTTAAAAATCTTAGAGGGAACTCAAGGTGTTGGAGTTGTTTTGGTTGATACGGAAAAAGCTGCCAAATCAGTTCTTGATGCGTTTTATGGAATGGATGTAAATCTTCTTGTTCAGGAGTATATAGAAGAGGCAGCAGGAGCAGATATTAGAGTCTTTATTGTTGGTGGTAAAATCATTGGTGCTATGAAAAGACAAGGAGTTGAGGGCGACTTTAGGTCTAACTTGCATCAAGGGGGTCGTGCAGTGGCTCACACTCTTACAAAAAAAGAGAGAGCAACTGCCCTTGCTGCCGCAAAAGCTATGGGACTTGGTATTTGTGGTGTAGATATGATTCCTTCAGCAAGAGGTTCTCTTGTGATGGAAGTAAACTCATCTCCAGGGTTGGAGGGGATTGAAAAATCTACAAAAATCAATATAGCTAAGAAAATTATGGACTATATTGAAAAGAATGTAACTCCAAAATCTAGTGAATCGGATAAGAAAAGAAAGATAAAGAGGGATAGTATTGGGGCTTAGAGGCAAAACATAACTAAGCAGAAGCAAAATCGCCTCTTATTTGGTGTTGTCGTACTGGTAGATGGCACCATTTTCATACTCTCTTATTAAAGTTTCAAAGCACTCCGCTATCTCTTTTATGGTCTCTATATTTGGCTCGATATAGATTTTATTTTTACTTTTTGTCATTGTGATGATTTTGGCATCTCTCATATCTTTAAGATGTCGTGAAATTGTAGGAAGTGCAAAATCAAACTGCTCAGCAATGCTTGTCACACAAGTAGCCTGCGCGATAATGTCATCTTTTGGCTTGGAGTTATCAATAGAGCAGGCATACCCACCGCTAAATATATTTTTAAATATTTTAAATCTTGTCTCGTTGCCTAATGCTTTAAATATTTTTATCTTATCGTTCATATCTAACATTTATAGCCTTTTGTATTTTGTAAAATAATAACCAATATTACGCACTTTTGTAAAAAAGAGTGTAAAACACCTTGTAATTCTCGAAAACTCGTTTTTCGTAGCTTTAGGGGGCTGGAAGGGACTGTAGTCTCTCCCACTAAAACGGACTTGTTCGCTTTAGTGCGTAACATCAAATAATAACTAAAACAGACCTATTTAGCAAATTAGTAAATTAACTTTGTATTAAGAAGACAGTCTATATACTTTCTAAAAGCAATTTAGCAAATTAGCTAAATACAAAGGAAATGTATGAGGAGTTTAATACTGATAGTTGCGCTGTTGTTTACAACAATGTTGATGGCTGAGTCTATGAGTAAAATGGATTTAATAAAAAAAGCACAACAAGAGGTTGGTGAAATTTCACCAAAAAAACTTAAATCTCTACTTGATGAAGAGGAAGATGTTGTTATTCTTGATGTAAGGGAGAGTGAACAAAGAGCAGAAGGAAGTATCCCTTCAAATGAGTTAAATAAAGAGCGGTTTATCTCAATCACTCGTGGAAATTTAGAGTGGAAGGTTAATGAGCTCATCCAAGACAAGAGTGTGATTATTGTCACATATTGTCGTGAAGGTGGTCGTGGAGCACTTGCTGCACAAGTGTTAAGAGAGATGGGTTATAAAAATGCAACTACTTTAAAAGGTGGACTTAAAGGGTGGGCAGAAGCTGGTTACTCTATTGGAACAGGTCTAGGTATGACAACATTAGAGAGGAAAAGTAGATGACAACAATAATCTTAAACCATCAGCCTTATGATGGAACGGATGTTACATGGAATGCGTTGCGTTTAGCTAAAACACTTTACAAAAGTGGCGAAAGTGTAAATATATTTTTAATGAATGATGCTGTTGATTTAGCTCGTAATAAAACAACTAAACCAGAGGGTTATGATTATGATTTAGTTGAAATGCTAAAAAAAATGTATGTTAATGGTATAAATCTTCAGGCATGTGGCACTTGTAACGCACGCTGTGGACTTTTTAAAAATGAACCATATTTTGATGAAAAAGTATCTTCATCTATGCAAATCTTAGCCGATTGGGTAATAGTTAGCGATAAAGTACTCACTTTTTAAAAGAAAAAATATCTATGATAAATAAAAATATAATAACAGTTATTGCTGCAACGATTGCAGCTTCTTTATGTTGTATGACACCAGTTTTAGCAGTACTGGCAGGTTCTAGCTCTTTAGTCTCATCTTTTTCGTGGTTAGCACCATATCATAACTATTTAGTAGGATTTACAATAGCAGTGCTGATTTATGCTTGGTATGACAAGCTAAGACCAAGCAAAGAGATAGGGTGTAATTGTGATGAAATTGGTTTCTTTTCAAGTAAAATATTTTTAGCTATGGTAACTATTTTCACGACAGCTATGCTTAGTTTTCCTTTATGGGGAGATAGGTTTTTTACTTCAGCGGCAAGTGCGCAAAGTTGTTCAGCTGGAGCATGTAGCTCAACAACAACAGACTCGCAAGAAGATAAGAGGCAAAATGAAGAAGCAGATATTGGCTCTTTACCTATATTAAAATATATACAAAAAGAAACCACAGACCCTACACCATACAGACAAGTTGCATGTAGCGGCACAGGTTATAAAACTTTAGATGCTTTAATGGCAAAAAAACAAGCTCAAGTTGAGCAGATATCACCACCGGTACTTTTAAAAATGTTGGATAATGGCGATGATGTTACACTTGTTGATATAAGAGAACCAAGTCATAAAGATGGCTATAGGATTGATGCGATGGAGAGTTACTCAATAACATATGGAAAATTATACTTTAGTGCTTTTAAGGAGTTGCAAGATAAAAATGCAGTTATTGTTGTTTATGGAAAATTTGGATTAGTAAGTCTTTTTGCTGCTTCAACACTTAAAGAGTTTGGTTATAAGCATGTGTATAGCTTAAAAGGTGGATTTGATGCTTGGAAATTAGCTGGTTATCCATGTGAAAAGATAAAAGAGTAATATGGCTGATTATACTAAAATAATAGAACTATATACAGAGTTGGCTCAAAGTCCAAATAGAGATTTTGGCTGGGATAAGGGTTTGGAAAATGCATTAGCGCATGGATACAAGCAGGAGTGGATAGATAAAATTCCGAGCAAAGCTTGGGAATTTTGTGCAGCTGTTGGAAATCCTTTTACAAATGCAGAGATTAAAAAAGGTGATACTGTTTTAGATCTTGGTTGTGGTGCTGGTGTTGATTTGCTTATTGCTTCGCTTTTAGTTGGAGAAAGAGGAAAAGTTTTTGGTGTTGATATTACTCCAAAAATGGTAGAAATCGCCACTCTCCATGCAAAAGAGATTAATGCCGAGAATGTAAAAATATTGCAGAGTAATTTTGATGATATTAATCTGGAAGATGAAAGCGTAGATGTAGTTATATCAAATGGTGCTATAAATCTTACATCTTGTAAAGAGTCAGTTTTTGCTGAAATATATCGCGTACTAAAGCCAAATGGTAAAATATTTTTTGCTGATATGATAGATATTTCGATGGATGAAGAGAACTGTTGTTTAGTCGAAGAGAACTCTTGTTGCGATACCAGCAAAAAAGATTGGGCAAACTGTGTAGCTGGAACTATGAGAGAGAGTGAGCTCATAGAGCTTATCCAAAAGGCTGGATTTAAAGATGTGGCTTGCACGGGGCATACTCACTACACAACAGCAGAGACAACTAAAGGGGCTACTTTTATGGCTACTAAAATTCCATTACAAGAGTTAAGAAGAGAGCATTGGGATAACATATTTAAAAGTGCGGATTATACACAAGTGCTTTGGCATCAAACTTCACCGCAAAAATCTTTAGAACTTATCAAAAAATATACAAAGAGTGATGCCAATATAATTGATGTAGGTTGTGGAGCTTCACACCTTGTGGATAATTTAATCAATGATGGATACAAAAATATCACTCTACTTGATACATCTAAAACTTCGCTTGATATAGTACAATCAAGAATAGATAGTGACGATATAAAATTTGAATGTAATGATATTTTAAATTTTAAAACAGATAAGAAAGTTGATATTTGGCATGATAGAGCTGTGTTTCATTTTTTACTAAACAAAAAAGATAGAATTAAATATTTTGAAGTATTAAGTGATTCTCTAAAAGATAAAGGAGTCGCAATAATCAGTACTTTTAGAGTAGATGGGCCTCTTAGCTGTGCGGGCCTTGATATAGTCCAGTACAATCACTCAGGCATGTTGTCTGAATTAACGGATGAATTGGAGCTAATAGATAGTGAAGAGTACCTCCATATAACGCCTAAGCAGAGTGAACAGAAATATATATATTTTATTATAAAGAAAAGATAAGGGTGGTGTTTGCTTACCTAAACTACTAAAATTAGTAGTTTAGGTATGGCTCAAGAGCCTTAGGAATAGTTATGCTTCCATCTTCGTTTTGACAGTTTTCCATAATTGCAACCAAAGTTCTGCCAACTGCCAAAGATGAGCCATTTAAGGTGTGAACAAAAGAGTTTTTGTCTATCTCTTTAAATCTTATTTTTGCTCGTCTAGCTTGAAACTCTCTAGTGTTTGAGATTGAACTAATCTCTCTATAGCAGTTTTGTCCAGGGAGCCATACTTCTATATCAACAGTTTTAGCCGCGCCAAAGCCTAGATCACCGCAGCAGAGTGTTACCAAGCGGTGAGGAAGCTCTAGTGCTAGTAGCAGATCAGAAGCACAGCTCACCATTTCATCAAAAACTTTATCACTATCATCAGGCTTTGTGATGGCGACAAGTTCAACTTTGTGAAATTGATGTTGCCTAATCATTCCTCTTGTATCACGACCAGCAGCGCCTGCTTCTTTTCTAAAGCATGGAGTGTAAGCTGTCATTTTGATTGGAAGCTCAGCTTCGTTTAGAATCTCATCTTGATAAAGATTTGTAACAGGAACTTCGGCTGTTGGGATCAAAAACAGCTCTTGATTTTCTATCTTGTAAAGGTCATCTTCAAACTTTGGAAGTTGTCCAGTGCCCTCAAGTGCAGCTCTGTTTACAATCACTGGAACGCTAACTTCTTGAAAGCCTCTTTTTGAGTTGAAATTTAACATAAAGTTTATAAGTGCTCGTTCAAGTTTCGCACCCATTCCAAAAGAGACACTAAAACGGCTAGTTGCTAGTTTTACACCTCTCTCAAAATCTATCCATCCATTTTTCTCAGCTAACTCCCAATGCTCTTTTGCAGAGAATGAAAACTCTCTAGGCGATAAAACTTTTTTTATCTCCACATTTTCACTCTCGTCTTTGCCGTCTGGAACTTCGTCATCAGGGATATTTGGGATAGACATAGCAACTGCTTCTAGCTCTTCTTGCTTGAATCTTTGAATCTCTAGCGCCTCTGTTATGTTGATTTTGTTCGCATCAACTTTAGCCTTCAGCTCACTAACATCTCTCTTCTCCCTTATGTAGATGCCAAACTCTTTACTCATACTGTTTTGTAAAGCTTGCAGAGTTTCAAAATTTATCTTAGCAACTCTAAGTTCTTCATTTTTTGTTTTTAAATTTTCAATAAGCTCTGCATTAACACCTTTGCGCATTAATTTTGCGCTAATACTATCGAACTCTTTTTGTAATAATTTTAAATCAATCATTGTATTCCCAGTAAATAAGTGGCGAGATTATATCAAAATATAATAAAGTAAAACTATTTGCAAAAGCTAAATAAATCGTGATTAATATGTGATAAAATACAGTATAAAAATGAAATATTTGAAAGAGCCTATGATGAATTTAAACAAAAAATTGTTTTCTGCCGAACTAATTCTTGACTCCCTTAAACAAAATATTTTCGTAAAAGATCTTAATTCAATATATCTATATGCCAATGCAACTTATGCTGACCTGGTTTGTGAAACACCATCAACTATCGTTGGCAAGAGTGATTATGATTTTTTCCCAAAACATATAGCAGAGAAATATCGTAAAGATGACACAACTCTTTTTAACAACAGAGAAGCAATTGATGTAGTGGAGGATATTTTTGTTGGAGAACAAAAAAGAATAATTAGAACAGTTAAAACGCCACTCTATTCTAATGGTGAGGTTTTTGCACTACTCGGCGTTTTTTGGGATATCACAAAAGAAAAAGAGGAAGAGTTAAAATATAAAAAACTTCAAGATGGACTCAATAAGGCACAGGAACTTGCAAATATTGGCCATTGGGAGCTGGATTTAGTAACAAACAAACTGTTTTGGTCTGATGAGGTTTATCGTATTTTTGGGTTAAAGCCACAAGAGTTCGGCGCAACATATGATGCTTTTTTAAAACATATTCATCCTGATGATATACCTTTGGTCGACAACACCTATATGAACTCTCTTGAGGCAAAGTGCGGATATCATGTTGAGCATCGTATTGTTCGAGAAAATGGTGAGATAGGTTTTGTTGAAGAGAGATGCGAACATGAGTTCGGCAGTGATGGTAAACCAATAAAATCAATCGGCACAGTACATGATATAACAAAACAAAAAGTTGTACAAAAAGAACTCTCTCTGGCCTCTGCTGTATTTGAAAAAATGAATGATGGTGCTCTTATTACTGATGAAAAACAGCGTATCATTAAGATAAATAGTGCATTTACTAAGATAACTGGATACACGCTTGAGGATATTAAGGGTAAAACTCCACATGCACTAAGTTCGGGTTGGCATGATAGCTCTTTTTATAAAAATATCTGGGAGGATATCAATAAAAAAGGCGAGTGGGAAGGTGAGATTATTGACCGCAAAAAAAATGGAGAAATATATACAGCAGAGCTCAATATTCTCGCCTTGCATAATGACGATGGGATACTGACAAATTATATATCCGTAAACAATGACATAAGTGAAAAAAAGCAGCAGCAAGATCTTATTCATAACCTTGCATACTATGATTCGCTTACTAAACTTCCAAATAGAGTGCTGTTTGAAGAGCATGTAGTCAGCGCAATGCCTGAGTCAATACGAAATAACAAAAAAATGGCTCTGCTTTTTATAGACATGGATAACTTTAAAAATATAAATGATACTCTTGGACATCATGTGGGTGATAAGTTTTTGATCGAAGTCTCAAATTTGATAAAGAGTCATATCCGAAAGCAAGACACATTTGCCCGTTTAGGTGGTGATGAGTTTACGATTCTCTTACAAGATATTGACTCTATCACAGATATTGCCACAGTTGCTGATAAAATTATCAAGCAGTTTGCTGCTCCAGTCGAAATTGAGGGAAATAAGCTATATTCAGGTGTAAGTATGGGAATTAGCGTTTATCCTGATGATGGAAAAACATACGAAATATTGATTAAAGCGTCCGACACAGCTATGTATCATGTAAAAGAAACAGGAAAAAATGGTTACAAGTTCTACGCGGAAGCCATGAACCTTAAGATAACAGAGCGTGTATATTTGGAAAATGATTTGCGAAGTGCAATAGAGAAAAATGAGTTTTTTCTAGTCTATCAACCAAAAATAAATCTAGAAACAAACTCTGTCTATGGGATGGAAGCGCTAATACGCTGGAGACACCCAAAAAAAGGTCTTGTGGGACCAGACAAATTCATCCAAATCTGTGAAGATACAGGTTTGATAAACGGAGTTGGGCTATGGGTTGCAAAACAAGCTATTAGTGACACAAAGAGGCTTCATGAGAATGGTCATATGCTAACAGTATCAATTAATGTTTCTAGTAAACAGTTAGAGGAAGAATCTTTTGTAGATGATATTTGCGCTATTGCCTATGGGGCAGGAATAGACAAGAGCTATGTTGAGCTAGAGATCACAGAAACTCATATTATGAATAACATTGATAAAGCACTGTTAGTTTTGAATAGCTTATATGATAGAGGTTTTAAACTCTCGATAGATGATTTTGGAACTGGTTATTCATCACTGAGTTATCTTAAAAAATTACCGGCAAAAACAATCAAAATAGATCGTAGTTTTGTTTTGGATATTGACAAAGATGAGGATGACAGATCTATCGTCGCTGCGATTATAGCAATGGCAAGATCTTTAGGGAAAGATGTCATCGCCGAGGGTTCTGAAACTAAAGAACATGTTGATACATTGAAGTTTTTAAACTGTAATAATATACAAGGATACTATTTTAGTAAGCCGTTGGAATTAGATAAATTTATAGAATTTATCTCTAATTTTAAAGGTTAGAGCAGATTGGTTTGAGATACTGAATCTTTAAACCAATATGTTTTTAGCTATCTGAAACTGATTTGCAGTCATTAGATGAATCTTTGGATGAATCTCTTTTATGTCATTAAAAAGCTTTTTACTGAGTTCAAATCCAACTCTATACTCCTCTTCTGCTCCAATTTCATTAGCAACTCTTAGCGCTTCTAGCCAACTGTTTGGAACATTTATGCCTGGCACATGGGAAGATAGAAATTGAGCAGTTCTGAGTTTTGTTATAGGAAAAATTCCCAAGATAAGTTCAGCGCTTTTCTTCTCTTTGCAACAATCTCTGTTTGCCGCTTCCATAAGTTCTATAAGTAATTTAGCATTCTCTGCATTATAAACGGGTTGTGTGATTATCCCAATTGCCCCATGTTTTATCTTTTTTTGCATCTTTTTTTGTAGTGTTTTTGGGTTTTTTGCGTAAGAGTTTATAACGGCAAAAGGGTAGAGCTGTTTTGGTTTAGCACCCAGAGGCTTGCCTGCATAGTCAATCCCGCTATTAAAGCACGAGATGATATCAAGAAGCATTGAGCTATCGCCCTCAAAAATACCTTTTGTATTTGGTTGGTCAGAAATTGTAGCAGGATCCCCAGTGAGGGCTAAAATGGCTCTAATATCCACCTCGTTTGCACCCAGAAGATCAGACTGAAGAGCAATCTTGTTTCTGTCTCTCATGCTCATTGTTGCAATTGCTGGTTTGCCAAATCTATCTTGTAGCATCTTTGCTGCAAAGAGGGAGTTGTATTTTAGTTTTGCTAACGGATTATCGGTTGTCGTAAAGCCATCTACGAGCTTATCAAGACCCAGTTCGGCTATTTTGTCTATTGTAGAAGAAAAAACAGGAGAGTGACCTGGAGTTGTCTCAAGGGTAATGAATGTGCCAGTCTTTAATTTATTTATAATTTCGTCAAACAAAAAGTATCCTGCGTCGTGGTATTGTTAAGCGCAATAATAAATAAAAAAATCATCTTTTTAGTTAGCGCTGGTATAATTGCGGCATTATAACAAAAGAGAGTGACATAGATGTTGAAACTAGCTGTATTTGATTTTGATTCTACGCTTATGGATGGTGAAACAATAGATTTTTTTGCAAACGAGCTCGGACTTGGTGAAGAGGTTAGTAAAATTACTGAAGCTGCTATGAGTGGAGAGCTTGATTTTTTTGAATCACTTCAACAAAGAGTAGGGTTGCTTAAAGGGCTTGACTACACTATCGTTGAAAAAATCTCTCACAATCTTCCATATATGAATGGCGCAAAAGAGACAATTGCTGAATTGAAAAAGCGAGGCATGAAAGTCGTCTGTTTCAGCGGCGGTTTTAGAACTGCTACTGGTTATGCAAAAAATATACTTGGTTATGATGCAGATTTTTCAAATGTGCTTCACCATAAAAATGGAAAATTAACAGGTCTTGTCGGTGGGGATATGATGTTTAACTACTCTAAAGGTGACATGCTGGTTAGACTTCAAAATATGCTAGGGATAAAAGAGGATGAAACTTTGGTGTGTGGAGATGGTGCGAATGATCTCTCAATGTTTGCACATGCAGGGACAAGGGTTGCTTTTTGCGCAAGAGAGATTCTCAAGAAAGAGGCAAATATAGTTGTAGAAACTAAAGATTTAAAACAAATATTGGAGAAAATATAATGTTAGAAAACAGTGTCTGGAAGCAGTACAATAGCGAAAATAGTTTTAGAGAGATGCTAGTGAAATACTGCAAAGTTGATAGTCTAAATCTTATAGAAGATGATAAAGAACTCTATGGCGCACTAAAAGCAAAACTTACAAAAAAAGAGTTAAGACTTTTTGCAATGGATAGCGCTGGAGTTGATGATTTAAAGATGAAAGAGGAGTTCTCTTGTGGTGATGAAGAGTTGAGACAAGCTAAATTTAAACTATATAAAAAACTAAAACAAGATAAAGTTCGTTCTTATTTAGTAGCCTCTTCTGGTGATGAATAAAAAATTAATCCCCCTAAATAATACAAAACCTAAATCCTCCAAAAGAGGCATTTAGCAACACTTACACTTCTTCTTGATTTTTCTTTTAGTGGTAGCTTTTTTAACAATTACTCTTTTTTTGACTACCAATGCAGAACTTTGAGGAGCTTTTAAATTTTTACCAAGTTTTACCATCCACATATTTCCCTCTTGGGAACTGTTGTCAGTTTGCACGCCAACGGCTATAGCTTGAGAGTTATGAAGGATTGAGACTGCATTAAACTTGTCGTAATTTGAGTTTCCATAATGTTCTTGATGGAGCACTCTAAAATCCCTATTAAAAGCCATAGCAAGCGCATCTGTGTCGCTTTTATCTCTAGTATAGCCAACACCTATAATATTAGAATCAGAATACTCTTTGATATCCATTAGCACGCTATCATAGACACTATCAATCACCTTGTCAATCTCTATATTTTTTTCAATATCAAATTTTATAAGCCTGATTTGCTCTTTGTTTATCTCATTTTTTTGAGTGAGAGATATGACAAATTTATTTTCTCTTAATTTTAATATTTTATATGGAGTAACCATCTTTTCGCCGCCAAAGCTCTGCATCCATATTTTATCCCCATTTTGAGAAATCCTCATGATGCTGGCACTACTAGACCCTGTGCGCTTGATTTGACTTAAAACAACAATAGTTCCATCGTTTGTCTCAGCGGCATCGATACCAATGTCATCATATCCACCGCCATACTTGTTGCTCCAAACTTTAGAACCATCGCTAGAGAATCGTACTAAATATATATCAATGGAGCCAAGCCCAGTTCCAAATGGATTTTCATTTGGTGATTTGGAAGTTGCAGAGGAGCAAACTGCCAGCACTCCACCATCTCTAAGCGCTACAAGCTTACTCATTTTATCATATTGGCTTGTTCCGAAACTCTCTTTAAAGACAATATTACCCTCGGAGTCAAGCTTTAAAAGTAAAAGTGAGCCGTCTTGTGAATGACCTCCTGCAAAGTACCCATTTGTAGGGGTTTTAAGTATAGAAACAGCTTCGTTGAACTCATTCAGATTTACTGTTTTTCTAAGAGTTATGTTAGCGTTCCCATCAACTTTTATAAGATGCATCTGAGAGCCATAGCTAGGTTGGATGCTCGAGAGGTAGTCAAAAGCGTTGGAGTAGCTTTTCTGTGAGTTTGAAGAGCTTTTTTTGTAATGTTTTATAAATCCAACTGCACTAATTTCTCTATCATAATCTTGTGTAACATCAAAAAGAGCATTACCGTAAGGTTCTTTTATAACAAGAGGAAAACCAGACGATTTTGCAAATAAAAAACTTGATATTAAAATAAGAGTTAAAATATAGTGCATAAGGCTACTTTTTACTAATCATAAAGCAATAAATATTCCTAATTTATTTTCTTTATCAATGTGCGGAATGTGCTTTTTGAATATTTAGGGCCACTTGCCTTTATACTAAGTGAATATATAAAAGATTTGTGTTTAGTAGCGGGTGTATTGCTTAGTGTTTTGAGATTAATTGATGGTGGAGCTGTGGGAAATAGAACTTGTACTTAAATAAGTGATTTTGTTATCATTTTTGAAATTGTTGTACACAAAGTTGTACAATTTAATTGTAGTGGTGCATTCAACAGCCATTTACAAGTAATAATTGTTATTTTAGCATGTATTTGAAAGTAGAGATATAATTACTATGCCATTTATGACATGTTATCTTATATTTTAATGCCATTTATGGCATAATTATAAAAAGGATCGAATATGACTAGAATTGATTTGATTAAAAAAATAAAAAAAAGAAAAAAAGAACTGAATATTACAATTGAGAATTTGGCAAAAATAAGTGGGATAGGCATCCGCACTACAAATAGATTCTTCGCAGGAGATGATGTGAAGTTGAGTACTATAGAAAAACTTACAAGCCTGCTAGGTTTAGACTTTGCAGGGAATGAAGTGGTACCTCTAAAGGAACTTAAAATGCATAGAGCAAAAGAGAAAGCTACTTTTATGGCTTCACTTGTTCAAAGTACATCAGCTTTAGAAAAACAGGGCTTAGAGAAAAAAGCTTTGGACAGAATTATCCATAAATTTGAAAGAGAATTCTTGACAGGTCAATATCAAGACAGGCTTTGGATCGCATAATGATTGATTCCACAAAACCTATTGACGGTGCTACACCGCTTGATGATGTATCAGGGCTAAAGCTTTCCAAGAATAAGTTATATACTTTAAAAGAGATATATGAAAAAGAAGCCGAAAACATTGCCAACGCAACGTTAAAGTACCTATCTGCTCCGCCATCGAAGAGGGAAGCTTCTTTTAGCTACGGCTGGATGATGGATCTGCATAAAGAGATGTTTGGAGATGTTTGGGAATGGGCAGGGCAGTTAAGAAAAATAGAATTATCAATAGGAATAAAAGCGTATTTGGTGCCAATGGAATTAAAAAAGCTTTGTGATGATATAGCGTATTGGGAAAAAAATAAAACTTATGATGTCTTTGAAGCAGCAGCACGTATTCATCATAGAGCAGTGCAGATACATCCGTTTCAAAACGGCAACGGCAGATGGAGCAGGATGTTGGCTAATATTTACCTCAGACAGCATGGCAAGATGCCTGTGCGCTGGCAGGAAGACTTATTAGCGTCGGAAAATCCAAAAAGGAATGAATATATCGAGGCTTTAAGAAAAGCAGATAAAAGCGATTATTCTGATTTAATTTTGATGCATCAAAAGACTTACTGATAATATAAAAAAATTCACTTCTTTTTTTTAATAACTTTTAATCCACCAAAGCGCTTAATTGGTCGCTTTTGTCGTTGGTCTTGAGATTGAGCTTGTTCGGAAGTTTGTTCTTTAAAATCAATGTTTTTAAAAAATTCACATATATCTACTTCAAGAACATTTGCAATTTTCACGAGATGTTCAATATTAAAGTGTTTGCCGTTCAAGCATAGTTCAGCCATTGATATAGTTCCAACTGCTTTATGACCAATTGCTAATGAAAGAGACAGTTGAGAAATTTTTTTTGACTTTCTTATAGTTTTGACATTTAATCCTATCTGTTTGTAAACAGCACTAATATCATTCTCTGTAAGAGAGCATTCTTTCATTGATTATACCTATGGTTAAACTTACTATAAGTATATTTCTATAGTTAGTTAAATAAAACAAAATAATACGTCCTCTATAAGGAAAAATGAATGAACTTAGCAGATATAGAAAATTTTACAACAGACGAGTTGAGTACTGAAAAAATTGATGCATTAATCAAATCAAAAAAGTCATTTCAAATTGTGGCAATTAAAGATATGAGTCATGTTGTCAATAAGTTAGAAGGCGCTATTGAAAAACAAAATTTGAAATGTAGAGTGCTTACAAGTTATAGGGGGGCTGTGGCTGGAGCTGCAGGCGTTGGAGGAGTTGCTACTGCCGGTGCTATTGCCGGTGTAGGAGCTGCTGCTGGTACAGCAATTATCGCTTTTCCAGCGATAGCATTAGCAAGTGTAGCCTTAGCAGCACATCGCTTAGCAACATATGACCCAGATTATGAAATAGAAAAAAACTTATTTCAAAAAAATGTCAAAGTATTATATAAACGAGATATTATGAAAGAAGAAGCGGAGACTAAATAATATTATAATTTATTATTCCTGTTCTATTCCATGATTACTATAGTCTTGTCTAAAATTAATAGCAACATTTAATGTTCTATCGGTAGGATGTGGATAAAAGACAGGAATAACACCACTATCTTCGCAAAATATGACAACTTGATAACCTAGTAATTCTTCTGTTTTTTTTCTTTGTTTATCAGACATATTTTATATTCGCCAATGATTGAAATATATTCTATCTTCAAAGGCAGATACAGCATGTTGGGTAATTGATTGATATTGTTTCGTAGCAATCTGTGTAAAAGTCACTGTTGGTAAGTTGTCATTTAGAATTTCATAAAAATGTTTTGGATCCCCTCGACCATGACTTCTGCATTGGGCTAATACGATAAGAGCTTCCTGATGATTTATATATGCATTTGCATATGTCCCATTTAATGAGCAAGTAAAGCCTATATTATGATCTACAATTGCAAACAAGAATTTTCTAAGTATCTTAGAATATACATATTCAATATTGCAGTTAGAATAATTAATCGAAAAAAAAGCTACACTTACATTTCAAAATCCGGTGGCGCGAGTCGTGACGGTTCGAGTCCGCCCACTGGTACCACGGTTTTAGCCTATTTTATGGGCTTTCCCTATAACTTCTTTTTCATTTGTGCCCGTTTTGAGCCCAAACAAATCAAATTTTTCTTCGATTTTTATCTCTTCTGACTTAATAAATTTTGCATATCGTGTCAAAAGCATCTGTGTCGAAGTGTGACCCATAAGACGAGATATATCGGTGATCTTCATCGTTCCGCTGTTTAGCATTTGAACGGCAAACGTGTGCCGTGTATTCTTCTGCTGACGATAGGGTATCCCTAATCGTTTGAGCATCGGTATCCAACGCGCATCGCGTAGGGAGGTCGCATCGTTAAACGCTGATCCCGTCGTTTTTGATACAAATAGATAACTACCTGACAATCCCGTATATCGGTATTGATCTTGAAGATAAGACCAAAGGGTGTCAAAGATCGGTATTTGACGAACTGAACCGATAGTCTTTGGTGTCGTTTCCGATCCTTGCGATATTGACCGTCTAACATGAATTTTTCGTTTGTTCATGTCGATATCAGACCATTTTAGTGCCAGAATCTCACCGATCCGCATCCCCGTATAAAACGCAACCGCTAAATAGTTTCGATACCAATCCTCAGACCCATTAAGCATGAGTGCGACTTCTTCCACCGTAAACGGTTCAATATCAGGCTTCACCCGTGCAGGTAATCGGATCGCATCGACTGGATTACGGTTGATAATCTCATCCTCAAACGCATAGCGAAAGATCATACGAATGATCGTAAGCTTTTCGGCAACGGTTTTTGTTACCACTTTTTCAAGTTGCTTATTAACCCATATTCGCACATCGGTTGTCTTGATTTGGTCAATCTGTTGACCGCCAAAAAAAGGGATAATCTCATTTTTTAGTATTCGAGTGTATTTACCAAAGGTATGCTCTTTGAGACGGTTTTGTTGTTCACTCAGATAAATATCCGCATAGTGATCAAACTTTGGGATGACTTTTTCTATCTCTTTTTGACCATACTTGAGCTCAAAGTTCAACTCAGGTATGATTTTGTTTTCAATGAACTTGCGGTTTTCTTTTGTATCAGGTAGCCCCGTACTTTTTCGGACTCGGTCGAACCCGTGATAGTACGTCAGATACAGAGTCCCCGCTCTGCTGTAAAGTTTCATGCGCGATATCCTTTCCTCGCATCCACTTTTCCAACTCAATAGCGTCAAATCGTATTATACCTGTTGAGCCGTTAGGTTTGAAATAATGGACATTTAAACGGAATGTTCCGTCGTGAATTTTCTTTTTAAGATATGAACCTGATACATCGAGAAATTCGGCTGCTGCTTCATATTTAAGAAAACGTTTCATGGTAGTGCTGCCAATTTTTGGATTATCTTGATAGTATTTGCTATTAGATACATTTTTGCTCTCGTTTGCCGGTATTTTTATGTACCCGATTTCTCTCCAAAAAATCCACAATGTCCAATACTTTATAGACAATCGAAGGTCCGAATTTTGTGTAAGGTAGTTTTCCTTCACTACGATAATTGGCAAGTGTTCCTTTGGAAAATCCAAATTTCACCATGACTTCATGGTCTGTTATGTAATCTTCAAGCATATTTTTCTCCTATATCTGAGTTATCTGATGTATTGGATGCAGTTGTCTGATTTTGAAAAGCCCTATTTATGGGGTTATCGGACTTATCTGAGTTATCTGATGGTTTATTAGAGGAAATCAAAGCAAAAACATTTTTATTGTTTTGCTCTTTGAGTATTTCTGCAATCCAGTATTTACCTTTCCCCTCTTGGATGACTCGATTGATTCGATCCTTGGCGAATCCCATATCAGAGATATATTTCATGATCTCCGAGTAGTTGGGTTTACCTTCAAAATTACCGATAAAATCAATGATCTCTATACGCATCATTTCATCTTCATTGGTCTCTTTTGCCCACGCCAAATCAACTTTTGTGAGGGTATGTATTTGATCCTGATACTGAAAGGCGATTTCTTCAAGTTTGCCCACACGATTTTTGAGAGGTTTAAAAATGAATGCTTTACGAAATTCGTTGTATTTCAATAAAACGGCATTGCTGGTATCCTCTTCAAAGGCACTTGAACCCGCGTATTGCAGTTCTTGAAAATCACGCTGTGGTTTATTGGTATGATGTAGGAAAATGACGGTAGCCCCTTGTTTTCGTAATCCCTTCCAAATATCCATAATTTCGGAGACATCTTTATTCTTGTCACGGTCGCCTTTGCCCATAAAATTTTTTATCGAGTCTATGACTACTAAAGTATCGTGCAAGTTCGTTGTTTTCAGCATCTTGATAAGTTGCCACATTTGGATTTTAGTTGAGTTTGATTCGTGAATGTAGCGGAACTTTTTTCCGTGTCGTTGTTTGATCTGTGGGATACCACGTTCATTAAGTGTTGCGCTTCCATTGTCAGCATCCATATAGACGACCTGATCAACTGTTTTATCCAAAAGTGCCATATTGCATATAGCCGATGCCATAAGACTTTTGCCTTGCCCAGGTTTTGCCGCAATCATCAAAATATCTGCTTTGACGACAACACTATCAAGAAGGTATTGAATTTCAGCCACTTCAATTTTTCCAATATCAAGATCGAATTGATCAAGTACGCCTTCTAGTTTTTTTTCGCTTCCTTCAATGTTCTCAGATTGAAGACGGCTCCGAAGTTTTAAAATCTCTTGATGGATTTGTTCGATTTCATCAAAGGTTATAAACTCGTTTTGTGTGAGTTCTTCGAGATTAGCTATCTGCGATTTGATCGCTTCGTGCTCTTTAACTCTCTGTTGAATTTTTGCTATAATATCCATATTTGATATTTCCTTGTTTGCTTAACGGGGGTCAAATTAGGAATCAAGGAGTGCTCGAACACTGCTTGATTCAACTACTCTTTTTACTGCCAACTTCTGATAATCCCTCCACTTTATTGATTTACACTATTTACTCAAAACGAGGTATAATTCATTTTGATTCACGGATAATATTGCTCATTATTGTAAGTTAATTAATTACAATTATGAGCAATATATACTTAGAAGAGCTTTAATAGAAGAATGTCTTATGAAAATTGATACAAAACTATTTTTACTACGCCTTAGAATGTCTCTTAATGCGAAAAGCAATGTTGAACTTGCAAAGATTTTGGATGTGCCTTATTCGACTTTGAATACATGGCTCACACGTAATTCATTACCAGTGGAGACAATTATTGGTAAATCTGTTTGTGATAACATATCCGTTGATTGGCTTCTTGCTAAAGAAGATCATGAGCTCTTTCGTTTTTCTGAATTTCCAACTCTTATTGCCGCAATTGAAATAGCAACAACTACGGAGGAGGGCATGTTAAGATTCAATGTGTTACTTGAGACTTTTATTATCGAAGAAATTATTCAAAAATTATTAAATAAGTATGCAGTTAGTAAAAGTAAAATGACTAATAATTTTTCTACGAGAATAAAACGCCTTCTATTTAATGTAACAGAAGGTAGATTTTTGATGTTATTGGATGAAATGCTTGGTAAAATCAATCTAACAAAGAGCGATAATGCACACGATAAAATTCAAGAATTAATCAGTGGGGATTTTCTTCATCCATTATTATCTAAGCCTGCATTTAAGGAATCTGAGAAGATGGCATTTCAAGCATGGGCAGAAGATTTAAGTGCGGAAGAGGCAGAGTTTTTGGTTACAAATTCAGTAAAAATACATGAAAGTTTAAAGACATTAATCCCTAAAATTTCAAAAAGAAATAGCGCGTTTGATGTTGCTGTAATGAAAAAGATAACTGGATAATTAGAAAAATCTCTCAATAGTATCTCTAAACGATGGATTAAAAATTGTAAAGAGAACGAATAAAATCCCTACAATCAGAAATTATATCATCGTTCAAATCCTTTTCCTCGATCTTCTTTTTGGCGTTCTAACTTCTCCCGCTCTTTTTGAGCGTTTAAAATCTCTGTACGCTCTTTTTGCACTTCGGAGATGGATTTCCCCGTAAATTTGTTAAAAATGCTTTTAACAGCCTCTCTCATTCGTTCCTTGCCGTATTCTAATGCCTTGATAAGCCCGTTTTTCTCTTTATGAATTTTTTGGTGCTCATTTTCTCGCTCTCTGACCTTTTGAATGAACACGTCCTTATCGAACACTTGCTTCGTGGTCGTGTAGATCAAGCCTTTCTCCTCCACGGCTGTGTAGGAGGCTTTTAGCATCTCGTCGATAGGGTCGATTTCTTTCCCGTTCTCATCTTTTTTGATAAGCTCTTTTTCGCCTAATGGGTGACTTATCGGTTTCGTGATCTCCTCGATCTCCTCAAAAATCTTGATAGTGTCGATTTTCGGGGCGTTTCCCTCTTTAAGCTGTGCTTGAAGCTCTTTATATTTGGCTTCCATCACTGCGTAATCCGCTCTCGTGGCTCCCTGCTCTTTGAGTTGCGCCCGTTCCTCTTTCTGCGCCTCCTTGAGAGCTTGTATCTCCTCTTTGAGGCTCTTGTTTTCTTTCTCGGAGAGTTCGAGGCGTTTGTTGAGGGTGTCCGTTTCAATGCCATTCCCGATGATCGCTCTCATCTCTTGGCGCATTTCCAACCGTTCCGCTATTGGTAGGCTATCGTATTTTTCGCCTAGCGATTGCTCCGATTTTATCTCCTTAGCGAGGGCTTTTATTTTCTCGTTGCGTACCGCTTTGTGTTGTGTCTTGATCTGTTCAACTGGTGTACGTTTTTTGCTCCCTTTTTCGGGGTTGTAGTCAAGCTTTAGCACGTGTGCCGCTGTCTTGATACGGTCGTTTAATTCGTTGTGCTTCATTCGCCCCGTTTTGCCCGTTTCCAAGTCAAACATTGAAAACTTGACGTGGGCGTGGATGTTGTGTATCGGCTTGAAATCGTTGATGTCCACTTTCTCGCTAAATTCATGCTCTTTGGGTTTATAGCTTGGTTTCATTTCGAGGGATTGAGCAAGAGGAACAATGTACCAACCGTCCTCTTTTTGGAGTATGTCTTTCGTGGGGTAATACGTCACTCCGTTTTTGTCCTCGAAGTGTCCCTCATCTTTGTGGATTGACAATTCAGTGATGTAGTGCCCGCCGTATTTTTCGTTCAGGGTATCGAACACTTTTTGAACGTCGGCTTCGGTGTGATGATCTTCGAGAGATAAAACGGTCTCTTTGATAAGTGCGTCAATCTGCTTTTGTTGCATTTTTTGACCTGTAACCTCTTGATATTTGACCTTAGCCAGTTCAAGAAAATTGCTGTCGGAGTGACGGAGATCGTAGCTGTTTTCTGCTCCCTCTTTGGTGCCGATCAGATACTCTGGATTATCTTCCCTAGAGTTGTGAGCACTCGAATGTGCGCTCGCTTTTAGAACGGAAAACGTCGCTGATTTTGCCATCTGCTCTTTCCTTTTTTGAGTACCCTTGTGGTGCTTGAAAAACAACCGTACTGTAAGGTGCGTAGTTGCAACTACGCACCTTAATAGGTACTTGTTGCAAAATTATACCACAAGGGTATTCTTTTGGAAAGGCAAGGGGAGCGGGGAGGTTACTTTTTGAACTTATCGATAATCCAAAAAATAGGCATTAAAAGAGTAAGGACGATCCGCAAAAGTAAGGGATCGCCACCGCCTAATTGCGTGGGTTCTTCGTCTATATCTTTGTTGATCATTTGTCATCCTTATTCAAAAAATTGAGCACTATTTATGTATGATCGCTACCATCTAAAATAACAATTGTTTCTTTGTTTTCTAATAGGATATAGGCTGTAACTGTCATTAGTATTTTGCCATATTTTTCTACTCGCTTAACTTCAATATCATTTGGGTTAATACCACGTTTTTTGGCTTGTTTTTCTGTAATAAATTCAAAATTGATAAATTTTGGAGGGGTGATATCCCCATCTTCGGTAATATAATGTACGTCTTTTAAGAGTTCGGCACTTTGTCTAATATCTGATACTTCTTTTAACCATGCTCTCATTTATATTGAACCTTTTGTTTAACCTTAATTACCATGTTTTGAGGACTTTTTCATCGCCCTTGATCGGTTTTAAACCACCGCTACGAAATAGAGCCGATGAAGCGTTCATACAGTTTTGATATTCAGGTGAGGGGCTGAGTTGTGTTCCCTCTAAAGTACCGTTATCTTTTTTGATTTTGCACTCTTCTTTTACCGCTTTCGCTTCGTCCAGGTGCGCTTTGTAATAATCTACACTCTGTACGTCTTGTCCGCACCCTGTTAAAAGAAATAAAATACCCGCGAAATAAATATATGACACTTTCATTGTAAGTCCTATAGGAAGTTGATTGATGATAGTAACTGCTATAAACTTAGAACAATCTAAAGTCCAGTGGGAAGTTACTTGTATGTCGTCTCGAAAAACACTCCCTATCGAAGAACTGCATTTCAAAATCGGGCAAAATGTTAAGAAGTACCGAGAAGAAAAAGGGTTCACACAGTTGGACTTATCGCACGAGATAGGACATAGCACCACTACGATCATATCGCTTGCCGAAATCGGTAAACGTAAGCACTTCAACATCCAACAACTCTATCAAATCTCTATAGCTCTTGATGTCGATATATGCAAATTTTTTGAGATTGACTCGTGAACTTTTGTAAAGAAATTAAGTATTGTAATTTTCAATGAAAAGTTACTATTTGGTACCATAAATCATTCCAGCGTAGAACGAAAATCCTAATTTTCGAGTTTCCGTATACAAATATTATTCGACAGAGTTTTTCGTATAGATTATTGCGAATTTTAGTGTTTAAATGCAGAGCAGGGGTAAGTGTGCGGAAAACACTTGTTTTTCTATATTTTAAAAAGTTGACAGTATAAGGGAAGAATTTCTTTGTAGATTTTAGACCCTATTTGCTATTGCACGTAATCAGTTGGGGCAAGAAAGCTATCTGTTTACGTCCTTCTTCAATCCAACATATTAAATGTAGAATCAGGATTTTCAGTTAAAGAATAAATTACCCATTTTCCTTCTTGCGTTGATTCAAGAATATCGACTTCGCGTATCTGCTTAAGATGACGGGAAATAAACGGCTGTGAAAGTTCTAACGTGTCACAAATCTCACATACACAGACCTCCTGCTCTCGTAAAACTAAAATTAGTATTTTGAACCGATTAATATCACTGAAGACTTTTACTAATTGAACCAATCTTTCCATATAACATTTTTCTAAGGATAGATATATAACAATACAGTTATATAATTATAGCCTAGTTAAGGCAGGAAGGGTTGAATATTTTTTTTCAGCCTACCAGTGATGATGTTTTTAATTAAGTTTGCACGACAATATTAAAATAGATCCTAATTTCTAATGATTAAATTAAAAATATCACAAAGTGAGATATAAAATATGTCAAAAAATATAACTACTTTTTTTGTTCCAAAAATGGATTGCCCTTCTGAAGAACAAATGATTAGGTTGGCTTTATCTTCTTTATCTATCTCACGATTTAATTTTAATATTCCTGATAGAAAAGTAATAATTACCCATTCTGAAGAACCTCAAATTGTTCTGGAAACATTGATACCACTTGAATTTGGAGCAGAAATAATTTCTAATGAATTAAGCAGTTCTGATAATGAAGAGGAATCAAGTGATGCTCATCAAAAAAAAATACTTTGGATTTTACTCATTTTAAATGGATTAATGTTTTTTATCGAGGGAATCATTGGTTGGTTAGATAACTCAGCCGGACTGATGGCTGATGGCTTAGATATGTTATCAGATGCTGTTGTGTATGGAATAGCTCTTTTTGCTGTTGGAAAAGCAGCGAAACATAAATTGCAAGCAGCTCACTTTGCTGGTTTAGTTGAAATCGTATTAGCTTTAGCTGCTTTTGGACGTGTTGGTTATCAAGTTTATTATAGTTATTATCCTCAAGCAGAATCGATGATAGCCATTTCTCTACTGGCTTTGGCTGTAAATGTATATAGTCTGTTTATTATCAGAAAAGAAAAAGAGGAAGGTGCTCATATGAAAGCTAGTTATATCTTTTCAGCTAATGACGTAATAGCTAATTTAGGTGTTATTGTAGCTGGATTTCTAGTGATGTATTTTAATAGTCCTCTACCTGACTGGATTATAGGAATAATTATTGGTTTTGTTGTTTTAAGTGGTGCGATTAGAATTCTTAAATTGAAGTAGTAATTGACAATACGAAGCTAATTACGGATGATAATAAAAAAATTATTTTGTAGTACAAGCAATTAGTTTGGGGAGCGAGGGAACCTGCTTACGCGCCTCTTCGATCCAACACGTTAAAGCAGAGTCAGGGTTCGCCGTTAAAGAGTAAATAACCCACGTACCGGATTGGCGTGATTCAAGAATATCGGCTTCCCTCATTTGTTTCAAATGTCGTGAAACAAGCGGCTGTGACAGTTCTAATGTATCGCAAATTTCACAGACACAGGCTTCGCTATCTCTTAAAACCAATATCAAAATTTTAAGACGATTGATATCACTGAAGATTTTTGCTAATTGAATCAATCTTTCCATCTAACCTTCTTCTAAGTATATTTATATAACAATTCAGTTATATAACTTTCTAATTATATAATTATAACGTAGTCAGGAATAAAAAGAGGAGTGAATAATGATTTATAAGCACGAGACAAAGCATTCGATTAGTGCGATTAAAGAGCAAATGACATCAAAAGCAAAAGAGTATGGCTTTGGTGTGCTCAAAGAGTACAATTTTAAAGATCTTCTACAGGAAAAAGGGTTTCCGATTGAGAGGGATATTACCGTATTCGAGCTATGCAATCCAAGCGGTGCACAAGCGATTCTTGGTTTGCATCCGGAAGTATCTATTTTTCTCCCCTGTCGCATCTCAATTTATGACGATAACGGTCAAACGGTCATAAGCACCATAGGTATGGAAGATATAGTGCATAATTTCAATCTTGAGGAAACGATAAAAAGCCATATGACAGGACTTTTTAGCAAACTTCAGGCATTGATAAACAGCTGGGAATAGTATATAATCATCCATCATGAAAAAACGTAATTTCTGGACGATACTGCTGTTGCTCTCCTTTAGCTTCTCAATTGTGAATGATTTTGTTATTGAGAGCAATGAGAAAGATCATTGTAGCATCCAACAATATGTTCAAGAATTTTCTCAACCTACGCATTGTGGGGATTTATGCGATATTCGATATATGTTTCATATCAGCTTTATTCTCCCTGCTCAGACACAACTTGTCGAATTTGAGAGCCATACGTTTGCACCGATTTATAACTCTGAGTATTATATCAGCCATAATCCCCCTTCTAATTTTCGTCCTCCAATAGCCGTTTAATTTTCCTATTTTTCAAAAAACAATAATCATTAAAACAGCCTTTTAGGCAAATTATTAACAGTATTAAAGGATTAGTCATGAAAATATTATTCGCACTTTGCACATTAATTTTTGCATTACACGCTCAATCAGCGGAAATGACTGCACGGGAACATATGTCGATTCACACCTCTAACTCTCGCCCTTCCGCACAGCTTCAAGCCAAACAGGAAATGCACCGAATTCATAAAGTCGATGAAAAACAGTTGGAGCAGTTGGTTCAAAAAGAGACCGGAGAAGAAATTACCAGTAAAAAATTAACCCACAGAGGCGAAATCCTCTACTACGATGTATACACTGCGAATTATCGTTTGGAAGTCAATGCGCTCGACGGTGCCTTCCTGAAAAAAGAAAAAAAATGATTAAGATTATTCTTTCTTTGTCGTTGTATTCAGCGGCAGTTATGGCAGAGAGTTTTGATCTTTTTTTAGAACAGGCTATCGAAAAAAGTCCCTATTTGAATGCTTCATCATTAAGGACTGATCAAGCCATACTTGAAGGAAGCAAACTGACCCGTTATGAGAATCCTACCCTCGAAGTGGAAAGATCCCGATTTAAGTCCGATAATGGCTATCGGTTGGGACTCAATCAACCGGTTCGCGTATGGGGCGTAGGTGAAGACAAAGAACGCATAGCCAGATCGTTATCAACCAATGCTAAAGCCAATGTTGCGGTTGAACGATCCCGTTTTATCAAAGAGCTTTCACTTTTGTATGTCGATTATGCACAAGCTCAAAAACTATTGAATCTTGCCAACGAAGAGTTGAAAATCGCTCAAAGCATCAATAACGTCTCTAAAGAGCGTTATGCCAAAGGTTCTTTATCCAAAGCACTAATGCTCCAAGCCGATGTTGCGTATTCCGATGCCCTATCCAACCGCGCTGAATCCCAAAAAGAAGCAGTAAAAAGCTATGACGCATTACGTGAATACGCTGGATTTAGTGAAGAAATTGCAATTGACGCGGATACTAATTTCATTCGTTTTGGGGATGAGAAATCAAATCCTGATTTAGCGTTATTGACATCGGAAAATGACCTCAAAGCCTCGCAGGCAAAACTCGAAACCCGTATCATCGAATCGGTTGGCGTATTCACAGAATATGAAAAAGAGCCCGATCAAAATATTTACCGTGCAGGAGTTTCGATCCCTTTGCCGATTTTCAACACGAAGCGCGAAGAAAAATCGATTCAAGAACTTCAAATACGCCAAAACGTACTGTTTTTCAAAGCGCAAAATGATCGTCTTGGGCTTCGAAAAAAAAGTTTGCTTAAAGAGATCACCTCTCTGGAAACACTTTTGCAACAACGCAAAGAAAATCTTAAAAATGCGCAAGAACTCTTGGGGATGTATCAGGATGCCTATGCGATTGCTAATGTTAATCTTTTAGAACTCTATGAGATCAAAAATCGCCGTATTGCGACCCAAGAAGAGATCATTTCTCTCCAATCACAAATTAATCGTTCCACTATCGAATACAACTACCTACAAGGGGCTTATAATGAGTAAAATTTTAACGAGTGTACTACTATTTTCAGCAGTACTTTTCGGTGCCGTACAGATACCGACTGAAACGGTGCAATCACGACCATTTGGTGCCACGATTGACGTAAACGCCAAAGTGATTCAGCAAAAGAATGACCAACATGCTATTACAACGTCGCTGGAAGGGTACATCGAAGAATATTACGTCCGTGCCGGTGATACGGTTAAAAAGGGGGATAAAATCGCACGGTTGCGTTCGGTTGCCCTCTCCAAACTTTCCATCGATTATCAGTCGTTAAAAACCCAATACGCTCATTTCGATAAAAATTTTCAGTCCGATAAAGCGTTGTATGAACGGGGGATGCTCTCGCGGCAGGAGATGACGACCAAACAAATCGAGCGGGATGCACTGCTTTCTCAGATCAAAGGGATCGAAGTCCAGATCAAAGGTTCTAACGTTAATCCATCATCACTGACAAACAGCGGTAATTCCCATTATGTCTATGCCTCTGCATCAGGACGGATCGGTGAGATTCTTGAACCGGTGGGTGCGTTTATCAAAGACGAAAAAGTGATGGCAATCATTATTAACGCCGATGCGTTTTATCTGCAATGTTTTGTCCCTCTCAAATATTCGGCTCAGGTGCAAAAGGGACAAAAGGTTTTGGTGAAAAGTAATACACCCTCTGTGATATATGGACAAATCAATCGTGTATTGCCGAGTATTGATGAAGCAACTCAGCGAATCAGTGCATTGGCTTCGCTCGATAAATCTTCATCTTTGTATTTGAATCAGTATGTCGGAGCGACCATCTATACCCAAAAAGATAAAAACTACCTCGCGGTGAAAAAATCGGCGCTTACCTTTTTTCAAAACGAATGGGTTGTCTTTATCCCGACTGTTACTAAAGTGCACGTAAAAAAAGAAAAGAACGATGAGCATGAGGAAGAAAAAGCCCCCTATGAAGCGAGAGTGGTGGAAATCATTGCTAAAGACGACCAATATATCGCCATTAAAGGGTTGAATGCCGGTGAACGCTACGTTAGCGATAAAAGCTATTACGTTAAATCAATGCTGTTGAAATCAGCTATTGGCGAGGAATAAG